>JALHMW010000001.1 GCA_022843845.1 Archangium sp.
GGCTCCGCGACGGCGGGCGGCTCCGCGACGGCAGGTGGCTCCGCGACGGCTGGCGGCTCCGCGACGGCAGGTGGCTCCGCGACGGCAGGTGGCTCCGCGACGGCAGGCGGCTCCGCGACGGCTGGCGGCTCCGCGACGGCAGGTGGCTCCGCGACGGCAGGTGGCTCCGCAGGTGGCGGTGCGACGGACCTGAACCCGACCGGCTGCGGATGCAACGGCAGCGCACTCCCGTGGCCGCTGCTCGTCCTCGCCGTATGGCCGCTGCGTCGTCGGCGCGCCGCGGGCTGTTGAAAACGCTGCCTTCGCGAGGCGACGCAAGTTGTGCGGCGAGCACCCGGGCGCGTGATTTCTGCGTCAGAGGGTTCCGCCTTCCAGTCCGCAAAACCTGAATTGCTCAATGATCTCAACGGCTGACGTCCCCCGGCACAGCACGTGAAATCTTCGGCGGCGAGCCATTCACGGCTCACCTCCGGAGTCGAAAATGGGGACCACGGCACCGACCGTGAAAGACAACCGCGTCAAACTGCTCGAGCGCGCGATGTCGAGGCAGGGGTACGCCTCACACGCGTTGATTGAAGTGCTGCACACCGCGCAGGAGCTGTTCGGGTACTTGAGCGTCGACCTGCTCAAGGACGTGGCCTGGAAGCTCAAGCTGCCACCGTCGCGCGTGCTGGGCGTGGCGACCTTCTACAACTTCTTCTCACTCAAACCGAAGGCCGAGCACACCGCGCTCGTGTGCACCGGCACGGCTTGTTACGTGGCCGGCGCGAAGGAACTGCTGGAGGCCTCGGCGCAGCGCTGCAAGCGCGCCCTCGCGAAGGGTGAAACGCCGAAGCTGACGGTGCAGCAGGCCCGATGCATCGGGTCGTGTGGCCTGGCCCCGGCGGTGGTGCTCGACGGCGGGATTCTCCCGCGAGTGACGAAGGCGGAGCTCGACAAGAAGCTCGACGACCTCGGCGTCTGAAACGCACGCCCTTCAACGGAACGACCCATGACGATGACCTCAGATGAACTCGGCGAACGCGCCGAGCACGAGCTCGAACGACAGAAGACGTTCCGCGAACGGCTGCACTGCTGCACCGCCGCCGGTTGCCAGTCGTGTGGCGGCGACGCGGTGAGGGCGAGCCTCAAGCAGCAGGTGAAGGCCTCGGGCGTCGAGGCGCAGGTCGAGATCGTCGGCACCGGGTGCATGGGCCTGTGCAGCAAGGGCCCGCTGGTGAAACGCGAGAGCGACGAGGCGCTGTTCCTCGAGGTGAAGCCCGACGACGCGCAAGCCCTGATCGAGGCCAGCGCCAGCCCGTCGCTCGAGGCGCGCCGCGTGGACCCGAAGACGCACCCCTTCTTCGCGGGGCAGCTGCGCATCGTGTTGGCCAACGCGGGCACGGTCGACCCGGAGCGCGTGGAGTCGTACCTCGCGGCGGGCGGCTACTCCGCGCTGGCGCACGCGTTGACGACGATGAAGCCAGGCGAGGTGGTGGCCGAGGTGACGAAGGCGGGGCTGCGCGGGCGCGGTGGCGCGGGCTACCCCACGGGCGTGAAGTGGCAGCTGGTGGCCAAGCAGCTCAACGAGACGAAGTACGTCGTGTGCAACGCCGACGAGGGCGACCCCGGCGCCTTCATGGACCGCAGCGTGCTCGAGGGCGACCCGCACCGGGTTCTCGAGGGCATGGCCATCGCCGGCTACGCGGTGGGCGCGAACCACGGCTACATCTACGTGCGCGGCGAGTACGCGCTGGCCATCTCGCGGCTGCAGCTCGCGATCAAGCAGGCCGAGAAAGAAGGCATTCTCGGGGCGCGGGTGCTCGACACCAGCTTCCGCTTCCAGGTGGAGCTCCGCATCGGCGCTGGCGCCTTCGTGTGCGGCGAAGAGACGGCGCTGCTCAACAGCATCGAGGGAAAACGCGGCGAACCCAGGCCCCGGCCTCCCTACCCGCCCGAGAAGGGGCTCTGGGAGAAGCCGACGCTCATCAACAACGTCGAGACCTTCGCCAACATCGCGCCGATCATCACCCGCGGCAGTGAGTGGTTCTCGAACATCGGAACGGAAAAATCGAAGGGCACCAAGGTCTTCGCGGTGGCCGGCAAGACGATGCACTCGGGGCTGGTCGAAGTGCCGATGGGCACGCCGGTGCGGCAGATCGTCACCCAGATGGCCGGTGGCATCGCCGGCGGCGGCAAAGTGAAGGCGATTCAGACCGGCGGCCCCTCGGGCGGCTGCGTTCCGGAGCACCTGCTCGACGTGCCGGTGGACTACGAGTCGCTGGTGGCGGTGGGCTCGATGATGGGCTCGGGCGGCCTCATCGTGATGGACGAGACCACCTCGATGGTCGAGATCGCGCGCTACTTCATGGAGTTCTGCATGGACGAGTCGTGCGGCAAGTGCGTGCCCTGCCGCGCCGGCACCGTGCAGATGCACACGCTGCTGCAGAAGTTTTGCGACGCCGAGGCCACCGAGGCCGACCTCGACCTGCTGAAGAAGCTCGCCGATCTCCTGCGCGCCACCAGCCTGTGCGGTCTGGGCCAGAGCGCGCCCAACCCGGTGATGACCGCGCTGCGCTACTTCCCGCATGAGTTCGCGGCGTGCATGAAGCCGACCGCCAAAGGGGCATCGTCATGAGCGTCAAGACCCTCACCATCGACGGCAAGATGATGACCGGCGTCGAGGGCGACACGGTGTTCACCGTCGCGTTCCACAACCAGGTCCAGATTCCCCGGCTGTGCCACCTGGGCGGCATCCCCGACGTGGGCGCCTGCCGCATGTGCCTGGTGGAGGTCGAGGGCCGCAGCAAGCTCAGCGCCTCGTGCATGACGACCATCGAGGAGGGCATGGTGGTGCGCACCGACACCGAAACACTGCGCGAGTACCGCAAGCTGCTGATGGAGCTCTTGCTCGCCGAAGGAAACCACGTGTGCTCGGTGTGCGTGTCGAACGGCAACTGCGAGCTGCAGGCGCTCGCCGCGTACCTCGGCGTCGACCACGTGCGCGTGCCCTACCGGCACCCCAGACGCGAAGTCGATCTCTCGCACGAGCGCTTCGGCCTCGATCACAACCGCTGCATTGCCTGCACCCGCTGCGTGCGCACCTGTGACGAGGTCGAAGGCGCCCACGTGTGGGACATGGCGGGCCGCGGCGAGAAGCTGCACCTCGTCGCCGATCTCGGCGAGCCATGGGGCGACTCGGAGAACTGCACCAAGTGCGGCAAGTGCGTGCAGGTCTGCCCGACGGGCGCGTTGTTCACCAAGGGCAGCGCCGTAGGCGAGATGGAGAAGGACCGCAGCTTCCTCAAGTACATCGTCTACGGACGAGAGAGACACCAGTGGGTGAAGAAGCCATGAGCGCCAAAGTGAAGCTCGCCACCGTCTGGCTGGGAGGCTGCTCGGGGTGCCACATGTCGTTCCTCGATCTCGACGAGCGGCTCATCGAGCTCGCGGCGAAGGTCGAGCTCTGTCTCTCGCCGCTGGTCGACACCAAGTTCAAGGACTTCCCCGACGTCGACGTGACGCTCGTCGAGGGCGCGGTGGCCAACGTGGAGCACGTCGAGATGCTCCACACCATTCGCGCGCGCTCGAAGCTGGTCATCGCCTTCGGAGACTGTGCGGTGTCGGGCAACATCACCGCGATGCGCAACACCTTCACCGTCGACGAGGTGATGAACCGCGCGTACCGCGAGACCGTCGCCGTGGTGAAGGGCGTACCGGTGGGCGACGACCTCGTGCCGAAGCTGCTGGCGAAGGTGAAGCCGCTGCACGAGCTGGTGACGATCGATCACTACCTGCAGGGCTGCCCGCCCAGCGCCGATCGCATCTGGGAGCTCGTCACCGCGCTGCTGGACGGCCGCGCGCCGAAGCTCGAGCGAAGGTTCGGGTGAACGTCATGAACAAACGAATCCTGATCGATCCCGTCACGCGCATCGAAGGCCACGCCAGGATCTCCATCGAGGTCGACGCCGCCGGCACCGTGAGCGACGCGAAGTTCCACATCGTGGAGTTCCGCGGCTTCGAGAAGTTCTGCGAGGGGCGCCCGGTGTCCGAGATGCCCGGCTTCATGGCGCGGGTGTGCGGCATCTGCCCCGTGTCTCATGCGCTCGCCTCCTCGAAGGCCGGAGATCGCATTCTCGGGGTCGACGTGCCCACGGCCGCGGTGAAGCAGCGACGGCTCGCCTCGTACGCGCAGATTCTCCAGTCGCACGCGCTCTCGTTCTTCCACCTCTCGAGCCCCGACCTGCTGCTGGGTCTCGACGCCGACCCGAAGACGCGGAACCTCTTCGCGATGGCCGACACCCACCACGACTTCGTGCGCCGCGGCGTTCGGCTGCGCAAGTTCGGCCAGCGCGCGGTGGAGCTGGTCGGGGGCCGCAAAGTGCACCCCGGTTGGTCTGTTCCGGGCGGGGTCACCACGGTGTTCCCGAAAGCAGCGGCCGACGAGCTGAAGCCGTGGCTGCCCGAGCTGTACGAGTCGATGACCATGGCGCTGACCTGGCTCAAGAAGTCGTTCGTGCCGCTAAAGGCTGAGATCGACGCGATGGGTGACTTCCCCTCGCTCTTCATGGGCCTCGTCGACGAGAACGGAAACCTCGAGTTCTACGACGGCGCGGTGCGCGTGGTGGCCTCGGACGGCACGGTGGTCGCCGACGCGCTCGACCCCACGAAGTACACCGGCTGGGTCAGCGAGGTCGCCGAGCCCTACACCTACGTCAAGCCGACCTTCTACACGCCGCTGGGCGAGCAGCTGGGCATGTACCGCGTGGGTCCCCTGGCGCGGCTCAACGTGGTGAAGAACGCGGGCACGCCACGAGCTGATGTCGAGCTGAAGGACTTCCGCGCGCTGGGCCAGGCGGGGATCGTCTCGAAGTCGTTCCACTACCACCTGGCGCGGCTCATCGAGATGCTCCACTGCGTCGAGCGCATCGAGGAGCTGCTCGACGACCCCGAGCTGTACGGCACGCGGGTGCGCAGCCATGCCCAGCCCAACCACGGCGAAGGCATCGGCTTCTGCGAGGCGCCCCGCGGCATCCTCTGGCACCACTACAAGGTCGACGGCGACGGCAAGGTGCTCAAGGCCAACCTGCTCATCGCCACGCAGCAGAACAACGACGCCATGCAGGCCGCGGTGAAACAGACCGCGCAGCGCTTCGTGGACCCCACCAACCTCTCGGAGGGCATGCTCAACCGCGTCGAGGCGGCGATTCGGTGCTTCGACCCGTGCCTGTCGTGCTCGACGCACGCGCTGGGCCAGATGGCGATGTCGGTCGACGTGCGCGGCCCGGGCGGCGAGCTCCTGGCGCATCGGGAGCGGTGACGCTTCGAGCGGGTGCGGGGCTGGCCTTCTCGTAGACAGAACGCGCCGACTCGGCTTCAACCCGCGGCCTGCCGGGAGGGCCGAACATGAAGCCAGCTGAACGCGTCGCCACGCTCCGCGCGGAGCTCGCGCACCACAACCACCGCTACTACACGCTCGACGCGCCCGAGATCTCAGACTCGGCCTACGACACGCTCATGCGCGAGCTGCAGCAGCTCGAAGCCGCGAACCCCGAGCTCATCACGCCCGACTCTCCCACCCAGCGCGTCGGCGGCGCCGTGCTCGAGAAGTTCGAGAAGGTGACGCACCGCCAGCAGATGCTCTCGCTCGGCAACGTCTTCGACGACGGCGAGTTCACCGAGTTCGACGACCGCATCCGTAAAGCAATGACGGCCGAGCAGGTCGAGTACGTCTGCGAACCCAAGATGGACGGGCTCGCCATCGAGCTGGTCTACGAGAAGGGCCACTTCGTCGGCGGCTCCACGCGCGGCGACGGCGTCATCGGCGAAGACGTCACCGAGAACCTGAAGACCATTCGCAACCTGCCCATCGAGCTGTCGGGCAACAAGATCCCGAAGCTGCTCGAGGTTCGCGGCGAGGTGTTCATCCGCAAAGCCGACTTCAAGCGCATGAACGACACGCTGCTCGCACGAGGAGAAGAGGCCTTCGTCAACCCACGCAACAGCGCCGCAGGTTCGCTGCGTCAGCTCGACTCGCGCGTCACCGCGTCACGGCCGCTCTCGCTCTACGTGTACGAGGTCGGCTCGGTCGACGGCCGGGAGTTTCAGACGCACGTCGAGAAGCTCGACGCGATGGCGTCGTGGGGCCTTCCGGTGAACCCGCGCCGGTATCAGGTGAAGGGCTTCGACGGCGTGAAGGGCGCGTGGAGCAACCTGCTCGCCGAACGTCACGCCCTGCCCTACGAGATCGACGGGCTCGTGGTGAAGGTCGACAGCACCGACTTCCGCACCCGCCTCGGGCAGGTCTCCAAGAGCCCGCGGTGGGCCGTCGCGTGGAAGTTCCCGCCCGAAGAGCTGGAGACGCAGGTCGAGCGCATTCTCGTGCAGGTTGGCCGCACCGGAGCCATCACGCCGCTCGCCGAGCTCACCCCCGTCTTCGTCGGCGGCGTCACGGTGTCTCGCGCGACGCTCCACAACGAAGCCGAGCTGCGCCGCAAAGACGTGCGTGAAGGTGACTGGGTCTTCGTGCGCCGCGCCGGCGACGTCATCCCCGAGATCGTCAAGGTCATCACCTCGAAGCGAACCGGCGCCGAGAAGGAGTTCGTTTTCCCCACGAAGTGCCCGATCTGCGACGCGGCGGTGAAGAAGGAAGAAGACGGCGCCATCGCGCGCTGCACCAACCGCGCGTGCCCGGCCCAGCTCGCAGGAAGGCTCCGCCACTTCGCCACCCGCACCGCGATGGACATCGACGGCCTCGGCGAGAAGCTGTGCGAGGCCATGGTCGAGAAGAAGCTCGTCGGTTCCGTCGCCGATCTCTACGAGCTCGATCTCGACACGCTCACCGGCCTCGAGCGCATGGGCGAGAAGAGCGCGCAGAAGCTGTTGGAGGCGATCACCCGCTCGAAGGACACCACGCTCCGCCGCTTCATCTACGCGCTCGGCATTCCCGACGTCGGCGAGGCGACGGCGAAGGCGCTGGCAGAGCACTTCCGCGAAGTGCCGGCGCTGATGAACGCGAGCCTCGAAGAGCTGCAGCGGGTGAAGGACATCGGGCCCGAGATGGCGTCGTCGATTCGCACCTACTTCGACGAGCCCGAGAACCGCGCCGTCGTCGACGCGCTGCGGAAAGAAGGCGTGAAGCCGAAGCCGCCCGAGATCGTCGCGGCCGGAGCGTTCAGCGGAAAGACGGTCGTCATCACCGGCACCCTCGCCGGCATGGGCCGTGACGAAGCGAAGGAAGCCATCGAGCGGCGCGGAGGCAAGGTGTCGGGCAGTGTTTCGAAGAAGACCGACTTTCTTGTCGCAGGCGAAGAGGCCGGCTCGAAGCTCACCAAAGCGAAGGAGCTCGGCGTGAGGGTGCTGAACGAGGCCGAATTCCTCGCACTTCTGAAATAGGCGGCCCGCCGCGGCGCGACGCGAGCGCCCGGTGCTCCTCAGATTTTCACGGCGATCAGGGCCGTCGGCACCGTGGCCACGGCTTTGCAAAACACGCCGCCATGAACCGAACCTCCCTCGCGCTGCTGTTTCCGCTGTTCGTTGCCTGCTCCGACCCACGCGAACTCGCGCCGCCGGGCGAAGAAGTTGCGTCGAAGGCCCAGCGCATCACCCAGGCTGCGCCAGACGCCGACATCGACGATGCCGCCTCCAGCACCAACGCGCTCAGCCTGGCGCTCCTGGCCCGGCACCCCGACGGCAACTTCATCTTCTCGGCGTACAGCGTCACCTCCGCCGCTTCGATGCTCGAGGCTGGCGCGCGCAACGACACGTTGTCGGGCATGAAGAAAGCGCTCCAGCAGACGCTCTCGGAGGACCGGCATCACCGGGCCATGAACACCCTCGAAGCGGCGCTCGAGACGCGGGGCGCCACCGCGAAGGGCAAGGACGGCAAGCCGTTTCGCCTCGTCGTGACGAACCAGCTGTTCGCGCAGAAGGGGCAGCACCTCGAGCCCGCCTACCTCGACACGCTCGCCCAGGAGTACGGCTCGGGCCTGCGCCTGCTCGACTTCTCGACCGACGCGGCGCGCGCGTCGATCAACTCGTGGGTGGGCCAGCGCACCGAAGGAAAGATCACCGACCTCTTCGCGCCCGGCTCCCTGCTCGGCGCGAAGCTCGCGGTCGTGAACACGCTGTACTTCAACGCCGCGTGGAACCAGCCGTTCCCGAAGGCCAACACCGCGCCTGCGCCGTTCACCCTGCTCGACGGCACGACGCCCACCGTCTCCATGATGCGCAACTCGCAGCTCGGCGCGAAAGCCGCGGTCGTCGATGGTACCGACATCGTCGAGATCCTCTACGACGGGCAGGACGTCTCGCTCCTCATCGTGGCTCCGCCCACAGGGAAGTTCGGCGCGGTCGTGCAGGACCTCGATGCCGGGAAGCTGAAGAAGCTGACCGACGCGCTCAGGGCCGAGCCGCTCGATCTGAAGATGCCGAAGTTCAAGTTCGACACCCGGTTCGACCTGACCGAAGACCTGAAGGCCCTGGGTATGACGGACGCCTTCGAGGAGTCGAAGGCCGACTTCTCGGGCATGACGGGCGACCGTTCGCTCTTCGTCGGCGTCGCCGTGCACCAGGCGATCATCATCCTCGACGAGAGCGGCACCGAGGCCGCGGCGGCCACGGGCTTCGGCGTCTTCGCCACCTCAGCGCCTCCCCAGCCCCGGCCCGTCACCATCGACCGGCCGTTCCTGTTCTTCATTCGCGACGTGAAGACCGGAGTGCCGCTCTTCTCCGGCCGCGTCGTGAACCCCAACTGAGGCGAGCGCGAGTACAGTCGCCGCATGCGCGCGCTCCTCGTCACCGATCTCGAAGGCGTTCACGGCGCTGACGCCGTCGATTGTCTCATCGGTGGTGAGGCGGCGTGGCAGGGCGCGCGGCTGAGGGCGACGCACGAGGTGAACCTGGCGATCGTCGGGCTGTCGAAGCAGGGCTTCACCGAGTTCATCGTCTCGGACAGTCACCGCAACGGCACCGAGGAACCCAACCTGGTGCTCTCGGCCCTCGACCCGCGCGCGCGTCACGACTTCAGGGACGACGCGTTCGATCGGAGGCTCTTCTCCGGCGTGTCGGCGGTCGCAGCGCTCGGCATGCACGCGGCGGGCGGTGTTCCCGGCTTCATCAGCCACGCCCTCGATGTCGGGCTGGCCTGGGAGCTCGATGGACGTTTCATCTCCGAGACCGACTTCCTGCTCGATCTCTGCGCCGCGGCGATGACACCGTTCCTGTTCGTGACCGGCGATGACGCGCTCGTGCGATCGCTCCCGCCCCGCACCGCGTCGGTGACGACCAAGCGGGTGCTCACCTCGACCACCGCGCAGTCGCTTCCGCTGCAAGAGGTCGAAGAAGCCCTGCTTCATGCGGCGTTGGCTCCGCCTCGCCCTGCTGCGCAGCTCCCCGAAGGCCCGCTGCGCCTGCACGTGAAGTCGAAGTCGTTCGAGGTGCCCGACCTTCCCTTCCTCGAGCGGGAGTCGGACTTCACGGTGCTCGTTCGTGGCGACTCGGCGCGGGAGCGGTACGAGCACGCGCTGGTCGCTGTCTCGGCTGCGTCGTCGACGACTGCCGAGTTCGTTGACGGGAGCCCAGGCGATCCCACGTTCGTCGCGCAGGTCGAGCGGCTCCTCGCGGCGCCCTGGCCGTCGCTCCAGCGCCCTCGCAACGCTGCGACGGATGGGCTCGAGCCCGTGAAGCCTACTTCTTCTTGAACTCGACGCGGCGGTTCGCCGCCCAGGCGTCTTCGCCAGAGCCCGACGCCACCGGCTTGTTCTCGCCGTAGCCGACCGTGTCGAGCGAGCCAGCGGGCACGCCGAGATCGATGAGGTACTTGCGGGTCGAGGCCGCGCGCTTCTGCGAGAGCACCATGTTGAACTCCTCGGTGCCGCGCTCGTCGGCGTGACCTTCGAGCGTGAAGCGGAGCGCGCCCTTCTTGATGCAGTCGGCGTACTGCGCCAGCGTCGACTGCGCCGAGCCAGTCAGGTTGAACTCGTTGAACTCGAACCGCACGGGCTCGAAGGTGCAGGCGGCGCCCTTCACTTCGACGGAGGCACAGCGGCCAGCCTTGCACTCCTGGCCCGAGGGGCAGTCTTCGTTCGCGGTGCAGGTGCCTTCAGCTTTGTAGTTCGGGTCGACGACGCACTTGCCCGAGGAGCACTTCTTGCCAGTGCCACACGGGCCGGTGCCGGGGCCGCACTCGGGCTTGGGAACGCACTTGTTGGTGTCACACACGAAGCCCGGCTTGCAGTTCTCGTCGGCGGCGCACTCGCGGCACTGGCCCTGAACGCAGACCTCGCCCTTCTCGTTGCAGTTCTCGTCGCTCTTGCAGTTCGGGTACGTGGGAGGGCAGCCAGTCAGCGCGAGCGTTGCAGCGACGAACAGCAGAACGGTCAGATTGCGCATGACGTCATCTCCCCTGGGGTGGCTGTGGGCCCAACAGCGTCCGGTTCCTACAGTGACGGATCAAGGGGAGCAACGATCTTTAACCTTCGGTTCTTCCCGGAAAAAGTGAAGGAGTGGGCTTCGGCAGCCACATTGCACAGGGAACCCCTGCCAGCGTTCAAAGCGCGGCAGAATGACCACACCCTGCTGTTCGGAGACCGCATGCCCGCCACCGCCCTCATCGTCGACGACGAAAAGAACATCCTCCTCACGCTGAACCAGGCGCTGCAGCTCGAGGGCTACAAGACGGAGCTCGCGGCCGGCGGCCAGCTGGCGCTCGACGTCATCGCGAACAAGCCGGTCGACGTGGTGCTGATGGACGTGAAGATGCCCGACCTCGACGGGCTGACGGCGCTCGAGCGGATCAAGGTGCTCCGCCCCGACCTGCCGGTGATCATGATGAGCGGTCACGGGACGATCGAGACGGCGGTGAAGGCGACGCACCTCGGCGCGCGCGACTTCCTCGAGAAGCCCATCTCTCGCGATCGGCTGTTGCTGGCGCTGCGCAACGCGCTCGAGCTGTCGCGGGTGGTCGAGGAGCTGAAGGAGCTCAAAGCCGACAGCGGCCGCTTCGACATGCTCGGGCAGAGCACGGCGATGCAGCGCATCTACGGGGTGATTCAGCGGGCGGCGCCGTCGGAAGGGCGGGTGCTCATCACGGGTGAGAACGGCTCGGGCAAGGAGCTGATCGCGCGCGCGATTCACCAGCAGTCGAAGCGTCGGAACAAGCCGTTCGTGAAGTTGAACTGCGCCGCGGTGCCGCACGAGCTGATCGAGTCGGAGCTGTTCGGCCACGAGAAGGGCGCGTTCACCGGAGCGCTGGCGGCGCGGCGCGGCAAGTTCGAGCTCGCGCACGAAGGCACGCTGTTCCTCGATGAGGTCGGTGACATGCCGCAGGCGATGCAGGCGAAGCTGCTGCGGGTGCTGCAGGAGGGCGAGCTCGAGCGCGTTGGCGGCAGCGAGACGATCAAGGTCGACGTGCGTGTGATTGCCGCGACGAACAAGGATCTCGAGCGAGAGATCGGCAACGGGAAGTTCCGCGAAGATCTCTACTTCCGCCTGAACGTGGTGCAGCTGCACTCGCCTCCCCTTCGTGAGCGCAAAGACGATCTGCACGTGCTCATCGACGCGTTCCTCGAGGAGTCGTGCCGGAAGAACGGCCGCAAGGTGTTGCGCGTCGCGCCCGATGCGCTGCAGCGAATGCTCGAGCACGACTACCCGGGCAACGTGCGTGAGCTGCGCAACCTGGTCGAGCGGCTCGCGATTCTGTGTGAGGGCCCGCTGGTGACGATGACCGACGTCGAGGCGATGTGGCCGCGGCGGAGGGTGGTGGTGGCGCAGGTCGAGTCCGCTCCGGTTCAGCCGTCGTCGACGCCGGTGGTGACGAGCGCGCCGATGAACATCGCGGTGCCGGTGACGCCGGTTCCGGTGGCGGCGCCGGTGATGCGCTTCCGGCCTGACAAGCCGTTCCGCGATCAGGTGGAAGAAGCGGAGCGCGAGATCATTCTCGGCGCGCTGTCGTTCACGAAGGACAACGCGACCGAAGCGGCGCGGCTGCTCGATCTCGAGCGCGGGCACTTCTACAAGAAGATGAAGTCGCTGGGCCTGAGGCGGGCTGGTGGTGAGACGACGGCGGCTGACGCAGGTGACGCGCCGAGGACCTGAGCGAGGACCGCCGTCTTCACGACCTCCCTGCCCGAGCGGCGGCGTGGCGTACCGAACGAGCAAACAGGATGGCGGCGTCGATTCTCCGCCAGCACCATGGCGCGATGGTGAAGCGGCGAGCGGTGTTGGGCATCGATGCAGCGTGGACCGCGGGCCAGCCCAGTGGGGTCGCGCTCGTCGCCGAGACGGACGGTGGGTGGGCGTGCGCTGCTGCGGCTCCCAGCTACGCGTCCTTCATTGCGCTCGCACTGAAGGGCACGGCGGTCGATTGGAGCGGACCGCTCGACGCCGGCAGCCCCGACCCACAGTCCCTGAAGAAGGCTGCCGTCGCCCTTCTTCCTGCGCGCCATGACTTCAGCCTCACGATCACCGTCGACATGCCGGTGTCGAAGAAGGCGATCGTCACTCGGCGGGAAGCAGACAATGCCGTCTCACGTCGCTTCGGTGCGGCCGGCTGCGGAACCCACTCTCCGTCTCCCGAGCGGCCGGGGCGAATCGGCGCTGCGCTGACGAAGGGCTTCGGCGAGCTCGGCCATCGCGTCGCTGCGGTTGGCGATTCCGTCGAAGGCGCGTTGCTCGAGGTGTACCCGCACCCTGCCCTGCTCGTGTTGCTCGGTCGCGACCGCCGCGTGCCGTACAAAGTATCTCGAAGCCGACAGTACTGGCCGGAAGCGAGCCCGACGGAGCGCGTCGACTTGCTGCTCCGCGAGTTCCGACTGATGCACAACGCGCTCGCTGCACGAATCGAGAACGTCGACGTGCCACTGCCCCGCTGGGTGCCGACGCTCTCTTCGCTCAAGCGCTTCGAAGACACCCTCGACGCCCTCATCTCAGCGTGGGTCGGCATCGAGTGCCTCGAGGGACGCGGAGACGCCTTCGGTGACTCGACGGCCGCCATCTGGTGCCCGCGCGACGCTCGCTGAGTTCACAGCGCCAGCCAGGGTTGCGTTCGCGGCGTTGACGATCGCGTCGACCTCCAACTCGACGATCGAGCCATCGACCACCTCCACCGTCGTCGCTTTCCACACGGGCATCTCGTCCTCCTGACGTGACAAGGCCCGCGCCCCAAAGAAGGAACGCGGGCCAGAATCACTGCGAGACGCTTACTGCACTTCGCTCGCGTCGACGGCCGTGGCCACCACCCGAATCTTCACGTGACGGTTCGAGTCGACGATGCCGTTGACCACCCGGTTGGTGACGGCAGGCGGCGAGTAGTACTCGGTCTTGCCCGGGTCCGAGACCATCGCGCCACGCGCGGCCGCGAGCTCGTCCTGAATGTTCCGCCGCATCCACCCGTTCGCGTAGTCGTTGCGCTTGCCCGCCTCCATCGTCGCCACCTTCGGCAACTGCGCGAGCGCGTTCGGCACCTTGCCCATCAGCTCCTTCGCGAGGCCCATCAGCGCCGGGTTCACCGTGCCGCCAGGCGCGAAGTCTTCAGGCTTGCCACCGAGGCCGACGTACAGCGCACCGGTCGTCTTCTGCGACCACTCCGGCAGCTTCGCCGGGTCCGTCGGAGCCCGCGCGAGCGCCTCGGCGGCCATCATTTCCTGCAGCAGCGGCTTCGCGAGCTTCATGAACTCGTCGTCGCTGATGCCCATGCGCTGCTGAACGACGGGCTTGAAGCTCAAGATCGCGGCCGAGCTGATCACGCCGCCGACTTCCTTGAACGGCGCGTAGGTCTCCATGAAGTTCTTCACGAGATCGGCGGTCGACTCGGGCTTCCACGCCAGCGCGCGGCCCACCGGCAACGGCTCGTAGCCCTGGTACGCGCCCGACTTCAGCGTGCCATCGAAGCGGGCCGCCTGGTGCGCGTCGTACTCGGCCTTGCTCGGGGCACGAATCTGCTCCGGCTTGAGACCTTCCTTCTTCCACAACGGCTCGAAGTGGGTCTCCTCTGCCGCGGTGAACGGGCGGCCATTCGCGGCCTCGAACTTCTCCTTGAACTGGCCCCACAGCTTGCTGCCTTCGTCGGCGCCGAAGATCTCTTTGAACGCGTTCTCGTTGTGCGGAACGTTGAGGCCGACGTTGACGACGATCGTCTTGTGCTCGGCGCAGTACGTGTGCCACTTCGGATCGTCCTTCAGGTACGACTCACCCTTGATCCAGTCGCGGTAGAACATCAGCGTCGTGTTGAGATCGACCGTCTTGTACGGGTCGTTCTTGTAGTCGGGCGGGAACTTCACGCCGGCGTTCATGACGCTATCGGCCGCGAGCATGTTCTTGTTCAGCTCGCCCTGTGGCACGCCCGCGAGCGAGATGACCTGCACGTTGGCCGGGTACCCTTTCACCTCCCACGTCTTGCCGTGGTACGTCTCTGGCGAGTTGGTCGTCTTGCCGCCGCCCACGTACGCGCCGGTATGGGTGTTGCCCATCTCGGTCTTCAGCATGGTGTCGCCGAGCTCCTTGATCGAGCCGGCGTGCTTATCGGGCTTGATGTAGGCAATGAGGCTGAAGATGGGCTCGTTGGCCCCGAGCTTCGACTCCTTGCGAATCAGATCGTCCATCGCCTTGTTGCCGGCGGGATCGTTGTCCTTCACGGGCACCAGGCGCATGCCGACCTTGCCGCCGCCGAGATCGTACTGCATGTCGCGAACGGTGAACTCCTTGCCGGGCCCGCCCATGCCGGGGAGCTTCACCCTTGTGCTGCCAAAGTCCTCGGCCTTGATGCCGCCGAACGAGTTCTGGAGCACCTCGGGCTTCAGCTTCGCGCCCTCGAACGTCGCCGTGCCCTTCCTGTGCATCGGCGCGCTCTGCGGAATCTGAATGCGGTTCGACATCGCGTCGCCGGTTCGCGGCGCGCGCCCGCCCGTCGTCGCAGCCGGTGCCCAGCCAGGCGTCGTCGGCGTGGTCGGCGCGACCGGAGTCGCCGGCCTCGGCGTCGTGGTGGTGGTGGACGTCGTCTGCGGCGTGGTGACGCGGTTGTTCGAGATCGGACCGGGCATTTTTCGGGGAACCCCTCGACAGCGAGTGGAAGACTGACGGTTTTACACGCAAGGCCCCCCTGTTGCGCAAACGTGACTCACGCCCGGCCCGACGCGTCATCGGCGGCCCTGACAAACGTCCGTGACCTCGGGACAACACCCTGAAAAGGCTACCGACAGTCCCGCGCGGTCGTGGCACCTTGCGCGAATGTCTCCCTGGAGCCGAAGGCAGTTTCTCACCTCGACCGGTCTCGTGGCCGCGTCGGTCATCGCGTCCCGAAGCGGCCTGGCAGAGGCCCGTGGCCTCGTCGTCGAGCCGCTGCTGCTCGCCGTCGTCGACGCCGCGCTCTCGACGGCGCGCAGAGGCGGCGCGACCTATGCCGACGTGCGCATTCACCGACGTCGCGAAGAGAACGTGTCGGTGCGCGACGATCACGCCGCCGGCGCAGCTGACTCAGAGCGGTACGGCGTCGGCGTTCGGGTGCTGAAGGACGGCGCCTGGGGCTTTGCCGCGACGGCGCGCGTCGACCCGGGTGAGGTGAAGCGCGTCGCCCAGACGGCGCTCGGCATCGCGACCGCGAACGCCAGCCTGCGCGCGAAGCCCATCGAGCTCGCGCTCGAACCTGCGCACGTCGACGTCTGGCAGACACCGATGCAGAAGGACCCCTTCAAGATCCCCGTCGCCGACAAGCTCGAGCTGCTGCTCGGCATCTCGAACACGCTGCGAAAGCAGAAGGTGACGTCGTTCTCGTCGGTGAACCTGTCGACGAGGCTCGAGTGGAAGCTCTTCGCCAGCACCGACGGCGCGCTCATCGAGCAGGCGATCACCCGCATCGGCCCGTCGTACTCGGTCACGCTCGTCAAAGACGGCGACTTCGTCTCACGCGGGTGGGACGGGCAGGCGCGGCAGGCCGGCTGGGAGTACCTCGCCGAGTCTCGCTTCGTGGAAGACGCCGAGCAGGTCGCCGAGGACGCGCGCGAGAAGCTGGCGGCCGCGCCCGTCGAGCCGGGCAGGCGTGATCTCATCCTCTCGCCCGAGAACCTGTGGCTCACGATTCACGAGTCCGTCGGCCACCCCACCGAGCTCGATCGCGCGCTCGGAGACGAGGCGAACTTCGCCGGCACCAGCTTCGCGACGCCCGACAAGTTGAAGACGCTCCAGTACGCCTCGCCGATCGTCACCCTCTATGCCGACAAGACGACGCCTGGAGGCCTCGCCACCTGCGGCTACGACGACGACGGCGTGCGCACGGGCAAGTGGAACCTCGTCGAGAAGGGCCGCTTCGTTGGCTACCAGACGACCCGCGACCAAGCCGCGTGGATTGGCGAGAAGGCGTCGCGTGGGTGTTCGTACGCGCAGGACCACGCGTCGGTGCCCTTCCAGCGCATGCCCAACGTCTCGCTCCAGCCCGGTGACAAGCCGCTCGGCGTGAAGGACCTGATCGCCGCGACCGACGACGGCGTCTACGTGCTCGGCAACGGGAGCTGGTCGATCGATCACCAGCGCTTCAACTTCCAGTTCACCGGGCAGATGTTCTACGAGGTGAAGAAGGGCAAGGTGTCGCGCGCCCTGCGCGACGTCGGCTACCAGTCGAACACGCTCGAGTTCTGGAACGCGTGCGACCTCATCGGCGGCGAGCAGGAGTTCCGCCTCGGCTCGGCCTTCGATGACGGCAAGGGCGAGCCCGCGCAGTCGAACCCGGTGAGCCACGGCTGCCCACCGACCCGGTTCAAGAAGATCTCGGTCATCAACACGCGCACGAAGAAGGGAGCCTGAGCCATGCCCCTCTCCGAGAAGCAGCTGGGCCTGGCGATGCAGAAGGTGCTGTCGGCCGCGAAGAAGCTGGAGCCGAAGGCCGAGGTCTTCGTCGGGCTCGAATCCTCGAAGCGCGCGCACGTCCGGTTTGCCCGCAACGAGGTGACGACGGCGGGAGAAGTCGACGAGGCCGCGCTGACGCTCTCGGTGCAGCTCGGGAACAAGGCAGCGACGAGCTCGAGCAACCAGACCGATGACGCGTCGATCGCGGCGATGGTCGAGCGCACGGTTCGCCTCGCGAAGCTGGCACCTGAGGATCCTGAGCTGATGCCGGTGCTCGGGCCGCAGAAGGTGGTCCGCAACGAGCTGGCGTTCGATCCGAAGGTCGACGCGCTCGACGCGAAGGGTCGCGCAGGGCTGGTGAAAGACGCGCTGGCGCCGGGGCGAGAGCTCGCGCTGTCGGCCGCCGGGTTTCTGTTTCAGTGGAGCGGGCTCGTCGGCAAGGCGTCGTCGGCCGGCCTCGTCCAGGTGCACCCGGCGACGGGGCTGCAGCTGACCGTCACCGCGAGAACGCCCTCGGGCACCGGCTCCGGTCGCGGCCAGTTCTATGGAAGACGGCTCGAGGGGCTCGACGCGCGCGCCGTCGCGAAGAACGCGTGCGACACGGCGAAGCGCTCCGAGAACCCACGCAAGCTGGAGCCCGGCCGATACACCGTCGTGCTGGAGCCCGCCGCGACCGCCAACTTTGCCGAGTCGCTGTTGAGTTCGATGGATCAGCGCGTGGCCGACGAGGGGCGCTCGTTCTTCTCGAAGGCTCCGGGCTCGAGCCGAGTCGGAGAACAGCTCTTCTCACCGCTGGTGACGTTGCGGAGCGATCCGCGCAACACCCGAACGCCCATGCTCCCGTTCGATGGTGAAGGCAGGGCCCTGCAGGCGCAGCCGTGGATCACCGCGGGCCGAATCGACGCGCTGGGGGCCTCGCGCTTCTGGGCTGCGAAGACGAAGCGTGAGCCGATCGGCGGGCATGGAGGCTTCGAACTCGCAGCAGGCACCACGCCTCGCGCGAAGCTCCTCGAAGGCATCACGCGCGGCGTCTTGATCAGCCGCGTCTGGTACACGAACTGGGTCGACGGGCAGACGTTGCTGCTCACCGGCCTCACCCGCGACGGCACGTTCCTCATCGAGAACGGCCAGATCGTCGCGCCGGTGAACAACTTCCGGTTCAACCAGTCGGTGGCCGACGCGTTCACGAAGTGCGACGCGCTGTCGGTCGAGCGCGACGCCGCGAACGACGCCGAGACGGTGACGCCCGCGATGCGGACGCATGAGTTCCTGCTGGCCTCGGTGTCCGAAGCCATCTGACGAGCCAACGAGAGTCACGTCTGGGGCGGAAGCCGCCCCACGTGTGAGCAATTGTCACGAGCGGGTTTGTCTCTCGGCTGACGAAGGCCTCGTCGACACATCGGCACTGTCGGCGTCGGTGTTCGGCCAGACGTTCAGCGGCTCAGGACAGGCCGGGGATCGTGCCCGCGCGCGTCCACCCACGGCTCGCGGCGTCGTCGAAGATGTCGGTGCCGAAGCGGCGGCCACGCGCTTCCATCGTGCGGCCGTCGCCCAGGCTGATGGCGATGTGGTTCGGGGTCGCCGGGGGGTTCCCCGCGCGGAAGAGCAACGCCCCCGGGGTGCGCAGCGCCTCTTCGACCGACATCGGCGTCGTGGCGGCAATCTGAGCGGCGCTCCCGTCGGGGAAGTTCACGCCCGCGCGACGGGCGGCCCACTCGATCAACTCGGAGCAATCGAACGCGGCCGGGTTGTCGTTGTTCGGGCTGGCCTCGGCGCCGAAGATGTACGGCTTGCCGCGCTGGCCCATCGCGTTCCACAGGAACTCCTGCGTGGTGCCGGTGCCGCGACCGTTGGGCGGCTGAACGCCCGAGGTGTCGGTGGTGCCGTCGACGCGAGGCGGCCGCGCGTCGAAGCCAGAGATGCCGAGCGCGCCAGCCGTCGCCGGCCCCGCGATGCCGTCGACCTGAAGGCCCTGCGACTCCTGGTACGAGCGCAGCGCGCGCTCCGTGCGTGGCCCGAAAGCGCCATCGAGCGGGCCAGGGCTGAAACCGGCCTCGTTCAACTTCTGTTGGAGGGTGAGAACGTTCTGTCCAGAGTGACCAATGCGGAGGTTCATGCTCTCATCTTCGCGCGACTCGATTGAGCGACGTGGGAGGACTTCGCGAACAGGATTTACGCCGTGCGGTGTTCTCGGCAGAGCTCATGACACGAACCCACATCGACGCCATGAGGAGCTTCAATGAGTTGAGTCGCGCGAAGCTGACAGATCGCCCACGACGTGGCGGGTCCTTCCCCGGGAGACGCGTCACTCCGCCTGATTGGCGAGCACGCGCTTGTAGACGAGCCGGCCGCGGCGAAGCTCCGCGAGCGCCAGCACCTCACCCGTCGGCGCCGTCACCCGAACCATCGCCTCATCGGGCCTGGCGACCTCGACGACCCCGCCGTGTTTCACGCGCTCGGCCTCGGCCTCGGTCGTCTTCACCTCGGGCAGAAACGCGAGCGACTCGTCGAGCGTGGCAAGCTTGCCCGCTGCGGCCGCGACGCCCTGCTCGACGAGCTCGGCCAACGGCACGGCCCTGGCGATCGAGAACGGCCCGCTCTGCGTACGCCGTAAGGCCGTCAGGTGCGCGCCACAGCCCAGCGCCTCACCGATGTCGGCGGCGAGCGTGCGCACGAAGAACCCCTTGCTGCAGCGCACCGACAGCTTGAGCTCGTCTGACGAGAAGTCGTTCAGCGTCAGCGCGTGCACCGTCACCGGGCGCGCCTCACGCTCGACCTCTTCACCGGCGCGCGCCAGCTCGTACAGGCGCTTCCCGTCCTTGCGAATGGCCGAGTACATCGGCGGCGTCTGGAGCTGCGGCCCGCGGAACTTCGCGAACACCGCCTCGAGCCCGTCGCGCGTCAACGCCGGCACCGCGCGGGTGAGCAGCGTTTTGCCCTCGGCGTCGAGCGTGTCGGTGGTGACGCCCAGCTTGACGGTCGCGTCGTAGCCCTTGTCACCGTCGGTCAGCACCTGGACGATGCGCGTCGCGTCGCCGAGGCAGATCGCCAGCACGCCAGTGGCCATCGGGTCGAGCGTGCCGGTGTGGCCCGCCTTCTTCACCTTCAGGGCCCGGCGCACCGTCTGGACCACGTCGAACGACGTCGGGCCCTTCGGCTTGTCTACGACGAGCACGCCATTCACGCGCGGGCTACCAGCCCTCTTTCGACTTCACCTCTTTGATGAGGCGTTCGATCTTGTCGCCCTCTTCGAGCGAGCCGTCGAAGGTGAAGAAGACCTCGGGTGAGACGCGCAGCTGCACACGGGACGTCACCTCGCGGCGCACGTAGCCTTTGGCCGCCTCGAGCCCCTGCTTGGTCTTCAGCTTCTCTTCGTCGGTGCCGATCATCGAGTAGTACACCTGCGCGACGCGCAGATCGGGCGACACCTTCACGCCGGTGATGGTGATGAAGCCGATGCGCGGGTCGTGCAGATCGCCGCGAATCAGCATGTCGGCGACCGCCGCCTGAATCTCCTGCCCCACACGCTCCGGCCTGACCTTCGATGCCATGTCCTACTCCTCGTCGCCGTCGTGCGAACGTTCCCACTCTCGCCGGTTCCGAAGGCTCCGCGCCAGCGCGCGGGCGTCTTCGAGCGAGAGGTTGGTGGGCGCTGACGGCCTCGGCGCCGTCGCCCTTGGGCCCTTGCGTGGAGCGGACGCCGAGGGCACCGGCGGCTGACCTGCGTGACGATCTTCCCAGTCGCCGAGGCCCTCGGCTTCGGCGAGCGAGCGCTCCCCTCGCGGAATGGTGAGGTTGGCGAGCTCGTAGTCGTCGTTGCCGCCGCGCGCGAAGAGCTGATCACCGAACGCGAGAATCTCCATCTCCCGGTGCGCGACCGGCGCGACGTACATGTCCTCGATGTACTGGAGGATCTTGTCCATCATCTCGTTCACGTGGCGGCGATCGTTGCCCACCACCGCGAGCGCGATGACCCCGCGCGTGTACACGTCGTTGTCGTCGACCTCGGCGACCGCGACGTTGAACTTGGCCTTCACCCGGTCGGTGACGCGGCGGAGCACCTGGCGCTTGCCCTTGAGCGAGCCCGCCGCGGGGATGTCGATGGTCACTCGGGCGACGCAGACGAACATGACGCACTCCAGAGAACAGCGACCTCGATGAGCCTGACGACGTGAGAGACAGGCGCCTCGACAGAAGGCGCCTACCCCAGAACACCAACGTCAGCTGAGGCTGGGCCGCGTCTCTTCGATCTCGAAGGCCTCGATCACGTCACCGGGCTGCAGCTCGTTGAAGCCGTCGATGCCGATACCGCACTCGAAGCCGACCGCGACCTCTTTCACGTCGTCCTTGAAGCGGCGCAGGCTGGCGATCTTGCCCTGGTAGATCTGCTTGTTCGCGCGGAACAGCCGCAGGTACGAGTTGCGCCTGATGATGCCGTCGAGCACCGCCGAGCCGGCGATGGTGCCCAGCTTGGGCACGTTGAAGAGGTTGCGGACCTCGGCCTTGCCCAGCTTCTTCTCGGTGCGAATGGGCTCGAGCAGGTCTTCCATGTGCTTGATGACCACCTCGAGCAGCTCATAGATGATGCCGTAGGTGTCCCACTTCACGCCGAGGTGCTTGGCGGCCGCCTCGGCGCCCGACTCGGGGCGGGAGTTGAAGCCGAACACCATCGCGCCGAACGCAGACGCGTTGTTGATGTCGGTCTCGGTCATCATGCCGACGCCCTTCTGCACGATGGTGACCTTCACCTTCTTGGTCGAGAGCTTGTTGATGGCATCGGCCACGGCCTCGAGCGAACCCGAGACGTCGGCCTTGAGCACGATCTTGAGCTCCTTCTGCTCGGCGACCTTCTGCTTGGCGAGCAGGTCCTCGAGCGTCTCGCGCGACGTCTTGCCGGCTTCGGCCTGGCGCGCCTTCAAGATGCGGTGATCGGCGATCTGCTTGGCGGCCTTCTCGTCGGCGACGATGTTGAAGAGATCGCCTGCCGTGGGGACGCCCGACATGCCGATGACCTCGGCGGAGTAGCCGGGCTTCACCTCGTCGATGGTCTGACCGCGGTCGTTGATCATCATGCGAATTCGACCGAAGTGCGCACCGCTGACGAGGGCGTCACCCTTGCGCAAGGTGCCTTCCTGCACGAGCACGGTCGCGATGGGCCCACGGCCCTTCTCGAGGCGGGCCTCCAGCACGACGCCCATGGCGGGCCGGCCGGCGTTGGCCTTGAGCTCGAGCACCTCGGACTGCAGCGCGAGGTTCTCGAGCAGCAGATCGAGGCCCAGGCGCGTCTTGGCCGACACGGGCACCATGATGACCTCGCCGCCCCAGTCTTCGGCGAGCAGGCCAGCGTCTGCGAGGTCCTTCTTCACGCGGTCGACGTTGGCGCCCGGCAGGTCCATCTTGTTGATGGCCACCACGATGGGCACTTCGGCCTTCTGCGCGTGCTGAATGGCTTCCTTCGTCTGCGGCATGACGCCGTCGTCGCCTGCGACGACCAGCACCACGACGTCGGTGACGTTCGCGCCGCGGGCACGCATGGCCGAGAAGGCCTCGTGGCCAGGCGTGTCGAGGAAGGTGATCTCACCGGCCGACGACTTCACCGTGTAGGCGCCGACGTGCTGGGTGATGCCACCGGCTTCGCCGCCAGCCACGTTCGCCTGGCGAATCGCGTCGAGCAGCGACGTCTTGCCGTGGTCGACGTGGCCCATGACGGTCACGACGGGCGGGCGCGAGGTGTAGTCCTCGGGCTTCTCTTCGACCTTCGGGAGGAAGTCTTCGACCTCGAAGCCGACCTTCTTCACGGTCCACCCGTAGTCGGCGGCGAGAATGCCAGCCGTCTCGGGGTCGACCATCTGGTTCGCGGTGGCCATCTTCCCGCCGGCCATCATCTTCTTGATGATGTCCGAGGTCTTGATGCCCATGCGCTGCGACAGATCGCTCACGGCGATGCCGTCCTGCACCTTGATGACCTTCTTGTCCTCGGCCATCTGGGTGATGAGGGTCTTCTGACCCTTCTTGGTCGGCTTCTTCTTCTTGCCGCGCACGGGAATGGCGGTGCGGCCGAAGATGATCTCGCGAATGTCGGTGGTGCTGGTGGTCTCCTTGTCCTTCTCGCGCTTGCCCGTCCCGCGGCCGCGCTCCTTCTCGCGCGCGGTGGCCTCTTTCGAGCCCGGAGCGAACTGGTTGGGGACGACGCGGAAGACCTTCTCGTCACCCGCCGTCGCCTTGCGGCCCGGAGCCATCGGGTAGCGGCTCGCGGAGGGCGTCGTCGGCGTCACGCGCTTGACGGCGATGAGCGGGCGGCTGACGAGCACGGCCTGTGTCGCCGTCGGCACCAGCGACCGGGGCGGCATGATGGGCGTGGTCGGCCCGGTGGCGGTCGCGCCAGCCGGAATGGCGGGGCGAATGGTGACGCCCGGACGGGGCGCCGAGCTGCGCGGGGTGATGGCAACGCCAGAGCGCGGCTGGCCCGGCGTGAAGACGGTTCGAGCCACCGGCACGAAGACAGGCGGCGCCGCAGCGACGGGCGGCGCGACGCGAGGGGCCGACGCCGGAGCCGCAGCGATCGGCGCAGCGACGGGCAGGCGAGGCGCCGAGGCAGGAGGAGGAGGCAGCACAGTGGCGACGGGGCTCTGGGTGTCAGGGGGCACGTTCACGAGCGCGGGCGCAGCCACGGCCTCGACGGGCGCAGCGACGGGAGCCACAAGGGGCTCGACGGGCGCGGCGGCGACAGGCTCGGACGGCGGAGGAACGTGCGGCGCCGGCGGGCGGGCCGCGATCTCGGCAGGCGTGCTCGCATGCATCGTCGTGGTCTGCAGCGACTCACCGATGCGACGGCGCACGACGACGCCCTTGGGCGCCACCGCTGGCGGCGCGGCCCTGGGCTTGAGCTTGTCGACGACCTTCTTGACGGCCTCGCGGGCCTCGTCGTCATCGAGCGACGACGAGTGCGACTTCACGTCGTACCCCAGCCCGGCCAGCGTGGAGACCATGGCCTTGTTGTCCAGCTCGATGCCGTGGTTGTCCTTCAACTCTTTTGCGATTTCATGAACGCGCTTCTTCGACATTGGCGCCCCCGTACTTCAGAAGTGTGTAGGAAGAAAGGGCTCAAACCCTCTCTCACCGAACGTGTGAGTGTGACCTGAACGACACCCGCGGAACTGCGCGTGCCGAGTCGCTGCGAGACCTGTCGACTCGAGGGGGAGCAACGCGCTCCACGCCGTCGAGCCGTGATGGACGATGGGATTGGACTTCAGACTTCGTCGCTTCAGGGTTCTCGCAGGACTTCCTCCAGGGTGGGCACATCCAGCTCGACGGACTGCTTGAAGGCCCGCTGGAAGGCCTTCCTCTTCACGGCTGCCTTCAGGCAGCCCGGACCACAGAGATATGCCCCCCTGCCAGGGGCGGTCTGTGCCGTGTCACTCACTGGCTGGTGCTTCGCGTTCAGCACCAGTCGATGGAGCAGCCCTTTGGGCTGCTTCTTCCCGCACCCGAGGCACGTACGGACCGGCCCCGGCCTTTCGTCGGTTGGAACCGTCACCCCAGAATGCCCGCCTCAGGGGCCTTGCCCTTGAGGGCGTCGAGCTCGGCGCGCTTCTTCGCCTCTTCCTGCAGGTAGCGCTCGGCGGCGCTCTTCACCTGCCGGCCCTTCTTGATGCCGATGCCGGCCACGTTGCCCAGGCGCGTGAGGTCGGCTTCCTTCACCACGTCTTCGACCGTGTTGTAGCCAGAGAGCTTGAAGGCCTGCAGGTTCGAGCTGCCGATACCCGTGACGCGAATGAGGCGCTCGTCCTGCGACAGATCGTCCGGGTGCTTGCGCTGCTCCTCGAGGCGGCGGGCTTCACGCTCGCGCTCCAGGTGCTCGAGCTCGACCGAGTCGTTCACCATGCGCGACTTCGCGGTCTCCTGCATGGCGGGAATGCGGGCAGCGTCGACGCCGGGGATCTGGGCGAGCACCTCGGGGTTGGCGTCGGCGACGTCCTTCGCCATGCGGAAGCCGTGCGCGTAGAGCGTCTCGACGAGCATCTCGGACACGCCGGGCAGCGAACCGAGCGAACGGCTGGCGAACTCGCGCATCTCCTTCACGCGGCTCTCGGAGTTGATGTCGAGCTTCCACCCGGTGAGCTGCCACGCGAGGCGCACGTTCTGGCCCGAGCGGCCGATGGCCAGCGAGAGCTGGTCGTCAGGCACGATGATCTCCATCGCGTGGTTGGCCTCGTCGATGATGACGCGACTGACCTCGGCGGGCGCGAGCGCAGCGCAGACGAAGCGCGCGGGATCTTCGTCGAACTCGACGATGTCGATCTTCTCGCCACGCAGCTCCTGCACGACAGCCTGCACGCGGCTGCCCTTGATGCCGACGCACGCGCCGACCGGGTCGACGTCGCCATCACGGCTCGAGACGGCGATCTTGGAGCGGCGGCCCGGCTCACGCGCAGCGGCCTCGATCACGACGATGCCTTCGGCGATCTCGGGCACCTCCATCTCGAAGAGCTTGGTGAGCAGGTTGACCGACGCGCGCGAGAGGATGATCTGAGGGCCCTTGGCCTCGCGGAGCACGTCGAGCACGAAGGCCTGCACCCGATCGCCCGGGCGGTACACCTCGCGGGGCACCTGCTCACGCACGGGCAGCACGGCCTCGGCGCGACCGAGATCGACGATGAGGTTGCCGCGCTCGAGGCGGCGGGCGATGCCGGTGACGATCTCGCCCTTGCGATCCTTGTACTCGTTGAAGACGTTCTCACGCTCGACGTCGCGCGTGCGCTGCAGCAGCACCTGCTTGGCGGTCTGCGCGGCGATGCGGCCGAACCCGCGACGGAACGTCTTGAGGCCCAGAATGTCGCCGTACTGCTCGTCCTGCGCCTTGGCCTCGGCGGCGTCTTCGTCGCGGTAGAAGATCTGGAAGACGAGCTCATCGCCCGGCTGCACCTCCATGCCGCGCGACTGCGCCTGCTCGACGGTGATCTGGTTGACGGCCTGCATGGGGTCTTCGACGAGCTGCGCGACCTGAATGGCCTGGAAGATCTCGACGACGCCCTTCTCTGCCTCGAACTTCGCCTCGAGGTTGCGATCCTGGCCGAAGTGCTTCTTGGCCGCGGTCTTCATCGCGTCTTCGAGGGTGGCAATCAGAATGCCCTTGTCGATGCCCTTGTCCTTCGCGACCTGCGTGAGGACGTCATCGAGGCGAACTGGCGCGGCGGGAGTCATGTGAGACCTTTCGTTTCCACGGCCATCGGGTGATGGCCTGTATGTGCACTGCAGACCGACTTACGAAAACTCGAACTCGAGGTTGGCCTTCGCGATGTCCTTGAGGGGAATCGTGAAGAGCCCGGCGCCATCGACGTCGACGGCCACTGCGTCGCCTGACACCTCTTTGAGAGCCCCCAGGAAGTTCTTCCGGGGCGGCTCGCCGAAGGGCCCGAACGTCTTGATGCGCACCTTCTGGCCGATGGCCTTCCGGTAGTGCTCGAGCTTCTTCAGTGGGCGATTGACGCCGGGGCTCGAGACCTCGAGGGAGTACGCCTGGGGAATGAAGTCTTCCACGTCGAGCGCCGTGTCGACCGCGTGGCTGGCCGTCGAGCATTCTTCGACGCCGACCCCGCCCTTCGGGTTGTCGATGAAGAGGCGCAGAACCCACTCGCCGTGCTCACGCACGAACTCCACGTCGAGCAGCTCGAGGCCCTCGGCGGCGATGAGCGGCTCGCACACCTTCTGTGCTCGCGCTTCGATGGTCTGGTTCTTCTCGGCCACGGTGTTCGACTCCGGTTCGACTCCAGAAACGCAAAGTGGGCCAACCGGCCCACTTTCGAGACTGCGCAAAAGTGACGGCGCCTCCTACGACAGGAGGTGGGGGCATGTAAACCCGCACGCTCGAAGGCCCGACGCCATCGACGGCGGGCCGGGCCGGAAAACACTGATAAAACGAGCCTATGAGCCTCCCTCCCCAGGTGATCGCCGCCGTTCAGATGACCAGCGGGGCCGACAAGGCCGAGAACGTGGCGAAGGCGACGGCCCTCATCCGGCGCGCGGCCAGCCGGGGCGCGTCGTTCGTCGGGGTGCCAGAGAACTTCGCGTGGATGGGCCCCGAGGCGGAGCGCGATCAGAACGCCGAGACGCTCGAGGGCCCGGCGCTCGCGACGATGCAGGCGCTGGCCAGGGAGCTCGGCATCACGCTCCTGGCCGGCTCGGTGCTCGAGGCGGGGGCGCCGGGAGGCCGCCTCTTCAACACCTCGGTGCTGTTCGGGCCTGACGGCGCGCGGCTGGGAGTGTACCGCAAGATGCACCTCTTCGACGTCGAGGTGGGTGACGGCCAGACGTACCGGGAGTCGTCAGCCGTCGCGCCGGGTACCGAGGTCGTGGTGGCGAACGCGCCGCTGGGCAAGGTCGGGCTGTCGGTCTGCTACGACCTTCGCTTCCCGGAGCTCTACCGGAAGCACTCCGAAGCCGGCGCCGTGCTGCTCACCGTGCCCGCCGCGTTCACGCTGGCGACGGGGAAGGATCACTGGGAGGTGCTGCTCCGCGCGCGCGCCATCGAGAACCAGGCGTACGTCATCGCGCCGGCGCAGCAGGGCCGGCACCCGAAAGATCGAATGACGTGGGGCCACGCGATGATCGTCGACCCGTGGGGCCTGGTGACGGCGCGTGCGAGTGAAGGTGAAGGGCTGGCGATGGCCGAGTTCGATCACGCCCTGCTTGCCCGGCTCAGAAAGTCGCTGCCCGCCCTCAATCACCGTCGGCTCTGATTCTTCGGCATCTGACGACACGCGAAAACCACTTTCAAGAAAGGCCAGGGCGCACCACCGGAGCCCGGTTCCAAGCGTAAGGCCGACCACCACGCCCGCCTGCACCCGGGCGAAGTGCGTAGTGGTGACTGGGGTGTACAGGAACGCGCGCGCTCGGGACGCCCGTGGAGGTCTCCAGGCCTTTCACACGTCGAGGGCGCGAATGCTCCAACACAGACGATTTCCTACGTTCGTGACGCCAACGGTGTCCTCGTCGAATTGTGCAGTCCCGTGAGCGCGAAGGCGCTGTGAGTGGGTACGTTCGAGCGCGGTGACACCCTGAGTCAGCGCTCCGGTGCGGGCCGAGTCATCGCCAACCGGACAGCTTCGACGACGGCTGCAGCCGACGCGGGTCTTTTGACGAAGCCGACGACCTCTCGGCTCGCCAACCAGCCCATCAAGGCCTCAGGCCCACTGGCGTTGATGCAAACGACAGGAATCGCTGGCAGCCCCGAAAGCGCCTTTTGCGCCAGCCCTGCTTCCACCGCGGCGATCGCGGGCGCCGAGGTGCCAGGGGCCCGCTCTGTCATGCCGCGCAACCCCATGTGGTCGAGCAACTCCAGAATGAGCGGCACCATCGCGGTGTCGTTGAGCTGAACCAGGACACCAGGGCGTGAGTCGACGGGAGGGCGCTGCGGCGCCTGTGGTGCGGGCAACGGCGTCGCCATGGCAGGTGAGGGCTCGCGCCTGGGGCCGAGCGCCGAACGCACTCGACTGAGCAGCGATTCGTCGGTCAGCAAGTGGTCTTTCAGACGGCTCGATTCAGACGCACCCAGCTGCCCGAATGAGACGCCTGCGGTGTTTCCGCGCACCCAGATGACCATTCCTGCCACCCGGAGCGGTTGTGCTCCGTCTGGCAGGTGGACCTCGAGCTGAAGCGCTTCGCCCACGGTCAGCGGTTGGTGGGTGGTGATGGCGACTCCGCCGCTCGCGATGTCCTTGCTGTAGGACTGCGTGACGGCTTCTTTGCTGGTGAACGTCACCTGAAGCGTTTGGACGACGCGTGCAGGACGCACGGGGTGCTTGTCGCCCTCGCGGGGAAGCGAGCCGAGCTCGAGCAGCACGTCGCGAACCAGCGCGAGGCGTTGCGTCTCGTCTGCAGTGAGAGGGCGGCTCCGAGCGGCGTGCTGGAGCGACTGGTACTCGGTGAGTGGAGAGCGCTGAGCCAAGGTGGGTACTCTCTCAAATTCAGGGCGCTCGTGGAGTTCAGAACACCAGCCAGCCGAAACGAGGCTTGCTGAACGGAGAGAACGGCGACTCGATTCGGCCCAGGGCCGACGCCTTCGACCCGAGCGACTCAAGGTGCTGCCGCTGGAGCCCGGCCTCGGCCTCTCCCTGGTTCACGATCAAGAGAACGCCGCCAGGAACGAGGCGCTGCGTCACGTGGCGGAGCATCTCGAGCGGCGCGAGGAATCGGCTGGGCAACCCCCACGCCTCGAGCGGCGCGGGCGTGAGAAACGGAAGCCACCAGGTCACCACGGCGTACATCCCTTCGAGGGTCCGCACGTCGCCTGCGATGAAGCGGCAGTCTGGGAACGCGCGCGCCATGCGTTCGCCGTAGACCCGGCGGGTGCTGCCCCAGAGGTAGCGCCGGTGCGCGTCGAGCTCGACGGCATCACACCCGCGACGCGTCGCCGTCGCCAGCCCAGGCAGCATCGCGCCGTTCTTCGCGCCGACGTCGAGGGCTCGCCCCGCAGGCAACGACTTCGGGAGCAGCCGATCGAGCACGTCGAGAACGTAGAGGCTCTCGCGCCAGTCCTGGCGGTTGCAGAACCGGCTCCAGGCCGACAGATCGTAGCGTGTGCTGAGATCGTCGAGCCGCGCGACGGCAGAACACGACGCACGCACCTGCTCGAACGAGACCACCCGCTTGAAGGGGGGCAGCGACCACTGCACCGCGGCGCGCGCGCGAAAGGCGAACTCAGAGAACAACCCCACGCCGCGTTCAGCCTTGCGCGGGGCGCAGCGACGACGGTGACGACGAGAACGGTTGGTTCAAGCGCGACTCGAGCGGCGCGGCTTCACTGCAGGCTGCCGTCCACAACGCCGCCAGGCCGTCGGGCGAAGGGCACACGTCAGGCGAGCGCTTGAGCTTCTTCGACTGGTCGGCGAGCAGCACGCGACGCACGGCCACGCCAGAGGGCTGAACATCGAAGGGCGCGGTCGTCGTCAATCGGCACACGCGCACGCAGTAGGCGAGCAGGCGCAGCGCGTCCTTCAGGATCGCGTCTCGGAGCTCGGGCGGCATGGTGCCGTCGTAGCTGACGCCCAGGTGGTGCTCGATGCCGTTGGGCAGCGTCGTCACGTGGTAGGTGATGAGCCACGTCATGAAGAGCTCGTGACGCAGCTGGGTGTTCTGCTTCTGGCCGACGCCGACGGTGCTGAGCGCTTCGATCGTGCGCCCCTGAACGTCGAGGCACACCTTCGCCAACTGCGTCAGCTGCTCCGGTGTCAGAGAAAGCTCGGCCCGCTTCTTCGATGAGAAGGGTATCTTCGATCGCCAGTCCATGAATCTCAGGCCCCCCAGAGGCATGAAGCGTACCTTGCGCCAGTGAGCACGCGACTGACAAGAGGCTGGAACATTCCGCTCTCGATACACACGCCGAAATGCCAGACAAGTCTCTCTGCAGGCCGGCCACCACTGCGGCGGAATCGGGCATATACGGAGCCCTGATGAAGCTGGTCTGGACCCTCGTCTGCGCCATTCACTGCCTGGGGTGCGCCACTGCTCACCTCATCGGGGAGCGCGCGCCGCGAGATCCTGTCGAGGCCGGCCCGCCCCGGGTCGTGGTGATCGAGCCGCTCTTCGATCGCGCCGAGTGGAAGACGTCGACGCGCACCGACCTCGTCGACACGAGCGGCCTGGGCTCCGCGTTGGGGCAGGCGCCAGTCGTCGTCACCCGCACAGTGACTGAGAAGCCGCTGTTTGCGCGGCCGCCGATCATGGTCGCGATTCACGAGCGTCTGCTGCCGGCCATCGCAGCCCTGCGCCCCCACTGGACGGTGCTGGCTCCTGGCGCCGCGCCGACCGTCACGAGGAGCGCCGTCGTCGTTCGCACCGTCATCGACAAGAACGAGATCGTTCAGAGCGATCGCACGCTGAAGAACACGGCCTTCGCCTTCGGACTGGTGCTGTTGCCGCTCCAAATCCTGGCCGCCTTTCCGGTCGAGGAGACCGAGCGCGTGTCGGGGCTCCTCGAGAAGGTGTCGGTGGACCCGAAGGCGTTACAGCAGCGGCTGGTGAAGTACGCGACCCAGCCGGACTTCGCGGTGAACTTCACCGGGCTTTCGCCGAAGCGGCAGCCGTTCGCGCTCGACGTCGAATACGAAGAGGGCCTGTTCGCCGACGAGACGCCCAGGCCGGGAGTCCTCGTCGAAGGGTTCGTCGAGAAGCTCGCCTTTGCCATCGTCAGTTTCATCGAAGAGGAGTCGCCGTGAGTTTCTGGGACAGCATCAAGCCCGCGAAGAAGAACCCGCAGGCAACCGGGGTCGAGCTCTCGGCCGATCAGCGCGAGCTGTCGTTGACGTGGAGCGACGGCGCCCGGCACCGCGTCACCTCGCGCGTGCTGCGCCAATACTGCCCATGCGCCGAGTGCGTCGAAGAGTGGAGCGGCAAGCGCACCTACGACGTCGAGGTGATCGCGCAGGACATGAAGATCATCGAGATCGTCCCCACGGGAAACTACGCGCTCTCGTTCACCTTCGGCGATCTGCACCGCACCGGCATCTTCAACTGGGAGTACCTGCGCGAGCTGTGCGAACGACACGCCCTGCCCGACGCCGCCTGAGCGCTTCGCCTCGGGCAGCCGGTGAGGCACACTGCCCGGCGTGAACGACGGTCATCCCGACTCGGACGGCTGCGAGCCCGAGCTCCTCGGGGGCCCGTCACTGCGAGCCGATGGCACGGTCGAGGGTCGCTTCGCCCCTGCACCCGCGCCCGCACCGGCGCCACCCGCCAAAGCCGTCGCCCCGGAGCCGCCACTCGAGCTGGCGAGAAAGCCGCAGCCACGAGGCGACGCGGCGCCGACCGCCTATCGCCCCGACCTGACCCCGTCGCGGCGGTGGGTGCCCGTCGCCTTGATCGCCCTCGTGCTGTCAGGCGTCGGCATCGCCGTCACCGCGATGATGATCAAGCCCGCCAGCGCGCCGCGCATCCCCACCATCGAGCTGCCGGACCAACTCCGTGACGCGCTCCCGGCGCTGTCCGGCCCGCCGATCGTGATCACCAGTGAGCCACCGGGCGCGACCATTCGGGCTGGCGCGCTCGAGCTCGGGAAGACGCCGTGGGCGGGCAACAACCCGTTCCTGCTCGACACCGAAGTGACGCTGTCGTTGAGCGGCTATCAAACCCGCAAGACGATGCTCCGCGGGGCGAGCGAGGCACACCTGAACGTCACGCTGGTGCCGAAGAAGGGAGCCCGATGACGACGGTCCTCAAGCGCTACGAGCTCCAGGGGCGTCTCGGGGCCGGAGGCATGGCCGAGGTGTGGCTCGCGCGCGCGTCGGGGCCGAGCGGGTTCGAGAAGCAGGTGGTCGTCAAACGAATCCTCCCGCAGCTCGCCGGCGATTCGACGGTCGAGGCGCTGTTCAAGGCCGAGGCCCGCATCGCGGCGCGGCTCGATCACCCGAACCTGCTCCAGGTGTTCGACTTCGGTCAGGAGCCCGACGGCTCGCTGGTGCTGGTGATGGAGCTGGTCGACGGCGCCAGCCTGCGCTCGGTGGTGCGAGCGATCGTCGGGGGCAAGAAGCTCGACCCACGGCTGGTGGCGAAGTTGATGGCACAGGTCTGCGAGGGCCTCCACGCTGCGCACGAGCTCAAAGACGAGAAGGGCGCGTCGCTCAACCTGGTGCACCGCGACATCAGCCCCGAGAACATTCTGCTCTCGAAATCGGGCGCGGTGAAGGTGGCCGACTTCGGCATCGCGCGCATCGAGCGCGAGGTGCAGCTCACGGCCGCTGACACGTTTCGAGGGAAGATCGGCTACGCGGCGCCGGAGCAGATCATGGGGGAGCCCGTCACCCGACAGGCCGACCTGTGGGCCGTCGGCGTCACGATGTTCGAGCTGTTGACCGGCCAGAAGCCGTTCGCCACCGAGACCGAAGCCGAGCTGGCGTCAGCCACGGTGCATCGCAAGCCGAGACGCGTCGACGAGCTGCGGCCCGACTGCCCGATCGCCCTCGCGGAGATCGTCGCCAAATGCCTCAGCAAGGATCTCTCCGCGCGCTGGGCTGACGGCCACGAGCTCGGCCGACAGCTCGAAGACTTCATCTCGTGGAGCGGCGCGCCGCTGCGCTCGACCGACCTCGGCGGAATCCTGAACGACCTCGGCATCAAGGCGCACACCGTGACGGCTGCTGGCACGCCGTCGCTCTCTGCGGTTCCGAGTCTCGCGCCGTACGTCGAGCCCAGCACCTTCGAGCCGATCGCCGAGCTGGCCGAAGATGGGTCGCTTCACGCGCTCGATGTTCCCGAGCGCCCGCGCATCGTCGACGCCGCGAACACGCAGCTCGAGTCGGGGCTCGAAGACACGTTGGTTTCGAGGCTCGCGCTCGTCCGCGAACCGAAGCCTCGCTCGTCGCTGCGATCTGGAGAGGAGCAGTCGAGCCCGGCCGTGGAGTCACCGCCAGCCCGCATGCAGGAGCGCTTCGACCGCATCGAGGTCGACCCACTGGCCGTCGCGATCGAACTCCCCGCGCCAGCCGTCCCCCCCGCCGCGGCAAGCAGCAGCTCCATCGGAATGAGGCTGCTGCTCGGCATCGGCGCCCTGGCACTCGCCGGCCTCGTCGTCTTTGGCGTCTCGAGACTGCCCGCACCAGCGCAGGCCGTCGCCCACGGGACCCTCTTCATCGAGTCGACGCCCAGCGGAGCGGCCATCGAAGTCAACGGAGAGCCGGTCGGCCAGACGCCCTGGGCCGGTGACAACCCTGCAGGCACCATCACCATCATCACGCTGTCTCGAAGTGGTTTCGAGACGTTGACGGTTCGCCTCGACGGGGGCACCGACTGGACAGGCAGCGTGAAGCTCTCGCGCCAGAAGTAGACGCACGGTTTGCGCTGGCCTCGGGAGGCCTCGCTGGGTTTGCACGCGCAGCCCACGGCACGGCAGGCGGGCAGGCGGCACGAGCCATGCTCACCTCATCGGCCATGGTCCAACATCTCCTCATCGCGATCGATGGTTCTGCTTCGTCTCACCACGCCGCGAACCAGGGCTTTGGGCTCGCCCGGCAGACGAACTCGAAGGTGACGCTGGCCTTCGTGCTCGAGTCGCCGCCCGTGATTCCCGTCGGCCCGCTCTCTGGCTATGTGATGACGTCACCGCCGCGCACCGAAGCCGATCTGGAGCGCGCCCGTGCAGAGCTGAAGACCCTCGCGCATGACGCCGGAGTGCCCGTCGACACGCGTGTGGAGCTCGGCGCGCCGGCCGACGTGATCTGCGAGCTGGCGGACCGGCTGAACGTCGATGTGATCGTCATCGGCGCTCGCGGCCTGAGCGCAGGCACACGCTGGTTGCTCGGCTCGGTCAGCGATCGCGTCGTGCACCACGCGCCCTGCCCCGTCCTCGTGGTCCGCGACCGGAAGCGCTGAGTCGTCTTTTAGAACTTCACGCGGCGCATCACGAAGCGAGGCATCGCTTTGATGGCCGTCATCACCGCGCGCCAGATCGCCGGCGCGTACACCACGGGTGAGCCGTCATCGATGCCCTGGAGCACCAGCTCTGCGACCGCTTCAGGCTCGCCAGCGAACGGCGGCGCCTTGAGGCCCTCGGTCATTCCGGTGCGCACGAAGCCGGGCTTCACGCAGACGGTGACGAGGCCTTCCTTGCGGTATTTGTGATCGAGGCCCTCGAGGTAGGCCGAGAGCCCTGCCTTGGCCGCGCCGTACATGATGACGGGTGAGCGGCCGCGATCGCCCGCGACCGACGAGAAGACGCAGAGCGTGCCGCCGCCTCGCATCAACAGCTTCTTGCGGGCCTCTTCGCAGAACAGCACGGTGTTCGAGAAGTCGAGGGTGAGCACCTTCGCGGCGAGCGCCGGGTCCCGCTCCAATTGCTCCTGGGTGGCGAAGGCGCCGGCGGTGACGACGATGGTGTCGAGGCCGTCGAGGGCCTGCTCGGCGCGCTCGAGGGCGGGCTTGAACGAGTCGGTGTGCTCGAGATCGCAGGCGACGCCGACGACGCGCGTGCCGGGAACGCCGCGTGCCTCGAGATCCGCGACGCTCCGCTTCACCTCGTCATCGCCCCGCCCCAGCACCGCGACGAAGTCACCGCGCTCGACGAACTTGCGGGCGAGGGAGCGGCCCATGCCGCGGGTGGCTCCGAGAATGGCGACGCGCCTCATGCCGGGTCTCCGAAGAGCCGAACCGACTGCGCGCTGCGGAAGCGGCGCTCCGGGTCCCACTTCTCGCGGACCTCGAGGAACTTCGGCAGCCGCTTCTCCATCGCGCGAAAGTGCTCGGGCCGGGTGAAGGTGTCCTTCGCGAGGTAGATGCGCCCGCCCTCGTTGAGCACGTGCTCGTTGAGCTCGTCGACGAGCGCCTGGGTGTCGTTGCGAATGGCGATGTCGAGCGCGACCGAGATGCCGGGCTTCGGGAACGAGAGGAACGCAGGGCTCTCGGCGCCGCAGTCCTTGATGACGCACAAGAAACTCGCGCCGCCACGCTTGGTGAGCACCTCGAGGAACCGCCGCGCCGCGCCGGGGCCCGCCTCATTCGGGAGCACGCACTGGTACTGGGTGAAGCCGCGCCGCCCGTACATGCGGTTCCAGTCCTTCACGAAGTCGAGCGGCCAGAAGAAGGTGAACGGGTCGACGAGGCCCTCGCGCTTCTTCGGCAGGTGCTTCCAGTAGAAGCCGAAGTTGAAGGCCTTGATCGAGAGCGGGTTGAGCAGCCACTCCGGCGCCTCGAAGGGGAAGCTGACGTTGAGCGGCTCGGTGGGAAAGCGGTTCGGCGCTTCGTGTGAGTGGGCCCAGCGGCCCTTCATCAGAATGCCGCGGCCCATGTTGGCGCCGGCAGACAGGCAGTCGATCCACCCGACCGTCATCGGCCACTTCCCGGCGGCCTCTTTCAGCTTCGAGATGTACTCGTCGATGTCGCCGACGCGCTCCGACTCCTGCCAGATCCACGGCGTGGGGATGCGCTCCATCGGGAACTCGACCTCGAGGATCTGCCCGGTGAGGCCCATGCCGCCGACGGTGGCGAGGAAGAGCTCGCGCTCGAGGTCCGGCCCGCACTCGACGATGCGGCCATCAGCGACGCGCATCTTGAGGCGTTTGACGTGCGAGCCGAAGCAGCCGTCGACGTGGTGATTCTTGCCATGCACGTCGGCGGCGACGGCGCCTCCCAGCGTGACGAACTGGGTGCCCGGCGTGACGGGAACGAACCAGCCTCGGGGAAGGAGCGTGCGGTGAAGATCGAGCAACGACAGTCCCGCTTCGGCGCGGAGCACGCCGGTCGCGTTCTCGAACGCCAGCATGCGGTTGGCGCGGGTGGTGTTGACGACGACGGGGCTGCCGCCCGACGGGAGCGACGAGTCACCGTAGCTGCGGCCGAGTCCCCGGAAGAGCACGGGAGGCGTGGTCTCGAGGTTGTCGGGAGACAGCTCCTGCGCCACCACGTGCGTACGGCCCCAACCCTCGATGCGGGAATCAGTCATCACGCAAGGCAGGTAGCCGGATGAGGGGTGCCGCGCAAGCTGCCGTCACCGCCCTACGGTCGCTCCAGCTCATCGGCGCGACGAAGCAGGCCATTGGGCGCGAGCGCCAACGGAGGGCAGTACGGCCCTGTCTCGGTCCGCTGCCACCAGACGCCCTGCTGACGCAGCGGCGCGAAGCGGTACTCCCAGGTCGTCGAGCGCAGGTACTTCGGCGGCGTCGTGACGAATGGGTTCACCCGCATCAACGAGAGCACGTCCGAGGTCCCCTGCAGCAGGTGGAGCTGGAACGAGAGGAACCACGGGTTCTGTGAGCACGTGCCGAGCGACGCGAACCACATCTGCCAGTCGAGCCGCGGCTGCCACGGCGCGACGAAGTCAGGACGTCGATCGAGCTGGCCCGGCTTCCACGGGAACTCGTACGCCTTCCACGTCACGCCGTCGTCGCTGCCTTCCACGATGATCTCGGGCCGCGACTTCGTCATCACCGCGAACGCTCCGTACGCGTTGACGACGTGCAGTGGGCTGAGGCGCTCCAGCACCGCGCGGAGCGGAGGATTCGCGGTGAAGCGACGTGAGAACGCCGTCACGCTGAGGGCCGCGAACGACACGGCGAGGCCCCACTTCCACCACGCCGATCGTGGCTGCGTGACGGGCACCTTCGATGCCAGCGCGGCGTCATCGAGCAACGGCAGCGCGAGCACGAAGGTGAGCACGTTGTAGTAGCTGTAGTTGCCCGCGACGATCAGCCCGGCCTGCATCGCCATGAGTCCGACCGCCGCGATCAACCGGGCGCGCCGCGGACCGAGCGCCAGAATCGGAATCGGCAGCTCGAGCACGAACATCGCCAGGCACAGCGCCTTCTGAACGCCCAGCGGCCACTCGTTCGCCAGCACGCTCGTCCACGTCGGCAGCGGCTGCGACCACCAGTGGAAGGTGAGCGCCGTCAGATCTCTCCAGCTCTCGTCGCCGCTCGCGAGCTTCACGAGGCCTGAGCCGAGCGTCACCTTGCACGCCAGCACCGCCGCGGCGAAGCGCACCGCCCTGCCCGGCTCGCGGAACTCGTTCGAGAGGAATGGACGGACTCCACCTGGCGCGAGGAACGCGAAGACGATCGCCGTCTCGAGCAGCAGAATGTCCCACTGGAAGTTGAGGAACGGCGCGCCGACCTGAACGAACGACAGCCAGCTGACGTAGAGCACCAACAGCGCCAAGCGAGGAGCAAACCCGGCCGTCACGCAGACCGACGCGAGCACGCTCACGCCCAGCAGCAGGTGGAGCGCCACGTCCGACCAGCCGAGCCACAGCAGCGTGGGCACGTCGAAGAACGAGGCGTTGGCGCGGGTGACGCCGGTCATCGTCTCGGCGATGGGCACGATGCCGTGGCTCCCGTACAGGCCGGGGAGCTGCGCCCAGAGGCTCGCCGTCGCGAACACCGACACCAGGCCGAACGCCGCGAGGGTCAGCCGAACGGTCAGGCGCATCGACGGCACGGGCATGCGCCAGCGACCGTACCTGCTGCGGAGTAGACTTCACGCACGATGTGCGGCCGCTACACCCTCAAGTCGAAGGGCGTCGATCTGCAGCGCGAGCTGCACCTCGATCACGAGCCGGTGCTCGAGGCCCGCTTCAACATCGCGCCGACGCAGGCAGCTCCGGTGGTGCTCGACTCGAACCAGCGGGAGCTCGTGATGGCGCGCTGGGGCTTCACGCCGCAGTGGTCGAAGGACGTGAACGAAGGCGCGAAGCACATCAACGCCCGCGCGGAGTCGTTGACCGAGAAGCGCATGTTCTCAGACGCGCTGAAGCACGCCCGGTGTCTGGTGCCGTGTGACGGCTTCTATGAATGGAAGCACCACGGACGACAGGCAACGCCGCTCTTCATTCACGCGCCGGAGCACCCGATTCAGACGATGGCCGGCGTGTGGACGACGTGGCGATCTCCCGACGGTGTCGAGGTCGCGACGTTCTCGATCATCACCAGGCCTGCCGACGCGATGATGTCGAGCATCCACTCGCGCATGCCGCTCTTCATCGCGCCCGATGCCCGCGAGGCGTGGCTGTCGGCGACGACGACAGCGGCCGATCTGCAGCACCTGCTCCACCGCGGCGCCGATGCATCGTTCACGGCGTATGAGGTCGGAGCGCACGTGAACCACGTCGCTGTCGACGACGCTCGCTGCCTCGAGCCCGCAAAGGCCGTTCAGCTCGATCTGCTCTGACGCGCCCGGAGTGCAGCCCAGTCGAGGACGTCGACCTTCTCGGCCGCCACCCTGAAGTCCATCTGCTCGCGCAGGCCGATCACGTCGCCGCCGATCTGAAACGGCATCGGCCGTGAGAGCGTGACGCGAATCGAGCTCACGAAGAAGTCGTGCATGCCGGCGACGCGCCTGCCGCGCCAGAGGTTCACCATGTTCGCGACGCCCTCGAAGACCGGCCGATCGTACACGCGGAAGTTGAGGCGGCCGGGGACCCGCCGCGCGTGAGGGAAGGCCTTGAACTTCGCGCCCCAGTACGGCTCGGTGGCCGCCGCTCCCACTGACACCGGCCCGTCGAAGAGCACCGTGCCCGTGTCGACCCTCACCACCTGGTTCTTCTTCAGCGTCAGCGCGTCGCCACCGAGATCTTCGACCTTCATGGTGGTGCGGCCCTTGAACACCAGCTTGCTGATCTCTGCCGGCACCGTGCGGGTGAAGAGCGAGAACAGATAGCCGCCGACACCTTCGTTGAGCTTGCCCGCGATCGGCCCGGCCAGCGGGGTCTTGCGCGCCTGATCGAGGTTCGAGTGGTAGTCGTGCACGAGCGTCGCGTCCCACCCCACGCCTGCGAACACGCTCAGCTGGTTCTCGGTCTCGATGAGATCGAAGCGCTGGGTCGGCAACGTCTTCGGGAGCCCCTCGAGCACCTCGAGCGTCTGCGCATAGGCGAAGGCGCCGACCGCGTTGGGCCACCCATTCCCGGTGCCGAGCTTGAGGAGCGCGATGGTGGGAAACGACGTGCAGCCCGCGTCGCGGAGCAGGTTCAGCAGTACCACGACGGTCCCGTCTCCGCCGCCGCAGAAGACGAGCCGGGGCCGGGACTCGACCAGGACCTTCGCGTCGGCGCGCGCCTGCTCCAGTGAAGTGGCGGCGTAGACTGTCGCGTTCGGCATCACCTGCCGGAAGGCGTCGATGCGTGCAGGCGTCACCTTGCGGGCCTTCGCGTTGAACCACGCGGCGACGTCAGCCCCCTTCCGGCGCGCGGCCCGGCCCATCAGCGACGCCCTCTGCCGGCTGCCCCGAAGATCAAGACGAGGCAGTCTGGAACGGCAGTCGAAAGGCTCAAAGGGCTCCGTATCGGGTATGGTGCGCACGCACATGGCCTCGCCGTGGGAGGAAGTCAGACGGGAGTCGATGGAGATGCCGGCGGTCGGCTACCGCCATGGCCAGTCTCCGCTTCCGTGGCTGTTGCTGGCGGTGTCCATCACCCTCACCATCACGGTGCTCGTCGTCGGTCGCAACCGGCTGGCCGAGGCGCAGGAGCGCACCTGGACCTCGCTCAAGGCGAACGACGACCTGAACCAGAAGCTCAAGGCCGCTGAGAAGGAAGTCGAGAAGGCCAAAGAGGCCTGCAGTGTCGGGGACGAAGATCAGGGTGACATCGCGCGGAAGATCGTCCAGCTCGAGCTGCAGAACCGACGGCTGCAAGACGAGCTCTCGAAGGTGAAGAAGAAGTGACGTGTCGTCGCCTGAACGAATGAGCCGAACCCGCCTGGTGGGTCTGGTGCTCGGCCCGCTCGTGTTCCTGGCCCTCGCGTTCCTCGATACGCCGCTGGTGCACGTGGCCGGGTTCGATCGTCGCCCTGCCCTCGCGGCCGGTGTGTCTCTCTTGATGGCGGTGTGGTGGTTCACCGAGGCCGTGCCGATTCAGTGGACGGCGATGATTCCACTCGTCGCGTTCCCGCTGCTCGGCGTCTTCGGCGGCGGCGTGGTGAGTGACACGGCGAAGGCCGGGAGCGAGTACCTCAACGCGTACATCTTCCTCTTCCTCGGAGGCATGGCCGTCGGCGCGGCGCTCGAGCACTGGAACCTGCACCGGCGCATCGCGCTCCATCTGATGATCCGCATCGGCGCGTCACCGCCAAGGCTCTTGCTGGGCCTGCTGGTGGCGACCGCGACCATCTCGATGTGGATCTCGAACACCGCGACGGCGGTGATGATGTTGCCGATTGCGCTCGCAGTGCTGGGAGAGCTCGAGGCGCAGTCGAAGCGCACGCTCACCAGGTACGGCATGGCCCTGATGCTGGCGGTGGCGTACGCGGCGAACGTCGGCGGCATCGGGACGAAGATCGGCACGGCGACGAACTCGATCTTCGTGGGCTGGCTCGCGAAGACGCATCAGCTCGAGCTCAGCTTCCTTCGGTACGTGTTGATCGGCCTGCCGTTCGTGGTGCTCTTCATTCCGGTGTTGTGGGGCGCGCTGTGGCGCTTCGGGCGGGTCGATGCCCCGGCCTCGGACGCGGGAGAAGACGTGTTGCGAGGGCAGCTCGCCGCGCTGGGGCCGATGTCGCCGAAGGAGCGCGTCGTCGGCCGCATCTTCCTCGTCGCCGCGACGTTGTGGGTGTTCGGCGATCCGCTCCGTGACGTGCTGGCGCCCCTGCTGCCGTTTCAGATCGCGAACCGGCACTACGAGGCGACAGTGGCGATGATTGCGGCGTTGGTGCTGGTGGCGCTGCGGTGTCTGCCTCTCGTCGCCCTGCGGCGAATTCCACTCAGCGCGCTGATGTTGCTGGGCGGCAGCTTCGCGATGGCCGCCGGCATCGAGGGGAGCGGGCTGTCGGCCTGGCTCGGCCTGCAGTTGGAGCCCCTGAAGCACCAACCTGCGCTGGTGCAGCTGGCCCTCGCGTCGTTCTCGACCGTTGCGCTGTCAGCCGTCGCGTCGAACACCGCGACCGTCAACCTGATGCTGAACCTGATGCCGATGAACCTGCCGTTGTTGTCGACGGTGACGATCGCGTCGTCGTGTGACTTCGCGTTGCCGGCTGGGACTCCGCCGAACGCGATCGTGTTCGGCTCGGGCCGCGTACATCTTCCGTCGATGATGAAGGTGGGCTTCCTGCTCGACCTCACCGCCGCGGCGCTGCTGGTGGTGTACGGGTGGCTGTACCTGCCGCTCGTCATGCCGTGACATCAGGGCTTGAGGCGTCGCAGTCGCCAATGGCGATGACCCGGGATGTCGACCACGTGACGACGGCCAGACTCCTGTTCCACGAAGGCTGCTGCGTTCATCCGATCCGTTGGTCGCGCCGGAGAGATCTGGATCACCATCCGGTATGGCGTCCACCGAAGCGCTTGAGCAGGACGAGGAACTCCACTGGCGACCGTCCTTCCTGCCTGGCGTCTTCGTGCGTCGTCACGAGCCCGAGGCCGCTCCCTGGGGTCAACAGCGGCCACTCCGCCTCCAGCGCACCAACGGGCCGAGCAACGATCACCGACTGATCGAGCTCTTCCGGAGCCTCGCTGGTGGTGACCGCTCGGATGCGCTCGAGGCCAGAATCTGGAGCAGGGGTGCGGGTCGCTTTTCGGGCCTGTCGCGCCAACTTGCTGAAAGTAACAACTCGCGACCTGATGCTCCGGAGCGCAGGGTATGGACGAAAGCGCACCGTTTCGGGGCACGTTGTTATTTTCAGCAAGTTGGCGCGGGAGGGCTGCGAAGCGACCCCGCCCTCAACGCTTCTGTCGGTCGCGCTCTCGCAGCCGCGAAATCCGCCCCGATCGGGTCAGATCGAACGAGCCGTCAGTCGCCGCTGCGTGAGTCACGAGCATTCCTCTCGACACTCTCGCAGAACGTCGGGTCGCCGCAGGCTCAGGCGCCGCAAGCGTTCGAGGGTCGACGCCATAGAAGTTCGTTCCTGCCTCGCGGAGCGCCTGCACCAACTGGAGCGCCGCATCGTGCCGGGCCACACGCTCGGCGGGGGTCATCGCGTGGAGCTCCATCAACAGGTCGATGTCGAGATCGGCCTCTGATGGGTCTGGTGGCGTCTGCTCCGACATACAGGCCATTGCGCCCGCTCCGCTGGCTGGCGTCAACTGCCACTCATGCTCTCGACGCTGCTCGCGCTGACCCTGACCGCCGGCTCGTTTCCCCTGCCCTCCATCGACGGAAAGCCGCTCGCCGCGACGGCGGAGCAGAAGTCGTTCCGACTCCCGATGCGCTTCGAGAAGGTGCGCGGGTTCTACGACGCCCAGTTCATCGGTGACGACGCGAAGGGCATCACTGCGAAGGTCTCGGGCACCACCGGCAAGCGCGTGCTGACGCTCATCTCTTCTCGCGCTGGCGACACCTGGAAGAAGGCCATCGTCCGTGAAGGTGAGGTGGAGACCGTCATCGACGTCACGCCGGTGCTGCGAATGGCCGAGGAGCAGATCGAAGGAAACGGAAGGCCGCTGGTGCAGTTCATCATCGGGCGCTCGGGCGACGTCGATCGCGCCGTCGACGCGATCGGCAGGAAGCACGTCGAGCAGATCCGCCAGTAGCTACAGCGGCGCCTGCTCCGCGGTGAGCACCGAGAGCGGATACACCGGGTCGCCGCGCGCGAAGTACCGGGCGAGGTCGAGCGGCTCGGAGCCACGCAGGTCGAGCGCCTCGAGTTCCTTCAACGTGCACCACCGCGCCTCGAGCGAGTGACGATCCGCGACGCGCTTGGGCTCAGCGTCATCCGCGACCGTTCCCGTGAAGATGACCCGCAGGCGCGCGCCGTCGGTGACGACCGAGCGCTCCACGCGAACGACCCCGTCGAGCGTGACGTGCACTCCAGCCTCTTCGAGCGTCTCGCGAACGGCCGCCTCTTCAAGCGTCTCGCCCTCGTCGACCGCGCCGGCCGGCAGCCACCACTTTTGCCCGTGCTTCGCTTCGTGAACGACGAGCAGGCGGTCACCTTTTCGGACCGCCACCAACACGAAGCACCACGTGGTGATGCCCTGGCCCACGCCTCAGACGCGGAAGGGGTTCTGCAGCAGAATCGTCTCGCCGCGCTCGGCGCCGACCGACACGCACACCACCGGCACGCCGACGATCTCCTCGATGCGGCGCACGTAGCGCTGCGCCGTCGGCGGCAGATCTTCCACGGTGCGAGCACCGGCCAGTGACTGGTCCCACCCGGGGAGCTCTTCGTAGACCGGCGTGACGCGCGACAGATCTTCGAGCTCGCCAGGCAACTCGGTCAGCCGCTCACCGTCGAGTTCGTATGCGGTGCAGATCTTCAACGTCGGCAACCCGGACAACACGTCGAGCTTGGTGACCGCGAGACCCCACAGCCCGTTCACGCGCGCGGCGTACCGCAGGACCACGGTGTCCAGCCATCCACACCGGCGGGGACGGCCGGTCGTCGCACCGAACTCGTCGCCAATCTTCCGCAGGCGCTCGCCGGTCTCGTCGTTCAGCTCCGTGGGGAACGGGCCGCCACCGACGCGCGTGGTGTACGCCTTCGAAATTCCCATCACGCGATCGATCGCCGTGGGGCCGAGCCCCGAGCCGACCGCCGCGTTGCCCGCCACTGTGTTGCTGCTGGTGACGTAGGGGTACGTGCCGTGATCGAGATCGAGCAGCGTGCCCTGCGCGCCTTCGAACAACATGCGCGTGCCCTTGCGGACGTGATCCGACAGGAACAGCGACGCGTCTTTGATGTGCTTGCCGAGGCGGCCGCCGAGCACGGCGTACTCCGAGACGATGCCATCGGGGTCGAGCAGCGGCTCGTCGGCCTTCGCCTTCTTCGCGAGCTGGGCGATCTCTTCGAGGGCCGAGGGCAGGCGCTCTTTCACGCGGCGACGCAGACGATCGGTGTCGAGCAGATCGCGCATGCGAATGCCGCGGCGGTTGATCTTGTCTTCGTACGCCGGGCCGATGCCGCGACCGGTGGTGCCGATGGCCTGACCGCCGCGGGCCTTCTCGCGAAGAATGTCGAGGTGCTTGTGCCAGGGAAAGATGACGTGCGCGTGCTCGCTGATGATGAGCTGGGTCGGGTCCTGGAGCAGGCCGCGCGCCATGAGCCCGTCGACCTCCTTCATCAAGACGGTCGGGTCGACGACGCAGCCGTTGCCGATCACGCACGTCTTCCCGGGGTGCAGAATCCCCGAAGGAATGAGGTGCAGCACGGTCTTCTGACCGCCCACGACGAGCGTGTGGCCGGCGTTGTTTCCGCCCTGAAACCGCACGACGACCTGGGCGTGTTCGGTGAGCAGGTCGACGACCTTGCCCTTGCCCTCATCACCCCACTGCGCACCTACGACGACGACGTTCGGCATGCGGCGGGTTCTAGCGCACGGGCCGGGAACGCGTGCTCCATTTCCGCGACGGGCGCTTGATCACGATCGCGTCAGGAAGCTGACGAGCCGTGACAGCGGAACCGGTAGCCGCAGCCGAGCGCCTCGCAGCGTTCGAGTGGCCGGAGTTCCCACCGACGAGACGCCTGAGACTGCACGAGCGCGCGGGCCTGCGCGACGAGCTGGCGTTCGAGATCGACGTCGCTCGGTAAGCCGTCGAGGAATCGCGGCGTCGCATCGTCGTGGCGCAGGTACGAAATGCCAGCGCGCACCTCGACCCCGGGTACCTCGACGAAGCGGCGCGCGGCGAGCGCGTAGCACCCGAGCTGAAACGCGTACGGCTCGAGCCCGGCCGCTGACGGCGTGGTCGTCTTGTAGTCGATGACGTCGACCTGCTGATCGATGACCAACAGATCGATCTGCCCTCGAAGGTGCAGTGAGAAGTCGTCGTCACCCAGGCGCAGCACGAAGGGCAACTCGCGAAGCACTTTGCGCGCGCGCGGCAGCCGCTGCCCATACGGCGAGGTCCAGAACCGCTCGACCCACCGCAGCACGTCCTCGTCGTGGTCGGTGCCGAGCCCGCTGGTGCGCTGCAGCGACGCAAGACGGTCCTTCAATCCGGGCGCGTTCACCCAGTCGAGCGGGGTCAGCTCGAGCAGCTTGTGCGCGGCGGTGCCCATCAGACGTGGGTCTCCAGGCATCGGCTCGTCGTCGACCTGCTCGGCCCACTCGAACGCGATGGGGCGCTCCGCGAGGCCGACCTGGTGCGCGAGGTGGAAGCGCCGTGGGCAGGTGACGAAGTCTTGCAGCTGGGTGACCGGCAAGACGGCGTCACGAACGGGGACGGGCTGCGTGGCTCTTACCCGCGTCACGAGGGCGGCGACCTCGGCGCGGGTGGCGTCATCGAGCTGCGCGGCAGCGGGCACCGGCCGGCCCTGCGGGAGCGCGTCGACCAGCACATCCATCGCGGCGTGGCGATCGCTGAACTGCTGCCACCAGAAGTCGTCGAACTTCAGCCACGAGGCCCAGGTGTTCCGTTGCGCTTTCGGCGGCTGCAACCCGAGCACGACGCGATCTCTCGCGCGGGTCAACGCGACGTAGAGCAGCCGACGTCGCTGCGCGTCTTCCCGTTTCGACTTGAGCGCCTTGCACTGCAGGTACCGCGCGCTCCCGGTGGGCTCATTCGCCAGCGACGTCACGGCAAGCCCAACGTCGCGATCGAACCGGATGCGCTCGCCGCCCGGTGGCGTCGTCGTGAACAGCTCGGGGATGACGACGACGGGCCACTCGAGCCCCTTGGCCTGGTGCACCGTCATCAACGTCACGGCCTCGGCGTCACCTTCATCGAGCACGTCACCTTGCGCTTCTCGAGGCTCCGTATCGGCGAGCTCCAGCAGCTCACCGGCGAACTGCGCGACTGGCACCCCCTGCGCCTGACGGAGCGTCGCGAGATCGACCAGCTTGTCGAGGTTGGCGAGCGCCTGTTCTCCAAACGGCCCGGCGGCGACGGCGACGCGGTACTCGAGCGACTCCAGTGCCACGCGGAGCAGATGCCGGAGGCCGAGGCGATCGCGCTCGCGGTACAGCACCAGCCACGCCTCGTGAAACCGGCGGAACCGGAACCGCTCGGCGTCGTCGAAGGCCGTGAAGTCACCACCGTCACCGAGGAGCACGTGCTTCGGATCGAGTCCGTTCACCTGCGCGCCATCGAGCGCGAGCGAGACGAGCGCCGTGTCCGACAGCCCGACGAGCGGACTGCGCAACACGGCCGCGAAGGCGATGAGGTTGGACGGATCGGCGATGAGCTGGAGCAACGAGGCGAGATCGATCACCTCCTGCGCTGCGTAGAAGCCGCGCCCACGCACGATGCGGTGCCGAACGCCGTGTCGCACGAGCGCCTGCCGATACACCTCGAGCTGCGTGAAGCGCTGGAAGAGCACCGCCACGTCACCACCGACCACCATGCGCGGCGCTGCGTGCTTCGGCGCACGGGGAACGATCTGCACGCTCGGGTCGGCCAGCATCATCGCGAGGTATCGCGCGAGCGCCTCGGCCTCCGCGGCGCGCACGGCCTCGACCGACGGCGTCTGCTCACTCTCCGCGAGCGCCTCGGGCATCATCAGCCGCACGAGCGCAGGCCCCGGCGGAGCGTTCTGCCGAACTGCCGTCAACGCGTCGGTCTCGGGGTCGAACTCCACCTCGAAGGGGAGCCCGCCAGCCGTCTGGTCTCCACGAACGAGGAACCGCTGGCTCTGGTTGTTACAGAGGTCGACGATCTCCACCGTCGAGCGCCGTGACTGCTGAAGGAACTGGCGCTGCCCACCGCTGGCCTCGATGCACTTCGCCATGCGCTCGAAGACGGCGACGTCGGCGCCACGGAAGTCGTAGATGGCCTGTTTGCGATCGCCGACCACGGCGAGGGCAGCGGGCTCCAATGGAACGTCGAGCGTCTCGTTCGACGGGCCTTCTCCCAACTCTCGCGACAGAGGCCGCGGCGCGCCGTCACGCTTTTCCGCGAGGAGCAGCACGAGCTCGAGCTGCACGCGGTTGGTGTCCTGGAACTCGTCGACCAGCACCACGCCGAACCGTCGGTGCGCGTCACGCCGCGCCTCGGGAGAGTTCCGGAGCAGATCGCGCGTTCGCACCAGCAGGGCCGTGAAGTCGAGGGCCCCACGCGCATCGAGCGCCGCCTCGTACGAGGCGATGCCCTGCTTCACGAGCTCACGAACGACCGCGTCGAACGGCGCCATTCGCCACGACGTCCACAAGGCGCCGGGAGCGCTGGCTCCGTCACCCTTCCCTCTGAACGCCTCACGCAGCGGCACGACGTCGGCGCGCTTCCAGTTCTTGAAGGCCTCATCGAGCAGGTCGCGGTGCTCGGGCCAGTTCTCGACGGTGACCTGCGCGAGGCGCCGGCAGATCTCGTCGACGCGCGCGCGATACGCGTCCCGCACCTCGAGCGTTCGCTGCAGCGTCGTGGCGATCAGCCGAAGCCCGCGCACCGTGGCCAGGAACGCCTCGCGCGCCTCGTCTTGATCCTGCACGGGGATCAGCTCGACCTGCGTCCCCTCCTCTCGAATCGCGGCCGACACGCGCACCAGCGAGCTCACGAGGCCCCACGGACTGCTCGCGCCGAACCCGAAGTCGCGCACGAGCTCACGCACCAGCGCGTCACCCGCTTCCAGCCGCTCCAGCACCACACGCTCGACGCACTCGGCGAACAGGTGCCGGCCCTCACGCTCCTCGATCAGCTCGAACGCCGGGTTGACCCCACTGCCTGCCGGCGCGCGACGCAGCACCTGCGACATGACGGAGTGAAACGTGCCAATACTGGCGGCGCCGAGATCGTCACGAACGGAACGCCAGAAGGCCTTCGGCGGCATCGATCGACCCAGCGACGCAAACGACGTCTCGAGCTCGAGCTCCCGCGATTCCCCCTTCGCGTCACCCGTCGCGAGCCGATCGAGGCGCTCGCGGAGCCGTTGGCGCATCTCGGCGGCGGCCTTGTCCGTGAACGTCAGCAGGCAGAGGCTGGCAGGCGCGACGGGCTCGTGCCCTGCGCGTGCTCCGCCCAAAACGTGGAGGCACAAGGTGATGAGGCTGTACGTCTTGCCCGCGCCGGCACCAGCGAAGAGCGCGAGGTTGGACTCGAGACGGAGCGCGCGCTCCAACGGCGTGGCGTCGTCGGGCAACGGCGCGGGCGGTGGCGGCGGCGTGTTGCGCGGCACCGGCAAGACGCCGAACTCAAAGCCGAGCTGCGAGGTGTCGGGAACTCTGCGGCGCGCAGCCATCAGTCGACCTCCGCCATCTCGCTCAACCGGCGCGCAGAGATGCGGCAGACGCTGCGAAGGTGGCAGTACTCGCAGTCGAGCGGCCGGGCCCCGAAGTCGCCTTTGCGCAGTGAGGCCTGAAGCCCGTGCACGGCGTTGGCGAGGTTGGGGCGCTCCTCCATCGCGGCCAGACGGAGGTTCTCCAGATCGACCGCGAGGACGTCCTCAAGCGTGTAGTCGGCGTCCTTGAGCACGCGCGAGAGCACCAGCGAGTCGCTCTTCCGCGATGCCGCAACCACTGCTGACTTCGCGCTCCAGGCCTCCGAACGCCGGCGTTGCGATTCGCGGCGCCGCGTCGGCCGGAGCGAGGCCTGCGAAGGCCGGCCCGCCACAGACGTCGACGAGCTGAGCGAAAGTGCGATCTGCTCCCGGGTCGACGAAGCCACTGGCCTCGAGTAACGCGACCCGGCCCGAGTCAGGGCTAACGATGGGAACTCGCTCACGCTGCGGTCCAGCGCTCCCGTGTCACAAAGAGAAGCATAGCGTCGGCTCTTCGTCGACGAAGACGACGACCGAGGGGTCTGGAATGAGCACACCGTTCTGAGGCAAACCAGCAAAGTCGCGTCCTCTCGGGAGCTCGGAGACTGGGCTCTCACTACCGATTCCAAAGCGCGTGAAGAAGGGCCTGCCCTCGGTGTGAGAAGGGACGTCCAATCGCAGGAAGGCGAGTTCGTCACTGGGCTGCATGGTCCATGCGACGGGCACGTCTAAGTTCAAGCTGCGCGACGACAAAATCGCAACACCACCCTCGCTCGACTGGCTCAGTACGAACCACCCACCACGCCTCTGCACCGACCCAACCAGCGCAAACTGACCAGGACTCAGCTCTCGGGTCTCAATGCTGAACCGAACCTGGATGGGCTTCCGCGCCCAGACCCTCTTCTCCCTCAGCGCCGCCTCACAAGAAAAGGCCTGGTCGAGGTCCCTACGGCAGCCCGACGTGAACAACGCAAGAAAAGCGATAATGATCGCCTCAATGAGTAGGCGGCCTCCGCTAGTCATCTGAGGCCTCTACCTCGGAATCCATCAGTCGACCTCCGCCATCTCGCTCAAGCGACGCGCGGAGATGCGGCAGACGCTCCGAAGGTGGCAGTACTCGCAGTCGAGCGGCCGGGCCCCGAAGTCACCCTTGCGGAGTGATGCCTGCAGCCCGTGCACGGCGTTGGCGAGGTTGGGACGCTCCTCCATCGCGGCGAGACGGCGGGTCTCGAGATCGACCGCGAGGACGTCCTCCAGCGTGTAGTCGGCGTCCTTCAGCACGCGAGAGAGCACCAGCGAGTCGCTCTTGCGCAGCGCGACCCACGCCGCGTCGACGGACTTCTCGGGGTACAGCGCGCGCGCCACGAAGAGATAGAGCGGGAGCTGAAAGTCCTTCAGCAGGAGCGCGTCGAGGCGGGCCTTCGGCGTGCCTGAGCGCGAGAGCTTGTAGTCGATGACCGCGACCTGACTGGGCGCGACGTCGAGCCGATCGATCGCGCCGACGAGGAAGACGGGCCGCTCGTGCGGCAGCGCAGGCGGAATCGAGATCTGCTGCACCGCTTCCGCGGAGTCCTTGCGGCCGAAGGTGCTCTCGAACGCCTTCGGCACGGCGCCAGCGATCGGCTCGATGGCCGGGTCGAACACCAACCGGAGCAGCTCGCGTCGTGCCCGCTCCACGCTGATGTCGAACAGCAGATGGTGTCCAACCGGCAACGAGCGCGACACCTCGTCAGCGGCGAAGACGAGCGCCTCGTCGAGTTCCTTGGTGACGGCCTCGAGCTGCAACTTCGACGGAGGCCAACGCCCCTTCGCCTGCAACGCGGGGATCAGCCGCTTCAGCGCCGCGTGGAGCAGCTCGCCCAGCGCGCGGTGGTCCATCTCTTCGCCAGCCTCGTCTTCCTCCTGCACCTTCAGGATGCGCTTGCCGAGCCCGAGGAAGTGACAGTTCGCCCAGCTCTCGAGCTGGCTCGCGCTGATGGGGTGGGTGGCGTTCCAGTCGAGCGCGGGGTGCAGCCGCTCGAGGACGGAGGGATCGAGCACGGCACCCGAGAAGCGCCCCGGCACCGCGTCGGCCCGCGAGAAGTACGTGAGCCGCTCGATCTCGATGGCAGCCATGACGTTGGCGTTGATGGCCCACGGCTCGGCGCGGACGAGCGCCGAGAGCGCGGGCGCGCGGCGATCTCGTGGAGACTGACGCGTCTCGAGCGGGCTCCAGATCTCCAGCGCGGCGCGGGTACAGAGCTCAGCGGCAGACTCGACGTCGTCGAGCAGGGGCACCGGCCGATGCGCGCGCACCGTCGTCGGCAGCTCAGGCAAGACCCGTTTGAGCGCGTCGAGGAACGGCGAACGGAGCGCCTCACGACCTCGCGAGTCGGAGCGTGGATACGACAGCGTCACCGACGGCGCAGCGATCAACGCGTGATGAAGAAGCAGCCGATCTTCAGCCAATCGAGACGGCAGCGCGACGCCGTCATCGCTCACCGAAAGACGGAAGAGCGTCATCGAGGCGGCGGCGTTGATCTCCGCACGTTCGTCGTCGGACAGGAGCGCGGCAGGCGGCGACCGACCGGGGAAGCGCCCGTCGAGCAGGCCACCGACGAACACCGCGTCGAACGACGTTCCCGGCAGCTCGCGCACGTCGACGAGCCAGACGGCTCCAGCGCGCGGGCCTCGCGCCTGAAGGTTCACCTCGCCCATCGCGAGCGACAACCAACGCGCGAAGGTGCGGCGATCCAACGAAGCAGCGCCAAGACCCGAGCGCTCCAGCGACAGACGCAACGAGCGGACGAGCGACGAGAGCGCTTCGAACGACGCCTGATCTCGAGCGACCGCGCGATCGACCTCGGCCTCGACGACATGGCCACGCAGCGACGGCTCGGGCTCTGAGAGCGCCTCGGCGATACCCAGCGCTCCGACGGCCTTCCACCACGCCTCGAGCAACGACGACGCCGGACCACGCGACGGAATCGAACGGGCGAGCGACTGCACCCGCTTCACTCCGTCGATCAGCGCAGAGAGGTCGTTCACGTCGGCCGTCAACGCGCGACGTCGCGCCGCTTCACGCGTGCGACGATCGAGGAGCGCTCCGAGCCGCACCATCCACGCGCCCTGCCCTCCCCGCTCCCCAATCACGTCGTTGCGAACGCCGGCTTCCGCGAACGCGCCTCGCCCTGGCGGCATGCCCTTCGACAACGCGCGGGCGTAGCGGCTCTCGAGCAACGCGGCGACGTCGTCGACGGGGAAGTCGTCATCGGCGAGTGAGAGGAGCGAGGCGGCGAGGCGACCGATGGGGCTGCGCGCGAGCGGGAGCCCAAGTCGCGCACGAGACGGAATGTTCAGCGCGTCCAGCTGCTCGACCAGCAGCTCGGTGTCGTCGGCGAGATCTCGAAAGGCGATGGCGATGCGCTCAGGCGGCGTGCCGTCGGCGAGGCGGTGCTTCACCAGCGCTGCGATGGCGCGGGCTTCATCGCGTGGCGTGGCACAGGAGACGAGCGCGAGGCCTGGCAGCGTGACCGGCGTCACCTCGGCGGCAAAGAGCTGACGGAGCTGCACCGCGAGGGGTTGCTCCGAGGCTTCAGGCACCAGCTCGGCGCCCTGCAGCGACTCCCAGCGCTTCTCGAAGAACCGCGCGACGCCGCCGACGAAGGCATCGGTGTGCGGACTGCCGGCCCAGGGCACGACGAGCCGGAAGGAGCGGTTCGAGGTGACACAGGCGCGGGCGAGCGCATCGAGGAAGACGAGGCGGGCCGGCGCGAGATCGTGCAGGTCGCGCACCTCGATGGCCTCGAAGCGAAGGAGCGCGTCAGGCAGGCCCTGCTCCTTGAGGCGTCTCGTCGCGAGGTGAATGACGGCGCGGCGGTCGGTGAGGTGCTGGTCGCCGAGCTTCGCGTCGACGGCTTCGTACATCGCGCACAACACGCGCAGCTTCTCGCCGGTGCGGCCGGGAGACCGGCTCGCGAGCTCGCTTAAGAACGACGGCGTGACGTCTTGCGACCAGAGCTCCCCACGGAGCACGTCGGACTGGAGCGCGAAGTCGGCGGTGGTTGCGACCTCTCCGAACACCGGTGTGGCAAGCCGTGGAGCCTCCACCGCGATGAGCGCGCGCACGAGCCATGGGTCGGCCGGCGCCAGTCCTGCGAAGGCGGGCCCGCCACACGCGTCGACGAGCTGAGAGAAGGTGCGATGCGCTCCGGCGTCGACGAAGCCGTCACGTCGGCTGGCCTCGAGCAACGCGAGCTCGACCCGGCCCGAGTCAGGGCGAACGAACAGGGTCGAGGCATCACGGGGAGACACGGCGGCACTGTATCGGCTGGGGCTGACACCGTTGCCAGCGCGATGCGCGTCAGGCGGAGCTCCCGCGCGAGGTTCAGCCCGTCGTCCAACTCGCGGCGCTCCGAAGAGGACCGCGCGCCGGCTACTTCACCGTGCGGACCGGGCGGAATCCGATGGCCGCAGCGTCGTACTCGGGGTTGTAGTTGTTGCGCCACGCCGCCCGTGAGAACTCGGCGCGCTCCCGGTACGAGCCTCCACGAATCGCGCGATCCTTATGGTCGGCCTGCTCGAGGCCGCCGTTGACCGGGTCCGTCAGCTCGCCCTTGAAGCCCTCCCAGACCCACTCGTCCCAGGTCCACTCGGCGACGTTGCCCAGCAGGTCGTGCAGCCCCCAGGCGTTCGGAGCCCGGGTACCGACGCGCTTGATCTCGTCGCCCGTGTTGCCGGTGTACCAGGCGATGGCGTCGAGCTCGCCGTAGCGGGCCTCGACCACGCCTGCGCGCGCGGCGTACTCCCACTCCGCCTCGGTCGGGAGCCGGTAGCCCGTGCAGTCGAGCCCCGACTTCCACACGGCGAGCGGCCCCTTGAGCTCGTAGCAGGGCTCGAGCTTCTCCAGCTTCGAGAGGGCGTTGAGGTACTCGAGCGCGCCGCGCCAGGTGATCTTGCCGGCCGGGCAGTCCACGCCGCACGCGTCGATCCACGAGAGCGTCGGCTCACCCATCACGAAGTGCCACTCGCCCTGAGTGACCTCGGTGGTCTTCATCATGAAGGAGCGCGTGAGGGTCACGGTGGCCTGGAACTCGTTGCGCTCGCGGCCCTCCTCCGTCTCCGGTGAGCCGATGGTGAAGGTGCCCGGCTTCAGGGTGACGAAGGTCTTGCCCCACTTCGAGAGGGCCTTCGGCTTCTGGAGCTTCGGCGTCACCGGCAGCGCCTCGGACTTGTGCCACTCCACCGCCCCACCACCAGTGCCACCGCTCTTCGCGGCGCAGCTCCACCCTCCTCGCGCGGCCTGCTTGAAGCGGCCTCCCGACTTGATGCAGTCGTTACACGAGGCCCGCAGGCCCTTGTCAGCGCGGAGCTCCTGGTTGCACCCCGCCGCCGTCGTGAGCAGGTCGCGCGCGTGCGCTTCCTGAGAGCTGAGGCCGACGAGGAGCGCTGCAGCGATGGTGACGGCACGCAATGCGTTCATGCGACTGGATGGTAGCCACAGCCGGCGCGAGCGGAGCATTGAAGAATCCGAAGGCCGGCCCCACAGGTGTCGACAGAGCCGTCACGTCGGGTGGCTCGAGCAGCGCGAGCTCGACGCGGCCCGAGTCATGGCGAACGGAGAGGGTCGAAGCACCGACCCGGGGCGATGGCGAATGGGCTGAAGCTCAGTTCGCCGACCAGGTCCCGGTGAGCGTCGTGCACGAGGCCTGAGCCGCGGCCACGTCACCGCCGGTGTAGACGACGAAGTTGCTGCTGCAGGTGGCGCCGCTCGGGCAGGCCGCACCGCCGAAGAGGCTGCCCAGCGTGCAGCGCCCGATGATGTCGGTCGTGGCGCAGCTCTCGATGGACACGCCGCTCGTGCACGTTCACGGCCGGGCATGAAGAAGCCTGCCGTCTTCACGCCGCCGAAGTTCGTGGACTCGCTCGCGTTCGTCTCGGAGCACGAGGTGGTGCTGGGCTGCGGTGACGAGGTGCTCCGGCGCTACGACGTTCGTTCCCCAGACAAGGTGCTGTCGGAGACGCCGGCGCCCGAGTACCGGCGGCTCGTGCAGAGCGCGGAAGGTCGACGAATCGCCCTCAGCGCCCCGACGCGTACGTCGATGCGAACGGTGCACGGGTGTTCGACGTGGAGTCGTTGCGGCAGCACCTCGCGTTCGAGGGCGCGTGCAAGGTGCTCGAGTTCTCGGGCGATGGCATGAAGCTGCTCGTCTCTGACGGGACGAAGCTGCAGGTGCACGCGGTGCCGTGAAGCGGCAAGAACTCCGCGCCGTGTTGCAAACCCTATGGCGGCGCACACAGCTCGAGACGGGTGATCGCCGCGCAGCCAGCGCCATGGCCGATTGCCTGTGAGTGCTGCACTGCGAAGCGGCCCGGCGTCGCGGGGTCGACCTCGATTGCGAGAAAGCCCGCTCGTGAGCACTTGCTGAGCCGAGGAAGAGACACGGGCTCGCGCGCCACGGAGAGATCATCGAGATGAAAGAGGAGCACGGTGGGCGTGGGATCGTCGTCAGCCCACGACGCGAGCGCCACCCGGCCTGCGCCGTCGACCACTGCAGCGATCGAGAACAGGGCTCCAGTCTTCACCTCGAGCGTCGCGTCCGGGATCGGCGCGACGCTGTAGCGCGCGAGCATCACTGATGACGCGCAGTGACGAGCGACGAGCCAGCCGCCCGGAAACGGCGCCACGACTGGCGCAACGGGAAGCGAAGACGCGCGACAGGCCGGGAGTTGGAGGTCGAGGTCGCCCACCAACACGCGCGGGCCGCTCGAATCGACCATCGAGACGATGTTCGGAACCGTCACCGAGAGGGCGCTCACGCCTCCGTCGAATGACAGCCTCTGCACGCTCGGATTGGAGAAGACGACTTCGCTCGGCTGATCCCGGAGTGAGGCCAGGTTGCGGTCTGAAACGACGGCGAGCCAGGCGCCGTCGTGCGCGATGTCGGCGGCGTGCACCAATCGCGACTCGAACAGGGGGTCGAACGACAGCCCCGACCCGTCGAGGTCGAGCCGAAGGAGTCCAGTCGGCTCGCCTGCCTGATTCCCAGCGAGGGCGACGAAGCCAACCCGCGCCCCCCGGAGTCTCAGCGACCGACCCGCAGCCTGCGGCCAACCGAGAAAATCGACGACGCGCTGCGGGGCACCGACGCGCGGATCGCTCGGGAAGGTCGTCAGCGCGCGGCCGCCGGGCTGCAGCCTCGCAAAGAGCCCAGGCCGCGAAGCCAGCAGCCCGCCGCCGCTGGAGAAGGGAACCTCAGTGGTCGAAACGAGCGCTGTTGGCTGGCATCGCCTGACGCTCAGAGAGGTCTGCGGCGTCACCTGCCACGGGTTCGAGATGGGGTCGCACGCAGACATGGCGAGGAAGAGAACAAGAGCGCTTCGCCGGCCGGACCAGGGAGCCACGAGAGAAACCTATCACCGCCCCAACGCGGCTCGTCTTCGCGGCTACCAGCCCGCGGGCACGGGGCGCTTGAAGGCCGTGATGAAGCCGGTGAACCAGAGGCTCGACTCATCAGTCCAGAGCACTGGGCCGATCGCGTCTCGAATCCACGGCACCGCGATGCCTGGTTCGCCATCCTTCGCCGAGACCCACTCCTCGCTGCCCACGAGGAGCTTCTCTCGCAGAAAGAGAAGGCTGGTCGACCAGGCCTGACTGCCTCGATTCAGCTCGACCCACGAACCGCCTTCGAACTGCAGCACGCGACGACGGTCGCTCCGGCCAAGTTCCCGCTCACCGATGACGATCGTGTCACCTCGAGACGTGAGCGCATTGATCCCCCAGGCCCGCTCAGGCGTGCGCAGCGTCTTGAAGGCGCCGTCGAACGTGAGGAGTGGTCCCCTGTCGAGTGCCACCACCACCTTTCCCGGTGCGAGAACCCGGAGCTCGGTGCCAGGGGCATCCAGGGAAGCGACCTTTCGAAACGCCCCACCCTCTCGGCGAAAGAGCGCCGAGCCGCTGCCGAGCCAAACCTCGTCTTTGTTCAGGCCGTCGATTCCCCAGGGCGTTCCCTCGACGTTCACCGGTGTCCAGGTTTGGCCATCGAAGTGCTCGAGCGTCGAAATCCGACGTTCGTAGCGCAGCCGATAGACGTCTGTCGGCCCGCTTCCCCAGGCGAAGAGCACGTTGGCTCCCGCCCATACTCGAGTTGGCATCGTTCCCCAGGCCTCGGGGGGTTGGGTCTCGTCGAGCGGGTGATGAGTGGTGAGATGCCACGCCCCCGAACGCCAGACGTAGAGGTGGTCCGGCCCGCCGCACCATGCGCGGTCGTCGCTGAGCCGCAGCAACTGATTGCAGCCTCTCGGATCATCGCCGCTCACCGTGGGAGCGCCGGGCGGCCGCGGTTGCGGCCCTGGCGAAGACGGAATCGCTTGCCAACCACTGCCGGTCCAATCGCCGAGCCGTTGATGCCTGACTCGACCAGCGACCAGCGACAGGGAATCGGGCCAGCTGCCTTCGGAGCGCGCCAATTCCTCCCAACTCTCACCGCGCGAGCGAAGGACGACGTTGACCGCGCTGCTGGGGGTCGGGCACACCATGCCGCTTGCCCAGACCTCATCGCGGCTGAGTGGAAGGACGGTTCCCAGGTAGCAGAAGGGCAATGGCGCGAACGGCTCGCGCCACGCTTCTGCCTCGCGCCGCACCACGTGGTCTCCAAACGAGAGGTCGAGCCCGTTCCCCGGTGCGGCCGCTTCGGAGGATGAAAGGGCCCACAACGTGCCATCGGGGCTCTGCATGAGATTCCCAAGCTGGCGAGTCGTCGGGTCCCGCGTCCAGGTGGCGCCATCAAATCGAAAGGCCGCACCCTGATCGTCGGTAGTCCATACTTCGTGCGGTTCGACGAGAGACGCCGATGCCAGCGCCGACGACGTCGGAACGCGGTACGTCGCCCAGGCCTCGTCCTCCCAGACCAACAGCACTCCGGGACCACCAACGGCGTACACGAATGATGGAGTTGAGGCTTTGACGGTCCACTGCCGACCCCGAATGAGGCACCAGTCGTCGCCCGAACAGGGCTCGGTGGGGAGCAGCGTCGGCTGCCCTCGTTGACCGGGCACCTTCGGCGAAACCGCAGCGGCCTGCGTCTCGGGCTCCGCGGGGAGTCGCTCGGCGCAGGCGGTCGCCATCGACAGACACCACACCGCCCATGCGCCTCGAAGCATGCTGGAAGTCGTAGCCGGTCGAACTCCGTCAAGACAAGACGGAGGGGTGAGCGCGACTGGTCGCGAGCCTTCCATCTGTTTTCTGAAGTAGTCGACGCGAGGAGTCCCGGGGCCTTGTCTGTTCAGCCGTCGATGGCCCAGAGTCCGTCCTTCATGGTTTGCGTCGCGGTAGCGATCCTCCTCACCTCCGGCTGGTCCTGCGCGGAAGAAGATCGCTGCATCACCAACCACCTGCGCGGAGCACTCGCGCAGGGGCCGGAACACTCAGGGCCACGTTCGCCAACGCGCGCTCGCTGCTTCGTTGAACGAAGAAGTCAGGGTGGTCGCAGTTCCGGCTACCCTCACCACGATGGAAGCCGCTCGTCTTCGGGTCGCGCTCGAGCGCACACCCGGTCTCGTCCCCCGCGCGCCGGCGCGGGCCGATCGCATCGCGGCGCTCGAGCGGCGACTGTCGATCTCGCTGCCTCCCGCGTACCGGCGCTTCGTGCACGAGGTGGCTGATGGTCTCGCCTTCGAGGGAGCGTCGTGGCTGTTCTCGCTCGAGGAGATCGCGCGCGACCTCGCGACTCACGGTTCCCCGTCGCGGCCCTTTCCGTACGGGGTGAAGCAGGCAGCGGCGATTCGCACCGCGCTCGCGGCCGCGTCCACGGCAGGGAACGTCTTCTCGCCCGAGGTGCTGGCGCTCCAGTCCGTCGGCGAACTCGATGGCTGCCTGACCCTCGCGAGCAACGGCGGAAACGACTTCTCGGTCCTCGTCGTGACCGGCGAGCAGGCAGGCTTCGTGTGGCGAACCGGTGAGCTCGACTTCCCCGAATCACCACGGCTGTACGATCCCAGGCGCTCCGACGACTCGCCGCTCGACTTCGACGCCTGGCTCGTCCGATGGGGCGAGTGCTTTCTCGGCCTCGTCGTCTGAAGTCGAGGCGGGTCCTGGCTCCGTGAGTTGTGAATCGCGGGGCCTTGTCTGTCCAGCGGTCGATGGCCCAGAGTCCGGCTTCTTCATGCTCTCCGTCGCGGTCGCGCTCCTCCTCACCTCCGGCTGGTCTTGCGAAGAAGAAGATCGCCGCATCACCAACCACCTGCGCGGAGCCCTCGCGCAACTCGAGTCGAGCCCGCCTGCTGACTTGAACGACGCGCAGCGGGCCGCGCGGCACGACGCGCTGATGGTGCTCGGCCGGTACATCGACGCTGGTCGATTCCCGAGGTGGTCTGGGGCCGGCTTCGTTCCGGTGTTCGTCGACGCGGCAGGCACCCGGTGCGCGATGGGCGAGGTGCTGTTCCACGCGGCCGGCGAAGGGCTTGTGGAGCGGGTTCACGAGACGGCGAACGAAGCGACGATCGATCAACTCTCTGGTGATGGGGAGCTGAACGCACGGCTCGAGGCGATTGGCTTCACGCTCGAAGAGGCCGCGCTCGTTCAACCGATGTATCGATGGTGCGAGCCGTACCGCGCATTACAGGTGTGCAGCTACGGCGTTTCGTCGCCGGAGCTCCCGGCTCCTCTGAACGTCTCCATCTACGTGATGGATGGAGGGCAGCTCGAAACGAGCGAGGTTCTCAGCGGTCAAGCGGGCCCCTTTCATCCCGACGTGCTCGAACTCAGCCGGCGGGCAACTCCGTCCTGGGCCGCGCTCCCTGACGGAACCAGGATGTTGATTGCAATCGATCGCCAGTTTCCAGATCGGGTTCTCTTCGCTCGAGGTGAGAGATGGATCGCCGACACGGATGCGCTGTGCGCGGCGCCGCTCTCGCTCTCCGACGCTGAAGCTCGAAGGCTCGTCCAGCTCCCACCGCAGGCGTGTCTGCAGTCGCTGGCAGCGATGGACGGGCGGTGGCTGCTCCTCGCCTGCGAGTCGTACCCTTCACACTGGAGACCGGGCGACCTGCGCCTGAACTTTGCCCAGGGCGCGCAGCACGAGTCGTTCTGTCGAGAAGACGGTTCGTTCCGTCAGGAGATCGTTCAACCGCGCGAGGCCTTCAACCACTGGCTGCGATTCCGACTCCGCGATGCCGGCCTCCCCGAGGATGTGTACGACGTGAACCTCGCGCCCGTGGAGCTGCCCGCGGCGCGCGTCGAGATGTTCCGCGCGGGCTGCCACACCGGAGCCGCGTCTCCCGCAATCGCTGCGGCTGCCCTGCTCGTGACGCTCCGCCTCCATCGTCGGCTCAGGCGCCGTCACGACGATCGCTAAAGACGCATTCCGCGGCCCCCTCTGGTCTGCGCCGGCCTTCGCGAATATGGCGGCGAATTCGTGATTCGGAACCCGCTCCTCCTCGGCCTCCTGCTGCTCGCGACTGCCGCGAACGGAGAATCGCGTGCTGACGGTGACGCCGGGCTCGAGAGCGCGACCGACGAGCTGATGGAGCCGTCCACGACCGACGAAGCGTCGCTCGCCGACGAGTCCCTGCAGCACGTGCTCCTCGACGCAGGCTACCGCTTCACGCTCGATCTCTCCGACGACGAGCTCGCGCGGCGCTGGCAAGAAGACCCCGCGTCACTCGGCAGCATCGCGGTGGGCCGCCCGGACGAGGGCCGGTTGATCAACGCGATGCCCTTCCCTGATCCCGGTGACGGCGGCGCGTGGACCGTCATCGTGCCCGACTCGTGTTGGACCACGCAGGAGACGGCCGACGCGATCATCGGCGCTGCGAATCAGCTCAGGGCCTGGTTCCCCGACGGCGCGCCGGTTCGTGTCGGCCAGGTGAGCGGCCCCGAAGGAGGCTTCCTGCCTCCACACGTCACGCACCAGACCGGCCGCGACGTCGACATCGGGCTGTTCTACCCGGGCCCCGAGCCGTACCGCGTGAAGGAGCGCGAGAAGGTGATGGACGTCGCCATGAACTGGGCGTTCGTGAAGGCGGTGGTGATGCACGGAGACGTGCAGGGCATCCTGCTCGACTGGCGGGTGCAGAACGTCCTCTACGCGTACGCGCTCAAGCAGGGAGAAGACCGCGACTGGCTCGACTCGCTGTTCAAGGCCCCCCGCGCGCTGTTCCATCACGCACGAAGACACCGGGACCACTTCCACATCCGGTACTTGAACCCGCGCGCGCAGGAGCTCGCTTTTCGCCTCGCGCCGCTGATGCCGCAGAGACCCGAAGAGAACATCGCGCTCCATCGCGTCGTGCGTGGCGACACCTTGAGCGACATCGCGGTGCGGTACGGCAGCTCGGTGTCACGGCTGAAGGCTGCAAACCACTTGAGCAATCACCTGTTGCGCGTGAGGCAGGTGCTGCGCGTGCCGTTGAGAGGCCCGTGCACGACGTGTCCCGTCGCGCCGATTCCGACCGTTCCCCCGAGGCGACTGCCACCCGAGAAGCCGCGCGGCTGAGGCGCGGTGGCGCAGTCCCCGAAACGATCGCGATTGATGGCGAGGCCCCTCACCTGTCGGTTCGATCCGACAACGCGGTTCCGTCATGTGGGGCTGGTGATTGGACCGATTCTTGAGAAGGTGCGTCGCTATGCCCTCGATGTCACGCTGGTGGTTGTGGTCGGTGTTGCTGGTCGTCGCCTGTCCCGGACCGGAGGTGCCTGCTGATGGCGGGGTGCCCGGTGTCGATGCAGGCGTCATCGTCGATGCAGGCGTCATCGTCGATGCAGGCGTCATCGTCGATGCAGGCGTCATCGTCGATGCAGGCGTCACCGTCGATGCAGGCGTCGTCGTCGATGCCGGCGTCACCGTCGATGCAGGCGTCGTCGTCGATGCAGGCGTCTTCGTCGATGCAGGCGTCATCGTCGATGCAGGCGTCGTCGTCGACGCGGGCGTCACCGTCGATGCAGGCGTCACCGTCGATGCGGGCGTCTTCGTCGATGCAGGCGTCATCGTCGATGCAGGCGTCATCATCGATGCAGGCGTCACCGTCGACGTCGATGCAGGCGTCATCATCGACGCAGGCATGACCGTGGACGCTGGCCCGATCATCGGCCTCGGCCAGGTCGACGGCATCATCACCGAGTCCCTCACCCACCTGCCCATCGCTGGAGCCATCGTCGAAGCCGCGGGGCACTCCACGACGACTTCAGCGACTGGCGAGTTCTCACTCACACAGCTCCCCGACGGCGTCCCACTCCGAATCCGCGCGCGTGGGCCGACGACCGGAGCCGTCTACTCGACGACACAGCAAGAGGTCGTCACGGCCGCTGGCCGCAGTCTCTGGCTCCCACTCGAGCTGCTCACGGGCTGCACCGAGACCGTTCAGCTCGGCGCCGATGCCGGTGTGGTCTCGGCCCGCCGCTGTGGACCGACCGACTCGCGCATCGGCCTCACCCTCCCGCAGGGCGGCGTCGTCGATGCACTGGGACAAGTTGTCTCCACCGTGCGCGTCGACATGGCCGTCCTGCCGGTCGCCATCGCAGGCCGGGTCGCGAGCGATGCCCTCGCCGCCTTCCCTGGCGACATGCAGGCCCTCACCGCCACCGGAGCCTCGGTCTTCCTCGAGAGCCGTGGAGCGGTCGAAGTGCGGCTGACGCACCCGGTGACGGGCGCTCCGCTCCAGCTCGGCCTCGGCCAGCGAGCCGTCGTCACCTTCTCGGCCTCACGCGCCTCGTTCGATGACGTCACCGTGCCGGCGTGGTTCTTCGACGAGACGCAGAACCAGTGGGTCGAAGAGGGCGCGACGACGCTGGTCGCCGACCCCGAGACCGGCGCGATGCTGCACCACCTCGAGGTCAGTCACTTCACCTTCTGGAACGCAGACCAGCCGGCGACGCGCACGTGCATCACCGGGCGAATCGTCGGCACCGATGGTGGCGTCGTCGGAGGCACCGCCGTCTCTGCGCTGGGCGTCGACTACATTGGCGCTGCGAGCAGCCACGCCGCCATCGACGGGCGCTTCTCGGTCTTCGCGCGCCGAACCTCGGAGGTCGAGCTGGTGAGCGCGGTCCGGTTGGGCAGCAACGTGGCCCAGCGCACTCTGCGGGTTCGCACCAACCCCGATGCCACCTGCGTGGACGTCGGCGACCTCGCCCTCGACACGTCGTCGCTGATGTCGTGCGCCACGGGCCGCGTGGTGGACGTGGGCGGCCAACCGCTCGCTGGCATCGACGTCACCGGCGCGTCGTCGGTGACGGTCACCCGCGCCGTCTCTGGAGCCAACGGCACCTTCTGTCTGCCCGTGGTGCGAAACGAGCGCTTCGAGGTGACCGCGACCGGGCTCGTCGGAGCGCTCCCCGTCATCGGCCGATTGCCGCTTCAGCCTGCGCCCGTGCCCGCCGGAGCCTGCGGCGGCGCGTCGTGCCTCTCGCTGGCAGACGTCTCGGTACGAGGCTTCACCTGCATCACCGGCCAGGTGCTCGACGGCGCCGGGCCCGTGGGTGGCGCTCGCGTCGGAGCGCTGGGGACACAAGTCACCTACGCGAGGAGCTCCGCGACGGGGCAGTACTGCCTTCCCGTCGAGTCGAACTCGGCGGTGACCCTCATCGCCTCGTCCGCGACGCTGAGCGGCCACGTCCCGCGGCGGAACTCCCAGAGCCAGGCCGCGACCTGCGGCGGCACGGCGTGTGAGGTGATCAACGTGGTGCTCGGGAACCCGGGCTGCGTCAGCGGCGTGGTGCGGGACCAGAACGCGACCCCCGTCGAAGGTGTGCGGGTGACGGCGACGCCGCTCAACGGAGGCCGGGTGCGCTCGGTCTTCACGGGTCCGGGCGGAACGTTCTGCGCTCCGACCGAGTCTGGAACCAGCGTCGACCTCGACTTCTCGATGACCCGGCCGGGCACGCGGTTCTTCGCCAGCGCGCGCGTGACGACACCGGCCACGGTGGGCTCATGCGGAGGCTCAGGCTGCACGAGCGCCGGCACGGTGACGCTCACCGCGCAGAGCTTCGTCGGCTGCGTCAAAGGCCGGCTGTCGGACTCGAACCAGCCGCTCGACACCCGCGTCGACGTGCTGAATGGGAACCGCGTGGCGATTCTGCGCACCCGTGAGAACGGGACCTTCTGTGTCGAGACGCCGGTGGCCACGTCGCTCCAGCTCACCGACCCGTTCCAACGCGAGAACTGCACGGGCCTGCGGACGACGACGCTGATGACGGCGGCGTTGATGCCAGGGAGCTGCGCAGACGAGCGCTCGTGCCTCGACGTCGGAGAGGTCGACTTCTCGAACTTCTGCGCGACCTCCTGAGGTGCGGGTCGCCTACTTCACCGCGGGCTCGCATGGCGCAGGGCACCTCGTGCGAGGGCTCGCGCTCTGGCGCGCGTTTCAGCGTCGCGGCGCGAACGTCGAGTTCAAGCTCTTCGCGCCCGTGTCTACGTTCGACCACGTCGCCCAGCCCGTGCACGAGCCCGTCGTGGTCGATGCCGCCGAGCTTCGCGATCCGGTGCGCGCGCGTGACTCCCAGCTGGCACGCCAGCTCGCCGCCTTCGCGCCCGACCTGCTGATCGTCGATCTCTTCTGGGTGCCGCTCGCGTTCGTTCCCCTGCCCTGCCCTGCGTGGCTGCTCCTGCGCTCCGTGCCGGCGTTCTGGTTGGTGGGGCCGAAAGAAGCGCGCTTCGACGCGGGTCGCTTCGAGCGGGTGCTGGCCATCGAGCCTGCGCCGGGCCTGGAGCGCTTCGAAGCGATTCCACCCATCGTCGTGGCGAACCGTGACGAGGCCCGGCCTCGCGCGGAGCTGTGCGAGCACCTCGGAGCGGATCCCCATGCGCCGCTCCACCTGGTCGCGACGGCTGGGTTGCCGACCGACCTGGACATGTTGTCGGCCATCGCGCCGACGCCAGGGGCACAGGTTCGCTCGCTGCAACTCTCGAAGAAGAGCGCGCCGTTTCCCCTCGCGCGGTGGCTGGCCGGCCTGGAGCCTCGCGACCGGTTGATCGCAGCGCCCGGCTACAACACGTTCTGGGAAGCGCAGTGGCTCGGGTTCGCAGACAAGGTGTCGTGGGTGCCCATCAAGCGGGTGCTCGACGACGCGGTGTGGCGGGCGACGTGCGCTCCGATTTCAGGGTGGAGTGAGAACGGCGCAGACTGGCTGGCTCGCGCCGTGGGGTGACCCCTGCGCGGACGCGACTGCAGATCGGCAGGAGAGGGCCAAAGCGATGGCTGCCGCAAATCCAACGCGACACTGTCAGTCGAGACTTTTTCTCGACTGGAGAGCATCTGGACACTAGCAATGAGACTCTTGGGGCGAACTACCGAGAAAGAGGCTCGCTATGTTGATTTCACTCCTCGTTGAGAACTTCCGCTCGTTCGATACTGAGCAAGAGTTCTCGATGCTCGCGAGTCCGCGCCAAACGAACTTCCCCGACCATCTGGTGGAGGTTCCAGGCCTTGGTGAACGACTGGTTCCGGTTGCTGCGGTCTTTGGGGCGAACGGCGCCGGAAAGTCGAACCTTGTCCGGGTCCTAAGTTGGGTTCGCGATCTAGTTGTCCACCGCCGACGCTTTCGATTCGACGGCTTTCTCTTCGCGGTGCCCGATCGGCCCTCCCGCTTCGAGTTTCGCCTTCTCAAAAACGAACTCGTTCTTCAGTACGGAGTCACTTGTGGTCACGAGGGAATTCGAACCGAATGGCTGAGCACCGTGTCGGCCAACGGCCGCGAGAAGATCGTATTCGAACGCCGGACAACGCCAAATGGCCCGACGGAGATCGAGTTCGGCAAGGACCTCGAGGGCTCGACGGAGAAACTCGAGGCTGTACGGGTCTTGGGCGTCAGGGCCCCTGACTTGGTTCTCTCGAAGCTCGGCCGCGAGCTGTCTCCTGTCGAGCTGCCACCCCAGGTTCAGGCCGCATACTCGTGGTTCCGAGCCCTAACTGTCGTTGGTCCCGATGCGCCCTACAGCGTGCTCACCGAACGGCTCCACGAAGAGGCCGAGTTCCGCGCATACGCCTCCGATCTTCTCCGACGACTCGACCCGACGATCAGCGGCGTCCAAGCAACAACGAAGCGACTTGCAGTTGAGGACCTTCAGCCATTCGTTCGGGATCGTCTCGCCGACCTGGAAAGCGGGGAGTCCGCCCGGATACTGGGGCGTTCTCTTCTGAAGGTGGACGACCACCACGTCGAAGAACGTGAGGTGACGCTTGAGCACATCGGGCCCAGCGGAGAACTGAAGTCACTCGACTTTGCCCAGGAGTCCGACGGGACGAAACGACTCGTACACGTGGCTCCGACTGCGTTCGATGCAGCGGTTGATGACGTTGTCGTTGTAATCGATGAACTCGACAGAAGTCTGCATGCGCTCCTCGCGCGCGAGTTCGTCGTGGAATTTCTCCGTCGCGCCCGGGGGCACCGCAGCCAACTAATCTTCACGACTCACGAAACCCATGTGCTCGACCAAGACCTTCTGAGGAGGGACGAGGTGTGGTTCGTCGAAAAGAACGCGCAAGGCGCGACCGAGCTGCACAGCCTTGATGACTTCAAGGTGCGAAACGATCTGCGCCTCGACAGGAGCTATCTGCTCGGTCGCTTCGGCGGGGTCCCTCGACTGGGAAGCCAACCGTGAGTCTGCTGTCGCGAGCCGCGAGGCCGTTAGGCAGAACAGAAGGGAACGCGACGACCGGATGTTCGTCATCGCGACCGACGACACCTACGCACCTCGCCAGTACTTCGAGGCATTCAACCTGCAGCGCATCAAGATTCACGTCGTAGCGACTGACAATGGTCGGTGCGCCGCAGCTGACGTGCTGACTCGAATGAAAGAGGTCATCGAGGACGGCAGGGCGCGAGGAGACCTTCGCGACGACGATCAATTCTGGCTGGTGCTCGACACCGACCACTATACCCAGGGCACTCACGTGCCGGCGTTCAAGTCTGCGCTGAAGGAAGCGTTGGAGGCCGGAATCCGAACGGCGGTGAGCAAGCCCTGCTTCGAACTCTGGCTGCTTCTCCACGTGCGAGAAGTGAAGGAGCAGTTCGAAAACGCTGATGAAGTGGCTGCAGCGCTGCAGGCGGAACTAGGTGCCTACAACAAGACCAATGTTCCCGGAGCGCAACTCGTCCCGAACGTAAGGCTCGCGATCACGAGGGCGCGAACGCTCGATGTTGGCGTCGAGGGTGGTTGGCCACAGAACACTGGCACACAGGTTCATCTTCTTGCGGATCAACTCACGACGGGCCCTTGAACGACTGAGGGCCTTCGCACCTCATCGCCTCACGACGATCGCTGCGCGGGTGACGTGACTGCGCGCGCGTGCGACGGTTCGCCCATCGTGTTCACCCTTCTCATGTGCTCGGTGCTCGCGCAGGCGCCTTCCACTGCATCAGGCGAACGGTCCGCCACGCTCGTCGAAGAGCGCCCCACGACAGCGCAGCTTCGATGGCGTGCCGTCATCGCGCCGTTGAGCGCCGTGATGGGCACCAGTACCGGCGTCGGCATCGGGCTGGGCATCGGGTACGGCCTCGGCCTGCTCGTCGACGCCATCGCTCCACCGCGCGGCGCGGCTCCACCGCTTCAGCTCTTCGGGAGCGTGCTCGCTGCGGTCGGCGTCATCATCGGCGGCGTCATCGGGTACCTGCTGGGAACGATCGGCCCCGGCGGACTCTACGAAACCGCCGTCTCGGCCCGGAAGCGCGCCATCCCCTTCGCTGCGCTCATCACCGTCATCGCCGGAGCCGCGTGGCTCATCGCAGGTCTCACCGGCGTGTTGGTGGCCGCGCTCCCCTGGCTCATCATCGGGAGCGCCGCGTTGTCGATCGCCGTGCCGATTCTCGGAGACGCCACCCGGCCCCGACTCGAAGGCCTGCCAGTCGTGGTGTTCTGACGCGTCGGTCGGGGTTATGCCCCCGGCCATGACACTCCTTCCCCTGCTCGCCGCCGCGACGATCGCCGCTGCTCCGTCGCTCTCGTCAACCATCGACGTGAAGTTCGAGAAGTTCGTGCTCGAGAACGGGCTCACGCTCGTCGTGCACGAGGATCACAAGGCACCGATCGTCGCCGTCAACGTCTGGTACCACGTCGGCGCCAAGGACGAAGTGCCCGGCAAGAGCGGCTTCGCTCATCTGTTTGAGCACCTCATGTTCAACGGCTCCGAGAACTTCAACACCGACTACTTCAAGGCGCTCGGCGCGATGGGCGGCACCGATCTCAACGGCACCACCAACCGCGACCGCACCAACTACTTCCAGAACGTGCCCGTGAGCGGCCTGGACCGGGTGCTCTTCCTCGAGAGCGATCGCATGGGCCACCTGCTCGGCGTCGTCGACAAGGCGCGCCTCGATGAGCAACGCGGCGTGGTGCAGAACGAGAAGCGGCAGAGCGAGAACCAGCCCTACGGCCAGGTCTACAACGAGGCCAACAAGGTGCTCTTCCCGCCGCACCACCCGTATGCGTACCCGCGCGGCACCGTGCTCGGCAGCATGGAAGACCTCGACGCCGCCTCCCTCAAGGACGTGCAGGACTGGTTCAAGGCCTGGTACGGCCCGAGCAACGCGACGCTCGTCATCGCTGGCGACATCGACGCGAAGACGGCGCTCGAGAAGGTGAAGAAGTACTTCGGCGACATCCCCGCGGGGCCGCCGGTGCAGCGCAAGGGGGAGTGGGCCGAGAAGCTCACCACCAACATCCGCAAGGAGCTCGAAGACCGCGTGCCGCAGACGCGCCTGTACCGCTTCTGGGTGACGCCGAGCGTGACCAGCATCGACAACGACTACCTGCAGATCGCCACCGCGCTGCTCGCGCAGGGCAAGACGAGCCGGCTCTTCAAGCGCCTCGTGTACACCGAGCAGATCGCCACCGACGTCAGCGCGGGCATCTGGGACGGAGAGATGGCCGGCCAGGGCATCCTGACGGCGACCGTGAAGCCCGGCGTCGAGCTGGCGAAGGTGGAGCGCGCCATCGACGAAGAGCTCGCGAAGTTCCTCAAAGAGGGCCCGACGGCCGACGAGCTCGCGCGGCTCAAGACGCAGTCCATCGCTGGAAGTATTCGTGGCCTCGAGCGCATCGGCGGGTTCGGCGGCAAGAGCGACGTGCTCGCCGAGAGCCAGGTGTACTTCGGCAAGCCTGACGCCTGGAAAGACGCGCTCAAGACGTTCGAGGCCGCGACGCCGAAGCAGGTGCAGACGGCAGCGCAGTCATGGCTCGGAGCCCCGCACCTCGACATCATCGTTCGCCCCTTCGGCACCTTCACCGCGGCGAAGGAAGGCGTCGATCGCAAGAAGCTGCCTGAGCTCGGGGCGCCGCCGGCCGTGTCGTTCCCCACGCTCCAGCGCGCGACGCTGAAGAACGGCCTCAAGGTGGTGCTCGCCGAGCGCCGTGGCGTGCCCGTACTCGACCTCCGCCTGCGCCTGGAGGGCGGCACGGCCGGTGAGGCGCCCTCGAAGGCTGGCCTCGCGAGCCTCTCGATGGATCTCCTCGACGAAGGCGCCGGCAAACGGTCTGCGATTCAGATCAGCGAAGAGCTGCAGCGGCTCGGCGCGACGCTGTTCGTGGGCGCTGGTCTCGACGTCTCGTCGGTGTCGATGACGGCGCTGAAGGCCAACGTCGAGCCGTCCCTCGCGCTGATGGCCGAGGTGGTGACGAAGCCGACGTTCCCGCAGGCCGACTTCGAGCGACTCAAGAACCAGCGGCTCGCCGGCATCAAGCAGGAGAAGAACTCGCCCGGCGGCCTCGCGTCGCGCCTGTCTGGAAAGCTCTTCTTCGGAGAGGGCCACCCCTACGCCTTGCCCTCCTCTGGCTTCGAGGCGTCGGTGGCGACGCTGACCCGCGACGACGTGGTGGCGTTCGCGAAAGAGACGCTCAAGCCGGGCGCCGCGACGCTGGGCGTGGTGGGTGACACGTCGATGGCCGAGCTGCTCCCGAAGCTCGAGAAGGCGTTCGGTGGGTGGACCGGTGGCGAGGCGAAGCGGGTGACGATTCCCGAAGTGCCGCTCGCGACGAAGCCGACCGTGTGGCTCGTCGATCGCCCCGGCAGCCAGCAGAGCGTCATTCTCGTCGGCCACCCGACGGTCCCCACCAACAACCCCGATGAAGCGGCCATCGTCGGCTTCAACATCGTGCTCGGCGGTGACTTCAACTCGCGCCTCAACATGAACCTGCGCGAGGACAAACACTGGAGCTACGGCGTGCGCACCTTCCTCTCCGACGCGCGCGGGCAGCGGCTCTTCGGCGTCTCGGCGCCGGTGCAGACCGACAAGACGAAAGAGAGCCTCGCCGAGATCCAGAAAGAAGTGACCGAGCTGCTCGGCAAGCGCCCCACCACGGCCGCGGAGTTCGAGCGCATTCAGGCCGACCGCGTGCTCAAGCTCCCCGGCGCGTGGGAGACGATGTCGTCGGTGCAGGGCTCGATGGGCCAGGTCATCGTCTACGGGCTCGCCGACGACTACTTCCAGACGTGGGCCGACAAGGTGCGCGGCCTCAAGAAGGAAGACTACGACGCCGCCGCGAAGAAGGTGCTCAAGCCGCAGAGCCTCGTCTGGGTGGTGGTGGGCGATCGCGCGAAGATCGAGGCGGGTGTTCGCGAGCTGAAGCTCGGCACCGTGACGGTCATCGACGCCGACGGCAACGAGGTGAAGTGACCCGATGGCTGACGACCCGGCACAGACGCTCGACGAGCTGTGGACTCGGCTGAAGCTCGATTCGCTGCCGGCCGACGCAGGCGCGAACGAAGACCTCCGTGCCACGCGCACCCGCGACTGGGCGCAGGACACCCTGCGCGCCGACCGGCACGAGGTGATCACCGAGCGGGTCGATCTGCCGCGCATCTCGTTGACGCCGCCGGGCGTGGAGTCTCAGCAGCTCCACCAGGATCTCGTCGTCGTCGGCGTGCTCGGTGAAGGCGGTATGGGTCGGGTGCTGCTCGCGCGGCAGCAGTCGTTGGGCCGCAACGTCGCGGTGAAGATCGCCCGCCCGAACCTGCCAGAGAAGCTCTCGGCGGCGCTGCTCCACGAAGGCCGCACCATGGGCTCGCTCGAGCACCCGTGCATCGTTCCGGTCTACGCGCTCGCGTCAGACGACGGCAGGCCGGCGCTGGTGATGAAGCGCATCGATGGCGTGGCGTGGAGTCATCTGCTCGCCGACCCAGGCGACCCTGCGTGGAGCCGGCTCGCGCCCGACGGCGGCGATCACCTCGAAGCCAACGTCTCGGTGTTGATTCAGGTGTGCAACGCCATCGCGTTCGCGCACCGCAACGGCGTCATTCATCGCGACCTCAAGCCGAGCAACGTGCTCATCGGTGACTTTGGCGAGGTGTACGTCGCCGATTGGGGCGTCGCGACGACGAAGCCGGCGCCGGGAGAGCAGCGCAAGCCCAGCCTCATCGGCACGCCCGTCTACCTGGCGCCCGAGATGGTGACCGGTGACGACGCGCAGATGGACGAGCGCACCGACATCTTTCTCCTCGGCGCGATCCTGTTCGAGGTGCTGGCGCGGCGTCCGCCGTGGGGCGGCGCTGACCTGAAGTCCGTGCTGCGAGAGGCGCTGGAGTGCTCGGTCCCGTCGCTCCCTTCGACCGCACCGGAAGAGCTGGTCGAGGTGTGCCGGAAGGCGATGGCGCGATCGCCGGACGATCGGTACGCCGACGCGCTCCAGCTTCGAGACGCGCTGCTGGCGTGGCGGCGGCACCGTGGGTCAGTCGAGCTGGCGCGCGCGGCCCATCAACAGCTCGACGAGCTCCTCTCGGTCTTGCGCAGCGGCTCGAAGGATCGGGTCGTCATCTCTCCCCTGCTGTCGGCGTCACGCTTCGGCTTCGCCCAGGCGCTCAAGGACTGGCCCGAGAACGAGCTCGCGAAGGCGGGCCTGCACGACAGCATCGAGGCCGCCGCGCGCTTCGAGCTCGGCCAGGGCAACCTCGAGGCCGGCCGGGCGCTCGTGAACGAGCTGGACGAGGTGCCCCCGTCGTTGCGAGAGGCGCTCCACCGCGTCGAGGCGTCTGCGGCCGAGCGGGAGCGGCGAGATCAGAAGGTCGCCAGCCTCGCCCGTGAGCTCGACCCCATGGTGTCGGAGCGCCAGCGCCGGCGCTTCACCCTCTTGATGGTGACCGTGACGGCGGTCGTCGTGGTGGGCGCAAACTTCTCGGACGCGGGGAACGCGCTGCGCACCTCTCTGGGTGAGTACTCCCTGACGGTGCTGATGGGCCTTCTGGCGCTCGCCTACAGCGTGTCGCTCGTCATCGGGCGCAAGGCGCTCCTCGCGACGAGGCTCAATCGACAGGTGGCAGGCATTCTCGGCATCGCCTTCTTCGGGCCGCTCCTCCACCGGCTCCTCGCCGTGCAGATCGGCTCGTCTCGACAGGACGTGATGATGAGCGATCTCGTGATGACGGCGGCGATCGCGGCGGCAGGCGGGCTGATGCTCCATCGCGTCTTCTACTTCGGCACCGCGGCCTTCCTCGCAGGAGCGTTCGCCAGCGTGGTGTTCATCGAGCACCTCAGCGTCATCTACGCACTCGCGGCCATCTCGACGCAGCTGGTGATCACGCTGAGCTGGAAGAAGTGGCGGAGCGAACTCGACGTGCGGTGAGCGCCGGAACACGATGCGCGGGTGTTCGCCTTCGCTCTCGCCGCCGTCGTCGCCGCCAGCCCCGCTCCGCATCGTCTGAAGTGGGACCCCCGAATCGATCTGCCCGTCACCGGAGTGCTGATGGCCGGCTGGCTGGTGAGCGAGCTCGCCAAAGACGCCCTCGCGCCCGACACCTGCCGCTGGTGCGCGACGAACGCCTTCGACACCGGCGTGCGCCGCGCCTTCAACCCGAGCCTGAGCCCGAGCTCGTCTGGCATTCGGCCGGCCGCGACCGCGTCTGACCTTCTCGGCTTCGTCGCGGTGCCGCTGCTCGTCGCGGGCATCGACGCGCTGGGCGCGAAGGACTCCCCTGAGTTCCTGAAGACGTGGGCCATCGACATGGTGATCATCCTCGAGGCGACGTTCTCGGCGCTGGCGGTGAACCAGACCGTGAAGTTCGCGGCGGGTCGCGGGCGGCCGTACTCCGTCGACGCGCCGGCGGAGTTGCTCGCGCAGGCGAGAGATCCCCACGATCACACCCTGTCGTTCTTCTCCGGCCACACCACGTTCACGGTCGGCCTCGCGGTGTCAGGCGGCGTCGTGGGGCTGCTGCGTGGCTACAAGTTTGGCTGGCTGAGCTGGGCGGTGGCACTGCCGCTGGCGTTGACGACGGCGACGCTGCGCATGGCGGCGGACAAGCACTGGCTGACGGACATTCTGGTCGGCACCGCCGTGGGGAGCGCGTTCTCGGTGGCGTTGCCGCTGCTGTTCCATGGCCGAGAGGATGCGCCGGTCAACGTGCGCGTGAGCCCGACACCGAACGGGGTCAGCCTGGCCGGCACGTTCTGAACGCTCTTCTGACCGGTTGCGCCGCCTCCCCACCGGTGGCAAGGCCCTGCCTGTGTCAATCGCGCGCCGCTTCATCCTCTTCGGGGTCGTCACCTTCATCTCCATCGCGCTCGATCAGGTGACGAAGGTGCTGGCGACCGAGGCCTTCAAGGGCAAGCCCACCCTCTCGTACCTGGGCGACACCTTTCGCTTTCAGTTCGCGACGAACGAGGGCGCCTTCCTCTCGCTGGGCGGCAACCTGCCGGCGAGCGCGCGGTTCTGGCTCCTCACCGTCGGCGTCGGCGGCCTGCTCCTCGCCATCACGGTGCAGGCGCTCCGCAACCCGGTCGATACCGCCAACCTCACCGGCTACGCGCTCATCGTCTCGGGTGGCTTCTCGAACTGGATCGATCGCGCCCGCTTCGACGGAGTCGTCGTCGACTTCATGAACATGGGCCTGGGGTCGCTGAGGACGGGCGTCTTCAACATCGCTGACCTCGCGATCCTCGCAGGCATCGGCGTGTTGCTCATCTCGGGCTGGAAGCAGGACCGCGCCGCGAAGCTCAAAGCCGCGCAACCGGCCGACACGACTGCGCCGGCGACTCACCCAGTCGCAGCCGACCCTGCCCCCGCGCCCGAAACTCCGCGTCAGGACAGCTGAAGCGGAAGGCACACCGGTTGCTCTGAGGGCTGGCGAGTCTTTTCGCCTCCTCCCTCCTCCCAGGGCAACCAATGAAAACAACCTCAGTGATGACGGCCGCGGTCGCGGTCGTGGTGTCGGCGTGCGCCGGTGGATCGTCGAGCTCGACGACGGAGCCCACGCTCCAGCGCCTCGAGATCTTCTCGCCGGGCACCACCTTCTCGGTGCGTTCGACGGTTCAGCTCGAGGCGTACGGGGTCTTCTCCGACGGCTCGAAGCACCGCGTCTCGCCGACGGCGAGCTGGTCGTCATCTGATCCGTCCATCATCGAGGTCGATCGCTCCGGCATTGCGCGGCTCGTGAAGGCGGGGCGGGCTCGCCTCAGCGTGCACCTCGACGGAAATGAGGGCAGCACGTCGATCGAAGTCTCCGCTGCGACCGCGCGGACGCTGGAGCTCTACCCGACCGATCTCTTCGAGGCGCCCCGGGGCCTGATGCCGCAGCTGAGGCTGTTCGCGAACTTCTCCGACGGCACGCGGCGCGACGTCACTGCAGAGGCCACCTGGCTGTCGTCGAGCGCCGGCACCTGGCCCCTGGCCGAGAAGGGGCACTTCCGGCTCGACGCGCAGGGAGACGTCTCGGTGCTCGCCCGCTTCGGCGGTCTCGAGGCCCGAAAGGACCTTCGCGTCACGCCGCCGGCCGTCATCTCGCTGCGGCTGGAGCCGATGAGCGCGCCGCTCCGCCCCGGCCAATCAGCGCTGCTCTCGACCATCGCGACCTTCACCGACGGCTCGAGCCGCGACGTCACCCTCGACTCGCGCATCATCACGCTCGACGGCCACATCGCGCGCATCCAGGGGCGTGAGGTGCAAGCGGTCGCGCAGGGCAGTGCGCGCCTCGTCGCCGACTACGCCGGGTTCACCTCGTCACGCGCGGTGATCGTCTCGGCGCGGCAGCTCGTCGGCCTCACCGGCTCGATGCCGCACGCCGATGTCCCCTCCGGCCGCACCATCCGGTTCCAGCTCGTCGCCGCCTTCGACGACGGCAGCGCGCTCGAGGTGTCGGACTCGGCGCTCTGGCTGAGCTCCGACGAGCAGCTCGCCCCGGTCGCGCTCGACGGCACCGTGACGGCCCGCAAGCAGGGGCTGGCGATGATCTCAGCGCGCTACGGTGGCGAGCAGGTCGACTTCACCATCGGCGTGCAGGCGCCCGTTCTCGAGGGCGTCGACGTCACCCTGCCCCAGACCCGGCTGCTCGTCGGCCAGCAGGCCTCGTTCGCGGTGCTCGGCCGCTTCAGTGATGGCGCGGTGCTCAACCTCACGCCGGTCGCGGTGCTGCGGGCGTCGCCCTTCGTCTCGGTGAGCGCGGCTGGCGACCTGGCGAACGTCGTGGGCCTCTCCGAAGGGCCGGCGACGGTCGAGGTCGAGGTGAGCGGCTCCATCCACGTGGTTCAGCTGAGTGTCACCGCCGAGACGATCGAGCGCTTCACGGTGGAGCGGGTGGTGTCGGAGCTCGGGACGTCAGAGCGCCGGGTGCGCGCCTTCGCGACCTACAGCGACAAATTGGTCCTCGACGTGACCGAGCTCTGCGACTGGAGCGCGAGCGACGCGACCATGGGCCTCAGCAATGCGCCCGGCTCGAGAGGCGAGTTCGGCCAGCTGGGCACCGAGGCCGAGATCACCGCCTCGATGATGACCTTCCGTGCGTCGTTCTCGTTGAGCCCGTGATCACTTCGACGCGGCAGGGCCCGACGGCTCCGACCGGAGCTGAACGACCCGCTTGCGGATCTGCGAGATGACCTCGGGCAACGAGCCCTTCTGGCCCATTCGAATCAACCCGTCAGGCACCGCCATCTTCGGGTCGCTGTCGATGGAGTAGACGACGAGGCTCTTCGTGCCGTCCCCCCAGGGCACGATCGTCCACGAGCCGTCGTTGCGATGGTACGTGCCGCGCACCAGCTTCCACGCGCGCAGGTAGTGGCCTTTGGGCTCTTCGCGAATGACGGCGACGGTGTCGCTCCACAGGTCGGGCAGGGGGAACGGCATCGAGAGCTCGACGTGGCAGAGGTGGCCGACGCCCTCTTCGTCCTTCACCCAGCTCTTCTTGGTGCGCGGCATGAACTTCCAGAAGAGCTGGCAGTCGCGCAGCACCGGCCACACCTCGTCGGAGGTCGCGTCGACGACGCCGAAGGCCATCGCGCCGACGCCCTTCCCGCCCGTCGGCGTCGTCTCGCGAATGGCGACCTCACCGGCGGCGAGCTGCTTCTGCTCCTTCTCGGTGAGCTGTGGACCGGTGACGGGCTGAGCCACCGCCGAGAGGGACATGAGGAACACACTGGAGCCGACGACGAAACGCATTGGTGCACCGTAGCGTGGCCCGGTGCCCGGCGGCCATGGGCGCGCGGACGCCATCGCTGGAATGCGAGTGGACACGGCCTTCCGAGTGCGGGAGGCGAGGCGACGATGGCCCCTGCCCGCACGATTCACTGCACCGACGGCGTGGCCTGGCTTCGCGAGCAGACCTTCGGCGCGGAACATGCCGTGATCACCTCGCTCCCCGACGTCTCGGAGCTCGGGCTGCCGTTCGAGGCGTGGCGCGAGTGGTTCAGCGACACCGCACAGCTCATCTGCGAGCGCCTGGCGCCGACGGGCGTCGCGCTGTTCTTTCAGACGGACATCAAGCGTGACGGGCGCTGGGTCGACAAGGGGTACCTCGTGCAGCGCGGCGCCGAGCGGGCCGGCAGCTTTCAGCTCTTCCACAAAGCCGTCTGTCGCGCGCCGGCGGGCATGACGACGTTCGGCCGGCCCGCGTGGGCGCACCTGCTCGCGTTCAGCCGTGAGCTGCGCGTGGAGCCCGGCGAGTCGACGGCTGACGTGCTCCCGAAGCTGGGCGAGATGCCGTGGGCGCGCGCGATGGGCGTCGAGGCATGCGAGGTCGCGGTGCGCTTCGCGAAAGAGACGGCCGAAGCCCGCGTCATCGTCGATCCGTTCTGTGGTCTCGGAACGGTGCTCGCCGTCGCCAATCGGCACGGGCTCGATGGGGTTGGCGTCGAGCTGTCTCGCAAGCGCGCCGAGAAGGCGAAGACGCTCGAGGTCAAGCCCGCCGGGCGTTGAGTGGCCGCCGTCGCGCCTTCGTCGGCAGCGCACGTGGCCCGAGATCGAGTACCGTGCCTTTCGAGTCGAAGGAGATGGCGCAGCACTCTTCGATGATCGCGCGCAGCTGCTGCCGGCCGCGTTGCACCCGGGACTTCATCGTCGCGGGCGAGAGCCGGAGTCGGCGCGCCGCTTCTGCCTGCGTGAGGCCCTGAACGTCGGTCAGCTCGACGGCAGACCGGTACGGCTCGCGCACCATCGCGAGAAACGCGAGCACGAACGGCTCGAGGTGAACGAGGGCTGAGACGTCCTCTTCGGTCTGCGCGAGGTCGACCGGAGCTGCGAGCACGGGCCGTCGACGATGAAAGTCGACGACCGTTCCATGAATCACCGAGGTCACCCACCCGTGGAGCGCCGCCGGGTGCTTGAGTGAGGGCAGCCCGCGATACACGCGCAGCAGCGCCTCCTGAATCACGTCATCGACGTCGGACCGGGGCACGCGCCCGCGGACGGCGGCCCGAATGCGCTTCCGCAGGGCCTCGAGGGTGCGGGGCGACAGGCTCACGTCGTCACCGGTCTTCTCGAGCGCGCGTTCATCATCACCAGGCAGCACTCTGCACCAAACAGGGCGACGCCGAGCACCACCGTCACCAGGCCCCTGACGTGCTGCATCGAGGACAACGACCAGCTCGGCGGGCCCAGCACCACCGCCAGCAACACCGTGCCCATGCCCACGCTCGCGAGGCCGTGGAGCACCGACTCGAGCGGCGAGAGCCCATCGAGCGAACGACGTGATTCCCGCTCGATCGCGAGATCGATGACGTTGTTCACGAGGTCGACGACGAGCACCCCGATGAGGAACGGCTTCCCTGCGCCGCTCAAGAGCCCGAGCGTGAGGGCGATGAAGAGCAGGTGCCGCAGCAGGTGCGTGACGTTCTCCGCGAGGCTGTCTGGACGCGCGTAGAGCCGGTGGCGGTACAGATGGAAATAGAGCACGTCGATCGCGCCGATCATCGCGATGCCCATCAACAACTCGAAGGCGAGGCTCACGGCACGCTCACGGGGCGGAGGAGGGCTGACACGACGCGGACGACGGGTTTCACGTTCATGCCGCTCAAGTCGCGGCTGCGCCGGAATGGATGCTGAAAATCGTCTCAGGCCGCCGGCGCGCGCAGGCTGCGCTCACGGGCCAGCACCGACACGACCGTGACGACCAGCGCCACCGCGGCTCCAAGACCGAACAGGAGCGAGAGCCGGCCCTCGTCGAACAACGGCCTCGCCAGCCGGGTGCCGAGCGACGCCCCGACGAACAGGCTGCCCGAGAAGAACGCGATGCCCGGCCCACGGGCGTGCGGAGCAGCTTGCGTCGCCCAGACCTGCAGGTTCGCGTGGAACATGACGATGGTGGCGCCCATGGCGATCGAGGCGAAGAAGACGCCGACCGGCCCGGGGTCGATGGCCACCGCCGTCCAACTCAAGACCAGCAGCGCGCCGCCGAACGACATCGCGCGGAGCACCGAGACGCGGCCCGCCGCTCGTTTCGCCAGCTGGGACCAGATGACGACCGACACGCCGTAGCCGGCGATCAGCAAGCCCGTCGTCGACGCCGACGAGCCGGACCGAAGCAGCGTCGGCGCGAGGAAGGCGAAGAGGCCGAACAGCACGCCGCCCTCGACGAACCCGATCACCGCGAGGCGTCGAATCGCCTTCACCGAGAGGGCCGCGCGCACGCTCCCGGGTGCGACGGGCCTCGGAGGCGCGAAGAGCTTCAGCGACGAGACGAGCGCCAACACCGCAAAGACACCCGACACCCCGAAGCCGGCGTGCCAGCCGAGGCGATCGGCGAGCAGGCCCGCGCCGAGCACTCCCGAGGCGGCGCCGACGGCGTAGACCGAGTTCATGTCCATCGCCGCGCCTGGACGTTCCTTCTCGGGCACCACGTCGCCAATCCACGCGATGACGGCGGGCACGGCCGACGCCATGCCGGCACCAGCGATGAAACGCGCGACGAGCAACGTCTCGAGGGAGCCCGCGAACACCGACGCGAGGGAGCCCAGCGCGCCCGCCGCCAGCCCGAGCCTGAAGGTGGTGACGCGGCCGACCCGCTCCGAGACCATGCCCCACGGCACCTGAAAGAGGCCGTAGGCGAGGTAGTACGCGGTCGCCACCGCCGTCGCTTCCGCGAGCTCGACCTTCAGATCTCCAGCGATCGCCCGCACCAACGGGGTCATCGCGAAGTTGTCGAAGGCAGCGGCGAACACGCCAAGGTACGCCGGCCACCGCGGTACGGATTTCATGGCGTCGGCAGGTAGCAGCCCCTTCGGCCGGGCGCCGCGCTTTGTACCACTCGGGCAGCTTGACCCTGAACAGACGTTCCGCGACAAGCCGGGGCGAAGTCGTCCCCACGACGCTAGGAAACGCGCCCATGTCCGAACCGGAAATGATCACCGTCCGCGGCGCCCGAGAGCACAACCTCAAGGGCGTCACTCTCGAGATTCCCAAGAAGAAGCTGGTCGTCTTCACCGGCGTCTCAGGCTCAGGCAAGTCGTCGCTCGCGTTCGACACGCTCTACGCCGAGGGCCAGCGCCGCTACGTCGAGTCGCTCTCGTCGTACGCCCGGCAGTTCCTCGGGCAGATGGAGAAGCCGAAGTACGACACCATTCGCGGGCTCTCTCCGACCATCTCCATCGAGCAGAAGGCGGCGTCGAACAACCCGCGCTCGACCGTCGGCACGGTGACCGAGGTGCACGACTACCTGCGCGTGCTCTTCGCGAACATGGGCGTGCAGCACTGCCACACGTGCGGCCGGAAGGTCGGCAAGCAGTCGGCGCAGCAGATCGTCGACGAGATCATGAAGCTGCCGGCTGGTTCGAAGCTGCAGCTGCTCGCGCCGATCGTGGTGAACCGCAAAGGCGAGCACAAAGACCTGCTGGTCGACGCGCAGCGCCGTGGGTACAGCCGCGCGCGCATCGACGGCAAGGTGCGCTCCCTCGAGGAGTCGATCACCCTCGACAAGAAGTCCAAGCACGACGTCGAGCTGATCATCGATCGCCTGGTGCTCAAGGCCGACCTGCGGCCCCGCCTCACCGACTCGGTCGAGAACGCGCTCAAAGAGGGCAAGGGCGTGTTGATCGTCACCGACGAGACCGCCGACAAGCAGGCCGACCGCACGATGAGCGAGCTCAACGCCTGCCACCACTGCGGCCTCTCGTTCCCCGAGCTCACGCCGGCGTCGTTCTCGTTCAACAACCCGCTGGGCATGTGCACCGACTGCTCCGGCCTCGGCACCCGGCCCGAGATGGACCCCGATCTCATCGTCACCGACAAGACGCGCTCGATTCGTGAAGGCGCCGTCGAGGTCTGGGCCTCGGGCGTCACGCGCGGCGAAGGGTGGACGGCCGATCTCGTCGACACGCTGTCACGTGCGTTCGGCATCGATCTCGAGACGCCGTGGGAGAAGCTGCCCAAGGGCCAGCGCGACATCGTGATGTACGGCTCGACCGGCAAAGAGGTGTCGATGAAGTGGGGCGACGCCCGCTGGAAGATGGAGTGGGAAGGTCTCGTCAACAAGCTGATGCGCGGCTTCCAGTCGACGGCGTCGGAGTCGATGAAGCAGTACTACATGCGCTTCTTGTCGGACAAACCGTGCCCCACGTGCGCCGGTGAGCGCCTCAAGCCCGAGTCGCGCGCGGTGAAGGTGCACGGGAAGACGATCGTCGAGCTCTCGCACCTGACGATCAGCCACACGCAGCAGTTCCTGGTCGAGATGCCGCTGACGAAGAACGAGGCGACGATCGGCGCAGAGTTGTTGAAAGAGATTCGCTCCCGCCTGGGCTTCCTCGTCGACGTCGGCCTCGGCTACCTCACGCTCGATCGCAGCGCGTCGTCGCTGTCGGGTGGAGAGAGCCAGCGCATTCGCCTCGCCTCGCAGATGGGCAGCGAGCTCACCGGCGTCATCTACATTCTCGACGAGCCGTCGATCGGCCTGCACCAGCGCGACAACGGGCGGCTGATCGCCACGCTGAAGAAGCTGCGCGATCTCGGCAACACCGTGCTGGTCGTCGAGCACGACGAAGAGACGATGGAAGAGGCCGACTGGATCATCGACTTCGGGCCGGGCGCCGGAGAGCTCGGAGGCTCGGTCGTCGCGGAAGGCACGCCAAAGCAGATCATGCGTGACGAGAAGAGCGTGACCGGCGGCTACCTCTCGGGGCGGCTGGAGATCGCGATTCCGCCGACGCGCCGGCCCGGCCTCAAGACGAAGATCACCATTCGTGGCGCGAAGGAGAACAACCTCAAGAACGTCGACGTCGACCTTCCGCTCGGCACCTTCATCGCCATCACCGGCGTATCGGGCGCCGGCAAGTCGACCCTGGTGAACGAGATCCTCTACCCTGCCCTCGCGCGGCACCTCACCGAGTCGCGCGTGATGCCCGGCAAGCACGCGGCGATCACCGGCATCGAGCACCTCGACAAGGTCATCGACATCGATCAACGGCCGATTGGCCGCACGCCGCGCTCCAACCCGGCGACGTACACCAAGGTGTTCGACCCGATTCGTGAGGTGCTCGCGCAGACCGCCGAGGCGCGCGCGTTCGGCTACACGCCGGGGCGTTTCAGCTTCAACGTGAAGGGAGGGCGCTGCGAGGCGTGTGAAGGCGACGGCGTGAAGAAGGTCGAGATGCACTTCCTCGCCGACGTGTACGTGCCGTGCGAGGTGTGCGGCGGAAAGCGCTTCAACGAGGCGACGCTGCGGGTCCGGTACAAGGGAAAGAACGTCTCGGAGATCCTCGAGATGTCGGTGCGCGAGGCGATCGAGCACTTCGCCGTGCACCGCGACATCATGCGGCACCTGCAGACGCTCGATGACGTGGGGCTGTCGTATCTGAAGCTCGGGCAGCCCTCGCCGACGTTGTCGGGTGGTGAAGCGCAGCGCATCAAGCTGTCACGTGAGTTGGCGAAGGTGGCGACGGGACGAACGCTCTACATCCTCGACGAGCCGACGACCGGCCTGCACTTCGAGGACATCCGGAAGTTGCTCATCGTGCTCAACCGGCTGGCGGATGCCGGGAACACGGTGTTGGTGATCGAGCACAACCTCGACGTCATCAAGTCGGCGGACTGGGTGATCGATCTCGGGCCCGAAGGTGGCGACGGCGGCGGGCGCATTCTCGCCGAGGGAACGCCTGAGGACGTGGCGCTGGTGAAGGGCTCGTACACGGGGAAGTACTTGAAGCACGTGCTCGAGAAGGGCCGCCGGCAGCGCGTGGGTGTGCGCATCGCAGGATGATGAGAGGTGCTCGTGGCGCTGCCGAAGACACGAACAGGAACGAAGACGAAGATGGCCTCGATTCGGATCGATGCCCGAACCCGTCACCGCATTGCGGAGCTCGCGAAGGAACGCCACGTCACCGAGGCCGCGCTCGTCTGGCAGGCGATCGAGCAGTTGGACGGGCAGACCCTCTGGGAACGTGTCGCTCCGTTGATCGGAAAGAAGGGCTCGGGTCGCGGCGATCTCTCGGTGAACAAGGCCCGTCTTGCGGGCTTTGGAGGATGAGCCGATCGTCGATTCGCCTGGGCTGCAGAGCGGAGGGCACCCGACTTGGAAGTCTTGCGACAGCATGAAGCGACAGTGGTGACTGAGCTTCACGGTCGAACACTCGACCGCTTTCTTGCGACAACACCGAACGGGTCCGACCAGTTCGAGGTGCTGCTGATCAGAATCGACGGTACGTGGTACCGCCTGTTCGCAGATGAGCGGCCGAGCGCTTCGCACGCTGATGCCACGGGCCTGACCGGCACGTTCGACACCGGTCAGGCCAGCTGCACCCGCTGACCCATCACGCCTGCACGCTGCAGAAACGGTCGCAGTGCCGGGTCGACCTCGACACGGAGCGCTCCGTGAAAGGCGAGGAACGGCGTGGCGCGGACCTGCCAGCCCTCGTCCTCATCTACGACGAGCACGTCGACTCGCAAGGAGCGGAGCGATCGCGGCCGCGCCGTGAGCGCCTCGTCGAGGCCCACCCTGAGATGCTCGAGGCAGAAGCTCGACCACGGCATCGAGAGCTCGAGCTGTTCCATCCGCTGCGCCACCGGCAGCGAGCCGAGCTCCCGCAGCAAGCGCGGAAACCGAGAGCGAGGCGGTGGGCGCGTCGGCTCACCCCACCGGGCGTCGCCGGCGTTGCTGCGGAGCGAGACGGACTGAAGGAAGCCACGCCGCCACTGCAGCGTCAGCATCGAGCTCGCCGTCTGCAGCGAGCCAAGCAGGGCCTTGCCGTGGAGCGCGAGGTGCCGAGCCTCGGCCTGCGCGAGGCGGGCGTCGAAGGGCCGCTCCTCACGCGCGAGCTGCAGGTGCATGAGCGTGCCGCGCGGGTCACCATCGGACGCGAGCGCGTCGGCGTACACCGCCACCGCAGCGTCATCGTCGAGGTCGAAGGGCACGGGCCGCATCTGTGGCCTGACGCGAGTCCAGCGCCCGGCTGACGGCTCGGCCGCGTGCGTCGCCTCAGGGTCGGAAACCGTGCCAGGAATGACGCTCGGTGAAGGGCCTCGCGCTACGCCGTGCTCCATCCGTGCGGCGTGCGTCGCTCCAGGGTCGGAAAACGCGCCAGGAATGACACTCGATGAACGGCCTCGCGCTCCACGCAGTGCGGCGTGCGTCACCCCAGGGTCGGAAACCGCACCAGACGTGACACTCGATTCGTGGCCTCCACGTCGCCCCGCGTCGCGAACGAGCGCACCCGCGCGACGTCGCCTTCCTTCCGGGCGTAACTTCCACTCATGGAACGAGCGCGCGCCCGAGGCCCCTCCCAGCGTCTGGCGTGCGTCTCATGCGGCAGCCCGGTGCAAGACGCGCGGTGCGGCTACTGCGGCGTCGCTCAGGAGGCGGGCCAGTACCGCGTCCTCCAGGTGCTCTCACGCTCGGGACATGGCGCGGTCTACCTCGCCGAAGACGAATCGGGCGCGCGCGTGGCCCTGAAGGAGATCGTGTTCTCCCTCGTGCCGTCGACGAAGGAGCTCGATGCGTTCACGCGCGAGGCCGAGCTGCTCCGAACGCTCACCCACCCTGCCCTGCCGAAGTTCCGCGACGCCTTCACTCTCGGCACCGGCGTGGCGACGCGGCTCTACCTCGTGCAGGAGTACGTCCCGGGCTTGAGCCTCGCCGGGCATCTCACGATGACCCGCTACGACGAAGACACCGCGCTCAACTACGGCCGGCAGGTGCTCGAGGTCCTTGCGTACCTGCACAGCCGCTCGCCGCCCGTCGTCCATCGCGACATCAAGCCGGCCAACCTCGTCGTCACCACCGACGGCTTCTTGAAGCTCGTCGATCTCGGCGCCGCCAGAGAGGTCGCGCCTCAAGGCACCCACCGGGCCACCCTCGTCGGCACGTTCGGGTACATGGCGCCCGAACAGCTCGGCGGCTCCGTCGACGCCCGGAGCGATCTCTACGCGCTCGGCGCGACGCTGGTGCACCTGCTGACGCGCAAGCCGCCGGAGCAGCTGATGTCACCCGGCCATCAGCTCGACTTCGAGCAGCACGTCAACGTCACCCTGCGCACCAGAGAGTTCCTCAAGGGGCTGACCGCCGTGAAGCCCGAGCACCGCTTCGCATCGGCCCATGAAGCCCTCGCCTACCTCGACGGCGCCGCGCGGGTGACGCCGACCTCGAAGCGGCGCTGGTGGCAGGCCGGCGTCGCCGTGAGCGCTGCGCTGGCGCTGATGGCCGGCGGGGCTGCGTACTCCCTGAAGAGCACGGAGCAGACGGCGCCGCCGAAGCAGGCCGTGGTGGTCCCGGTCGCGGTGACGCCCACCCCACCCAGACCGGCGCCGAGCCCCGCGCGCCCGCCCCGACCCCGGCCAGGCAGTCCTGGCGCGATCTCGTTCCCGTGGTACCGCGCGCAGTGGGACTTCGATCGAGGCAATGGGGCGTGGCTCTTCGATCGATCGGGTCGCGGCCATGACGTCGAGATTCCCCGCGAGGGCTACAGCAGCGACTTCTTCGGCCTGCGGTGGGACGGCACCTCACGAATGACGATCGCCGATCACCGCGACTTCTTCGTGAACAAGGGGCCCATGACGATCGCAGTGCGCATCACCGACTGGGACGGCGTTGACGAGGGCAAGGAGGTGACGCTGATGGAGCGCTCGGCGCCCGGCGGCGCCCTCGCGTGGCGGCTCTCCCTGCACCCGCCACGCAAGCTGCGCTTCACCGTCGGCGATGGTCGAGGTGGCTTCTCGATGATCGAGGGCACGCTGCCGACGACGGGCTCGACGAAGAACACGCTCGAGTCTCATTCGATCTATGCGCTGTTCGATTCGCGCACCGGGCAGCAGGAACTGCTCGACAGCTGCGATCGCATCGCCGACGGGAAGACCGACCTTCGCCCTCCCGCGGACCTCGGAGCAGGCGGTCAGGTGACGATGCTCGAGGGCTTCCGAGGCGTCGTCGGTAGCTTGAGCATCGAGAACATGCGCTTCGTCCCATCGGGGTCCCGCACGAAGGGCTGTACCGGGAGCGGCGCAGATCTGAACGTGTCTGAACCCTGAGCTCGCGATGCCGATCGAACTGCAAGGCCCAGTAGCCCTCGCCGGGTATGGTCCGCCGCCATGGCGACCGACACTCCCAAGGCCAAGCTGCCGCCGCAGATCCCCTTCATCATCGGGAACGAAGCGGCCGAGCGCTTCAGCTTCTACGGCATGCGCAACGTGCTCACGAACTTCCTCGTGGGCTACCTGCTCATCGGCCTCGCGGAGCAAGACCGTCAGGCCGCAGCGAAGGAGGTCTTCCACGTCTTCGTGATGGGCGTGTACTTCTTCCCGCTGCTCGGCGGCTGGCTGTCGGATCGCTTCCTCGGGAAGTACCGCACCATTCTCTGGCTCTCGCTCGTGTACTGCATCGGGCAGGTGCTGCTCGCGCTGTCGGTCGAGAGCAAGCCGGGCTTCTACACAGGCCTCTTCCTCATCGCGCTCGGGTCGGGCGGCATCAAGCCGTGCGTCTCGGCGTTCGTCGGCGATCAGTTCGATCAAACCAATAAGCACCTCGCCAAGGTCGTGTTCGACGCGTTCTATTGGATCATCAACTTCGGCTCGTTCTTCGCGTCGCTGCTGATTCCTCCGCTGCTGTCTGCCAAGCCGACGGTGATCACCTGGAACGAGAGCGTGCTGTTCACGCTCGACACGCCGCTGCCCCGCCTCGCGTTCGGCATTCCCGCGATCCTCATGGTGCTGGCGACGGTCATCTTCTGGGCGGGCCGGCGCCGGTACGTGAACGTGCCGCCCACGCCGACCGACGCGAACTCGTTCAGCAAGGTGTGCCTGACGGCCCTGGCGGCGCGGTCGAAGAACAAGGTCGCGGGTGCGCTGGCGGTCATCGGCGTCCTCGGCGCGGTGGCGTCGCTCTTCAGCATCATCAAGCTCGGCGTCGTCGCGGGCGTGTGTCTCGCGCTCGTCGTCTTCCTCGCCTTCGCGGGTGGCGGCGTGTGGTTGCTGCTCGAGCACGCGAGAGGCAAACACCCCGATGAAGACGTGGACGGTGTGCGCGCTGTCCTGCGCGTGCTCGTCATCTTCGCGATCGTCACGCCGTTCTGGTCACTCTTCGATCAGAAGGCCTCGACGTGGGTGCTCCAGGGCAACGCGATGGAACTGCCCGGCTGGAGCTGGTTCAAGAGCGCCGCGCAGATGCAGGCGCTCAACCCGCTGCTGGTGATGATGCTCATCCCCTTCAACAACGTGGTGCTCTACCCGACGCTCAAGAAGCTCGGCATCGAGCCCACCGCGCTGCGCCGCATGGGCACCGGCATCGCCTTCTCTGGCCTCGCGTGGATCGCCGCGGCCTCCTTGCAACTCGCGATGGATGGCGGAGAGAAGCTGCCGGTGTTGTGGCAGTCGCTGCCCTACGCGCTGCTCACCTTCGGAGAGGTGCTCGTCTCGGCGACCGGCCTCGAGTTCGCGTACAGCCAGGCGCCGGCGAAGCTCAAAGGCGTGCTGATGAGCTTCTGGAGCCTCTCGGTCACCGTCGGGAACCTCTGGGTGATCGTGGTGAACGCGTCGGTGAAGAACGAGACCGTGACGAAGGCGATCGCCGACACCGGCTTCGGCGTGATGGCGTTTCAGATGTTCTTCTTCGCCGGCTTCGCCTTCGTCGCTGCAGGAGCCTTCGCCTGGTACGCGAAGCGCTACACGCTCGTCGACTACTACCGGAAGGCGTGACGCGACGACTCAGTCGGCGAAGGCCTTGAGGCTCTCACAGAGCTTCACGTTGGCGTCGAGCTGCGCGGCGCTCTTCACGCTCCCCGAGCAGCGCCACGACTGATCGCCGATCTTCTTCACGAGCTCGAACGGGTAGTTCTCGTACTCGTTGCCGCTCATGTCGATGCCGGTGCCGACCCACGTGAGCAGCCAGCCGTCCTTGCGGGCTTCGGACTTCACCCACTTCTTGAACAGGAACTCCTCGATGCCCTTCTTGGTGGCGTCGATGGTGGTGGGCGACTCGGGGCTGACCTTCGCGATCATGACGGAGACCGAGCCGTCTTCGGAGTGGAAGCCCGGCGCGCCGAGCGGATCGTTCGCGACGGCGCCGGCGGGCAGGTCGACCGAGACGGGGAAGTCGGCGACCTGCGTCCCCCCGGCCGCTTTCGGAGCGGCGGCTTCGACCGCCTTGGGCGCGTCGGCAGCGCCCGCGGGAGCTGCTTCGTTCTTACAGGCGGCGAGGGACAGGGCGGCGACGACGGCGGCAACGGCGATTCGGTTCATGGCGTTCTCCAGGGGTTCCAGGGTTCGCCCTGGAGACGGCTCGACCAGCTTCCGTTTTGCGCGAAATCGAACTCAGCGCTTCACGGTGGCGACGATGAGGCGGGCGTCGGCGACGTTCGGGTCGGAGTGGCGGGTGACGTCGAAGCCGTTCCGCACCAGCAACTCGTGAAAGAACGCCGTCTGAAACCCCAGCTCGAGCCAGCCGTGTTTGCGAATCGACCACGCCGACATCCCGTCGAGGCGCAGGCCCCACGGCTCGGCGAAGTCATCGGTGATCGGCTCGGCGGCGAAGTACGCGACGCCACCCGGCGCCAGGAGCTCTCGAACCCGGCCAATCATCGCCACCGGATCCGCGCAGTGATGAAAGGACTCGAAGAAGAGCGCGCTGTCGAACGTCTTCGCCGGCTGGAACGACAACATGTCGGACTGAACGACGGTCGCCCGAACGTCGCTCAGCGCGCCGCAGAACGCCGGGTCGACCTCGACGGCAGTGACGTCGACGCCGAGTGCCACGAGCGCGCGTGTGGTGTGCCCCCAGCCCGGCCCGAACTCGACGAGCGAGCGGCCCGGGCCGGTGTTGAGGTGGCGGAGGACGAAGCCCAGCAGCGAAAAGTAGTCGCCGACCACCTTCGCGCTGCCCGTCGAGTACGGGTACGGCCGCGCACGAATGGACTCCGCGGTGATGCCTGAGAACTCACCGTCGATCGTGTAGCGCGGTCGGCCCGAGACGCGGGCGTACCGCTCGAGCTGCGCATCACGAAAGGCTGGTGAGAACGGGTCGCCGCCGGGTGGCTCGCTCTCGAACTCGAAGCGCGAGAGGAACTGCCGTCCTGCTTCTTCCGACTTCGAGAACTCGAGCTGCGCGTCCGCCATCACCGCGTCGAGCGAGCTGAGCGGTGACCGCGTCGAGGCGCGACCTGAACGATCGCGAAGCCAGCCCCAGGCCGTAGGCCCCAAGAGTTCCTTCGCGACCGCCTTTCCTGAGGTGCGGACGTGCGACAGCGCTTCGACGAGCTCGGGCCTCAGGAGCGACATTGGACGTCACTCTCTCACGGCGGCGCTCAGTTTCGCTGCTGACGGAGCTGCTCCAGCAGCTTCTGGCGAATCTCGGGCGGAAGCTGATCGAGCCCCTGCATCTGGCCCATGTCGGGCGGGGGAGGCGGCTTGTTGAAGAGCTGCGCGCCCGTGCTCCAGGTCGCCTTCTCGCTCCCGGGAATCGCGTAGACCGCGTCGTCGATCGCCCCCTCCACGTAGACCTCGGAGTTGGTTCCCGTGTCGGCGCCGAAGCGCACCTGCACTGGCTTGCCATCGACGATCGCCTCGACGACCGCCGACGGGGTCGCGAGCCCGGCCTTCGCCACCGGCACCTCGACGAGCTTCGACGCGCGCAGGCCCCGCAGGCGGTTCAACTGCGCGACGACCTGGTTGCCGTCGAACTCGACGCCGGCGGGAGCGGTCTTCGGCTCCACCAGCCTCCACGCGCCACCTTCGAGCGCGGCGATCGTCTTCTTCCCAGCGGTGGTGATCGACAGCTTCGTCGCCTTCGAGGGATCGAACGAGACGAGCGAGAGGTCTCTCAGCCCTTCGATTTTCGTGTCGAGCTGCTCCGCCACCCACGAGGCGACGGCGTACTGCTGCGCGTCTCCATCGACCTTCAGCGCGAAGGTGCCGTCGTCACGCTTCGTCGGCGCGAGCGAGACCTTGACGGTCTTGCCGTCCTTCAGCGTCAGCGTGAAGAGGTGCGCCTTCGAGAAGTCCGCGTCGGCGGCGAGGAAGTCCTGCGCCTGGAGCGAGGTCAGCTGCGTGACGAGCCGCTGGCCCACGTTGGAATCGAAGCGGAACGGACGGGGGAGCTTGCGAAGCCCGCCGAGACCGCTCGCATCACCGAGGACGTCACCGAACACGTTCTTCGCGGCAGTCAACGTCCACGCGCCGCCCTCGCTCTTCAACGTGAACGCTTCGCCGTCCGCACGGGCGACGTCGAGCTGGGTGACGTCGGCGAACGGGGCCGTGGTGATGGTCTTCTTGCGCCACGCGCCGACGTCGCGCTTCACCATGCCGCTCACCGGCGACGGCGACGCGAACACGGCCGTCCCATCGGCCTTGCGCACGTACGCGCCGCCGCTCTTCGACGACTTGCCCAGCACCATGGTGAACGTCTTCCCGGCAGCGGTCGTCGCCACCGTCGTGCCCTTCGCAGCGTCGACCTCGTACTCAGCGTGCTTCGAGTCCTTGTCGGTCACGAAGTCAGGCGCCTTGAACTCCACGAGGGCCGTGAGGAGCGACTGCACCTGCGTGTCATCGGCCGGGAACTTCGTGTCGGGCTTCGCGGGGTCGGCGACGGTCCACCCGTTGGCGGAGCGCTCCAGCCGGGCCGCGTTGGGCCCGCTGACGACGATGGACTCGATGGCGGCGGTCGACAGCGACGGCGCGTCGAACTTCTGCACACCGACTGACACTTCCTTCTCGCGGGTCGCGATGAAGGCCAGCAGCAACACGACGAAGGCGCCAACGGCGGCGAGGGTCGGCTTGTTCATGAGAGGACCTCTTCCTTAGACGGTGACCGAGGAGCGGCTCGACTCGCGCATGCGCCATCGCACCACGCCGACCAGCGCGAGGAGCAGCGGAAGGCCCAGGGCGTTGCCGAACTTCACGAGGTTTCGGGTGCTGTCGGACAGCTCGGCCTGCAGCGTGGGGAGCGCGATGCCGCGGTTCCGCATCGCGAGCAGCGCGGGGTCGAGCAGCATCCAGTCGGCGATGTTCATCGCGAGCACCTGGTTGCTCCGGTTCTGCATGAAGTCGTCCTGGAAGACCGCCGACGTGCCGACGACGATGACGCGCGCTTCGCTCTTGCTCTGCGCGACGACCGGCGTGGCAGAGCCGGACTGGGTGGCCTCGGCTGCGAAGTGGCTCTTCAGCGTGCCCGATACCTGCGCCATCAGCGGGTACGGGCCGGTCGGGGTGATCGTCTCGCTGCGCCAGTCGCGCTGCGGGCTGAGGTTGAAGGGCTTGTTCTCGAGCCAGCTCTTCTGGGTCGAGCGCGCCAGCACCGTCGCGGTGGTGCCGTCGACCTGCTTGACCTCGAGCGCGGTCGCGAAGGGGAACATGACCTCGGCGAGCCCTGAGGAGATGACGCTCTCGCCTTCCATGCGCGGCACGATCGGCAGGAACGGGAACGGCACCGGCTGGTTGACGACCATGAAGCCGCGGCGCTCACTCATGTTGACCTTGCCCGAGTTCACGTCGGCGACGAGCTTCTCTCCCACCGTCACGCCGTAGCTCGAGAGCATGGCGGTGAGGCCGTGCGTCGCTTCGCTCGGCTCGAAGGTGCGCAGATCGACGTGGACCGAGTCGAGGAAGAAGGCGACCGAGCGCCCCTCCATCAGGAACTGATCGATCGCCTTGAGCTCGGTCGGTGCCAGCGCCTTCTTCGGGCCCAGGACGAACAGCGCGTCGAGGCCCTCGTCGAAGCGCTCCTTGGCGCCCAGCTCGACGGGCCGCAGCTCGTACGTCTGCGAAAGCATCGTCTGCAGGTAGCGGAACTTCTCGGCGAGCTTCGGCTCGTCATGTCCCTGGAGCACGCCGATCACCGGCGTCTTCGGCCGCGTCATCTTCCGAACCAGAGTCGTGAGGTCGTACTCGAGCGACGCGACGTTCTGCACGAGGGGAATGACCTCCTTCTTCTCCTGGTGCTTGAGCACCAACGCCATGAACGCGCGCTTGGTCTGCTGCTGATCGCCCTCGATGACGCGAATCTCGACGGCCTGAATGCCCTGGCTCGTCAGGTCCTTCTCGATCGACGTCGGCTCACGGAAGCGGCGGCCGAAGATGTCCTGCTTCACTTCTTTCTTGGCCTCTTTGTCGGCGTCGGTCTCTTGCGACTGCGGGTCGACGAACTCGAACGCGAGCTTCCCCTTCGACGCGGCGCGGAACTCCTCCAGCAGGTCGCGCACGTAGCGGGCGTTGCTCGAGTACGGCGCGGGCAGCTGCTCGGTGAAGTACGCGGTCACCACCACCGGCTCCTCGAGGGCGGCCATGGTGTCCTTCGTGGCCTTCGAGAGCGTGTACGCCTTCTCTCTCGTCACGTCGGCGCGCGCGAACGCACGAACGCCGAGCACGTTGAGGAGCACGAGGCAGCCGACGACGGCGGCGATGAAGATCGTGGTCTGGTTTTTCATGGGTGGCTCCAGTTACAGGCGCGTCGCCTGAATGGTGCGGGCGGTCATCAACAGGCCCAGGACGGTGAGCGACAGGTAGAAGACGAGATCGCGCGTATCGATGACGCCGCGAGCGATGTTCTCGAAGTGGTAGTCGACCGAGAGGAACTCGACGACCTGGCCCAGCGAGTCGGGGAGCAGCGGCGCGAACTTGTCGACGAAGTAGAACGCGAAGCAGAGCACGAGGCCGAAGATGAAGCCGACGATCTGGTTCTTCGACAGCGCGCTCCCCCACAGGCCCATGCCGATGAAGCTCGACGCGAGGAGCACCAGCCCGAAGTAGCCGGCGAACACCGGGCCCCAATCGAACGCCGGGCCCGGGCCGGTGAGCGACGCGACGGTGAAGGCGTACGGCAGCGTGCACGCGAGCGCGACCGACACCATGCCGAGCGACGCGAGGAACTTGCCGAGGGTGATCTGCCAATCGTCCATCGGGAAGGTCAGCAGCAGCTCGAGCGTGCCGCTCTTCCGTTCCTCAGCGACCGCGCGCATCGTGATCGCCGGCACCAGCACGACGAACAACACCGGCGCCACGCTGAAGAAGCCGCGCAGCGACGCCTGGCCCGCGAGGAACAAGGTGCTGAAGTACAGCCAGCCCGAGAGGAGCAGGAACCCGCCCAGCACGATGTACGCGATGGGCGAGATGAAGAACGAGCGGAACTCCCGTCGTGCGACTGCGAGCGCGGCGTTCATGCGGCCCTCCTGGTGTCGGTGAGCTTGCGGAACGTGTCTTCGAGGCTGACCTGCGTGCGGCGCACCTCGAGGAGCACGAGATCGGTCTTCACGACGGTCTCGAACAGCGTGCGGCGCACGTCCTCGGCGCCGTGACGAATGCGGAAAGCGAGCGTTCCAGCGCCTTCGCCTTCGGCCACCTCGACGGCGGTGACGCCCGCCATCGCGCTCAAGCTCGCGCGAATCGTCGCGGCGTCGAGCGGCTGGCCGTGACGGTGGCCCAGCACCACGAACACCTCGCCAGAACCGTCTGCGCCTGCGGTGAGGCGCTCCGGCGTGTCGTCGGCGACGAGCCGGCCCTCGTTGATGATGAGCACGCGCGAGCAGGTCGACTGCACCTCGCTCAAGATGTGCGTCGAGAGGATGACGGTCTTCTCTTTCCCGAGGTCCTTGATGAGGTTGCGGATCTCGACGATCTGGTTCGGGTCGAGGCCGGCGGTCGGCTCGTCGAGGATGAGGAGGTCAGGCTCGTGGAGGATCGCCGCGGCCAGGCCCACGCGCTGCCGGTAGCCACGCGAGAGCTGGTTGATGTCCTTCGACACCACGCCGGTGAGGCCACAGCGCTCGACCGCGCTCTTGATGCGGGCGGCCCGCAGGTCCTTCGGCACCGAGCGCACGTCAGCGACGAAGCGCAGGTAATCGACGACCATCATCTCGTCGTAGAGCGGGTTGCTCTCGGGCAGGTAGCCGATGAGCTTGCGCGCGCCGACGGGGTCTTCGACCACGTTCACGTCACCCACGAAGGCTTTGCCACCCGTCGGGTTCAACGACCCCGCCAGGATGCGCATCGTGGTGGACTTGCCAGCACCGTTCGGGCCCAGAAAACCAACGACCTGCCCGCGGGGGACTTCGAACGACAGCCCCTTCACGGCCTGGGTCGGCCCGTAGTGCTTGGTGAGTCCTTCAATCCGGATCATCGATGAAGGCATGCAGGCACCTCGAAAAATGTGGCCGCTTCCCTAAAGCGCCTGCGCGCAGAGTCAAGGGTGAGTCGCTGTGAAAACGTTGCGAGGCGGGTCGCGCCGAAGGGCTACCCTGCGCGCGATGCTCAAAGTCACTCCGCTCGGAGGCCTCGGACAGGTTGGCCTCAACAGCATGGTGGTGGAGCACGGCCGGGAGCGCGTGCTGATCGACTGCGGCCTGATGTTCCCGCGCGCCGATCAGCTCGGCGTCGACATCGTGGTGCCCGACTTCAAGGCGCTCCGCGATGATCCCGACGCGTTCAAGGCGATCGTGTTGACGCACGCGCACGAAGATCACGTCGGCGCGATTCCGTGGCTGATTCGGGAGCACGGGGTCCCCATCTACGGAACGCCGTACACGCTCGCGCTCGTGAAGCACCGCCTCGAGGAGGCAGGCCTCAAGGCCGACCTGCGCGAGATCGGACCGGGGAGCTCGTTCTCGGTCGGGTCCTTCGACATCGAGCCCATCAACGTGACGCACTCGGTGCCCGACGCGGTGGGCCTGGTGATGAAGACGCCCTCGGGCACGCTGGTGCACTCCGGAGACTTCAAGCTCGACCTCTCGCCCATCGACGGGAAGCTGACCGACCTCGGCCGGCTGGGAGAGCTCTCCGAGCAGGGCATCGATCTGCTGCTCTCCGACTCGACGAACTCCGAAGTCGAAGGGTGGACGCCGAGCGAGACGCTGGTGAAGGAGACCTTCGAGCGGCTCTTCACGACGGCGCCGAACCGGGTCGTCGTCGCCTCGTTCGGCTCGCATCTTCACCGCGTGCAGCACCTGTTGTGGCTGGCTCAAAAGCTCAACCGGCGCGTGGTGCTCTCGGGCCGCAGCCTGCAACGCAACTGCGAGCTCGCGCGAACGGTCGGCAAGCTGGTGGTGCCCGATGGCCTGCTGACGTCGATGGAAGACGCCGCGAAGCTGCCGCGGAACCAGGTGTTGATCATCTCGACCGGCGCGCAGGCCGAGGAGCGCTCGGGGCTCACGTGGTTGGTGTCCGATGAGCCCGGGCCGCTGCGGCTCGAGCCTGGCGATCTCGTGGTGCTCTCGGCGCGCGCGATTCCCGGCAACGAGCCGAACATCGCGCTGCTGCTCAACAAGCTCTACCTGCGCGGCGTGAAGGTCGCGTACCCCGGCAACGAGCCCGGCGTGCACGTGTCAGGGCATGCGTCACGGCAGGAGCAGCGCCGGCTCATCGACACCGTCAAGCCGCGCGCGTTCGTGCCGATTCACGGAGAGTTGAAACACCTGCATCGGCATCGGCAGGTCGCGACGGACGCGGGCCTGGCGGAGGAGCAGACGATGATCGCGATCAACGGCGACGTGATCGGCGTCGATCGGCACGGGCTCCACACCCTGGGCCGGGCGCCGGTGGGCATGTTGCCGATGCGCCGCGAGGCGCTGATGCCGGTGAGCGAGGCGTCGCTGAAGGAGCGCATGCAGCTCGCCGAGACCGGCGTGGTGATCGCCGTCGTCGTGATGCAGCAGGGTGGCGGGAAGATCCGCCACGGGCCGACGATCTCGGCGCAGGGCCTCTCGGGCGAGGAGCAGTCGGCGCTGACCCTGGCGGCCGAAGGCGCGCAGCTCGCCTTGAAGGAGATCTCCGAGGCCGTTCGTGGCGATGACGAGCGCGTGCGCGAAGCGATGACTCGTGGCGTGCGGCGTGTGTTCAAGCAGCTGTTCGGCTCGAAGCCGCTGATTCATGCCGTCGTCGTGCGGGTGTGAGTGACCGCGTCACTGCCTGAGGCGCTGCTCGACTTCCGTCGGATCGACGTCGGGCAGCTCGTCCAATCCCACGCCGTCACGGAGCAGCGCTTCGACGATCAGCTGGTAGCGCAGGTAGAGGCCTGACTTCGCCGGGTCGAGTTCGTCGTCGCCGTTTCGAAAACGCTCACGCTCCAGCTCGAAGTCGAACGCGCCACCTTTGCCGATGAGATCGGCGTAGCCCTCCAGCAGCCACGCCGGGCGAGTGAGGTACGCGACGCGGCCGAGCTTTCGCGACATCGCGGTGTGGGTGACTTCGTGCGCGAAGTAGTAGGCGAGCGTTCTGACGCCTGGCACCTCTTTGCCGTGCGGGCCGATGAGCCGGTCGTTCTCGACGTTCGCTGGGCGCACGAAGATGTTCCCGGTCACGCCGAAGAGGGACACGGCGCCAACGTCTCGCGCCCAGGGCACGAAGAACGTGAACAGCTCGGGGGTGTCGCACAGGTAGAGGTCGTACGAATCGCTCGCGTCGAAGTACGGCGACCTCGCGGCGCGCGCATGCGCGTCCTTCAGGACGGCGCGCGCCTCGGCGGGCAACGGCGCTCGTGAATGCAGCACGAGGTTCTCGACGCGAAGCTCCTGCGCGAAGAGCAGTGACGGGTTCAGCGCGACCGCGGCGTAGAGCACCAGCACCGCTGTCGGGCCACGCAGCCAGCGTTTCAGTCGTTTCATCGGGCGCTCCTGAGGCCACCGCGACCACACGAGAGAGCAAACCGGGAATTGCCGGCGTCGTCGAGGCGATCTCGGAATTCGCGCTGAGGATCTGCCGACGTGTGAACCGACTTCAGAGGCGGCGCCGGAACGCCTGGGATGGTCCTGACAACACCTCAAAAATGAGGTGTCAGCTTGATTTTCGGCCGTTTACACATCAATTTTGATGCATTCGTCACGGCCTCGACATCGCCCGGCGCGCGAAGCAGCTGCGGCTCCACGCCAACCTGACCCAGGCCACCCTGGCGAAGCGGGCGGGGCTCGGGCTCGCGACAGTGCAACGCTTCGAGAAGCACGGGCAGGCGGGCTTCGATGCGGTGTTGGCGATCGCGTGGGTCCTTCGCGCAGAGGCAGGCTTCGAGAAGCTCTTCGAGCTGCCGCCGTTTCGGACCATCGATGAAGCGCTCGCGCAGGAACAACTCGTCACCCGGAAACGGGCGCGACGTAGCAGATGAGCCGTCGATCATCGTTTCGCAGCGTCGAGCATCGTCACGATCTCGGAGTAATTGTTCTCTCGGGCGTAGTCGATGGGCCGCTTTCCGTACGTGTCAGCGGACCGTGACTCGGCCCCCTTCGCGAGCAGAAGTCTGACGACGTCGATGTGTCCCTTCGCGGAGGCGGCGCGCAGTGCAGTGCCGCCCTGAGGGTTGCGGCCATTCAACGCCGCGCCCTTCTGCAACAGCAGTTCGACCATCGGAACTTCTCCCATCAGCGCAGCGAGGCTGAGAGGTGGCGCACCCTCCGTTCCGCCGCCATTGGGGTCCGCGCCTGCGTCGAGCAGGTCGCGCACGAAATCGACGTGGCCCTTCGCGACGGCGATGTGCAGGGGCGTGAGGTGCCCAGCCTCGACGTCCATGCGTGCGCCGGCCTTGACCAAGACAGGGACGAGGGCCCGGTGACCGAACACAGCCGCCACATGGAGCGCTGGCCCCACGGGGTGGTTCGGCTGGTTGACGGGTATTCTCGTCGCAAGCCAGGCCACGACGGTCACCTCGTTCTGCTCGACTGCGAGTCCGAGCGCGCCCTGCCCTTCCTTCGTGGTCGCGCGAAGGTTGGCGCCGCTGGCCGCGAGGAGCTGCAGCGTCTGGAGGAACCCGCCGGCTGCGGCCGCGACCAGGGGCGTTGCTCCGAATCGGTTGGGCCGATCGACGACGCGATCCTGCTGAAGCAGTCGCTTCACCACTGCGGTGTGGCCCTTCATCGCCGAGAGGAACAGTGCGCTCTGCCCGTCTTCATCGACCACGAGCGGGTCGGCACCAGCCCCAAGCAGGGCGTTCACTGCCCCCAGGTGCCCAGCCTGGGCGTGAACGAGGAGCGGGGTCCTTCCGAACTTGTCGAGCACTGACCAGTCGGCTTTCGCAGCCAACAAGAGTGGCACCAGGACGTCAGCGTTGGCTGCCGCGGCGCTCGTGTGCAGAGCACTCTCGTGGTCGTCGTTGAGTTCATTCGGGTTCGCTTTCGCGGCGAGCAGCCGGCGTACGACCTTCTCTTCGCCTGAATAGCTGCTGAGGATGAGGGCAGTGAGCTGGCCCTGACTGCTGTGAGCGTCTGGCGAGACTCCACCTCGAAGGAGCACCTCCACCATCTCGAGCCGACCGGCCCCCGCAGCTGAGACCAACGCATCGGCGGCTTCTTGTGTCGAAGGAACGGACCCCTTCAACAGACGTTTGACGGCCTTCGCGTCTCCGTTCGCGACCGCACGTTGCAGCGGCGTCGTGTCCGGCGCGGCGCACGAGAAGGCCAGAAGAGAAAGGGTCAACAGCATCACAGCCTCGCTTCGGCCTGCGCCGTCTGCTCGTCGCGAACGTTCATCGTGCCCCGCCTACCGCTTCAACACCGCCTCGAGGAACGCGCTCGTTCGTTTCCACGCCGCGCGGCTGGCCTGCCCGTTGCCCTGCACGGTGCCGCCGTAGACGTCGAACACCCCACCATCGGCCCGCTCGACGAACAGCGTGCTCCCCATCGGCAGCCCGACGTATCCGGGGTTCATCGCGTGGCCCGCCGCCGGGTAACACTCGCGGCCATCTGCGGGGAACCGCGCCGAGTGCCCTGCGTCGACCAGCCGCCCCCACGCGAAGTCAGACAACGCACACGACGGCCACAGCTGATCATCCTCCGCGCTCAGGAGCAGCACGGGCCCGTTGATCTGCTCGACCGGAATCATCGCCGCCTCGAGCGCCGCAGGAGACGCCTGACGCAGCGTCTCGGTCCACAGCGCGCGTGACGTCACCTCGAGGCCACCGTCACCCAACAGCCGCGTCGCCGGCTGTGCATTGATCCACGGCACCGATAGCACCCCCGCATCGGCCCGGGTCCACGCGGGCTGCGTCCACACGTCGTCGGCCGGCCACACCACGCCGCTCCCGACGACCGACACCACCGCCGACACCTGCGCCGACGTGGACGCCACCAGCAGCGCCGCTTCTGCCCCACGCCCCACACCGATCAGCGCGATGCGATCGCGACGCGCGCCCGGGTACTCCTTCGCCACCTCGATCGCCTCGCTGAACGACTCGAGCGGAATACGATCGAGCTGCTGCGGACCGATCTCGAGGCCCCAGTAGGACAGCGCCAACACGAGGTAGCCCTGCTCCACGAAGGTCCGCGCGAGCTCAGAGGTCAGCAGCGTGCCGCCCTCGACATCGCCGATCGCGACGACGATGGGCCACGGGGGCGCCGTCGACGGCAGATACAGATCGCCGAACACGCCCCGCGCGCCACGAATCGGCAACACGTCGACCCCGCGCGACAACGGCCGCCTCGGCCAGTTCACCTCGAGGTACGCCGCCGCGCCCCAGTCGGCGAGCACGTTCACGTCCTGCACGAAGAGCCCACCCTCCGACGAGTAGACGGGCCCGTCGACGTCGACGCCTCTCCACGAGCCGCTCACCGGCGCATCTCGGCCCGTGCTCACCGTGCCCTCGAAGTCGGCCTTGAACACCGCGTACGCAAAGCCACCGACGGCCTGCCCGAAGATCATGTCGAGCGGCCGGCACGGCGGGAGCCCCTCCACCACCACCTCGGCGCTCTCCCACGCCAGAAACCCCGCATCCGGCAGGCCCCCGTCGGCCACCAGCCGAATGGTGGGCGAGAAGTCACGCCGCGTGGGGATGCAGCGGGGGTCGTCGACGTCCCACTCGAACGGGCCGGTGCCTTCACCCCGAAACGTCGGCGCGGGGCCGCACGCGAGCACCACCAGCACCGACGCCGTGAGCCACCGCGACCTGCGCATCGGGTCGGTACGCTACCCCGCTCCGATCGGACCGACGGCGCCTCATTTCAGTCGCACTGGTGACGGGTGTCCTCTGGTTGCCCCTCCGGGGGCTTTGTTGGTAGGGGCCTGAGGGAGCTCCTATGGTCCACAGCCTGCTGATTCTCTCGTTGCTCTCGGCGCCTCCCCCCACGGAGAAGCCCATCAAGCCGCTGCCCTCGCTCGCCAAAGAGCCGAAGGTCGACGGCGTGCTGAAAGACCTCGCGCCTGCGGCGGAGCTCAAGCTGCCGAAGCCCGCCAAAGAGGGCACCGCGATCGTCGCGAAGGCCGCCTTCTTCAAGGACACGCTGTATCTCTCCGTCGAGCCGAAAGACGACGCCTTCAACGAGCACGATCAGCTCGAGGTGACGCTGTACTTCCCCGAGTCGGGCACCACCTCTCGCGGCTTCACCTACCGCTACGGCAAAGAAGGCGTGCGCGCCCCCGGTGACGAGGCTGGCTCGCCGCCATTCACCCAGAAGCTGCTGAAGGCGGCCGTCAAAGAAGGCGACAAGGGCCCTGCGTTCGAGCTCGCGTTCCCGGCCCGCACCCTGCCCCGATTTCAGGCTTTCAAGCAGCTCGCCGTGTCGATCTGCCTCGAGTACCAGGACGTCGACGTCTCAGGCCAGGAGCCCGTGAAGACCATCACCTGCCCCACGGGCGAGATGATCGGCGGCCCGACGCGCCTGCCCGACGAGCTGCGCAAGAACCTCAAGCTCGCGCCCGCCAACGACGTCGAGGGCATCGAGGCGCGGCCCACGGGCTGGGTCGGCTACTCGAAGCTGCACTACCCGACGTGGGTGGTGGGCGACGCCGAGTTCACGCCGGAGTCCCTCGGCGAGCTGATCGCCTTCGACAACGCCATCGACCCCGAGTCCGTCGCGCTCCCGATTCCCCGCAAGCTGGTGCTCGGAGACAACCGGCCGCTCTTCACCATGCTGACCGGCAAGAACCCGTACTCGAAAGACGCCTGCAACCCGTCGAACGAGCTGCGCATGGCGATGTACGTGGTGAAGGGCAACGTCGCGAGCCGCGTGCTCGAGTGGCCCGCCGCGACGTGTGGCCTGGGCCGCGCGATGCGCTTCGAGCTCGAGGCCGAGTCGGGCCAGCTCTTGATTGGCTACACGAATGGCCAGACCGCGCGCTTCGTGTGGTCTTCCGATCACTTCGAGCGCAGCGAGCTCGGCGCCCGTTGAACGTCGTTCCTTCGAGGTCTACCCCCGTGAAGAAGAAGCCGTCGCCGAAATCCCTCTACATGATGACGCTCGGGTGCCCGAAGAACCGGGTCGACTCCGAGGTCATGCTGGGCACGCTCAACCAGCGCGGCTACCAGCTCGTCGACGACGCGAAGGACGCCGAGGTCATCGTCATCAACACCTGCGCCTTCCTGAAGGCCGCCGAGAAGGAGTCGGTCGACAACATCCTCGAGCTCGCGGAGCACAAGAAGACCGGCAAGTGCGAGACCCTGGTGGTCACCGGCTGCCTCGTGCAGCGCCACGGCGAAGGCCTCTCGAAGGATCTGCCCGAGGTCGATCACTTCCTGGGCACCAGCGCGTACGTGCAGATCGGCGACCTGCTGGCGGCTGAGGCGAGCCCGCGCGAGCTGATCCCCGACCCCGACTACATCCACACCTCGGCGGTGCCGAAGGTGAACTCGATGCCCGGGTACACCGCGTACCTGAAGATCTCCGAGGGCTGCGACAACAAGTGCGCGTTCTGCATCATCCCCACGCTGCGTGGCCTGCAGCGCTCGCGCCCCATCGACGACATCGTGCGTGAGGCGAAGCAGCTGGCCGACGCCGGCGTGCAGGAGCTCAACCTCGTCGCGCAGGATCTGACGGCCTACGGCCACGATCTGCCCGGCAAGCCGAAGCTGCACGAGCTGCTCCGCGAATTGGTGAAGGTCGACGTGAAGTGGATTCGGCTGCACTACGCCTACCCGCGCGTCTTCACCGACGAGCTCATCGAGGTGATGGCCACCGAGCCGAAGATCGCCAAGTACCTCGACATGCCGCTGCAGCACGCTTCGGACAAGCTGCTCAAATCGATGAAGCGCGGCCGCGACTCGGCGTTCTTGAAGCAGCTGCTCGCGAAGATCCGCACGCGCGTCGAGGGCCTCACCTTCCGCACCTCGCTCATCGTCGGCCTGCCCGGCGAGACAGAAGAAGACTTCGAAGAGCTCAAGGCGTTCGTGAAGGAGCTGCGCTTTGAGCGCCTCGGCGTCTTCCAGTACTCCGATGAAGAGGGCACCGCCGCGTTCGAGATGGAGAACAAGGTGCCGAAGAAGACGATCGAGCGCCGGTGGCGAGAGGTCATGGCCATTCAGAAGCGCATCAGCCGCGAGCAGAACAAGAAGCTCGTCGGCAAGCGCCTCGAGGTGCTGGTCGAAGGCGTGAGCCCCGAGTCCGAGCACCTGCTGGTCGGCCGTCACGAGGGCCAGGCGCCGGAGATCGACGGCCAGGTCTTCATCAACGACGGGCTGGCGTACCCGGGCGAGCTGGTGACCGTCGAGGTGACCGAGGCCCACGATTACGATCTCGTCGCGAAGGTCGTCGAGCGACCGAACCCGAAGCAGAAGAAGCACGGCGCCCGGCAGAGCGTGCCCGCGGCCGTGCGCGGCGGAGAGAAGATCATCAGCCCGCCCACCTGGCTGGCGCCGCGGTGATCCCGCAGCCCCCCTTTCCCCACAACCTCGGGTGAAAGTGGAATTGTTCAAAGGGCTTCCCCCCATATACTGGCGGCTGTGCGATCCCTCGCAGCGCTGGTGGTGAGCGCCGTCGTCGCCGGCTGGTCAACCGGCGCGATGGCGCAAGACGCGTCGGTCTCTGGCGCTGCTGCGCCCACCCCGATCTCGAAGAAGCGCCCCGAGGAGCTGTTCGAACTTCGGCTGCGCTACGGCGTCGCCTACCGCACCGGGAGCCAGAGCGACGCCACGGGTCCAGGCCTCGGGTACGACGGCCTGACGCCGAATGATCCTGGGCTGCAAGGCTGGGTCTGGCCGCTCTTCGATGGGCTGCTCGGCTTCACCGCTGGAGTCTCTCGCGAGGGCTTCGCGCTGTTCGATCGCACCACCAACGCGCGGGTGACCGGCGGTGGGCTGGTTCGAGCCCACGGCGCGGCGACCGCTCGGTTCCGCCTCGGGCCTGTGCGCCTCGAGCCGATCGTCGGCTACTCGCTGAACCAGGTCGCGGAGTTCGCTGACTCCACCGCCCCCACCTTCCGCTCGGGAACGCGCCACGGCCTGCTGCTCGCGGCGCGCGGGCTCGTCGATCTGGGCCCCGTCACGATCGAAGGCCGCTTCGACTACCCGCTCTCGCTCGCGGCCACCGATGGCAGCGGCGCGCGGGCGACCTCCATGGGGTACCAGGCCGGCGGCGGCGTTCGGGTCGCCCTGCTCCGCACTGGCACGGCGCTGTGGGGCCTGATGATCGACGCCGCGTACTCGACCGATCGCCTCACCAGCACCATCGACGCGACCCAGCAGCACATTCGCGGCGGCCTCTCGCTCGACCTGCAGTGGAAGGAAGAAGAGAAGGCGGCCCAGCTCGCCGTGCTGAAGGTGAGCGTGGTGTTCGACGCCGATGGCGCGCCGGCACCGAAGGCCCGCGTCGCCGTTCAAGGCGCGCCCGGCTCGCCGTCCCTCGACGAGACCGGCGCGGGTCGACTCGACGAGCTCCCGCCAGGCCCCGTCACGGTCCGCGCGACCCTCGACGGGTATGACGACGCCGAGGCCTCCACGACGCTGAGCGCGGGGACCGAAGCTCCCGTGGTGCTGCGGCTGAAGAAGCAGGCCCCGAAGGTGGGCAGTCTGATCGTCACGGTGATCGACAAGGAGACCGGCGCCGCGCTGGCAGGTGCGACGGTCGTCATCAACGGCGCGAGCGCGACCACCGACTCGAGGGGCCTTGCGCGCTTCGCCGAACTCGCTCCAGGTGCCGTCACCGTCGAGCTCTCGGCGCCTGGCTTCACCGCGAAGACCGAGGCGGCCACCATCCTCCCCGGCCTCGAGGCCACCGTGAACACCGCGCTCGTGAGCGCGAAGCGGCGCGACCCGGCGACCGTGAGCGGGTTCATTCGCAGCGCCCGCGGAGGAGCCCCGGTCAAAGCGAACCTCGTCATCCCCGAGGCCAACATCAAGGCGAAGGCCGATGACAGCGGGAGCTTCGTCTTCCGCCTCGTTGGTGGCACCTATACGGTGACCATCTCGGCGAAGGGCTTCACCACGCAAACCAAGCAGGTCACCGTGAAGGACGGCGACCAGGCCATCTTCAACGTCGATCTCCAGCCGAAGTGATCCGACCCGCCCTCCACGCCCTCACGCTCGTCGCCGTGCTCCTCGCCGCGTGCTCGAGCGGGAGCAGCGACCCGACGCCTCCGACCGGCGGGGGCGGGGCTGCCATCAGCGATGCGGGAGCGCCGGCGCAGACGCCTGCCGCGATTCTCCAGCGCACGACGGGCACCGTGACGCTGACGCGCAAGGGCGCCACCACTCCCGCCAATCAAGGCCCGCTCTTCGACGGCGACGTGGTCGAGACCGCGGCCGAGAGCAACGCCGTGCTGCGCTTCCCAGACGGGCGCGAGCTCGAGCTCGGCGAGAACGGGCGAATGGAGCTCGGCAGCGAAGCCGACGGGCTGGTCCTGAACATCGGCCAGGGCGTCGTGGTCTCTCGTGTCGGAGGCTCGAGCGGTGAGACGCTCCAGCTGAGCCTCGACACGCCCTACGGGCTCGTGCGCGTTGGCACGGGCGGCGTCTCGGTCAACGTCGGCAGTGACGAAGCGCTCATCGACGTGCTCGCGGGAGAAGTGACCCTCGTCGGTCGTGAGGGCGGCCCGCTCTCCCTCGAGGCTGGCGCTGAAGGGAGCCTGTCGAAGAAGGGCGCCAACCGGAAGGTGCGGCTGGAGCCGTTGACCATCGTGCTCGCGCGCGGCGGCGGTCGCGTCGAGGTGAAGAAGAAGGACGGCAAGGCCTTCGCCCCGGTGAACCCGAAGAAGTCCCCCACGCTCGCTGCCGGTGACAGCCTTCGAGTGGCGGGCGGGAGCGCCACCCTGACGCCCGACAAGAGCGACGCGAAGGTGACCCTCGTCTCGGGCACCGAGGTGGGCATCGGCGAGAGCGTCACGAAGGGCGGCTCGGAAGAGCTCGCGCTCGAGGTGAAGAAGGGGCAGCTCCAGCTCGCCCTGCCCTTCGGTAAGAAGCGCACGATTCGGCCTGGAGACGGCCTCTCGCTCGTCGCCGAGCAGGGCGGGCAGCTCACCGTGGTGAAGGCGAAGAACGGGCTCGAACTCAACTCCATCGTCGGCGACGTGGTGGTCGAGACCGAGTCTGGCCAGAAGGTGACGGTCAAGGGCGGCCAGACGGCGACGCTCACCCGCGCTGGCATCGAGCCGCATGACGTCTCGCGCGAAGCGCTCCAGCTGCCGACGAAGCAGGGCCTGAGGCTGCTGCACCCGGGCGCGGAGCGGGTCGCCCTGGTGTGGCCCGGCGACGACGACAAGGCCTACCGGGTGATCCTCGCGACGGACGCGGCGTTCGAGAAGCGGCTCGTCGACGGCATCGTGCATCAGACCTTCTTCAACACCGTGGCCCCGGCGCGCGGCGCGTTGTTCTGGCAGATCCTCGAGGGCGAGACCGAGCTCGGCAGGGGCTCGGTGTCGATCGCCGCGGAGCGCATCGGCGACGAGCTCGAGGGCATCACCAACGTGGTGACCGCCGGCCCCGAGAAGACGGTCATCTACTTTCAGGACAAGCCCCCCGCGCTGACCTTCACCTGGAAGCCGCCCAACAAGCCCGTCACCGAGTACCTGCTGAAGATCTACAGAGCCGGGAACCTCGCCGCGCCTCTGCTGGAGCGCCGCACCACCGCGACCTCGGCCCAGCTGCCCCTCGGCTCGGTGTCCGAGGGCACCTACCAGTGGGACGTCACCTGGCTCGACGAGAAGGGCACGCCGATCGGCACCGCAGGCAAGATGAACCAGCTCGAGCTCCAGTACGTCAACGCGGTGCGCGCGCTCATCATCAAGGCCCCGCGCAACGGCGACGCACCGGCGCCGAAGGTGGCCGTGTCGGGCATCGCTCCCATCGGCGTGAAGGTGAGCGCGAACGGCCAGCCGCTGACCCTCGACGCCAAGGCGCGCTTCTCGGGCCAGGTGGCGTTGATGCCCGGCTCCCGCGTCGTCTTCCGCGTCGTCGTCAACGGCGTCGAGACGTACGTCGTGCGGTGGCTCGGGCGGGGCGGGTCGCGATGAGCTCGCTCGACTCGCGGGCGCCACCGGGGCCTGTGCCGATTCGCAGCTACGGCAAGTACTACCTCATCAGCAAACTGGCCGAAGGCGGCATGGCCGAGATCTTCCTCGCCAAGCAGGTCGGCGTCGAAGGCTTCGAGAAGAACGTCGTCGTCAAGCGCATGCTCGCGCACCTGTCGACGGCCAACGACTTCGTGGCGATGTTCCTCGACGAGGCGCGCCTGGCCTCGAGGCTCTCGCACCCGAACGTGGTGCAGGTGCTCGATCTCGGCTTCGAGGAGGGCTGCTACTTCATCGCGATGGAGTACCTGGCGGGCGAGGACTTCTCGACCGTGATTCGTTCGGCCGCGAAGCAGCGCACCTTCGTGCCGCTCAACATCGCGCTCAAGGTGCTGGCCGACGCCGCGCAGGGCCTGCACTACGCGCACGACTTCACCGACTCGAAGGGCCAGCCGCTCAACGTCGTGCACCGCGACGTGTCGCCGTCGAACATCTTCGTCACCTACTCGGGCCAGGTGAAGATGCTCGACTTCGGCATCGCCAAGGCCGAGTCGCGCGTCACCAACACGACGGCCGGCGTGGTGAAGGGCAAGTACCAGTACATGGCGCCGGAGCAGGCGCAGTCGCTGCCGGTCGATCGCCGCGCCGACGTCTATTCGTTGGGCGTCTGCATGTACGAGGCGCTGTGCAACGCGAGGCCCTTCGCGCGCGACACCGATCTCGCGATCTTGAACGCAGTGCTCAAGAACGAGTACCGGCCGCCACGCCAGCTGCGCCCCGATCTGCCGATCGAGCTGGAGCAGATCATCGTCAAGGCACTCTCTCGTGAGGCCGACGACCGGTTTCAGACGGCCGGGGAGTTCGCGGCGGCCATCGAGAACTACCTGAGGGCCTCGACGTCGGTGACGAGCGGCGCCGCGCTGACGACGTACATGACGAGCTTCTTCGGCCAGGAGCGGGTGTCGGCGAAGACGCGCATCGACTCGCTCGAGGACCTCAAGGCCAGCGGGGTGTCGCTGCCAGCGACGGAGAAGAAGGCGCCGTCGAACCCCTCGGGCCCGTCGGTCGCGACGCCCCAGATGCCGACGTCGGTGTCCCAACGCATCGACATCATCGTCGAGGGGGCGACCAACGCGGTCGGCGCGCCGAAATCGGTGGTGGCGCAACGCCAGAAGAGCTCGGCGACGATGCTGATCGCGGTGGCGCTGGCGCTGCTCGTCGGGGTCGGCGGCACCTTCGCTGCCCTGAAGAGCAGCACGACGACGGTCGTCAATCCGCCCGTGCCCGATCGGCCGACCGTGGTTCCGCCCCCCATCGCCGTCCCGTCAGAGGTCGATGCGGGGCCGACCATCGATGCCGGGCTCGTGGAGAAGCCCACCGGAACCGAGACCATCGACGCTGGAGCTCCGAGCCCGGTCCCCATACCCGTGCCTGACAAGAAGCCGCGGGTCATCGTGCTGAGCACTCCCGTCATCTCGCAGGTGATTCGGCGCAACGCCGGGCCGGTGGTGCGTTGCTTTCAGGAGCACCGTGGCGATCTGCCGGGCCCGAGCGGCAAGGTCGACGTCACCATCACCATCGAGCGTTCGGGCAAGGTGTCGAGCGTCACCAGCCCGATGGCAGGCACCGGCGTGGGCAAGTGCCTCGAGGAGCGCCTCAAGCAGATCAGGTTCCCGCCACACGTCGACGAGTCGGTCAAAATCACCCTGCCCCTGAGCTTCAAGACCCAGTGACTGTCGTGGCGGCTCCGGGCATCGGCTCACTCGGCTTCGTAGAGTTCGCCGTGCTGGGCGATGGCTCCCGGTGACAGGGACCAGTGCCCTTCGGGGATCAGGTACAGCACGCGTTTCCCTGATGGACCCGGCCCTGCGCCGACGATGAAGTACTTGCGATCGCGGCGCTCGCCGTCGAGCACCAGCAGATCGTGCTCCACGCGCCAGGACCCCGTGTCGCGGTCCGAGCCGAACTGGGTGTTGCCGAACTGCGTGTTGGCGCCCGCGTAGTCGTAGGTGAAGTCGTGGCCGGCGCCGAAGGCATAGCTGACCGAATACGAGACCGAGTTCACCGTGGTCCCGCCGGTGATGACGTTCACGTATTGCATGCTGGCACCCGACCCGTACTTCCAGGCGCCAGCGATCTCGGCCTCGTCGACCAGCGGCACACCCACCGGGCTCCCCTCGACTCCCTTGAACACCTCTTCCACGGCGGGCTGCGTCTGATCGAACGAGAACCGCGCGACGATCGACGCGCCGACGGACGTGTCGAAATACTCCTGCAGCACGACGAAGGGCTCGAGACGATCTCCAGCCTCGACGAGGTACAGGCTGACCAGCGACGGGTGATCGGCGTTCGCCGCAGTGAGCGTGGCCGAGGTGAAGTATGCGCGAGCGCCGTTGTTCACGAAGCGTCGCAGCGGCAGCACCCGCTTCGGAGCGTTGGGCCAGTCGCGCACGATGGTGGCGTTCCACTGCTGGGTCAGCTTCGCGATCGGGTCCTCGAGGCCGGGCACGGCAGGCAGGCGGATGAGGTCGACCGTGTGGCGCTTGTCGCCGTCGGGCTTCTCGAAGCGCCAGCGCCCCTCGGACACGGGAGCGAACGACGCAGGCACCGTGAACGCCAGGCCACCCGGGGCGCCTTCACGCTGGCCGGCTGACGGCGAGCCCCCGCCTTTCATGTCGGTCATGTCGGTCGCGCCAGCGATCACCCCGAGGCCGACGAGCGCCACCGTGCCGGCGCCGCACACCGCGCACAGCCCGCCGATGCCGAGGAGCACCCACACGAGCGTCTTGCTGGAGCGAGGAGGCGCCTGCTCCAAGGGTCACCCCACCCGCTCGGCGTAGGTCATCACCAGGAAGACGCGCGCTTCGACCGTTCCGCTGTTGCGGTACGTGTGGGCCTTGTCGGCCTCGAAGAGAATCGCGTCGCCCGCGGCCAGCGAGTACCGCTCTCCACCGGTCTCGAGCTCGAGCTGACCCTTCGAGACCACGAGGTTCTCGAGGGTGCCTGCAGCGTGGGCCTCGGCGGCCTCAGCGCTCTTCGGCGCGAGCACCAGCTCGTAGAACTCGACCCGCCGCGGCTCATCGAACGGGAACAGCGCGCGCGACGAGAAGGTGCCGTCGTGCGAGGTGAGGCGCTTGGCGTCTTTCTCGCGGAGCACCTTCACCGCCGACTGCTGGGTGCTGCTGATGAGGGCCGAGAAGGGCACCTCGAGCGCGTGGGCGATCTTCCACAGCACGTTGATGGTCGGCGCCGACTGGCCGAGCTCCACCTGCCCCAGCATGGCGCGGCTGACGCCTGAGGCCTGCGCGAGGCGCTCGAGGGACAGGCCTCGCTCGGTGCGCAAGCGACGCAGGTTCTTGCCGACGACCGGCGCGAGGTCGGCGCTCGTGCCTGCCGGAGCGGCCTCTGCAGTTCGGGGCGTCTTCTTGCTGGCCATCGGGGCTCCCTGGGTGGCTCGTCCGTTCGAGCGGAGGGATCGCGCGTTCGAGGTTGACGGTCAAGCACCCTGAGAAAACGAACGCGCCGCAGCGTCCCGGGTGACCGGATTTCGCCACGGCGCGGTCGTGCAGCGCGCGCTCGGGAGGGAGCTGCGCGCGCCGCGAACTGTCAGAACTGGTGCTGCTCGGTCGAGTCGACGAGCGCCTTGGTCGACGACAGGCCACCCGAGATCACCTCGGCCACCTGATCGAAGTACCCGGTGCCCACCTCACGCTGGTGGCGGGTCGCCGTGTAGCCGTGCTTCTCGGCGCCGAACTCGGCCTGCTGCATCGTGCTGTACGCGGCCATGCCCGAGTCGCGGTACTGCGAGGCGAGCTCGTACATCGAGAAGTTGAGCGCGTGGAACCCGGCCAGCGTGACGAACTGGAACTTGTAGCCCATGGCCCCGAGCTCCCGCTGGAACTTCGCGATGGTGGCGTCGTCGAGGTTCTTCTTCCAGTTGAACGAGGGCGAGCAGTTGTACGCGAGCATCTTGTTGGGGAACTTCGCCTTGATGGCCTCGGAGAAGCGCCTGGCCTGCGCGAGATCGGGCGTGCTCGTCTCGCACCACACGAGGTCGGCGTACTCGGCGTAGGCGAGGCCGCGCGCGATGGCGAAGTCGTCACCGTTGCTCTTGAGGCGGTAGAAGCCCTCGGCGGTGCGCTGCTTCGACTCGATGAAGGGCACGTCGCGCTCGTCGATGTCCGAGGTGATGAGCTTCGCCGACTGCGCGTCGGTGCGCGCCACGAGAATGGTGGGCACGTCGAGCACGTCGGCCGCGAGCCGGGCCGCGACGAGGGAGCGGATGAACTGGTTCGTCGGCACCAGCACCTTGCCGCCCATGTGGCCGCACTTCTTCTCGCTCGCGAGCTGATCTTCGAAGTGCACGCCCGCGGCGCCGGCCTCGATCATCGCCTTCATCAGCTCGAAGGAGTTGAGCGGGCCGCCGAAGCCGGCCTCGGCGTCGGCGATCATCGGGGCGAACCAGTTGCGCTCGCGTTTTCCTTCCGCGTGCTCGATCTGATCGGCGCGGCGCAGCGAGGCGTTGATGCGCTTGACGAGGTTGGGCACCGAGTCGACCGGGTACAACGACTGATCGGGGTACATCTGGCCCGAGGAGTTCGCGTCGGCGGCGACCTGCCAGCCCGAGATGTAGAGCGCCTCGAGGCCCGCGCGGACCATCTGCACGGCCTGGCCGCCCGTCATCGCGCCGAGCGTGGGCACGTACTCGCGGGTGTTGAGCAACTCCCACAGGCGCGTCGCGCCGAGGCGGGCGAGCGTGTACTCGATCTTCACCGAGCCACGGAGCTTCTCGACGTCGGCCTTCGAGTACGGCCGCGTGACGCCGTCGAAGCGGCGGGCGTGGAGGTCAGTCGCGTTGATTCCGGGCATGGCAGGGGCAGTCATGAGGAGCTCCTCGAGGGTGCTGCGGGTTGGAGTTGGAGACGGTGAAGCGCTTCAGGATTCAGCAGCGATGAGCCGCTGGTAGGCGGGCACGGTCAGAAATTCTTCGAAGGTCTCGGCGGTCGAGAGCGCGCGGAAGAGCGTGCGGGCTTCGCTGAACTGGCCACCGCTGAGGCCCTGCAGCTCTTCGCCCATCACCTGATCGAGGCGCTCAGGAGAAAGCAGACCGTGGCGAACCTGTTGCCACACCTGGGCGCGGGAGATCTCGGCGGTCGCCGCGTCCTCCATGAGGTTGAAGAGCGGCACGCAGCCCTGGCCTCGCAGCCATGCTTCGAGGTAGCGAACGCCGACCCGGACGTTCTGGCGAAGGCCGGCGTCGGTGCGGTTGCCCTCGGGCACGCGGAGGAGATCCTCGCGCGTCACCACCACGTCGTCTCGCTGGCGGCTGATCTGGTTGGGCGTCTTCAGGTGCTCGTCGAAGATCGTCTTCGCGAGCGGCACCAGCGCGGGGTGCGCGACCCAGGTGCCGTCGTGGCCATCGGTGACCTCGCGGAGCTTGTCGGCGCGCACGCGGGCGAGCGCGGCCTCGTTGGCGGCGGCGTCGTCCTTGATGGGGATCTGCGCGGCCATGCCGCCCATCGCGTGAGCGCCGCGGCGATGGCAGGTCTGAATGAGCCGCTGCGAGTAGGCGCGCAAGAACCCCTTGTCCATCGTGAGCTGGCCGCGGTCGGGCAACAACACGTCGGGCTGATTCTTGATGAAGCTGAACATGTAGTCCCAGCGGCCGCAGTTGAGGCCCGCCGAGTGCTCGCGCAGCTCGTAGAGGATCTCGTCCATCACGAAGGCAGCGGGGAGCGTCTCGATGAGACAGGTCGCCTTGATGCTGCCGCGGGGAATGCCGAGGGTGTCTTGCGCGAAGCAGAACACGTCGTTCCAGAGACGGGCCTCGAGGTGGCTCTCCATCTTCGGCAGGTAGAAGAACGGGCCGACGCCGCGCGCGAGCTGCTCCTTCGCGTTGTGGAAGAAGAACAGGCCGAAGTCGAAGAGGGCGCCCGACATCGGTGCGCCGTCGACCAGCACGTGCGACTCGACGAGGTGCCAGCCGCGCGGACGGACGAAGAGCTGCGCGAGCTTCTCGTTGAGCTTGTACGGCTTGCCTTCGGGAGAGGTGTACGTGAGCGAGCGACGAACGGCCGCGAAGAGCGACTCCTGGCCGACGATCACGTTCTCCCAGGAAGGCGCGAGCGAGTCTTCGAAGTCGGCCATGAAGACGTTCGCGCCCGAGTTGAGCGCGTTGATGATCATCTTCGGCTCGACCGGCCCGGTGATCTCGACCCGACGATCGAGCAGACAGTCGGGAATGGGGCTGATGCGCCAGTCTCCGGCGCGCACCGAAGCCGTCTCGGGGAGGAAGTCGAAGCCCTTGCGGGTGCGACGCTGGGCCAGGAGCTCGCGGCGTCTCTCACCGAACCGCCGCTCGAGTTCGCCGACGAACGCCAGCGCTTCAGCGGAGAGCACAGGCGAGGTGCGCGTGCTCTTCAGGGTCACTCCATTGACAACAATCATGGGACCTCCTGTGAATCAGTGAAGCGCGGCGTCGGGGGGGAGCAGAGACGAAGACACCCAATAAGTAGCCAGCATTCCTGTTCATGACAAGGCGCGTCACGAGATAATTTCGGGGCTCACTGTAAACCTGAAAAGTAAATCTGCGAGGGCGAAGTAAATCGCAGGATTGACAGATTGACGCCGAGTAAGGGCGTTCGCAGCCCTCATTGTTAACAACGACACAAGGAGCCCAAAAACGAAAAGGCCACCCGAAGGTGGCCTTTCAGACGACTGCCGTGGCGCTGGGTCCGCTCAGTTTCGCGGAGCAACCTTCACCGTCCACGAGGCGCTGACTTCGCGACCATCGACGAGGAAGAGCTTCATGCTGATGGTGTGGACGCCAGCGCGTGGGAGCTGCCAACGGGCCGAGCTGCCGTTGCCCATCAGGGTGCCATCGCTGACCGTCCACTCGGGAGCCCGCACCGTCTCGGCGTCGTAGAGCGCTTCGAAGTCTTCGGTCGAGAACTCGACGAAGTCTCCGGTGCCGCGCTCGCGAAGCAGCCCGTGGACCGAGGCGACATCGCCGGCCGAAGGCGGGAGGACGGCGTCGCTGCCGCCGCAGGCGACGGTGAAGAGCGAGACGGCGAGCGCGAGGAGGACGATTCGGGTGTTCATGGCTGCGGGGGAGACCCACGCGCGCCGATTTGTGTGCAGGAAAAGTCGGCCAGACGCTCAGCCCGCAGAACTCCATGGATTCACGAGCCGAATGCCGAGATCTGTAAAGTCGCGCTCGTTGCGGGTGACCAGCGAAAGCCCATGGAGCCATGCGGTCGAGGCCAGCAAGGCATCGAGCACGGGCAGCGGCCTGCCCTCACGTTCACGGGGGCCGGTCAGGGCGCCCCACCGACGCCAGGTGCGCACGTCGACGGGAAGAATGCGCTCATGAAAGCGCTCGAAGATCTCGACCTCGATGAACGCTCGGAGCCTTTTCTGCCGCGCGCCATCTGGCAGCTTCGACAGGCCCTTCTCGAGTTCACCCACCGTGACTTCGCTCAGGAACAACGCGGACTCGTCGTGAAGCGCGATCCACTCGATGACTCGAGGATCTGCGCGCCGCTTCGTGAACTCCGACACGACGCACGTATCGAGCAGGAAGCTCACAGGTCGACCTTCCTCCCCGTGTCCTTCGAGCGCGAGAGATCGAGCGTCAGCCCGGCAACAGGGCTCTTCCGGAGCAACTCAGCGAGCGGCTTGCGAGTCCGTCGGCGGATGAGTGCTGCGTAGTCCTCCTCGGACATCACCACGAGGGCGGCCTTCCCCCGAACCGTCACTCGCTGCGGTCCATCGCGCTCGGCCCGTCGCGCGAGTTCGCTGAACCGAGCCTTCGCATCTTGCAGCGCCCACGTCATGAATCACCTCGTGTCGAACTGGTCAGACAGACTAGCTGGGGCGGGCAAAGCGCGAAAGGCCCCGGACCGACTGAAAGCGGGCCGTCAGCGTCGACGCCGCGATGGTGCTCGCGCGACCTCGCTCCGGGCGATAGACCGGCCGGCTCCATGACGACCCTCGCTGACCTGCTGCCGAAGAAGGGCGAGCCGAAGCTGACGGCCGACGCGGTGCTCGATCGTTTCGTCACCTGGGTCAGCACGAGCGGGCTGACGCTCTACGGCCATCAGGAAGAGGCGATTCTCGAGCTCCTCGGCGGCAAGCATGTCGTGCTCGCGACACCCACCGGCTCCGGCAAGTCGCTCGTCGCGCTCGCCCTGCACTTCCTCGCGATGGCCGAGGGCAAGAAGAGCATCTACACCTGCCCCATCAAGGCGCTGGTGAACGAGAAGTTCTTCGCGCTGTGCGACGCGTTCGGCGCCGAGAACGTCGGCATGATGACGGGCGACGCGGCGATCAACCGTGACGCGCCGATTCTGTGCTGCACCGCAGAGATCCTCTCGAACCTCGCGCTCCGCCAGCAGCGCATCGTCGCCGAGTGCGTCGTGATGGACGAGTTCCACTACTACGGCGACAAGGAGCGCGGCGTCGCGTGGCAGGTGCCGCTCATCTCGATGCCCGAGACGCAGTTCCTGTTGATGAGCGCGACGCTCGGCGATCTGACGGCGATCTCGACCTCGCTCACCGACATCACGAAGCGCGAGGTCGCCGAGGTCCGCAGCGCGCAACGCCCGGTGCCGCTGGAGTTCAGCTACTCCGAGAAGCCGCTCCACGAGATGATCCAGGAGCTGCTCCGCGCCAATCGCATGCCGGTGTACCTGGTGAACTTCACCCAGCGATCGGCCGCGGAGCAGTCGCAGAACCTGATGTCGATCGACGTGTGTTCGAAGGAAGAGAAGGAGAAGCTCAAGGCGGCCCTCGTCGGCGCGCGCTTCGACACGCCGTTCGGCAAGGAGCTGAAGCGGCTGTTGCTCCACGGCATCGGGCTGCACCACGCCGGCCTGCTCCCCCGCTATCGCCGACTGGTCGAGCGCCTCGCCCAGCAGGGCATGCTCAAGGTCATCTCTGGCACCGACACGCTCGGCGTCGGCGTGAACGTGCCCATTCGCACGGTGCTCTTCACGCAGCTGTGCAAATTCGACGGCGAGAAGACCGGCGTGTTGTCGGTGCGCGACTTCATGCAGATCTCTGGCCGCGCGGGCCGAAAGGGCTTCGACGACGTCGGCTACGTGGTGGCGCAGGCGCCGGCGCACGCCATCGAGAACCTCAAGCTCCAGCAGAAGAAGGCCGAGGGGAAGAAGAACGTCACCCTGCAGAAGCCGCCGACGAAGGGCTACGCCCACTGGGACGCGACGACCTTCGAGCGCCTGCGCACGTCACTGCCCGAGAAGCTCGAGTCGCGCTTCACCATCACGCACGGGCTGATCGTCAGCCTGCTCCAGTCATACGAAGGCGCGGCGACGTCGGGGTACCGCAGGCTGGTGGAGCTCGTCGGCCTCTCGCACACCGGGCCCGGCACGCGCGTTCGGTTGCTCAAGCACGCGCGGCTGTTGCTGCGATCGCTCATCGGCGGCGGCATCGTCATTCAGGAGAGGCGCACCGCGACCGCGCCTCCGACGTTGCGGGTCGCGCAGGGCCTGCAAGACAACTTCTCGCTCAACCACACGCTCTCGCTGTACCTCGTCGAGACGCTCGCGGCGCTCGAGCCCGAGAAGGAGACGTGGCCGCTCGACGTGTTGTCGCTGGTCGAGTCGATCCTCGAGAACCCCGACGTGGTGTTGTGGGCGCAGGTCGACGCGGCGAAGGGCGAGAAGATCCGCGAGCTCAAGGCGCAAGGCGTCGAATACGATCAACGCATGGAGGAGCTCGAGAAGGTCACCCACCCCAAGCCGAACGCCGAGTTCATCTACGGCACGTTCGACGAGTTCGCGAAGAAGCACCCGTGGGTGCAGCACGACAACGTTCGGCCCAAGTCGGTCGCGCGCGACATCTTCGAGCGGTGCATGACGTTCCCCGAGTACGTGAAGGAGTACGGCATTCAGCGCTCCGAGGGCGTGCTGCTGCGGTACCTGTCGGACGCGTACAAGACGCTGCTGCAGAACGTGCCCGAGACGGTGCGCACCGAGCCGCTCGAAGACATCGCCGCGTACCTGCTGACGACGATCAAACACACCGACTCGTCGCTGCTCGAAGAGTGGGAGTCGATGCGCGAGGGCCGAACGCTCGGGCTGGTGGTGCGCCCGGGTGAAGAGCTGCCGAAGCCGAAGAAGGATCTCGCGAAGGACCCGAAAGCGCTCAACGCGCGCGTGCGTGCCGAGCTGCACCAGACGGTCAAGCTGCTGGCGAAGAAGGACTACGAGGAGCTGGTGGAGCTGCAGACCGAGTGGACGGTGGATCGCCTCGAGCAGGCCATGGCGCCGTACTGGGCCGAGCGGCAGACCATCGACACCACGCCGCGCGCCCGCCAACCGAAGTGGACGGTGCTGGAGCCCGACGGCCCGCGACGGTGGACGGTGAAGCAGTCGCTGCTCGATCTCGAAGGCGAGCCTGACTGGTTCATCGAAGGCCTGGTCGATCTCACCGATCGGCCCGACGTCGATGGCGCCCTCGTCGTGGTGAGGCACATCGGCCGATGATTCGCGCCTTCGTGTTGCATTCACCCTCTCGCCGCCTTGGGTGGCTCTGCTTTCTCGCGCTCGGGTCGGTCGTCGCAGCGTCTCTCGGACATCTCCTCAAACCAGCGTTTCTCGAGGGCGTCGACGACCTGCCGGGGCTGCCTTTCGCCGCGATGATGCGGTGGGACGCGGGCTGGTACGGCTCCATCGCGAAGGACGGGTATTGGCTGTCACCCGGCAAACAGTCTCCGGTTGCGTACTTTCCGCTCTATCCACTGTTGATTCGTGCTGCGGCGTGGACCGGCGCGAACCGCTGGGTCGCCGCGGCGCTGCTGTCGTTCGGCGCGGGCATCGGTGGCCTGTTGGCGCTTCGCCGGTGGCTGGGCCGCGTCGCGCCGGCGCAGGCGACGACCGCGTGGCTGTTGGTCGTGAGCTATCCGTACACCTGTTACCTGTACGGCGTCGTCTACTCCGATGCGCTGTTCCTCCTGCTCGTCGTCGGCGCGTTCCTCGCGCTCGAATCCGATTCGCCCATCGCGGCGACGTTTCTGGGAGCGCTGGCGACTGCGTGTCGGCCCGTCGCGCCGGCGGTCGTCGTCGGGCTCACCCTGCGCAGCCTCGAGCGTCGGCGGCGCGCGGGTCTGCCGATTCGCCTGCTCGATCTCGTCCCGGGGCTCTCAGGGCTTGGACTGCTCGCGTATATGTTCTTCCTTCAGCAGCAGTTCGGCGATCCCCTCGCGTTCGCGCACGTGCAGAGCGCGCCTGGCTGGGAAAGCGCGTCTGGCTGGAGCCTGGTGTTCAAGTCCGAGTGGTGGCACCACATGCGCGTCGACCACTGGACGGTCAAGCTGCGCCTGGGCGCGCACGCCTTCGTCACGCTTGGAGCCGTCGCCCTGATCCCCTCGGTCTTTCGCCGGCTCGGCTGGGGCTACGGCGCCTACGTGCTCCTCGTGCTCGCCATGCCGGCCGCCTCGTCGAAGGACTTGCAGGGCATGGGCCGGTATGCGCTCGCGGCGTTTCCGGTCTTCGTGCCGCTGGCCGGTTGGCTCGACGAATGGGGCGGCTTGAGAGACCTGTTGCTCGTCGTCCTTGCGGCGGGGTTGGCGGTCACGGCTGCCCTCTGGGGAACCGGCGCCTACGTCGCGTAGCGCCCAACGCCGCCCGGCACAGCGCTGCTTTCACACCACACCTCGCGATGGTAGGAGCCGCGCGTCGTCGGCTGTCCCCGCATGGTCTTCTCCTCGCTCCTCTTTCTCTTCGTCTTCTTGCCGCTCTCCCTCGGCTCGTATTTCCTCATCCCTGCCCGGCGACTGCCCCTTCGAAATCTGCACCTGCTGATCTTCAGCCTTGTCTTCTACGCATGGGGCGAACCCCGGCTGATCTGGTGCATGCTCGTCTGCGTTCTGGCGAATTGGCTCGGAGCCCGCGCCATCGCAGCAACGGCTCAGCAGCCATGGCGGCGTCGAGTGGCGCTCGCCACCACGCTCACCGTCAGCCTGGGCATGCTGGTGGTCTTCAAGTACGCGGCCTTCGCCATCTCGAATTGGAACGCGGTAGCAGTGCTGTGGGGCGGCGCGCCGCTCGCCCCGAACCTCGCGGCATCGCTCATCATGCCGATCGGCATCAGCTTCTATACGTTTCAAGCCGTCAGCTACACGCTCGACGTGTATTGGAAAAAGGTCGAACCCACCCCGAGCCTGACCGACTTCGCCGCCTACGTGACGATGTTCCCCCAGCTCGTCGCGGGGCCCATCGTTCGGTACGAGACGGTCATGGATGAGCTGCGAAGCCGCACCGTCGATGTCGACGACTTCGCGGTGGGCGTCCGGCGATTCCTGGTGGGGCTGCTGAAGAAGGTCATCCTCGCCAACGCGCTGGCGGGGCCAGCCGACACAATCTTCGCTCTCGGCGCGCCCGCGCTCGATGCGCCGCTCGCGTGGCTGGGTATCACGTGTTACGCATTGCAAATCTACTTCGACTTCAGCGCCTACTCAGACATGGCGATTGGCATGGGTCGAATGTTCGGCTTCCACTTTCTCGAGAACTTCGACCACCCCTACCGCGCGAGCTCGGTGCGCGACTTCTGGCATCGCTGGCACATCTCACTCTCGACCTGGTTCCGCGACTATCTCTTCATTCCGTTGGGAGGGAGCCGGGGCAGCCAACGACGGACCTTCGTCAATCTGTGGCTGGTGTTCTTGATCTGTGGCCTCTGGCACGGCGCCAGTTGGACGTTCGTGGTCTGGGGCGCCTTTCACGGCACCTTCCTGGTCCTCGAGCGCACACGGCTGGGTCGGGCCCTCGCCGCGCTGCCGAAGCCGGTGCAGCACCTGTACACGCTCCTCGTGGTGCTCATCGGGTGGGTCTTCTTTCGAGCCGAGAACCTGCCTGCAGCCTTCATCTTCCTGAAGGCGATGGCAGGTGCCGGCTCGGGCGCCGGACCGGCCGTCGCAGAGATCGTCGATTCGTTCACGGCGCTCCTCATCGGGGTGGGCCTGATTGGAGCCTCGGGTGTTCCCGCTCGGGTGGGCAGTTGGGCATTGACTCGCCCGTCGCTCAACGTTGCCCTCGCTGCGGCGACAGCCCTTGCGTTCCTGGTCGCGCAGGCGCTGTTGCTCAACGGCTCGTACAACCCGTTCATCTATTTCCGGTTCTGACATGCGAGCCCTGAAGCACGTCTGGGTGGCATTGTTCGCGGCCGGCATCTGCATGCCTGCGATGGGGTTGTTGATCGAGCCAGACGCCAGGCGCTTCGCCGAGGTGGAGCGCCGCGCACCAGACGGCTGCGCCATCGCCCTCGATGACAAGCTCCAGGCGAATGTCACGAAGTGCCTCGAAGACCGGGTGCTGTTCCGCTTCGAGTTGCTGAAGGGGCTGAGCCGCCTCGTCTACCTCACAGGCAGCTCGCCCAAGCCGGCGCTGGGGGTGCCTGGTCGCGGCCCCTGGTTGTTCCTCGGAGATTTCTACGATGCCGGCATCAGCAAGTACCGGGGCATCAACGGATACTTCGAGGCGCCGTTGAGCCGCGTGCCGCAGTTGCTCTCGGTCGCGAGCGCCACGCAGCGGCAGGGCGTGCCGCTCTCGATCTTCTTCGTACCTGACAAACACCGCGCCTACGCAGATCGGTTACCGACATGGCTTCGCGCCGACCCCCGGCCCTCACGCATGACGAGAACCGTCGAGGCGCTTCGCGCAGAGCACGTCGAGGCCTTCGAGCTCTCTGACGCCGTTGCCTGGGCGCGACACGAGTTCGACCCTCGGCCGGTCTACGGCGAGACCGACTCTCATTGGAACGTGCTGGGTGCGTTCGGCGCGGCGCGGCAGATCGCGGGGCACCTCACCGCGACGGTCGAAGGCGACGGTGCGTTCCCGCTCACCGTCGCGTCGGTCGTCGTGGCCCCCTCCGAGGTGGGCGACGTGGCGCGCTTTCTCCAGCTCACGGTCCCGACCAGCCGATTCGAGTTGGCGTACGCCCCCCCCGCGCAGCCCGTAAAGCAGCGCATGCAAGGCGTCGAACAGACGCTGAGCCCCCACTTTCGGATCATCGGGGCCATGCAGCCCGTTCTCATCGTCAACGACCGGGCGCCGATCTCGAAGCGCGTGCTCTTCTTGCGAGACTCGATGGGCGACTGTCTGAGCGAGGTGACGAATCAGCTCTTCACGGAGTCGATTCACCTTCACTACGAGGCCCTCTTCTCGGTGAAGTCGATCGCGCTCGAAGCGCTGCTCGACGAGTTCAAGCCCGACGCGGTGGTGGTGGTGATGGTCGAGCGCACGCTCTGAGGCTGGGTTCAGAGGCCGCCGAGCCCGTCGAGTCCGACGCCTTCGGGCAGATGTGCACGCGCCCGTCGCCCCAGTGTTCCGTCAGCACGGTGGTGATCAGCGAGAAGAGCCCTTCGTGGCGCAGACGACCCGTGCCCGGGGGCGGCGAGAGGCCGGGGAGCAACCCGGCCTTCGCAGCAAACCGGTCGAGCAGCGCCTGGTCACGCGAGATGATGTGCAGCGGTGTATTGAGCGATTGCGCACCCACGACTGCCGCCACGTCCGAGTCGAAGTTCTCGTCGGTCGTTCGCTCGATGAGGGGCTGGTGATCTCCGAGCATGATGAAGACGCCATCGTTGGTCACCTCGTCGAGGATGAAGTCAGTCAGCACGCGCCACTCGTAGTCGACGGCCTCGACGTAGCTGCGCGGCTTTCCTTCGGGCACCTGCTCCAGCCCCGGCAGTGGCACGGGTGGAATCGGAACGATGGCTGCCTCGTCACTCAACGTGCGCCAGTCGGCCACATAGGGAATGAACACCCATTTGTGGTGCGTCGAGACCGACATGAAAAATGAGAAGTACGGCGCTTCAGCCTTCCGCAGCACGTCCTCCCGGTACTTCGAGAGGCTCCACTGATCGGGTATCTGCCCCCAGTCATACAGCGGACCGTGGTAGCCAAGATCAGGCCCATCGATCATCACGTCGCGGCGGAAGATGTCGAGCCGTTTGAGGCCGGGACGCTCACGGTTCCCTGGCTGCAGCGCCAGCGTGGAGTAGCCCTGCGCCTTGAAGAAGCCGGTCAGCGTCGTCAGCCGGGCTGAGACCTTCTCCATCGCGGTGTACAGCGATGGCCGGTCGAGCAGCAGCCCCGTCTGCACCGAGCCGATGCTCAGCCAGGAACGGCCTCCGAAGATGGGCGCGCGGCTGTAGCCGGTACGGGCGTGGAGCCCTGCGTCGGCAAGCCGCTGCTCGACCCGCTGGGTCATCGCGCGAAAGACCGGCGCCATGGCCGGATCAGAGATCAGGCGCTGGCCGTAGGCCTCGATCATCAACAGGTGAACCCTGGGGCGCTTGACCAGCTTCACCTCGAGCGCGGCGTCGTAGCGGCGATCGGCCACCTTCCCCGCGATGGCCGCCAGCTGGGCGCGCCGCTCGAGCGACGTCAGCCAGTTGTCGTAGAGCGCCTTCGTCGGCACCTGCATCACCGGGTCGTTCCGAGCGACGCCAAACCAGGCCAGCGACGCGGCGCACCAGACGCACGCCGCGACCAGGGTCTGCGCGAGACGGGGCGACGAGCGCTCGAGCGCGACGAGCCGCACGTGCGCCAGTCCCCACCAGGCTCCGAGCCCGACCAGCACGACCGCGAGCACCAGCCCCAGCACTGCGCCGGCCATCACCACCGACCCTCGTGAGTCGGCCAGGAAGTGCAGCAGGTTCAACGCCAGCGTCGTGTCTTCCCAGAGCGCCGCGGGCGTCTGAAACGCCCATTGGTAGGCGTGGTGGTACACCAACCCCAGGGTTGCCACGGCGTAGGCACCACCGAACACGGCGGGCAGCCACCTGCTGAGCCGACGCCGCGAGGCAAGCACGACCGCGGTGACCATCAGCAGCCACTCACCCGACACGCGAAAGACGTCGCCGTTCGGCCGCCGAACGACGAGGGCCTTGAGGTACTCCCACGCGCTCAGCCAATCGAAGCCAAAGGCGCCGCGAGGGTGCTCACTCGGCGTCAAGGGCTGCCAGTCATGGCGTGCGTCGCTCAGGGCGAAGGCCGGAACGAAGAGCAACAGGTCGAACAGCACCAGCCAGGCGACGATCAGCAGAAGAGGAGGACGCCTGCCGAACGGTGGGGCCGCCGCCGAGGTCATCGGTGGAAGCGGCGGTTCACAAGCCGCTCAGTTTCAAGCTCCACGCCGCGATGGACTTCAGCGGGCCGTGCATGGGCGTCGGCTTCAGCATCAGGTTGAGTCGGTCGGCGAGCTCGTACCGGACCACCTTCGCGTCGACCGGAGCGCCGCTGGGCGCTGGAGGGGCACCTGAGCCGAACTGGTATCGCGAATACAGCGTGGGCATGAAGCGCGCGAGCCGCTGCCAGTTGAAGGTCTTGCCGTCGATCGCCTGGAGCGCCCTGCGCACGGCGTGCTCGTAGGAATAGCCAGCTCGATACAACTGGGTGTTGTTGCGGCTCGACTTCTTCCGCACGCGATAGCGGTACGAGATGATTGGCAACACCTCGACCCGGTACTCAGACAGAGCGAGCCGCATCGAGAACTCCCAGTCTTCGAAGTGCTCGCGTTGGCCTTCGTGATAGCCGCCGAGCTCTTCGAACACGGCGCGGCGCGCCAACAGACCGCAGTGGGTGCTGTTCTCGAGCAGAATGGTCTCGAGAATGGGGTCGTAGGCCGCCCAGCAGTGGCTCTCGTCTTCGAAGGCCTGGAAGTACCCACTCACGACGTCGACCTCGGGGTGGTTCGCCAGCGCGCCACGCAGCACCTTGGTCGAGTCAGGGTCGAGCAGATCGTCGCTGTCGATCACGTAGATGGCGTCGGTGGTGGCCGCGCGAATCGCCAGGTTTCGAGCCACCGAGGGGCCGCTGTTCACGGGCGTCGTCATGAACTTGAAGCCGGCGCTCTCGGTCAACGACTTCGCCTTGCGGGCCTCGGGGGGCGAGGAGCAGTCGTCGACGATGATCACCTCGTCGCCGGCTCGCATCTCGGCCTTCAACGACGCGATGAACTCGGGCAGGAATCGCGCCTGGTCGTAGTGCGCGGCGACGAAGGTGATCGACGGCTGTGTGGGCTTGCGGCGCGGAGGCTGTGGCGTGGCGTTGCGCACGGCCGCGGAGTAGCCCCGGCGCGTGGTCTCGTTCATCTCGTCGCGAACCTTGCTGTACGACTTGCGCAGCGTCGGCGAGACCGGCTTGCGCGCGGTCGCCGCCAGGAGCTGCGAGAACTGAGCGCGATTGAACGGGTCGAACGCCTTGACGCCGAACTCGGCCCCCATCTCGGGCATGCACCCGAACTGCGAGACGAGGGTCGGCCGATTGAACCCGAGCACCTCGAGCAACACGTTGGGGTAGTTCTCGAAGCGGGACGGGAAGACGAAGCCATCCATCTTCGGGAGGTGGTTCGTCCACAGCTCCTTCTGCGGGATGTAGTCGTGAAAGACGAACCGCGACTCGAGCGAGGTGTCTCGGAGCAGATTGTTGAGGTGCGCCCGCATCGACCCCTGACGCCAGGTGTCGGTGTCGCGGCCGAAGAAGTGGAGCTCGAAGGGCACCTCTTTCATCGCCTCGATGGCGGCTTCGACCAGCAAGTCGACGCCTTTGCGGAACTCGAGCCTGCCGACGTACCCGAAGCGCTGGCGACGACGCAGGCCGCGAACGCCTTTGCCTTTGCTCGCCTCGGCGTGCGGCCACGGGTGGGGAATCTTGACGGCCTTTTCACGAACCGCGGCCGAGAGCGCTGGCGAGACCAGGGAACACACGCGGTCGAGCATCGCGTCGCCGCCATACAGCACCTGATCGGCGTGCTCGAGGCAGTAGCGCTCCATGTCGTGGAACCGGAACGCGCTGCTGTCACACCAGGGGAGCTGGTCGTTGTCTTCATGCAACATGAAGAGGGGGCTGTGCAGCCGAACGGCCGTGGCGCCAACGTTCAAGAGGCCGAACCGCGCGGCCTTCATCACGTAGTACCCCTCGGACGAGTAGTCGGGCATCTCGACCATGCCGAAGGTGTGGCCCATTCGAGCCATCACCCGCATCGAGCGCATGATGCCATAGCCGAAGTGCCGATACGGGTCGCCCAGGTTGTTCAGCGGGCTGCGCCCCACGTGCGCGAACTCGGGCACGAAGTGCACCGTCGCGGTGGGGCAGAACTGAAAGAGCTCATCGCTGCGTTGCCGTTCGCCGGTGAAGAACAAGACGTTCAGCGGGCGGCCATCGATGGTGACCTGCTGGAGCTGCTCAAGGAGCAGTCGGGTGTAGCTGCCGATGCCTCCGGTGACCCGCGTCACAGGCTCGAAGCAGCTGAGAACAAAGTCCCAATGAACCTGGTCACCTCGCTCGGGGACGAACTCGCGCATGGGGGCCAGATAGCACACGGTCTGCGGGAAACGACCAGTTCAGCCGTCGTCCGTTGCCGAGAGCGCGAGGGTGAGGTAGCCGAGTCGAGCCCATGAGAGTCAGCCACGACGTCGGTGCGGTCTCGGCGTCGGACCGCCCTCGCCCCCGCCTGCTTTTCTGGTCGGTCCCGCTCATTCTCGCGGGCCTGACGACCTACCTGCTTGGCGTCTTGTTGGCGGTGCCGCGTTGGGCCTTCCTCGACGCGCCACACCTGCGCGCCATCAACGAGAAGGTCGTCTGGTACAGCGGTGTGCCGATGTTCTTCGGGTTGATGCTGGCCCTCATCGACTTCTTCGTCTTGCTGCCTGCCAAGCGTCACGCGCGCGGCGTGATGAACGAGCCCTTCGCCGCCGACGTCAAGGTGACGGTCACGCTCACTGCGTGGAATGACGAGGCCTCGATCGACGCGGCGGTGCGCGACTTCGTGGCCCACCCAAGGGTGGCGCGCGTCGTCGTCGTCGACAACAACAGCCGTGACAAGACCGCCGAGGTCGCCAGGGCCGCAGGCGCCACCGTCGTGATCGAAGAGCGCGCTGGCTACGGCCGCTGCGTCACCAGGTGTCTCGAAGAGGGCGCCCGCTATGACGACACGCCCCTCGTCGTGCTCTGTGAAGGCGACTGCACCTTCCGCGCGCTCGATCTCGACAAGCTGCTGGCCTATGCGCCTCACGCCAGCGTGGTGAACGGGACCCGCATCGTCGAGCAGCTCCGCGAGTACAACACGCAACTGTCGACGTTCATGTATTACGGCAACTTCGCCGTCGGAAAACTGCTCGAGATCAAACATCTCGGGCGAGGGACCTTCACGGACGTCGGCACCACCTACAAACTGATGCGACGCGAGGCGATCGCCCGGCTGCTGACGGTGACCGACCCGAAGGTCAACCTCGAGTTCAACGCGCATTTCCTCGATCGTGCCCTCGGGTCCGGCGAGCGACTGGTCGAGTGCCCCATCACCTTCTACCCACGGATCGGCGAATCGAAGGGCGGTAACGTGAACAACTCCCGCGCCCTCAAGGTCGGCCTCAAGATGATCTGGGGGCTGTACACAGATTGGCGATGGAGCGCGGAATGAGTGACGGCTACTTCGCCACCCGCCTGGAAGAAGACGCGCGTCGAGACGTGGTGTGGCACACCCTGTGGACGTCGTTCTTTTCCAAACGCATCGCGCCGACCGACACCGTGCTCGATCTCGGCGCGGGGTGGGGCTCGTTCATCAACCAGGTGAAGGCAGCGCGGCGAATCGCCGTCGACCAATGGCCCGAGCTGGCGCGCCACCTCGCGCCCGGCGTCGAGGCCCACGTCGGCGACGTCACCAACCTCGACTTCCTCGCCGAGCGCTCCGTCGACTTCGCCTTCGCCAGCAACCTGCTGGAGCACCTCACGCGCGAGCAGAACGCCGCGCTGCTGAAGGCGCTGCGGCCACGACTGACGGCTGGCGGCACCTTGAACCTGGTGCAGCCGAACTTCCGGTACTGCGCCCCGCAGTACTTCGACGACTTCACGCATGTCACCGTCTTCAGCCACGTCAGCCTGTGTGACTTCCTCGAGGCCAACGGCTTCGAGGTGACCGAGTGCCAGCCGAAGTTCCTGCCGCTCACCGTGAAGTCGCGGCTGCCGACCTGGCCCGCGTTGATCAAGGCCTACCTCGCCAGCCCCATCAAGCCGATGGCTGGCCAGATGTACGTTCGCGCACGTGTTCGCAGGTAGCTCGCGAATGGCCCGATCGACGAGGTGGGTGCTCGCGCTGGTGCTGGCGCTCGATCTGCTGGCCCTCGGGTGGCAGGGAGCGCTCCAACAGCTCCGGCTCGTCGTCGAGACACGCGGGCCCGGCACCCTCGAGCTCGACGATGGCGTGAGGCGAACCCTCGCGGTCGACCCCGCGCCAGAGCCGCTGCGGCTGACGATTCTCAACGCAACCGCCCAGGGAGCGACGAGCCTGATCGAGGTGCCTGCCCTCACCACGGCCCACCGGGCGCGGCTGTTCGATGCCTCGACCTATACGGCGACCCCCGGGTTCTCCGTCGAGGGGCTGCGAGAGGGGGGCGTCTGGCGCTCGAGCACGTCGGGGGCATCGCTCTCCTGGCAAGGGCGGGTCTCTGGGCTGTTCACGAGGGTGCCCTGTGGTCGCGACCGCGGAGTGGTTTGCATCGAAGGCACGGGCCTCGAGCGCGCGTGTCACGATCTGTCGTCGTGCTCGGGAGACATCTCGGTCGACGTCATCAGTCCCCGACGTCTTCACACGGCGCTGATTCCCCTCTGGCGCTCAGGGCTCACGCTCTCGGCCGATCAACCGCTTCAGATCGAACGCCTCGAGCTGCGGTTCGGGCACCACGTCGTGCTCGAGCGGCCCGGCATGACGCTCGAGGCCGCTGAACGAATCGAGCTGCCCGCGCTGGTCCGATTGGGTGCGCTCGGCGCCTTCATCGGCAATGGCGCGTTGCTGCTCCTGCAAGTGCTCTTGCTCGTCGTGGTGTCGATCGTCCTGGGCGCGACGGTCGTGACGCCGTTCGTCGATCGCCTGGGCCTGCTCGAGGCGTTGCTCCTCTCGTTCTTCGCGGGTCAGGGCCTGATGTCGAACCTGACGACCTCTCTCTTCTGGTTCGTGCCGACGACGGTCGGCTCGCCCGTGGTGGCCGGCGTGCTGGCGGTGATCAGCGTCTTTCAGCTCGCGCGAGGTGGGGCACGGCGGTGGCGGGCCGTCATCACGAACGTGTCTGCGGACGAGCGGGCGCGGCTGCTGACGGTCTCGTTGTTCGCAACCGTCACGACGCTCCTCGTCGCCGCGCCCGCCCTCACCTTCCCCGGCTGGTTCGTCGGTCACGGCTACACGGACTCGATGGACTACCCGACGTGGGCGTCACTGGCGCAAGAGGCACCACTCGATCGCGGCCTGGCCGCCATTCGTTTTCAAGACTTCGTGCGCGTGTCGGTGACGGCGCAGACGCTCGGCGTCGACACCGTCGGGGCGCTCGGCCCGCAGCTCACCGTGCTCTGGTGGGTGCTGCCGTTCCTGGGGCTGGCGTTGCTGCGGCGCTTCGGCGTCTCGGATGAGGGCGCGCTCATCGGCGCCGCGCTGGCCGGGCACGGGCTCTGCTTCTGGGAGATCGCCACCCAGTGCTACCTGCCGCAGTACGAAGTGGCGCACTTCGCGGTGGCCGGGCTGTGGGCCGCGGCCTGGCTGCTGGGCGAGCAGCGCGAGCGGTCGTGGCAGCCAGAGCTGGCGGTCGCCTGTGTCTTCGCGGCGAGCGTGGGGCTGTACCCGTACCAGGCCTTCAGCGTGATGGGCTTCGGCGTCGCGGTCGTCGCGGCGGCGGCGTGGCGCAGACAATCGGCGCTGCTGCTGATGGTGGGCCGCGTCGGGCTCTTCACCGCGCTGGTCACGAACCTGAACCTCGAGGTGGTGTTCGACTTCGGGCAGGGCTCGATGCAACACCGCGCCGCGCTCAATGCCATCGGCAGGGGCGTCGTCTTCCCCTGGTACGCGAGCCCCGAGGCGAGGGCGATTCTCGCGGGCACCGACGACTTCGTGCGAACGAGCGCGCTGCGAGAGCCCATCTACGCCGAGGTGTTCGGAGGGCTGCCGAAGACGGGCCGCCGGTTCGCCGCCCTCGAGGCCTTCATCGGTCGCCTCGCGCCAGCGTTCACCTGGGTGATGCTGGGGGTGGCGGCCGGGGCGCTCTGGCTGATGGGCCGCCGGCGCGACGTCACGGCCTTCGTCGCCCTCGCGACCCTTGGTGTTCCGCTGATCATGACGTTCGGGCTGATGCGCAGTGACGACGTCTACTTCTGGGTGAAGTCGCTGATGACGTTCAGCGCGTTGATGGTCGTGCCCTTCGTCGGCGCGGTGGGCTCGCTGGCCGCGTCGTCGGGGCGGGGGCCGCGGTGGCTCGGGGTCACCGTCGCGGTGGGCTTCGTCGCACTCTCGCTCCGCACGAGCTGGTTCGACACGCTCGCGTACCTGATCAGTCGCGAGTCGCCGGCGCTCGCAGCGACGAGAACCCACCTGCCCGTCCACACCGAGGCGCTCAGCCGGCTTCAAGCGTGGGTGCAGACGCAGCCTGCGCATCGGCGGGTGGTCTTCGTCGGCACTCTGCACGACCGGTATTGGACGGACGGAGACATCATTACCTACAACCGCCTGCTGGCGTTCTTCGAGGGCCACGAGGTTCGGTACGGAGATGACGTGCGCAAGCGCTACACCCGCAGCCGCCAGCCCAACTACGTCGGCCCCGAGGCCCTGGGCGCCTTCGACGTGATGGTCCGCTTCGATGACTGCGCAGCCGAGGGCTTCACGTCAGTTCTGGTCACCGACCTCTTCTGTGTGCTCCAACGCGGTCAATCGACGAGGTGACGGAGAGAACTACGGCGGACTGCACCAGTGGAACTTCGATGTTCGCGATGGCGAGTTCGTGCTGTGGACCCGCGTCGACGTGGCCGGCGACGTGCCGCTTCGGTATCAAGCGGTGGACGAGCTGAACCAGCTGCTCACGGGTGCGCCCTTCGTGCAGCGGGCCTTGAAGCGGCTCGTGCGAGGGCTTCTGTGCCAGCGGCTCCCGTGAAATTCCGTGGTCCATGAGGGCTCGATGCGGCATGAGGGCGACATGGATCTCGCCACCATCACTGCGCAGAACACCCGTGCCCTGCTGTGTCTGCGCTCACCGAACATCGACTTCATGGCGGCCATTCGTGACTACCCCTACCGGGGCTTCATCGAGGCCCAGATCACCGGCTGCCAGCCCTTCGTCATGTTCTCGAACTACGACGACATCGTGGCGCAGCACTACCTGTTCCGGGGCCCCGACAGCTTCGAGTCGTTCAGCCTCAAGCTGTGGTCGCACCTCTCGCGCATGTCGAAGGTCGTCTTCGACGTGGGCGCCTTCAGCGGCGTCTTCGCGCTGGCCGCGACGCACTCGAACCCCGAGGTGAAGGTCGTCGCGTTCGAGCCGAGCCTGAACACCTTCGTGCGCCTGGTCACCAACGTGCTCGCCAACGGCATGGGCGGTCGTATCGGCACGGTCAAGGCGGCGCTGGGTGAACGCGATGGCCAGCTGACCCTCAAACACCCGGCTGGCATTCACTGCCTCGGCAGCGAAGAGACCCTCGTCGATGGTCGTCACGAGTCGGTGTGGTTCCAGGAAGAGGTGCGGGTCATGGCCGGCGACCAGCTCTCGGCCCACTACGCCACCAACTCGCGTGACTTCGTCATCGAGGTCGACCCGGGAGCCGTCGATCTGATCAAGATCGACGTCGAAGGCTTCGAGCTGTCGGTGCTCCGCGGCATGACGGCCCTGCTCGACCGCCGGAAGCCGACCCTGCTCGTCGAGTGCCTCAGCCTTGGCCAGTTCGACGAGGTCTTCGCGTTCCTCCAGCCCAAAGGCTACTTCTTCCGCTTCATCGACGACGCCGGCAGCGCGGCCCACCAGGACCGCGACCGCTTCGCTCAACACCCCCGAAACGTCCTCTTCATGAGCAGTGATGAGCTGCTCGAAGGCGTCGTGATGATCGCGCGGTAGCGCGGGTGGTCGTCCTGAAAACGAGCCTCACTGGAAAACGAGCAGGCGTTGACCACCCCGTCAGCGCCTAGTACGCGCTGCCCGAGATGCGCATCGGCTTCCTCGTCGGCGACATAGTCAACATCAGCGGCGGCTCGAACGTCATCATCGAGCACGCGGCTGGCTTGAGAGATCGCGGTCACGACGTCGTGCTCATTCCGTCAGCGACGCCGACGACTCCGCCGTCGTGGCACCCGCTGCTCGAAGGCCTGGCGATTCGACCGCTCGAGGCGTGCCGCGTCGAGCGCTTCGACTTCGTCTTCGCGACCTGGTGGGTGACGTGGTTCGACCTGCACCTGCTCGACTCGGCCGTCTACGGCTACTTCAACCAGTCCTACGAGTCGCGGTTTCACACCGAGCGTCACCACAAGCTGCAGAACCGCGCGACCTATTCGTTGCCCCTGTTCTTCATCACCGAGGCGCGCTGGCTCGAAGAGTTCATCACCCACCTGCTGCCGCAGGCGCGCGTCCGCCATGTTCCGAACGGGCTCTCGAGGAGCTACTTCCCGGTTCGCAACGCGCCGACGCCACGATCTGGACCGCTGAAGGTCGTCGTCGAAGGCCCGTGGGGAGTGCCCTTCAAGGGTGTGCGCGAGTCATTCGGGGTGCTCGAGGCGGCCTCTCGCGAGATCGCCCTCGAGGTCAGTTGGCTCACCTCGAACGCAGGCGGCCAGCGGCCCAGCGTGGGCGGCCGGCCCGTCTCGGTGTACGAGCGCATTCCCATCGACCAGGTCGCCTCGTTGCTGCGCCAGCACGACGTGATGCTGAAGCTCTCGACGGTCGAGGGCATGTACGGGCCTCCGCTCGAGATGTTCAGCCAGGGTGGCACCGCCATCACCACGCCCGTCTCGGGCTGTGACGAGTACATCGTGCATGGGCACAACGCGCTGCTCGCCCCTTCGTACGACGAGCTCGCGCCCGTCAGGTACCTCACGCAGCTGGCGCAACCGACCGAGCTGCTCACGTCACTCAAACGAAACGCGCTGGCGACGGCGCGGGCCTGGCCCGACTGGCAGCAATCGACGCGCCACTTCGCCGAGGCGCTCGAAGAGGCGCATCACGAGGGGTACACCAACGCCCACCTGCGCTCTGCGCTCGCGGGGGTCTCGGCGATGCGAACCCACTGGGCCGACGAAGCGTGGCGCGAAGCGAGCCGACAGGTGCAGCCGCCGGCGCTCGGCCACTGGGAATCACTCGTGCTCAAGCAGGTTCGGGCCTTGAAGTCGTCTGCCTCGGTGAAGACGCTCAAGCGCGCGTCGCCCCGGTTGCTCAAAGACCTGGTGAAGCTCGCAGCCGCCCGGGTGCTCGAATGAAGACGCGTATCGTCCCCGGTCTGCGGATCGCGTTCGTCGGTCACGATGAGCAGCGGTGCTCCCTTCCCGAAGGCGGCGCCTGGGCCCACGTCAGCTTCCACTCGTTGCGAGAGGGCTGGAAGTCGGCGCTTGCGCAGGCGTCGCTGCGCAACCCCGACGTCACCTTCCTGCTCCTCGACGACACCTTCGCGCCGACCGGGCCCCTGACGAGCCTGGGCGTGTGCATCGGCGTCGTCGGGCGGCCGCCCTGGGGCCCGAACGGCCGCTGGCCTTTGAACGTCTGGGCACGGCACGGCATCGATGGCTGGGTGTGGTACGAGGCACCGCCGTCAGACGCACCGCGCGTCGACGCGATTCTGCCCGCCCCCGTCAACCGCCACGGCCTGCGGCTTCCCGACTTCTCGAAGCAGCTGGTGGTGGTGCCCCAATGGGCAGCCCCCGACGCCGCGGCGCTCGAGCTGATGAACGCGCAGCGTCGTCTGTCGATGATCGAGCCGTCGCTGCCCATCGAACGACAGCTCGAGTGTCTCGAAGGCGCGGGCACGTACCTCACCGTCGTGCGAGACGCGCTCGGTCGACTCGACCCGCTGCCGCTCCAGGCGATGGCGCGAGGGCTGCTGGTGGTCTCGACGAGCCCGTTCCCCTCGTCGTGGGGGGTCGAGCCCGAAGACGACTACCTCCTGCGAGCCGAGAGCGCCCTTCTCGAGACGGTGAACGAGGTGCGGCGCGTGCCCGAGACGTTCCACCCCGTTCGGCTGCGGGCCGCCCAGAAGGTGGCCGAGTTCTTCGACGCCGACTTCGTCTACCAGCGCCTCGTGTTCGATCTGCTGCTCTCGCGCGACGCGGGGCGCGTGATTGAAACGCCGCGGCGTGAGGTGAGGCTGAGGAGCGTTCGGTGAAGGAGGACGCCGAAGCCTTGGCGCGTGCGCTCATGCGTCACGCCGTGGAGCAGGCCCGGACGGTTCGCTTGTTGTGGACTGGCCAGCGCGAGCAGGACTCGAGGGTGCATCCCTCGTTGAGACAGCAGGCCTCGATGTGGTGGGCGGGGGCCGAGACGCCAGCGCGGCTGGCGGTGCTTCGGGCGCGCGTGCGCCTGGCGGTTCGAGCTCTGCGGCCATGACTTCGACGCTCTCGCTGCACGAGCTGCCCACCCGCCTGCCGTCGATGGCACGAGGCTTCCGGGTTGTCGGCTTCGACGTCTTCAACACGCTGATGCGGCGGAGCGTCGAAGGCGAGTGGATCAAACGCGCCTCGGCCCACGCGCTCAGGCAGCGGCTCGCGACGATGCTCCACCGCGATCATCTCCCCTCGGCCGCCCAGGTCCTGCTGCGCCGTCAGGAGCTCGAGCGGGAGCTCGTCGCCGAGCGCGTCGCCCGGGGCGAGGACAACGAAGTCGACTTCACCGAGCTCGTGCCGCGATGGGTCGGCACGTGGGTCCCCCGGGGCAACCAGACGCTCGTCGAGCTCTGCGAAGAAGACGAAGTGCGCCTCGAAGAGCGGGCGCTCTCGGCGATGCCAGGGGTCGCCCAGACGCTCGCCACCCTCAAAGACGCCGGCCACCGGCTCATCTTCGTCAGCGACATGTACCTGCGCGCCCACCACCTCTGGCGCTTTCTCAAGGGGGTCGGGCTCGCCCGCTTCTTCGATGCTGGCTACGTCTCGAACGACGCCGGGCTGCGCAAGGCGACGGGGCGCCTGTTCCCCTGGGTGCTCGAGTCCGAGGCCATCTCGCGAAACGAGCTGCTGTTCGTGGGGGACGATATCGAGGCCGACGTCGTGCAGCCGAAGCGGCATGGCATCAAAGCTGTCCTGATCGCCGATGCCCCTGAGCTGGCCCGTCGCGGCCGCCTGCAGGCCCTCGAGCGACTGTCGAAGGCGCAGACGACGTGGTGCGAGGCTTTCGTTCACGAGTTGATGCCAGAGGCCCACGACAGCGATCGCCCGGAGCACATTCACGAAGCGCTCGGCCGAACGTTGGCGCCGGGACTGGTGGCCTTCGTGATGGAGACGGTCGAGCTGGCCCGCCTCGAAGGCGCGCGGCGCATCTTCTTCCTGGCGCGAGAGGGCCTCACCTTTCTACGCATCTACGCCAGGCTGCGTCGGGCTGGAGTCTTCGGCCACGAGGACGTGCCCGAGGCCCGGTACCTGTTCGTCTCGCGGGCGTCGACGATTCTGCCCTCGATGCGCAGCCTGTCGTGGAGCGAGCTGTCGCGCTTCTGGCGGCAGTACCCGAACCAGAGCCTCAGGAGGCTCCTGAAGAACCTGGGGCTGAACGAGTCTCCTTTCGTCGAGAAGGGGGCCGAGCTCGGCCTGACGGACGCCGACCGGCCCCTCGGCCCGCCCGATCAGGACCTACCCTTCGCGGCCTTCCTCGCCTCTCGCGACGTTCATGCCGCGTTCCTGGCGGCGCGCGACGTGAGCCGTAGCGCCCTGCGCACGTACCTCGGGCAGACCGGGCTCTGGGGCGAGCAACGCGTCGTGCTGGCGGACATCGGGTGGAAGGGCTCGATGCAAGACAACCTGGCCCGCGCGTTCGAAGCAGAGACCGGTGCGCCCGAGCTCGTCGGCCACTACGTGGGCCTGGCGCAGCGAGGCGAAGCCACGGGCCGATCACGCAAGGTGGGCTTCCTCGCTGATTGCCAACGGCCCGACCTCGACGAGGTCGACCTGTTTCGCAACACCGCGATCTACGAGATGGCGACCCAGGCCTCCCACGGCACCACGCGGCGCTACGGCCCGCACCCCCACGTCCAGGGTCGGGTGGTGCCGGTGCTCGAGCTCCACGAGGTCGAACGCGAGAACACCGCGCAGTACTTCCGTCACGCCCAGCGCGGCATCGACGAGTGGACGCGCCAGTTCTGCGACGTCTTTCCGCTCGCGCCCTTCTCGGGGAAGGAGCTCAGGCCCGGGGCCCTGGCTCGGGCGCTCAACTACATTCGTTACCCCACGCGCGCACAGGCCGACGCCTTCTTGCGCTACTCGCACGTCGAGAGCTTCGGGGTCGACCACATCAGTCGTTTCGGCTTCGACGTCACCTTCGCCGAGCTGCTCGGCCGCACGCCACGCGCGACCGTTCACGAGCTTCAGCGCCGGTTCGAGCACACCATGTGGCGAGAAGGGGTCGTGCGTCGCTCTGGAGTACCCCTCGGCACGTTCCTGTGGGATCTCTGGGTCACTCTGCAGCGCGTGAGGTAGCCATGGCCGATCAGACCGAGTACTCCGGCGAACGTTACGATCCGCTCCAGGCCAACGCGCTCGCGCATTACGATCATCACGCGCGCTACCACTTCGTGAAGCGGTCCTTTCACGGCGGCCGGCTGCTTGACGTGGGCTGCGGCCTCGGCGTGGGCGCGGCGTTCCTCTCGGACTCGTTCGACGAGGTGGTCGGGATCGACGCCAATGATGCGGCGGTGCGAGAGGCCACGCAGCAGCGCGCCTCGTCACGACTTTCCTTCTCGAGCGTCGACGACTTCGTCGCCAGCAGCGCTTCGGGGTTCGACGTCGTCACCTGTCTCGAGGTCATCGAGCACACGGTGGCCCAGGACGAGCTGCTCCAACTGCTCAAGCGCGCCGTGCGCCCCGACGGGGTCGTCGTCATCTCGACCCCGAACCGCCGGTGGACCGAGCACAAGCGCATTCGCAACCCGTTTCACGTCAAAGAGCTTCACCACGACGAGTTCTTCGCGCTCGCGAGGCAGGCCTTCCCGCACGTGCAGGCGTGGTCGCAGGTTCAGGTCCAGGGAGCGTGCGTGACCCAGCCCGGGAGCGACGCCGCTCCATGGACGACGTTCTCGACGCCCGGAACGCTGCCCGACCCAGCGCTGGCGACGACGAACTTCGTGGCGGTGTGTTCGCTCTCTGCTCGAGCGCTGGCGCAGCCGGTCTCGGTGCTCGACGCAGCCTGTACCTTCCAGACACAGCTCGAGGCGATGATCACCAGCAATGAGCGCATGATCGACGCGCGCGACGTGCTCATTCGCGAGCAGGACGAGCTGGTCGCTGCGCTCAAGCACGAACGGGCGACGCTCGCGGCGCAGCTCAGCGCGCTCGAGCTCCAGGTCGCCAGGCTGCGCCGCCTCGAAGAACCTCCCGATGCCGACGCGATGCCGCTTCGGTGGAAGCTGGCCGATCGCGCGAACTCCGCCTTCAAGAAGACGCCGCTGCACTCGTTGTTGAAGCGCGCGATTGGGCGTTGAGGCGGCCTCACGGCCTCCGCAGCAGAGTCCGAAGCGCGGCCCGGGCGGTGAGCGACGCCTCGTCGGGAGACCTCGCGATGCGCTGATACAGCGCGGCGGTCTCGGCGGCCGTTGTCTTCCAGTCGAACGAGCGCACCCGCCTCGTGCCGGCGGCGACGAGCCGCGCAGCCTCTGCAGGCTGGCCCAGAACCCTGATGATCGCCGCTGCGAGTTCCTGCGGTGACAACGAGGTCAGCGTCACGCCGGCATCGCCGACGACCTCGCGGAGCCCCGACACCCCCGCCGCGATGATGGGCACCCGACACACCATGGCCTCGAGCGCGAGCAGACCGAAGCCCTCGTAGACGCTCGGCAGGACGGCGACCGAGGCCCCCGCGAGCGTCGGGAGGACGTCTTCAGGCGGCAGTTCTCCGAGCAGTCGCACGCCCTCGGGCAAGGCGCGACCAGAGGTGTAGAGCGCTCCTGCGAGGTTCGACGGCGGCCCTGCGAGGACCAGGTCGACCTGCAGCTCCCGAGGCACCAACGCCCAAGCTTCGAGGAGCAGCTCGAGGTTCTTGTGGGGGTAGTCGCTCCCGGTGTGCACGACGTACCGCGCCGGCAGCGAACGCTCGCGCCGAACCCGTCGAACCTCTTCAGCCGATGGTGCAGCGCCGACATCGACCCCGAGGGGAGCCGTGGTGAGCCGCGAAGCGAGCGTGGGAAGCAACTCGAGCAACTCACGGGCGGCGACAGCCGAGATGGCGACGACACCTTGCGCCGCCGACAACGCCGCCCACGTCAGCGCGCGAAACTCGCGGGTGCGCTCGAAGGCGCCGAGCGCGGCAGGAGAGCGATACGCGATCAGATCTTGCCAGGTGAAGACGAGGTGACCTTCGGCGTCGAGCAGCTCGAGCAGCTCGTCGACGCGGTAGACCTGCGTGGGCTTGTGAACGACGTGAAAGCCCTCGAGCGCAGTCCCTGCGTCGACGCAGCTGACGCCGTCGGGCGCCAACGCGTCGACCACGGCGGGGGTCGCGCGCACGGTGAGCGCGATGCCGGGGACCTGCGAGAGCGCTCTGGCGAGCTGGGTCCCGTAGACTGAGGTTCCGTGAATGGCAGGCGCGACGAGGTGTGAGAGGTCGAGACACACCTTCAACGGGCCGACCTGAGCAGAGACGGCGATGGCCGCCACGCGCGCATGGGGACCTGATTCGAAGTCTGCGTTCTGGGCGAGGTACGAAGGGTACCGCGCCACCAGTCGCCTCCCATTGTGTTCATCGAGCTCGGCTCGGGCCCCCTGGAAAGAGACCTCGCCGTGATGGAAGACCAGGCAGCGATTGGCGCGCACGACGCTGAACCCCAGGGCCCGCGCACGTTGGCACCAGTCGTTCTCTTCGTTGTACCCGCGCCCATACGCCGGGTCGAACAGGCCGATGAGGTTCAGCACCTCATCTCGCATCGCCAGGCAGAACCCCACGCCCGTCGGAGTGTCCGTCCACCGCGGCAAGCCCGAGAGGTCGACGCGAACGTCACGGAGCGAGTCGACGGTGACGCCGGCTCCGAAGGTCGGCACCGAAGCGAGCGTGGCGTTGTTCGACAGTGGCGTGACGGCGGCGATGCGGTCGTGCGAGTGGAGCACTTCGACGAGTTCGGTCAGCCAGCCGACTGGCACCTCGGTGTCGCTGTTGAGGATCACCACGTCGCCACGCCGGACCGACATGCCGCGGTTCGCGGTCGCGACGAACCCCAGGTTCACCTCGTTCTGAAGAAGCCGCACTCTGTCGTCACGTCGGCGGAGGGCCTCGAGCATGGCGGGCATCTCGGGCTCCGGCCCTCGATCGTCGACGATGATGAGGGTTCGGAGCGCAGGCCCGGAGTTCGCCAGGACCGATTCGAGGCACCGCCTCGTCACCTCGACATCGGCGTACACAGGCACCACGACGTCTGCCTGGACGGGCGAGGTCATGCCTTCTTCCCGCGCCGGTTCAGCAGCTTCCTGGCTGCGCTGTGCACCGGGCCGAGAGCGCGCTTCGCCGAATCGTTGATCGTATCGGCGAGCTGATACCGCAACGGCGCCGGGCCCAATCCAGTGCCGGCAGGAAACCTGGGCACCGACGCCTCGCCCTGATGTCGCACCTGCAGGCGCAGCGCGTTGGTGAGCTCGCGCTCGCGGGCCAGTGCCTCCAACGCCTCGTCGCGATCGCGCCGAGCCTGCGACAACGCACGTTCGAGGTCGCTCGCGGTCTGGGCCCGGGGAGTTCGTTTCGTCATCGGGTGGCGGATACCATGCTCGGCCTTGACCGGCAGTCTCCTACGCTCTACGGCCCCGATTCCATGAACGTTCTCGTCACAGGAGGTTGCGGCTTCATCGGCTCCAACCTCGTCCACTGGCTGCGGAAGAACCGGCCCACGTGGACGGTCGTCAACCTCGACAAGCTGACCTACGCGGGGAACCTCGAGAACCTCTCGGCTTTGGAAGGCGATCCGAAACACGTCTTCATCCAGGGCGACATCGCGAACCGCGAGCTCGTCGATCACGTCATCCGCACGCATCGCATCGACGCGATCATGCACCTCGCGGCCGAGAGCCACGTCGACCGCTCCATTCTCGGGCCCGAGGCCTTCATCAAGACGAACGTGCTCGGCACCCAGGTGCTCCTCGAGGCCGCGCGTCACGCGAAGGTGAACCGGTTCCTCATGGTGTCGACCGACGAGGTGTACGGCTCGCTCGGGCCCACGGGGCTCTTCACCGAGACCACGCCGTTGTCGGCCTCGAGCCCCTACTCCGCGTCCAAGGCGTCGTCCGATCTGATCGCGCTCGCGTACGAGCACACCTTCGGGCTCGACGTCGTCGTCACCCGCTGCTCCAACAACTACGGCCCGTACCAGTTCCCCGAGAAGCTGATCCCGCTGATGGTGATCAACGCGCTCAACGACAAGCCGCTGCCCGTCTACGGAGACGGCCTCAACGTGCGTGACTGGCTGCACGTCGAAGATCACTGCGCCGCGCTCACCACGGTGCTCGAGAAGGGCAAAAAGGGCGGCGTCTACAACATCGGCGGCAACTCGGAGCGCACCAACATCGTCATCGTGAAGACGATCCTCCAGGCCGTCGGCAAGCCCGAGACGCTGATCAAGTACGTGCAGGATCGCCCCGGCCACGATCGCCGCTACGCCATCGACGCCACGAAGATCCGCACCGAGCTGGGCTGGCAGCCGACCTTCGTCTTCGAGAAGGCGCTCGCCGACACGGTGAAGTGGTACCTCGACAACCGCACCTGGTGGGAACGGGTCACCTCGGGGGCGTACCGGCAGTACTTCGACAGCCAGTACAAGGCTCGCCTCGAGAAGCACTGACATGCGCGTCGCCGTCACGGGGAGTAACGGACTCGTTGGCCGACGGCTGGTCTCGCAGCTGATCGGGTCGGGCCATGAGGTGCTCGGGCTGTCACGCGGCGATCGTCGCGTCGAAGGCGCCTTCACGTACGCGGCCGTCGATCTCTCCGATGGCGCGCTGCTCTCGAAGACCCTCGGCGATTTCAAGCCCGACGCCATCATCAACCCCGGCGGCATGACCGACGTCGATGGGTGCGAGCGCGATCCGCTCGCGGCGTATGAAGCAAACGTCAGCGGCGTGGCGAGCCTCGCGAAGGCGGCGCGCTCCACCGGCGCTCACCTCGTGCACGTCTCGACCGACTACGTCTTCGACGGCGAGGCCGGTCCGTATGCCATCGACGCGAAGCCGAACCCGCGCGGCACGTACGCCCTCACGAAACACGCCGGCGAGCAGACGGTGAAGGCGCTGCTGCCTGCCAGCCAGTGGACCATCGCGCGCACCGCCGTCGTCTTCGGCTGGCCCTCCACCGGGAAGAACAACTTCGGGTTCTGGCTGGTGTCGACACTCGCGCAGGGCAAGCAGGTGCCGCTGTTCGAAGACCAATGGGTGTCGACGAGCCACGCCACGAACGTCGCCGCGATGGTGAAGGAGCTGGCCGAGAAGAAGCTCGCCGGCCTCTGGCACACCTGCGGCGCCGAGGTGATGGACCGGGTGAGCTTCGGCCTTCGGGTCTGTGAGCGGTTCAGCTTCGACAAGGCCCTCGTCAAAGCCAGCCGCATGGCTGACGTGAAGCTCGCGAGCCCCCGGCCCGCGAAGAGTGGGCTCGACGTGACGAAGACGGCGCTGTCGCTCGATGCAAAGCCATGGGCCGTGGCGCGCGCCCTCGATGAGCTGTACCGCGAAAGACAGGAGCATCCATCATGAAGGGCATCGTCCTCGCCGGTGGTTCAGGCACCCGGCTGTACCCACTCACCCGCGTCGTCTCGAAGCAATTGCTGCCGATCTACGACAAGCCGATGGTGTACTACCCGCTGTCGGCGCTGATGTTGGCGGGTATCAAAGACATCCTGATCATCTCCACTCCGCAGGATCTGCCCCGCTTTCGCGAGCTGCTCGGCGATGGCAGTCAGTGGGGCATCTCGCTCTCGTACGCCGAGCAACCGAAGCCCGAGGGGCTTGCGCAGGCCTTCATCATCGGCCGGCAGTTCATCGGCAACGACAAGGTCGCGATGGTGCTGGGCGACAACATCTTCTACGGCGACGGGTTCACGGGCCTGCTCCAACGCGCCGCACGTCTCGAGCGAGGCGCCACGGTGTTCGGCTACTGGGTGAACGACCCCGAGCGGTACGGCGTCGTCGAGCTCGACTCGGACAGGCGGGCCATCTCGATCGAAGAGAAGCCGAAGCAGCCGAAGTCGAACTACGCGGTGACAGGGCTGTATTTCTACGACAACCAGGTGGTCGATATCGCCGCCACGCTCAAGCCGGGTGCCCGAGGCGAGCTCGAGATCACCGACGTCAACCGCATCTACCTCGAGAGGAAGCAGCTCACGGTCGAGATGATGGGTCGCGGCTATGCGTGGCTCGACACGGGTACGCACGAATCGCTGATGGAGGCGTCTGACTTCATTCACGTGATCGAGAAGCGCACCGGGCTCAAGGTCGCCTGCCTCGAGGAGATCGCCTGGCGTATGGGCACCATCGACGACGCAAAGCTCGAACAGCTCGCGCAGCCGATGGCGAAGAACGAGTACGGCCAGTACCTGCTCGGACTGCTCAAGAACAAAGGCAAGATGTGAACGTCACGCAGACGGCCCTCCCGGGCGTGCTGTTGCTCGACCCGAAGGTGTTCGGCGACGCACGAGGGTTCTTTCTCGAGACCTATCGGGCTGAGCGCTACCGGGAGTTCGGGATCTCCTTCCCCTTCGTTCAGGACAACTGGTCCCGCTCACGCAGAGGCATTCTGCGCGGGCTGCACCTGCAGCACCCCAACGCCCAGGGGAAACTGGTCATGGTGACGCGCGGGAGCGTGTTCGACGTCGTGGTGGACGTCAGGCGCGGCTCTCCTCACTTCGGCAAGTGGGTCGGCTACGACTTGTCGGAAGAGAACAAGCGCCAGATGTGGATTCCGCCCGGCTTCGCCCACGGGTTCTGCGTCACCTCAGACGAGTGCGACTTTCTCTACAAGTGCACCGAGATCTACGCGCCCGAGCACGAGCGCACGGTGCTCTGGAATGACCCAGCCATCGGCGTGCAGTGGCCGGTGAGCGCGCCTGTGCTGTCGAAGAAGGACGAGGTCGCGCTTCCGCTGAGCCAGCACACCAACCTGCCCGACTTCATCGGTTGACAGAGTGGTCCCGGGGTGGTGTCTGCCCTTGGTGATCCACCCAGCATCTCCACGATGGGTCTGGGCGCTCGGCCTGGGCGCGACGGCGGTTTTCCTGGTCTGGTCGTTCCGGATCGCCCTTGGCCTGCCCATCGACACGTGGGACGCGTACGACTACCTCGTCAACGCGCGGTACCTCGCCGGCAACGATCTCTCTCACCTCGCGCAGGCGTACCGCACCGATCGCGCACCAGGCATCTCGCTGCTCATCGCGCCGTTCCTCAGCGTCGGCTACCAGCCGGGGCAGCGTGGGCTGACGGGGCTCATCCACCTCGTGCCCTGGAGCCTCGGCATTCTCGCGATCTTGATGACGTGGAGTGCCGTCGAGCGTGAAGCTGGTGTGACCGTCGCCTTCGTCGCGGCGGGCGTGCTCGCGTTGAACCCGCTCGTCCTCCACTTCCTGCCCTTCATCATGGCGGACATCGCCTCGATGGCCTTTGTGCTGCTCGCCCTGCGGCTCTCGGAGCGCGTCACCTCCACCCGCCGTGGTGTCGACGTGCTCGCCCTCGCCCTCGCGGTCGGCCTCGCCCTGGTGACCAAGTACCCGATGGCGCTCCTCGGCCTGGCCATTCCCGTCGCCAACCTCGCCTGGGTCTGGACCGGGAAGGACCGGCCGGCCTCACTCAAGTCGAAGCTCCTCGCGTCGGTCGACTGGCGGCTCGCCACGGGCCTGCTCCTCGGCCTTGGGCTGTTCTTCGCGGTCCACGCCCTCATCTACTCCCGCGTGGTGACGGGTGACGGAACGTGGATGGAGCGGCTGTCGACAGGCCTCAAGACCTTGTGGGGGGAAGGCGGCGGCCCCGGCGCGACCGACCCGTGGTGGGAACTGCCCAACGCCGTGTGGTGGACCTTCGGTCCCCCCGTCACCCTCCTCGCGATCGCGGGCGCGGGCGTGGTCATCGTTCGTGATCGGGATCGTGCCGGCTGGCTCCACCTCATCTGGGCGCTCGCCTTGATTGCGTCCTTCATGGTCCTCTTCGGCCACAAGGAGTCTCGCTACGTCCTGCCCGCCCTGCCCTCCATCGCCATCCTCGCGGGGCGTGGGCTCACGGTCGTCGGACGACGAGTCGCGCTCCAGGGTGCGCTCGCGGCGATCGCGTTGATCGGCATCGCGCCGTCGGCGCTCCGCGAGCTCCAGCGCATGGGCGACCCGCTCTACACGCGCCCCTCTCTGCTCGCGTGGGCCCGCTTCGCGCTCGATCGCGCCGGCGCCGATCGCCCCATCATCCAGAACCCGAACATCTCGCCGTTCGCGCTCTACGCGAAGGATCCCGTCGTCTTCGCCAACGACGAGTTCTGGCACTACCACCACATCAACCATGGTGGTCTCGAGTGGTTCTTCGATCGTCGCCTGCAGGCGCTCCAGGTCGGCCAGGGCCCGCCGAGCGTGTCGGTGCAGAACCCGTGGATTCGAGCGTCGGTGCCAGCCGAGTGGCTGCAGTCGCTCGGAGAGGACGCACTCTGGTTGGTCGCGCTGCCAAAGGGTGGGCTGTTGCTCTCGCCACCCCAGGGCTGGTTCGAGACCTCGAGCGCCGCGCAACAACCCGAGCCGCCGCCGCCCTTCGTCGCGATCGATCTCACGCGCGTCTCGCTCAAGCCGGGCGCGCGAAGCGAGACCTCGGCCGAATACTCCGACGGGAAGACGACGGTCGTCCTCAACCGGCAGGCCGACGGCTGGCGAATCACCTCGCCCCCGAAAGACAGCCGCTGGTTCGTGGGAGTCGCAGAGCAGGCCCCGAGACGGTGGACAGAGCCGTCACCCGACCTCCCGCCCTCGCTCGACGGGCTCTGGAGCGAGCGACAGGTCTTTCCCGTTCGCCCCTGACGAGGCCGAAAGCGGCCACGACAAACCGAGTCCCGAGTCGTCTCACTCGAGGCGAAGGACGGTCGTGACCTGCTGAGCGCTCGTTCAGCTCGTTCTCGGAGCGTTCTCGCCCTTCGGCATCGAACACATTCAGGACGGCAACTGACTCACGGCACGACGGCGGTGAGTCGCTGCGCCAGCACAGTCCCTGCCGCGACACACACAGGCACGCCCTCGAGCGCGCCGCAGTGAGCTCCGTGGAAGTCGCTCATGTAGTTCGGGTCGACGACGTACACGGTGTCGGTCGCCACGGGCCCTGTGAAGCGCGCGTTGCACAGCGGCCCCACCGCGGCAGGGACCCGACCAACGAGGCCTGAGTTGATCGACAGCCCTTCACGAACCGCGACCTGCGACAGCCGGCCGATCAGCGCCTCGTTGTACCCGCACACCCACTGCACCTGAATCGGCACCACGCGCAGGTGTCGATAGTTGCCCCGCAACCCCGTCCACGCTTCGCCGAAGGGCGGCGGCAGCGGCTGCACGTCGAACACGTTCGGCCGTGCCGGAATCTCGACGAGCTGCACCACCGCCGCGAGCACCAGGAGCGCTCCCCAGATGCGGCGCTTCCGCGCGGCGACGACCACGGCGACGATCGCAGAGATCGACACCAGGAAGTGGAGCGCCCAGACGAAGCGCCCCGACGTCCGGAACATCGACGGGAGCGGCTCGAGCAGCTTGAAGAAGCCCCACAGCTCGACCAACACCTGCCCCGAGAACGTGATGCGCGCCGACGCGGCGTAGAACGCTTCTCCGAGCACCATCACGAGCAGCGGCGCCAGCAACCACGCCATGCGGAGCACCTGCTTCGGCTTCGTCACCCATGCGAGCAGCGCCGTCACCACCATCAGCAGCGTACCGAGGCCGAGATAGCTGAAGCCCTCTCCCTGCCTCGAGACGAAGAGCCCGACAACGCGCCCGAGCTCACACAGCCAGAACATCGAGTTCGTATAGAAGACGCTCGTGCCCCACGGGGCGAGCAGGGGCGGCGTCAGCCCGGGCGGCAACGCAATGGGATCCACTCGGTGTTGGAACGGGTCGGGGATCACCAGAGCGAGCCCTTCGGCGACCGTTCGCCACCGCTACACGGGCTTCTCCGGTTCGACAGGCTCAGTCACGCGAGGCTCACTTCTCGGCAGCAAGCACCGGCGCCGGAGCGTCTTTCACGGCAGGCAGCAACGCGGCCACGAGGAAGAAAAAGGCGACGAAGTGGTAGTAGTTGCAGAACGCCTGTCGCGCGAACTCGAACATCCACCCGTAGGCGAGGCCCACGAAGATGATGGCGCTGCGCAGGGTGGGGTTCTTCCGGCGCCAGAGCGCAGCCGCCAGCGCCAGGACCGCGGCCGGGCCGATCCACCCGAGCTTCGAGTAGTGCTCCTGCATGCCGTCGGGCGTCGCGAAGTCGAGGGTGTGCGCGATGAAGGCGACCAGCGACAACGAGTCGGGTCGTGGCTTCGCGTCGGCCCACGAGCTCAAGGTGGCTTTCGCGAAGTTCCCCGGGTCGGACAGCAGGAAGGGGAGCACGATAGCCAGGGCGAAGCCTGCCGCGGCTCCGAAGAAGCGCAGCGCGGCCTGCTTTCCACCTGTTCGCCAGACCCAGATGAGCAACAGCCCGCCCGCGATGAAGGCGTACTGTTTCGTGGCGCAGGCCGCGCCGACGGCAATGCCCGCAGCCAGCCACCGACGCTTTGCCAGGAAGAAGAACGAGACGCCGAGCGCCGCGCTCAAGAGCGCGTCGATCCACGACTGCTCGAGGATGAAGAGCGAGATGGGGCACGCCAGCCACACGGCAGCGGCCAGGAGCGGGCGCTCCCATTCTTTCCAATACGCTCGCCCCAGACCGATCAACGCCCCGACGATGACGACGTCAGCCGCGACGAGCGAGGCCCGAACGTCGAACGCGCCCTTCCCGATCCACGCGAACGCACTCGACCAGAGCAGCCACATCGGCAGGTACGGGTATCTCGGAACGTAGTCGTAGCGGCCGCCATAGATGTCGACGTAGCTCTCGACGTACGGGTTCTTCCCATCGAGGAAGTAGCGCACGGCCTGAACACTGAAGGTCCACACGTCGATGAACGGCTGCGGCGAGGACCAGAGCACGTGACGACGCGTCACCAGCAACAGCCCGATCACACCTACCGCCAGGACGATCAGCACGCGCGACCGCCACGGCTTGTCGAAGAGCAGGGCCAACGGCATCAGCGAGGCGACCGTGAGCGCGGCGTTGATGGTGTTCACCAGCGCCTTCGTCTCAGGCACCTGCTGGGCGTAGATGAGCTGTGAGTTGGACCCGAGCAGGAAGGTGCCGACGATGATCGCGGCAATCCAGGCGAGCTTCGGCGAGGCGCCGTTGAGCGCGCTCTTCGGCCGCACCAACTCGATGACGGTGAGGCTCACCAGGATGCCGGTGAGGGCGAGCACGAACTGCGGCCCGAAGTGACCGTGCGAGAACGTCAGCACGATCGACACTCCCAGAAAAGCCAGCAGAGGCACCGAGCCACCGTACCGTCGAGGCGTGTGGGAGTCGACGCGAAAACCGTTCACTCCTCCTCACTCGTCTGACAGAAGCCGCGCGCTTCCTTTCGCTGGTGGAAGCCGACACCCCACCCGGTGTACCCACGAGTCCGACCATGGATACGACGCTCTACGACGCACACGCCCGGCTCGACGACGAGCACTGGTGGTTCCTCGGCAGACGCTCCATCGTTCGCGACGCGCTCAAGCGGCACCTTCACCCGTTTCCGGGGACACGACGCATCCTGGACGCGTGGGGCACGGCTGCGAAAGTGGGCTTCCGATGCTACTTCGACTCGCTCCAATGGGGCCCCTTCGCAGCGGTGGTGGCGGGCACCGAGAGAGAGAGAGCCACCGGCTGGGTCGGCCGCATCAGCGACTGTGCGCTGACGAAACTCTTCTCGGCAGCGCGGCACGACGCGTCTCAAGTCCCGGTTTCGTTTGACGTGCCCCTGCTCGCAATCGCCACCCGCCCTGACTCGTCCGCTCGAGGATCCACGTGACACCGGATCAGCCAGACAATCCCAGCGCGCGCATCGACCATCGTCGGGCGAGAACGCCCTGGATGAAGCGAAACCTTGGCCGACTGCGCCGAGAAGCACCTCCGCTCGTCGTGATGGCGACGCTCGTCGCGCTAACGTGGGCGAGCACCTTTCGCATCTGGACGCCGACGGATTTCACGCACCCCATCGAGTACTACGCTGACGCGAACTACCAACTGGGCGTAATCCAGAGCGCGCGCGACCGTGGCTTCGGTTCCCTGATCGGGGCAGAGAACCCCTTCATCGGTGCGCCCAACGCCGCCCGGTGGACCGACTTTCCGCTGAGCGACGACATCGTCTACTTCGGCCTTGGGTTCCTCAGCCGCTTCACCGGAACCACCGCCGCGTTGAACCTGGGCTACCTCGCAGCGGCCGTGCTTGCGGCTGTCGCGCTCTACCTCGTCGCCCGCAGGCTCAGAATTCCGGCGCCGCTGGCCTCACTCGCGGGCGCGCTGTTCGGCGCGTCTCCGTTCATCTTCTACCGCACGGTGCACCACTTCAACCTGGTGAGCTACTGGCCGGTGGCCCCCTGCATTCTCACGCTCACCTGGGTGCTCTCACGCAGAGGGCTTCGGGTCGGTGAGCGTCGGTTCACCTTCGCCTGCATCAGCACCGCCATCGTCGGCGTGCACAACATGTACTACGCGAACTACGTCTTTCAGCTCCTCGCGCTCGGTGCTGCTTTTCAACTCGCTCGCGCCAACTGGAAGGCGTTCCGGGCGACCGCGCTGATCGCGGCGGCGCTGGTGGCGGCGGTGTTCCTGGGCAACCTCGATTCGGCGATCGGGGTGTACCAATTCGGCCGCAACCCGACGGCGACCCACCGCAGCATCGGAGAAACGCTCTTGTACGGCCTAAGGCCGCTCGAGCTTGTCGTTCCCAGCCCCCACCACCGGATCGGTCTCTTCAGCCAAGGTGGAGCCCGGTACCAAGCGACGGCTCCAGTGTTGGGAGAGTTCCCATCGAACTACCTGGGCATCATTCCCGGTCTGGCGTTCATCGCGATGATGTTCTCCGGGCTTCGCGCAACGCTTGGCATGGGTCGACGGGGGGCCTCGAGCCGATTCCTGGTGGTGTCGCTCTGGCTCTGCTTCATCGCCATCGGCGGCGGTTTGATGCAGCTCTCGCAGATGGTGCTCGGTATCGTCGCGTTCCGTTCGAACAACCGCGCGTCAATCGTCCTCCTCGGTCTCGCGGTGTTGTACTTGGGCCGTGCACTCGCACCTGCGTTGCGTCGGTGTTCTCCTCGAATCGGCTGGGCGCTCGCGGGTGCGGCGATAGTCTTCGGCCTCTGGGAGCAGTCGCCAGACCTCACGAAGAAGCTCACGTACCCGGGTGGCGTGGGGCACTGGCAGATGCGCGAGCGCTGGGCCAAAGCGATCGTCTCGGACGAGCACTTCGTCGAGACGCTCGAGCGGGAACTCCCAGTGGGTTCGGCCGTCTTGCAGTTGCCCGCGTTCGGCTTCCCCGAGCATGGGGAGATCGGGCCGGTGTACGACTACGAGCACTTCAGGCTGTATGCCGTGTCGCACCAGAAGCTGCGCTGGAGCTACGGTGCCATGAAGGGACGACCTGAGAACGCCTTTCAGCAGGAAATGGCGCAGCTGCCACCACCGGCCATGGTTGGCCGGTTGAAGGCCGCTGGTTTTGGTGCAGTCGTCTTCGCGAACGCGGCGTACGGGCCGGGAACCGCGCAAGCCTTCGCACAGCAGGCGGGCGCCGGCTTCAGGGTACTCACCGCGGAGGCTGGCGACTTCAGCGTGGTGCTCTTCCCTCCACCGAACTGAGCAACTCAGCGAATCTCAATGCTATCGCCTGCAGCAGAGCACCCCCGTAATCTGCGGTGTGTAGACGCACCCGGTGGAGTTCTGCGAGGCATCGGTTCTCATCGTCGAGGCGGGCAGACAGGAAGTCTGCGTCAACCTGAAAGGACAGGTAGCGCCCAGAGCAGACATATCGGGGTCCATGGGGTTGTTTGGCACGACACAACCCATCCGGGTCGTTCCGACGGCGCCCCTACATGTTGGGAAGCAGACACCACAGTCATTGGCCGCGTCGTATGCGAAGCAGCCAGGCGTGCCGGTGGTGTCGCCGGTCGTGATTTGAGACAGGGCCGGACTGGTCCCGGTACAAACCCCCCAACCTGCCCCACACAGTGACTGTGCGCTCGCCTCATCAATCGCGCCAGCGAAGGAACCTGAACAAGCGGCCACGTTCGGCAACCTCGTCGCATCGAGCCCATCACGGGTCCCGTCAGCACACGGTGACACGGCCGCGCTTCCTCCAGCCGTTGCCCCTCCACCACCAGCGCCTCCGCCAGCAGTGCCACCGCCAGCTGCTAGGAGCCTGATCGAGACGGTCTCGGTGACACCCTCCCACGTTGCCGATACGACGAAGCTCTGCTGGCACTTCGTGTCAACGGCCACGTCACACGAAGCATCGACGGTCGCAGACCCGAACGAGTCCAGCGTGGCGCTTTTGGTACCCAGCGAGCCGACGGTGGACGAAATGGTCACGAGCCCGGAGCCCACTGTCGAGTTCGATCGTGTCGCGGTGATGGCGACGCGGGAAACGCTGCCATCCGGTGGAATAACCTTCGGATTGGCTTCCAGAACCAGCGTGCCCCCAGACGGGCCAGGGCAAGCGCTGAACATCGCCAGAATCAAAACTCGCTTCATCGTTGTTCCCGCCTTTCGAATCTTGCAGCACACGACACCGGTCGTCCTGATGGGGCTGTCGAGTTCTGTGTCGAGTCGTCCCGTGGCCATGCACGGACGAATCGGGTGTTTCAACCTGCTGGAATCAGCTTGCAATCCAAGGCCCCTCGTCATTCAGGCGACGCCTGACTCCTGTCGCTGGCGGATTTCTTCGGGTTTGTGGCCCACAGCCGAACGTCAAGGACTTCAACCCATTTTCCGGTTGTGCGCAACAGTTGGAAAGCATGCCGATTCGTGGGCGCGTTGAAGGAGTCAATTCCGACAACACGCGACGCCGGTGATCATCGGGTTCCATTGGCACCCACTCGAGTTCTGCGACGAGTCAACGCGACCCGAGGCGAGGCAAGAACCGCCAGAGCCCAGTGCCATCTGAATGCAGTTGGCACCGATACCTCCCATGTCGGGGTCGGTCGGCGCGCTTGAGACGCAACAAGCGAGACACATTCCAATCGAACCGCGGCAGGAGGGGTAGCACGCGTTGCAATCATGAGCGGTATCGAAAGCAAAACAGCCAAGAAACGAAGTGGCCTGCTGGAACGTCACGGTGCCAATGACCGAGTCAGTGCCCCGACAAACGTGCCAGCCTGGTGCGCAGAGGGATGCAGCCGACGGCTCGTCGATCCATCCGGTCCACACCCCATCGCATGCCGCAACATTCGGAAAGAGCGTCGCGTTCACGAGCCCCTCGCGGGTGCCATCGGCACAACCCGGGGTGCCGCCGGCGCTTCCTCCAGCCGAGCCACCGGCACTTCCTCCAGCCGAGCCACCGGCACTTCCTCCAGCCGAGCCACCGGCACTTCCTCCCGCCGAGCCACCGGCACTTCCTCCCGCCGAGCCACCGGCACTTCCTCCCGCTGAGCCACCGGCACTTCCTCCCGCAGAGCCACCAGCACTTCCTCCCGCTGGGCCACCAGCACTTCCTCCTGCTGAGCCACCGGCACTTCCTCCCGCCCCGCCACCGCCACCTCCTCCCGCCGCGCCACCCGCGCTCCCTCCTGCGTGGCCACCCGCACTCCCTCCCGCCCCGCCACCCGCCGCGCCCGCGCTTCCACCTGACGTCGGTGTGCCGCCGTCTTCATCGACTGGCTGGAAGCCGCAGCCTCCGCAGTTGGCGAATACGAATGCCGCCAGAGCCACGAACCAAGCCTTCCCAAAGAGTGCCATACCTCGTGATCATACCGCACCCGGACTCGCAGGCAGAGGATTGCCCCCTCGCAAGAAGTGGGCTTGAAACCGACCCGAAGGAGTCCAGATGGCAACCCGCGACGCGACGTCCGTCAACCGTGACTACTACGAGCGAACCACTGCCGGCCGTGAAGACTATTGGCGGAAGATGGCGGCGCCACGCCATCGCGTCGAGGTGATCCGCCAGATCGTTCGTGAGCTGAAGCCGTCGTCCGTCGTCGATCTCGGCTGTGGCAATGGCGTGCTCATCACCGAGCTGCGCGATGCGCTGCCCAACGTTCGGTGGAGCGGGCTGGACCTCTCGCGCCCGCAGGTCGCTCAGAACGTCAAGAACCTGCCATGGGCGACCTTTCGCGATGGAAACCTCGAGGAGCCCTTTGCCGCTGATTTCGACTGGCTCAGCCAGTTTGATGCTGCGATGGCCACCGAAGTGATCGAGCATCTTGATTCGCCAGGCGCCTTCCTCGACAACGTCGGCAGACTCGTCAAGCCCGGCGGCCATGTGGTGCTGTCGACCCAGTCGGGGCCTATTCGTCAGACCGAACAGCGCGTCGGCCACCGCCGACACTACAGCCAGCGTGAGATGAGCGAGCTCTTGCGGCGACACCATTTCGAGCCGGTACGCATCTGGAACACGGGCTTTCCCTTTCACGATCTCTCAAAGTGGTATGCGAACCTCGACGCCGACGGCTCGATGTCGGAATTCGGAGAGAGCGCATACGGGTTCAAGCAGAACATCATCTGCGCCGCGCTCCGCCTCGCGTTCAAGTTGAACTCAAGCGCCGCCGGCGCCCAGCTCTTCGCTATCGCGCGCAAGGACTGACGTGCTCCGGCAAGTCACCACCCAGGCTCGCGTTGACGTATAGAGCCAGGCGTGTGGACGAACAGCGCGAAACAGCGTTGGAGTGAACGAGCAGAGGTGCTGGTGCTGGTCGTGGCTGGCCTCGGCTGGTGTGTCTCGCGGAGCGCGTGGCACGTTCTGGACCCGCACGAGACCGCCTGGATGCACAGCGGCGACTGGGCTGACTACTACCAGGCGTGGCTGCTGCACACGCGCGGCCCCTGGACTCTCCAGCTTGGGGCCATTCCAGGGCTCCTGTACCCGTTCGGCATGTCGACCTTCTATACGGGCGCCAACTTCTGGCTTTGCCTCGTCGGGAAATTGGTGGCGCCGTTCTTCAGTGGGGAGTTCCAACTCTACGGGCTGTTCTACCTCCTGAGCTTCGTCAGCCAGGGCCTCGCCGTCAGGTGGGTGCTGAAGGTTGCGGGTGTTGGTGCGCCCGCGCGCGTAGCCGGAGCGTTGCTGGGGTTGGTCGACCCGGTGTTGATGGCACGCATGGGCCACATCGCCCTCATGGCCCAGGCGATCACCGTGGTGCAGGTCGGTCTCGCCCTGCGAGCCTGGCGACGACCTGACGACGCCGCCCGAACGGCGCGAGTGGCGGTGGCCGTCGCAGTATTCTCGGTTGGCATCGAGGCGTACCTCGCTGGCCAGGCCATTCCCCTCGCAGTCGCAGTGTTGGTCATCACCCGCGTCGTGGCGAAGCGGCCCTGGAAGGACCTCGCCGTCGAACTCGCCGTGCTGGTCGGTGGCGTTCTGTTCATGCTGTGGCAGGTCGGGGCCATCGCCGCTGGAGATGTTGATCGGAGCGCCGACGGTTTCGGTCAGTTCTCGTCGGACCTGCTCGCGCTCTTCAACAGCCACGGCCACTCGAAGCTGGTGCCCCCGTTGCCGGCAGGGCCGCGACAGGCGGAAGGCTACGCGTATCTCGGAGTAGGAGTGTTGCTCCTGCTGCCATTCGGCATCATGTCGTTCTGGCTGTGGCTTCGTCGCAACGGGCTCCGCCGCTTGGCGCCGCTGTTACCGCTGCTCATTGTGGCGCTGTTGATGGCCGTCTATGCGTGGTCGTCGCACGTGACGGTCCGCGGCCAGGAGGTCCTGGATCTCGAGTGGGCGTTTGCGCCGTTTGGAGCGATTACCAACTCCTTTCGAACGTGCGGGCGCTTCATCTGGCCGCTTCACTACGTGGTGAGCCTCGGGGTGATGGTCCTCGTGACGAAGCTGCTTCCAACGAAATGGCCTGCGATGGCAGCGTTGAGCCTCGCGGCGGGGCTGCAGGGCTGGGAGCTAAATGCAAACAATCAAGCGTTCTTCGCACCGCCTCCTCCGGTGATTGGCCCTGCGTGGACGGGAATTGGCGGACAGTACAAACATATTAAAATTATCCCAATCCAGCTTCAGTGGATCTGTGAATACGACCCGGCGATCGTGTCTTACCTGACGCGCATCGCAGCGAGAGAGCGAATGACGATCAACAGTGGGTACGTCGGTCGCGTTCCGCATGCCGCGAGGGCCGCGTGCGGGGCAGTCTTCACCGGGCCGCTCGAGCCAGACACGTTGTACGTGGTCTCACCAACTCACACGAATGATAGTGGACTAGCCAACGCCAGGTGCGAGCGGGTCGACGGCATTGTTCGCTGTTCAGCCCCACGTTGAGACGGGGCGATGACTACGCCACCGCGGGCTGGGCTTCGGGGGGCATCCCCCCCACGTCGCCCAGCCAGCGACTCATGGTGCCCCTGTCCACGGTGATCCCGTCGCGCAGCCAGGCCGCCTCGATGCGATGCAGCGGCATTGCCCGTCGTGCACCAACCGTCGTACTGTCGACACGGGAGTGAGAGGGGCGGCGCTCCTGTCGGGACCCCTGTCGTCCGGACCGCTGGTGCTCCAGCCGCAGGCGGTGTACTCCCGAGAATATGGACCGCTCTGTCTACCAAGAGTTGGCGAGCCTCGACGAAAACGACTGGTGGTGGTTCGTCGGGCGACGCTCGATCATTCGCGAGTCGCTGCGGCGGCACCTCCCCGAATCCCGAGGTCGACGAGTGCTCGACGCCGGCTGCGGGAGCGGAGGCAACCTCCTGATGCTCCGTGAGTTCGGAGAGGTCACTGGAATCGAGCTCTCGCCTTTCGCAGTGGCGGCAGCGAGGAAGCGATGCGGAGAGACTGTGAGAGTGCTCGAAGGATCAATCCCCGAAGGGTTGCCGGCAAACGAGGTCTTCGGCCTCATCGGGCTCTTTGACGTGCTCGAGCATCTCGAGAACCCGGTGCCCGCGTTGCAGGCGCTCAGGAAGAATCTTGCACCAGGCGGTACGCTGGTGATCACGGTGCCTGCTTTTCCTTTTCTGTGGAGCAAGCACGACGAGAGCAACCATCACTTCCGGCGCTACACGAGAACCTCACTCGCCACCGAGCTGAACGCCGCAGGCTTCAGCATCACCTTCGATACCCACTACAACATCGCGCTCTTTCCCCCAATCGCAGCGGTTCGGGTCTTGAGAAAGCTTCTGCCGGGTGAAGAGAGCGACAACAATTCGATCACCGGGGGGCTTGCAAACCGGATTCTCACGCGAACGTTCTCGGCCGAGCGTCACCTCGTCAGCCGGCTTCGTTTCCCCTTCGGGGTGTCATTGCTGGCGCTCGCCACCGCTCGCTGAGCGGGTGGTCGGCCACTCGAAGAGCCAGAGCTGACCTCCCCCGACGACGCCGACCCTGCGCGCGCCAGCCTGCTCGAGCAACTGATCGGGGCCACCGGTGGCGACGATGCTCCAGCGGGCGCCCTTCTCTTTCGTGCGCTGCACCAGCGTCTCGAGCTCGGGCCGTGACTTCACGAAGACGATCTTCGTCCGCAGATCGGGGCTGAACAGTTCGCCGGGGAACCCGACCGATTCGTCGCACGTCACCACGTCACCGGCCTTGAAGTTCTGCTCTCGGAAGATCGCCTCGGCCTCTGGCCAGTTCCACGAGACGACCTGCTTCGTGTTCCGCTGCAGTGGCGTCCACGAGGGCGCGTCTTTCAGCATCGACGGCCAGCCGTAGGCGGGGTTGTTCGCGAGCTCCTGCTGACACAGGAACAACGAGTACCCGAAGAAGGCCATCGTCACCGCCGAGACACCCACCCTCACCACGCGCCACGGAGCAAGCGCCCAGACGAGTCCAATCGCCGCGACCCCCGCGATGGAGCTGCCCATCGAGTAGCGCGGCCAGTACGCCGACGGCACCGAGACCGCCGCGAAGACCAGGTACCAGAGCGCGAGCGGCTGCCAGCGACGCCCCTTCTTCACGAGCGCGACGAGGCCGAGCACCAGACAGGGAATCGCGACGCAGGTGAAGGCGATGCCGAAGTACCCATCTCGCACGTCTGGGAAGTAGACGGCCTTGTCCCAGTGGCGGAGCTGATCGACGAAGCGCTCCAGCTCGCCGGGGATGCCGAAGAACGAGGCTCGCCCGCCCGGTGGCCCGCCGTACTGCGACGACGCGTCGTTCTCGCCTGGCAGCTTCCCGAGGAACGGCACGGTGATGACGAAGGGCCAGGCCGGGTTGCCCATCACCAGCGCGTTCTGCAGGTACTTGTGGCCGCCGAGGAGCAACAGCACTGCCGCGGAGCCGAGCTGATTGAAGAACACCGGCCTTCGCGCTGACGCTGCACGCAGCTCCACGACTGCGCGGAGCACCAGAATCGGTGCGTACAGCGCCAGGTGAAACAGCCCGGTGTGTTTGGTGCCGAGGTACAGCCCGAACGCGATCGCCGATGCCCAACGGTCGCGTTTTTCGATCGAGAACGCACTGAAGTACGCGCCAGTGCCTAGCAGCGCCGCGCACGCGACGTCGACGTGCACCGATGGCAGCTCGAGGAACACCGGAGAAAAACACAGCCACGCCGCGCCCAGCGCCGTCGAGAACGCGCGAGAGGCTCCGAACCTGCGCGCCCACGCGGCCGACACCAGCATGCCGATGAGCCCGAACGGCAACTGCGGCGCGTCGTCGAGCGAGGTGTTGCCGAGGAAGAAGCCGTTCCACGCCGCCAGCAGATGGACGTTTCGCGGGTAGCCGCGCGCCTGGTGAAAGCTCGCGTCCATGAAGGCCAGCGAGCCGTCCTGCACGATCGTGTTGGTGATCGTGGTGTGGAACATGAGGACGTCCCACCCCCAGGAGCGGAAGAACAACACCATGAAGACGCACCAGCCGAGGATGAGCGCGGCCGGCACGAGGAGGAGCACCGCCGGCTCCTTCGTCTCGAGCGCGTCGGCGACCAGGCGCTTCGGAGCCCGCAGGTCGTCACGGAATTGAGCGAGCACCGCGGCTGGCCCCGTGCCGTTCAACGACACCCACCGCACGACGCCGACCGACGCTCCCAGCGAGATGAGGAACAGGCTCACCGCGCCGATGGGACGGACGAGATCAGCCAGCAGGAAGGTCACGACGATCAACGCGACGAAGCTCATCAACGCGACGAGCAGGCGATCGAACACGCCACGATCGCGGAAGTAGTGCACCGAGACGGCGTAGCCCGCGACGACCGGCGCCAGCGTCGCCACCACCAACCAGAGAGCCCGGAGGACGTCGATCATTCGCGGCGGGCACCGTACACCAGCGCTTCCAACGCTCTCGCGGAAACCACCACCATGCGCTTGGAAGGCCACCCGCAAACGGCTACACGCGCCGCTCTTTCGAGAGGTTCGAACCCATGCGTGTCGAAGTCCTTCAGTGGCTGCAGTGCCCCGAGACGAACGAGCCCCTCGAGCTGGCGCCTGGCGCCGAGACGGCCTCTGACGGCCACGTGATGCGCGGCACCCTCTCCACGAAGGGCGGCAAGCGCTACGACATCGTCGACGGCGTGCCCGTGCTCATCCCCGGCTCGACGACGTCGCTCGAGAAAGAGACCGCCGACCGCTTCGCCGAAGAGTGGCACCGCTGGAGCGAGCTGCGCGACTACTACGAGAAGCAGTTCCTCGATTGGGTGGCGCCCGTCGGGAAGGACGACTTCAAGGACAAGGTCGTCTTCGAAGGCGGCTGCGGCAAGGGCCGGCACACGCACGTCGTCGCGAACATGGGCGTGAAGGCCATCGTCTCGGTCGACCTCGGCACCTCGGCGTACGTCGCCTTCCGCAACACGCGGCACCTCACCAACGCGCACGTCGTCATCGGCGACCTACTGCAGCCGCCCGTGCAGCGGGTGTTCGATCTCGCGTTCTCGGTCGGCGTGCTCCACCACTTGCCCGATCCCCGCGCGGGCTTCCTGTCGCTGTCGTCGAGGGTCAAGCCTGGCGGCCGTTTGGTGTTCTGGGTCTACGGCCACGAAAACAACGAGTGGATCACCCGCTTCGTCGACCCCGTGCGCAAGCAGCTGACAGCGCGGCTCGATTCGAACGTGCTCCGCGCGCTCTCGGCGGTGCCAACGGCTGGCCTCTTCGGCCTCATCAAGGTGGCCTACGACAAGAAGCGCAACCCGTTCGTCGCCAGCCTGCCGTACGGCGAGTACTTCGCGTCGATGCACGACTTCCCGTTCGATGAGCTGCACAGCATCGTGTTCGATCAGCTCGTGACGCCGGTCGCGTACTACCTGCGCGGCGACGAGGTGCGGGCCTGGTTCGAAGGCAGGCCGTTCAGCAACGTCGAGGTGCGCTGGCACCGGAAGTACAGCTGGACCGGCACCGCGCAGATCCCGAGCTAAGTCAGCGCGGCCTTCGCGAGCGCCGCGTCAGGTGAGGTCCGGTCACCTGCCCACTCCGAGAGGAGCGGCTGGGCCCAATCGCGCGCGCGAAGCCACTCGGTCGCGGCCGCCTTCACCTTCGACTTCTCGCCCGTCAACCGGAGCACGAGTCGCGCTGCGAGAGGCGATCGCAGGTCCGCGTACGACTCGAGCGCCTCGGGTTGCTTCGTGCCCGGATACTGACCGACGACCCGCAGCTCGGTCTCGAGCGCCTTGTCACCACCGATGAAGAAGAGGCGCGCAGGCGACGGTCCGATCATCTGCGGCTGCACCTTGAACTTGAACGCCGTCCACAACGCCTCGAACTGCGACGACACGAACTCCGGTTCGCCGTCGCAGAAGCAGAGGTCGAGCACGTTCGAGGGCTCGTCCTTGTCGCTGCGCCCGTACGCCTTGTACGTGAGGCTGTACTTGTAGCCGACGCGCGCGATGCCCTCGCGGCCGTGCAGCATGATGTCGAGGTTGGCAGCGGCGAACGTCTTCTGCCGCTCCTTGAACAACAGCTCGAGCCGGGCGCGCCCTTCGGCGGATTCCTTCGGCGGTGTGCGGAGCAGCAGGCCGTGAAGTAGCGGAAACAGGCCATGCAATCGCCCCGTGCCCCAGGCCGCCGTGGGGATGGCCTCGAGCCCGTCGACATACGCTGGCAGCACGCAGGAGGGCCCCACCATCGCTTCGAGCGCGCGGTAGTGAATCGGCTGGAGGTCGAGCGCCTCGAGGCGCTTGCGAACGATGGCCTGGGCCTCGTCTTCAGCGATCGGCGCCGGCGCCGCTTCGTGTGGAATCACGGCGCCAAAGGTCGCGGGAACGACGCGGAGTTCGGCGATGGCGACGTTGCGGTGAATCTGCGTGTGCGAAGTGGGGCGCTTCGCGCCCAGCGGGAGATCGGCCAGCAACCGCACCGGTCCCATCGGCGAGCCGTGCCCGAGGGCGAAGGCGAGATCGAGCTCCGGTGTCAGCGCAAAGCCCGGTCGAAGGTACTTCGCTCCGAAGGCCTTCTCGCCGTGCTCCAGTGCGCGCGAGGGAAGCGCCTCGACGCCGCGCTTCTGTGTCGTCTTCTTCGCCTTCTCAACCTTCGCGGGAGCACGTGCCATGGCCGGGCATCGTGCAACGCGTCTCCGAGGCTGTCAGCTGAACTTCACTTCCACCCGTCGGCGTCGCTCGTCTTGAACCACTCAGCGAAGCGCGCGAGCCCCTGGTCGATGGGCGTCGTCGCCTTCCAGCCCAGCAGTCGTTCGGCCTTCTCGGTCGCTGCGCACGTCAGCGGCACGTCGCCGGGCTGGTCCGGCTGGTGATCGAGCTTCGCCTTCTGGCCCAGCGCCTTCTCGATGCCTGCCACGAGATCGCTCAAGCTGACGGGCCGCGAGCCGCCGAGGTTGAGCACCTCGAACTGTGGCCAGCGGTGATCGAGCGCCGCGATGACGCCGCGAGCCGTGTCGTCGACGAACGTGTAGTCGCGCGCCGTCTTGCCATCGCCGAAGAAGGGCACGAGCTCATTGCGGCCGATCAGCCGGGCGAACTTCGCGATCGCGAGATCAGGCCGCTGCCGCGGGCCGTACACCGTGAAGAACCGCAGCGCGCACGTCTCGAGCCCGTACAGGTGCGCGAACGTGGCGCAGAGCATCTCGCCGGCGATCTTGGTCGCGGCGTACGGAGAGACGGGCCGATCGATGCGGTCTTCCTCGGAGAACGGAGCGTTCGAGCGCGCGCCGTACACCGACGACGACGACGCGAACACGAAGCGGCTCGCCTTCGCCTTCCGCGCGGCCTCGAGCATGTTCGTCGTGCCGTCGACGTTGACCTCGGAATAGAGCAGCGGCTGCGCGATCGACGGTCGTACGCCTGCGCGGGCAGCGAGGTGGATGACGCCCGCGCCCTGCCCTGCCGCCGCGAACGCCTTCTCGACGTCGGCCACGGTGCGCAGGTCGCCCTCGACGAACGTCACGCCGAGCTTCGTCAGCCGCTCCGCCGTGCGTCGCTTGATGGCGGGATCGTAGAACGTGTCGAAGCAGTCGAGCACCGTCACGCGATCGCCGCGCTTCACCAGGCCCTCGGCCACGTGCGAGCCGATGAAGCCCGCGCCTCCGGTCAACAAGACGTTCACGGTGTCGTCCCCTTCGCGAGCCAGCGCCTTCGCCAGAGTTCGAACATCAACAGGGCCCACAGCGGCTTGCGGTGATCGACCCGATCAGCCTGGTGCTCGTCGATCAGTCGCCGCACCACCTTGGGCTCGAAGAAGCCGGCCTGCGCGACGGCCTGCGCCGAGAGCAGCTCTTCGATGAGCGGCCTCAGCGGCCCCTTGAGCCACGCGGCCACCGGCAACGCGAAGCCGTGCTTCTTCCGGTAGAGGATCTCGGCGGGCAGCAACGGCTCGAGCGCCTTCTTGAGCAGCCACTTGCGCGTGGTGCCCCGCATCTTGAGCGAGAACGGCAACGCCATCGCGAGCTCGACGACGCGCGTGTCGAGGAACGGCGCGCGCACCTCGAGTGACGCCGCCATCGACGCGCGGTCCACTTTCACGAGGATGTCGTCCTTCATGTAGAAGTGAACGTAGAAGCGCTCGACCTGCTCGATGCCCGACTCCCGGCGCGACGAGGCGAACGCATCGAGCGGCGCGTAGATGTCGGCGACGCCGTCACCTGGAGCCCGCCACGCCGGCGTCAGCACGTCCTGAACCGCCTCTGGCGTGAACGACGCGATCCACGCCTGGTGCCGGTGATGCGCGGGCCGCCCGAGGCCGCCGAGGACCTGGCGCGCCCGGAAGTCGAGGCTCATGTACGCGCCCGACTTCGGCAGCAATGAGGTGAGCGCGCCCGCCCGGTCCCACAACGAACGAGGGAGCCCGCCCAGCGCCACGCCGATCGGATGCGCGAGGAAGCTGTCGTAGCCCGCGAAGAGTTCGTCGGCGCCATCGCCACCGAGCGCGACCGTCACGTGCTTCCGGGTGAACTTCGAGAGCAGGTACGTCGGCACATACGACGGGTCGGCGAACGGCTCGTCGAGCTGGTCGGCCACCTGCGGCACGAGGTCGACACAGGCCTGGGCCGACAGCGTCTCTTCGTGGTGATCGGTGCCCAGGTGCTTCGCGACCAGCCGCGCGTAGCTGCTCTCGTCGAAGCTCGCCTCCGAGAAGCCGATGCTGAACGTCTTGAGCGAGCCCTTCGGCACTTCACGCGCAGCAAGCGCGGTGACGGCGCTCGAGTCGATGCCACCCGAGAGGAAGACGCCCAGCGGCACGTCGGACACGAGGCGGCGCTTCACGGCTCCCGCGAGCTCGTCACGGAGCCGGTCGCACGCAGCGTCGACCGAGGCCGGCAGCTGCTCGATGAACGAGTGCTCGGGCGCGTCGGGCACGCGGTAGTACGGCTCCAGGCGCAGCCGGCCGTTCTCGTACACGGCGAAGTGCGACTCGGGCAGCTTGCGCACGCCGCCGAGAATCGAGTCAGGCGTCGGCACGCAGTCGAACGCGAGGTACCGCCGCAGCGCCGCAGCATCGACCTGCCGCGGACACGCCGGGTGCTGGAGCAGGCCCTTGAGCTCGCTTCCGAAGATCAGCCCCCACGGCCCCTCGGCCACGTACACCGGCTTCTTGCCGAACCGATCGCGCGCCAGCACCAGCCGACGGGCCTTCGCGTCCCAGAGGGCCACGCCGAACATGCCGTGAATGCGCTCGAAGATGCCGGTGCCCCACTCCAGGTAGCCGTGGAGGATCACCTCGGTGTCGGAGCGGTTCTGGAAGACGTGGCCCTTCTGCTCGAGCTCCACCTTCAGCGGCTGAAAGTTGTAGATCTCACCGTTGAAGACGATCGTCGCGTGCGCCGCCGTCATCGGCTGATGGCCACCCGAGACGTCGATGATCGACAGCCGGCGAAACCCGAGCGCGCACGGCCCGTCGAGGTGAAAGCCGTCGTCGTCAGGCCCGCGATGCGAGATGGCCGTGGCCATCGCGCGGACGATCGGCTCCTCTGCTGGTGCTCCCGAGGTGACGAAGCCGACGATGCCGCACATGGGTCACTCCCGGCGTTCAGGAACCTTCGTCTGGCCCTTCGAGATCACCGAGCCGACCAGGTACGGCCGCTTGCCCTGGCTCTCGTAGTACGTGCGAATGACGACCTCGGCGAGCAGCCCCACGAGGATCGCCTGAATGCCCGTCAGGCCGGCGATGCCAGCGAACAAGGGCAGCGGCGTCGCCACGAAGTCTCGCAGCCCGGCGATCTTCAGGCCCACGGCCGTCGCAGCGGCGATGAACGAGAGCATCAGCGACACCATGCCGAAGCCGCCGAACACGTAGATGGGCTTGGCGAGGTACTGGAACAGGAACTTCACGACGATGAGGTCGAGCACCACGCGCGGAATGCGGCCAAAGCCGTACTTCGACACCCCCGCGACGCGCGCGCGGTGGTTCACCACCATCTCGGTGACGCGGGCGCCCTGCCAGTGCGCGTAGATGGGAATGAAGCGGTGCATCTCGCCGTACAGCTTCACGCCTTCGATCACGTCGCGGCGGTAGGCCTTCAAGGTGCAGCCGTAGTCGTGCAGGTGAACGCCCGACAACCACGAGATGAGCCCGTTCGCGACCTTCGACGGCAACACGCGCAGGCCAGAGTCCTGGCGGTTCTTCCGCCAGCCCGACACGCACTCGAAGCCCTCGGCAATCTTCGCGAGCATCTTCGGGATCTCGGCGGGGTCGTTCTGCAGATCGCCGTCCATGGGGACGATGATCTCGCCGCTCGCGCGCTCGATGCCGGCGGCCAGCGCCGCGGTCTGCCCGAAGTTGCGCCGGAACTTCACCAGCACCACCGTGTCGTCCTGCTTCGCGATGGCCTCGAGCACGCTGGAGGTCTTGTCGGTCGAGCCGTCGTCGACGAACACCATCTCGAACGACTTGCCGAACGCGACGAGCACACCCTTCAGCTCGTCGTAGAGGGCACGGGCGTTGTCTTCTTCGTTGAAGAACGGGACAACGACCGACAGGTCGATGGACGCAGGCATCGACGCGCGCCGTAGCAGAACCCGATGGGCGGTCGACATGATTGTGCCTGCGGCTCCAACGAGGTCTCGCCCTCGCCCCTGTCCGTTGGTCGCCAGCCGGCTTGAACCCAACTCCCGGGGCCGTTACGTGCGGCGCCAATGTTTTCGCCTGGCATCGACGGCTTCACCTTTGACGACCTCTACCAGCCAGCCGGCCTCGAACGTCTGTTCGGCCGGTTCTGCATGGAGCTCCGCGCGCTCTCACCCGACGTGGCCATTCGCTACGACGCGTACCGGGCCGCGCTTGCCGCAGGCCGCGCCCGGGGAGGCCTGACCGCCCCGCAGGAGTCGGACCTGCTCGTCGAGGTGGCCGCCTTCACCTCGAAGTTCATCTCGCGGCTGTTCCGCATCGATCGTGAGCTCGGCGCGCTGAAGAAGCAGCTCACCGGAGAGCTCGGCCTCTTCGACTTCAAGCGCGAGTTCGTCACCCGCCGCGTCTTCAAGAAGGGCGCGGGCGATCGGCCGAAGCGTGACGAGCTGCCCGAGCTCGACGGCCGCATGGCGCTGTTGCTCGCGCTGGGCTTCGGGGCCGAGCTCCCGCCGGTGCCGGAGGGCCACCCGCACCACGGGCCTGATCACGAGCGCGCGCTCGCGGAAGCCGTGCTGACGCTGATGAACGTCGAGCGCCACTTCGCGGGCCAGAAAGAGGCTCAGGCGCTCGTCGAGACGTGGACGCGCGTGCGAACAGCGCTGCTCTCGACCGACGCGGGCAAGGCCGCCTTCGGCTCGACGTTGGTCGGCGACGAGCTCGTGCAGGTCCGTGGGCTGCTCTCGCTCGCAGACCGGTGGACGTACGCGCGCGCCAGCTTCACGCACACCTTCGAGGGCTGGAGCACGATTCACCAGCCGAAGCCGCTGGTGTTCGACTCGCTCGTCGAGCTCAAGACGCCGAACCCGCAGACGCCCGAGGTCTTCGAAGGCCCCGACGCGCACCTGCGCCGCCGCGATGGGTTCGGCCTGACCGACCCGCGCTTCACTCCGCGCGAGGTGATGAACGAGGTCGACTACTGCGTGGTGTGTCACGAGCGCGAGAAGGACTCGTGCAGCAAGGGCATCAAGGAGAAGGACCCGATCGCCGCGGGCAACACGTTCAAGAAGAACCCGCTCGGCGTGCCGCTCGCCGGTTGCCCGCTCGAGGAGCACATCAGCGAGATGCACGTGCTCAAGGGGCGCGGCGACTCGCTCGGCGCGCTCACCATGGTGATGCTCGACAACCCGATGTGCCCGGGCACCGGTCACCGCATCTGCAACGACTGCATGAAGGCCTGCATCTTCCAGAAGCAGGAGCCGGTGAACATTCCGCAGATCGAGACGAGCACGCTCACCGACGTGCTGGCGATGCCGTACGGCTTCGAGATCTACGGGCTGCTCACGCGATGGAACCCGCTCAACGCGCGCCGGCCGTACGCAGCGCCCGCCAACGGCAAGAACGTGATGATCGTCGGCCTGGGCCCGGCTGGCTACACGCTCTCGCACTACCTGCTCCACGAGGGCTTCACGGTCGCCGGCATCGACGGCCTGAAGATCGAGCCGTTCCCCGACGCGCTGACTGGCAAGAACGGGCACGCGCTCACGCCGATTCGCGACTGGAAAGAGATCGCCTCGACGCTCGACACCCGCATCCTCGAGGGCTTCGGCGGCGTCAGCGAGTACGGCATCACGGTGCGGTGGGACAAGTCGTTCCTCACGCTCATTCACCTCACGCTCGCGCGCCGCGAGGGCTTCAAGGCGTACGGCGGTATCCGCTTCGGTGGCACGCTGACGGTGGACGACGCGTGGGCGATGGGCGTCGATCACATCGCGATCGCGGCCGGCGCGGGCAAGCCGACCCTCGTGCCGATGAAGAACAACCTGCTGCGCGGCGTGCGCGCGGCGAGTGACTTCCTGATGGCGCTGCAGCTCACCGGCGCGTTCAAGAAGGACTCCCTGGCGAACATGCAGGTTCGGCTCCCGGCGATCGTCATCGGCGGCGGCCTCACTGGCATCGACACCGCGACCGAGCTGTTCGCGTACTACCCGGTGCAGGTCGAGAAGGTGCTGAGCCGGCACGAGTCGCTGGCTGGCTCCATCGGCGAAGACGCCGTGTTCGCGAAGCTGAACCCCGAGGAGCTCGACGTCTATCGGGAGTTCCTCGAGCACGGCCGCGCGATTCGGGCTGAGCGTGAGCGCGCAGCGAAGGCCCACGAGGCGCCTGACTTCGTTCCGCTGGTGCGCAGCTGGGGCGGCGTGTCGTTGTGCTACCGGCGCAGCCTCGCGGAGTCGCCGGCGTATCGCCTGAACCACGAGGAGGTCGCCGAAGCCCTCGAAGAAGGCATTCGGTTCATCGAGCGCGTCACGCCGGTCGAAGCGGTGCCCGACGAGTTCGGCGCGGTGAAGGCACTGAAGTTCGAGCGCATGGCGGTGAGCGACGGAAAGCTGAAGGCCACTGGCACGTTCTACGAGCTGCCCGCGCGCACCGTGTGCGTCGCTGCCGGTACCGCGCCGAACGTCACCTACGAGCGCGAGTATCCCGGCACCTTCAAGCTCGCGGCCAACGGCTCGGTGTTCCGCAGCCACGTGCTCGAAGAGGTCGACGGTGCGCTCGTGCTGCGCGAAGCCCCGGAGCATTCCGACATCGGCCGCGACACCGGCTTCTTCACCTCGTACGAGAAGCACGGCCGCTTCGTGACGTATTACGGAGACAACCACCCCACGTACAACGGCAACGTGGTGCGCGCGATGGCGTCGGCCCGCGATGGGTACCCCTCGGTGGTGCAGCTGTTCGCGAAGGAGCTGGCGGCCCAGCGCGACGTCGATCAGCCCTCACGCGACGCAGGGCGCACGACGTTCTTCCAGCGGCTCGACTCGGCGTTCCTCGCGACCGTCGAAGCGGTGAACCGGCTCACGCCCACCATCGTGGAGGTCATCGTCAGGGCTCCGTACGCGGCGCAGCACTTCCTGCCCGGCCAGTTCTATCGGCTGCAGAACTTCGAGCGCACCGCGCCGATCGTCGAGGGCACGCGGCTGACGATGGAGGGCCTCGCGCTCACTGGCGCCTGGGTCGACAAGGAGAAGGGCCTGATGTCGACGATCGTGCTCGAGATGGGCGCGTCGTCTCGCATGTGCGCGATGCTTCAGGTCGGAGAGCCGGTGGTGCTGATGGGGCCGACCGGCGCGCCGACCGAGATTCCGCATGTGAAGGAGACCGTGCTGCTCGCGGGCGGCGGACTCGGCAACGCAGTGCTGTTCTCCATCGGCGCGGCGCTCAGGGCCGCTGGCTGTCGCGTGCTGTACTTCGCGGGCTATCGACGCGCGGAAGACGCGTACAAGTTCGACGAGCTCGAAGCGTCGGCCGACCAGGTGATCTGGGCCGTCGACGCAGGCACGCCGCTGCTCCCGCGCCGGCCGAAGGATCGGCACTTCGTCGGTAACATCGTGCAGGCGATGGTGGCCTACGCCGAGGGCCGCCTGGAGACGCGCGAGTTCGACCTGAAGACCGTCGACCGCATCATCGCCATCGGCAGCGATCGCATGATGAACGCGGTGAAGAACGCGCGGCACGGCGTGCTGAAGCCGTTCCTCAAGCCCGAACACTGCGCCATCGGCAGCATCAACTCTCCGATGCAATGCATGATGAAGGAGATCTGCGCACAGTGTCTGCAGCGGCACGTCGACCCACGCACCGGCAAGGAGTCGTTCGTCTTCTCGTGCTCCAACCAGGATCAGCCGCTCGACTCGGTCGACTTCACGCACCTCGACATGCGGCTGCGGGCGAACTCGGTGCTCGAGAAGCAGGCTGATCTGTTCTTCGCGCACCTGCTGCGACGTCGCGACGGCCTGCTGCGGGTGTGAATTTTCGGGCAGGGCGCTCGGTCAGTGCCTCGTGCTCCGCCAGCTGGCCCTGATGCTCGTCCTCACCAGCGCCTGTTCGCTGCGTCAGGCCCGGCTGGAGACGACGAAAGAACGGCTGTCAGCGAAGGCCGCCGACCCGGAGTGTGGCCCCGTTGGCGTTCGTCGCGCGGCGCTCGCGAGTCGATGGGGCGAGTACCTGCGCGTTCACGTCAAGACGCCGGCGCTGCTGACCGGTGAAGCGCGACTGCACGTGGGTGCCAGGCCGATGCCACTCAAGGCGTTCTCCGTGACGGGTGACGAGCTGGTGTTCGAGGCGAAGTGGCCGAACGAGAAGCTGAGCGTGCCGTCGGGCCTCGAGAAGGATCTCGTGCTCGATCTCACGCTGACCGGCCTGTCGAGCGCGGCGGGGGACTGCAAAGGCGTCGAGGTCACCATCGAGCAGGGCGCGTTCCAGCCCACCGTCGAGGAACAGGCGTGGGTCGACGAGCTGATTCGCCGAGGAGGCCCTGACGTCGAGGCGTGGCGCGCGCAGCAGGCGCCAAAGGCCGTGGCAGTTCGTTCGCCAGCACCACCTCCCGCGCCGCGAGTCTCCGCGCTCGTCGCCGCGCGACCGAAGACCGTCGTCCGCCACGTCTCCGACGAGACCGAGTGGGCCAGATGGGTCGGTGAAGAGGCCTCTGGCGCAGACGCGATTCGTTGGGCCGAGTGGCCGCTCGCCAACATCATCAGGAGCGCTGGTGAAGGCGCCGCGCTCGCCCGAGGCGCGTGGGTGGTGTTGGTCAGCCGTGGCGACGAGGTGCGCGCCAACACCGAAGCGGCGGCCGCGCACTACGAGGTGCCCGCGCCACGCACCGCTCGCGAGCTGACCAAGCTGCTCACCATCATCCGAAGTGAAGTCGAGACCGACGACGCCGCGATGCTGACGCTCTTCGCCGGCCGGGCGACGACTGGCGAGGCGATCACGAAGGCCGGAGCGACGGCGCCCCTCGAGCGGCTCGCCTCCGTCCTTCCACGAGACAAGGCGCGCGCAGCCGAGGCGGCGTCACAGGCCCTGATGTTCGCGACCGCCTTCGAGCTGACCTGGCCGTTGCCGGCGACGACCCGGGTCTCATCTGGGTTCGGGTACCGGAAACACCCGACGCTCGGAGGCGTGCGCCTGCACACTGGCGTCGACCTCCCGGTGCCATCGGGAACACCAGTTCACGCGAGCGGCGCCGGCGTCGTGGTGCGCGCGGGCAGCGACTCGGTGAACGGCCGCTACCTCGTCATCGATCACGGCTTCGGCGTCACGACGGCCTACCTGCACAACTCGGAGGTTCTGGTCGTCGAAGGCCAACAGGTCGCAGCGAGCGACGTGGTGTCCATCTCGGGCAACACGGGCCGCAGCACGGGCCCGCACCTGCACTACCAGCTCGAGCTCGAGCGGCGTCCCGTCGATCCCCTGCTCTTCAACCCTCGCCCACAGGCCTCGCCGGACCTCGTCGCGACCACGCACACGCACTTCTAAGCGCCGGGAGCCCACCCCGGTGGCGCGAGCTCGAAGTGCTCGAAGTCGAAGCCTGGCGCGACAGTGCAGCTCACCAGGGTCCACTCCCCCGTCGTCGCTGCCGCCTGCCACGCGCCTGCGGGAACGATGGCCTGAGGTCGCTCGCCAGCCAGCACGTTCGGCCCAAGGCGCACCGTCCGTTCTGCCTTGCCGTCATCCGACAGGCCCAGCTCGAGCGGCGCGCCGGCGTGAAAGAGCCACACCTCGACCGCGTCGACGCGATGCCAGTGCGACCGTTGGCCCGCCTTCAGCAGGAAGTAAATCGCGGTCGAGTGCGCGCGGCCGTTCGTCGACGCAGCGTCTCGAAACGTCTCGGCGTACCAGCCGCCCTCGGGGTGCTGCTTCAGACCCAACTCGCGAATGATCTCGTCGGCCGTCATGTGCCCTCCATCTCCTGGAGCGTCGGCAGGCCAGCCACGGCGCCCAGCTTCGTCACGACCCGCGACCCCACCGCACAGCCGAAGTGCGCCGCGTCTTCGAGGTCCTCGATGGGAAGCGCTGCGAGTTCCTGCCTCGTGCCCACGAGCGCCGCGAGCGTCGTCAGCAGGCCCGAGGTGAAGCCATCTCCAGCGCCTGTCGTATCGACGACCTTCACGCGCGGTGCAGGCACGCGTCGCGTCTCACCGTTGAACCGGAACGCCGCGCCCTTCGCACCACACGTCACGACCGAGAGCAGCACGCCGTGCGCCTCGAGCCGCTCCAGGGCCTCGTCGACGTCGGTGGTGCCGGTGACGAAGCCGATCTCTTCGTCCGACAGCTTCACGATCGCCAGCATCGGGAGCAGCTCGTTCAGCAGCCCGCGCAGCTCGGACGCGTCGGGCCAGAGGTGCAGGCGCAGGTTGGGATCCGACGAGGTCAACCGCCCGGCCTTGAACGAGCGCCGCACGGTCGCCGTCACGGCCTTCCGCGCTTTCGGCTGCAAGAGCGAGTTCGTCCCGATGTGGAGGATTCGCGCCTTCGCGATCGTCGCCGCAGCCCGCTTCGTGTCGCGCTCGTCGAGGAACTGCTCGGCCGCCTGCGCCCGGTAGAACGTGAACGAGCGCTCGCCCGATTTGGTGAGCGAGACGAAGCCGAGGCCGGTCTTCCCTTCATCCGTGTGGCGGAAGAACGTCGTGTCGACACCCTCGTCGTCGAGCCGCTGGTGCAGGAAGTGGCCGAACTCATCGTCACCGACGACGCCGACGATCCCGCTGCTCCCGCCCAGCCGCGCCACGCCGACCGTCACGTTCGCCGGAGCTCCACCCAGGCACGGCGTCCACCGCGTCACGTCACGCACGCGCTGCCCGCGTTGATCGGGAAGAAAGTCGACGAGCGCTTCACCAAGGCAAATGACGTCGTGGCTCAATCGGTGCCTACCTGTTCCATGAAGTCGACGGACTTGAGCTTTCGCCCGAGGTGGTGCGCGATGAAGACGTTGAGGATCTCCCGGCCGCGCGCCCGCAGGTCGGCAGACAACGGCGTTCGTTCACCCGCCTGGAGCCTCGACAGCGCCTCGACGATCTGCGGCGAGACGGGAAACCCACGAGGCACGCGCGGCGAACACGGGTAGCACACGACGCCGCCCTGCTCGGGGTCGAACCGGGGGCGCTCTCCCGTCGGCTGGCCGCACATGGCACACGGCGCGAAGCTGGGCATGAAGCCGGCCTGCGCGAGCGCGTCGAGCTCGAAGAGCAACAGGGACGTCGGGCCCGCCTCCTTCGCGTCGAGCTTCTGCAAATAGTCGCGAAGCCCATCGAACAGCTGCGCGTGCGGCTCGTGATCACGGGTCAGCTCTCGAATGAGCTCGAGGCAATACAGCAGCCTCGCGATGCGCGGCAGATCGTCACGCAGCCGATGAAAGCTCTGCACGATGTCGACGCCGTCGAGGCGGTACACGTCTCCACGACGCTCGACCAACCTCGCACGCAAGTGGGTGCCGGCTTCGAGCGCGCCCGCGAACCGGCGCTTCGACTTCCGTGCACCGGCCGCGAACGCCGAGAGCCTGCCCCGGTCCTTCGTGAACAAGGTGACGATGCGATCGGCTTCGCCGTAGTCGACCGTCGAGAGCACGAGCGCCTCGTCGACGATCTGCACGCTCACCGAAGGCTCCACGACGCGCGCTGCACGAAGACCCACGCGGCCTGGAGGAAGAACCAGAGCGCTCCGGCGAGCAGCAGCGCCACCGTCGCCAGGACGCCTGCGATGGCGTGCTCCCGGCGAGCGACCTCGAGCGCCTGTGGATCGAACTCGAGCGGCTTCGGCGCCTCGGCCAGCGCATCGAAGCGCGACAACGTCTCGTCGACGGGGAGCCCGACCGCACCGGCGTACGTCCGCAGCGCGTTGAGCACGAAGACCCGCTCGGGCCACTTCTCGGACTCACCGTCTTCGATGGCGCCCACCAGCAGCGAGGGCAGCTTCGTCGCCTTCACCACGTCGGAGCGCGACAACCCGCGACGTTCGCGCTGCGTGACGAGGTACTTGCCGAACTCGAGCCGCGCGCGTTCGGCGGGCGCTCCTGACGACTCGGCGTTCACGCTTACGACTGCTCCTTGAGCTTCAAGCAGAGGTCTTTGAGGTCGAGGTTGGTGGCCTTCTCGAAGCACTGCTGGAAGCTCTTGATGGCCTCGTCCTTCTTGCCGGCGCGCAGCTGGCACAGGCCAGTCTTCTGGAACCCGTCGGGCGCCTCAGGGCAGGCGTCGTGGTAGCGCGAGTACTGCTTGCACGACTCGTCTTCCTGTCCCTGCTCGCTGAACAGCTGACCGAGCTGCGAGTAGCCGAGGCAGTACTTCGGGTTGATGGTGACGGACGCCTTGAGGTGCTCGGTGGCGTTCTTCACGTCGCCCTTCTTGTAGAGCGCCCAGCCCATGTTGCCGTGGGCGATGAAGGGGGCTCCGTAGAGCACGTCGTTGAGCGCCTTCTCGTAGAGCGCGATGGCCTCGTCGTAGCGCTTCATGTCCATGTACAGGTTGCCGAGGTTGGTCATCGCCTCTGAGAAGGGCTGCTTGAGCTCGATGGCCTTCTCGTAGGCGACCTTCGCCTCGTCGAGCTTCCCGAACGAGTGATGGAGCAGGATGCCCTTGACGTGCCACGCCTCGGCGAAGTTCCGGTTGAGCTCGAGCGCCTTCTCGATCTCGGTGTACGACTGCTGGCCGTTGCGCGAGATGAGGCCGACCGCGAGATCGTAGTGGCTCTGGGCCTTGTCGCGGTTCTCCTGGCTGACCCAGTGCGCGCACGACGAGACGAGGAACGAGAGACAGAACGCGGCGAAGAGCTTGCCGATGTTCACCACGCCGCCCTTCTGGCCGGTGGCGGGCTTGCCGCCTGGCTCCATGGGCACGCCGGGCACCGCAGACGGCGGCGGCGGCTCACGCTGGAAGACGGGAGCGCTGCGGATGATCGTCTCCTGCTCGTCGGGCGGGCGGCCGCGGAAGTTCAGGTTGTCCATGATGAAGCCCATGGACTCGACGAAGCCCAGGGCCTCGGCCTCTTCGGCCTGGTACTTGTCGGCGGCCACGGTGCCGTTGGTGGGCACGTAGACGGCGCACTGCCCGGCGTCGCTCAGGTACAGGTAGACGAAGACCGCGAAGCCGCTGGGGCCCCGCAGACCGAGCACGTAGGCCGTCGCAGGCCCGGCGCTGCGGCCCGGCACGGCCAGGTGCGGCTGGTTGAGTGACTGGTAGAGCTGAACGACCTGCTCCTTGACTGCTGGCAGGCCCTTGAGGCGCTCGTCGATCGTGTACATGCGAGAGGTCTTCTACACCCTTCAGCGCGTGGTGACGCTGAACTCCTGCCGTACGTCGTTGCTGTCGGCGGCGGTGCGCTCGAACTTGATGAGCGGCGTCTCGATGGTGACTTGATCGGCCGTCATGGTGCCTTCTCCGATGATGACGCGGAAGAAGTGGTCGGCCCGGGTCGACTTGGGCTGGTCCTTCTGGTTCAGCACCTTGCGCGCCTGCAGCAGCACCTGGTTCTTCCCTGGAGCGAAGTGCTTGGTGATGTCAGAGACGATCTGCTCGTCGTCGCTGCGCAGCGTGCGGATGAACTTGCCGTTGATGTAGAGGTCGATGTCGTACTCGGTGCGGCCGAGCACGTTCTGCTCGGTGACGACGAAGTACTTCTTGGTGACGAGGCCTTCCTCCTTCACCCCGGTGTTCTGCTTGTCGGCCGAGATGGTGACCTTCTTCACCGCGTAGCCGGGCGCGTCGATGTGCACGTTGCCCTTCTCGTCGATGGTGACGTTCACCTTGGTGAAGTTCTGGTTCGAGAGGCCCTCGACGTTGACGCCGTTGACGTAGACGTCGGCCGCCGACGCGACGGTCGCGAGGAGCGCGGTGAGGAACAGGGTGGAACGGGTCATCGAAGGAACTCCTGGAACGTCGCTCAGGTCCGGCCGGTGAGAACGGTCTAGCGCACCCGCACGGCCTTGGGGATGGGGCGATGTGCTTCGGAACGGCGAGACAAGAACGACCAGAATGAGCGAGGGCCCTGTCGACCCGGGCAGGGAGGTCTGGCCCCGGAACACTCGAGCTTGTCGGTCCAGCCAGGAGCCCCTTGAAGGCGGCCCGTTGATCACGATTTCTGAGTTGCGCGCGGCCCGCGAGGAACATCGATGCAGCGTTCAGTGGATTGAGGGCACAATCGAAGACCTATACTTATCTACACGTCACCCAACAAAGAACCTGATTGACCAGACTTGATTCGAGACCGGCCTAAAGAGTGACATCTGTTCTGGCAAAATTCCGTCTGCGACAGAGATCCGGATCTCGTACGAACCTGGTTCGAGGACGCGTGATACGCGGAAATACACCCGCGTATCCGATGCTCCGGCATGTTCAAGTGTGGCAAGGCGGTCATTACCCGACCAAACGCCCAGGGCCTTCAGCGAAAACGACTCAATCGTGCTTGAGCCAAAAAAGAACTCCATCGGAATCGATGCTACCGCAAGCGTCGCCCCGTCACCGATACTTGGGATGAGCGGGAAAGCACCAATTGGAGGTGATGGTGTTCCACTGGTCAGCACAGGCGAGCAAGACCCAAACATCAGCAAAGCAAGTCCGAGGACTAAACCGCGCATGTTGGACCACCGACTTCAAACAACGAGTGAGGTGAGCAAGGGAGACAGTCAGTGCGTAGGGGCAAACTACAAAGCACCCAGCACAGGGCACAAGAAGGCTGGCGCGCACCGCAACCGCGCGGACCGCTCATCAGTCGGCGGATTAGTCAGACCCGAAGGGCCTCCTGATTCAAAGAGGTTGGCGCGTTCGCCCGGCCGTCAGTGGGCCAAACCGTTGGCAACTCACGGCAACTTCGGTTAGCGCACCCATGCCCACATGAGCTTCTTCACGCGCCTCAAACTCGCCCTGATCTTCCTCTTCGGTGGAGCCGCATTGCCCGTCGCGGCCACGCCTGCGCTGCCTGCGCCGGAGCCGACGCCCGCTCCTCCGCCTGCGCCGTTGACGCCGGAAGAGCAGCACGCCGCAGCGCTGTTCTTCCTCGGCCTGCTCCAGCGTGAAGGCCGCCTCATCGACTTCCTCCAGGAAGACATCGCGGGCGCGTCAGACGCCGATCTCGGAGCCGCCTCACGCGTCGTCCACACCGGCTGCAAGAAGGTCCTGTCCCAGTACCTCGCCCTCGCGCCGGTCGTCACCGACGGCGAAGGCTCGACGATCTCGGTGCCACAAGGCTTCGACGCCAGCCGCTTCCGGCTCACCGGCAACGTCACCGGCCAGGGCCCATGGAAGGGCAGCCTCAAACACCACGGCTGGGCCTGCACGAAGATCGACCTGCCCACCGTGCCGACGACCGTCGACGTGAAGGTCATCGCGCCCGCTGAAGTCGAGCTGCCGTGAGCGCGCGCTACGCCATCGGCATCGATCTCGGCACGACGCACTCGGCCGTCTCGTACATCGCGCTCGACTCGAAAGAAGGCCGCGGCCCGAACCAGGCCGTGCTGCCGGTGACGCAAGTGATCGCGCCGGGCACGGCCGAGGCGAAGCAGCTGCTCCCGTCATTCGTGTACCTCGCGGCCGAGACCGAGTTCCCCAAAGACGCGATGGGGCTGCCGTGGAAGACAGATCAACACATCATCGTCGGTGAGTTTGCGCGCACGCACGGCGCGAAGGTGCCGACCCGACAGGTCGCCTCGGCGAAGTCGTGGCTGTGTCACCCGGGCGTCGACCGCCGCGCGAAGGTGTTGCCGTGGCAGGCGCCCGCTGACGTCACGAAGATCTCTCCCGTCGAGGCGAGCGCTCGCGTGCTCGAGCACCTGCGCGCTGCCTGGAACAAGGAGTTCGGGAAAAAGGCCCCGCTCGATGAGCAGGAATTGATCGTCACGGTGCCCGCGTCGTTCGACGCCTCGGCGAAGGAGCTCACCCTCGAGGCCGCGACGCAGGCCGGCTTCCCCCGCGTGACGTTGCTCGAGGAGCCGCAGGCCGCCGTCTACGCGTGGCTCGAGGCGATGGGCACGAATTGGCGCACGCACCTCGAGGCCGGGAGCGTGCTCCTCGTGGTCGACGTCGGCGGCGGCACGTCTGACTTTTCGCTGCTGCGCGTGGGCCAGCAGGGTGGCGAGCTGACCCTCGAGCGCCTCGCCGTCGGCGATCACATTCTGCTCGGCGGCGACAACATGGACCTCGCGCTCGCCTTCGCGGTGAACGAGCGCTTCAAGACGGCCGGCAAGACGCTCGACACCTGGCAGCTCGCCGCGCTCACGCAGGCCTGCCGCGTCGCCAAGGAGCAGCTCTTCTCGGACCCGAAGCTCGAGAAGGCCGCCGTCACCGTGCCAGGCCGGGGAAGCTCGCTCATTGGCGGCACGCTCAAGGGCGAAGTCACGCGGACCGAGCTGACGGCGCTGCTGACCGATGGGTTCTTTCCGAAGTGCGCTGTGACCGACCTGCCCGCCTCGGCGCGGCGCTCCGGCCTCACGCAGGTCGCCCTCCCCTACGCGCAAGACGCCGGCATCACGCGCCACCTCGCCTCGTTCCTCTCTCGTCAGGCCGGTTCGCTGCACATGTCGACGGGCTTCGCGCAGCCGACGGCGGTGCTGTTCAACGGTGGCGTGTTCAAGGCTGACCCGCTGAAGAACCGCGTGCTCGAGGTGCTCAACGGCTGGTTGTCGACGGCCGGCGCGAAGCCCGCGAAGGAGCTGCCCGGCGCCGATCTCGATCTCGCCGTCGCGCGTGGCGCTGCAGCATACGGCTGGGTGAAGAACGGCCACGGCATTCGAATTCGGGGCGGCACCGCGCGCAGCTATTACGTCGGCGTCGAGGCCGCGATGTTGGCGGTGCCTGGCTACGTGCCTCCGGTGAAGGCCTTGTGCGTCGCGCCGTTCGGCATGGAAGAAGGCACGCAAGCCGACGTGCCTCCGCAGGAGTTCGGCCTGGTCGTCGGAGAGCCCACGCGCTTCCGCTTCTTCTCGTCGTCGACGCGCCGTGAAGACGTCGTCGGCTCGATGATCGAGAACGCCGACTCGGCGAAAGATCTCGAAGAGCTGCCGCCCATCGAGACGTCGCTCGCCGGCAATCAGCTCGGCCAGCTGGTGCCCGTCAACCTTCAGGCTGCAGTCACCGAGCTCGGCGCCCTCGAGGTGCGGTGCCTCGAGCGTGGCGGCAAAGGCCAGTGGAAGCTCGAGCTCAACGTTCGCGAGCGGGAGTAGCGCCTCATGTCGTTCATCATTGGCATCGATCTCGGCACCTCGAACTGTGCAGTCGCCTTCACCGATCCCAAAGGTGGCGCCAAGGCAGCCATCGTCGACTTCCCCGTGCCGCAGCTCGTTCGGCCCGGTGAGCAGTCGGCGCGCGCGCTGTTTCCGTCTGTCATCTACCAACCGCTCGACGGCGAGTTCCCACCTGGCTCGACCGCGATGCCGTGGAGCGATCACTCCCGCGTCACCGGAGAGTTCGCCCGCTGGCAGGCCGGCCGCGTTCCGCAGCGCGCGGTGACGTCTGCGAAGAGCTGGCTGATTCACGCGGGCGTCGATCGTCAGGCGCCGATTCTTCCGTGGGGCGCGGCGGCGGATGTGCCGAGGATCTCTCCTGTCGAGGCGCAGGCGGAGCTGCTCCGTCACATCGCGCACGCGTGGAATCACTCACACCCGCAACACCCGCTCGCGCAGCAAGACGTCGTGTTGACGATCCCCGCGTCGTTCGATGAAGCCGCGCGTGCGTTGACGCTGCAGGCCGCGCGGGACGCCGGGTTCGAGCTGCAAAAGCTCACCCTCATCGAAGAGCCGCAGGCGGCGTTCTACGACTTCACGTCACGGCATCGCGACTCGTTGGCGAAGGCGCTGAAGGACGTCCGGCTGGTACTCGTCGTCGACGTGGGCGGCGGCACGACGGACTTCTCACTCGTTCAGGTCGCGATGCTCCCCGAGGGGCCAGCGTTGCAGCGACTGGCGGTGGGCGATCACCTGTTGCTCGGCGGCGACAACATGGACGCCGCGCTGGCGAAGAAGCTCGAGGCGAAGCTCTTCACCGATGGGCGCACGTTCTCGGCCGCGCAGTGGGCGCAGGCGATTCAGCAGGCGCGGGCCGCGAAAGAGACGGTGCTCGCGCGCAGCGGGCCTGACCTCCACGCAGTGTCGATTGTCGGCGGCGGGAGCAAGCTGATCGGCAGCACGCTGTCGTCGCAGCTCACCCGTGACGAGGTCGTTCAGAGCGTCGTCGAGGGGTTCTTCCCGAAGGTGACGGCCGACGCGACGGTGACCAGCCCCGCGCGTGGTGGCGTCGTCGAGCTTGGCCTGCCGTTTGCGAAGGATCCCGCGATCACCCGGCACCTCGTCGCGTTCCTTCGAGCCCACGCCGAGGCGGGGTTCAAGGCGTTGGGATCGACCGGCAGCGGCCTCCCGCGCCCCGACGCGATCCTGCTCAACGGTGGTGTCTTCAATTCACCAACGCTCGCTGACGCGCTCGTCGATGCCGTGTCTGCGTTGTTTCCGTCGTCCCCCCGAGTGCCGCTGCTGCCGCACGACTCGCTCGATCTCGCAGTCGCTCGTGGTGCCGCGTACTCCGGCCTCGCGCGACGCGCGTTGGGCAAGAAGATCGGCGGCGGTGCGCCGCGTGCGTTCTACGCCCTGGTCGGCACAGGGACCGCCGAGAAGCAGGGCGTCTGCATCGTCCCGCGTGGTCTGGAAGAAGGCTCGACCGTCGAATTGAAGGAGCGTGAGTTTCAGCTCACCCTCGGCCGCCCCGTGCAGTTCCAGCTGTACTCGACGACGGCCGATCGCCTGGACGCCGCCGGCTCGGTCGTCTCGCTCGACGACGAGATCTTCAAGCCGCTCCCTCCGATTCACACGATCCTCTCTGGCGCGAAGGGCAGCACCATCGGCGTGCACCTGCTGTCGACGCTGTCTGAGGTCGGCACGCTCGCGCTCTCGGCGGTCGCGGGTGAGCAGCGGTGGAGGCTCGAGTTCGAGCTCCGCGGCGCGGCGCGGACGCAAGACATCACGGTCACCGAGTCGATGCCCGCGCGGTTCATCGAGGCCAGCACCGAAGTGGAGCGCGTGTTCGGCACCAGGCCGCTCCCGGTGAAGCCGCAAGACGTGAAGCAGCTGTTCAAGACGCTCGAGCGGGTGCTGGGCTCGCGTGACACGTGGCGACTGCCGGTGCTTCGCGAGCTGTGGACGGCGCTGTCGGCGGGCGTGTCGAAGCGCCGTCGCTCGGCCGATCACGAGCGCGTGATGTACCAACTGCTCGGCTACGCGCTGCGGCCCGGCGTCGGCTACCCGCTCGATGCGTGGCGATGCGAGCAGACGTTTGGCCTGTTCAAGGAGTCCGTCACCAACCACGGCGAGCAGGCGGTGTGGGCCGAGTTCTGGGTGTTGTGGCGTCGCATCGCGAGCGGGCTGAACGAAGCCGCGCAACAGAACATCTACACCGTGCTCGAGCCGCACCTCGCGAGGCGTGTGCCGGTGGGCCTGCCGGTGCCGAAGGAGAAGCTGAAGGGCATCGCGCCTGAGGCGCTCGACGAGATGGTGCGGTGTGCTGCGTCGCTCGAGCTGCTGCCCGTGGGAAAGAAAGCCGAGCTGGGCTCGTGGGTCGCGTCACGGCTGGGAGCTCCCGAGACCGTTGGTGGCCCGTGGGCGTGGGCGGTCGGTCGCCTCGGCGCTCGCGTCCCCATTCACGGGGCGGCGCATCGCGTGGTGAGCGCTGAGACAGCGGCGGCGTGGATCGCGCAGCTGCTCGCGCTCGATCCGAAGAAGCACGATACGGCCGGCTTTGCGTTGGCGTTGCTGGCCCGCAAGACCGGAGACCGCGTGCGTGACGTCGACGAGGCCTCGCGCGCGAAGGTGCTCGCGCACATCAAGGCTATCAACGCTCCCGAGTCGTGGTCGCAGCTCGTCGCCGAGGTCGTTCAGCTGTCGGCGGCCGATGAAGCCCGCGCCCTCGGAGACACGCTGCCCGTCGGTCTGAGCCTGTGAAATTTGAATGAGTGCTCGGGCGGGCGAGTTGATGCATCGTTCGCTGGTCGTCAGCTCATCCCAGGGGGTCCCGTGTCGCGTTCGTGGTCACTCAGCATCGTGCTGGCAGCCAGTCTGCTCTCGTCCGTCGCATTCGCCGGCAGCGTCGGCACTCCCAGCGGGTGCAAGAATGCCTGTGAGAAGTGCGTCGCTGGCGGCAACTTCTACCAGCCGGGTCAGGGCTGCGGAATGGTCGAGGGCATGCACGCCTCGAAGGCGTTCGCGACCGAGAAGCCACCTCCGCGTCCGACGTCGATGCCGAAGACGGGTAAGGACTACGTGACCATCGCTCCGGGCTCGTTCGAGATTGGCGCACGTGAGCGCGACCCCGACAAAGACGACGGCAAGGAGGTCTTCGAGTCGACCGTCACCCTCACCCGCCCCTTCCTGATGAAGACCACTGAGGTCACCCAGGGTGAGTACCTGTTCATCGTCGGCGAGGTCACGACCTCGTACGACAAGAAGTGCGGCCTCGACTGCCCGGCCAACGCGCTGAGCTGGAGCAACGCGGTGGTGTACCTCAACCTGCTCTCGAAGAAGGAAGGCCTCGAGCCCTGCTACGCCATCAAGGGTGGCCTGGCGACGTGGACGAAGGGCTACGACTGTACCGGCTACCGGCTGCCCACCGAGGCCGAGTGGGAATACGCCGCGCGCGGTGGCAATGAAGAGCCCCGCTACGGAGAGATCGACGAGATCGCCTGGTACTCCGAGAACAGCAGCAGCTCCGTGCACCCGGTCGGGAAGAAGAAGAAGAACGCGTACGGCCTGTACGACATGCTCGGCAACGTCTGGGAATGGACGTGGGACGCGATGGACTACAAGCCGTACACCGAGAACATGACCGACACGATCATCGGTGGCCTGTCACAGGAGTCAGAGGGCCAGGACCGGGTGGTTCGTGGCGGCGGCTACAGTGACTCCGCTGCGTACGTCCGCGCGTCGCACCGGTACCAGTATCCCGCGGGTTCCGGCGGCTCGACCTACGGCTTCCGGCCGGTCCGCACGGCGCCTGCGAAGTAGCGTTACGGAACCCCCGGCGCGAGCGGCGTGGCCTGCGCACCTACGGCCTGGGCAGCGAGGCGTTCCTTCGTGCGCTTCTGCGCCTCGCGCTCGACGTTCTTGTACGTGTCCGTCACGCCCTTCTCGTTGCCCATGTTCGCCGCGAACGCCGGAATCCACCCGCCGGGGTCGACCGCGAACTTGTGCACCAGCCACGTCTTGCCGCCTTCACGTGACGTCGCCAGCCACATGCCGTCGTTGACCTGGAGCCTCGTCACGCCCGCGCGCTCCGGTAGATGCTTCGGCCGCGCGACCCACTTCGCCTCGAACGTGCCCGTACCATCGGCCTTCACCACCTGCGGTTGCCAGAGTTGCGTGACGTAGTCCCGCTTCCCCACCACGGGCAGCTCGATGAGCGTGTAGATGAAGATGCTCTTGTCCTCCGGCTGCTCGAGGATGACGCGCGCGTCTTTCATGTACGGCATGAACGACTTCAGCCGCGACACGTTCATCAACGCGTCCTGCACGTCGATCAGCGGAGCGTTCACTTCGCCCTCGGCCCACACCTCTTTGATCGGAGAGCCCGGCACCGCGCGGTTCTTCACCATCACCGGCCCCGTCACCACCGTCTCCCACGCCGGCTCGGCCAGGCAGATCCCGGCCCAGAGCAGCGTCGACAACGAGAGGGCGGCTACGTGAGACATGGAGAGTTCGTCACCTTGTCCCAGTGTAGCGCCCGTGAAACACGCGTGCTACGCGCGCTCCCGCCCAGTCGTCTTCGGGGTTTGCCTCTCGAAGAAACGCCGCCCGAGGTGAAGTCGTGTCGCCTGACTCCCGCACCGGACACCTCCTCACCAGACTGGTGACCTTCAGCTTCTCGCGCCCGGCGCTGGTGTTCATGGTGCTGCTGACCCTGGGCGGCACCTTCGCATTCATCGCGAGCCAGCTCGGCTTCCGCGGCGACTTCATCGAGCTGCTGCCCGACTCGACGCGCGAGGTGCAGGACCTCAAGATCGTTCAGGAGATGGCCGGCGGCGGTGGCTACTTCGTCATTCGGGTCCGCGGTGACTCGAAAGAAGCCCGGCGCGCCTACGCGACCTCGCTCGCCACGCGGCTCGAGCAGGAGAAGGACCTCGTCTCGTACGTCGAGTACCGCTTCAACGCGTCGTTCTTCTCGAGCCGGGCGCTGTGGCTGTTGTCGGCCGAGAAGCTCGACGGCCTCGTCGGCGACGTCGACGCCCGCATCACCTGGGAGAAGCAACGCGCCCTGCCCGGCTTCGTCGATCTGCTCGGTGAAGCGCCGCCTCCGACGCTCGCCGAGATCGAGACGAAGTACGGCAGCCAGGCCCGCACCAGCGAGTACATCGAAGGCCGCACCGCGCCCGAGCTGTACTTGTTCGCCAAGCCGACGAAGCAGGCCGGCGACCTCGACTTCAACCGGCAGATCGTCTCGACGATCACCGACGTCACCGCCTCGATGAAGGCGCAGTACCCGGCCATCGACGTCGACTTCACCGGCGCCTACGTCGCGCGCGTCGAAGAAGACGACGTGATGCGCGAAGACCTCGGCCGCGCCGGCATGGTGTCGTCGGTGCTCGCGCTCACCATCATCCTGCTCTCCACGCGCCGCATCACCGCGCTCTGGGTGGTGGCGCTGCCCGTCGCCCTCGGCATCTCGGCGACCTTCGCGTTCGCGTACTTCACCATCGGGCACTTGAACCCTGTCACCGGCTTCCTCGGCGCCATCCTCGTCGGCCTGGGCCTCGAGTACGGCACGCACCTCGCGATGCGGTACTGGGAGGAGCGGCGCGAGGCCGACGTGCTCCCGGCGCTGCGCACCACCGTCATCAGCACCTTCCCCGGAGCCCTCACGAGCGCGCTGACGAACTCGGTCGCCTTTCTCGTGCTGCTGATGAGCGACTTCGACGCGTTCAAGCAGTTCGGCAGCATCGCCGGCTTCGGCGTGATGGCGACGGTCATCTCGGCGTACGTGATGGCGCCGGCGATTCTGCGCCTCAGCGAGCGGGTGCGGCCGTTCAAGGCCCGGCCCCTCGCGCTCGGCGCCGATGGCAAAGAGAAGTCGCTGCCTCGCATTCCCACCGGCGTCCTCATCGGGGTGATCGTCGGCATCACCGCGGTCGCTGCCGTCTCGGCCACGTACGCTCCGAAGGCGTCGTTCGAGAAAGATCTCAAGCGCCTCAAGGGCAAGTCGCCGGCCACCGAGCTCGACGAGAACATCAACGATCAGCTCGGCATCATCATGACCCCGGCGATCGTCGCGGTGAAGTCGCTCGACGAAGCCGAGACGCTCGCGGCCGTGTCCCGCGCGTTCAAGACCGAGCGCGGCGCCTCGTCGGCGATTCACGAGATCGCCTCGCTCAACGACTTCTTCCCGGCGCCTGGCGAGCTCGAGGCGCGTGGGGCCGCGATCGCGAAGCTGGGGCCCGTGCTCCAGCGCGTTCCCGAGTCGATTCGCACCGGCAAGGACAAGGCGCGCTTCGACTCACTGGCCTCGATGATCGACTCGAAGCCGTGGGGCCCCGACGAGGTGCCCAACGAGATTCGCCGGCGCTTCCAGCCCATCAAAGGCACCGGCACCTTCGTGCTCATCTTCCCGTCGCTCACTGGCTACAACGCCGACTCGCTCGACAGGTGGGCCGCCGACCTCGACGAGGTGATCGCGCGGGGCATGAAGGTGGGCCTCGACCCGCGCGTGCTCGACACCAACCGCATCGCCTCACGCATCTTTACCATCGTGCGGCAAGACGGCCCGTTCATCATGGGCGCCGCCGGGCTGGTGGTCTTCGTGATGATCCTCATCAGCCTGCGCTCACTCACCCGCACCGTCCTCGTGACCGTGCCGCTCTACATCGGCATCACCTGCATCTTCGGAGCGATGCAGCTGTTCGACGTGAAGCTGAACTTCCTCAACGTCGTGGTGCTGCCGAACCTGCTCACCATCGCGGTCGACAACTCGGTGCACCTCTACCATCGGTACCTCGAAGAGGGCCCCGGCTCCATCGGCCACGCCTTGCGGCACACGGGCTTCGCGTCGTTCGTCGCCACCTGCAGCAACGCCGCGGGCTACGCCGCCCTCTTCGTCGCGAGGCACGAAGGCCTGAGGAGCATCGCGTGGCTGGCGGTGCTCGGCGTGCTCTGCTCGTTCCTGGGTACGACGATTCTGTTCCCCGCGCTGCTCGAGCTGGTGGAGCGCATCAAGCTCCGCGCCCGCCCCGCCGCGCCCGAGACGGTCGCGAAGTAGTTCAGTCCGACAGGCCGAACGTCGCCATCACCTGCTGCCGCTCGAAGCTCGCGCGAACCCGGGCCTCGACCGCCAGACTCACAGAGACTTCTTCATCTCGAGGTGCGGCATGCCCGCTTCTTCGAAGACCGCGCCGTCGGCCTCGTAGCCATGCAGCTTGTAGAACTCCATGGCCGAGAGCTGGGCGTGCAGCTTGATGCCCTTGAGCCCGCGCTTGCGTGCTTCAGCCTCGAGCGCCGTGAGCAGCTTCGCGCCGATGCCCGACTTCCGATCGCTCGACAACACGGCCATGCGGCCGATGCGGCCCCACGCGCCCGACTCACCGGGAGGCGGCTCGGACAACATCACCAGCCGGCCCGTGCCAATGGCGTGGCCACCCTTGAGCGCGAGCACGTGAAAGGCGTTGGCGTCTTCGGCGTCGCGCTCGAGCACCTCGGGAACGCTCTGCTCCTCGATGAAGACGACCTCGCGAATGGCCAGCGCCTGGAACAGCTCCCCCTCGTTCTGAACGGGGACGACGACGACAGGCGTGGCGGTGTTCGACATCGCGGCGCGTGATAGGGCACTTCGCGGGTGATGGCAAACGCGCGCAGCCTGAAGGTGTTCTACGGGCTCTTCTTCATGTTCGTCGGCGTCACGCTGCCGTTCCTGCCGGTGTACTACGAGACCCTCGGCATCGCGCCGGCGCGCATCGGCCTGCTGCTCTCGGTCGGCCCCCTGTTTGCGCTCGTCGCGCCGCCGCTCTGGGGGCAGGTCGCCGACCGCTCGGGTCGCCCCGGCCTGGTCCTCTTCGCCCTCGCCGCCGGCAGCCTCGTCGGCTTCGGGTTCCTGCTGACCGCGTCGACCTTCGAGGCCGTGTTCGCGTGCCTCGCGCTGTTCTCGCTCTTCAACGCCGCCACCACGACCGTCGCAGACAGCCTCGCCATCGGGCACGTCGAGCAGCACGGCGGCTCGTTCGCGGGCATTCGCTCCATCGGCTCGGCAGGCTTCGTGGTCTCGACCCTCGCGTTCGGGTTCTTCATCGACGCCGTCGACCGCCGCGTCGTCATCGTCGCCCTTGCCCTCATCGCTACCTACACGGTGTGGACCGGGCTGACCCTCGCACGCCTTCCCGCCCATCGTCGCGCTGGCCCTCGCGCCGATCTCGCGGGCGCGGCTTCGCTGCTGTCGAACCCGCAAGTGCGGTGGCTCCTCGTCGCCAGCGCAGGCCACTGGATCGCGAGCGCGCCGTACCACGGCAGCCTCGGAATTCACTTCAAGGCGCTCGGGTTCGCGCCGTGGGTCCTGAGCCTCTCGGCGAGCGTCGCCGTCACCAGCGAGGTCATCGTGTTCTCGACCTGGTCGCGGTGGTCGCACCTCGTGAAACCGCGCACGCTGTTGCAGCTCGCCTTCGTGGTGAGCGCCGTGCGCTGGGCCGCCATGAGCCTCACCTCGTCGCCCGTCGTGCTCATCGCCCTCGCGGCGCTCCACGGCATCAGCTTCGGAGCCTTCTACGTCGCGAGCATCTCGTGGGTGGCCGAGCGCGCGCCGGGCTCGCTGCGCTCGACGGGCCAGTCGCTCTTCGTCGCCGCCACCTTCGGCATCGGAGGCCTCATCGGCTTCACGGGGTCAGGCCGGCTGTACGACGCGATCGGCGGCTCCAGACTGTTCTTGATCGCCGCCGTGGCCGAGGTGATTCCCTTCGCCGTCGCTGCCCTGCTCCTCGTCGATCGGCCGCGCCTCGCCGAGCCGACCGCCACCAGCTGAGATGCGACACGCGGGCCGAGCGAATACGCCCAGAGCCACCTCGTCCCTCGTGGCACGTGGTACCCTCGGAGCCGTCATGCGCCTGATGTCCTTCCTCCTCGTGTTCGCCGTCGGTGCCCCCGCGTTTGCCCAGAAAGACGAGCTCTTCGGCTCGGGCAAGCCCGTCGTCTATCGAGAAGAGACGATGGACCGGCGCTTCGCCAAGTCGCGCGTCGCGAAGATGCTCAAAGAAGGCTCGCCGGAGCAGGGCTGCGTGCAGTTGATGGGCGCGCTCTTCATCGCCCTCGCCGAGATTGGCCCCAACCTGCACAAGCGCGACGAGAACTTTCTGCTCGACCCGAACCTGGTGGCCGCGATTCAGAACCAGGTCACCACGCCAAGCTTCCCCGCGATGGCCTACCTGCTGTCGATGGTGCGCCGGGTGCTGATCGACAAGCGACTGCCCGACGAGTGGTTCGAGACCGCCAAGGCGATCAACACCGTGGTGAAGATCATCGATCTCGGGAAGCTGAAGTGGATGAACGAAGGCATCACCTTCGTCGACTCGAGCGCCTTCACCATTCCGCTGCTGAAGAACCGGTACTTCACCGAGGTGGTGGGCGCGAACAGCGCCGTCACGACCGACGTGGCCGGCTCGTTCCGTGACGCGTACCTCGATCGCGACGTGGCCTGGGGCGGCGCGACGTTGCTCGACGCCGGCTCGAACGCGCCGAAGAAGAAGAAGGGCAAGAAGTACAACCCGGTGGAGTTCGGAGAGCTGATCGCGGTGCTCGAGTGGCTCCCGCCCGATCCGCGGAAGTCGGAGATCGACTTCTACGGTGACGACTCGAAGAAGCCGCCCCCGCCCGTCCGCATCCTCGCGAAGCTCGCGCCCAAGCAGTACACCGACCTCGAGAAGGTCTTCCGTGGGCAGCGCATGCTGGTGCGCGGCCGCTTCTGGGAGATGAACCGCGACGTCACGCAGGTCGAGGTTCGCGACGCGATGCTCTTCGAAGATCGCGACTGGTACGGCGCCCTGCTGGCCGACCCGAACACGATCGCCACCTGCCCAGCGGCCATCAACGAGCTGACCGGCATCGGCCCGCAGCAGCCGGGTGGCTTCAAGCACTGAGCCGTCGAGATTCCGTGAACACTGAGGGTCCGGCCAGACGCACGGGTCCTGTCAGTTTCCTCACGGTGCTCCGAAGTGCTCGGAACTCCTGATGGTTAGCGATGGCATGGGCAGTGCTCACTTGCCCGCTCATGACCTCGCGCGTGTCACGCCCGCCGCCCGTCGCTGAGCCCCTCAAGCCTGCTGCGAAGCAGCCGTTCAAGACCCTGCTCGACGAAGCGCGCAAGGCCCCACGAGCGCCGCCCGGGTTGATGGCAAAGGCCGCTGCTGCGACCACCCCTGCGGCACGGGCCTCAGCGCAGGGCGTCCTCTCCTCCCAGCCCACCGCCAAAGCCGAGGCGCACACGCTGACGGTGGCGCGCAGCCGGGTCGAGGCCGAGGCCGATCGACTGGGCGTCGCGCGTGCCCACCACACCTCGACCGCTGACGCAGCCACCACCGCGCGAAACGCACTCAACGAAGGGGCTGAGCAGAAGACGTCGAGCCGCGTCGTCGACTTGATCGTCAAGGAGCTGGTCGCCGAGTTCGAGACCCGCCCCGGTGGCGCCGCAGCCTCGAAGGTGGGCAACCCCGTTCAGCCGATCTCGTCGCTCAACGAGGTGCCCTTTCACGTCGGCGCAAACTCGGCGACGCCGGCTCAACGCGCCGCGCAGACGGCCCAGCTGCGCGCGAACCAGGCGGCGGCCCTCATCGAGCGCATCGACACCTTCGTGAAGTCGCAGCGGCCCGCGCTCGCGCTGACGCTGAACAACTCCCTGGGCGCGCGGGTGGAGATCGAAAAGCTGGGCCCCGGCCGCATCGCCCTGCGCCTCATCGGTCAGAACGGGCCGCCCAACGCCGACACGGTCAACCGCATTCGCGACGAGCTGACGGCGCGCGGGCTGAAGGTCGGCGCCCTCTCGGTGGCCTGACTACTTCTGGCCCGACAGGTCGAGCAGCGAGCGCTTGCCTTCCTTGTCCTTGAACTGCTCGGCCTCGGGCAGCGGCTCCTTCTTCTCGGAGATGACCGGCCACTTCGTCGACAGGTCTGCGTTGAGCGCCTTGTACTCGTTCCACTTCTCGGGAAGGTCGCTCTCCGGGAAGATGGCCTTGGTCGGGCACACCGGCTCGCACGCGCCGCAGTCGATGCACTCGTCAGGGTGAATGACGAGGAAGTTGGGGCCCTCGTAGAAGCAGTTGACGGGGCACACCTCGACACAATCGGTGTACTTGCACTTGATGCAGGGCTCGGCGACGACGTAGGCCACGGCAGACTCCTTGGTTCGACAGGCGGTTTCGTCGAGTGGTTTACCGTCGCTCGGGGCCGATTTCACCCGAGAAAACCCCGCTCGCTCGCTGACCCTCGGCCCGGCTTGATCGGCGACCATGCCTGGCCGCGAGGAACCAGTGGCCAGACGGCGGGGTGGGGCCTATCAGCACGACCGCAATTGCTTCATGACGCGGCCACAACGGGTAGTGTCCGCGCGCCTCACGACTGCCACTGACCTTTCGAGGTCGCCGAAGAGCTCCGGCCGAGCGGAGCCCGACGAAGGAACCTGATGCTCACGACGATCGTCGCCATGTTGACTGCCGCGAATGTGTTTTCGCCCACCATCGCTTTCGAGGCGAGACCGACGCCAGGCGCTGCGCCGACGCTGCAACTGGGGGTCCTCTCAGAGCCGCTGGCGGGCGACCTCGCCGTCGCCGCGAAGACCTGGGCCCTCACCAACCGGGTCAGGCTGGGGTTGCACCCGGCCTCGACGCTGACCTTCGACGTCGGCTTCGCGACGCGCTTCGGCGCCAGCCTTCACTACCTGCAGCGCATCGGTGACGTCGACGTGTACCAGGCGAAGCTCGTCATCACGGTCGACGAGAAGAGCCGGGTCGTCCAGGTGGCCTCCAGCGTCGTCGACGGCAGGCCCCTGCGCGCGGAGTTCGAGATGTCAGAGGCGGCCGCCCTGCACTTCGCCAGCAAGCAGGTGAGCTTCCCTGCCCTGCGCCACGACGATCCGACGCGCCCCTATGGCGGTGCGAAGAAGGTGCTCTTCCCGGTGGGCGACGCGCTGCACGCAGGGTGGCTCGTGCACGTCGCCTCGTACGATCCCTCGAAGAACTTCTACGTCGGGCTCGACGCCGTGACGGGCGAGACGTTGTTCGTCCAGAACCGTGTGCACCGCGCCGAAGCCGATCTCAACGCGTACGCGATCTCTCCGGGTGACCTCGACGGCGGCGTTGGCCGAACCCCGACCGAGGTGCGCTCCCTCGTGCGCGCTGGAGACGGCGGCTCGTTCATCGGTGACACCTGCGAGATCTTCCTGCCCGATGGCGGCTTCATCACCACCTCGAACGACGCGGGCGTGCTCTGCGGCGAGCAGCTGACGACCTACAACTGCTGCACGCGGGCGAACTGCGAGGCCGACGCTGGGCCGCGGCGCGTGGCGGGGCCGACCAACTTCATGGGCTTCATGCTGAACGTCGATCTGCCGGTGTGCGATCGCGTGAACCAGGCGACCAACCAGCGCCCTGAAGGCGACTACCGCTATGCACCGGTCGATCCTCCGACCAACCGCACGACGGTCGACATCAACGACCCGGCGAACTCGGACACGTTCGCTCACGTGCATGCCTTCTACCACGTCAACCGCGTCTACGACTGGGTGCGCGGGCTCTCGACGCGCGGAGCGACCCTCTTCCCCATGAACCAGCCGGCCATCGGGCCCTTCCGTATGCGTGACGAGCGCCGCATGCCTGCGCGCAAGCCTGCCGTATTGACCAACGTGATGATCCCGAACTTCCAGGACATCCAGGGCATCCCCCAGTGTCTGCCGCCGCCCATCGGCCAGGGCATGGGCGCGTGCGTCGTGGGCAGCTTCGGCCGCGTCGACAACGCCGCCTTCCTGCCGGTCGAGCAGTTCGCGCAGCTCCCCATTCCCGGCCTGTCGACCGGCGTCGACACGCTGATGATCTTCCAGGGCAACGCCGCGGACGCGGCCTACGACGCGACCGTGCTGTGGCACGAGTTCGGTCACGGCGTCGTGTACGCGACCGCCGCGCTGACTTTCGAGGACATCGCCCTCGACGCGCGCTCGGCGAACAACGAAGGCGGCGCGCTGCACGAAGGGCTCAGCGACTACATCGCGGCAGCGTTCGGCAACACCCCAGACGTCGGCCCCTACTTCGGGCCCCGCGCCATCGGCGCTGCGGGGGTGATGGGCGTGCGCCAGGACAGCTACCTGCGCACGCTGTCGAACACCCTCGCCTGCCCCGACGTGCTCTGGGGACAGGTGCACAACGACAGCCAGCACATCTCTGCGGCGCTGTGGGCTGGACGGCTCGCGAACCTCGGCACCGACAACGGCGCGACCTACGACGCGGCCTTCTACGCGATGCTCGTCTCGCTCGCGCCCAACGCCGACTTCGCGTCGGTGGCCCAGATCATGGCGGCACGGGTGTCGGGAGCGTTCAACGCAGGCGCCGGCGCGGCGCTCACGGCGACGTTCCAGGCCAAGGGCGTCATCGGCTGCTCGAAGGTGCTCGACGTGACGAACGCCGCCGGGCCACGTCCGGTCTTCGGAATCCCCGCGGCGTCGATGCTGCGGAACGCGACCGTGCCGGGCCCCCTCCAGTTCAAGCTGCGGGTGCCGATGGGCGCGCAGGGCATTCGTATTCGCGGCTCGCAGGGCGGTGGTGGCGGGTTCGGTGGTGGCGCGCCGCCTGCGGTGACGGTCCTCACGAAGGCTGGCGGCCCGATCGCCTTCACGAGGAACGGTGCGCAGCTGACCAACGACGCCGAGACGACGGCGACGGTGATGGCGGCGGGCGGCAACATCGACAGCGTGGTGCCAGTGCGCGTGCCGTGTGGTGCGACGCAGGAGATCCACGTGGCGGTCGCGGCGCGGGGCGGCGGCACGACGATTCAGAGCCTCGACGTGACGGCTGAGCCGCTGGTGGGCTGCATGTTCCCGGTCGACGCCGGCATGCCGATGCCTGACGCGGGCATGATGGAAGAGCCCGACGCTGGCCCGGGCGTGACCGAGACGAAGATGCTGCCGCGCGCAGGCATCATCGCGCAACCGGCCGCGCAGACGGGCTGTGGCTGCTCGAGCTTCGATGGCTCCGCCGTTTTCGCCGCGCTCGCGCTCCTCGGCCTCGGTCGTCGGCGCCGCAGCTAATCGAACGTGCCGACGCCGCCATCCGAGGCGGCCGTCACGTTGCCTCCCTTCCCCGTGGAGGGAGGCGCGCCTGCATCGACGACGACCACCTCTCGGGCGGGCTTCTTGTCGTTGCGCAGACGCCTCACCGAATCGATGGCCTCGAACGCCTTGATGGCGTCTTCGTCGGCGGGGCTGCGCATCTCCTGCTTGAGAGCGAGTGACTGGTGCTCGCTCACGAGATTCCACAGGCCCTTCTCCTCGGCGAAGACCCAGAGCACCCGGAACGGCGGGAGCACCTGCTGTTTCTTCCCGGCGCCGATCCGCAGCACGACGTTCGCGGCCACCCAGCCAGTGCCGAGCCCTGGCGCCAGGCGTGAGCGGACTGGCCCGTCGACCTTGTACGAGTACTCAGACTTCTTCTTGATGCCAGCGAGCTGTGGCCTCACCAGATCCTTGAACGCCTTGCCGCCCTCGAAGAGCTCGCCGGGGCCGGTGCCGAGTAGGACGACCTCGGTGCGATCGCTGGTGCGGTCGACCTTCACCACCACCTCATCGAGAATCCTGCGCGCGAGGCCCACCAGCTCGTCGCTGTCCTTCCCGCGCTCGGCCAGCACGTCGGCCGGGGGCAGGTACTTTCGTGCGGCGTCTGCGGCGTAGATGCGCTCGTCGGGCACGCCGAGGCTCACGTGCACCGCGTCGAGCACCCACTCCCCATCGCTCTTGATGGCGTGACCGGTGACGCGCGCGAGCCAGGTCGTCGCCTTGCTCTTGCCCTTCTTCTCGTGCTCGACGCGCGGCAGGTCCCAGAACCAGGCCGACTGCCCCGAGTCGGCGACGCCGACGTCGATTCGACCCGACCGGATGCGCAGCACTTCGGTCTCGAGGCCGACCGACAGCAGCTCCTGGCGCAGGAAGTTGATGAGGGGATCGCTCGCGGCGTACGTGTCGCTCGGCGCCAGCAGGTAGGCCATGACGTTCGGCGCGACGATCGGCTTGAGGGGATCGGGGTCGCCCGTCTCGAGTGTCGTGTAGACGAACTTCACCAGCTCACGGACTTCGGCGGCGGGGTCAGGCGGAGGGGGAGGCGGGGCCACCTTCTTCGGCGGCGCTTTGGGGCACCCGGCCAGGAGCACCAGCGCGGCCAGCCTCAGCCAGCGGATCGTCGTCGGCAGCTGTGGACTCGTCACGGGTGGTGTCGCCTTCGGGTGACGATCATCGACGGAGACCGGAACACTGTCACTCGATCTGACAACCCGCCTACACCTGCGCTGATCAGTTTCCTGAACACCTGGTGTCTCCTGTTCAGTCGATCGGGGCTCAGCGGATCGTCCTCGAACGCGTCGCTCCCTTGGACCCCGCTGTTGGAGGCGTTGGCCCGCATCCTGCTCTATCTCATTGAGAACACAGTGAAACCCTCGGGTTTCACTTTGCCTGAGAAAAGGGATGACCATGAATCGGACACTCTGGATGTCGATGGCAGGTGCGGCGCTGGCGCTCGCAGCGTGCGGCACTGGCGACGCGTCGTTGCAGACCCCTGCGGTCGATCAGGATCAGCCCGACCGGGAGATCGGTTGGAGCGAAGAGGCGAACCTGCGCTCTTCCCCGACGCTCGACCCGATCTTCCAGGCCGCAGGCGCAGAGTTCAACGTGCCGCCGGCGCTGCTGAAGGCCATCGGCTGGGCGGCCACGCGGTACGAGATGGTGTCGGCCGACCTCGACTTCGAGAACGCCCCCGACTCCTTCGGCCTGATGGGCCTGGGCGGAGAGGTGCTCCCGACGGGCGCCTCGCTCGCGGCGGTGACGGTCGATCAGGCGAAGACCGACGCGACGGCCAACATCCGCGCCGCTGCGGCCTGGCTCGACGCCGAGGCGACCGCGCAGTCGCTCGATCGTTCAAAGCTCATCAACTGGGTGCCGGTGGTGGCTGGCTACTCGCGCATCGAAGACTTCCAGGCGCGTCAGGCGTTCGTGAAGGGCGAAGTCTTCGGCGCGATCACCGAAGGCGTCGGCACCTTCAGCGAAGACGTCGCGGCGAGCGGCCAGGCGCTCGAGCTCGAAGCGGCCGTCGGAGAGATCGCCACCGTGTCGCAGGGCCTCTCGCGCTCGCCCGACTACGAGCGTGGCGTGTGGCGCCCGTCGCCGAACTTCAGCGCGCGCTCGGGCCGGGTCTCGATGGTCATCATCCACACGTGTGAAGGCGCCTACTCGGGCTGCTACAGCTGGCTCTCCAACCCCCGCGCGGGCGCCTCGGCGCACTACGTCGTCAGCAGCGACGGCCGTGAGGTGTCTCAGCTGGTGCGCGAATCGTCGAAGGCGTGGCACATCGCGGCCGACTACGCGTGCAGCCGCAACTCGAACAAGCGCTGCGACCTCAACGGCGTGTCGTCGAACAACTTCACCGTCGGCATCGAGCACGCTGGCTTCGCCTCGCAGTCGACGTGGCCCGCTGCGCAGATCGACGCCTCGGCGCGGCTCGTCTGCGACATCACGCAGGACCACCGCATTCCGCGCGACCGCTTTCACGTCGTCGGTCACGGCCAGCTCCAGCCGTGGAACCGCACCGATCCGGGCCGCAACTGGCCGTGGACGTCGTACCTCGCGAAGGTGAACTCCTTCTGCGGCACGACGCCGACCCCGACCCCCACCCCGACGCCGACCCCGACGCCCACCCCGACGCCTTCGCCGAGCATCATCACCATCGACAGCAACAACGCGAACAACAACCAGGCGCGCGGCTACCTGCAGGTCTCGGCCAACTGGAAGAGCTCGACGAACATCGCGGGCTACTACGGCAGCGGCTACTGGTACGCCTCGACGGCGCCGGTGAGCGATGGCGCGGCGTTCTTCTTCAAGCTCGACGCGGCCGGTGCGCGTAGCATCGAGGCATGGTGGACGGCAGCGAGCGATCGTTCTCCCGATGCGACCTACGTGGCCTTCAACGCCCAGGGCCAGAAGGTCGGCGAGGGCTCGGTGAACCAGGCTGCGAACGGCGGCAAGTGGAACGGCGTGGGCCGGTTCAACTTCACGGCCGGCTGGAACAAGATCGTGCTCTCGCGCTGGTCGGCGAGCGGCAAGGTCGTGATCGCCGACGCCGTTCGCGTTCGGTGAAGTCTCTCGCGCTGGGCCTGACGCTGCTCCTGGTCTCGTGCCGGGAGCGGGTGACGCCTTCGCCTGTCGACGCCGGGGCTGTGGTGCCAGCTGACGCTGGTGCTGCGGTCTCGGCGTTGCTGTTTCGTGAAGCGCGACCGGGCGCGGGCCTGCTGCTCGAGCTGAGCGACGCCGGCCTCGGGCTCGCCTTCTCCTCGGAGCGAAGTGGCGAGCCTCACCTGCACCGGTGGGATGGCGTCGAAGAGCGCGCGCTGACGAGCGGCCCGGCCGGCGTTCACCTGCAAGCCGTCGCCGCGCGCACTCGGGAAGCGCTCGTCTCGCTCGTCGAGGGCCCGGCCGAGCAGCTGCTGGCCGTGCAGCTGGATGACGCTGGAGTCCGAATCGTCGCGCCGCCCATGGAGAAGGCGCACGCAGCGGCGTTGTCTGCGGACGAGACCGAGGTGGTGTTCGAAGCCTCGCTCACCCACGTCGCGGGCCTCGCGATCGTCTCGTTCGATGGGCGCTCCCCACCACGGCCCATCGGCGTGCTCGGAGAGACCGGCTCCTTCCAACCCGTCTTCACGCGCGATCGGCGCGTGCTCTTCACCAACTCGTCCACCGGCGATCCAGAGGTCTACGTGCAGCCGCTCGACGGCGGCACGCCCATGCAGCTCACCGCGTTCCATCTCGAGGACTTCGGCGCTGTCCCCGCTCCTGATGGTCAACGCTTCGCGTTCGTCTCGAACCGTGAAGGGAACGACCGCGTCTTCGTGCAGCGGCTCGACGGGCGCGGCGTCGCTCGACTCATGACCGAGAAGCGGAGCGCCGACGACACCGAGCGCGACCCGGTGTGGATGCCCGACGGCGCATCGATTCTCGTGACGGTGAAGACGGGCTCCCAGTCGAGGATCGCGCGGGTCGACGTCGCGACGCACAAGACGCTGTGGATCTCCGCCGGGCCCGGGAACGAGCAGCTCCCACGACCCAGCCGTGATGGCCGGTTCATCGCGTTCGTGTCGGATCGATCGGGCAACGCCGATGTCTTCGTGATGCGCGCGAATGGCCGCGACGCCACGGCCGTCACGAGTCACGAGTCTGCAGAGTACGAGCCGCGTTGGTTCGACGCAGCGCTCGGCCGCTAGCGTCTCACCGTTGCGCCGAGAGCGAGGGGCTCGACTTCGTGTCTGCGGCCGGCACGGGGCCGAGCAGGGTCAGCGGATCGACCGGAACGCCGTCGCGGCGGACCTCGAAGTGCAGGTGGGGCCCGCTCGTCTTGCCCGAGTCTCCCACCGTCGCGACGACCTGCCCCTCACGCACCTTCTGGCCCGTCTTCACGCGCACGTCGCGGTTGTGGGCATAGAGCGTCACCAGGCCGCCCGCGTGCTCGACGATGACGATCAGCCCGTAGCCCTTCTGTTCACCGGCGTAGAGCGTCGTGCCCGGCGCAGCGGTCTTCACGGGAGCACCGGCCGGAGCCGCGAGATCGATGCCGTCGTGGGGCTCTTTTCCTTTTCGACCGAAGCGCGCGTACAGCACGCCTCGCAGCGGCCACGACAACGGCCCGTTGGTGGTACCGACCTTCATGGCCTTCTGCTGACGCGGCGGAGGTGACGAGGCCACGGCTCGTGCAGGCGGCGTCGGCTCGGGAGAGTCTGTCTCCACGACCTTCGCTCGCGGAGCATGCGCGCCGGGAACCACCAGCTCCTCACCGGCTTTGAGCTCCCTGGGATCGTCGATGCGGTTGGCCTGCATCAGCTCGTCGACCGAGAGGCCGTACGTGCGCGCGATCCGGTAGAGCGTCTGCCCCTTCTCGACGCGGTGACGCACCTCGCCCGAGACGTCGAGGTCGACCTCCCGGTGCGAGCGTGGGTTGAAGCCGGTCGTCGACGAAGACGTGGTGAGGCACGCGCTGCCGAGCACGGGCACGAGAGCACACACGAGGACGCGGAGACCGGTCACCGGCCTTCAGTGTGCGACAGGCTGCGACACGGGCCAGTTTTCGGCTCACCGGACGACGGCGGCGCTGACGTTCCCCTCGGCGCTGGCAGGCCGCGACGCCACCAGCCGACGCATTCGCAGCAACACCTGGTCGGAGAGCCGCTTCACGCCTTCGTTCACCAGCGACCTGTGTTGCATCTGCTCCGCGCGATCGACGCCGAGCGGGGTGGAGCTCGTCTCCCCCCTCACCCGCTCGTTCACCGTGAAGAGGATCGTGCCGGTCTTCACGTCGAAGAGCGTCGCCTCGAGCACACCGGCCGAGTCGACGGTCGTTCCCGGAACGAAGAGCGCGGCGATCAGCGTCAGGTACGACACCGCAGCGGGGTTCGGTCTCGTCGCGTCGACGAAGCGGTGCCGGTACAGGAGCAGGTACTCGGTGCGGTAGCGCGCGGCCAACTCCCGCAGGCCGGCGACGCCACGATCGACGGGCCACTCACTGGAGAGCTCGGTCGCCAGCTCGACGAGCCCCGAGGCCTCGAGCGACTCGACGAGGGTCGACGGCGCGGCGTCGACGGGCACCGCGTCGTCGATCTCGTATCGGACGGCGACCGGGAGCACGCCGACGCGCGCGTGCTCTTCGAGGAAGACGGGCGCCGCGAGGATCTGCTTGAGCTCCGCTTCTCCGACCGCGCCGCGATCGCGCGAGAAGTGGTTCTCCTGAAGGGTCGGTGGAGCTGCTTCGAAGGCGAGTGGTTGAAGGTTGGGCAGCGCAGCCTTCCCGGCTGCACAACCCGAGGTGAGACCGACGAGCACGACGAGGGCGAAGCGCGACATGGTGTTTCCTCCTGGTGTGGAGAAGACCCCGCCCCGCCGGGTGGTGTTCGCACCGTCGTCACATCGTTTCTACATGGAACCTTCACGGCCCCCTCGCGCCTCGCGGTGCCCCGTGGGATGAGGCAGGCAGGGAATCGTCATGGCCGACAATGACCTTCAGAAGCGGATCGAGAAGCTCGGTGAACAGCTCGTCACCGACATCGAGGCCTGGGAGAAGCGCACGCGAACCGAGCGCGCGCAGGTGCTCGATCAGCTCTCCCACACGCTCGAAGAGAAGGTGGGCGCGGCGCTGACGAAGCTCGCCGAGAAGGGCCACCACGAGCGGGCGCGCATCGAGAAGCGGGAGCGTCGACGCGCCGAGCGCCAGGCACGCAAACAACAGGAGCCCACCACCGCAGGCGGCATCGTGTTCCTGATCGCCGCGGTCATCTGCGCCGTCATGGGCATCGTCAACCCGCAGATGTGGTGGATGGTGTTCGTCGCGCTGGGGCTCGGGCTCGGCGGTGCGGGGCAGCTCGCGGGCGCAGCGAAGCGCCGCAAGGAGCTCGCTGCGGAGAAAGCGGAAGCGGAACCAGTCGAGCCCGTGAAGGCCCGCGCATCGACGACCGTGCACGAGGTCGACGCGCTCTGCGATGCGCTGCTGGCCGAGCTCGCCACGGCGCCGGAGACCGTGCGCACCTTCGTCAGCGATCCACAGAAGACCGTGACGAGCATGCGCGCGACCCTCAAGTCGCTCGACCTGCGCCGCCAGCAACTCCTTGGCGAAGACGCTGCGGGTCGCCTCGCTGCGGCGCGTGCGCAACACACGGAACTCCAGGCCCGGCACGACGCGACGGGTGACGCCGAGACGAAGCTGCGCATGGAAGTGGCGCTGCGCTCGATGTCGTCGCAGGAAGCCGCGCTCCAGCACCTGCTGGTGATGACCGAGCGCGTCGACGGCGAATACACCTCACTGCTCGTGCACCTGCAGGAGCTCCGCACCCGGGTGTCGGTCGCGAGGTCGAGCTCCACGTCCGTGCAGCTGGAAGGCGTGAAGGCGAGCGTGCAGCGCCTCAACGACGAGCTCGGCGCGATCTCGGAGGCGATGGACGCCGTGCGACGAGGCGACCTCTCACCCGTCAGCGCCGTGGATGAAGGCGACTCGCAGCCAAAGGGGCGCTCCCGTGTCGCGGACTGAGTGGCAGGCCGCCGTCGCGCGCGCGGTGTCGTCGATTCCCAAGGGGAAGACCGCGGGCTACGCGCTCGTCGCGATGCTGGCGGGCAAACCGGGCGCCTCACGCGCCGTCGTGCGGGCGCTCCACGAATTGCAGCGCGTGCCGTGGTGGCGCGTCATCAAGAGTGACGGCACCGTCGCGAAAGAGGTGTTCGCGGAGCAGGCGCCAAAGCTGAAGGCAGAAGGCGTGCTGCTCGTCAGGCGACGGGTGCAGCCACCGCACCGGTGGACACCATGGGCGACGACCTCGGAATCAGGAAGCCGGTCACCAGGCGCCACAACGAATCCTGGAACGCCGAGCGGAAGAACCCGAAGTGGCCGATCGCCGAAGCGCTGAGCGCGCGCGGCTCGACGTGGTGACGCTCGACGTCGGCGTTCGAATACAGCCCGTGGAGCCAGTCGACGGCCTGCGACGGCGCGTAGTCGTCATCGTCGATGCTGATGGCGCGAATCGGTGCGCGGACGCGCGCGAACCCGTCGCGTGAGATGCCGTGGCCGAGCAGGTACTGCGGGTGACGACACCAGCGCGCCCACTCGAGCGCGACGCCCTTCGGCAGATCTTCACCGATGCCGAGCTGGCCGGGAATGAAGCCGACGACGTTGCCGACGGCAGGCATGAGGCCGTACCAGAGCGCCGCCTTCTTCCAGGCAGACACGCCGCGCCAGTGGCCCCAGTAACCGCTCTGCGACGAGACGGTGATGAGGCGATCGATCGCGGCGTTGCTCTCGGCGAGGCCGATCAATTGACCGCCGACCGAGTGGCCGATGACATGGAGCGGGCGCGAGCCTTTGTCTTCGCGCGCGAAGCGCAGCACGCCCTCGAGATCGCGTGCGCCCCAGTCGCTGAGGCTGGCGTCGAAGCCGCGGAGCTTCGCCGGACGCGAGTCGCCGATGCCACGGTAGTCCCACGTCAACACCGTGCAGCCCTGGAGCGAGAGCCAGGCCGCGAAGCGCGCGTAGTACGCCTGCTTCACTGCGGTCGCCCCGGCGATGACGACGTACGGGCCTGCCGACTGGTCTCCAAACCGCCTCGCGCCGAGGGCGTAACCGTCAGTCGCGCTGATTCGAACGGGGGTGGCCACGGTCCATGTCTCCAGTGGAGACACTAACGACCGAACGCGCCGTTCGCAACTGCGTGAGCGGGGTCAGCGGGCAAGGCCGCGGATGTAGGGCGCGAAGACCTGGCGGGCCCAGCTGTCGACGAGGCTCCGCTTCACCTTGAGGCGGCGGACGATGGCGAGGCTGGCGAAGCCGTGGGTCAACGACCAGACGCCGAAGGCGAGCTCCCGGACGGGCGTGTCGGCGAAGTGGCGGCTCACCTGGCCGGCGCGGAGCTCTCCAGCGAGCAGCGAGTAGGCGCGCGCGACGGAGTCTTCGAGGCTGTTGAAGCGGCCGTCTTCGTTCAGGCGGCGGCCGAACATGATGCGGTAGCGCGCGGGTTGATCGATCGCGAACGACACGTAGGCGACCGCGAGCGCCATCAGCCGTTCCGGCGCGTCGGACTTCGGCGCGGACTGCAGCGCCGTCTCCATCGCGTGGAGCAGCGCGCCGTAGCCGTCTTCGGCGACGGCGGCGAGCAGCGACGTTTTGTCCTCGAAGTGGCGGTAGGCGGCGCGGTGGTTGACGCCGACGCGGCGCGAGACCTCACGGAGCGTCAGCTCTTCGGGCGACGAGCCCTCGACGAGCTCCACCGCGGCCGCGACCAGCGCGTTGCGCAGATCGCCGTGATGGTACGTCTCACGACGCTGAGCGTCGGGCGCCGACGGTGTCGGAGAAGCTCGGGCTGCCTTCACGCGGCGTGGCACGCGCTGGTTGTACTTTCTGTCCGGAACGGGCGCACGGGTTCGTCGGTGTGCCGGCGTTTTGTTCGCGAGGCCCTGTGGTATCGAGGGCCGGAACTACCGGGCCTATAGCTCAACGGTAGAGCTGGCGGCTCATAACCGCTTGGTTGCAGGTTCGAATCCTGCTGGGCCCATTCGAGACGTGGTGTCATGGGCACCAGCCACTGGCCACAGAGGTAGGCTCTCCCCACCCATGTCTACGCTGTTGGCCCGTCACCTGATGAAGCGCTTCCCGGGCGTCGCCGCCGTGGACGACGTGTCGCTGGAGGTGAACGCCGGCGAGGTCGTGGGGTTGCTGGGCCCCAACGGCGCCGGCAAGACCACCACGCTGCGCATGCTGGCGGGCATCCTCACGCCCGACGCGGGCGGTGTCGAGGTGTGCGGCATCGACCTGCAGGCCGACCCGCTCGGCGCCAAGCAGCGGCTCGGCTTTCTCTCGGGCGACACCCAGCTCTACCGCCGGCTCACGCCCGTCGAAGTGCTGCGCTACTTCGGCCAGCTCTATGGCATGGGCGGTACGCCGCTCGAGGCCCGCATCGAGCGACTGGTACGCGAGCTCGAGATGGGGGCGTTCGCCACGCGAGCCTGCGGCACCCTCTCGTCGGGACAGAAGCAGCGGGCGAACGTCGCCCGCGCGTTCCTGCACGATCCCGAGCTGCTGATCCTCGACGAGCCCACCAACGGGCTGGACGTGATCAGCGGCAAGTTCATCGTCGAGGCGATTCGCCGCGAGAAGGCCGCGGGTCGCGCCGTGCTGTTCTCGACGCACATCATGGGCGAGGCCGAGTACCTCTGCGACCGCATCTACCTGCTGCACCAGGGCCGCATCGTGGACTCGGGGCCGCTCGCTGACCTGCTGGAGCGGTCGGGCCAGGCCAACCTCACCGACGCGTTCCTCCACCATGCCGGGCGTGTGTCCGGCGCCGCGTGAGCGTCGTCTCCATTCGATGAGGTGCCATGCGACTGCCGCAGATACTCACGATCTTCAGGAAGGAACTCGTCGAGACGCTGCGCGACCGGCGCACGCTGCTGATGATGATCGGCCTGCCGATGCTGGTCTATCCGCTGATGGCGATGGGCCTGAGCCGGCTCATGGAATCGAACGTGGCCGCCACCAGGGCCCGGCGCTCGGTCGTGGCCACGTGGGGCGCCGCGCCAGCCGAGCTCGTCGAGGCCATGAAGGCGACCGATGCCCACCTGGAGGTCACCGCCTGGCTGGGCGCGCCAGACGAGGTGCGGCGCTCGATTGAAGCGGGCGAGGCCGCACCCGCGGCAGCTGTGGCGCACGGGGCCGCCACCGCCCACCCCACGAAGGGCGAGCAGGAGAACCCCACGCTCGCCGCCGCGCGCACGTTGCTCACCTCCCGCCGCGCGGACGCGGTGCTCGTGAGCTGGCCTGGACTGGACCAGGCGCTGGCGCGCGATGACCTCGGCACCGTCACCCTCTACTTCGATGCGCTGCGCGGCGACTCGCGCACCGCGCGCGATCGGCTGGCCGACGTCCTCTCGACCTACCGCACGACGCTGCTCACGCGCCGCGAGCAAGCACGGCAGCTGCCGGCGGGCTTCACCGACGCCCTCAAAGTCCTGCGGCGCGACGTGGCGCCGCCCGCGCGGGTCGTCAACCACGCGATGGGGTCCGCGCTCCCGTTCATCCTCTTGACGCTGTCGCTCCTCGGCAGCTTCTACGCAGCCATCGACATGACCGCGGGCGAGAAGGAGCGCGGCACCATGCAGACGCTGATGGTGGCGCCGCTGCGCTCGAGCGAGATCGTGATGGGCAAGGTCCTGGCCGTCTCGGTGGTGGGCCTGGTGGCGGTCGCGGCCAACACCGCCAGCCTGTCGCTCACCATCACCCGCATCCTGCCGGCCGGCGAGGTGTCGATCCCGCCGGTCTCCATCGTGCTCGCCGGGCTGATGCTCGTGCCCATCACGATGACCACTTCGCCGGTGTTTCTCGCCGTCGCGGTCTTCGCCAGGGACTTCAAGGACGGCCAGAACTTCCTCACGCCGGTCTTCATGGCCATTGCGATGCCGGCAGGCCTCGCCATCCTGCCGACTGTGGAGCTGAACGCGTGGACGGCATTCGTGCCGGTGGTGAACATCGCGCTGCTGGTCAAGGCCGTGTTCTCAGGTGAGGTGCGCGCCGAGCTGGTCTTCCTGGTGCTGCTGTCCTCGGCGCTCTTCGCGATGCTCGCCATCATGCTCGCGGCGCACGTCTTTGGGCGCGAGCAGATCATGCTCGGCGGCAAGGAGTCCGCCCGGAGCGTGCTGGGGCTGGAGCGAAGGGCGGGCGGCGTGCCCACGCCGGCGGTGGCACTGACCACGTTCGCGCTGGCCATGGTGCTCGCCTTCTACGCGAGCCTGCTGGTGGAGGCGCGAGGGGTCGTCACCACGCTGCTCGTCGTGCAGTACGGCTTCTTCCTGCTGCCGGCGTTGGTGGTGGTGTTCGGGTTGGGCTACTCGGCGCGCGAGACGCTGCTGCTGCGCCTGCCCTCCTGGCAGCACCTGCTCGCGGCGGTGGTCATCGGCGCGACGGGCTGGATCGCCATCGTCGGCGTGTTCATGCGGGTCGCGCCGCCGCCCGAGTCGCTGGTGAAGGGGCTCGAGCAGATGCTCACGCTCGGCGATCCCTCGCTGCCCTTGTGGGTGGTGCTGCTCGGCGTGGCCGTCACACCCGCCATCTGCGAGGAGCTGTTCTTCCGGGGCGTCATGCTGTCGGGGTTGCGACGGCTGGGGCTGTGGCCGGCCGTTCTCATCTCGTCGCTGCTCTTCGGCTTCGCCCACGCGTCGATCTACCGCATGCTGCCGACGCTGGCGCTCGGCCTGATGCTGGCGGCGCTGGCGTGGCGCTCGGGCTCGATCCTGCCGTCGATGATCGTTCACGCCATGAACAACGGCCTGATCGTGTGGGTCGTGCGGCACCCGTCTTCTGCCGGCATGCTGGGCGTCAGCGAGACCTCGACGCTGCCGCCCCTGTCAGTGACCGTAGCGGCCACGCTGCTGTGCGCGGCGGGGGTCGGACTGGCGTGGAAGGCGCCAGGCAGGGCCCCGCAGTAACCTGCGTTCACTCCAGCCGCTACGCAGCGACGGTCGTCTGAGCACTCGACTCCTTCGGCTCGGGCAACAGCACGAAGGTGTCACTGACGTCAGCGCGCACCGTGCCGGTCTTCGGGTCGACCAACCACGCCATGCGGAACTTCGCCGGCACCCGCACTGTCCCTGGCGCCCGGTAGGTGCCGAACACCAGATCCCACAGCGGCGACGTGACGCCGTGGTTGCAGCGCGAGTCGCTGAAGTGGTGCGCGAAGTGGTGACGGCGCGCCCATCGGCCGTAGGCGCTGATGCCCGCGTGCGTGTGCTCCCGGCGGTGGAGCACCTCGTACGTGCCGTACATCAGCATCAAGCCCGCGAGGTACGCGACGCCCGGCCCGACGCCGACGAGCGACGTGAGCGGCCACGCGAGGAGCGCGGTGAAGCCCAGCGCCACCAGCACCTTCTTCCACGTCGGCGCGAAGTAGTCGCCTTCCCGATGATGCCGCATGTGCTCTGCGCCGAAGGGGTTCGGCAAGAACTTCGGGTGGTGCCCGAGGAAGCGGTGAATCAGGTACTCGAGCAGCGACCACGTGAGCACGCCGATTGCGAACGCGAGGAGGACGAAGCCAATCATTGAAGACCCTGGGGCAGCGAGTTGGAGAGTGCGGCGACCTTCACGAGCGCGGCGTCGACGGTGCGAGCGCGGGCGCCCCAGCCGATGAGCAGTGCGCGCGTGCCCATGACGGTCAGCTCGTCGAGCTGCAACACGTTGGGAGCGAACCGGGCCTGTTTGTGCAACTGGAGCAAGCCCTGGAGCGTCGCGAACAGACACAGCGTGCGCTCGGCGACGTCACCGGGCTCGAGCTGACCTGCCGCCTCCGCTGCGCCGAGCGCCGAGGCGATGAGCTCGAGCGTGGTGATGACTCGCGCAGTGACGGGCGCTGCTTCGGAGACGCCCGGAATCAGCACGCGCGGGTCGGCCATCGTCATCGCGAGCAGCCCGAAGCTGTTCGGCTTCTGGCGGGCGAACGCGCGGTAGCCCTGCGCGAGCGCGAAGACCCGGGCCAGCGGCGGCGCCGACTCGGGCAGCGCGCCGGCGGCGCGGGTGAGGAACTCCTGCGCCTCGCCCAGCACGTGGAGCACCAGGCGCGCGAGCAGCGCATCCTTCGAAGGGAAGTACCGGTACAGCGCTCCGGGCGTGTAGTCGGCGGCCTCGGCGAGCCGCGCCATCGAGAGCCCTTCGAGCCCCGCCTCTCCGATGATGCGCATCGCCGCGTCGAGAATGCGGCCCTCGTTTGCACCGCGTCGACGCTCTCGCGGCGACTTGTCGCTTTCCTGAACCATGCGCCGATTAGTAAACGACGTTCATTTTCCCGTCAAGCCCCCTCCCCTCCGCGCCGTGCTCGTCGGGGTGCGTCGATGCATCAGCGTCATCAACGGCTGTCACAGGCGCTAGGGTCGCGCGTCCTGCGTCGGAACGTTTCGCCGTGGACCCGTGTCCGTCCCCGTACCGTTGAACCAGGGAGTCACCATGCGCCGCCTCACCCTCTTGCTCTGCTTCGTCAGCGCCGCTGCGCTCGCGCAGGCGCCGACCTTCGAGGCCGCCAACAAGTACCTCGCGGAGCAGTCGTTCTCGAAGTCGTGCGAGTCGTTCGAGGCGTTCCTCAAGGCCAACGCGGGCTCTCCTCTTGCCCGGGAAGCGACGTCGAAGCGCGCGTACGCCTGCTGGAAGGTCGGCAAACGTGACGGCTCCACCGAGCTGACGAAGCTGGCCGACGCTGGCGAGCAGGACTTCGCGCGCGCGTTCGCGCAGTGGGCGCTGGCGCAGCAGGGCTACCGGCAGTTCCAGCAGGCGATTCCGCTTCTCCAGACGGCGACGAAGGCCGAGGGGCGCGTGGGCGACGAAGCGCGACGGCTGCTGGTGGCGGGCTGCCTCACCCAGCTCGACAACGCGACGTGGGACGTGAAGCTGGCCGAGAAGCTCACGCCGATCGTCCTCGAGTACGCGACCAACGAGGCAGACAAGGCGCACGCGCGGTTCGATCGCGCCCAGGCCTGGCTCCGCACCGAGGCGACGCGCGGCAAAGGCGAGCAGGAGCTCACCGACGTCGGCGCCACCAACACCGCCTGGGCTGACGACGCGCTCTTCCTCCTGGGCCAGCAGCGTGAAAGCAAGGAGCGCTACGTCGACGCGCTCACCATCTACGACGGCATCGTGAAGCGGTTCTCCTCCACCACCTCGAACCGGCACTCCGACGCGCGGTACGCCGCCGAGAACATCCGCCAGGTGTCGCTGTCGGTGAGCGCGTACCAGGTGACGCTGCCGGGCCTGAAGTTGCCGGTGCAGGTGTCGTGGCGAAACGTCAAGCGCGTCACGTGGACGCTGCGCCGCGCCGATCCGTTCTCGCCGAAGGGGTACCCCGACTCGGTCAGCGCGTTCTCCGGTGGGCCGGTCGAGAAGACGTGGAGCGAGACCTTCGAGGTGAAGAGCCAGCACGCGCCGGGCAACAAGACCTTCGAGCTCGAGCTCCCCTCCCCCGGCCTCTACACGATCGAGGCCGCAGGCGACGGCGTCACCGGCTCCGATCTCGCGCTGATGAGCCAGGTCGCCGTGATCACCAAGAGCGATCGCAAGCAGGTGCAGGTCTACGTCACCGACGTCGAGACCGGCGCCGCACAGCCCAACGCCGAGGTGATGTTCGTGCGCGGCAACAACGAGGCAAAGCAGCTCGGCCGCACCAACGCGCAGGGCCTCGCCACCTTCCAGACCGAGACGTCGAACAACACGCACCACGTCTGGGTGAAGCGCGGCGCCGACGTCGCCTACTCGCGCGCCGGAGACGCGTACTGGTCGAGCTGGTCGAGGCAGGACCTCGCCTACGTGATGATGGACCGGCCGCTCTACAAGCCGGGTGAGACCGTCGGCCTCAAGCTCTTCCTGCGCTCTCGTGAAGGTGGCCCCTCGGAGCCGATCGCCGAGCGCGCCGTCATCGTCACCGTGCGCGACCCGAACGGGAAAGAGATCGCCAAGCCGACGCTCACCACCAATACCTTCGGCACCGCGTTCACGACCGTCGCCCTGCCGAAGAACGCCACCCTGGGCGCCTGGTACGTCACGGTGACCGACAGCAGCAACAACCGCTCGTTCCAGCAGCCGCAGCTGGTGTTCCGCGTCGAGGAGTACAAGCCGCCCGAGGCCATCGTGTCGGTCAGCGCCGTCGGCAGCCCGAAGCCGGGCGACCCCGTGAAGCTCAAAGTCACGGCGAAGTACTACTCGGGTGGTCCGCTCACTGGAGCCCAGGGCCGGGCGATCGTCACCGTCAGCCAATGGCAGCACCAGTTCGGCAAGTGGCCCGACGAGCAGGACGCAAACGACACGAACGCCAACTCAGGCGAATACGACGACGAAGACCGGTACTCCCGCGGCCGCGGGCGCCGCTACGGGTACTACGGGCCGATCGCGTCGCACACGTTGGTGTTCAAGACGGGCGTCGACGGCACCGCAGAGATCGAAGTCCCCGCCACGCCCGATCAAGGCACCGATCTGCAGGTCACCGCGCAGGTCTTCGTCACCGACGCCTCTCGCCGAGAGATCCAGGGCAGCGGCAGCGCGAAGCTCTCGCGCTCGCCCTACTTCGTCGACGTGCGCAGCGATCATTTCCTCTACCGCCCCGGCGAGAAGGTGACGCTGCGGCTGCGCTCCGAAGACGCGAACGGCCGGCCGATGTCCCCCGACGTGCTGGTGCGGCTCTCGCGCATCTCGGACCCGAACACCGGCGCGCTGTCGAAGATCGCCGAGGTGCGCACCAAGCTCGTCTCGGGACTCGGGCTCGCGCAGCTCGACGCCGACGCGCTTGGAGCAGTTCGGGTCGAGGTCGTGGACGTCGACGCGAAGCAGGGTCAGGCACCGCTCGCGACCGCCGATCTCTGGCTCACCTCCGACACCAAGCCGATTCCGCCACCGGGCCCCGGCTTCCAGTTGCTGATGGACCGCGCGCCGCTCTCGGTCGGGCAGACCCTGCGCGCGCTCATCGTCACGCCGCAGCCGGGCGGCCACGTGTGGCTGACGCTCGAGCACGATCTCATCGTCACCAGCCGCGTCATCGAGATGAACGGGCGCACGAAGTACGTCGAGCTGCCCATCCCCGCCGCCGCGACGCCGAACGTGTGGCTGATGGCGAGCCGCTCTGAGTCCGGCACCATCCTCCAGCAGCAGCAGGGCCTGAAGGTCCGGGGCTCCGAGGTCGAGCTCGACGTGAAGGTCGCGTTCGATCGCGCGGTGGCCGAGCCTGGCTCGTCGGTGCCGGTGAGCATTCGCGCGACGAAGGGGCCGGCCGCCCCGACCGAGACCGCGCTCACCATCGTCGATGAGGCGTTGTTCGCGATCGAACCCGAGAAGCAGGACTTCTCGACGTTCTTCGGCCGCCAGCAGCGCAACCAGGGCGTGCAGACGCGGCGCTCGACCGACTGGCGCAGCTTCCGCAGTCGCCCTGTGCCGCAGCCGAAGGCGAGCGCCGACACGAAGGTCAGGCCTCCTCAGGCCGACACGATGATGGACGAGGTGGGTGCCAACAAGATGGCCGCAGAAGAGTCGGCGCCGGCGTCGAGAGCGATGGCTGGAATGGCCGCACCGAGTCCCGTCGTCGCTGGCAACCGCATGATGGAGCGTTCCGAAAAGAGGAAGGACTCGGCCGGTCCACGTGACGCCGACGACGCCTCGGGCTCGACCGGCGCCGACGCTCCGGTCAAGGCTCGCACCGACTTCGGCAGCTCGGCAGGCTGGTACGCCGCCCTCGTCGGAAAGATCGACGCGCCCGTGAGCCAGGCCATCAAGGTCACCGACTCACTCACCTCGTGGAAGGCCGTCGCGACGGTCGTCACACCGGGCCCGCACCTGGGCCGCGGCTCCGCCACGATGCGCACCGCGCGACCGCTCATGGTTCGCCTGCAGACCCCGCGCTTCATCATCGAAGGCGATGAGGTCGTCCTCTCGGCCGTCATCGAGAGCCACCTCGCGAAGGCCGGGCCCGTCGACGTCGTCATCACCGCGCCGGGCATGCTGGCGCTGGGGCCGACGAAGAAGACCGTCACCGTCACGCCCGAGCAGGTGGTGCGCTTCGACGCGCGCTTCAAGATCACCGAGCTGGGCGATCGACTCATTCGTGCGCAGGTGAAGTCGGGCTCGGCGGCCGACGCGATGGAGCTCACCATCCCCGCGCTCGTGCACGGCTCGGCGCAGCGGCAGTTCTTCGCAGGCCGGCTGAGCGACACCTTCACCTTCGACGTCGAGCTGCCTCAGAAACGAAAGGCGTCGCTCACGAAGCTCGAGCTGAACCTGTCGCCTTCGCTGCTCGCGGTGATGCTCGATGGGCTGCCGTACCTGGCGCAGTACCCGTACGGCTGCGTGGAGCAGACGCTCTCGCGCTTCGTGCCCGCGGTCATCGCGCGAAAGGCCGCGAAGGATCTCTCGTTGCCCGCGGAGCGCCTGCCGAAGGACCTCGACGACATGGTGCAGAAGGGGCTCGAGCGGCTCGCGGGCTTCCAGCACGGTGACGGCGGCTGGGGCTGGTGGCAGAGCGATCGCACCAACCTGTGGATGACGGCGTACGTCGTCTACGCGCTCGGGCTCGCGAAGGACGCCGGCCTGACCATCGACACTGGCATGGTGAGCCGCGGCCGCACGTACCTGCTCGGCCACCTCGGTGAAGCGCTCGACAACCCCGACACGCACGCGTTCGCCGTCTATGCGCTGGCGCAGTCGGGGCCGGTGCCGAAGGCGGTGCTCGATCAGACGTTCGAGCGGCGCACGAAGATGCAGCCTCGAGGTCGCTCCCTGGTCGCCCTCGCCTTGCTGGCCGCGAAGGACTCCCGGGCGCGCGTCGCCGTCGAGAACCTCGATGACATCGTGAAGGTCGCCGAGGCCCGCAAGGACGCCGCGGTCGGCGAGGTGAACGACGCGTGGAGCACCTCGGCCGCGATCGAGGCGACGGCCTACACGCTGATGGCGATGTCTCGCTGGGCCGATGGCGCGAAGTACGTGGGGCCGCTCACCGACTTCCTCGTGCTGCGACGCAATGGCGGCAAGTGGCGCACCACCCGAGACACCGCGTTCGCGATCTACGCGCTCGCCGATCTCGCGCGCCGCGAGAAGGCCGCCTCGCAGCAGGGAAGCTTCACGGTCACCATCAACGGGAGGCAGGTCAAGCAACTGAAGTACGCGAAGGGAGGGCTCGACGTGCCGGCGCTCTTCTTCTCGGACGCCGACTTCAAGGCCGGGAAGAACACCGTGCAGGTGCGCCGTGATGGGGCAGGCACCGGCTACTGGGCCGCGACGTGGGACGTCTTCAACCAGAACGACTTCATCAAGGGCGTCGGCGGCGACGTGAAGGTGGCGCGCTCGTACACGCTGCTGGGCAAGCCGAGCACCGAGAAGAGCACCGCGCCCACCGAGTACGGCATGCCCGTCGAGTCTGGCGTGCGCGTGCGCGTCGACGTCGAGATCACCGCGAACAAGGCCGTCGAGTTCGTGATGCTCGAAGACTTGAAGCCGGCCGGCTTCGAGGCGGTGCAGCAGCGCTCGGGCCCCGAGGTGTGCAACTACGCCTGTGCCCACGCCGAGCTCCGCACCGACCGCGTGGCCATGTTCCTCTCCGAGCTGAAGGTCGGCACCACGAAGCTCTCGTACGAGCTGCGCGCAGAGACGCCTGGGCGGTTCTCGGCGCTCCCGGCCCGTGTCGAAGCGATGTACGCGCCCGAGATTCAGGCCACCGCCGACGAGATGCGCTTCGAGGTGCGCGACACGCCGACGACCGGTGTGGCAGCGCAGTGACGAGGAGAAAAGGCGACACCTGCGGCGCGGCCCGTTACACCTCGGGCCGGAATGGATGAAGCGCTCGTCTTTGGCCCGACGTTCGAAGCGCTCGCGCGGGCGCTCTCGCTGCGCCTGACGCCCGAGGCCACCGTCCAGTTCAAGGCGATGGGTGTCGACTTCGAGCGGCTGCTGCCCGCGTACCCGTTCGAGACATGGGTCAAGGCGATGGACCTCGGCTCCCAGCTGGTGATGCCCAACGCTTCAGAGAAGGAGCGGCACCTCGCGATGGGCCGCCGCATGGTCGACAGCTACGGCGAGTCGCTGGTGGGCAAGGCGCTGCTGACGGCGATTCGGGTGATCGGCCCCCGGCGAATGCTGGAGCGCATGGCCCGCAACCTCCGCACCGCGAACAACTACACCGAGACGAAGGTCACGGCGGGCGCGGACGGAAGTTACGAGCTGTGGTGCAGCAAGGTGGCGTCGACGGCGTTCTACTGCGGCATGCTCCGGCGAGGCGTCGAGTTGGCTGGTGGCAAGAGCCCCACTGTCGAGAGCACCGCGCATGACGGCAGCGGCGCGACGTTCCTGATCCGCTGGACCTGAGCCTCAGTTCGGCACGCAGACCTGATTCGCGTCGCACGTCGTGCCCGCCAGACAGCCCGCGCTGCATGCGCGCAACGTGAGCGTCTCGGCGAATGCACCGCGAGCGCCGGCGCCACCTGATGACGTCACCGGGCCCGGCGAGGAGCCACCAGCACCGCCTCGTCCACCGGTGTCGATGGCTGCGCTGACGAGGAAGGTGTTGGTGCTGCTGACGGATTGCACGTCGACGTTGAAGCCGAGCACCGAGAACGACGGGCCACCCGCGCCACCACCGCCACCGCCGCCGGGACCGCCGTTGCCGCCCTCACCACCTTTGCCTCCGGTCGAGCTGCTCCAGCGATCAGGCTGCCCGCCGACGCCGCCCGCGCCACCGACGCCGCCAGGGCCACCGAAGCCACCGTTGCCGCCGTTGCCGCCGAGCCCGCGCTGAATGCGATTGCCGGTGAGCGTGGGGCGCGCCGCCGAGAGCACTGGAGCGCCGATGAAGAACGCGAGCGAGGCACCGCCCTGGGCTCCGGCCGCGCCACCTGCGCCACCACACGCCCCCGCGCCGCCGCCGCCGCCGCTCGCGCCGATCTCCCACGCCTGGCACCCGCCGCCGGTGAACTTCACGACGCCCGAGCCCGCACCGCCGCCACCGCCCGGCAGACCGACGACGCCGCCGAGCCCTGCGCTCGCGCTCACCGTGGCGCCTGTCCACCGGCCGCTCACCACGCTGCCGAAGCGCGCCCCTGCAGGCGCCCCAGCGCCACCGAGCCCACCGCTCCCATCGGGACCCTGGAGCCCGTCCTGCCCGTCGTTCGGCTGAATGTTCGACGGGTAGCCGCTCTCCTGCACCTGGCTGCACGACGGCCGGGAGAGGTTCGAGAAGGTGCGATCGAAGCCGCCACGTCCGTTGCGGCTGCCCAGCGCCGGGCCTGCGAACTCCTGCTGCGCTCCGGTGTTCGTCACCATCGAGTACACAGGGCAGATCGACCCACCACCCTGAGGCGCGCTGCCCGAAGCACACGAGGGGTTCTGGCCGCCGACACCGCCGATTCGATGCGCGGCAGGCGAGCAGAACCCCGTGGGGAAGTGCTGGCTGTCGACGCCGCGCTGCCCGTTGAGGACCATCGTCGCCTGACGGCCGAAGCCTTGATCGCCCGTGCGCCCATTGCCGCCCTGGCCTCCGCGGCCCGCGATGACGTCGTTGCTGCTGACGACGACGCGCGACCCGACGTTGAAGAGGTACACGGCGATGCTGGCCTCGCCACGCCCGTCGACGGCCGCTGGCGGCGCGTCCCACCCGACGATGGTGAAGCCCGCGATGACGGTCTCGAGCGCGCCCTGCCCCGCGTTCTCGACGTGCACGGCGCCAGCGTTGAAGACGGTGGGCTGCGCGCCCTGGATGAACGTGGTGTGGAGGCGCGGGTCTCGCTTGAGGAAGTCGCTCGAGTACCCACCGAAGAGCTGCTGGCCGTCTTCGAGGCGAACGTTCTCCCGGTACAGGCCCTGCGCGACGAGCACGTAGCGCTTGTTGAGCGGCCCCAGGGCAGCGAGCCCCTGCGCGATGGTCCGGAACGGCGCCGTGCGCGAGCCGTTGCCGACGGCGGGCCCGGTGCCTGAGACGAACACCGCGTCTTGCTGCACGCCGTCGATGCCGTCGCAGTTCTCGTCGACCCACGACGCCGCGCTCCCGGTGCCGGGCGCGCGATCGGGCAAATCGATGGTGAGGTTTCCCTGCAGCCGACGGCACTCGCAGCCGTCACCGGTGTCACCGTTGACGTTCACGTACTCGAAGGTGGTGCCGCCGATCGTCTCAGTGAGGCAGGGGCCCATCACGCAGCGGGGCATCGCTTGCGCCGTGTCGCAGACGCCGTTGGTCTTCTGCAGCGCAGGCGACCAGATCTTCGAGCAGTCGTTGTTGCAGAACCCGCAGTGCTGGAGCGCCTCGTATCGGCCCGTCGCCACGGTGCGGAAGCCTTCATCGACGCGCCCATCGCAGTTGTTGTCGCGGCCGTCGCAGATCTCGGGGTTGAACGAGTCTACGTCGCAGCTCGACCACGACGGCCCGGGCGCGCGGCAGGTCTCGAAGCCACGGCACATCGCGGTGCCGCCCGGCTCCGTCACGGTGCACGAGCGCGTGGAGTTGGTCGTTCGCGTCGAGCAGGTGCAGGTGTTCGTCGACGGCACGCACTGCTGCGTTCCGGCCTGGCAGCCATACCCGGCGGGGCACGTCGGGCCATAGGCTGAGTTCGCGGAGCAATCGCGGCCACACACCCGCTGGCCATCGACGGTGAGGCAGCGCGCGTTCGGCCCGATGCAATCGGCGTCGACCAGGCAGGCGCGGCACAACGTGTCGGGCAGCTCCTGGCAGAACGTGCGATCGGTCGACGGGAAGAAGCCGGTCGCGCACGCCGTCACCTGGCAGCGGAAGGCACCTCGCGGGTCGGCCGTGCAGGTCGTCGCGGTCGCGTTGGGAATCTTCGCGCAGTCGTTTCCACAGCGGCCGCAGTGCGTGAGCTGCGTGTACCGGCCCTGGGCGTCGAGGAAGCCGTTGTCGACGACACCGTCACAGTCATCGTCGCGGGCGTTACAGGCCTCGGTCTCGGGGTCGAGCGCGGTGCAGACCAGGCCTGCCGTCGCCAGACACACCTGCGGGCCGCGGCAGGTGCGCATGCCGACCGTCTTGCTGCACTCGGGCGCGGTGAAGTCGTCGATGCGGCCGTTGCAGTCGTCATCGACGCCGTTGCACGTCTCCTGGAGCGCCGACGGCGCGTCGCACGAGGTGAACCCACCATCGGCCTGACACGTCTGGTTGCCCTGGCAGCGGCCGAACTGGTTGGGCGGACCGCGGCAGCCCTTCTCGAGGCCGAGCGTCTGGGGCGTGCAGTCGCAGGTGCGGCCGTCGGGCACGCACTGCCTGCTGCCATCGGGGCGCGCTTCGCAGCGGTACAGCGAGGGACACCCCTCGAAGGAGCAGTCACGGCCGCAGAAGGTGCCACCCTCGAAGGTGAGGCACTTGTCGGCGCCCGAGGCCCCACACTCGAAGTCGCGTTGGCAGTCCTGACAGAGCAACGGCTGGGGAATGGCGCACAGCGCGAGCGTCTGGCCCGCGTCGGGGCGATCGCGGTCCGGCATCGTCTTGCAGGTGAACGCGAGCGGACAGCCAGCGTCGGGCGCGCTTCCACACGCCATCGTGCAGAACGCACCTTGCGGGCCGTTCGCGCAGAAGGCCGACGCACATTCAGCGCCGCTCGCGCAGGGCTCACCGAAGCGCTTGCTGCCACCTCGTGGACCAGCGTCGACCTCGTCGAGCACGCGGCACACCTGGTTGACGCAACGAAGGCCCTCGGCGCAGTCGGTGTCGAAGACGCAGGGCTCGATGCGAGAGAAGAACAGCGTTCGCCCGCACGACGCCGCGAGGAGGAAGAAGACGAGGAGCGCGCTGCGGGACATCAGAACACCCCCAGCTGGCGAACGAGCCCGGGCTGCCCGTCGCCGCCCTTGAAGGCTGCGCCAGAAGGAGACGAGCCGCCGATGCCGCCAGCGCCCGCCGCGTTCATCGGCGTGGGCGCGAAGGTGTTCTGCATGCCGAGCGACGCGTTCACCCGGCCCGCGATGCCGTAGACCGAGCCGCCACAGCCGCCGCCGGCGCCGCTCCCTCCGCCGCCGTTGCCCCCGCGCCCGCCGAGCCCGCCCTGCCCTGCGCACCACGCCGCGGAGTTCTGAGGTCCACCGCGGCCACCCTGTCCACCGAGCCCGCCGAAGCCGCCAGCGCCGCCGTTGCCGCCGTTTCCGCCGAAGCCGAGATCGATGAGGTTGCCGATGATGGTGTTGTTGCCCCCGACGATGAAGAGCGCGAACGAGCCTCCGCCGCTCGCCGCGCCGAGCCCACCACCACCGCCGCAGCCACCGGCGCCACCCCCACCGCCCGTCGCGCCGAGATCGCCGACGCGACGCCCGACGGTGCAGGAAGACGGGTTGCCGTTGTCGACACAGCCACCAGAGCCGCCGCCGCCGCCCCCGCGGCCGTTCGCGCCACCTTGACCGGGACCTCCGATGGACGCGACCCAGTCGTTCCCGACGAGCCCACCCAGCGGCGCCGTGCACCCGGGGCCTGCGGCAGCCGACGTGCCTGCGCCGCCGTTCTGCGCCGGCCCGCCGTTGAGCCCGTTGGGAGGCACCACGCAGTCGTACTTGCAGAGGGTGAACTGCATGCCGAACGAGTTGTCGTAGCGCCCGTTGCTCCCGCCCTGCCCGTTGCCGCCTGCGCCCGTCGTGTACTGCTGCGGGTCGTTGCGCGGGTCAGCCCCACCGCCGGGGTTGCCCGAGGTCTGCGCCGCGCACGCGACGTTCTGTCCGCCAGCGCCACCGGGTTGGACCTCGTTCGTACACTCCGGCGTGTTGCACTCACGCGCGGGCAGCCCATCGACGCCGTTGCCGCCGTTCGCCCCTGCAGGGCCGGGGACTCCAGGCGTCGCGTCACCGCCGCGGCCGCCGACGAAGTGGTTGTTCTGCAGCGTCAGCCCGCCGACGACGTTCACGTAGGCCGCGTACGAGTTGAACGCCGGCTGACCCGACGCGGGCCGCGAGGTGACGTCGTAGCCGCGCACCGTGAAGCCGCTCACGATGGTCGTCAGCGCCGACGCCGGCCACTCTGCGTTCAAGGTGCCTCGGCGGAAGGTCGGCGACGAGAAGTCCGGCTGAGGTCCTTCGATCAACGTGGGGAAGGTGATCACGTCACGCCGCGCGAAGTCCGACGAGTAGCCGCCGTGCAGACGAAGCCCGGGCTGCAGCACCACCTGCTCGACGTACGTGCCCTGCGCGACGAGGATCGTGTTTCGGGCGCCAGCGACCGCGGCGATCGCCTCACGAATGGTGCGGAAGGGGTTGGCGCGCGTGCCGAGGCTGTTCGTGCTCTGCGCCCAGACGAAGATGGAGTTCGCCACCACGCCGTCGACGCCATCGCAGTCACGATCGACGTAGCGCAGGCCCGCCGGCGGGTACGTCGTGGAGAGATCAGGGTCGTCGATGCCGAGCGGCAGCCGCGCGCACTCGCACCCGTTCGTCTCTTCGCGATCGACGTCGCTGAACTGCGCGTTCACTGCGCAGGCCCGCACACCACCGTCGACGGAGATGCAGCGTGACGCAGGGTTTCCCGTCGCCGCCTGACATTGCCCATCGGTGGCGCACGTGGGGGCGCAGTTCGTCCCGAGGCACTGCGTGCCGCCGAGACAGCCCATGGCGCATGGCCGGACGCAGACCGAGGTGACGGGATCGCACGTGCCCATCGGGCAGTCGGTCGACGTGCGGCACGGAGCGCCTGCGCCGAGAATGTCCTCCGACGTGCACTGCACGATGGTGCAGCCGACGCCGCCGTCGACGCGGCAGCCACCGATGGCGTGCTGAATGGTCGGGCTCCAGCGTGCCTTGCAGTTGGTCTGGCAGTTCCCGCACTGCTCGTCGGTGTCGTAGGTGCCCGAGTCGCGCGTGTTGATGAAGCCCTCGTCGACGATCGCGTCGCAGTCGTTGTCGGCGCCATCACAGAGCTCGGCGGTCGTCATCGAGGTGTCGCAGCTCGAGTACGTGCCGGTGAGCTCGCAGATCTGCCGGCCGACGCAGGTGCTGGGCCCCGACGTCACGAAGCAGCTGCGTGCGAAGCCCTGACGTGCGGTCGCGCACTCGCAGGAGTTCGTGCTTGGGACGCAGACCAGCGCTCCGCCCTGGCTCTGGCAGGTGCTCCCCATCGGGCAACAGTCCAGCGAGCCGACGATGCCGTTGCAGTTGGGCCGCTGGCTCGAGGGAGAACACGACTGCTGGCACGCCCTGCCCTGATCGTTGCCGACCGCCGAGCAGACATCGCCGGGCACGCGACAGTCGGCGTTGCTGGTGCACGGCGCGCACTGCGTCTCGGGCACGGGCTCACAGCGCGCAGGGTCGGTCGCCGACGGGAAGAGATAGAAGCCCTTCGCGCAGCGGCGTGGCACGCAGGTGAACTGGCCAGCGCGGTCGACGCACGAGGCAGCGCCCACGCCACCGTCACGATCGAGGCCGTTGATGACCTCGTAGCAGTCGGTGTTACAGCCTCCGCAGGCGCGAGGGCTCGAGTAACGGCCCAGTGCATCACGGAGCCCGTCGTCGACGATGCCGTTACAGTCGTCGTCGACGCCGTTGCAGCGCTCTTCCACGGGGTCGGGCGCGCTGCAGAGGAAGGCGAAGCCGGCGTCGTTGGCGAGGGCTCCACACGACACCTTGCCGGTGCAGCTGACGCCTTTGCGGCAGTCGGGGAAGCCCACGACGCTCGAGGTGTCGAGGCCGGGGTCCGCCGAGTCGGTGAGGCCGTTGCAGTCGTTGTCGCGGCCGTCACAGACCTCGGGAGACGCGACCGGCGCGTCACACGTCGCGAAGGTGCCGTTGAGCTGACAGGTCTCGACGCCGAAGCACTTCCCGAGCGAGGCAGTGGTGGAGCACGAGCGCTCCAGCCCGACGGCGTTGGGTGAGCAGCGGCAGCTGTTGGTGTCAGGCACGCACTGGCGCGCGACGCCGGCATCGAACGCGATGGCGCGGCACGAGTAGCCCGCACGGCACGCGACGAGGGAGCAGTCCTGGCCGCAGAACCGGCCTCCGTCGAGGTCGAGGCAGCGGTCTCCGCTCGCGTTGCAGTCGGTGTCTCTGACGCACTCGTTGCAGAGCGCCTTGAACGGCGGCACGCAGAGGAAGCCCGGGCCGGTCGTCGAGAGCTTGCAGTCCCACCCCTTGCCGCACGTGAAGCCACCGTCGACGCCGCACGCGGCGGAGCAGACGAGCCCGTTGCCGGGGCCTTTGGGGAGACAGGGACCGAAGCGGCAGTCGCCGTCGACCGCGCACGGCCAGCCGAGATCGCCCGGGAGGCCCGCGTCGGGGATGACGCGACAGAAGCCACCGATGCAGTCCTTGTCGAGCGTGCAGTCGGACTTCTGTTTGCACTCGCAGCGCCCGTCGAGCAGGCAGTCAGGCTCGCGGACAGGCGTGAAGCACGCGGCGAGCGAGCCGAGGGCGACGAGAACGATGAGGCGAACGGCGGTGGTGCTGCTCGGCATGTCGACGATGTCCTGCGCGATTGCCGGTCGGCCACGCCAGCGGGGAGGCACCATACAGCCCGGCCTGTGAGTGTCCAACCCACCCGGAGACCTTCACGGGAATCGTTCGAATCGTGAGTTTTCGCTCGTCACGCCAACGGCGCGGGGCATTCTCCAGCCGCCGAACTCGTTCTTCTGCGGAGGAGTGCTCATGGCAGCGAAGGGCTTGTCGTCGATTCTGATTCCCACGGACTTCTCCGCAGGCGCGGAGCTCGCGTTCGACCGGGCCCTCCATCTGCCGCTGGCGCCGAACGCGAAGATCACCCTCCTTCACGTGTTGCCCGCCGACATCCCCGGGAAGCTCCGAAAGGCCGCGATCGACGACGCGGAGCACGGCCTCGAGCGGCACCTGGCGCACGCGCGCTCGCTCGCCGTGGAGCGTGGACTCTCGCCCCGCCAGTTCGTCGGTGACGTGATCGAAGGCAACGCCGCGCAGCAGGTGATGAAGCGCGCGAACACGATCGAGGCTGACGTCATCTGCATCGGCCGGCACGGGCGCCGCGGCGTCATCGATCTCTTCGTCGGCTCGACGGCGACGCGCGTGCTCCGGCAGACCGAACACCCCGTGCTCCTGGTGCAGCTGCCGGCGACGGGGCCGTACCAGCACCCGTTGTTCGCGGTGGACCCGGCGCACAAGGCGACGTCGGTGGTGAAGCAGGGCCTGCGGCTCGTCGACCCCTCGACCAGGCGCATCAACGTCTTCCACGCGACGCCGATTCCGTACGAAGACTTCATCTCGATCAGCGCCGATGATCGGGTCTCGCTCCGCAAGAAGTTCGAGCGGGACGGCGAGAAGGCGTTGAAGGAGCTGCTGAAGAAGCTGCCCGGGTTCGGGTTTCACCCGGTGGTACGCAGCGGCGACGCGAGGACACTGGTGCTGGAGCAGGCGCAGAGCCTCGGCGCCGATCTCACGGTGCTCGGCACGCACGGGCGCTCGGCGCTCAACCGGTTCTTGATGGGCTCGGTGGCCGAGTGGGTGTTGTCGCACGCGACGAATGACGTGTTGATCGTCAGGCCGTAGGTGCGCGGCGAGCCATCCGAGCGGACTTGCCCTCGAAGAACGTTGGCTGTCACGACCTCTTCGAGCGAACAGGCTTTCCTGGGCGTCGCCGGTCGCTCGTCGTGGTGCGACTTGCAGCAAGCCTCCTGACTTCGCGCTGATGGAAGGGCCAGTGGTGCTCCATCTGCGAAACGAGGAGCGCGAGGGCTGGAGCTGATGACGGTGACGCCATGAAGACCGAGACGTCGCTCAGGATCTCCGCGACGTTGAAGCTGAGATCTTTCCGGTCAGCAGCGCTGAGGTCGAACGGCCCGGTCAGCGGCGCCAGCACCCGCATCCACTCGGCCGTCGTCATGGCCTTCTTCGTTCCCATCAACGCGCTCCTTCAGCGGTGCGGCTCGGACACCGGGGTCGTGCAGAAGTGATCGAATCGTTCGCCCGAGGCCGAGGCCCAGTGGCGCACGGAGCACCGCTCGGAGGAACACACGCAGACGAGGCCCGGCGGACACTCGACATCGGCGTCACACCGTGGTGCGGCTGTCGGATGCACCACCTGGCGTGGCGCCGCAGGCACAGGCTGAACCTGCTGGCTCCGACACGCCTGCATGAGCAGCAGCATGCCGAGCCATCTGCGACGACGCCTCAGAACACCCCGCCGCCGTACACATCGGTCACCGTCTTCTGTGACTCGAGCAGCTCGATGTACTGCTTGAGCGCCGTCTCGGTGGCCGGGTTCATCGGGTCGAGCCGGGTCTTCAGCTCATTCGCACGAGAGATCATTCGCGCCGCGAGCCCCGTCTCGAGAATGCCGACGCGATAGCTCACCGCGGTGAACGTCTTCCCGCTGAACGGGTCATCGAACGTCACCGTCGGCAGCGTCGAGGTGATCGCCTGCCCATTCCCCGCCAGCCACAGCCGCGACGAGTTGCTGAACGCCTGATCGTACGTCGCGGGGATCAGCGCGTTGCCGAGCACCGTCATCCACAGCTGCAGCGTGAAGCCGAGCTTCGGATCGACCGGGTTCTGCCCCATCGGAGGAATGGTGATCGTCCCCGAGATCGGCCGCGTGACGAACTTCGTGCCGTCGTAGATGGGCCCGATGCGATCGAACCGATCGGTCATCACGCCGCCGAAGAGGTCGAGCATCTGCCTCGGGAAGAGGCGCCAGTAGTTGATCGCGTACTGGCGGGAATCGGCCGCCACGTCTTTCCCGAGGAAGAACGTCTCGGGATCAGTCAGCAGCGAGATCGCCGAGACCTTGTCGTTGAAGCTGCCGACGTGGCGCACGCGCTCGTACCAGAAGTACCCCGAGTCATATTCCCAGCTGGTCTCGAAGTAGCGGCCCTGGCCGAGGCCGAGCGTGAACTTCGGCCGGTCCCAGAACTCGTCCATCGTGTACAGGTCGCGGCCGTCGGCCTGCGGCTCGACATCGTAGGGCCCCGGCTCGGGCATCATCAGCACGTCGCCGAAGAAGTCGAAGCTCTTCGTCACCGCGACCGTGTACGGGCCCCACTTGTCGGGAGAGCGCCAGAAGTTGTTCGGGTCGTTCGGCGCGTCGGGAATGAGCTCGGCGTACGAGGCCCGGTTCAGCACGTAGAACTGCATCATCGTGTGCAGCGAGCCGAAGTAGCGCCAGTACGCGCGGTCGACGGCCTCCCACGGGTCGAACGAGAGCCGGTCACGTCGGAACGAGTCGAAGAGATAGTACGAGCGGTAGTCGTTCATCTTCGCCTCGGCGACCTCGAAGACATCGGCGCCGCGATCGAAGGCCTCACAGCCCGTCGACGCCGACTCGAACTCGTCGGAGCAGAACTTGTACGGCACCAGCAGGCGATCGCGCGCGTCGACCTCGACCAGGTCGGGGTACTGGCAGCGGGTCGCGAGCTCCTTGCGCTGGACCTGCGAGAACAAGACGTCGGAGCGCTTCTCGAGATCCACCACCTCAGGCAGCTTCGTGTAATGCAGCGAGGTGTAGTCCTGCCCGTCGCACGTGATGAGGAAGGGCAAGGCATCGCCGTACGCGTTCACGGCCTGCACGGCGCCCAGGAGGTACATGTCGCGCACGGTGTCGAACACCTCGACGAGGTTGCCGTAGCCGAACTTGAGCGCCGCGCGATCGTACCGGCCCAGGCCCTGGATGTCGGAGTTGAAGTTCGCGCCGTAGTCCATGATCGACGACTGCATGAACTCGCTGATGCCGCCCTTGAGCCCGCTGGGCAGCGTCACGCCAGCGAGCTCGGCGTCGGACTCGGGGTCGAGGTAGCGCGGGCGCGGCGTCTTCGTGCCGTTCGCCGTGCGCAGATCCCAGAACGTCTTCGGGTAGTTCATCGGATCGTACGAGCCCGCGAAGTTGTGGCGCAGGCCGACCGCGTGCCCCACCTCGTGGAGCGCCGTCGAGAGGAACACCACCTCACGAATGCGCTTCCACACCACCTGCGGGTCGGCGCCCTTCTGGCCGAGCGCGAAGCCGAGGATCGCGTCGTTCATCGAGGCCGACGCGAGATCGACGCCGTGCGCTCCGAGGCGGCGGCGCTGCTGCGCCTGGAACTGGTAGTACGCCGGCGTGAAGCGGGTCAGCGGGCTGACCTTCTCCTGCAGCGCGCCCGTCACCTGCGAGCGTGGATCGATGGCGTGCGCCATGAGCACCTCGGGCGTCATCAGCTTGCGCTCGAGGTCCGTGCCACGGAGCTTCGTCAACCGCTGCGCCGTCAACCCGGCCTGGCCTCCGAGGAGCTGCGAGCCCGCGAGCGTCTTGTTCCGCGCAGCGAACGCCTCTTTGAGGTGCTTCGCGTTGCCCTTCGTGATGCGCGGCGTCCTCGGCAGGCCCTTCGTCCACGACAGGTCCATGGCGTCAGCCATCGCGTGCACGTCGGCCTGGTTGAAGGTGCGGCTCTTCGTGCCGAACTGCTGCGTGGCGAGCCATTCCTTCACGTTGACGCCATCGATGAACTGCGTGGGCTGCAGCTCGCCGTTCACCAGGCGCACGAGGTCTCGGCCCATCGCCGCGTACGTGTCGATCTGCGCGCCGTACACGTTGGCCACGCTCGCGACCGTCTCGCCGGTCTCGGCGTCATTCGAGCTGGGGCCGTAGCCGAGCAGGCCTGCCGACACCGGCTCGTCGACCCAGTTGAGCAGGTTGAAGCGAATGTCTCCCAGCCGCACCGTGGTGCCGGGCTGGCCACACACCGCCGGGTCGCCTTCGCGCACCGGGTTGTTCACGCACACCACGAACGCCTGGCCGATCGCCGGCCGCCCCTGGAGCGTCTCCACCACCCCGCGGAACGTCTCGTCGTACTGCCGCTCGAGTTCCTTCGCCGCCGCCTTCAGCTCCTCCGGGAAGCCCTGGTTCAGAAAGTAGACGATGGGGCGAGGGCCGAGATCGATGCTCGACGGATCAGCCGGGTAGGCGCGATTGCGGACCGCGTACGGGAGCGAACAGACCCCCGTCACCTTGCCGTCGGTCTCGACCTTCGCCGTCGGCACCTCGGTCACGCAGCGCACGCCAGGCGAGGTGTCGCCGCAGTGCACGTCGAGCTGGCACGCCTTCGATGACAACGAGTGCCACCACTGGTTGTGGCGGTTGATGAAGCGCTCTCGGCCCGTCTCGGTGAGGCCGTACTGCCGGTTGTACGAGCGGCGCTCGGTCGAGAAGTAGCCGAAGCGCTCCATCTCTTTGTCGTCGTAGACGCGCGGCTCGTAGTCGCGCTCGTTCACGCGCCGGAACGCGTTGCGCACCCTGATCTCCTGGCTCGCGCAGTCGCTCGTCGAATACTCGAGCCAGCACAGCGGCCAGCTGGTGCCGTCTTCGAACGACACCGTCTCGGGGCTCGCGACCAGCTTCTGCGTCACCTCGAGGTAGCTCGCCTGGTCCTCCCCCGTGCGCTCGATGCGGAAGGCGTCGGGGTCGTTCGGATCGCTGACGTAGTACGGCACCGCGTCCTGCTTGATGGGCTGAATCGACGGCGACGACCAGTCGGCGAGGAAGTTGAAGTTGGTGACGAGGTTGGTCGACCAATCGACGCGAATGAAGGTGCGCTCGAACCACTTGCGCTCCTGGCTCTCGATCAGCTTGTCGAACTCCTCGCCAGTCGAGGCGTTGTATTCGCGGATGATGTCGAAGTGGCTGGTGATCTTGAACGCCGCCACCGGCGCGCCCTGGTAGCGGCGATCGACGCCCGACGCGAACGCCGGGTTGCCCTTCTCCGAGCCGCGGACGAACTCATACGCCCGACGCGCGATGAGCGAGTTCTCCTGGATGTCCCAGACGATCTTCTCCATCTCGTTCTCGCCCTGCTCACCCGGGAAGGTGAAGCCGGTCGCGAACGGCACGCCAATCACCGTCTGCCGGAAGTACCAGGTGCCCTCGAGGTCTCGCTTGGCGAGGGCGTCCTGCTGAATGGTGCTGCGAGGCTGCACCGGCGTGCCACACGAGGCGACGAGGGCACACAGGACGAGGAGCGCACGCTTCATTTCTTCTCCGGGGAAAAGCTGTCGATGAGCTGTTCAGCGCTGGTCGAGAACGACAGGTAGATCGTGGTCGCGTTGCTGCGGTTCACCTGAATGAACGGCTGCGAAAGCCTGCCGTCGAGCTGGTTCACCGAGCGGTAGGTCGACAGGCCGAGCGAGAGACCCACCGGCCCCTTCGACCAATCGACCGACGCGAGGAACCAGTGATCGTTGCGCCACTGCGAGCCTCCGAACTTCGGCTGATCGGAGCAGTCCGCCTGCGGCACCCCTGCCACCGAGCACTCCGCGAGGGCGTACGGGAGGATGTTGAAGAGGAAGTACGACGACGACACCGAGAAGCCGAGCGGCAGCTCCACCGAGGCCGAGAGGCCGTTGATGAGCCCGACGCTGGGGTTCGCCACACCGGTCGACGGCGGCCGCCAGGTCTCTTCGGTGCGCCCGTTCACGATCACCGTCGTCGTCGAGCCACGGCGCTCCGACACCGCGCGCTCGTAGAAGTACTTCACCGGGCGGAACACGTACGTGAGGTGCAAGGGCCCCAGCGTCTTGTCGAAGATGAAGCCGAGCGAGAGCGAGGTGACGAAGCCGGTGTTGCGGCTGCCCAATGACGTCGGCAGCGCGATGCGGAAGCTGTTCGCGAGCGCGATGCCCACGCCGGGAATCGTGAGCGTGTTGCCCTGAATGAGGCTCAGCCAGGTGTCGCCGAGGATGACGGGCGTGCGGGTCGCCCCGTCCACCAGGCCCACCTCGACCGGCGCGCTCTCGAGAAACCCGATGGGGCCGCGATTGGCCGGCGCGTTCAGGAGCCCGGGGTTCGAGAAGCTGGTGCCACGGAAGCGCGGGTCGCTCCCGGCGAACTCGAGCTCGATGGGCAGACGAACCGCCAGCAGCATCGACTCGAACCACGAGCCCTTGAAGAACTTCGCGCCAAAACGCCACGAGGGCTCGAGCCACACGCTCAACGACGCAGTGTACGACTCCGGCGCGAAATACAGGCCCGACGAGAAGAAGGTCGTGAAGCCGAGATCGACGCCGCCGAAGCGCATGTCACCGCCGCCGCCGCGGGCCTCGACGAACCCTTGCGAGCCGCGGGGGCGCTCCTTCTCGTCCTTGCGCTTCTCAGTCGGAACGCCTGCGTCCATCGCCAGCGGCGCATCGGCGCGGGGCTTCGTGGAGGTCGTCGCCTCGGCAGGCGCGGGATCATCGGAAGGCGCTGAAGGAAGGCCCTGCGCGTTCGCCGTCAGCGACAGACCAAGCGACAGCGCGATGGACCAGCGAGCGTTCTGCAGAACCAAAGCCTCCCGAGGCAGCGGGGCGGCCTACGGCACCGCACGTGTCCGCGTCAACCGGGCCGCCCAAAGAACATGGCTCAGTCAGTCGAAGAGCACGCCCGGGTTCAGCACTCCCGAGGGATCAAAGGTTCGTTTGACCGTCTTGAGGGCATCTCGAAACAGCGAAGGCACCTCGCGCTCGTACCAGGGCCGGTGCGTGCGACCGACGGCGTGGTGATGGGTGATGGTGCCGCCGTGCTCCGCGAGCGCGTCACTCGCGGCCTGCTTGAGCGCCTGCCACTGCTCCAGCTCGGCGCCTTCACGGCCGGGGCCGATGAACGTGAAGTACGGCGCAGGGCCGTCTGGGTACACGTGCGTGAAGCGGCACGAGATGACGCCGCCACCACACACCCGCTGGAGCGCCTCGGTCATCGCGCCCGTCACCCCTGCGTACAGCGCGTCGAAGCGCGACCAGGAGCAGGCCGTCTCGAAGGTGTCGGCGATGAGGCCGAGCTGAATGAGCGCGTCCTGCAGGTACGGGCCCTGGAGGAACGACCTTCGCCACGCCTCGCCCGCGTCCTGCGCCCGTTCACCCTCTCCGTCACGAACGAGCGCGCCCTTCTCGCAGCGGCCATGGTGCTTGGCGGTGATTCGCAGCGCCTCGTCGATCGAGCCACGCATGGAGTGCGACGCCGACTCGAACCCCAGCACCAGCACCGAGGCGCCATCGACGACGACGCCGTTCATCATCGCCTCCATGCCATCGAGGAGGCGGCAGTTGGCGGGCTGCAGCCCCGACTGGCTGAGCTCCCGTACTGCGTTCACCGCCGCCGGGTACTCCGAGAAAGACACGCTCGCGCTCGCGCGGAACGACGGCCGGGGTCGAACGCGCATCCACGCTTCGGTGATGACGCCCAGCACCCCCTCGCTGCCGATGACGAGCCGGTTGGGATCGACGGCTGCGCCCGAGGCCGGGAACTGCTTCGTCGCGAAGACGCCACGCGGAGTCACCATGCGCACCGAGTGGACGAGCTCGTCGATGTGCGTGGGGCCCGTCGCGAAGTGGCCGCCGGCGCGCGTCGCGATCCACCCGCCGAGCGACGAGAACTCGAACGACTGCGGGAAGTGCCGGAGCGTGAGGCCGTGCGTGCCGAGCTGCTGCTCCATCGAGGGCCCGAAGACGCCACCCTCGATTCGCGCGAGCCGGGAGATCGGGTCGACCTCGAGCACGCGATCGAGCGCCGAGAGATGGACGCTCAGCGTGCCGTTCGCGCCAGGGCCCAGGCGCGGCTCGACCCCGCCGACGACGCTCGAGCCACCACCAAACGGCGTGACGGACAGCCGCTCCCGTTCGGCGCACTCGAGCGTGGTGACGAGCTCTGCCTCGGTGCGCGGCGTGACGACGACATCGGGCGCCGACGAGAAGTCGCCACGAAAGCCGCGAACCCGATCGGGGTACGCCTTGCCCATCGCGTGCGCGGCCCTCGCACTGTCAGTCGACGACGCAAACGCCGCCAGCGCTGCAGGCACTGGAATTCGTGTGGCCGGAACTCGGGCCTGACTGCCGACCAGCGCGCGTGCGGCGCCGAAGAACGGCTCGACGCGCGGGCGCACCTCGTCGAGTGGTATCGCGTTCGTCTCGAGGCCCCAACCCCACGGGTGTCGTCCCATGGAGCGGTTCTAGACCTGAAGCGGCCCACGCAGCTCGTTGGCAGACGCGACGAGCAGCTGCGCCGGGACTGCAGGATCGTCGGCGTCAGACACCAACACCCAGCGATCGGCGTCGAGCTGGGCCAGCCCTTCGATCTTCACGAGCGGAGCGACGCGGGCCCTGCGCACCACGCCTCTGGGGCCCAGCACGCCGACGATGGAGCCGACGCAGCTCGTGTCCTCGGCGGCGGCCGCGAAGTAGAGCTCGCCATCGAGCGACAACGAGAGATCGGTCAAGGTCAGCGGCACGCCGTCGAGCACTCCGAGGTCGAGCGCTTCGATGCCCTCCACCGCCCAGGAGCCAATCGCTCCGCGCTCGAGCCCGCGGGTGACGTCGGCCAGCGTGAGCCGCACCAACGCGTTCTGTTGGCCTGGCCCGTTCCCGCGCTGCCCGAGCACGAGCTGATCGCCGACGACGACGGCGGCCTCGATGTTGAGCGCCTCGAACTGCTGCTCCAGCGACGTGAAGAGCTCGGTGCAGTCGACGACCGACACCTTTCCGTCACGCAGCAGCGCTCCACGCCGGCGTCTGGGTGACGAGCCTGAGCCGAGCGCGAGCAGGCCACCGCCGGGCAACAGGGCCAGGGCCTCGAGATCGGGCTTCACTGCCCTTCGCTCTGTGGCGTCGAGCGGCATCACGCCAGGCAAGAGGCGATGGCGGTCGAGCCGCGTGCCGTCGAGGGCGAAGGCCCACAGGTGCGGGTCGTCATCGGCGATCACGTACACGCGCCCATCTCGCACGACACACCCGCTGGCGGCCGAGACCTCGAGCGTTCCGGAGGGCGTGAGTGAAACGACGTGCATGGGCTGCACCGTATGACAGCCCCGATGGCCGGGTCGAACTCTGGCCCGTGTCGACAAGCGCGCTAAAACCGCGTCGTGGCCAAACACATCGCCGTTCTCGATCTGTCTCACTACACGCGCGGAACCGCCGCCGAGCGTGACCACTTCACGAAGGCCTGGGGCGACGGGCTGGTCGAGTACGGCTTCGTCTCGATCGTCAATCACGGGGTCGACGACGCGCTGATTCGCCGCACCTACGCCGACGCCGAGCGGTTGTTCGCCCTGCCGAAGGACGTGAAGCAGAAGTACTTCATCCCCGATGGTGGCGGGCAGCGCGGCTACACGCCCTTCGGTCAGGAGCACGCGAAGAATCGCAAGGTCGGCGACCTCAAGGAGTTCTGGCACGTCGGTCGCGATCTGCCGGCCGGCCACGCGCGCCAGTCGACCTACGGCACCAACATCTGGCCGAGCGAGCTGACGACGTTCCGGGAGAACACCGTCGCCTTGTTCAACGCGCTCGACGCCGCCGCGGCGGTGATGCTCGAGGCCCTCGCCGACTACTTCAAGCTCCCGTCACCGACGTTCTCGAGCATGGCGAAGGACGGCAACTCGGTGCTGCGCATCATTCACTACCCGCCGCTCAAGGACATGTTCATGCCCGGCGGCGTCCGCGCGGCCGAACACGAAGACATCAACCTCATCACCCTGCTCTGCGAGTCGACCTCGTCGGGGCTCGAGCTGCTGACGCGCCAGAACGAGTGGATCGCCGTCGACGCGCTCAAGGGGCAGATCGTCGTCGACTCTGGCGACATGCTCTCGCGCGTGACGAACGAGGTGATTCCGTCGACGACCCACCGCGTGGTGAACCCGAAGAGCGCCGATGACGACGTGGTTCGCTACTCGATGCCCTACTTCGTGCACCCGTACCCGGAGTGTTCGCTGCGCATCCTCGACGCGTGTGTTTCGGAGAAGAACCCGCGCAAGTACCCCGACATCACCGCCGACCAGTTCCTGCAGCAGCGGCTTCGGGAGATCGGCCTCATCAAGTGACCCGGTTGACCGCAGCCTGAATTCAGACTGAATTCGGGCGGCATGAAGCTCTCCAAGAACGTCCGCTCGATCACGTACCTGAAGGCCAACGCCGCCGACCTCGTCGAGACCCTGACCGAGGAGCGTGAGCCCTACGTCATCACCCAGAATGGAGAGGCCAAGGCGGTCATCGTCGACGTCGCGACGTGGGAGCAGACCGAAGAGACGCTGGCGATGCTCAAGATCCTCGCACTGGGGAACAAGCAGATCGCCGAGGGCAAGACTCGCCGCGCTGCAGACGTCATCAAGGAGCTCCGCGCGTCGTTCACGTCGGGCCGTTGATGCGCTTCGACGTCCAGCTCACCGACCACGCGGCTGCCGACCTCGCCGAGATCGTTCGCTTCATTCGGGAACGTGATGGTGACCCTCGCGCGGCCGCGCTCCTCACCCGCTTCGAGCAGATCGTCAGCGACCTGTCGCGCTTCCCGTCGAAAGGGGTCATGCCGCGCGAGCTTGCCGAGTTGGGGACGCACGAGTTCCGGCAGGTGCACTTCAAGCCTTGGCGAGTCGTGTACCGCATCGAAGTGCGCGCGGTCTTCGTCATGCTGATCGTCGACGGCCGCCGCAACCTCGGGGCCATCCTCGCGCGACGGCTCCTGGGGCCCTGACGACGCAGCGCTCCTCAAAAGCGTGTGGGGAGCCGTCCCGTTCACGCCCTATGATGTCGCCTCCCCCGCTGGAGGTCCTCGTGCCGAGAGTGACTGCACTCACCCTGTCGATGGTGCTCGCGATCGCGGCGCCGGCGCAGGCCGCAGACTTCACCATTCGCCTGTTCTCGGAGATCACCTTCCAGGGCCTCTCGGAGCTCTCGTCGACGTCGAGCGACGCGACCAGCAACGAGCGCCACGCCGAGCAGCCGCCTCCGACGGTTCGCAAGCAGGGCCCCGATGGTTCCGCGTGCCGGCGACACGACGACTGCCGCGGGTGGTGTCAGAGCGGCGTGTGCATGCAGCCGCAAGCCGCGCCCGGCTGCACCTCGAATGAGCAGTGTTCGCAGGGCTTCATGTGCTGGAGCGGACAGTGCGTTCAGGCACAACAGCAACCGATGTGCACGTCGAACGCTCAGTGCGCGCAGGGCTTCGTGTGCTGGAGCGGGCAATGCGTTCAGGCCCAGCAACAGCAGGGCTGTGCGTCGAACGCGCAGTGCGCGCAGGGCTTCGTGTGCTGGAACAGCCAGTGTGTGCAGGGTGGTGAATCGCCGCCGCCGATGCCTGCGGCCGCGTGCACCGTCAACGAGCAGTGCGGCCCCGGCTTCGTCTGTCTGAACGGCGCGTGCGTGAACCCGCCGACACTGCGACGTGGCACCGAGCTGTTCCTGCGTCAGCGCGTCGTGCAGCTGCGCCAGGAGCTCACCTTCGGAGAAGGCCCCGTCATCACCGCGCTCGCGTCGTTCCATCACGTCTCGCCAGTCGAGCTGGGGCGGACCTTGCGATCGCATCGCGCCGAACTCGCCACCCTCATGGGTGATGGGACCGACGACGCGTGGGCCGGCCGGTTCCTGCGTCGCGTCGAGGAGCTGGAATTGACGTGCCGGGGTTGAGCACAGGCGCCTCGCTGCTCGTGCCCCTCATCGCCTCGGCCGCCATCGCACAGGTGGATGCCACCGCGCTCGCCGCACGTCGGATCGTGCTCGTGCCCTCCTCCGGGTGGACGCCCGAAGTCCTCGAAGATCTCTCGCTCGGACTCGACGCTCTGCCTCCGCGCGCTCGTGCTTTCCCTGGCGGTCCGCTCGAGGTGGAACTGCACGACGAGGCGCGAGCGTTCGGCATCGGCGAGGCGGGAACGCGCCTGCACCTGTTCGAGTACCGCGACGATGACGACCCTCGCGCGATGGCGCAGCTCTCTCGCCTGAGCGTCGAACAACGGCGACGGCTGTGGCGGCGGCGCGCGGTGGTGCACGCCATCATCCGCCGGTGGGACTCGAGGCTTCACTGGAGCGACCGACCGGCGTGGCGGCGCATCGCGGGCTGGCGCGATGACGAGCCGTTCGTCCAGTACGCGTGGGCGTTCTCACGTCGTGATGGCCAGCGGTCGGCGGCGCTCGATCTCGCGACCTTCGCGGAGGAAGCGCTCGTCCCCGCCGAGTCGATGGACCCCCACGCCGTGCCGCCCGACGCGCGCGTTCGCTGCCGCGAGCTGACGAAGTCGCGCCAGCTCGATGCGTTTCTCCGAGCCCTCGATGACTCGTGGACCCCAGGGAGTTCGTGTCCTGCGTTCCAACGATGGGCGACCTCGTCTCCCGTTCGCGGGTTCGAGCTCGTCTTCGCGGCGCCGTCGTCGGTCGCGTCGCAAGCGCTCTTCGGCCACCTGCTGCTCCGCATCGTTCGTGAGGGAGACGACGCGGCGCCGGGCGGTGGTCAGGTGCTGCAGCTCGCGGCGCTCGTCTCTCCGCTCGAGCCGCGCACGTCGTATGTCTGGAAGGGCCTCGGGCTGGGAGACGGGTTTCGCGGCGTCTTCACGCTCACGACCGTCTCGGACGTTCGCGCGGAGGCGCTCGACCTGCAGCAACGCTCGCTGCGCCGGTTCGCGCTCGAGCTCACGCCCGATCAACGGGAGCGACTGCTCGCCCGCATCTGGGAGCTCGAGCGCATCGGCTACGTCGACTACCGGTTCTTCACTGCCAACTGCTCGACGATGGTGCGCTTCCTGCTCGAGCCGGTGCTCGATGACGCCGCGCCAGGCCCGCCGTCGACGCCGTGGGAGGCTCCCGGTCAGGTGCTCGACGCGCTCGCGCCGCTGCTGCGTGCGATGCCGGCGGACCCATCAAGTGGAGAAGTCGCTCGTCTGGCTGAGGCGACGCTCGAGGCTGAGCTCTCGCAGCCGGGCGTCAAAGAGGCGCTGGGCACGCGGTGGCCAGTGGTGGCTGGACTCGTCGGGGACGCAACGGAGCGAGTCGCTGCCTGGGGCGCGCTCGAAACGCCGCTCTCACCCGAACTCGAGCGTTGGCGCGCGAGGGTGGCGCTCGCGGGCCTGCGACGGGAGCGCTTTCGCTTCGACGTGGCCACTGCGGAGCGGCTCCGCGCCGAGAAGCAGACGATTCTCCCGGGGTGGAAGGGGCCCTCGACCGACGAGCTGGTCGCCTCGAGACAGCGGCGATTCGAGCAGGCCCCGTCACGGCGCGCGAACGCAGCGTGGGAGCTGGCCGAGCTGCTCGCGCTCGATGAGCTGCTGCGGACTGCTCCGCGACGTGAACCCGATGAATCGGAGAAGCACATCATCGCCACCGCACGTGAGGCGCAGCGGACCTTCGACGCCGTCGCGAACGTCGTGGCCAGCCTTCCGGAAGACGCGCTTCGCCGGGCGCAGGCCGACGAGAAGGAGCAGCTCGCTCACGTCCAGTCCGAGACATTGGCGCGGTCGGTTCCCGAAGGCGGGCTCGGCCACGCGTCGCTGGCGGTCGGAGCGCTCTCGACGGGAGTGCCCATGCTGCGAGTCCGCGTCGCGGCTCTCGCAGAAGAGCAAGGCGATCAACGGCTCGGCGGCTTCGGTTCGCAGGTTGGCGTGCGGGCGCTCGACGCCACGGCCGATCTCGTCGCGTCACAGGGGCCATCCATCGCGCGGGCTGGCGTGACGCTCCTTGGAGTCCGCGTCCTGTCGACCGCTCGCGCCGGCTGGGGTGCCTCGCTCGACTACGGGTACGCGCAGCGCGCTCACGAGGCAACGGTCGGCGGCGAAGGTGTCGTGGCTGTCGTGCGTGATGAGCGGCTGACGAACTTTCTGCTCGTCGCGGGCGGCGTGCGGGTCGGCTCGCGTGACGCTGCCTTCCTCATCGCGCCAAAGGTCGAGCTCGGAGCGCGACTTCAGTTGCCGGGCTCGTTCGCGAACGCCGTGAGGCTCGAGGCTGGCTGGACGCCTCGTTTCCTCGCTGACGCGCGCAGCTCGTCTTTCCACCATGGCGTCACCGGGCGCGCGCGGCTCGTGTTGCGCCTCGGTGTGGTGCGCGGCCTGGCCATCTCTGCGCGTGCCGACGTGGAGTTCGAGTGGCGTCCCGGGAGCGAGCCCGCAGGCGCTGCCGTCGCGGGACTCACCTTCGATTGATCGCCGTGCGAAGCTGATTGTTGCGCCATGACGACTGCTGCTCTTCTTCTGTGCCTGCTGGTGACCGGCGCTGACGTTCCCTCGAAGCCGCGCCTCGTCGGCAGCGTGCGGGTGTCGACCTTCACCGGCCTGCCCGACGTTCTCGGCATCTCGGGCACGCTGCACCTGATTCCGTACGTCGATCTCGAGGGCGGCGCGTCGGCGTTCGTCTTCTCGCAAGGCTGGTACGCGCGCGGCGGGCCCCGGTGGCTCTTCGAGGACTGGCGAGACGAGAACAACCGCGGCGCCACGCTGCGGCTGTCGGCCCTCTTCGGGTTCAAGTCGATCGCGCTGAGAGACTCTCAGTTTCAAGGCTTCCACTTCGTCGGCGCGGTCGAGCTCACATACTGGCTCGCGAACCATGCAGGGCTGACGTTCCAGCTCTCAGGGGGCGGCACGGTGCGCGCCTGGCCGAGCTTCTTCCCCGAGCTGCGCCTCGCCTGGGGCCTCGCCTTCTGACGCGAGCGTCACGTCGGGAAACAATGGCTGCCGGCCGGGCCCTTCGCGCGCTGCATCCATCGTCGCGACGAGGTCTTCGAAGCCGAGCCCTGGAGACGCGCGCAGCACGAGGCGTTGGTCGCCGGGTCGAGAGGCCTTCACGTTCGTGAGCACTGCGGTGAGCTCGGCGAGCGGCCATCGCCCTTCGACCTTCGGTAACGAGCGCGTCAGGTCGCCTGCCGTCACGACGTAGCCCGAGGCGTCGACAAGAACCGAAACGGGAGACGCACTCATCGCGCCGCCCCCGCCGCCGTCTGCGCTCACTTTGAGGACTCTCATCACGCCGAGCCCCGTCATCGACAGCAGCATGAAGAGGATGAGGTTCATCAGGATGTCGAGGTACGGGATGATCGTGAGTTCGCCCACGTCGGCGTCTGCGTGAGCACGGAGCTTGCGGCTGGAGCGAGTCATGGCCGTCATGACAGCGCGAGCAACGGTTGGTTCCCGACTACGGTTCACACCATGCGTCGAACGTGGCTCGTCTTCTTGCTCGTTGGCTGCACTGGTGCGCCGATCGTTCACGTCACGCCGAAGCCGTTGCGTGCGCGGCTCGTGTCTCGTGCCGTCCTCGCGGCGTCGACCTTCGTCGACGGCCCCGTCAGCGGCTCGCGCCTGAAGGAGGGCCCCTTCGCAGGTCAACCAGTGCAGGGCTTCTCGTCGCTGCAGATGACACCCGAGGGGCTGCTCACCGTCAGCGACAATGGGTACGGCGTGCCCGAGACGTCTGGCGACTTCGTGCTGCGCGCGTCGACGCTGAAGCCCGACTTCACGACCGGAGCGCTCACGGCGACGACCCGGTTCGTGCTGTCCGATCCCTCGCGGCACCTGCCCTGGCCTATCCGCAACGACGGCACGAGCGACCGCGTGCTCACCGGAGCCGATCTCGATCCCGAGTCGATGGTGCGCGCGCCCGACGGGACGTTCTGGCTCGGCGACGAACACGGGCCGTTCCTGGTCCACGTCGATGGGACCGGCCGCGTGCTGGAGCCGCCCTTCCCGCTCGTGGTCGACGGTGGCGTTCTCGCAGGGCCCGACTCTCCGCTCCTTCGCGCCAACCTGCTGCTGCGTTCGCTCGAGGCGCTGCGGGCCGACGCTGTGCGCCACGACGCCGGCACGCCCATCGCCTCTCCCGACCACCGCTGGCTCACCTCGCCGGAGCAACTCCACGCCCTGCAGACCGCTGGCTTTCGTGTCGTGCCGTGGACGGTGAACGAGCCTGCGCGTCTGGCCGAGCTGCTCGCGTGGGACGTCGATGGCGTCATCACCGATCGACCCGATCTCGCGGGCGCCTTCCTCGACGCTGGCAAAGAGGTGCAGGGCCATCGAGGCGCTCGCGGCCTCGCGCCAGAGAACACCGCCGCGGCGTTTCGGCTCGGCCTCGCGGCAGGCGTCACCGTGCTCGAGCTCGATCTCACTGCAACGGCCGACGACGAAGCACTCGTCTGGCACGACGCGGTGCTGGCTGCGCCGAAGTGCCCGCGCGCTCCCGATGGAGGCCTGCGCATTCCCGCGACGCGGCTCGACGTCCTCCGACGCGTCGCGTGTGACGGCCTGCTGCCCACGTACCCGTTGCAGCGCCGAGACGCCGGCAGCCATCGCGTGATGACCCTCACCGAGGCGCTCCGACTGCCGGGCCGGTTGAACATCGAGACGAAGGTCCACGGCACCGGGCTTCCGCACGACGACGCTGCGTGGCTGACCCGGCTCCTCATTCGCCGCGTGAGCGAGGCCGACGCTGGAGCCCGCGTGACGCTGCAGTCGTTCGATTGGCGCTCGCTCCAGGTCGCCCATCGCGAAGCGCCGTGGCTGCAGACCGTCGCGCTCTTCGAAGAGCAGACCGGCCGTAGACCCGTTGCTGCACGCGCAGGGCTGCCGTGGCCGCAGCAGGACGTCGACGTGCGCGTGGGCCGGAGCGCGGGCTTCGAGAACCTGGGCCTCAGCGCTGATGGCCGCTTCCTGATCGCGATGCTCGAGAAGCCGCTGCCCGGAGACACCGACTGCCTCGCCTTCCGGTTCGAGCTCGCCACGAAGCAGTGGGCGGGCGTCGCGTTTCGGTACCCGCTCGATTCCCGCGCGAAGGCGGTTGGAGACCTCACGCTCGTCGACGATCGGTTCGGCTACGCGCTCGAACGAGACGACACCGAGCGGCGCGCCGATGGCTTCAAGCGCCTGATGCGGTTCACGCTCCCCGAGGTCGTCGGCGCGCGCGTCGTGAAGTCCGAGGCGGCCGATCTGCTCGACCTCGAGTTGCCCGATGGAGGCACCTTCACCTTCCCGTTCTGGACGATCGAAGGCGTGGCACCGCTGGACCGCGGGCGAGTCGCCATCATCAACGACAACAACTTCCCGTTCGGCCGAGGCCGCTCCGAGTCGTCGCCCGACGAGAGCGAGCTGATCGTCATCGAGCCGCGGTGACGGGCGAAGTACACTGCGGGCGTCAGAAACACCGTCTCTCGAACGACCCTCAGCCGCCATGCCGACGCCACACGACTTCGCGCGCGCCGCCGCGCTCACCGACGATGCGCTGCTCCTCGAATGCGAGGAGTCGTTCTTCATCGCCTCGGGCCCGGGCGGCCAGCACCGCAACAAGACCGAGACCGGCGTCCGCCTCACGCACAAGCCGACCGGCATCACCATCACCGCCACCGAGCGACGCAGCCAACTGCAGAATCGTGGAGAGGCGCTGGAGCGGCTTCGCGCGATGTTGGTGAAGCGCTCGCACGTCGATGCGCCGCGCATCGCGACGAAGCCCGGCAAGGGAGCCAAGCGCCGCCGCCTCGAAGGCAAGAAGCACGTCTCGGCGAAGAAGCAGAACCGGCGCGGCGGGTGGGACTGAGCGCGAGATTCAGCGGCAGGTGGTGACAGCCGTGATGGGTGCGACGGGGCCGGTGTAGAGAATCTCGCGGTACGTCGCCGGAGGTTGCGCGCACGAGACGACCGGCGCCTGAAAACCAGCATCGGTGAGTGGAAGCGGGCAGCGAACCGACCAGAAGTTCGTCTCTGCATCGAGCGTCCACGGAGCACCGGAGGCGTTGTCCAGGCACATGGCGGTCGTCCGGTTGGTCGACCCGCCGTCGGTGAGCCCGAAGATGGTGTCACCGATCAAGACCAGATCGTCGTTGGCAGCGGTCACCCTGCGGAAGATCAGCCCAGGCGTGCCGTTGCGGCTGAAGTCGTCCAGCCAGAGGCGCATTCGAATCGGCGTCAGATCGGTGGGCGCGACTCGCAGCCCGAACCCGGCGTTCCCGGTGAACGTCGTCGACTGCACGATGCTGTAGCCACCGTCGAGTCCGACTGGTCCGCGCAGGTCGACGCCGCCGCCGTCGTTCGCCGAGATCGAGTGAGCGGTTCGGCTGCCGACCGTCGCGTTGAGCGTCAGCCTGGAGTTCGTCGTCACCAGTGGGTCTCCGCTGCCCACGCGAATCCCCGCGCCTCCGTTCGTGTTGATGGTGCTCGGGCCGCTGAACGGGGTGAGCGTGAGCTGGCCGTTCTGCACGTACAGACCGTCGAGGCGGTTGCCGCTGACGATCACCATCGAGAGCGCCGTCGAGGTGAAGGGCGTGTCGATGAAGGCGCCGAACTCGGCGTTCTGGGTGACTTCGACGTAGGTGCCGTTCACGGTGATGCGCCCAACGACAGAGATGCCGCTGCGCCCATTGGCGGTGAAGACGTTGCGAAGCCCGACGAGGCCAGTGCCGACGACGGAGACGCTCACGTTCGAGCTGCTGGTGAGCTCGAGGCCGTGGCCTGCGTTGTTGCGAGAAGTGACATCGTTCAGCCGGGCGTGCCCGAGCGCGACGATCCCGCTCGCGGTCGCGCCCCTCACCACCACGTTCTGCAGGTGCCCCGACGTCGACGGTGTTCCCGCTTCGATGAGAACGCCCGCTGCCGCCGGCCCCGTCGAAGGCGTGACCGTCACCGCGATCAGCGAGCCCCCGCCCTCCAGCCGAACTGCGCACCGAATGCCAGTCGCGCACATGCCATTTGCCGAGAGGGTGACCCACGACGCCAGCGCGCTCGCCCCCGGGTAGTCGCTGGTCACCGTGACCTTCGAGGGAACGATGATTGGCGCTGATTCGCTGTACACGCGGCCGGTCGCCTGCCCTCGCACATGCACGAATCGGATCGAGACGGCGATCGCTGGTGAAGGCAAAGCCAACGCTGCGGAGAGCTGGCGGAAGGGACAGGCGAGAGAGCCGTCGCCGCCAGCTGGCGAGGTGGAGTCGACGTAGACGTCTTCCCGCACGCCGCCAAAGACGAGGCCAGGGCAAGGCACTCCGCCGTCGATGACGGTGCCGCCGTCTGTGGCGCTTCCGCCGCCCGGAGTGCCGCCTGCTGTTCCACCCGCTGCGCCGCCTGCTGTTCCACCTGCCGCACCGCCTGCTGTTCCACCTGCTGCGCCGCCTGCTGTTCCACCCGCTGCGCCGCCTGCTGTTCCACCCGCTGCGCCGCCTGCTGTTCCACCCGCTGCGCCGCCTGCTGTTCCACCCGCCGCGCCGCCTGCTGTTCCACCCGCCGCGCCGCCTGCTGTTCCACCCGCTGCGCCACCCGCATCTCCACCAGCTGAGCCTCCTCCGGCAACGCCGCCTGCGAGTCCGCCGCCTGAGGAGCCGCCTGCGTCCCCACCGCCTGCATTCCCACCGGCTGAACTGCCACCAGCTGTTCCGCCTCCAGGGCCCCCACCGCTGCCCCCCGCATTCCCACCGGCCGCTCCTCCAGCCGCTGACGAGCCTCCGGCGCGTCCTCCCGACATCGCGGAGCCACCGCCGGCATCGTCTCCGCCTGGAGCCGTTCCGCAGTCACAGCCAGCGACAGCGAACAAGACGACGAACACCCCGACGCGAACGCACATGGAGAGACTCTATCGTGCGCGGTGGCGACGTTCCTGCCTTCGACGAGCCTGGCCGACCCTCGTTCACGCCTCACCATCGAGCATCGACGAGCGCTCGTCTTTACCGAAGAGCGTGAGTTCGACCGTCTCGGGCCATTCGTCGGCAGCGTCACGCAGCGCCCGAATCACCCGCACCCGCTGACCTGGCGTGAGCTTCTGCACCTGCTCGATCACCACCCGCTTCAGGCCCGCCACGTGCGTCGCCGCGAGCCAGGTCGCCACGCCCTCGGGTGGGTCGCCTGACCAGTTTCGTCCGTGCCACGTGAGCGTCATCACCTTCGCGCGCGAGAGGGTCAGCGCCCAGTTCGACGGGAAGCTCAGGTTGGTGCCGGTCACCTCCAGCGAACAGCCGATCTCCTGGACGCTCGGGTAGCGCGTGAGCAGGGTCGTGGCGAAGACGAGATCCTTCGCGGTGCCCGGCACGTGGAGTCGCGAGATCGTCGGAAACCATGGCGCGCGCTTCGAGAAGAACTCGAGCGCCTTCTCGACCTCGGGGCGATCGTCCCAGCTCGCGATGACCCCGAGCTCTCGCACCGACTGAAACGGCAGCCGCGCCAGGGGAGCGTCGACGAAGATCACCGCACGCTCGAGCGGCGGAATCGGCGTGGTGCCGGCGTCGCGGACCCCGAGCAGCGCCTTCAAGCCCCGCAGGTGCGGGTGGAACTCGAAGGAAAACTCGGGCCAGACCGTCAGCTGCTCGACCGTGCCCCAGGCCTCCGTGCGGCCGAAGAGCTCGGTCGTCTGGCCCGGGAGCAGCCTCACTGCCGATGGAAACCCACGCGTGAAGACGGCAGGCACCTCGATGAAGGGGCTCAGCGGCTTGAGCCACTCGGCGGCGTGCGCGCGGAGCAGTTGACTCACCCGCTTCGCGTGTTTCGACGACGCCCCGAGCAGCTGGAGCGAGATGAACTCACCGCGTGGGTCACCTGCTTCGGTCAACGCATCGGCGAGCACGGCCCGGCGCCCGTCGTCGAATGGGTTCGTGAAGACCTCGTGGAAGAGTGAGGCGACCTCGGCGCGAGCGACCGAGACGACCCGGCGGAGGTCGTCGACCAGCTCCTGCTCGCGTGCCGAGAGCGATGTTGCCTCGGGAAGTTGCTGGCGAGAGAGCGCTCCGAGATCGATGCGCACCAGCTCCGGCTCTCCGGCGCGCAGCTCGTTCACCAGACGGGCAGCCATCGGGTCGCCGTGTTTGACCAGCCACCGAAGCCCGGCGCGCATCATCTGAAAGCCCGAGTGACTCCGGTACGGATCGGAGCGGACGAGTGACGCCAGTGCTGCGCTCCAGAGAATGCCCGGCGGACCGGCGACGATCGCGTTGACCCGCGCGCGCGCGTCACTCGTCAGGCGGGGCCACGGGGTCGAGACGAGCCGAAGCAGGTGGTCCTTCTCTTTGGTCGCCTTCGCGTCGAGCCACGCCGCCTCGGTGTCTCGCTCGAGCCGCTCCGAGAATGGCTCCGCGTGCAGGCGTTGCTGCACGAGCACCCACGCGACCTCGGCGAGCTCGGGGTGCTTCTCGTCGGTCCACCCCTCCGTCAGCCACTGGAGGACGGCGGGCCACTCGTGTCGGCTCGCTGCCACCGCCGCCCGCTCGAGCGCGTCGACCCGCTTCATGCCTTGAGCTTCTCGGTCAGCAGCTCGTTGATGCGCTTGGGGTTGCCCTTGCCGCCCAGCTTCTTCATCACCGCGCCGACGAACGCGCCGATGATCTTCGTATTCCCGCCGCGGTAGCTCTCGACGTTCTTCGGAGCCTCGGCCATCGCTTGCGCGATCGCCTCGAGCAGCGGGCCGTCGTCGTTGACCTGCGCGAGGCCCTTCTCCTGAATGATGAGCGATGGGTCCTTGCCGGTGGCGAACAGCTCCGCGAACACCTCTTTCGCGCCGGGGCCCGAGACGACGCCGTCTTTGATCGCCTTGAGCAGCGCCGCGAATTGCACCGGAGAGAACTTCACGTCGGCGGTGTTCGTCTTCGTCTCGTTGAGCAGCCGCGAGAGCTCACCCATGAACCAGTTCGAGACGGGCTTGGCTTCTCCGGCTTCGGCGACGCAGCGCTCGAAGAGGTCGCTCATGGCGCGATCGGAAGTCAGCACGCCGGCGTCGTACGCAGGCAGACCGAGCGCGTCGACGTAGCGCTTGCGCCGTGCACGAGGCAGCTCGGGGAGTTCCTTCCGCGAGCGCTCGATCCGTTCGGGAGTCAGGAGCAGCGGCGGCAGATCGGGATCCGGGAAGTAGCGATAGTCGTGCGCGTCTTCCTTCGAGCGCATGCTGCGCGTCTCTCCGCGCTGGGGATCGAACAGGCGCGTCTCCTGCTCCACCTTCCCACCGGCTTCGATGATCTCGACCTGACGCGTGGCCTCGATCTCGATCGCCTGCTTGATGAAGCGGAACGAGTTGAGGTTCTTCAGCTCACAGCGCGTCCCGAAGGTCGTCGACCCGTGCCGCATCACCGACACGTTCGCGTCGCACCGGAAGCTGCCCTCCTCGAGGTTGCCGTCGTTGACGCCGATCCACACCAGGATGTCGCGCAAGGCCTTCAGGTACTCGACCGCGTCATCAGCGGTACGCAGGTCGGGCTCGCTGACGATCTCGAGCAACGGCGTGCCGGCCCGGTTGAGATCGACGAGCGACGCCGCGCTCTCGTGCACGAGCTTGCCGGCGTCTTCCTCCATGTGAATGCGGGTGAGGCGAACTGACTTCTCTCCGTCTGGACCGTCGAACACCACGCGCCCACCGACGCAGATGGGGAACTCGTACTGGGTGATCTGATAGCCCTTCGGGAGGTCCGGGTAGAAGTAGTGCTTTCGCGACCACTCGCTGCGTTCGGCGACGGTGCACTCCAGCGCGTGGCCGGTGCGAATCGCAAGCTCGACGGCGCGTTGGTTGAGCACCGGGAGCACGCCGGGGAGGCCGAGACAGACGATCGACGTGTGCGCGTTGGGAGCGCCGCCGAACGAGGTGCCCGCTCCCGAGAAGAGCTTGCTGGTGGTGAGCAACTGCGCGTGCACCTCGAGCCCGATGACGACCTGGAAGTCGGCGCGCGGCATGTCAGTGTTTCTCCAGCGCGAACGCGGTGCGCAGCAGCGTGGCTTCGTCGAAGCGCCGGCCGAGCAACTGGACGCCAATCGGGAGCCCCGACGCAGACACGCCCGACGGCATCGAGAGCCCCGGGAGCCCCGCGAGACTGCACGGGAGCGTCAGCACATCCATCAGGTACATCGCGAGCGGATCATCGAGCTTCTCGTCGAGGCGCCACGGCAACACGGGAGACGTCGCCGAGAGCACGATGTCGACGCTCTGAAACGCCTGCTCGAAGTCACGCGTGATGAGCGTGCGGACCTGCTGCGCCTTCCGGTAGTACGCGTCGTAGTAGCCGGACGAGAGCGCGAACGTGCCGAGCATGATGCGGCGCTTCACCTCGGGGCCGAAGCCTTCGCTGCGGCTCTTCTCGTACAGCTCCTTGAGCGCCTTCGCGTCGGCTGCGCGGTGGCCATAGCGAACGCCGTCGTAGCGGCCCAGGTTGGACGACGCCTCGCACGGGGCGATGACGTAATAGGTCGCAAGCGCGTACTTCGTGTGCGGGAGCGAGATGTCGACGACCGACGCTCCGAGCGCCTCGAGCCGTTTCGCCGCCGCGCGCACGGAAGAGTCGACCTCGGCGTCCATACCGTCGACGAAGTACTCGCGAGGCAGGCCGATGCGCAGGCCCTTCACACCAGAGCGGAGCGCGTCTCTCCAAACCGTCTTCTTCGCGTCTGAGGAGGTGGAGTCGTTGGCGTCGAACCCTTCGATCGCTTCGAGCAGCAAGGCCGCGTCTTCGACCGTGTGCGCCATCGGTCCGACCTGATCGAGCGAGCTCGCGTACGCGATGACCCCGGCGCGCGAGACCCGGCCGTAGGTGGGCTTGAGTCCAACGAGTCCAGTGAACGAGGCGGGCTGGCGAATGGAGCCGCCGGTGTCGGTGCCGAGCGCTCCGCCGACGATGCCCGCCGCGACGGCTGCTGCGGAGCCACCGGACGAGCCACCAGGCGTGCGTGACGGATCGAACGGGTTCTTCGTCGGCTTGAACGCGCTGTTCACCGTCGAGGAGCCCATGCCGAACTCGTCGAGGTTGGTCTTCCCGATGATGACGGCGCCGGCGGCCTTGAGCCGTGCGGTGACGGTCGCGTCGTAGGGCGGTGTGAAGTCCGCGAGCATCTTCGAGCCGGCGGTGGTGACGACGCCTTCGGTCAGAATGTTGTCCTTGAGCGCGACGGGAACGCCATCGAGCGGGCCGAGCGCAGCACCACGCGCGCGACGTTCGTCGGACGCCTTCGCAGCAGCCATCGCTCCGGCTTCGTCGATGGCGAGGAAGGCGCTGAACGTGTCCTCCTTCGCCGACGCGAGCGCCGCAGTGGCCACCTCGACCGCCGACGTCTTCTTCTCAGCCAGCCCCGCGCCGATCTCGACGATCGTCTTCACTCGATCACCTTGGGGATCGCGAAGCTCGAGCCTTCCACCTGCGGCGCATTCGCCAGCGCCACCTTCGCGCCGAGCTCTCCCGCGACGACGTCTTCCCGCAGGTGCGGCGTCGCAGCGCCGATGACCGACGTTGGTGGCACACCCGACGTGTCGAGCTGCGACAACGAATCGACGGCATCGAGAATCGCCGACAGCTGCGACCCGTACCTCGTGAGTTCATCCGGCGACAGCGCGAGCCGGGCGAGCCGGGCCACGTGCCGCACCTGTTCCTCGGTGAGCTTCATGTCGATTCTCGGGAAGGGGCTACTTCAACCGCTCGATGGCGTTCTTCGCCACGTTCGCTTCAGAGCCGTTCGGGTGTTCGTCGAGGTAGCGCTGGTAGAACTCGAGCGCCTTCGCCTTCTTGCCCTGCGCCTTGAGCACCTCGGCCATGCCCATGATCGCCGGCCCGTACTTGCTGTTGGCCTTCAGCGCCTGCTCGAACGACGCCTCGGCCTGGAGCATCTGACCCAGGTCGAAGAGCGCGAAGCCGCGGCCGACGATCGGCTCCACGCGGTCGGGTTTCATGTCTGCCGCGCGGCCGTAGTAGTTGAGCGCCGCTGCGTACTTCTCAGCGTCGCGAAGTGCGTCACCACGCTCCATGTAGAAGTCGTACGACTTGCCTGGCGGAGGACCCGTCTGCGTCACGGCCTTCACGCCAGCATCGACGGGCGCCACCATCGTCGGAGCGCCTGCGTCGACTCCCGCGTCTGCCACGCCCGCATCGGCCGACCCGGCATCGGCGAGGGCCTCGAGCTCGCGCTGCGTCGCCGCCAGGGCCGCCGCCTCGGCTTCGGCCTTCACGCGAGCGTTCATCGCTTCCTGCTCGGCCTTGATGCGCGCTTCTTCTTCCACCAGTCGCTGCGCCGCGAGCCGCTGCGCCTCGGCCTTCGCCTGCTGCTCGGGCTCGTAGAAGCCGAAGTAGTAACCGGCCCCACCGCCAACGAGCAGCCCGCCGAAGATCAACACCACCCACTTGAGCCCACCGCCGCGAACGGCCTTCTCGAGGTCCTTCTGGTCGACGGGCTCAGGCTGCGGGAGCGGGCGCGACCTCGGCTTCGGCTCAGGCAGCGGCGCCGAGAACGACGGGCCCTTCATCGTCTCCCGCATCGGGTCGGCCGGGGGAACGGACGGCGCGGGCGGCGGTGGAGGCTGCTGAGGCGGGAGCGAGAAGTTCGGCTCCTTCCACGTCTCGTGAATGCGCGCGCCGGGAGGAATCGACGGCGGTGACACGGCAGGCAGATCGACCTGACTCGCCCGCAGCGTCTCGTACGCACGGCCCTTGTTCGCGTCTTCGACCACCTGGAAGAAGCTCGCCAGCTCAGGAATGTCGCCGAGCCGCTTCCACGTCTCACCGGTCAGCGAGATCTCGTCGTCGCGCCCGACCTTGCGCTCGATGATCCACTTCTGCAGCGTCGTGAGCTCTTTGCAGAGATACGTGTTCCCGTTCGGCTGCCGCACGCGCCACTCCCGATGCGCAGCGGTCGGCGGCAGTGGCGCTCCCAGCTGATCGTCACGGACTGGGAGCGTCATCACCAGCGACTTCCGCTTCACGCGAAAGACGTGCTGACACTCCGAGCACTTGACGGTCACGCCATCGTCGGTGACGCGAGCATCGTCGAGCTCGTATTCCGACTGACAGCGGGGACAGCGGACGTCCATGGGGCCTCGGACCGTAGATCAGGCCCCCTTCCACGGGAACGCAACAATCTGACTGCCCTGCCCGGAACGAGGACGGTCGAAAAATTGCCCCGCCGTCCCCCCTCCCTACACTCCGCAACATCTCGATCCAGAGGTGTTGGTGATGACGACGGTGAAGCGACCGAAGGACAAGGCGTTGCTCTCGAAGCAGGACATCGTCGCGCGACGAAAGGCCCTGAAAGAAAAGAAGATGGGCGCTTCGCCCACGGGCAAGCGCGCCATCGTCGGCGTCTTCGTCCTCGCCGCGTCGGTGCTCTCGTTCCTCTCGATCGCGACGTTCGATCGCCTCGATCGGGTGGGCCCCGGCTTCCGCAACGCCATCGGCCCCGTCGGGCACGCCATCGGAGAAGCCTTCCGCGGCCTGCTCGGCATCGTGGCGCTGGTGGTGCCGATCGTCGGCTTCTACGCCGCCGGCGTCCTCTTCATCGGAGAGAAGGACCGCAAGCGCTGGCCGCAGCTGGTCTCGTTCGGCCTCTTCCTCGTCTCGGGCGCCATTCTCTCGCAGCTGCTCTTCAAGGAAGACGCGAGCTGGGCGCACGCTCCGGGCGGCCTCGTCGGGCGTGAGCTCGGTGGGCTGATGACGGCGCTGTTCTCGACCGTCGGCACCGTCGTGCTCGTCAGCGCCATCGCCGTGACCGCCGCCATCGTCGGCACGCAGTTCGCGTTCTTGCGCTTCTGCAGCTGGGCCTGGGCGAAGTCGCTGGTGCTCGCCGATCAGGCCAAGGCCTGGGCGCTCACGTTCTGGGCGCAGCAGCAGCAACGCCTCGAGCAGCGCAAGCTCGACGCCGAGAAGGAGCAGGCCGAAGAAGACGCCTTCCTCGCGACGCTCGACGACGAAGACGCCGAGCTGGCAGAGCTCGAAGCGGCCGCTGCTGACGCCGAAGCCGCCGTCGAAGAGGCCGACCGCCTGCAGAAGAACCAGGAAGAGGCCCGCGCCCGCGCCATCACCGAGAAGGAGAAGCTGCGCCTCGAGCGTGAGCGCCTCGCCATCGAACGGGAGGCCGCCCGCCTCGCGAAAGACGCGCTCAAGTCGGTCCGCCAGACGCAGAAGGACCAGCGCGCGCAGTCGGTCGCGGCCATCACGCCGGGCCTGCTCGACGAAGCCCGCACCGCGGCGCCGCCTCCGCAGCCTGCGCAGACGACTCCGCCCACCAACGGTGACCCGGCCTGGGCGATGTCGTTCTTCCAGCCACAGCCCCCGCCTCCGCCACCGCAGTCGATGCCGCCGGCGCCCAACGTGCCGTCGCAGCCGCCCGTCGCCGTCGCTCCGCCCAGGCGCGTGCCGAACATCGTCGAGGCGTTGCCGCAGCCCGTGGCGTCGCACTCGCTGCCGCCCGAGCCCGTCGACTCCGCGATGTTCATCAACGAGTCGGCCGCCGCGAACATCTCCAGGCCGCCGATGCCGGCCGTCGAAGGTGCCGGAGTCCTCGCGCCCGCCGCCGCCGGAGCCCTGTCCATCGGCGCGCAGACCTCGGCGCTCGCCGCCATGGCGCCCCACGCGCTCGCCAAGACGCCGCTCATCGTCGAGCCCAAGGCGCCGCCGAAGCCCACGAAGGTCGACAAGAAGCAGTTCGAGTTCAGCGCGGGCCGCACCGGCTTCGATCTGCCGCCCCTCGACATGCTCGACATGAAGAAGAACGAGAAGAAGGTGCTCGACAAGGACGCCTTCCTCGTGACCGCCGAGCGCCTCACCTCGAAGCTGCGCGACTTCGGCATCGACGGAGAGGTCGTCGAGATTCGCCCCGGCCCCGTCGTCACCATGTACGAGTTCAAGCCGGCGCCTGGCGTGAAGATCAGCCGCATCGCCTCGCTGTCGGACGATCTCGCGATGGCGATGGAGGCCATGCGCGTTCGCATCGTCGCTCCGATTCCCGGCAAGGGCGTCGTCGGCATCGAAGTGCCGAACAAGGAACGCGAGATGGTCTTCCTCAAGGAGATCGGCGAGCAGGACGCGTTTCAGAAGTCGCAGTCGCGCCTCACCATGTGCCTGGGCAAGGACATCGAGGGCATGCCGTACATCCTCGATCTCGCCAAGGCGCCCCACCTGCTGATGGCCGGCACCACCGGCTCGGGCAAGTCGGTCGCGGTGAACGCGATGATCATGTCGATCCTGCTCAAGTCGACGCCCGAAGAAGTGCGCTTCATCATGGTCGACCCGAAGATGCTGGAGCTCTCGATCTACGAGGGCATTCCGCACCTGCTCCTGCCGGTCGTGACCGATCCGCGGAAGGCGGCGGTCGCGCTCCAGTGGGCCGTCGACGAGATGACGCGGCGCTACAAGCTGCTGTCCGAGGCCGGCGTGCGCAACATCACCGGCTACAACACGCTGGTCGAGACGGAGCAGAAGAAGAAGGCCGCCGCGAAGTCGACCGTCGAGGCGAAGCCCACCGTCATCAAGCCGAAGGCCGAAGCCCCGAAACCGCCGACGGTCATCGCAGAAGCGGCGGCAGCGCCTGCTGAGGTGAAGGCCGAGGCCCCGCCGCTCATCGCCCCCGTCGTCGAAGCGAAGAAGAAGAAGCGCAAGCTGCTCATCGTCGACGTCGCCGAAGGTCAGGAATCGCCGTCCGCCGAGACTGCCGCGCCCGTCGACGAGGCCTCGCCCTCCCACGAGATGGGCGTGGCCGTGCCCACCGATGCGGCTGAAGAGATCCGCGAGGCCGTCGCGCCCGACCTCGAGAAGGCGATCGAAGCGCTCGCCACCGAGGCCGAGATTCGCGTCGAAGAGCCCGCGGTGTCCGACGAGGCGCCTTCGGAGCAGGAGGCCGCTGCCCTGGCCGAAGCCGCCGCTGCCGAGCACACCGCCGAGGCCGCCGCCGACGAGCGCCAGAAGCTGCCGTACATCGTCGTCATCATCGACGAGCTCGCCGACCTCATGATGGTCGCCTCGAAAGAGGTCGAGACGTCGATCGCCCGCCTCGCCCAGATGGCGCGCGCTGCCGGCATTCACCTGATGGTGGCCACGCAGCGCCCGTCGACCGACGTCGTCACCGGCATCATCAAGGCGAACTTCCCGACCCGCATCACCTTCATGCTCCGCAGCAAGCCCGACTCGATGACCATCATCGGCACCGTCGGTGCGGAGGCGCTGCTGGGCATGGGCGACATGCTCATCATGCCGCCGACCAGCGCTCACCTGCAGCGCGTGCACGGCTGCTTCGTGTCCGAGGTCGAGATCAAGAAGGTGGTCGACCACCTCAAGGCCCAGGGCAAGCCCGTCTACGACGAGTCGATCCTCAAGCCGCGCGAAGACGAAAACGAGGGCGGCGAAGAGGCCGAAGACGAGCTGTCAGACGAGCTCTACGATCAGGCCATCGCCATCGTCAGCGAGATGAAGAACGTCAGCATCTCGATGCTCCAGCGAAAGATGCGCATCGGCTACAACCGCGCGGCGCGCATGATCGAACGCATGGAGCGCGACGGCGTGGTGGGCCATGCCGACGGCGCCAAGCCTCGCGAGGTGCTCGTGCGCAGCCTCGGCGAGATGCCCGGCACCGGCGCGATGTGAGACGAAGAAAAAACGCTGGAGCAGCCCTGTAAGCCGGGTTTTGTGCGCCCCGGTTTCCCGAGGCCGGCGAACATTCGTCTAGGAGCGCCGTTGCCGACGCCCTCAACAGCAAGCAACCCGGAAGCCTCGGACGGGCCGCCCGTGTCACCCCTTGCGGAGTGACGCTTCCCTATTGGCTCTTGCACCAGGTGGGGTTTGCCGTGCCGCGGCTGTCACCAGTCGCGCGGTGCGCTCTTACCGCACCGTTTCACCCTTCCCCGCCCTTGCGAGTGGGAGGTCTGTTTTCTGTGGCACTTTCCTGCGGCTTGCGCCGACTGGCCGTTAGCCAGCACCCTGCCCTTCGGTGCCCGGACTTTCCTCCCGCCACCCCGTCCTGCAATGGCCGGCGTTCACCCGGGCTGCTCCAGCGCGATCGCTGGTAGCACCCCTGACGGCCGGAATCTGCACACGTGACGTGTCACGCGCGCGTTTCAGGCGTGGTTTGACGTCAGAGACCTGCCGCGTCTCTGACACACGTGTCAGCGACGACTCCCGTCGTCCGTCAAAATGACGCTGGAAATCCGCGAGATGGTTCAGTCGTTCAAACTGGCAAGGCTGTTGCTCATGGACAGCAGGCAGCCAGCACCCTGAGGGCCTATGACCACGCCACACACCGCCAAGCCGACCCACCAGAGCCGAAAGAAGCCACGGGTCATCAAGACGTTGAGCGCGGCCGTGTGGGCGCAGGTCACCGCCGCGATTCGCCAGCTCGCCGGGCCAACCGCCCACTGAGCGCGGTTGACGCAGGGAACTCAGTCTTCGTCGGCGGCGATCTCTTCGTCAGCCTCGACTTCATCTTCATCGTCCGCGACCACCTCAGCCCCTTCGACCGCCTCGACGGGCTCGATGATCTTCGGAGCCGCCGACAAGCGGCTGCGACGACCCTCTGACTTGGTCACCGTGGCCTCCCTCTGGTCTGCCCCGCACTTGGGGCAGATCGGGTCGGGCTTCTTCATGTCGTAGAACTTCGTGGTGCACTTGAAGCAGAGAAACTTGGTACCGAAGTCTTTCGCGGGCATGGCTGGGCACAACCCCCTCATCAGGAACCTGAAAACGAGTCGGGCTGCCTAGTGTCGCTGCGATTCCAAGTCAACGATGGCCGCGTTAGGCTATTCGTCGTTACACTCAAGGGCCGGTTTCTCCGTGAACGTCTCCTGCACCAACTGCGGTAAGCGCTACGTCCTCTCCGACGACAAGGTCGCGGGGAAGGCGTCTGTCAAAATCCGCTGCAAGCAGTGCCAGAGCCTCATCTCGATTGACGTGGCGCAGGCCTCCAGCGGCGGCGGTCAGGTCAGCGCGTCGAACTCCATGCCTGCGTCACGTGGCAGCGGAGCCCTCGCGATGGCAGCGGTGCAGCAGCCGGCCCGGAGCCCGTGGGAAGACGAAGCCACCAAGGCGATGCCGGCGCTCGATATGACGACCCAGTGGCACGCCATGATCGGCGGTGTGCAGCAGGGTCCGTTCGACGTGAAGGCGTTGATGGGCAAGGTCGCGGCCGGCGAGGTGACGCTGCGCACCTACCTCTGGAAGGCCGGCATGGGCGACTGGAAGCGCGCCGCCGACGTCGCCGAGGTCAGCGCCATCTTCGCAGGCTCCGGTGGCGCTCCGTCCTCCAGCCCGTCGCAAGCCAACAAGCCCATCACCCGCAGCGTGCAGCCGGTCGCGCGCCAGGACGTCGCGGTCGCCAACGAGATGCCGTCGCCCGAGGTGACGCGCCCGCGCGGTGGCAACGTCGCCGACCCGCTCCCTGCGCAGAATCAGCTCGCTGGAGTCTCGAGCCGCCAGTCTGGCGCGTTCAAGATGGAGCCCACGCCAGCACCAGCGCCTGTAACGAAGTCGGGAGCGTTCAAGGCGCCGCTGCCTGAAGTCGCGACCGAGCCCACCCGGCCCTCGCAGTCCGAGCAGCCCCTCAACGATCTGTTCGGCGATCTGTCGAACTCGAACCTCGAGCGCGTGCCCAGCGGCGTCAGCGGCGTCCACGAGACGCCTTCGCAGCAGTCGGGACAGTCGACGTCGGGGCAGTCCGACATCGATCCCTTCGCGGCGCTGGGTGAGGTCAGCGACAAAGAGCTCCCTCCGCCCGGTGAGGCCACCAAGTTCTTCATCGCGCAGGCGGGCGTCAACAAGCGCAACCCGCCCTGGAAGATCGCCCTCTTCGCCTTCAGCATCGTCGCGCTGCCGACCGCGGTGCTCTACCTCCTGTCGACGTTCAACGTGGTGCAGCTGCCCAAGGTGACGCGCACCAACGAGAACGGAGAAGAGGTGCAGGAGAGCTTCTTCTCGAGCGAAGGTGTCGGCGGCCTCAAGGATCTGCTGACCGGCGACGCCAAGAAGCGGAAAGAAGAAGCCGAACGTCGAGAGCGTGAGCGGGTTGCTGCTGCAGCCGCTGCCGCGAAGGCGCGCGCCCTGGCGATGAACTCGGCTGGAGGCGCCGGCGTCGAGCACGACCCCGTCAAGCCGCCCACCAACCCTGGCCTCGCGAACGACTTTGCGCTCCTGGACGACCCCAACAAGAAGAACCGGGGCCCCAAAGATCGCGACAACAACCCCAACGCCATCGCGAGCGCGGGCCTGAAAGACGAGGTCGCCGCGAAGGTCGTCTCGGACAACATCAAGACCTTCAACCTCTGCATCGAAGAGGCGCTGCGCCGCAACCCGAACCTGAAGGTGGGCGCCATCACGGTGAAGCTGACCGTCGGCCAGTCGGGAGCCGTCACCGCCGCGACCATCGATCCTGCCCAGCACCAGAACTCCGACTGGGGCGGGTGCATGATCAAGGCAGCCAAACGCATCGTCTTCCCGGGCTCCGACGGTGAGACGGAAGTGCAGGTTCCGCTCAAGCTCGGCGTGTCGATGTAGCGCGAAGCGGTTGCATCACGGGGCCGCACGTTCCACAGTCCGCCGCCGCATGCACCTCGGTGTCGTCATCGGAACGGTCGTCTGCTCCAAGAGGGTCGCTGGCCTCGAGGGCGCCCGCTTTCTCGTCGTTCAGCCCGTCACGCACACGAAGAAGCCGTATGGCCCGGCCGAGGTCGCGGTCGATCGCGTGTCGGCGAGCCCGGGCTCCCTGGTGATGTTGGAAGGCAGCCGCGAAGCCGCGCTGGCGTGCGACCCGTGGTTCGTGCCCGTCGACAGCGCGATCGTCGGCCTGGTCGACGAGGTGGACACGTGAACCTCTGCCGCGTGCTCGGAACCGTGGTGTGCACCGAGAAGCTCCCCGTCTTCACCGGCCGCAAGCTGCTCGTCGTGCAGCCCGTCGACGAGGCGCTCAAAGAGATCGGCACCTCGTACGTCGCGATGGACAACACGTCGTCTGCTGGAAAAGGCGACCTCGTGCTGGTGCTGGGTGAAGGCAGCGGCGTTCGACAGATCCTCGAGGACAAGACGGCCGCAGTGCGTCACCTCATCGTGGGCGTCGTCGACCAGGTGAGCGTCGGCTGATGCCGTCGCCTCCGCTGCCCCGGCTCCGCGCCGATCTCGTCGCGACCTCTCGCCGCCTGCATCAGATGGGCTGGGTCGCCAACCACGACGGCAACCTGTCGGTTCGCCTCACTGGAGACCGGCTGCTCATCACGCCGACCGCGGTGTCGAAGCTCGACGTCGACGACGCGATGCTGATCATCGTCGACCTGGACGGCAAGGTGCTCGAGGGCCGCAAGAAGCCCTTCTCGGAGCTCGAGCTGCACCTCGCCGCGTATCGATCGCGCCCAGAGATCGAGTGCGTCATTCACGCGCACCCGCCGCATGCGACGGCGTTCGGGTTGGTCGGCGTGGAGCTGGGCCCCATCGCGATGCCGGAGATCGTGGTGTCGCTGGGTGATTCGATTCCGACCGTGCCGCGGCTGATGCCGAAGACGCCGGAGCTGGTGAAGGCCGTCGAGGCCACCGCTGCGAAGGTCGACGCGATGCTGCTCGCGGGGAACGGCGCGTTGACCCTGGGCGCGTCGCTCGAGCAGGCGCTGCTGCGCATGGAGCTGGTCGAGCACTACGCGAAGATCCTCTCGATCGCGCGTGGGCTGGGCACCGTGCAGGCGCTCCCGCCGGGGGATGCGAAGAAGCTGCTCGAGGCGCGGGCGAAGGCTGGCCTGGGTCCGAAGCCGAAGGCCTGACGGAGCCTTCGCCTACAGCGGAGGAATCTCGGACCACTCGTCGTCGCAGATGGTTCCGATCAGCTCGCGACGCCAGCACGCTCCCGACACGCAGACGTCGTCAGCGCCGGGGCAGGTCGTCGGCGGAGCACACAGCGCGCCGGTGAGCGTCGGCTTGAAGACCGCCGCCTGCGACCAGACGAGCGGATCCGTCGAACACCCCATGCCCGAGTGCGAGACGAGCCCGACGTTGGTGCCGACAGCAGGTGGCGTGGTGGTGAGCGAGATGACGTTCGGGCAGCGGCCGCCGTAGACGCTCAAGGTCAGCTCCGGGCGTTCCTGCACGGGCACGCTCGCGGACAGGTGCGAGAAGATGCCACGCGCCGTCTCGCTGCAGCGGCAGAACTCGCTGGTCAGCGCCTGGCTGAAGGGAATCGTCTGGGTCTGAAGGTACGTGCGCACGTTGGTGATCTCGGTGGTCGCCGCCGGGTCGGTGAGCTGGCGCGCGAATGGCCCTGGCGTGGTGACGACGACGCCACCATCGGCGCCCGTGGCCCGCACCCCGCACGCCGTCGGCATCGCGACCGAGCGACACCCCTTCCACCAGTCGGGGAGCAGTGGGCTCGAGGCCTGACCGAGTCCGAAGTCGTCGGAGCAGGTGCTGGCCGAGGCGTGCCTCCAGAAGATCGCATAGCCGCCCTTCTGCAGCGCCTCGGTGAGGTTGCGTCGGAAGGTCGTCGTCGCGCCGGTCGTCTCGCACTCCGACGCGGAGCAGGCGTAGACCGCGTACGTGTAGACGCGGGGCTGTCTCATCGCCTGCCGTGACGCGATCGGAGGCTTCGAGCCGCCACCGAACGGGTAGCCGCGATACGGCATGTCGGGGACGAGCTGCTCGAGCACGTCGGGCGCGATGGCGTTGGGGCCCTCGTAGACGAGCGTCGCCATGGCATCGGACGGGCCCGTTGGCGCGGCGTCGAGGCGACGGAGCAGGCGCACGCGCTGGAACGAAGCTCCGGTCGGGTTGACCCAGCGTGCTTCGAGCGCGGCTCGAGTCGACGTGTACGCGACCATCAGCCCTGTCGGCGGTTGCAGCGTCGCGGAGCCTCCTGCAGCCCCGCCAGCGACGGCGCCTCCCGCGGCACCACCGGCCGAGGCTCCTCCGGCGGAGCCACCCGCGACAGCGCCACCTGCTGAACCTCCAGCGGCACCACCCGCCGATGCGCCTCCAGCGGAGCCACCCGAAGCGCCACCTGCGACGGCGCCACCCGCAGATCCTCCAGCGGCACCACCGCCAACAGCGCCGCCGCCTGAGCCTCCAGCGGCACCACCACCGCTCGCGCCGGAGGCGACGCAGCGCTGCTGCCGACACACCCGACCATCGGGGCACCGCGCACACTGCAGCCCTCCGCTCCCGCACTCGGTGGTGGCGGTTCCAGCCAGGCACACGTCGCCCGAACAGCACCCCGACGCGCACGTCGACGCGTCACACGGAGGCATCGTCTGACACGACGCCGCGAAGAGCAGGGAGACGACCACCACAGACGCGCGAGTGAACATGGTGCGCGTTCTATGCACTTGCGGCGCCCAGCGCACCCGGAGCGTGCATCAAGGCTCGGGCTCTTCGGCGCCCTTGAGCCACGGCAGCGGGTCGATCGCCTGGCCCTGCTTGCGAATCTCGAAGTACAGGTACGCGCCCTTGAGGCTGCCGGTGTCGCCGACCTCGCCGAGCGACTCGCCCTCTTCCACTTCGTTCCCCACCTCGACCTGCATCACGCTCAGGTGTGCGTAGAGCGAGTGGTAGCCCGAGCCGTGGTCGACGATGACCAGGTTGCCGTAGCCCTTGAGCCACCCCGACCACGCCACCGTGCCCGACCCGACCGAGGACACCGCTGCGCCTGAGGCCGCGCGCAGGTCGATGCCCTTCTGGACGGTCACCGTGTTGAAGCGCGGGTTCACGACCTTCCCGAAGCCGACCTCGATCAGCCCCTTCACGGGAAACGGCAGCTGGCCTTTGCGCGCGCGAAAACCGGCGTGCTGCGTCGAGGGCGCCATGTCGCCCACCATGGTCGCGAGCTCCTTCTCGCTGACCTCGAGTTCGGCGATCAGCCGGCTCATGCGGTTCTGTTCGGCGCCGAGCGACGCGAGCAGATCGGAGAACCTCGACAGCCGCGCCTGACCGACGGCCTGCTCCGTGCGCAGCGCCCGCAGGTACCGCTCGCCCGTCTGCTCGAGCCGCTCCATGCGCCGTGACACGAGGGCCTGATAGCGCGTGAGCGTGGTGAGCTGCTCGAGGGCCCGCGCATCGGACGCGACGAGGGTGCCGACGGCGCGCTGGCGCTTGATGAGCGTCGTGAAGTCCTGCGAGGCGAGCAGGAAGCCCAGCGCGTCGCGTTTCTGCAGCCGATAGAGCATCACCAGCCGGGGCGCCAGGGCGCGTTGCTGCTCACGAACGGCGGCAGCGTTCTTCTCGAGGTCGATGGAGAGCTCGGCCCGCTGGCGCTCGAGGCGCTGGCGTTGGCGCTCCAGCGACGCCACGCGCGACGACGAGTCACGGGAGAGCCGCTCGAGGGTGTCGAGGAGGGTCAGCAGCTCCTTTTTCTCGGTGCCCAGCGCGTCGAAGGCCTTCTTCTCGGCCTCGAGCCGCTCCTGCAGTTCCGCGCGCTCCTCGGCCACGTCGTCGGGCGAGGCAGCGAGCGCGATGGAGAGCGAGAGCGCGAGCACCACCGTCACACCCTCAAGAAGCGCCGCACGGCGATGAAGCTGCCCACCAGGCCTAAGGAACAGCCGATGCCGACCAACTCGCCGGCCAACCTCGGCCACTGCACGACGAGCCGCCCATCGAGGCGCGCGAAGGCGAGCAGCCCGGTCTGTCCCGACTCGAGCCAACGCACCAACGCGAAGACGGCGCCGAGAGCCAAACCAGCCGCCAACAGCCCCTGCAGCAGCCCCTCGAGCAGGAACGGCAGCCGCACGAAGCGATCGGTCGCGCCCACCAGCTTCTGGATCTCGATCTCCTCGCGCCTCGCGAAGATCGCCAGCTGCAGCGTCGCCGAGACGACGATGACGGCGGTGAGGAACACGAGTGAGAAGACGACGAGGCTGGCGATCTCCAGCGCGCGGGCGATCAACGTCAGCCGCTCCAGCGCCTCTTCTCCGTAGTCGACGCCCGTGACGAAGGGCAGCGCGCGGGTCTTTCGAGCCAGGTCGCCTAACGAAGCGGCGTCTCGCGCGGCTTTGGGCAGGTGTACCTCGAGGCTCCAGGGGAGCGGGTTGTCGGGGAGCTCGGTGAGAACCTTCCCATCCTCCCCGAGCTGGGTGGCGAGGCGGCCGAGGGCCTCGGCTGGAGAGACGCGATGCACCTCGCCCGCCGTTCGCTGCGCCAGCGCCTGCTCGAGCTCGGCGACCTGCGCTTCGGGCGCGTCTTCGGCGAGGTACACCGTCATCTCGACCTCGCCGCCGAGCGAATCGACCAGCGCGTCGAGCTGCGTGCGGGCGATGCGCGCGACCCCAAAGCCGATCAGCGACAACGACAGGCTGGCGACGGCGATGACGTGCACGAAGGGGGAGCGCACGATGCTGCCCACCGCGGTCCGCACGAAGTAGGCGAGCTTCGCCGGGGCGCTCATGCGGTCTGGGACATCAGGCGGGCTGCCTTGGCGCCACGTTCATCGGCCACGACGGTGCCCTTCTCGAGCCGCAACGTGCGCTTCTGGTAGCGCTCGATGAGCGTGGCGTCATGCGTCGCGACCACGACGGTGGTGCCGCGCGCGTTCACGTCGGTGAGCAGATCCATGATCTCGACGGTGAGCGCAGGGTCGAGGTTGCCAGTGGGCTCGTCGGCGAGCAGGAGCGCGGGATCGTTCACGAGCGCACGGGCGAGCGAGACGCGCTGTTGTTCTCCACCCGAGAGCTTGAGCGGCGAGACGTCGGCTTTGTGCTCGAGCCCGACGCGCCGGAGCATCTTGAGGCTGCGATCTCTCACCTCGTCGCGCGCGGTGCCCAGCACGTCGAGCGTGAAGCCCACGTTCTCGGCGACGGTGCGCGTCGGCAGCAGCTTGAAGTCCTGGAAGACGACCCCGATGTTGCGGCGCAGAAACGGAATGCCCGACTCGCGCAGGCGGGCGACGTTGCGGCCGGCGAGCAGCACCTGCCCGCGGCTGGCGCGTTCGGCGAGAAACATGAGCTTGAGCAGCGTCGACTTGCCGGCGCCCGACGGCCCCGTGAGGAAGATGAACTCGCCCTTCTCGATGTCGAGGTTGATGTCCACCAGCACCGGCGGGTCGCCTGGGTACGCCTTGCTGACATGGAACATCTGAATCATCGCGGGCGCGATCGTACCCGAGAGCGAGGGTCGCCGCGAAAACACATCGGGCGGGCGCTCCATGCCGAGGAGGGCCCGCCCGCGAGGTGCCAGGACAGCCGAAGAGGTTACTTCGAGGCCTTCACGGCGGCCTGCAGCTCCGGCAGGGCCTTGAAGAGGTCGGCCACGAGGCCGTAGTCGGCGACCTGGAAGATGGGCGCGTCGCCGTCCTTGTTGATGGCGACGATCGTCTTGGAGCCCTTCATGCCGGCGATGTGCTGGATCGCGCCCGAGATGCCGGCCGCGATGTAGAGCGAAGGGGCAACGACCTTGCCCGTCTGACCGACCTGCAGATCGTTCGGCTGCCAGCCCGCATCGCACACCGCGCGCGAGGCCCCGACCGCAGCGCCCAGCTCGTCAGCCAGGCCGTTGACGTCCTTGAAGTCGCCCTTGGTGCCGCGGCCACCGGCCACGACGATCTTCGCCTCGGTGAGCGCCGGGCGGGCCGACTTCACTTCCTTGAACGAGACGACCTTCTGCAGCGCCTTCGCCGGAGCCGCGGGCGAGAACGCCTTCACTTCGCCGGCGCCCGACTTCTCCGCGAGGGGGAACTCGGTGGTGCGCGCGGTGAAGCACTTGATGGGCGTGCCGAGCTTCACCGTGGCGATGACGGCGCCGGCCCACATCGGGCGGGTCAGCTGCAGATCGGCGGCAGACGAGCCGACGACGCCGAGGATCTCGGACGCCATGGCGGCCTTGAGGCGCGCGGCGATGCGCGGCATCACGTCGCGACCGGCCTGGGTCGCCGCGGCGCCGACGTACTCGGCCTTGATGGCGACGGCGATCTCCGCCACGGCGGGCGCGACGACGTCAGCGGTGAACTGGGCGAGGTGCGCGGCGCTGCCGGCGTGAACGATCTTCACCCCGTACTCCTTCACGGTGTTGGCGAGGGCCGAGGCGTCTTTCGCGAGGACGACGGCGTGCAACTCTCCGCCCGTCTTGGCGGCGATCTGCTGACCGGCGGTGAGGGCGTTGAGGGTGGCCTTGCGGAGCGAACCGTCAGGCTGGGCTTCGACGACGATGAGAACGTTGGACATGGTGTGAGTTCCTTTTTCAGTCGGGTCGAAGGCAGGTCAGATGACCTTGGCCTCGGTCTTGAGCTTGTCCACCAGCGCGGCGATGTCGGGCACCTTGATGCCGGCCTTGCGGGCGGGCGGGTGCTCCATCTTCGTCACGGTGATCTTCGAGGTGCCATCCACGCCGAGCGTGGCGGGCGTGTGCTCTTCGATGGGCTTCGACTTCGCCTTCATGATGCCCGGGAGCGACGCGTAGCGCGGCTGGTTGAGGCGCAGGTCGGTGGTGACGACGCACGGCATGGTGCACTCGATCGTCTCGAGCCCGCCGTCGACCTCTCGCACCACCGTCAACGTCTTCGCGTCGGCCGAGAGCTTGAGCGCAGGCTGCTTCGACTTCTCCGCCTCGGACTCCATCGACTCTTCCTTCGAGGCGAACGTGGCCTGCGACCAGCCGAGCCACTCGGCGAGGTACTGGCCCACCTGGTTCTGATCGTCGTCGATGGCCTGCTTGCCGAGGACGGCGAGGTCAGGCTTCTCCTTCTCGATCACCTTCTGCAGGCAGCCGGCGATCGTCATCTGATCGAGCGGGCCGGCGTGGTTGACCCAGATGGCCTTCGTCGCGCCCATCGCCAGCGCGTGGCGGAGCTGCTCGTGCACGTCCTTGGTGCCGACCGAGACGACGACGACCTCGCCGCCGCCGTGCTTGGCGACCAGCCGCAGCGCCTCTTCGACGCCGATCTCATCGAACGGGTTGATCTTGTATTTGAGGCCTTCGAGGACGATCCCGTTTCCCTGGGCGTTCACCTTGATCTTCGACTCGTAGTCTTCGACCCGCTTGGCGGTGACGAGGATCTTGATTGGCATGCGAGGGCCCTCCAGTGGCCGAGCGTGCATCGCATGACGCGATGCGGCGCTGTTGACTTAGGGGTCAACGAACACTGCGGCAAGCGGAAATCGAGGTGGGCGGAGGGTCGAAACGACAGCGCTGATTAGCTGCCCTTGAGCAGCTCGCGGGCGATCACGAGGCGCTGCACCTGGCTGGTGCCCTCGTAGATCTGAATGAGCTTGGCGTCGCGCATCAGCTTCTCGACCGGGTACTCCTTCGAGTAGCCGTACCCGCCGAAGATCTGCACCGCGTCGGTGGTGGCCTTCATCGCCATGTCGGCCGCGAAGCGCTTGGCGTAGCTCGAGACCAGCGTGTTGCGCTCACCGGCGTCGAGCTTCCACGCGCTCTCGTACGTCAGCAGCCGGGCCGCGTGAATCTCGCTGGCCATGTCGGCGATCATGAACTGCACGCCCTGGAAGTCGGCGATCGGCTTGCCGAACTGCTGGCGCTGCTTCGCGTAGTCGATGGCGTGCTCCATCGCGGCGCGCGCGTTGCCGACCGCGAACATCGCCGTGAGGGGGCGCGAGTTGTCGAGCGTATTCATGGCGACGATGAAGCCCTCGCCCTCCTGCCCGATGCGGTTCTCGACCGGCACCTTCACGTCTTCGAAGGTGAGCGTCACGGTGTTCGAGGCCCGCTGGCCCATCTTGTTCTCGTGCTTGCCGACGGTGAGGCCCTTGGGCCGACCCTGGACGATCAGGCACATGATGCCCTTGTGGCGCTTCGCCGGGTCCGTCGTGCAGAAGATCGAGTACTGGTCGGCGAACTCGCCGTTGGTGATCCACTGCTTCTGGCCGTTGAGAATGTAGAAGTCGCCTTCGCGGCGCGCGGTGCAACGCATGCCCGCGACGTCGCTGCCGGCGCCGGGCTCGGTGAGGCCGAAGCTCGCCAGCAGGAACTTCTCGGTGAAGGGCTTGAGGAACTTCTCCTTCTGCTCCTTCGTGCCCGACAGGACGATGGGCAGCAGCGCGAGATCGTTCGCGATCATCGAGGTGGCCATGCCCGAGCAGCCCCAGGCGAGCTCCTCGGCGATGACGGCCTGCGCGAGGTGCGACAGCTCGATGCCGCCGAACTCCTGCGGAATCGTCATGTTCATCAGGCCGAGCTCCCAGGCCTGCTGAATGATCTCCCGCGGGAATTGAGACGTCTCGTCGAAGTGCGCCGCCTTCGGGCGCATGGCCTCGCGGCCGAACTTGCGAGCGGTGTCCTGCAGGGCCTTGAGGTCGTCGGTCAGGGCGAAGTTCATGCGCACCTCGTAACACACCAACTCCAGAGCGCCGCGACGGTTTGGGCGCGCGGACAGCAGAGCAGCTACAGTCATCGAAGACATTGACTCGGCATCGCGCCGGGCGAGACTCGCGGGCCGCGCAGAGGTCTCGTTTCGAGCGCACCAAGGGAGCAGTTCATGACTCAGCAGAAGTGGTTGGCAGTGGCGTGTCTCGCCGTCGTGACGGCGTGTGGCCCTGCGATGGTCGAGCCGGTGCTCGAGCTGACTGCGGCCCCGCGCTCCGTTCGCGCTGATGGCCAGGTCTCGGTCATCTCGATCACCGCCACCGACGGCGCTGGCAAGCCAGGCACCGGCGCGGTGCGCGTTCGCAGCGGGTTCGGCAGCCTCAAAGACTCCGCCACCGTGCAGCTCGCCGCGGGGAAGGGCGAGGTCGACTTCTCGTGCGACGTTCGCATGGAGCCGGAGTGCCGAGGCACCGCCCGGCTGACCGCAGAGTGGACCTCGGGCGGCAAGCTGGTCGAAGCGGCCGCCTCGGTCAGCCTGACGGCGCCGCCGATCGACGCTGGCGTCGACGCAGGCGTGGACGCGGGCATGACGGGCCCAGACGCAGGCGAAGTGGACGGTGGCTCGGGTGACGCTGGCTCGGCCGACGCCGGCATGCGGCTTCCTCCGGGGACGTCCGATGGCGGCTTCTTCGATGTCTATCGCCTCACCATCGTCGACATCGAAAAGCCCACCCTGCTCACTGGCGTGAGCGACGAGCTCGACATCACCTTCCAGCTCACCCTCAACACGACCTTCATGATCCCCGTGGCAGGCCGCATGGCGACCCTCACCGTCGACAACGGCGCCTCGTTCAACGGCACGATGGCGGCGCCGACCCTCACCCGCATGACCGACATGGCGGGCCGCTTCACCGTCACCGTGTACTCTGGCAACGCGTCGCCGCGGAGCACGCTGTCGGTCGTCGCCGACGCCGAAGACGCGCGGGCCACGGCGGTGCTCCGAGCCGTCAACATCGCCAGCGCCGAGTGGGTGGATGACCCGATGACACAGAGGACGCTCGCCGTGAGCTCGACGGGCATGGGCAACACCACGCCGGTCCTCTTCCGCGTGAAAGACGCCATGGGAATGCCGGTCGAGGGCGTCGACGTCAACTTCCTCGTCGCGCCGAACTCAGCCGCCGGTTGCACGCTGCTCCCGCTCCGCGACCGAACCGACGCCATGGGCATCGCGCGAACGACCCTCTCTTCGGGAGACTCGCAAGGCACCGCCACGGTGCTCGCGCGCGTGTTCAGTCTGCCCGACACCCTGTCGACCAACTTCAACATCGTGATTGGCCGCGTGAATGAGGGCCGCATGCAGCTGAGCTGCGATCGAACGACGCTCGGGGCACGCCAGGCGGCACAACCCCCACGAATCGATCAGAGCGCGATCTGCACCGTGACGCTCGTCGACCGCGGAGGACGAAACCCTCCATTCGCCCTCAACGTCTCGTGGCTGACCCAGGCCGGCAGCATTCCCCCGATGAGCACCTCGATGCCCGGCGCGACGAGCGTATCGGCGACATTCAACACCGGCGGAGCGCTGCCGGTGCCCACCACACCGCTCCCCGCCGTCGGCGGGCCCTTCGCTGCGCCAGCCGAGCCCTCATCGGGCCTCAACAACCCGCGCGACAACTTCGTGACCATCGTCGCCGCAGTGCAGGGCGAAGAAGAGTTCTGGGACGGCTCGGGCGCCACCAACGGCGTGACCAACGGGATCTGGGACCCTGGCGAGTACTGGGTCGACCTCGCCGAGCCCTTCGCCGACAACAATGACAACGGCCGGTGGGACCCCGGCGAGCCCTACATCGACACCGACCGGACCAACTGCGCGACAGGCCTCGTCGAGCCGAAGAACAACCGGTGGGATCCGCCGAACGGCTGTTGGGACCGGGCGACCCAGGTGTGGAAGACGACCCACATCGTGTACGCGGGGGGCCCGGCCGCGGGCTCGGGTGCCGTCGGCACCTTCATCCGCTTCAGCCCTCCGATCCCCTCCTTCATGGCGCCCGAGACCGTTCAACAGATCAACATCACCTGGACCGATGAGTGGTTCAACCGCTTCTCGTCCGACAGCGCGAGCGTGTCGGTGACGTCGGTCGCGGGAACTCGTGGAACGGCGACCATCGCCAACGGCGCCATCGCAGGCGAGAACTACGGTCATCGGCTCGAGTACTTCGCGATCCGCGCCCAGGTGTCTGACGCTGGCACCGTCATCGCCGAAGAGGGCGTGTGCGACGAACAAGAGCCTGATTCAGGCTACCCAGGTGTTCGCTGCCTTCGCACCTACCGCTTCCGTGACTGGCGAACCTCGTCGCCCACGGTCACGATGACCCTCGTGGGCCCGATGGCCCAGACCGCGCTGATGGACGGCGGGGTTCCGCCCGCAACGAACACCACGTGGGAGCTGCGCGCGGCCAACTCGCTTCAGTCAGGTCCTTCGGCCTACCAGTTCACCGTCTCGTTCCCCTGAACAGGGGTGACGGGTCGAAGACGCAGCCTCAGCGGCCCGTCGAGCCGAACCACGCCAGCATGTCGCTGAGCGCTTCGACCGAGACGGGCTTGGGCAGGTACGCGTCCATGCCCGCCGAGAGGCAGGCGAGCTCGTCGGCCTTCATCGCGTTGGCAGTGAGGGCGATGATCGGCAGGTGACGGCCACTGGTCTGCTCCTCGGCGCGAATGCGGCGCGTCGCCTCGAGCCCATCGAGCAGCGGCATCTCGACGTCCATGAAGACGAGATCGAAGCGGCGGCTCATGGTGAGCTCGAGGGCCGAGCGGCCATCGCGCACCGTCTCGACGTCGTGGCCCAGCCACGAGAGCATCGCGCCGGTCAGCCGGGCGTTGATCTCATTGTCCTCGGCGAGGAGGACCTTGAGGCGCCGGCCGGTGGCCACCGGGCGGCGGCTGACGACGTTCGCCGCGCCCCGCGCGAGCGGCAACCGCGCCTCGAACTGGCTGCCCTGCCCTGCCGCGTCGACGAGCTGCAGGTCACCGCCCATGAGCCGGGCGAGCCGGCGCGCGATCGACAGGCCGAGACCGGTGCCCTGCCTGCGCTGACCCGACACCTGCACGAACGGCTCGAAGATGCTGTCGTGCCAGCCGGGTGGAACGCCGGGGCCGGTGTCGCGAACCGTCAGCACGAAGACGCCATCGGGCGAGACGCCCAGGGTGACGGTGACGGCGCCCGCGTTGGTGAACTTGACCGCGTTGCCGACGAGGTTGGTGACGATCTGCCGAACGCGGCCCGCGTCACCAACGACCGAGCCTTCGCCCGGCGCAGAGACCTCGACGATCAGCTCGATGCCCTTGGTGGTGGCCTCGGCGTCGAAGCCGCGAGTCGCCTGTCGCACCAGCGCACCCAGGTCGAACGGCGCGAGGTCGAGCTCGAGCCGTTCGGCTTCGATCTTCGACAGGTCGAGCACCTGGTTCACCAGCGCGAGCAGCGACTCTCCGGCGTTCTCCAGCACGCCGACGTAGTCCTTCACGTCGGCCGGAAGGCTCAGACTCCGCAGCAACTGCGTGACGAGGATGATGCCGTTGAGCGGCGTGCGGATCTCGTGGCTGACGTTGGCGAGGAACTGGCTCTTCGAACTCGAGGCGGCGACGGCCTGCTCCCGGGCCGCGATGAGCTGGCGCTCGGCGCGCTTGAGCTCGGTGACGTCGCGAACCAGCCCGAGAAACCCTCCCGACTTCATCGGCGAGATGCGGGCCTCGAAGTCTCTGCGTGCAGCCCCGGGCAGCTCGAGCTCGTACTCGTGCCGTTGCCCCTCGCCAGACTCGCGGGCGCGCTTCATCGCGGCGAGCGCGGCATCGCCGATCTGCGGCGGCAGGACGTCGGAGATCGAGCGGCCGAGGAACTCCTCTGGCGGCAGGAAGAAGCTGCGCGAGCTGCCCGCCTGGTAGTCGACGAAGCGGCCGTCGGCGTCGAACTGAAAGAGCAGATCGGGGAGGCTCTCGAGCAGCGCCTGGTTCCGGGCCTCCAGCAGCCGCAGCCGACCCTCCCGCTCCTCCAACTCGGCCGACGCCTGCCGCGCCGCGGTGATGTCGATGAGGAGCCCCACGAAGCCGACCACCGCCTCGCCACGGGTGTCGGGCGTCGCGACCAGGCGCATCCACCTGAGGGCGCCAGCGCGATCGGTCACCCGCAGCTCGACGTCGATCGGCACTCCGTGCGCGACGGCGTCACGGGCGGCGCCATCGAGGAGCGGTTGATCGTCGAGGTGCATCACGGCGCGCCAGCCAGCGCCAAGGGCCTGCTCGAGCGACTGGCCCGTCAGCTCACCCCACCTCGAGTTGATGAAGGTGCACCCGAGGCGCGCGTCGCTCTCCCACACCGTGACGGGGATTCGCTGCGCGACAGAACGGAAATCGCCTGGAGTCACCGCGTCACCACCACTGGTATTTCTGGCCCGATGGCGCGGCCCACGACTGCTTGAGGAAGTTCTTCGCCGACACGCTCGCCGAGTGGTGATCGGTGACCAGCGCAAGCAGCCCGAGGTGCGTGATCATGCCCAGCAGCACCAGCGCAGGCACTGCGTTGAGGGCGCGAAACCGGCTGAACACCCACGCCGTCGCCGCGAGCACCATCAGGATGATCGCCACGCCGGGCGCCGGGTTCGGCACCAGCGCGTTGAGCCACGACACGGGCCACACGCCCTCCTGCACGAGGGGCACGGCCAGCCCGAACAGCGACGTCGAGATGTGGAAGACGCCCTGCGCGTCGGTGTGCTCCAGATCGTTCGGCACGTAGTTCACCTGCGTCACCAGCGACATGAGGAGCACCGAGGAGACACACAGCCCGGCGGCGAGTGACGCGCCAGGCCCCACGCGCGCCGAGAGCCGCTCCAGCGCGAGGCCCACGGGCAACACCAGGAAGGGAATCAGCGGCGTGAGGTGCCGCGGCCCCGTCGTCCACCCCCAGGAGTCGTAGGTGAACGACGAGGTGAAGTAGGCGTTGGCGATCAGCAGCGCGAGCACCATCACCCACTGCGCGCGCTCCTTCACCTTCAGCGGCCCGAGCCCGAAGAAGGCGAGCAGCAGGAACGGCGAGAGCGTGAAGAAGCCACGGAGCGGCGAGAACGCCGAGAGCACGAAGGCCCTCGGGTCGGGGTAGCGGATGCCGAGGAAGCCCCCGAGGTGCCAGCCCTGATACGCGGCGTCGTTGAGGAACTTGTAGCCGCTCGTCAGCGGGTGCCCGAAGCAGATCTGGTGGTACGCCATGAGGGCGATGAGGAAGGGCGCTGCGCCGAGCACCACGAAGCCCACCGCGCGAAGGAGTTGCGTCCACTCCTTCCAGCGCGCCGCCACCACGTAGGCCGCCACGCCGACGACGCCCAGCGCGCCGGTGTACTCGGTGAAGACGACGCTCCCAGCGAAGAGGCCCGCGATCAGCAGGCCCCGCTCCTTCCAGTCACCCCGCTGCACGCGCCACGCGGCGTAGAAGGTGCCGAAGAGGAGCACCGCGGTGAGCTGGTGCGAGAGGAACTGCTCCGAGTAGCTGAAGGCCATCGTGCCCAGCGCGTAGACGACCACCAGCGTGTCGGTGGTGGCGTCGCTCACGAAGGCGCGAAGGAATCGCCGCAAGAACACCAGCATCACCAGCGTCGGGGCGACGGTGATGAAGAGGCGCGAGAAGAGCACCTGCGCCGACTCGCTGACCGGCGCCTTGAGGGCTTTGAGCACCGCGTAGACGGGCGCGCCGAGGAACGACAACATCGGGGCCTTCGAGGGGTAGTAGCGCGTCTCGATCAGCTGGGCGCCAGGCGGCGGTGGAGCGACACAGCTGACCAGCTGCTCCACCTCTCCGACGCGCACCTTCGCGACGCACGAGAGATCGCCCACCATGCCGAACTCGCGCAGCGTCTCGTTGATGACGACGGTGCCGTGGTCGACGAGGCTGCGCGACTGCCAGAGGCGACAGAGCTCGTTCGGGCTGCGGAGCGCCGGGTGGTACGGAAAGCAGAAGAGATAGAGCGCGGCGACGAGCCCGTACCCGACCTGCGGCGAAAGCCAGCGCGCCATGCGAGTGGCTCTATCACCTTCCTACCGGAATCAACGCGGCGGAGTAGGGTTCACACCCAGGCGCTGCTGATGGGCCACCTCGACGAAGAGACCATGCTGCAGTTCACGCTCGGCAACCTGCCGGGTGAGCGCGAGGCCGAGGCGCAAGCGCACCTTGGGGTCTGCGCGGAGTGTCAGCTGCGGCAGCAGTCGATCTCCTCCATCGTCTTCTCCAAGACCGTCGCCGGCCCCATCTCGGGCCCGCAGCAGGGCCCCGACACCAGGCCCGATCGCCCGAACGCCGACGGCAGCGCCGCCGCCATCACCCGCGGCATGTCGCTGGGCCACTACGTGTTGCTCGAGAAGCTCGGCGCGGGAGGCATGGGCGAGGTCTTCGCCGCGTTCGATCCACGCCTCGACCGCCGCGTCGCCTTGAAGCTGCTGCGCGGCGGCTCGCTCTCGGCCGAAGAGGGCAAGGCGCGGCTGCTGCGCGAGGCGCAGGCGATGGCGCGGCTGCAGCACCCCAACGTCATCGCGGTGCACGACGTCGGCACCTTCGGCGCTCGCGTCTTCATCGCGATGGAGTTCGTCGAAGGCGAGACGCTCGGAGAGTGGCTGCGCGCCGACCACCAGTGGCGGCAGATCGTCGACACGTTTCTGCAGGCGGGGCGGGGGCTCGCGGCGGCGCACTCCGCTGGCCTGGTGCACCGCGACTTCAAGCCCGACAACGTGCTCATCGGGCGTGATGGCCGGCCGCGGGTCGTCGACTTCGGGCTCGCGCGCCAGAGCACGGCCACGCCAGCGCCCACGGTGCCCATCACGCCCGACGCGCTGATTCCCGACTCGGCGCTCGGCGCGCCGCTGACGCGAGATGGCGCGGTGATGGGCACGCCCGGCTACATGGCGCCGGAGCAGATCGCCGGCCTGCCCACCGACGCGCGCTGCGATCAGTTCAGCTTCAGCGTCGCCTTGTACGAGGCGCTCTACGGCAAGCGGCCGTTCGGTGGCGCGACGTTGCGGGCGCACGCGAGTGAGATCGCGCAGGGGCATCTGCTCCCGCCGCCGTCTGGCTCTCCGGTGCCCAGCGAGGTGTACGAGGCGCTCGCGCGGGGGCTCTCGAACGATCCCGCGCAGCGGTGGCCCGACATGGCGGCGCTGCTCAAGGCGCTGGAGCCGCGCCAGGGGATCTCGGTCAGGCTCGTCACGCTGGTGGCGAGCCTCGCCATTCTCGCCATCGCCGTCACCAGCTTCGCCGTGTGGCAGCAGCGGCGGCTGCGGGTGTGTGGCGGCAGCGAGAAGCGCCTCACCGGCGTGTGGGACGAGGGCCGCAAGAAAGAGATTCGCGCTGCCTTCCTCGCCACGCGCGCCTCGTACGCCGACGAGCTGTGGCGAAAGGTCGAACGCCTGCTCGACGGGTGGACGCTCGACTGGGTGAACACCAGCCGCGACGCGTGTGAGGCAGCGCACGTGCGGAAGACCGACAGTGAAGAGGTGTACGAGCTTCGCCAGGCCTGCCTCGAGGTGCGGCTCGACTACCTGAAGGCGCAGACCAACCTCTTCGCCGGCGCCGATCTCGACGTGCTCACCTCGGCCGCGGCGGCAGCTGCGTCGCTCGAGTCGCCGTCGCAGTGCCTCGACGCGCGAGCCGTCAACCGGGCGCGTGACGACCCACGAGAACGTGAAGCGTCGCAGTCGGTGCGGCGCGTGATGGCCGACGCGCAGGCGCTGTTCGATGCGTCGAAGTACGCGCTCGGCGTCGAGAAGCTGAAGCCCGCCCTGAAGGCCGACGCCTCGGAGGGCGTGCAGGCCGAGGCGCTGCTGCTGCTCGAGTATCTGCAACGTCGCGCGGGCCAGACGAAGGAAGCCAACGTCACGCTGCTGACGGCGTCGGAGCACGCGGTGAAGGCGCAGGATCTCGGCGCGCTCGCGACGGCGTTCAGTCGGCTCGCGGTGGCCGAGAACGAAGACGACCTCGCCCGCGCCGACGTGTGGAACAGCCTCGCGCGCGCCGCCGCCTCGAAGGTGCCTGAAGACTGGCAGGTGCTCATCGAGCTCTCGATCAACGACGGTATTCTCTCGAACTACCGGAAGAACCACGAGCAGGCGCAGAAGGACTTCGAGCGCGCGCTGGTGCTCCAGGAGCAGCACCTGGGCCCGAATCACCCCCATGTGGCGCAGACGTGGAACATGTTGGGCGTCACGCTCACCAGCCAGAACAAGCTCGATGAGGCGATCGTCTTCTACGAGAAGAGCCTCGCGCTGCACCTCGCGCTCGAGGGCCCAGACCACGCGTACACCGCCTCGTCCGAGCACAACCTCGCAGCGACGTTGCGGAGGAAGGGCCAATACGAAGACGCGCTCGCGCACTTCGAGCGGGCGCTCGAGGCACGAAAGAAGGTGCTGGGCGAGGAGCACGCCGAGACCCTCAAGACGATCGAAGGCCTCGCGCGCACGCTCCAGTACGTCGACCGACGCGACGAAGCGGTGACGCTGCTCGACGGGCTGCTGGCCGTGCGTGAGCGCGTGGCCGGACCGAAGTCGAAAGAGGTCGCCTCGACGTGTGAGCTGCTGGCCGAGCTGCACGCCGCCGCTGAGAACTGGAACGAGTCGCGCGCCGTGGCCGAACGGCAGCTGGCGATCGCGCTCGAGACGAAGGGCCCTGACGATCCCCTCACGGCGCGGGCGCGCTTCACCCTCGCGACGGCCCACACCGGGCTGGGACGGTGGGCTGATTCGCGCGCCAACCTCGATGAGGCGATGCGCATTCGGCGCAAGGTGAACGGCGACGAGTCAGGCGACGTGGCGATCGTGCTGCACGCGCTCGGGACGCTGGCCCTCGAGCAGAAGAAGGGCGCGGACGCGAAGGCCTCATTCGAGAAGTCGTTGGCGATGCGGGAGAAGCTCGGTGGCGCGACGAATGAGACGCTCGCCGATTCGAAGACGGGCGTGGGCCGCGCGATGTTGCTGATGGACCAGCCGAAGGACGCGGTGGTGCAGTTCGAAGAGGTGCTGAAGCTGCTGGGCGACGTGGACGATCGTCGGCGGCTGGCGCGCGCGAAGGTCGATCTCGGCCGGGCGCTGCTGCTGGCTGATCCGACGGCGAAGGAGCGCGCGATGACGCTCCTGAGTGACGGGCTGCCGGGGTTGAGCGCTCGTGAACGGGAGCGCCTGGCGCCGATGCTCGAGAAGGTCGGCCTGATGGAGCCCGACGCGGGGCGCTGAAGGCCTCGGCTCCTAGAACAGCTCGTAGCGCGCGCCCACCATCACCTTGTCGTTTCGTGACAGGTACCCGAACGGGCTGAAGCTCGCGCCCTCGTACACCTCTGCCGCGAGCCACACCTTCAGCCCCTCGACGCCCTGCCACGTCACCTTCGGGCCCAGCGCGAAGCTCAACCCGATCGGCTCGAACGCGGCACGCAGCTCGAGCGCGAGGCGATCGTTCCACAGCGTGTAGCTCACGTTCCCGACGAACAGATGGAACCACGCCGTACGCGCGGCTCCTGCTGCCGTCGACGGCTCGATCAACACCAGCTGCTGGCTCGCCGCGAGGTCTGGCACCGCGAGCCCGAAGTAGCTGAGCGCGTAGACGAACTTCGAGTCCGACGCCTGGCTCACGCCGGCGACCCACGACACTGCGCTCTTGTCGATGGGCCGGAACTCGGCGTCGAAGAACGTCTGCCGCGGAGAGAACGTCACGTCGAGGTCGACCTGGGTCGGCCCCAGCACCGCCGAGCCCTGCGCCGAGAACAGATGCGTGCGCGCGTACGTGCCGCGAAAGAGCGTCTCGCCCGCCTGGAACCGGTTCAACACCGACGCCGCGATCGCCTGAGGCACCGGTCGACCCGCCGCGTTGGCCGACGCGAGCGCCTGCACCTCGGGGTCGACCACCACGCGCGGCATCTTCTCGTTCATCCACACCCACGAGCCGCCGACCTTCACCTTGCCGCTCGAGGTGAGCCGCAGCGCGACGTCGCCGAGGAATGGAGGAGGCCGCTTCGTCTCGAGGAAGCGCTCCTGCGCGAAGTCTTCAACGGACGGATCGACTCGCCGCGTGTCGAACGACGGCGCCAGGGCCGGCTGGAGCAGCGCCTCGTCCTGACCGAAGATGAAGTAGCGGTTCGGCTGGAAGAACGGCACGTACGCGACGAGGTAGTTCACCTGCCCAAGCGCTCCCTGCGCGCGCACCGCCGGCACCGGGAGCAACGTGTCTTCGAGCTCGCCGGCGACGAAGCTCTCGCGCAGATCTCTCGGGTTGAGCGCGTCGGCCGGAGCCAGCGCTGCGTTCGCGCCGAGCGCGATGCGTTGGTTGCCGACCCGCACGTCGACCTTCGGCGAATAGAAGTCGACGTACGCATCGCCCAGCAGCGGCTCGAAGAAGCCCTTGGCGCGATCGAACTCCCGCTGCGTCGCGAGCCGCACCTGCGCGCGGCCCTCGAGCACCACCCGCACGCGCTCGTTCACCTTCACGTCGACGCCCAGCGAGACCCTCAGGCGGCCCTCGGCGACGTTCTCGGCGAAGGGAACGTTGCGAGGCGAGTCGAAGCGCGTGTCGACGCTGGTGTCGGCGCGAACGGAACCGAAGAGCCGAACCGTCGGGCTGGGTGCGCTGACCTCGAAGGTCTCGAGCGTGACAGCGACTCCCGCATCGACGGCGACCTCGACGAACGGCTCGAAGCCCTCGATGGCCATCACCGGCTCGGGAGCGCCCGCGTCGACGTCAGGCGTACCCGCGTCCACCTGCGAAAGGAGAACGACGAGAAGGGTCGCCGCGGCTGCCACGAACAGGCGCATAGCCCAGTCGGGCCCGCGCGTCGTCACGCTCGACGGTCGGCTGCACCGCTGACAGAGTGACGTCCCCCGTGTCCGACACACCCGAGAACGACACCTTCGTCAGCGGCAAACACCGCATCGTCGGAGGCCGCTACATTCTCGAGAAGCAGCTCGGCGCTGGCGGCATGGGCACGGTGTGGAAGGCCAGCCAGATGGGCGTCGGCAACGTCGTCGCCATCAAGTTCCTGCACGACGCGCTCTCGTCGGACCCCGGGCTCGTCAAACGCTTCGAGCAGGAGGCGAAGGTCTCGCTCGAGGTCACCCACCCCGGGGCGGCCCAACTGCTCGACACCGGCAGAGACGCGAAGACCGGCCAGCTCTACCTCGTCTTCGAGTTCGTCGACGGTGAGGACCTGCGCGCCCGGCTCAACACCGAAGGCGCGTTCTCGTTCGACGAGGCCCGTGACATCGCGCTGCGTGTCGGGGAGGTGCTCGCCGCGGCTCACGCGCGCGGCATCGTGCACCGCGACATCAAGCCCGAGAACATCCGCCTTCGGCGCGATCTCGGCGGCACGCACGTGAAGGTGCTCGACTTCGGCATCGCGAAGTTCCGACCTGAAGCCAACGCGCGGCTCACCGCCGATGGCGCGATCGCCGGTACGCCCGGCTACATGGCTCCAGAGCAGGTGCGCGCCGAGGTCATCGACGGCCGGGCTGACATCTACGCGCTGGGCCTCGTCACCTACGAGATGATGACGGGCCTGCCGGCGTTCACTTCGACGTCGGCGCCGGCGCTCCTCGTCGATCAGATGACGACCCAGGTGCCAGCGCTCTCTGCGCGCGCCCCGGGCCGCGACTTTCCCGACCTCGACGTCATCATCCAGAAGGCCTGCGCGAAGGACCCGGCCCAGCGGTACCAATCGGCGAAGGAGTTCGTCGCCGCGATGAAGGGGCTCTCGCCTCCTCCGTGGAGCTCGCGCGCCCGCGCGGCCGTGGCTCCGGCCAATCGCGCGACGCCGCTGAACCTCGCGCCGCTGCCGCAGGCGACCGTGGTGCCGTCGTCATCGAAGGCGCCGCTCGTCATCGGCCTTCTCGCGCTGGTTGGCGTGCTGATCGGCGGCGCGGCGTATGGCGTGTCTCGGCTCGCGAAGTCCTCGCTCGCGACGCTCGCGCCCACCACCGACTGCCCCGGGAGCGACCGCTACAAGCCGGAGGTGCGGCAGCTCTCGAACGCTGAGCTCGAGCGTCGCATCCAGGGGAGCCGGCTCGTGCCGCCGAGCAGCGCCCAGCTTCAGGTCGAGTCCCTCAAAGCGACCGCCAGCGCCTACGACCCTTCGACGCGCGACTGCACGTACCGCATGATGTTGATGGGCTCGGTCGCGACCGAAGAGACGACGCTGCGCTCGATGCCCGAGCTGTGGGGCCACACGCGTGAGGTGAAGGAGCTCGAGCTGCTGTTCCTCGAGATGCCGCTGCTGCAGCGGTGGAACGTCGCCCAGCGCAAGGACGTGCTCGCGCAGATCGACTCGATCTTCGTCGCCACCCTGACCGAGAAGGAGCCGGGCGATCGCGAGCACTGGCAGCGGCAGTATTACGGACTCGAGCTGACCTGCGAGGCGACCGACGAGGTGCTCGAGCAGCTCAAGACGAAGCGCCCGAAGGACTGCCTCAACCTCACGCCCCGCTGACTCACCCGCGCTCGAGCGCCTGCTCGGTGAAGGCGTCATCGCCGACGGCCGAGTCTTCGAGCTTCAGCACCGTCATCTGCGTCTTCGAGCCACTCTGCAGGTTCTCCATCACGGCGTCGGCGGCGATGACGCGCTCCTTGAACGCCTTGAGCTTGAGCGTGCGGTAGCGCTTGAAGGGCTTGCCCGCCTTGTCCTGGTACTCGACGCGCATCGGCACGTACGTCTGCTGATCGATGAACAGCTTCACCTCGCCGTACGCCGACGCCTCGTCACCTTTTCCCTTGAGCACGAAGCAGTCGCGGCCTTCGACCTTCTCGTCGGCCAGCAGGGTGACGTCGTCGTCACGCGCGCCGTTCGAGGCGATGTCGGCGTAGGCAAAGTCGGTGTCCATGAAGGCCTTGCTGCGATCGCTCTTCGCCACCTTCCGCACGCGCTTGAGCTTCGGCAGGTAGAGCGAGACGTCGTCGCCTTCACCCTTCGCGCCCTCGACCGTCAGCACCGCGACGCCCGCGACGCCAGCCGGAGCGGAGAAGCGCGCGAGCGCGTGGCTCTTGCCGTTGATGGTGCGGCTCGAGCTCGACAGCTGCTGCTCCTTCACCTTGCCGTCGCTGCTGGTGGTGACGAGCTTGAGCTCGGCGGTCAGCCCCACGAGGTTGAGCGCGCCCTTCTCACGGGACTTACGTGAGATGTCGGCGGCGGACTCGGCCGCGAGGGCCGGGAGAGAAACGACGAGCGCAGCGAGAGCGAGGAGGCGCATGGGGCCGAGGTTGTACCAGAGGAGACGAGCGACCGACGCGCGCGGTAGCAGCGCCATTCACTCCCCGAAGTACTCGGGCAACGTCTCCTTCAGGCGGCGCTCGGCGTCTTCGAGGCGCTTGTTCGAAGGCTCGAGGGTGCGTGCGGTCTGCAGCTTCAGCAGCGCCCGGCGGGGGTGGCCCAGCGCCAGTTCGCAGCGCGCCTCGGCCTCGAGCGCCTCGGCGTCATCGGGCGCGTACGTCACCGCGTCCTGGGCGGCCGCGCAGGCGCGCTCCACTTCACCGGCCGAGAGCCACGCCCTCGACAGCAGCACCCGCGCTGGGCCGTTCGACGGGTCCGTCTTCACCGCGACCGAGAGCGCCTCAGCCGCCGGCACCGCGTCACCCTGATCCAACAACGCCTGCCCGAGCCGCGTGAGCACGGGGCCGGAGTTGGGGAAGAGGAGCGCCTCGGCGCGTGACAACCGCAGCACCTGGCCCTCTTCGAAGCGCACGCCCGCGAGCATCTGCTCCACCACCTGGCCGTAGCGCGGGTACGCCGCCGACCACTGGAAGACGAGCTGATAGACGACGCGGCCGCGCGGCACGAAGAACGCCGCGAGCCTGGTGGCGCCCGAGGTCTCGTCGACGACCGCGCGAACCCGCACGCCGTCACGATCGCCGATGCGCACCAGCTCGGTCGACTCGGTGCGCACCCGGGTCACCTCGACGCCGAGCGCGCGGGGTGTGAGCCGCTCCTCGACGAAGTGGTGCGCGGCGGCCATGGCGTCGGCGGCTTCCTCCATCTGAACGGCTTCGGCGGCGAAGCTGGCGCGGCCCATGCCGGGGAGCCCGTTGTACCAGGCGACTCGTCCCAGCGGCGTGGCCCCGCGGCCCCAGGTCGACGGCACGTGAATCGAGAAGCCGTACACGTCGTCGCGCTCGACCCGCGTCGGCGGCAGGAACTCCGCGAACACCAGGTGACCGAAGAAGACAGCCATCAAGATGCCGATCGACGGGAGCGCGCGAAGCGCGGGCTCCCACCACCAGCGCCGTCCTTCCGCCAGGAGCCTCGGCCGCATCAAGGAGCCCGCCGCCAGCCCCGCGACGAGCCCGCCGCCGTGCGCCCAGTTGTCGACGCCCTGCGAGGTGATGCCGATGAGGAGCAGCCCCAGCGCCGTCGGAATGGCCGCGTCGCCCATCACGCTGCGGTGAAACGCCGACAGCGAGCTGCGGTACTTCAGGCCGAACGCCACCACCCCACCCAGACAGCCGAACACCATGCCTGAGGCGCCGATGGTGACCGCCTCGTTGAGGAAAAGCGACGCCGTCATGGTGGCCAGGCCCGAGAAGACGAGCAGCCACAGGTAGTCGAGCGTTCGGTACGTGTTCTCGAGCATGCCGCCGACGTTGAAGAGCACGAACATGTTGAGGCCCAGGTGCAGGCCGTCGCGGTGCAGCAGGTTGGCGGTGAAGAGTCGCCAGAGCTCTCCGAGATCGAAGATCAGCGGCCCGACCTTCCCGCCGTAGCGGACCATGTCGTCGAGCTCCATCACGCCGCCCTCGGCGGTCGCGAGGAACGCGGCGAGGTTCACCAGGATGACGGCCGAGGTGATGAAGGGGAATCGCGAGAGCGAGAACGCGCGCGCGAAGTAGGCCTTGCGGCCGTCCTGCAGCCGCTGCCACAGCTCCAGCTCGCACGCGGGCACGAAGCGCTCACCCGTCACGGCCGGCAGGCACACCAGGCTCTGCGGAGACACCTCTCCCCGCGTGATGCGACTCTCGAACTCGCTCAGGTCGAGCTCTTCGTCGCCGACTTCCGTGCGCAGGGTGACCGGGGCCGCCATTCTCGAACCATCGTACCAACGCCTACCCCGCGGGCCGCATCCCTGACTCCGTGCAGAATCTCGAAGATGTGTTGGTGCGCGGAACCGTACAGTGGTGCTAGAAGTTCTACCGCGTGCTGAAGCTGATCATCGAAGACGACGAAGGCCGCAAGACCGTCGTCCCTTTCGTACGGGACGAGATCACCATTGGTCGGCAAGAGGGCAACACCATCCGCTTGACCGAGCGGAACGTGTCTCGTCGTCATGCCCGCTTGTTGCGGCAGAGCGTGAATGTCCTCATCGAGGACCTCGGCAGCTACAACGGCATCAAGGTCAACGGCGATCGCATCACCGGCCAGGTCCAGGTGCAGGACGGCGACCTGATTCAGATCGGTGACTACGACCTGGCGATTCAGCGCGAAGAAGAAGCGCGCGCTGCTGCCGCCTCGTCTGCCACCGTGCCGCTCGACCCGTCACGTGCCCCGACGGCCCTGGCCACCGCCACCGTGAAGTTGCCCGACCCGGGCGCCACGATGCCGTCGCTCCCGGTCGTCAACGTGCCCGAGGCGTCTGAAGACGACATTCAAGACCTGCCCGCCGCCGATGAGCCGCCGAGGCACCAGTCGACCGCCGTCATTCGCATCGATCAGGTCGCCGGCAGCCGGCCCCAGCGCACGGTGCAGGCGCTCGACGCGAACGAGGCTCCACGCCTCGTGGTGCTGAACACCGACTTCGCTGGCCGCGAGTTCCCCTGCGTTCGCACCGAGCTGCGCATCGGCCGCACCGACGACAACGACATCGCCATCGATCACCGCTCGCTCTCGCGCACGCACTGCAAGCTGGTGCGCGAAGACACGGGCGAGTGGAAGATCATCGATCTGCAGTCTGCCAACGGCCTCATGGTGAACGGTGAGCCGTACGCCCAGGTGACGCTGCGCATCGGCGACGTGCTCGAGCTCGGCCACTTGAAGATGAAGTTCGTGGCGGCCGGCGACGCGGTCACCATCAACTCTGGCACCTCGAAGGTCGCCTCCGAGAGCAGCAGGCCCTCGTCGTCGAAGGGCCCGCTCATCGCCGTGGTGCTGGCGCTGCTCGTCGTCGTCATCGGGGGCGGCGGCTACGTGATGATGAAGAGCGGCAGCACGACCGACCCGAAGCCGGTCAAGCCTGTCACGCCAGTCGACCCCGTGGTCGACCCCATCAAGGTCGTCGAGAACCCGACGGTCGAGCCGAAGCCGCCAGACGACCGGCCGAAGTCGAACCAGGTCGACGTCGAGCAGAAGAACGACAAGCTGATCGCCGACGCTGAAGCCTCCATCGCCAGCGGCGACCTGACGACGGCCGAGGGCTACCTGCAGCAGTGCAAGGTCGGTGCGTCGCTGTGCCCGAAGGCGCAGGCGATGCTGGGCCAGCTGTCGAGCGAGAAGGGGTACCTCGCGGCCCTCAATGAGGCGAAGAAGGCGCTCGACAAGGGCGACCTGAAGGCCGCCGGAGTCGCGCTCGACAACGCACGCCAGACCAAGCTCCTCAAGGCAAAGCTGACCGAACTCGATCAACAGCGAAGCGTCGCTGTCGAGGCGCTGGTGGCCGCGAACGCGAACAAGCCGCCCGTCGTGAAGCCAGCGCAGCCCGACCCGAACGTGGTGAACGAGGCGAAGAAGGCCCAGATCGACAAGCTGCTGGCGGACGCGAAGGAAGCCAAGACGAACGGGACCTTCAAGACCGCCATCGAACTCCTGCAGAAGTGCTTGTCCATCGACAGCAAGAACCCCAACTGCACCGTGAGCCTCGCGTCGACCTACGCGACTCGCGGCAGCAAGGAGAACAACGAGGAAGACAACAAGAGGGCTAAGCAGCTGTACGAGCAGTTCTTGAAGATCGCCGCACCCGACGACACTCGTCGGACGCGCGTCAAAGATATCCTCGACGGCAAATAGCGAGGGGCAAGCGTGCGCGGCTCACCACAGATCAAGATCCTGGTCGTCGACGACGAACCTGACAACGCGCAGCTCTTCGACGCGCTCCTGACGCGCGAGGGCTATGGCGTCGTCACCTTGTCAGACCCCACGAAGGTGATGCCGATGCTCAAGGAGCACGACTTTCACCTGGTGATCCTCGACGTGATGATGCCGAAGATGAGCGGCACCGAGGTGCTGGAGCAGATTCGCACCTTCGACGACGACATCGCGGTGATCGTCGCGACGGGCTTCCCGACGGTGGAGTCAGCGGTGGCCAGCCTCAAGAACGCCGCCAGTGACTACGTGCGCAAGCCGGTCGAGCCGCCGGTCTTCATCGAGACCGTCAAGCGCGTGCTCGACAAGAAGGGCATCACCCGCGACCCCGAGGCCGAGCTGCACCGCGGCATCGGCCGCTTCATTCGTGAAGGGCGCACCCGCCAGAACCTGACGCTCAAGCAGCTCGCGCGTCGCACGGGGCTGTCGGTCTCGTTGCTGTCACAGATCGAGCGCGCCGAGTCGTCGGCGTCGATCGCGTCGCTGTATCGAATCGCCTCGGCGCTCCGCGTTCGCATGAGCGAGCTGTTCGCCGACGTCTGACGCGCCTACTCGCCTCGAAACCGCGGCGCGCGCTTCTCGAGGATCGAGAGCCGGCCCTCGGCCGCGTCGGCGCTGTTGAACGAACGTCGACGCACCGCCTGGTAGTCGGCCAGCGCTGCGTCTGACACCTCGCCATGCGAGAGCAACGACAGCCCCTGCTTGAGGCCCGCGACCGCCAGCGGCGCATTGCCGGCAAGCTCGGTGCACAAGCGCTCGGCCTCGGCGACCGGCGCGTCGGAAACGGTGTCGACGAGGCCACGGCGCAGGGCTTCGTCGGCCGTGACTCTTCGGCCGGTCAGGAACAGGTACCGCGTCGTCGCGTCACCGACCTTCGCGCGGAAGCGATCGAGCCCGTTGAGCGAGTACACGACGCCGAGGCGCGCGGGCGGCATCGACAGCACGGCGCGCGCGCCCGCGACGCGGAAGTCACACGCGAGGGCGAGCTCACAGGCCGCGCCAAAGGCCGGCCCATCGATGGCGGCGACGCTCGGCGCCGGGTGATGCATCAGGCGATCGAGCACCTCGCTCAGCCGCTCGTCGGGCAGCCGCTCGCCTTCACCGTACGTCGACAGATCGTTGAGATCCCACCCGGCGCTGAAGATGCCGTCGCCCTCGCCAAGCACGAGGAAGGCGCGCACGCCCGAGGCCTGCGTGACAGCGGCATCGAGCTGCTGAAGCAGCGTGGAGTCGATGGCGTTCTTCCGACCCGGGTTCGAGAGCGTCAACGCCCGCACCCCGCCCGCCCGATCTTCGACGCGCAGCGCGGCCGGCACGGCTCAGCCCAGGACGATCAGCACGTCGCCTTCGCTGACCGACTGCGCCTCGGCGCAGCGGATCTCTTTGACGACGCCGGGGTCGGTCGCCTCGACGGGCATCTCCATCTTCATCGACTCGAGGATCACGAGGGTGTCACCCGCGTTCACCTGCTGCCCGACCTTGCACTCGATCTTCCACACGGTACCGGTGATGTGTGCAGTCACGTCAGCCATCGTTTGCTCCAGAGAAAAGGTGAGGTCAGGGCTTCGCGTGGTGTTCAAGGAACTTCGTGTCGAGGCGGCCGGCGACGAAGGCCTCGGCCTCGAGGATGCGCAGGTGCAGCGGCACGTTGTGCTTGATGCCTTCGATGCGGAAGTTCGAGAGCGCTTCTTTCGCGCGAGCAATCGCCTGGGCGCGGGTGTCACCCGTGATGATCAGCTTGGCGATCATCGGGTCGTAGTTCGGCGTCACCGTGTTGCCTTCGGCGTAGCCCGCGTCGAGGCGCACGCCGGGCCCCGTGGGCGGCTGGAACACCTTGAGCGGCCCGGGTGACGGGAAGAACTTCACCGGGTCCTCCGCGTAGATGCGGAACTCGAGCGCGTGGCCCTTTCGGGTGATCTCGCTCTGCTGCAGCGTCAACGTCTCTCCGGCCGCGATGCGGAACTGCCAGCCGATGAGATCGACGCCGGTGGTGAGCTCGGTGACCGGGTGCTCGACCTGCAGCCGCGCGTTCATCTCGATGAAGTAGACCTTGCCCTCGGAGTACAGCAGCTCGACCGTACCGGCGTTGGCGTAGCCGAAGGCCTTCGCGGCTTTGAGGCCGGCGTCGAAGAGCTGCTGGCGCACGTCGGCGTTCTGGCCATCGAGGAAGAGCGGGCTGCCGGCCTCTTCGACCACCTTCTGGTGCCGGCGCTGAATCGAGCACTCGCGCTCGAGGATGTGGAGCGTGTGCCCTTTGAGATCGCCGAGGATCTGCACCTCGAGGTGGCGAGGCGCGGCGAAGTAGCGCTCGAGGTAGACGGTGTCGCGGCTGAAGGCGGCGCGCGCGCGATCGACGCAGGCGCGGAACACCTTCTCGAGCTCGGCGGGCGTGTTGGCGACGGCCATGCCGATGCCGCCTCCACCACCCGCGGCCTTGCAGAGGATCGGGTAGCCAATGCGCTCGGCCTCGGCGAGCGCGGTCGCGACGTCGGGTATGGTGTCTTTCGAGCCCGGAACGATCGGCACGCCGGCCTCGGCGACCAGGCGGCGCGCCTCGCTCTTGTCCTTCATGCGCAGCATCGCCTCGGGCGGCGGGCCAACGAAGGCGATGCCGTTGTCGGCGACCGTCTTCGCGAACTCGGCGTTCTCCGAGATGAAGCCGTAGCCGGGGTGAATCGCCTCGGCCTTCGTCTGCTTCGCCGCTTCCAGAAGCGCCGCGACGTTCAGGTAGCTGTCCTTCGCGGGCGCAGGCCCGAGGCGCACGGCCTCGTCGGCTTCCTTCACGAACGGCAGCTCGGCGTCGGCGTCGGAGTACACGGCGACGGTCTGCATGCCCATGCCGCGGGCAACGGTGATGATGCGGCGGGCGATCTCTCCACGATTGGCGACGAGGATCTTCTTGAACATGGGCCTCTCGAGCGGGACGCGCACCGTACCACGCGCGATTCCCGTCACTTGGCGAATACCCACGGCCCCGCGGCGTGACAACCGCTTTCCCGTTGCCGTTCGACCGAAAGTGGATCGACGCGGCGACCGCGAGGTATGAGGCGGCCGATGCCGCGCCGTCGCTCCAAGCCCGCTCAGGTGTACTCGCTCGCCGAGGCCCGACTCGCCCGACGGCTGACGACCTACCGCGAACGGCTCGAGCGCGTCATTCGCTCCAACCGGCGCGCGATCGGCAAGCTGTACACGTCGGGCTCGCTGTTCACGAAGGCCGGCGCACGTGCTGGGCGAGATCTGCTGACGGCGCACGAGCACCTGCTCCGCGTCGTCACCCTGCTCGAGCGGTTCGGCAACGTGGGCGACGTGCCCGCGCCGAAGTCGTCGAAGGAGATCGAGGCGGTCTTCGTCGAGCTCGACACCCTGCTCGACCGCACCGGAGAGCTGACGGCACAGACGTCGTTGTTGATGGGCGATCTCAAGCCCGAGCGGTGAGTCTCGAGGCGCGGGAGGTCTCAACCTCAGCCGCCTTCATCGCGTGACGCAGCGGCTCGAGCTCCTCGGCGACTGGTGCGACTCGATCAGGCGATCGGCCGCTGTGGCATCACGCGGTGATCACCAGCGGTAGCCGGCGTTGAGGCCGACCACCTGCGCGCTGCCCGAGTAGGTGCCGCTGAACCCCGGCGCCGTGCTCGCCTGCGGGACGAGAATGACGAACTGGTAGCCAGCGTCGAGGTTGAGCCCGAACTCGAAGCGGTAGCCGACGCCTGCACAGAAGCGCACGCGTGAGGCGTCAGGGAGATCCGGAGTCAGCGTGTCGGTCGGCGTCGCGGCTTCGTCGTAGACGGCGCCGAGCCGCGCCTGAATGCGGTTGGTGACGTCGTACTCCGCGCCCAGGTGCACCGACATGGTGTCGCGCCACCGCTTCGGCAACGGGTTGTCGAGGTCCTTGCTCTCGAAGTCGATGAAGAGCTGGCGGAACGAGCTCCAGGTGATGACGTTCAGGTCGAGGCCGACGCGCAGCCGCGGCGTTGCCTTGAAGCCGAGGCCGACCGTCGCGACGTCGGGCATCGTGACGCTGGCGATGATGGGTTGATCGGCGAGGCGCGACTGGAACTCTGGAGGCACGTTGCCAAAGTGCGCGCGGCCCGAGAACCGCAACGGCACGTTGGAGCGCCAGGTGAACCCGAACGTGAGCCGATCCTCCACGATGGTGCCCTGCACGCCTGCATTCCAGCCCACGCCCCACGCGTCTCCGCCGAGCGAGACCTTGCCTTCGGAATCGATGAACGGCAGCGCGCGCTCGATGGCGACGGTGCCGCGGAGGATCTGCAGGCCCGCGCCGATCTTGAACCGTGGGTGAATGCGGTACGCGATCGTCGGGTTGAAGGCGAACGTCTGCACGTTCGATGACAGGGCGCGTCCCCTGCCCTCCCAGCCGTCGGGCCACGTCGCGCCGGCGCCGAAGGGGTTGAAGATGCCGACCCCGATCGAGAGATCGTCGGTGATGCCCCAGGCGACGTTGAGGTTGATGGGCGTCGAGAGCCGCGTGAGCGTCTGGCTGCTGACGCCCGTCGTGTCGGAGGTGAAGACGACGGCAGGGAGCACGATCGTGAGCCCAGCCTGTACGTCGAAGCCCTTTCGGCCAGCGAGGCCGGCGGGGTTGTAGACGATCGCCGAGGCGTCATCGGTCAGCGCCGTCACCGCGATGCCCATGCCGGCCGCGCGCGCGTGGTGCGTCTCGAGGCGGAAGCCGCTGGCGAACGACGTCGCGGCGATCAGGAGCCCGAGGAGGAGTGCAGTTCGCGTCATGGCGTCACCGGAGCGTTCGCAGGCGTCATGCCAGTCGAGAGGAACTGCGCGAGCTGCGACTGCGCCACGAAGGTCGCGCACGTGCTGGCGTTGAACGACATCGTCGTCGCGTCGCACTCCGGGTTGATGTCAGGCGTGCCGGGAGGCCCTCCGGGGTTGAGCAGGAAGCCGTGCCGCGCGGCAGCCGGCCAGGTCGTCGGGAAGCGTCCAGCCGTTGCGGTGCCGGTGTGCGAGGCGAACTGGAACCACGAGAGCCGCGACGCGTTGGACGACCGAAGCCCCGCGCGGAGCAGCTTCGTGGTTCCGGCGTTCGGCCAGCTTGTGTCGCCTTCGACCGACGAGACGAAGACGCGGCGGTTGGCGTTGGACGACTCGAGCGCGGCGCGGATCAGGTTCTGCGGATCGGCGGGGTCGAGGATGGTCTTCGCGAGCACGAGGAAGGCGTCGAAGCTGGCCGTGCCTGGGCTGGAGCCGACGCCTGCGAGCAACACCGTGCGCTGGGCGGTGAAGGCTGGTGACGTCAGCACCGCCTCGAGCGGGTCCACGCCGGGCACGTTGAGCGCGACGCGCGACGGAATCGGGTTCGCCGCCGCAAAGACGGCGCCAGTGAAACTGCCGACGCTCTGACCGACGACGTGCACCTGCGTGGCGTCGAGCGTGCCGCGCATGGCGCTGGTGAGCGAGGCGTTGAGCGAGCGAGGCCCGGTCGCGGCCAGGACCCGGAGCACCTGCGCGAGATCGGCCGCGCCTGCGTGGCGCAGGTTGTCTCGCGTGGCGAAGAGGTTCGAGGCGTCGACGAACCGGTTCCCGCTGATGGCCGGGGTTCCGTACAGGACGAACGTCGGAGCGCTCCGCACGAACGAGCCACCTTCACAGCGCCCCGTGGCCGTGAGGCACCGCCCCTGTCCGAGCGTGAAGCAGTCGGCCGGAGCCGCGGCGCACTGGCTGGCGTTGGCCGGAACGCGGGCGACACACCGGCCCGTCGTCGCGCTGCACTCCTGGTTCACGGAATCCGCGCACGCCGCGTCGGGGCTCGCGACGCCTCGACAGTCGGAGCGGTCACCATGGAACGGCGCATCGATCGCGATCGTCGCGACGCCTTCCACCGCGAACGCGTCGGCGACGAAGAGCACGTCTGCGCGTGACCGGCCCAGGCCATGGTTGAAGATGGCGACCGGAAAACCAGCCGGCGGCACCGGCCCTGTCGGCAACGTCACCGTGAAGAGCGCGGCGCGGGTCTGCCACTGCGACGGATCGGCGTTGAAGGTTCCACCCGGGCCGGTCAGCACGTGCGGCAGGGTCAGCTCACCTTCGAGAAGGCTCCCGATCGCCGAGTTCTTGACGCCCGCAGCGATCAACGCCGGTCGGGTCACTGCGCTGGTGTCGACCAGCCACTCCACCGTGGTCGGCAGCGTCGAGGCGTTCACGCCCGCGGTGATCGCGCGAAGCGGCGCCGTCACGCTCTGCGTCGTGAAACAGAACCCGAGCGCCATGGAGCTTCGTGGACGACCGGCCGCTTCGAGCCGGTCGAGACAGCCACGAAACCGGCGACGCACGAACTCCAACTGCGCCGCCTGCGTGTTCGACACGAGCGGAATCGTGCTGGCACCCGTCGCGTCGACGAGCGGGTTCCTCGAGCGGACGAGCGCGAAGGTCGGTGAGGCCATGACGGCGCGATTTCGAACGTCGCGGGTCTCGGTGGTGACGAACGCTCCGTACCGGCTGGCTTCGTCGAGCGGCAGCTGCGGCACCCACTGCAGCTGCTCCGGTTGGTCGATCACCCCGGCGTCGTTCATCGAGGACGCGCAGTTGAGGCAAACGCGCACCGAGGGCAGTCGCGCGCCACCGTCGGCGAGCGTGGCGGGAGGGCCGTCGAGCCTGATCAACCCGGCTCCAGTGGCCAGCGAGCCCGCGTCGATCGCGCCGACGTCGAGCGCACCGAGGAGCGTCGAGTTCTCACTCACCATCGGTGCGGTCGTCGAGAAGCCGTCGAGCGTGTTGAGGCCACCGAGGAGCTGCGCCTGGGCCACGCTCGCGCCGCCAGGAATCGGGAGTGACAACCGGACACCGGGCACCGCGTCGTCTCCGGGCGCGCCGCCATCAGGCAGCAGGGCGAGCTGCGTTCCGCCATCGACCACCGTGTTTCCGCGCAGCAGCTGGTTGTTCGGGAACGGCATGACGCCCTGGGCGAGATCGAAGGTGAGCTCGGGCTGATCGACGGTCCGGAACACCCACAGCCCCGCGATGTCCTCCCGCAAGATGCCGGTCGACTCGAGTGAGTCGAAGACCGGCTTCAGCGAACGCCGCACCGGCTCGAGGCTGATCGCCTGCGCGTCGCTCAACAGCGTGACCGAGCGACACGACGGGCCGACCGCTCCGCACTGCGCATCGACGAGCGAGTTCGAGAGCCGGGCGAACGAGAAGGCCTGCGACGCGACCAGCGGCTTGCCGGTGAGTGACCGAATGCCTGCAGGTCCACCCAGCACCACCACGGCGATCGAGCGGCCCTTGCCCCAGCTCCCGTTGGGCGGCGCGACGCTGAACCGGCTCGTCGCGGCATCGAACGAGATGACCGGAGCGCCCACCAGCGCCGGCCCGGAGAGCACCTGCACGCGCACGGTGTTGGTGTTCACGCTGGCGGGATCGACCGCGCCAACGACCTCTCCCGTGGCGATCGACGCGACGGGGAAGCCGTTCAGGGTGTTCAGGTAGTCGGTGATGAACTCGGCGTATGCAGGTGAGGCTCCGGGCGGCACGGGAGCGCTGACTCGCCCCGTCGCGGGGTTGATCGCGAGATCTGACGGCGTCGGCACTCGAGGCGGCGTCGCGGATGGGTCGAACACCAGCTCAGGCTGATCGACCGTCGAGAACACCCACGCGCCCGCGACATCGTGCCGGCGAACGCCCTCTCCTTCGAGTCGATCGAGCAGCGGCTTGTACGTGCGGCGCAGGCTCTCGAGCGCGATCGCCTGGTTGGTGCTGATGGGCGCTGCCTTCACGAACGAGTTGCACGACGGCCCGAGGACTTCACAGTCGACCAGCGGCGCTGCGCTGCGCACGAGAGCCCAGACCTGACTGCCGACCAGTCGTTTCCCTCCGACGCCCTTCACGCCCGAGTCGCCACCGAGCACGACGACGCCGATCGTCCTCGCGCCGCCCCACGAGCCGCCAGCGGGCGTCAGCACCAGGCGCTCGAGCTGCGAGCTCCACGTGACCGTCGGTGGCGCGGCCAGCGGAGCCCCCGCCAGCGAGATCACACGAACGGTCCGCTCGGTGATCGTCGAGGGATCGATGGGCTGCTGCGCGATGTCCACTCCTGCGCTGGTGGTCGCAGGAAACCCGTTGAGGGTGTTGAGCCAGGTGCGCGTCCACTCCTGCGCTGCTGGTGACGACGTTGGGTCGATCGACGACGCGACCAGCCCCTGCCTGATGGCGAGGTTGTTCGGCGAGGGCACGCGCGGCGGAGACGCCGACGGATCGAAGACGAACGACGCCGAGTCGTCGATGCGGAAGGTCCACAGCAGCGCGAGGTCGGCGCGCCGAACGCCGCTGGTGACGAGGAAGTCGATCGCCGGCTTGTACTTGCGGCGCAGCGTCTCGAGGCGCCTGGCGGTCGCGACCTGATCGGCCACGCGGCGCGCGGGATCCTCCGTGATCGACGAAGGGACGATCTCGGTCGTGAGCCGGCACGCGCTCGAGGCGAGATCGTCGTTGGGGCAGTCGATCAGCTCCCCTTCGTTGCGAATGAACGACCACGTCGCGCTGCCGACACACGCGAGGCCCGACTTCGCGCGCACGCCGTTGACGCCTCCGATGATCGCGACCGCGTAGCGATGGCCCGGAGTCCACCCGCCCACCGGCGGAGCGATGGCCACCTGCCCCGGCGCCGCCACGTTCGTCGAGTCCGAGGTCACGCGGGTCACCTCGACGGTGGCGTTGTTCGCGCTGAGATCGATGACGCGCACGGTGGCAGGCGTCACCGTCGCCGGGTCGAGCGGGTGCGTGAAGGTGACCGACGCTCCGGCCGCAGCGGGGAAGCCGTTGAGCGTATTGAGCCACCCGTAGAACCACGTGTCGGCGGCGCTCGCGTCGAGGGGGACTGGAACGCTCAACAAACCGGTCGTCGGGTTCGTCGCGAGATCGTTCGGCGAGGGCACGACGGGAATCGCCGCCGAAGGGTCGAACCGCGCGACGACGAACTCCCCTGGAGGCGTGTTGGGAATCTCGGGCGCGCAGGCGACCGAGACCACCACGAGTGCAGCGAGCAGACGCTTCACGAAGACCCCCAGAGATCGGGTGATGAGCCGTTGGCTTGTAGGCCCGTCACCATTGGCGAGCCGACGAAAAGTGACTACGTGACGCGTCATGAAGGTCATCGCCGTCTACGCAGGCATGTACGGGAAGGCGTTCACCAACGCGCTGGCGGCCATCGCGAAGAACCCGTGGACGTTGCTGTTGCCGATGGGCCTGGCGGTCACGTGGACCGTGCTGCGCATGATCCTCGGCTCGGTGCTCGACCCGTTCACGGGCGGCATGCTCATCAGCCTCGCGTACAGCGCCGCGCTCAGCATCTATTGCTTCTTCCTCGGCGGGCTCGTCGCGAACCAGAAGGTCGGGCTCGACCAGCTCCGCACCAGCATCGGCGCGTACTTCTGGTCGTGGATCAGCATCTTCTTCGTGCTCTGGGTGGTCGGGCTCGTGCTGGGGCCAGTGTTCAAGGCGAACCCTGATCTCGTGCTGCCCTACACCCTCGTGCAGGCGATCGCGCTGAACACCGTGCCCGAGACGATCTACCAGAAGGGCACGCGCGGCGGCATCGAGACGATCCAGCGCAGCTTCGGCTTCCTGCAGGAGAACTGGATCGAGTGGTTCGTTCCCAACGGCCTGGTGCTCGGTGGTGTCTTCGCTGCGTCGGTGTTCGGTGCGGTGCTGATGGTGTTCGGCACGGTCGGCGCGGTCGTCAGCGGGCTGGTCGTCGGCGTGCTGCTCCACGTCTACGCGGTGTTCCGCGGCTTCCTCTACGAGGCCCTCGACGGCTCGACGCACCGCCAGCGCATGTATCGCGCACGCTTCGGTAGCTAGTCTTCGCTCTCGAGCAGATTGAAGTCGGGAATGTTCTCTTGCATGTACTTGCGCATGCGGCCGATGAGCGCGGCCTCGATCTGACGCGCTCGCTCTCGTGACACGCCGTACTGCGTGCCGATGTCCTGCAACGTCATCGGCTCGTCGGCGATGAGGCGCTTCTCGAAGATGAAGCGCTCCTTCTCGTTCAGGTGCTTCGAGAAGTCGCCGAGCTTCTCCTTGAACATCGCGCGCAGCTCGGCGTTCGCGAGCGTCTCGTCGGCGCCGACCGCGTTCGCCGAGAGCAGGCGATCGCCGCGCGTCTCACGATCGTCGTCCACGTTCAGCGGAGCGTCGATGCTCACCTCGTCGTTCCCGAGGCGCTGATCCATCTCGACGACGTCCTGCTCGGTGACGTTGAGGCGCTCGGCGAGGAGCTTGGGCGTGACCTCGACGCCCTGCTTGCTCAGCCGCTCCTGCTCCTGGCGCAACTTGAAGAAGAGTTTCCGCTGGGCCTCCGTCGTGCCCAGCTTCACCATCTTCCAGTTGTCCATGATGTAGCGAAGGATGTACGCGCGAATCCACCAGGCCGCGTAGCTGGCGAGCTTCACGCCGCGCTCGGGGTCGAACTTCTTCACCGCCTGCATCAGCCCGATGTTTCCCTCCTGCACGAGGTCGAGCAGCGAGAGCGGGTTGCGGTGGTACTCGTGCGCGAGCTTCACCACCAGGCGCAGGTTCGAAGCGACCAGGGTGTAGGCCGCGCGAACGTCGCCCGTATCGCGGAACTTCCTCGAGAGCTCGACCTCCTGCTCCCGCGTCAACAGCGGGTGCTTCGTCACCTCGGCCATGTACGCCGAGAGCGGGTCGCCCTTCGCCAACCGGGTGCGCGCGAACTTCGCCGGCACGGCCTCGACGTCGACCTCTTCGGCCACCAGCTCCTTCGCGTCGGGCTCACCGACCTCGGGCTCTGCCGGCTCGGCGGCGGCGTCGGTGTCTTCCTCGTCGGCCTCTTTCGCTGCGACGGGTTTCGCGTCGACCACCTCAGCGGCGCGGGTGCGCTTGGGGCGCGGCGACGAAGGAGCGTCTTCGACGATCTCCGCGTCGACCACCTCGGCGTCTTTCCGCTCCTCGAGCTCGGACTTCTTCTTCCGCGCAGCCATTCCCATGGATTAGCGCATCGCGCGTCTTTCGCCATGGTGACCGACACGCCATGACGTTCGGGGTGTTGACGCCTCGAGCCCCGCCCGATGAACTCGCTGCAATGACGGCTGCTTGCGCGACGCATGATGGAGCCGATGCCGTCATCATCTGCAAACGCTGCGGCGGCTTCATGTGCGAGGCCTGCACGCGGCACCGCACCGAAGACCGCTGCGTCACCTGCCGGCCCCGGCGCACCCGGGAGGAGCGCGACGAGCGGCGACACAACGCGGTCAGACGATCGCCGTGGATGCAGTGCGAAGGCTGCGGCTACGCCGGCCCTCGCTTCGAGCGGGTTGGCCTGCCCACCGGGGGTGAGTTCATTCCGTTGGCCGTCGTGCTGATCGCCCTGAGCTCCGTCAGCGTCGTGGCCGGAGCCGTGATGGGCGTGGTGGTCGGGACGACAGCGTTGAAGGGCTCGCGCCGGCTGTCGTGCCCCCGCTGCGGAACCGACGACTCGCTCTGGCCAGCCACCGAACAGGCAGGGCTCCCGGTCGACCCGGCCTTCATCGCGGCGACCAGCGCCAACGACGCCGCCCTTCGGGGCCAACGCCGCACCGCTGTGTTCGTGGTTGCGCTCGCGGCCCTGCTCGGCGCCCTCGTCCTCATCGCGCGCTCGGGCTGGGTCCAGACGGCGGGCTGAGCCCATGTCAGTCATTGCTCAACCCCCTCGTGGGGGCTACACGTGCCCGCGAAATGACCGGAACGTCTTCTGAAGTGATGCCCACAGGCTCATCGGAGCGCCCGCAGGAGTACCTCGCGGACGTCAGCTTCGATGACCTGGGCCTCTCCCCTGAGCTGCGCCGCGCGATCGCCGATCGCGGCTACACCCACCCCACCCCCGTGCAGGCCAAGGCGTACGCGCCCGCCAGACAGGGCAAGGATCTCATCGTTCGTTCGAAGACCGGCACGGGCAAGACCGCCGCGTTCGGCCTGCCGCTCATCGATCAGATCCCCATGGGCACCCGCGAAGTGAAGGCGCTCATCATGTGCCCGACGCGCGAGCTGGCGATTCAGGTGTCGCAGGAGCTCGCCTCACTCGCGAAGTACCGCGACGTGCAGGTGATGAGCATCTACGGCGGCGCCTCGATGAAGGAGCAGGAAGACGCCCTGAAAGCGGGCGCGTCGATCGTCGTGGGAACGCCGGGCCGCGTGTTCGATCACATTCGCCGCGGCAACCTGAAGCTCGGCGCCTGCCAGCACGCGGTGCTCGACGAAGCCGACGAGATGCTGAACCAGGGGTTCTACGAGGAGGTCACCCGCATCCTCGACTGTCTGCCCAAGACGCGGCAGGTGTTGCTCTTCTCGGCGACGGTGCCCGAAGACATTCAGCGCCTCATCAAGCGCTACACGAAAGACCCTGAGACCCTGTTGCTGTCGGGCGATGTCTTCACGGTCGATCACATCCAGCACGTTCGGTACGAGCTCAGCGACGCGTACCCGAAGCCGCGCAACCTGCTCTACATGCTGGAGATCGAAGACCCGCAGAACGCGATCGTCTTCTGCAACACGCGCGACGACACCGAGCTGGTGACCGCGGTGCTCAACCGCAACGGCTTCGACGCCGAGCTGCTCAACGGTGACCTTCCGCAGAAGGAGCGCGAGCGCGTGATGAACCGCATCAAGCGCGGCGAGGTCGCCTTCATGGTGGCCACCGACATCGCCGCGCGCGGCATCGACATCTCGGACCTCGGGCACGTCATCAACTACTCGCTGCCCGAAGACGCCGCCGTCTACCTGCACCGCGTCGGCCGCACGGGCCGCATCGGCAAGAAGGGCGTGGCCCTCAACATCACCTCAGGTCGCGAGCTCGCGACGCTGACCACGCTCGAGAAGAAATACAACGTCACCTTCGAGAAACGCATGATGCCCACTGCCGAAGTCGCCAACCAGATGTTCACCGATCGCCACGTCCGAGAGCTCAAAGAGGCCGCGGCCGGCTCGATCTACGACGGCTACCTGCAGCTGGCGACCAGCATCAAGCAGCGCCCCGACGCCGACGATCTCGTCGCCTACCTGCTGAAGAACTTCTTCGTGCACCGCCGCATGGAGAAGGTGCAGGCCACCGCTGGAGTCGAGGGTGAGACGCCCATCGAGACCGCTCCGCCGCCTCCGCCGCGCCGTGAGCGTGAGCGCGAGAGCCGTGGTGGAGAGCGTGGTGGCCGCGGCCGCGACGCGGGACGAGGCGGCCCCCGTGACCGTGACGACCGCAAGCGCCCCTTCCGCGACGACAGCGCGACGATTCCGTCTGGCGTGCCTGCGGTCGACGCGGCCGGCGCGACGAGCGCCGACGCTCCGACCGAGCCCCGCCGTGAGCGCCGCCCGGCGGCCTCGTCTGATCGTGAGATGTTCGAGAAGATGCAGCGCAGCGCCGCCAACGACGCGGCGACGCCCGCTGGCGGGACTGCGGGCACGGCGCCAGTGCAGGCCGTGCAGCGCCAGGCCCCTGCGCGTCAGAAGCTCTCCGACCGCGAGCTCTTCGAGCGCCTGCAGCGCGGAGAGCCCCTGCCTCCCATCGACGATCCAACGGGTGGTGGCGGTGACGCCGGCGCAGCGCCCGCGCGTGCAGAGCGCCCCCGCCGTGAACGTGGCGAGCGCAGTGGCCGGAGCGAAGGCACTCGTGGAGAGCGCCGCCCGCGTGAGCCGCGCGAAGAGACCCCGGTCGAGGCTGGCCACGCCCGCCTCTGGCTCAACCTCGGCAAGCTCGATGGCGTCGACGAGGGTGGCGTGTCATCGGCCCTCGAGGCCCTGGGCGCTCCGTCGGGCAAGGTGAAGAAGACCGAGCTGCGCGGCAGCTACTCGTACATCCACGTGGCCGATGGCGACGTGGGCGCGTTCGAGGCGCTGGTGGGCAAGCTCCACGGTGAGAAGGCCATCAAGGTCGAGCGCGCTCGCGAGCGCACCTGAGCGGTCCGTTTCATCCAGTGACGACTCGGCGGTGCTGCAGCGGGGCGCGAGGCCTCCGCTTGCAGCGTTCCCGACACTCCGACGAGGTTCAGTCGTCGTCGGCCTTCACGTTCAGGCGCTGGAGCTCGTCAGCCCACGCCTCGTTCATGCTCGTGAACGTCACGGTTCCCTTGTTCAGGCTCACGTCGATGCGCGCAGGCCACAGGAATTGGCCGACCAACACCACGGGCATGGCGCCGAGGAAGGCGCCGCCGACCCAGAAGAACTCAAAGGCCGGGCTCAGCGCCTCTGCTGCCGCCGGGAACGTGCGCAGCAGCCAGCCCGGGAGCAGCTCTTGCGCCACGAGCGCTCCCGCCGTGCCGAACGCCACCACGAGCAGCCGCCTCACCAGAAGCCCGACGAAGACCTTCGTGCGGCACGGCACGCAGACCGGCACGTGGACGTAATCCCACGGCCGGTTCTCGAAGAGCGGCACCTCGCTGGTCGCCCGTTCACCACACGCCGCGCATGACGTGGGGAACCTGAGCCCTCTGCGAGGAAGCTTCACCTCCACGCTCATGGCGCCCTGCTCCGCGCTGGAATGACGAGCAGGCTCAGACGGTCGGCTGGGCTTCGCCCGACACCGTCTCGCTGGCCTGCCGGCGCTTGTTGAAGTCGAACATGCTCGTCACCCCGACGTAGAGGTACCCGAACATGAACAGGAACAGGTACGGCATCGACGCGTAGATGTCGTGGTCGAACGCGTACCAGATGGCGCCCGCGAAGTAGGCCGCGAAGCCCAGCTCGACGTACGGCACCCACGAGCGCCGGCCCTTGTAGGCCTTCTGCACCTTCTGAACCTTGTTTCCCTCGGAGCCCGTCTTCGGCGTGCGAGCGAACTCGCTCTCGTGATGCAGCAGGGCCTCGATGACGGCGCGCGATTGGTTGATCGACAGGCCGATGCCCAGGCTCATCAGGAACGGGAGGTACTTGATGCGGTCCCACCAGCCCAGGCCGAGCTCTCGCACCGTGGCGATGTAGAAGAAGCTCACCGACGCCGTCGCCGCGAGGAACACGGGCAGGTCGAGGAAGAGCGTCTGGTACATGCCGTGCTGGAAGCGCACCACCATCGACATCGGCATCATGACGGCGAGCAGCACCATCAGCGGGTACGCGATGTTGTTCGAGAGGTGGAACCAGGCCTCACGCTTGACGTGGAAGGGCAGCGTCTTCGAGGTGAGGATCGTCGGCAGCAGCTTGCGCGCCGTCTGAATCGAGCCCTTCGCCCAGCGGTGTTGCTGGCCCTTGAAGGCGTTCATGTCGACCGGCACCTCTGCGGGCGAGATGATGTCGGGCAGGAACATGAACTGCCAGCCCTTGAGCTGGGCGCGGTACGAGAGATCGAGATCTTCCGTCAGCGTGTCGTGCTGCCAGCCACCTGCGTCGACGATGGTCGCGCGACGCCAGACGCCTGCAGTGCCGTTGAAGTTGAAGAAGCAGCCCGAGCGGTTGCGCGCGGTGTGCTCGATGATGAAGTGACCGTCGAGCAGAATGCTCTGCGCCTGCGTGAGCAGCGAGAACTCGCGGTTCAGGTGGCCCCAGCGCACCTGCACCATGCCGACCTTGTCATCGACGAAGAAGGGGACGGTGCGCTTGAGGAAGTCGACGCCCGGGACGAAGTCGGCGTCGAACACGGCGACGTACTCGCCCTTCGCCAGGTGCAGCCCGTTCTCGAGCGCGCCGGCCTTGAAGCCCTTGCGGTTGGTGCGGTGGACGTAGACGATGTCGACGCCCTGCGCCTTCCACTTCTCGACGACGGCGCGCGCGAGCGAGCACGTCTCGTCGGTGGAGTCGTCGAGCACCTGCACCTCGAAGCGATCGCGCGGGTAGTCGATGTGGCACACCGCATCGACCAGCCGCTGCACGACGTACATCTCGTTGAAGATGGGCAGCTGCACGGTGACGCGCGGCCACTCCGTCAGCTCGCCCTTCGGCGTGGGGAGCTGGAACTTGTGGCGGTAGTACAGGTACGCCATCCGGTAGCGATGCGACCCGTACGTCGACAGCACGGCCAGCACGCCGAAGTAGACGCAGAGAAAGACGATTTCGGCGATGCTCATCGCGCTCACAGCCCCGCAACCACCCGGAATAACAGAGAAACCCCCTCCCGGGCTCAAGGACGACCCGTTCTAGGGATCTTGGCCCCCCGTGTCAAAGCGTTCGTTTCGACCGAACCCCATCAATCAGAAGAGCGAACTCCGGCGTCGCGCCAGCGCTCGATCACCGCGTGGAGCACCGGCGCGACCAGTCCTGCGTCGAGGTAGGCCGACTCGACCGCGAGCGCGCGCCGAACAGGGTCGACACCGAGCCGCGCGTTGAGCTTCTCGAGGCACGAGGGGCACGGCTCGATCGGCATCGCGTCAGACTCGGCCTGCGAGTTCGCGCCGTTCATCGCGCACTCGAACGCGACGCAGTGCTGCAAGCCCATCATGTGGCCGAGCTCGTGCGCCGCCGTCGCCATGGTGCGCGAGAGCACGAGGTTCGGCTCGGTCGAGAGATCGCCGTGGCGCGCCAGGCTCATCACGCCGACGCGCTCACCGTAGCGGGCTTCGCCGAACACGAAGTTCCACTGCGGGTCGGGGTAGAGATCGACCGCCGTCACCGCCATCACACCCGCTGCATCGTCGGGCCGCAGCGGGAGCAGCGCGTCGAGGATCGGCTGGGTCTGCCACTGTGTCCCGAAGGTGCGCTCGCGGCGGCTGGCGGGCGGAACGATCGACTCCGGGAGCGCGGGCAGGAGCTTCACGTCAGTCTGGTACCAGTGGACGAGCAGCGCGCGCGTGCGCTCGAGGAGCGCCTCCTGCGCCTCCGACAGGGGCCCGACGGCGACGAGGTAGAGCGTCCGGCCTGGTGGCCAGCCACCATCGGGCTCCTCCGCCCGGAGGTCGGCGACCAGCTGTCCGGACTCGGGGTGCTCCGCGAGCCACTCACCGGGCTTCGGCGCGAGCTTCGGCGTCGCGAGCTGCTTCGCCACCTCGAGGGGCGCCGAGAGCCGCTCGTCACGCGCTGCCCTGCCGCGTGGGTACTCGGCGGGCTTGCGGTGCTGCCCTTTGGGGAGCGGGTTGTCGTCATCACTGCCCCGCGTCCTGAAGGCGAGCGGGAGCAGCAGCACGAAGAGCAGCCCGATGCCGATGAGCACCGCGAGGACCCTGGTGAACCGTCCGGACTGAGGCACGGGAAAGAGGCCTTCAGCGGCTCAGGTTCGGCGTCACCGCGCTGGCGTAGGAGTTGGCGATCATCAGCGCCTTCTGCAGCTCACGCTCGTCCGACACCGAGCCCTCGAGCACGATCTTCCCGCCGTACGCGACGGCGCGGGCCGAGACGAGCCCCTGCTTCTGGAACGCCGCCGAGATGTTCGCGGCGACGGCAGGCATCACGCGCGGGTCGACGGTGGCGAGGATTCGAACGCTCGCGTCGTTGGCGAACAACTGCTCGAGGCGGCGCAGCTCGTCCATCGAGTCGAGGCGCCCGTCGATCACCGTCATGCCGTTGTACGTCTCGACGCGCAGGGACGGGTTGACCAGCGTCTTCACCATCGTCTGCACCTGGTCGCCCTTGCCGTCGTCGACGACGATGGTCCGCGTCTGCAGCGCGCCCGACGCGGTCCAGAGCGTCAGCGAGGTGCGGCCGAGCTGGTTGGCGGTGATCAGGAGCTCGCCCTTGCCCGTGGCTCTCACGTCAGCGACCTGCTCCTGGCCGACGGCGACGCGCGTGATGCCGGGGATCTTGAGGACGTGCTGGGTGCCAGGCGACAGGCGAATCGGCTCAGCGGCGACAGCCAGGGACAACAGGGCGGTGGTGAGCATGGCGCTATCGTAGGCCTTGAAGGAGGGAGGACTTCAAGGAGGGGGATGCCACCAGCCGCCAGAGCGTGCGTCAGCCCGCGTGGGCCTCGACCTGCGGCTCGCGCTCGACGACCGGCGCCTCGTGCAGGTGAGCGCCGTCGAGCCTGGCGCCCGAGAGGATGCGCTCGACGAGGTCTTCGAAGCCCAGGCCCGCGGCCTTCGCGATCTTCGGGAACAGGCTGACCCGCGTCATGCCAGGCAGCGTGTTCACCTCGAGCACCACCTCGTTCCCGACTTCCGGAACGATGAAGTCGACGCGCACCGCGCCACGGCAGCCCAGGGAGCGCGTTGCGGCGAGCGCCATCTGCTCGATGTTGGCGACGCGCGTGGCCGGCAGGCGGGGCGGCAGGTGGTACTTCGCGCCACCGTCGTACTTGGTGGTGGTGTCGAAGACCGAGCCATCGTGGCTGACTTCGCAGGTGCCCAGGACGGCGCCATCGAGCAACGCGACGGTGACTTCGCGGCCCTTCACGAAGCGCTCCACGAGGGCTTCGCCACCGAAGCGGCAGGCGAGCGCGATGGCCGGCTCGAGCTGCTCGCGGGTGTGCACGAGCGTGAGGCCAACCGAGGAGCCGCTGCTGGCCGGCTTCACCACGCAGGGGAAGCCGAGATCGGCGTGGAGCGAGGGCACGTCCTTCACGCGCGAGGCCTGCACCACGTAGCCAGTCGGCGTCGCGAGGTTGTGCTGGCGGAAGAGCTTCTTGGCGACGCCCTTGTTCATCGCGAGCGCCGACCCGAGCACGCCCGAGCCCGTGTACGGAATGTTCATCACCTCGAGCAGGCCCTGCACGCGGCCGTCTTCACCCATGCGGCCGTGGAGCGCGAGGAAGGCGACGTCGATGCCAGCCTCACGAACGGTGGTGTCGAGGCCGGGGCCGGCGAACAGCCGCGCGACCTGATGTCCGTTGGCCTCGAGCGCCAGAGCGATGGCCTCTCCGGTCTTCATCGAGACGTCCCGCTCTTCGCCCCAACCGCCCATGAGAACGCCGATTCGCCTGCTCGACTGCTGAGTCATCAGTGTGGCCTCCGTGCCGCGCCGTCATCGGCGCTCCAGGGAAGAGAGCAGCCGGAGTGCCAACCGGTGCCTCGCCTCAGGAGCGCGCGGAGTTGCACGCTACAGGCCTGTGTCGCGATGTCGATTTTTCAACCGGCGCGGGCCATCAGCCTCGTCGCCGATGCAGGCGCGTCAGTAGTTGCGCAGGTCGTCGTGGTCCTGTTCCTTCTTCTTCTTCTCTTCCTCTTCCTTCTTCTTCCGCTCCTCGTCCTCATTCTTCTTCCGCTCTTCTTCTTCCTTCTTCTTCTTCTCGGCCTCGGCCGCAGCCTTCGCGGCGGCCTCTTCGTCGGCCTTCTTCTTCGCGTCGTCGGTCTTCTTCCCGGCCTTCGCGTCGGCCTCCTGCTTCTTGCGCTCGTCTTCGGCGCGCTTCGCCTCGTCGGCCTTCGCCTTCTTCTCGTCAGCCTCGGCCTTCTTCTTCGCTTCGGCCTGTGCCTGCTCTTCCTTCTTCAGCCGCGCAGCGTCTTCCTTCTCTTTCCGGGCCTCCTCGTCCTTGCGGCGCTTCTCTTCCTTCGGGTCGACCTTGACGGGCTCTTCCTTCTTCGGAGGTTCTTCTTTCTTCGGTTCCTCCTTCTTTGGAGGCTCTTCCTTCTTCGGCTCTTCCTTCTTTGGAGCCTCTTCCTTCTTCTTCGGCGGCTCGTCCTTCTTCACGGCCTCCTTCTTCGCGGGCTCATCCTTCTTCTTGAGCGCGGGCTTCTTCTTCGTCGGCTCAGGCTCATCGGCCGCAGCCCCACCGCCGCCTGAGGCGAGCAGGAAGGTCCCCACGCCAGCCGCGATACCAGCGCCAATGAAGGAGCCGAGCGAGACGCCACCATAGGCACGCGCCTCGTTGGCAAGGCCGCTGGAGACGCCCGTCTGAACCTGCGGCGTGGCCCTGAACTGGGTGTAGCGCTCCTGCCCGATGACGCCCGTGCCGATGCCCGCGGCGACGAGGCCTGCGGCGACGCCGAGCAGCGCGATGCCGACGACCGTCTTGCCCGAGCCTCCACCGCCGTCACCTTCGAAGTGGCTGACCGGGGACTTGCCCTGTCGAGGCGCGTCGGCGGCAACGAGCCCATCGATGAACGTCTTGAGGGCGTCGCTGGCTGTCCCGAGAGGCTGCGTGGTGGTCGCGTACGCCGCGTTGTGGCCGTCGCGTACCTCGAGGCGGAGCGCCGTCACCTCGGACTGCTCGCCGACCGTGCTCTTCTTCACGAGGAACGCCAGCACCTGGTCGACCTTGAGCGTCTTGCCGAGCGCCATCAGCGCCTGGTCGCGCGTCGGCCCTTTGGGCGCCTTCGAGATCGTGTCGACGGCCTTCACCAGCGCCGGCCGCAGCTCCGCGGGCTTCAGCTCCAGCGTGGCGTCGCCGGGAGGCAGCTCGGTCACGGAGAGGACGTAGCCTCCAAGGCCCGCGACGATCTCGTGTCTGCTCCCGAGCAGGCCATTCACCGTCACCGGGCTCTGGCCGCGGTGCTGACCGTTCACCCAGATGTTCGCGCCAGGCGGCTCCGTGCGCACGTTGAGCTCGCCCTTCGCACCGTTGGCCAGCTTGCGCTGCTGCTCGACGAACTTGATCAACTCAGGCGGGAAGAACTGCGAATTGAACTCGGCCCGGGGCTGCACGGCGATGATGCGCTCGATCTCCTGCTTCGCGGGCGGCACCTCCCCGCCCATGGCGTGGCTCGCTGCTTTCATCACCCAGGCCTTCAACAGGTCGTCGAAGGTGCGGCTGGTGTCGGTCTCTTTCAGCTGCTTCACGGCATCGGCGAACGCCTCGACGCCCTTCGCAGTGTCGAGCTCGTCCAGGGCGGTCTGCCCTGCCGTCATGCGGGCGCGCGCGGCCTCGACCTTCGTCGCGCGTTCAGTAGCGGCCTGGGGGTCGAAGAGCTCCCTCGGCGACACCACCTCGAAGCGGCCCGAGACCCGCGCGGCGTCTTCGGCGACGAGCTCGAGCATGCCCTGGGTGAGTCGCGACGGCGCGTCGAGCGGCACCACCACGATGGCGAGGCGCGGCCCCGACGACGCTGCGGCCACCTCGGCTGGCAACAGGAGCGGCCGGGCGACCGCCGGACCTGCCGACAGCGCGGCCACCAGCGCGGCGATCAACGCCCTCGAGAAGAGACCCGGCCGACGCATCGAGCCGCATGGTTCACCATGACGACCCGGAGCGCTAGCACCAAAGGCCAGGGATCAATCGTCGTCGTCGGGTTCCACGAACAACCAGCGAATGTCTGGAACGCGCGCGTGAATCGCCAGCTCGAACGCGTCGATGGTCTCGACCACGCCGCGGGTGTCGAGCTCGTCGATGAGGTGCACCTTGCAGGCGACCATCACCTCGCCGGGCCCCTGCTGCACCGTCAACACGCGGATGAGGCGCTTGATGTTCGGCTGCGTGAGGGCGACCTCTTTCACGACGATCTCGATCTGCGGGTCGGCGCGTTCGCCGAGCAGGAGCGACATCACCTCACGGGCGAGGAAGATGGCCACGCCGATCAGCACGACGCCGATGAGCAGGCTGCCGACGGAGTCCCAACGGGGGTCGCCGGTCGCCACCGTCAGGCCCAGCGCGATGAGCGCCACGATCAGGCCCAGCACGGCCGCCGCGTTCTCTCCGAAGAGCACGACGAGATCGGAGTCCTTCGTCTCACGCAGGTAGGTGAAGAGCCCCTGGTTGCCTCGCCGCTTCTTCATCTCGACCAGGTTTCCGGAGGTCGCCCAGGCCTCGAGCAGGAGCGCGAACCCGAGGATACCGAAGGCGAGGCCCACGTTCTCGACGGGTTCGGGGTGCCCCAGCTTGTGCACGCCCTCGTAGATGCTGAACACCCCGCCGCCCGAGAAGAGGAGCAGCGCGACGATGAAGCTCCAGAAGTAGACCGAGCGGCCATAGCCAAGCGGGTAGTTCTCGTCGGGCGGCTTCTTCGCGAGTGTGACGCCGACCAGCAACAGCACCTGGTTGATGCAGTCGGCGCTCGAGTGGATGGCCTCGGCCAGCATGGTGCCGGAGCCGGTGAAGAAGGCCGCGATGCCTTTGGCGGTCGCGATGGTGACGTTCACCGCCAACGACTTGAGGATCTCTTTCGTGTTTCCAGCCACGGGTCGAGCGACCTAGCACGAACCAACCGAGGTTCATCGGCGAGGTGCCGCTGGCGAGACCGTCTACGGAGACGAGGCGCGCGCGGTGTTCTTGCCGGCCGGGGCCGCAGAGCCGTTGAGATAATTGAGCGCCGTCTTCAGCTGGTAATCGGTCACCTTGTCGGTGACGTCCCACGGCTTGAGGTTGCCCGGCAGCGACGGCTTGAGCGCGGTGACATCGGGCCCTTCGGCCTCTCCGCGGAAGTGCCGCTTGAGATCCTTCTCGCGCAGGGTCTCGGTCTTCGTCAGCACGCCCTCCGACTCGCCAACGAGGAAGTCGGGCAGAATGCCCCGCTCCTGAATCGAGCGGCCCGACGGCGTGAAGTACCGCGCGATGGTCAGCTTCAGGCCCGAGCCATCTTCCATCTCGATGACGGTCTGCACGCTGCCCTTGCCGAACGTGGGCACGCCCATCAGCACCGCGCGTTTGTGATCCTGCAGGGCGCCGGCCACGATCTCGCTCGCCGAGGCCGAGCCCGCGTTCACGAGAATGACGATGGGGTACGGCTTCTCGGTGTCGCGGTCCTTCGCGCGCTCTTCGGTCGCCTGCGCGCCGTCGCGGCCACGGGTCGAGACGATGGAGAGCCCGCCCGGGAGGAAACGATCGGCGATGGCCACGGCCTGATCGAGCAGCCCACCCGGGTTGTTGCGAAGATCGATCACCAGCCCGCGCAGCTCCTTGCCGGCGTTCTGCCCACGGAGCTTCTCGAGCTCCTTGAAGAGCGAGGCGTCGGTGCGCTCCTGGAAGTTCTTCACCTTCACGTACCCGATGCCTCCGTAGAGTGCGCTCTCGACCGAGGCGATGCGAATGTGATCTCGAATGATCGCGAACTCGCGAGGCGCGGTGAAGCCCTCGCGCATGATCGTCAACATCACCTTCTTGCCTGCGGGCCCGCGCATCTTCTGAATCGCGCGCGCCAGCTCCATCGCCCGCGTCGGCTCGTCGTCGATCTTCAGCAGCTGATCGCCCGACTTGATGCCCGCGCGTTGGGCCGGCGTGTCGTCGATGGGCGCGACGACGATCATCGCGTCATTTCGACGGGCGATCTCGATGCCGAGCCCGCCGAACTCGCCCGAGGTGTCGATCTTCATCTCCTTGAAGACGTCGGGCGGCATGTACACGGTGTGCGGGTCGAGCGTCTCGAGCATGCCCTTGATGGCGCCCTGCATGAGCTGCTGCTCGTCGACGGTCTCGACGTAGTTGTTCTGCACGTACGACAACACGCGCGCGAACAGCTCGAGCTGGCGGTAGGTGTCCTCCGACTTCGACACCGGAGGCCCTGCGACTGCGGTGAGACCAACACCCAGGCACCACGCCACGACGAGACGACGCATGCGGCGAGTGTAATCGGGTTGAGTCGAAGAAGTTCAGCCCACGAGGCGTTTCAGCCCGCCAGGCTGCGCGCGCGCGCGAAGTCGATGATGCGCCGCACCAGCGGGCGCGGGTTCTCCATCTGAGGCATGTGCCCGAAGCCCTCGACTTCGTGGATCTCGGCGTGCTTCGGCAGGTGTGCGCGGAAGTAGGCCAACCCTTCGGGTGGGAGGAGCTTCTCCTGCGTGCCCCAGATGAGCAGCGTCGGCATCGGCAGGCCCTGGAGCATGGCCTCGGTCACCGCGTCGCCAGGCTGCACCTCACGAATGAGGCTCTTCACCGTCGGGTTCGCGTAGAGGTTTCGCATCTCACCGGCCAGCAGGAGCAGCGGCAGCGGCGGCCGGGCGAACAACCGTCGCGTCATCGCTCTGGCCTCGGCGATGGTGTTCACGTCGAAGCTGTTGACGAGCTCACGAAAGCGCTGATCCTCGAGCTTCGCGCCGGCAGGCGAGATCAACCCGAGCGCGCGCACCGCCGAGGGGGTCTCGTGCGCGAGGTACAGACTCATCGCGCCGCCGAGGGAGTTGCCGATGAGGAAGACGGGCTCGCGGATCACGTCTTCGAGGAACGACCGTACGGTGTCGAGCTGCTCCCGCCACGGCAGCGGCCCGCTCGACGGCGTCGGAGAGAAGCCATTGCCCGGCACGTCGAGCGCCCAGATGCGGCGGAAGTGGAGCGCGAGCGGCTTGAGCGTTCGCCAGTAGGCGTTGGCCGAGCTGCCCAGCCCGTGCACCAGCAACAGCGGCGGGCCCAGCCCCTGCCCTTCGAGCCGATAGGCGTGCACGTCGTGGCCGCGAACCCGGTGCACTTCGCTGTGCACGCCCTGCGCTTTGAGGATTCTCCGCATCGTGCGGTTGGCCGTCTGGAGCAGGGTCATCGTCGGGTCTTCGTAGCATGGCCACCAGCGTCAGGGTTCTGACGCACCAACGCGCCGCAATCGCTGATCGGGCGGGGGCACAGGCCTTGCTCAACCGCGAAGAGGTGCGTGGCTTCGCGTCAGGAAAGGCGCGCGCGCAGGGGAGCGTCGCATGGCGGTCGTCGCAGAGAAGCTGGGCGAGCAGGTGCAGACGATCCTCTCGAAGAAGATCGAAGAGAACTCGCTGGTGCTGCCTGCGCCGCCCACGGTGGTGACGCGAGTGCTCCAGCTCGTCGGCGACGCTTCGTTTTCGCCGAAAGACGCGACGCCGCTCGTGGAGCGGGACTCGGTGATCGCCGCCCGCGTGCTGCGCGCGGCCAACTCGGTCGATCAGGCAGGCGTCGAGCGGGTTCGCACCCTGCCCGAGGCGCTGACGCGGCTGGGCGTCGACGCCCTGCGCTCGCTGCTGATCGAGATCTCGGCCCACCGGCTCTTCGAGTCGAAAGACGCGCGCATCGGCGCCCACACGCGAGGGCTCTGGGAGCACTCCATCGCCGTCGCGGTGCTGGCGCGCGAGCTCGCGGGCTTGAGCGGCGTCGCCGAGACCGAGACGGCCTACCTCGCAGGGCTCTTGCACGACATCGGCAAGCCGGTCGTCGCGTTCCTGTTGCTCGAGGCCGAGAAGAACGTCGTCTCGGCGCGCAGCTCGTGGATCGACTCCGAGGCCTGGGTCGAGGTGCTGCAGAAGGTGCATCGCCCCATCGGCGTCGCGCTCGCCCAGAAGTGGGGGCTGCCCGAGCCGGTCGCGTCGGCCATTCGCGACTGCACCGAGTACCAGACGAGCGAGCGCGCCTCGGTCGGCAACTGCGTGCGCCTGGCGAACGCGTTGGCGAAGCGCTGCGGCCTCTACGTGGGCACCATCGACCGCACCGAGGTCGAGAGTCAGATCGCCATCGGCAACACGCTGCTCGGCGTCGACGACGCCGCGGTGAATGGGCTGTGCGAGGGCCTCGACACGCGAGTACGCGCCCTCGCGGTGTGACCAGTTCGCGGTCGAGTTCTTCGTTCAGTCAGGCCGGCGCGCGTCGGCTTCGCGCAGCCGTCGCTCAATGCCGAGCAGACTCCCGCCTGCGTTCTCGAGCGCGCGCTCACCGTCGAGGAGCAGGGCCGCCAGCCGCTCGATGGCGCGCGCGGCGGGGCTGGCGGCGGCGAGGGTCACCAGCGGCCGCGACAGGGCGGCGGCGCGGCGCACGTTGTGATCGTCAGGGAGCGAGCCCAGGTACGAGAGCTTCGGCGTGGGCGCGACCGACGAGCACGCCTGCAGCTTGCCGTAGGCGAGCTGGCCCTGGCGCTCCGAGCGGGTGCCGTTGATGACGACGTCGAGCGAACGAATCGCCGTCTGCTGATGGAGCGCATGCGCGAGCGTGGCCGCGTCGAGCAGGCTGGTGGGCTCCGGCGTCGCGACGAGCACCACGCGCTCCGCCGCGGCGGCCGAGAACAGCGCGTCACGGCTCAGCCCCGGCGGGCAGTCGATGAGCACCACGTCGAAGCGCTCGGCGAGCTGCTCCCAGACGGCGCGCAGCGCAAACCGCTGGCCCTCTTCGAGGTGGGTGAGCGAGCGCTCTCCGCTCGCGGCGGGCAACAGCGCGAGGCCCTCAGGGGTGGTCAGCAGCGCCTCGTCGAGGGCCGCGCCGTCGAGGACATCACCGACGTGCAGGTTCGCCGTCAGCCCGAAGAGCACGTGCACGCTGGCCAGCCCGACATCAGCGTCGATGATGACGGTGCGCAGCCCTCGCTGGACCGCGAGGACTCCGAGGTTGGCCACGAGGTGCGACTTCCCCACCCCGCCCTTCCCGCCCGTCACACTGATGACCCGAAGCGCCGACACGGGCGCTCGCAGTGCAAAGGCAGATCCGCGACGCGGCGGACCACGCACACCCCGAGACACCGCTGAGTCAGTGCTGGAGGTTACGGCTACGGAATCGAGTTGCCGTTCAGCACGATGCGCGCCGGCTGGGCGTTCGCGTTCGTCTCGAAGATGAGGTTGCCGGTATGCGCACCTGTGCGCACTGGGGCAAACGTGACGCTGAAGGTGCGGCGGACATCAGGGGCGACGGACCCCGTGCCGCCCTGGACGAAGAACGCGCCGGTGTCTTCGGTCTCGACCTTGATCACCCGAATGTCGAGCGCGTCCTCGCCGGTGTTGACGACCTCGAAGGTCAACCGGGTCTGCTCGCCCTTCTTGACGTCACCGAACGCGTGGGTGGTCTCGAAGGCCGGCTCGCCGGCATCGGGGAGCGACACTTTCAGCTCGCCGCGGTTGGTGCCCTGGACGTTGGGGCGCTCACACGCGAGCACGAGAGAGAGGACCACGAACAGGGAGATCAGGTGCGTCGTCTTCATCGTTTTCCCTCCAGCTTGGGAGCGTAACCCGGCACCGTCTCGGCCAGCCGGGACCACAGGGCTTTGGCGCCGTCGCCGTCGCCTTTGGCTTTCAGCCGATCGCCCAGCGCATCGAGGGCTTCGGGAGTTCCCGAGGCCACGCGCCAGACGTTCTCGGCCATCGGCTTGCCGAGCTTCACCAGCGTCCACGCCATGCCGGCGCGCAGCCGCGGGTTGTCGGGCTGATACGGCATGACCTGCTTGAAGCCGTCGAGGGCCTCCTGGTACCGGCCCTTCGCCAGCGACTCCTCGGAGTCTTCGATGAGCTTCGCGAAGCGCGCGTCACCTTCAGCCGTCTTCGGGGCGTTCTGGAAGGCGGCGATCGTCGCGGGGTCGAGGGCTGGCATCCCCGCGGGAGGCGGTGGTGCGGGCGCGGGCACCGGCGTCAGCTTCGAGAGGCCACCAGCGCCGATACCAGCCCTGGTGCGATCGAGGAGCGCGCGGGCATTCCGGCCCTGACGCGCGTTGGGCGCCGCCGCGAGAAAGCCCTCGAAGTCGCGCTTCGCCGACTCGAGCGCCTTCACGTCATCGGGATTCTCGTCGAGGGTGAGCGAGCCGCGGGCATAGAGCGCCTCGGGCACATCACCGAAGGTGGTCGCGACACGGTCATAGGCCGCGCGGGCTCCGGCGAAATCTCTCGAGAGGAACCGGGCGTTGCCATCCATCAGCAGCACGTCGGGCACGCCGGTGAGGGCCTTGCGGGCACAGGTGACCGCGGCGGCGGTGCGCTTGCCATCGGCGTGCTTGCGGGCGACGGCGAAGACGTTGGCGAGCGTGGCCTCCTGGCCCTTCTCGGGGTCGCACTTCGCATCGGCGAGCGCAGCGGGAGGTGTCGCGCCCAGCTTCTTCTTCTGCTCGAGGTAGAACTGCAGCGCAGGCTCGGCCGCGGCGAGGGCTTCCTGCGCGTAGACCTGCGCGTCCTTCGTGCGGCCCTGGCTGAAGTAGAGGCGCGTCAGCGAGGCGGAGATCTCGAAGGGCTTGTCCCGGCCCTTGAGGTCCGGCGCGGCGTCGAGCTTCTTGATCAGATCTTCCGGCGTCGGCGCAGGAGCCGGGGCTCCCTGGGCGAGGGTGAGACTCACGGCGAAAGACCAGAGCAGCATGCGTCGCTGATATCACCAGAGCCGGGCCGGGCATCAACCCGTTCGCTCAGGGGAGGCGACACAGCCCGCTCGGCAGACTGGCGCCCGTTCGAGGTCGTCGCAGGGGGAGCGGACGAAGACAGGGCACTGGGGTGGAAAAATCGGGCGCGGGCAGGCGCTCGCAAGCTCGCTCGCGTCGGTCTCGTACTGCGGCTTCGACAGCCGACTGATCGCGTCGTTGGAGCAACGAGGGTCGCAGGCCCTGCACATCGGCCCGAAGTAGACGGCCACGCAATCGGCGTCGACCGAGCACGTCGTCGAGTAGTCGGTCACGCTCAGCGCGCAGCTGCTCGCGAACGCGAGCGCCAGGACGATGGCTCATCGTCACCTCGCCTTCGTGGTGCAGCTCCCGGCGGTACAGACCGCGACCGGCTGCTCACACGGGGCGCAGAGGGGCGTGGGGCCGACGCGCGGAGGACACGCGCTCGCGACCGCCCTGGCGTCGGCGTCGTACTTCGCTTTCGAGGACACGTTGATGGCGTCGTTCGCACAGCCACCGCACACCTGACACCCGGGGCCGACATAGACAGCCACGCACTCGGCATCGACCGCGCAGGTCTTCGAGTAGTCCTTCGCTTCCAGGGTCGTGTCACAGGCCATCACAACCAACGACGCGACAAGCATGAGAGTCGAGCGCATGCCGAACGCAAAAGCATCGGCCGGGCCAGCCGGGTGCCCTGTCTTTGCGCAGGCTTGCTGAAGGGTGCGCCACAGGAATCTGAGCCGCTCCTCGAGCATCAGCGCTGAGGCGTCGCGGGTCGACTGGAGACCGCGCCGAGAAGCACCTCGGCGGTGAACGGCTTGGCGATGAACCTGGCGCCCTGTGCGATCAGCGGCCCCGTCGCAGCGGGATCGGCGGTGAAGCCCGAGACCAGGACGATCCGCATCGACGGCCTGCGCTCGAGGAGCCGCCTGGCCAGCCAGACCCCGTCAGCGCCCTCGACGCCGAGCTGAAGATCCGTCACCAGCACGTCGGTCGACGCGAGCGCCGGGTCCGCGAGGGCCTCGGCTGCGGTGGCGACCGCGCGCGCCTGATGGCCGGCGCTCGTCAGCATGCGCACCACCTGCTCGCGCAGCACCGGCTCGTCGTCGACGACGAGGATCGAGAGGGCGCCACTGGTCGAGGCGAGCGTCGGCCGCGCTGACACCAACGCTGGCGGCTCGGTGAGCGTCATGGTGACGGTGAACGTGGTGCCCTGCCCAGGCGCGCTGTCGGCGCGCACGGCGCCGCCAAGCCGCGTCACGATGCCGTACACCGTCGAGAGGCCAAGGCCTGTGCCCTGTCCCTTGGTGGTGAAGAACGGCTCGAAGATGCGTGCCTTGACCGCGTCAGTCAGACCCGGGCCCGAGTCGCGCACGAGCAGGGCACACGTCGTGTCGTCGCGCCGCTGGAGGGTGATGGTGAGGGCCCCGGCGCCGCCCATCGCGTCACGGGCGTTGACGACGAGGTTCATCACCACCTGCTCGATCTGCGACGCCGACGCCATGACGTGACAGGGCGCCTCGGGGAGCACCAGCTCGAGCGTGACGCGGGTTCCCAGCAGCCGACGAAGCAGATCCGAGAGCCTCGCCAGCAGCGCCGCCACGTCGACGGCCTCGGTGGGCACGACGTCGCGGCGGGCGAAGGCGAGGAGCTGCCGGGTGAGCGAAGCAGCCCGCGTCACGGCGTCGTCGAGGTCGGCGAGATCCTGCTTCGCGGTTCCATCGGAGGCGACCTGTGGCGCGAGCAGCGACGAGCAGGACTGCATCACGGTGAGCAGGTTGTTGAAGTCGTGCGCGATGCCCCCCGCGAGCCGCCCGAGGGCTTCCATGCGCTGGCTGTGGTCGAGCTGGCGCGACAGCTCCTCGGCGCGCTGGGTCGCGACGCGGGCCTCCTCGTCGCGCTTCATGAGATCGTCGACGAGCTGCTTCAACGAGGCGGCCATGGCCACGGCGATCAGCCCCACGACGGCGTAGAGCAGCGTGCCCTCGGCGTAGACCCCACCCAGCGTCGGCAGTGCTGGCTGCGTCACCGGCGTCAGCAGCACCACGACCTCGCCGAAGAGCCCCAGCACGTAGACCACCAACGCGTCACGCGCGGGGAGGATGACGGCCCCGAGCATGACGCCGACGATCATGAAGAAGCTCGCGTAGCCGGGGTTCCCGCGCGCGATGGGCGCGACCATCACGGCGCCGATGGCGGTGCCTGCGTAGACGAAGCCGGCGAGCCGTGTGTGGCCGGCCCGCGCCGCCACCATGACTGCGCCCGTCGCCACGGCGAGCACCGCGAGGACGATGGCCAGCACCCACTCGCCGCGGAGCAGCGACAAGGTGAAGAACGTGAGGTTCGAGGCGAGGTACACGGCCCCCACCGCCACGGCGGCGCGACGGCGTCGGCGGTCTTCCGCTTCTCGAATCATGGAGGGCCCCGATGGCATGACGGATCCATCGTGGGGGCCGAATGCGAGTCGATCAACATTGGCGACGCCGCGTCGCGCCTCAGGCGCGGAGGGAGCGCCCGGTCCGCGGGTCGATCGCCTCGGGCCACAGCGCCAGCAACGGCTCGAGCACGAAGCGGCGCGCGCTCAAGCCCTGGTGCGGCAGCGTCAGCTCCTCGGAGACGAGCAGACGATCGCCGAACAACACGAGATCGAGATCGATCACCCGCGGCGCCCAGCGCGTCGTCGTCAGCCGGCCCATCGCTCGCTCGATGGCCTTGAGCGCCCGCAGCAGCGGAAGCGGCTCCAGCGTCGTCCGCAGCTCGGCGACGGTGTTGAGGTAGTCGGGCTGGGGCGTCGAGGCCTCGTGAGGCAGGAGCGCCGTCGTCTCGAGCACGGGCGCGACGGCGAGCACCGTGGTGCCCTCGAGCTCGCCGATGCGACGAACGGCCTCGTCGAGCTGGGCGCGGCGATCTCCGAGGTTGGCACCCAACGCCACGAAGACCCGCTCGGTCACCGCGTCACCGGGTTGCGCAGCACCCCGATGCCCTCGATGTCGACCTCGACGACGTCGCCCGGCTGCATGGGCCCGACGCCCGACGGCGTACCGGTCGAGACGACGTCGCCAGGCAGCAGCGTCATGATGTTCGAGATGAAGGCCACCAGCTTCGCGGGCGCGTGCACCATGTCGCTCGTGCGGCCCGATTGTTTCTGAACGCCGTTGAGCCGGCAGCGCACCTCGAGATCGCCGAAGTCGAGGCCGCGCACCATGAACGGGCCGCAGCACGCGAACGTGTCGTACGACTTCGCGCGCGTGTGCTGAACTTCGCGCTTCTGGACGTCGCGGGCGGTGACGTCGTTGAAGCAGGTGACCGCGAAGATGCCTTCTGCGGCTTCTGCTTCGGTCGCGCGCGTCAGCGTCTTGCCGATGACGAGCCCGAGCTCAGCCTCGTGGTGCACGTCGTTGCTCGCGGGCGGCATGACGATGGGCGACAGATGCGGGTTCAGCGCCGTCATCGGCTTCATGAAGATGAGCGGCTCGACGGGCACGGGCTTGCCCATCTCTTCGGCGTGTTTGCGGTAGTTCTGCCCGATGGCGACGACCTTGGTGGCGTCGCTCGGCACCAGCCACCTGACCGCGTCGAGTTCGAACACCTCGCCGGTGCGGTGGGGTCTCGCCCAGGGCGCGGCCGAGAGCACGTGCACGCGAGGCTCCTGCACCTCGACGTACCGCGGGCCAGCAGGCGTGTGGATGCGTCCGTACCGGGTCATCTCACGCTCCGAGCACGTCGCTCATGCCGTACAGCCCAGGCGCCCGGCCCTGCACCCACCGCGCAGCCCGGAGCGCCCCGCGGCCGAACTGCTCACGGCTCGAGGCGCGGTGGGTGAGCTCGATGCGCTCTCCATCGCCGAAGAAGTACACGGTGTGTTCGCCCACCACGTCGCCGCCGCGCAGCGTCTGAACGCCGATCTCTTCGCGCCGACGCTCGCCGATGGTGCCGACGCGAGAGGTGCGGATCTCTTCAGGCCGACGCAGCAGCGCCTTCGAGATCTCCTCCGCCAGCCGCAGCGCGGTGCCGCTCGGGGCGTCCTTCTTGTGGCGGTGGTGCGCCTCGAGCACGTCGATGTCGAAGTCGCGCCCGAGCCTGGTCGCCAGCTGCGCGGCGATCTCGATCACCATGTTCACGCCGATGCTCATGTTGGGCGACATCACGACGGGGACGACCTTCGCGGCCTCGGCGATCTCGGCCTTCGCCTCTGCCGAGAAACCGGTCGAGCCGACGACGAGCGGCACCTGCTTCGCGGCACAGACCTTCGCGTGTGCGACCGACGCTTCAGGCGTGGTGAAGTCGATGACGACGTTCGCGCCGACGACGGCTTCCGCGAGCGAGTCGACGCACGGCACCTCGAGCATGCCCAGGTGACACGCGAGCCCGACGTCGAGGCCGACCGACGGAGCGCCCTTCTTCTCCGTCCCGCCCGACAGCGCGAAGCCCTCGGTGTCACGCACCAGCTTCACCAGCATCTGGCCCATGCGGCCGGTGACGCCGGTGATGACCGTCTTCACGTCCGCGGCCATCTCACTTCACCACGCCGAGCTTCTGCAGCTCGGCCTTCAGCTTGACGGTGTTCGCCTCCGACATGGGGAAGAGCGGCGGGCGAATGTCGAGGCCGAAGCGGTTCATCAGGTGGAGCGCCATCTTCACGGGAATCGGGTTCGACTCGCAGAAGAGCACGCGGTGCAGCGGCTGGAGCTTGAGCTGCATCGCCACCGCCGTCTTGAAGTCGCCCTTCAGCGCGGCCGCGACGAGGTCGGCCATCTGGCGCGGCACCACGTTCGACGACACGCTCACCACGCCACTGCCACCCGAGGCGATGAACGGCGCCACCACGAAGTCGTCACCCGACAGGAGCGTCAGGCGGTCGCCGCAGAGCTCGAACACGTCGAGGGTGCGCAGGATGTTGCCGGTGGCCTCTTTCAGCGCCACCACTTCATCGATGTCGCACAGCCGTTTCACCGTCTCGGGGAGCATGTCGACGCCCGTTCGACCCGGCACGTTGTAGGCCATGATCGGAAAGCCGGGGTGCGCCTGCGCCAGCAGCTTGTAGTGCTCCACGAGGCCGGGCTGCGTGGGCTTGTTGTAGTAGGGCGTGACGATCAACGTGCCGTCTGCGCCGAGATCGCGCGCCACCTTCATCGACTCGATGCACTCGGCGGTGTTGTTGCTCCCGGCGCCCGCGAAGACCTTCACGCGGCCCTTGTTGACGGCGATGCAGACCTCGATGGCGCGGCGGCGCTCGGTGGCCGACATGGTGACGGACTCGCCGGTGGTGCCCATCGGGATGAGCACGGACGTGCCGTTGGCGATCTGATCGTTGACGAGCCACTCGTAGGCGGCCTCGTCGAGCGCGCCGTTCTTGAAGGGCGTGGCCAGCGCCGTCATCGAGCCAGACAGCTTCATCATGGAGTCTCTCCTCGCATCAAATCCGTCACGGTTTCCCGCACCCGCACTACGCGAAACGTCTCGCCGTCCACCAGCACCTCGGGTGGGCGTGGGCGCGAGTTGTACGACGACGACATCGACATGCCATACGCGCCCGCTGTCATCACGGCCAGCAGGTCGCCCTGCGCCAGCGGCGACATCGGCCTCGCGTGCCCCAGCACGTCACTGGACTCACACACCGGGCCGACCACGTCGACGGTCACCTTCTTGCCCTTGCGTGGCGCGACCGGCGCAATCTCGTGGTGCGCCTCGTACAGCGCGGGGCGGAGCAGGTCGTTCATGCCTGCGTCGACGATGACGAAGTGTTTGGCGGGCGTCTTCTTCCGGTAGAGCACGCGGGTCAGCAGCACGCCGGCGTTCGCCACCAGCACACGGCCGGGCTCCAGCACGAGCGTCGCGCCCAGGCCGTGGAGCGGCTCGAGCACCGCCTTCGCGTAGTCGGCGACGCCCGGCGGCGTCTCGGTCGAGTACGTCACGCCGAGGCCACCGCCGACGTCGAGGTGCGTGAGCGGAAAGCCCTTCGCGCGGAGCGTCTTGTAGACGTCTCCCACCAGGGTCATCGCCTGGCGAACCGGGCGCGTGTCGGTGAGCTGGCTGCCGATGTGACAGTCGAGGCCGCGCGCGACCAGGCCCTTCATGCGCTTGGACTTCGCATAGAGCGCGACCGCTTCACCGACCGGCACGCCGAACTTCGACGTCTTGAGGCCCGTCGCGATGTAGCGGTGCGTCTTCGCGTCGACGTCGGGGTTCACCCGCAGCGCGAACGGTGCCTGTACGCCGAGGCGTTGGCCGACGCGATCGAGCGCCTCGAGCTCCTCTGCGCTCTCGACGTTGAACATCAGGATGCCGGCGCGAATGGCGGCGACCATCTCGTCCTCGGTCTTCCCCACGCCCGCGAAGACGACCTTGCGCAGGTCGCCACCGACGCGGCGAACACGTTCCAACTCTCCGACCGAGACGATGTCGAAGCCGGCGCCGCCCTTCGCGAAGAGCTTCAAGACCGCGAGCGTGCTGCACGCCTTCACCGAGTAGCAGACCAGCGTCGGCGTGCTCGCGAAGGCCTGCTGCACGACGCCCAGATGACGGGTGAGCGTGGCGGTCGAGTAGATGTACGCGGGCGTACCGACGGCCTCGGCGATGCGGCTCAACGGCACGCCTTCGCAGTGGAGCGCACCGTCGGTCATGTCGAAGTGATTCACGGCGCCTCCCGGCAGCAGCCCGCGTCGAGCACTTCAGCCGGCGGTGGAGGCACGTCTTTTTCGAGCGGCGGTTTTGGAGGCCCTTTGATGCCGCAGGCGCTCAACAGCAGAAGACTCAGGAGTCGAAACACGCGGCGCACCCTGCCGGGAAGCCGGTGACGCGGCAAGCCGGGAATCAGGGCACACACTTCGCCTCGAGCTTCTGGAGCTTCTCGTCGAACTCGGGGCCCATGCGCTTCTCGAGGCCGACCACCGACCACAACAACCGAGGCACGCCGTGCAGGTCGCCAGAGACGACGTATTCCACTTGGGTCGACCCGGGCGCCTTCTCGGTCAACACGAACTCCAGGCTGCTGTGGCCTGTGCCGAACGAGCCGTGGCTCTCGTTCGTGTAGCGAACCTGCGAGTCCGCTACCTCGGCCAGCGTCATTCGTCCGAGGCTGCGCGAGTCCTTCCGCTCGACCCACGCGCCCACGCCCGAGCTGACGGTCGAGAACGTGATGACGGGAGGATCGTGCGGGTCGGCAAAACCACCCAGCCACGCGTGGAGCTCGCGCACGTCGATGAGGTGCGGCCGTATGACTGCAGGAGCAGCGGCGATCGTGCGCGAACGGCTGAAGCGGAAGTGGTCCGGCTGCATCGCGTAGACGGCCGAAAGCGCTCCGCCGACTAGCACCAGAAAGCCCAGCGCCACCGCTCCACCGACCTTCAGCCACGTCGACATTCCCGCACCGTACTCTCTCAACCCGCTGATCAACCTCGGCTTTCCGCACCTTTCGTCAAGAACGGAAACACGCCCGAGAAAAACGGTGCACACGTGTAGGGGGTCTTGGGTCTACCCCGCACCTGAGGGCGGTTCCCCTCTCCCAACACCACTCTTCACGCCGCGACTGCGGCTTTCACCTGGAGCTTCCAGATGGGCGTTCTTTTGCTTCTCGTCGGCGTCGCAGTTGGCGCGTTCGGTCTCTTCCAGCACGTCAAGGGCAAGCGCATTCTCGCCGCGCCTTTCAAGAAGACCGGTGAGCTCGCGAAGAACCCGACCAGCTCGGATCCCAAGGGCGCGATGTCGACCGAGGGCAAGGTGATCGCTCCGGCGCAGCAGCTGCTCTCGCCGTGCACCCAGCAGCCCTGCCTCGCGTACGAGGTGAAGGTCGAGCGGCTGTGGGAGAAGGTCGAGACGACGCAGGACGGCACCAAGACGGTCAAGGGCTCGGACACGCTCGACACGCTCAAGGGCGGCTCGGTGTTCAGCGTCGACGACGGCTCCGGCGCGGTGCAGATCGACGTCAGCAAGGGCGCCGACTTCGACAACTTCAAGGACGGCTTCAAGAAGGAGCTCAACGGCCGCGGCTGGGCCTCGCAGATTCAGTTCGGCGAGCTCTCGTACGACGTGCCCGTCATCAGCGACTCCGAGAAATACACCATCGGCTTCAAGGCGACCGAGAAGTACGTGCCGGCGGAAGGCAGCCTCTTCGTCCTCGGCAAGATCGAGGGCGGGAAGATCGTCAAGCCGGGCTGGCGCTCGATGATGACGTCGTCAAAGGGCCGCGATGGCCTCATCGGCAGCATCAACAAGAAGAAGAAGTTCTCGTTCATCGGTGGCGGCGTCGCGGCGGTGCTGTCGGTGCCCCTGATGATCTTCGGGCCGTCGCTGAGCGATGGCGCCTCGTCGGGCCCCTCGGATCCGAACCACGGCTTCGGCGGCTCGTGCGCCTCGACGCTGACCGGCGCGGTCTCGAAGTGCAGCGGCCATGTCTCGAACAAGGAAGGCGAGTCGTACACCTGGACCGTCACCCGCAAGGACACCTACGAGCTCGCCGCGGTGCCGGCGAAGGGCAAGAAGTACACGCTCAACCCGCAGCTGGTGCTGGAGCGTGACGGTGAGGAGCTCGCCAACGTCGAAGGCTACGGCGAAGCGGCGAAGACCTCGCTCGAGCTCGAGCCCGGCACCTACTCGCTGCAGGTCAAGAGCGTCGGCGGCTTCGTCATCAAGGGCGGCTTCTCGTTCGACCTGCAGATCGACGCGCAGAACCCCGAGCCGGTCGCGGCTCCGCTCGTCGCTGAAGCTGACGCAGACGCTGACGCCGCGCCGCTCTCGAAGAAGGACGCCCTGAAGGCGAAGGTCGCCGCGCTCAAGGCGAAGAAGGCCGGCAAGGCCGCGCCTGCTCCCGCTCCGGTCGAGCCTGCCGTCGAAGCCCCCGTCGCGGTCGTCGCCGTCGAAGACGCCTTCGAGCTCCGTCCGAATGTCGCCTCCTGCAACCTGCCGTCGAACGGCTCGTGCTCGGAGTACCCGGCGCACACCGAGGCCGCGAAGAAGGGCTGCGAGATGTTCAAGGGCGAGTACGCGAAGAAGGCGTGCAGCCGTGAGAACGCGGTCGGCGCGTGCGTGATGAAGTCTGGTGACGTCAACCTGCTCTACGCGGGCGGCTCGATGGGGCTGACGCGGAAGAACGCCGGCATCATGTGCCCGAAGAACCTGGGCCAGCTCGCGGTGGCGCCAGAGGAGGCCCCGTCGGAGTCGCCTGTGAAGGTCGCCGCCCTCCAGCCGGTCGTCGTCCCCGAGATCGACCTCACGCCTGCCGCCGTCGAGCCCGAGCCGGTGCAGGAGCCGCTCGCTGCTGCCGAGCCCGAATTGGAGATCTCCGCGAAGAACCTCACCAGCGTCTCGGTCGAGATGAACAAGGCGTGCGGCACGATGCACTGCAAGCGCGGCTTCCAGTACATCTTCACCAACCTCTCGTGCGACAAGACGGCGCGGTGGTGCCAGCTCGACGTGACGGCCATGGAGCGCGCCTCACACGAGACCTTCGTCGCCACCCTGCCCTTCACGCCTTCCGCGAAGACCCGCTCGGCGTTCGACGCGGCCACCGATGAAGCCCTGCGCGCCTTCGAAGATGCGCCGAAGTCGGGCCGCCTCGCTGCAGTGGTGATGCAGGCCGAGAAGAAGCCGGTCGTCGCCGTCGCTGCCAAGCGCGTCGTCGTCGCCGAGCCCATCGCGAAGAAGTCGGCGACTGTCGCCACCCGCACCGTCGCCGTCGCTCCGAAGGCCCAGCCCGCGCCCATCGCTGCGCCGGCTCCCGCTCCCGTGAAGGCCGCTTCGGTCAAAACCTCGGCAGCCCCCGTGGTGCAGCGCGCGAACAAGAACATGGCCGACTGACTTCGACTTCCCCTGACCGCGCTCGCGCCGATCGAACCGGGCCGGCGATGCAGCGCGGACGACGGGCCTGGCTCCTCACGGAGTCGGGCCTTTCGTGTTTCTGCAGCATGGGTCTGCAATGGTTCGCCTCATGGGGATTCGCCGCGCAGTGGTGGGACTGTCGCTCCTCGTATTCTCGTGCGAGTCCGTCGAGCCAAGTCAGCCGGTGCAGACGTCTCACCAGGGCCTCGGCACGCCCAGCCTGCTCAGTGACATCGACGCGCGGCCGGGGGTCGCGGGCAGCTTCGGCTCCTCGCCCTTCTCGTTCACCCGCCTCGGCGCGCAGACGGCCTTCTTCGCCTCGACGCCCGGCGAGGGCACCGAGCTCTACGTCACCGATGGCACCGCTGCCGGCACCCGGCTCGTCGTCGACGCGGCGCCGGGCGCTGCGAGCCTGGTCGGGCCCAACACGACGTTCGCCGAGCTCAACGGCGTCCTCTACTTTCGCGGCTCGAACAGCCAGAGCGGCTTCGAGCTCTTCCGCTCCGATGGGACCGCTGCCGGGACCCGCCTCGTCGCCGACGTGTGCGCGGGCTGCAGCGGCTTCGAGCTCGACAACACCGGCACCCGCCCGCTCGGCCCCGGGCTGGCGGGCAACGCCGTCGCCTTCATCGGCAGCGCGAGCACGTCGGGGCAGCCGCTTCAGCTCTACGTCTCGAACGGAACGCCCGCGGGCACCCGCGCCGTCGCGACGTTGAGCAGCGCCCCCTCGAACTTCGTGTCGACGGGAACGCGCGTCTACTTCGACACGGGTGGCATCTTCTCGGCGACCGGCAACGAGCTGTGGAGCTCCGATGGGACTGACGCGGGCACCGGCCTCGTCGCGGACCTCGCGCCAGGTTCGGCGTCGTCGTCGCCGTCGCTGCTGACGCCCGCTGGCAACACGCTCTACTTCATCGCCCGGCCGTCCACTTCGTCCGAGCTGTGGCGCACCGACGGCACCGCGCCGAACACCGCGCTCGTGGTGAACCTGGGAGACGTGTTCGTGCGCGCGCTCGTCATCTCGGGGCCGAAGGCGTTCGTGATCGCCGGCAACGGGCCCGGCACACCCTTCCTCTCCGAGATCGACCTGCCCGCTGGGCCGGCCCGGGTGCTCGGCCTCGCCAACCAGGTCCCCTCGCCAGTCGCGCTTCCACCCAATCGCGCGCTCTTCGCCGCGGTCCCCAATGGGCTGTGGGTCACCGATGGCACCGACGCCGGCACGTTTCCCGTGAGGGTCGGGCCGAACCTCGGCACGCTCGCGGCGGTCGACGGCGTCGGGTGGTTCGGCGTGAACGGAGCGGTGTGGCGCAGTGACGGCACGGTCGCAGGCACTTCGGCGGTGGCGGTGCTCGATGGCGGCGGCAACCTCACCCGGTTCGGGCCGTGTCCGCTGGGGCAGGTCTGCTTCTCGGCGTCGTCGGGGGTGGGCGTCGAACCGTGGGCCACCGACGGAGGTGCCTCAGCGTTTCTGCTCGGCGATCTGTCGCCCGTTCGCGGGTTTGGCTCGCAGCCCTTTTCGAACAGAGTCGTGGTGGGCAACCAGCTCTTCTTCACGGCCTCGACGCAGGCCACCGGAGAAGAGCTCTGGCGCACCGACGGCACCACGGCCGACACCGCGCTCGTGCAGGACCTGCGGCCTGGCACCAGCGGGAGCGCCCCCTCCAACCTCGTCGAGGCGCAGGGCAAGGCGTACTTCGTCGCGACGGGCCCATCGGGGAGCACGCAGTTCTTCCGCACCGACGGGCGTGACGGCGGCATCGAGGCGCTCGCGCTGCCGCTCGGCTCGACGTTCGCGGTCCGCGAGCTGGTCGGCACACCGCTGGGCGCCTTCGCGACGGCGTCGAACGCGGCGAACTCGCACTGGGTCCTTGCGTGGCTCGGGCCCGACGCAGGGGTCTCCACCATCGGAGTCTTCCCCCCGGCTCCGGCGCCTGCGCGTCCGCCCGGGCTCTTCACTGCGATTGGCGACACCGTCTTCTTCTATGGGTGGACGCCGAGCGCCTTCGGCCAGGTGTGGCGAACCGATGGCACCGCAACGAACACCACCGCCGTCACGTCGTTCATTCCGAGCGCGGGAAACCAGCTGTTCAACTTCACCAACTTCGAGAACCGGCTGTACCTGTCGAACAACGTGGGCAGCATCCTTCGGCTCGAGTGCAGTGGCGCGACGACGGCGGTGGGCACGAACCAGGGCCGCTTCTTCACGGTGTCGGGCAACTCGCTCTTCATGGAGGGGACGCCGAACGGCACCGACTTCAGCCTGTACCGCGTGCAGGGCACCACGAGCACCGCGGTCCTCGAGCTGAACCCCACGGGGACCGACGCGGTTCGCGACCTGCAGGCGTGGAATGGCGGAGTGATCTTCTCGGCGACGACCGATGGCAGCTCGCGTCGGCTGTACGTCAGCGATGGGACCGCCGCTGGTACCAGACCGCTGACGACGCTGCCGCTGTCGAGCACCTCTGGCGGGCTGTTCGAGCCGCTCGCGGTGTCGGGCGGGCGCGTGTACGTGAAAGCGCAATTCGGCGATGCAGGGCTCGAGCTCGTCGAGCTCGATGGCGATGCTGGTGAGACGCTCGTGGCAGACCTTCGCCCGGGTGTCGGCTCGTCGTCGCCACGGCCGATCGCCGCGCTGGGGAGCCGACTGATCTTCGCGGCGGATGACGGGGTGAATGGACTGGAGCCGTGGGTGGTGGACATCGACCGCGCGTTCGTCGTCGACGGCGGAGTCGCTGTGGCGCCGTGCGTCTGGCCGGTGGTCGATGCGGGCATCGGCACGGGTGTCGACGCAGGTGCGCCGGTCGATGCTGGTGCTGCGACCGACGCGGGTGCTCCGACCGACGCGGGTGCTCCGATCGACGCAGGTGCTCCGATCGACGCAGGTGCTCCGACCGACGCGGGTGCTCCGGCTGACGCGGGTGCTCCGGCTGACGCAGGCGCTGAGGTCGACGCGGGGCCCGAGGTCGACGGTGGCCTGACCACCGACGCAGGGAGCGAGGTCGACGGTGGCCTGACCACCGACGCAGGGAGCGAGGCCGACGCAGGCGCCGACGACGCGGGAACCACCGACGCGGGCGCGCCAGACGCTGGAGTCATCATGGACGCTGGCGCAGTCAGCGACGCGGGACTCGTCGATGCGGGAACGACACTCAGCGACGCAGGTGTCCTGCCCGACGGCGGCTCAGGCGATGGCGGCGTGGCTGGAGGCTGTGGCTGCGCATCGGTCGACCTGTCCGCCCTCGTCGGCAGCCTGGCGCTCGTGGTCGCCAGGCGGCGGCGACGTGCGACGGCGTGAGGTGGAAGAGCCACGCTTTGGAGTGTTCAGGCGCTGCATCCCCGTGAAAAGGTGGCGCGCGTGACGAAGCGACGCGTGCTCGGAGTGGTAGCGCTGGTGCTCGTCGGCGCGTTCGCCTTCGCCTCGAGCGATCGCTGCGGTGAGTGGCCCTCGACGCCGCCGACGCTGGGCATGCTGGGACAAGGCGCTGGAGACCTGGTGGTCGGCGCGGCGAAGACGGCAGTCGTGCTCCCTGGCGCAGTGACGGTGGGGGGCTACGGGCCGTTCCGCTTGAGCGCCACCAGTGGCGACCCGGTGTACGCGCGCGCGACGTTCGTCGAGGTCGGTGGCCAGCGATTCGGGCTCGTCTCTCTCGAAGTGTTGCTCCTGACGCAGCCGATGGTCGCGGCGATTCGGGAGGGCTCCGACTTCCCCATCGTCGTCACCGCCACGCACGCGCACTCGTCGGTGGGTCAGTTCGATCGCCGGCTCGCCAGTCAGGTCGCCGCGCTCGGCAGCTTCGACTCCACCGTGGAGGCCGCGCTCGTGACGGCCGCGCGGGCGTCACTCGTGCAGGCGCGAAAGGACGCTTCTCCCGCGGCGATGGAGGTGCGCTCGTTCAGCACGGCGGCGTTCGTGCGTGCGCGCAGTGGAGACACGGTCGACACACGCGGCCTCGAGGTCGCGTTCGTGAAGCCCGAGGGAGTACGCCTCGCGCGCTGGCTCCTGATGGCCGCGCACCCCACCCTCGCGCCCCGTCGTGGTGACGCCTTCGACACCGACTGGCCCGGAGCGTTCGCCGAAGCCGGGGACGGCATCACGCTGGTGCTGCAGACGTCGCTGGGAAACGCCTCGGTGAACAAGGACGTCGCGCCGACCGAGAAAGACGTCGTCACGCAGCTCGGCTCTGCGCAGGAGCACAGCCTCCGCATCGACGGGTGTGAGCAGCCGACGCTCGGCGTCGCGGGAGCACGGGTCTCACTCCCCCGCCCCGATGGCTCGCGGCTGGCGCCATGGCCATTTCGCGCAGTGGCCGAGAACGCCCTCTGCGCCGCCGCCGAGATGGACGTCGAGGTGATGATGGTTCGGCTGGGCTGTGTGTCGTTGCTCGCGTTGCCGGTGGAGCCGTCGTTCGCGACCGCGCAGCAGCTCGAGAAGCTCACCGGCGCGACGCGCGTGCTGGCGTTGTCGAATGGGTACATCGGGTACCTGGAGCCGGCTGACGTGATTCGCGATCGGCTCGGTGAAGCGAAGCGCCAATGGTTCGGGCCTGAGCTGTACCAGTCGCTGGCGAGCGCGAGCCTCTTCGTCGCGGCGGCGGCAACTCCGGGAGGCGCGAGTGTCTCAGGCAAGTGAAGACGCGCGGGCGCTGGTGGCACGAACGAAGTTGGCGACGCTCGCGACCATCAGCGATGACGGCAGCCCGCTGGCCACGCTGGTCGCGACCGCGGATGACGGCACGGGGCGTCCACTGTTCCTCGTCTCGGGGCTCTCGGAGCACACGCGGAATCTCCGCGCCCGCCCCCGCGCGTCGGTGTTGTTCGTCGACGAGGTGCGCGGTGAAGGCGGCCCGATGGATGGGCTGCGCGTGACGTTGACCGGCGAGTTCCAGTTCTTGAGCGATGACGAAGCGACGAGCGCGAAGGCGACGTTCCTCGCGCATCACCCGGATGCGGAACGGTACGTGGCGTTGCCTGACTTCACGGCAGCGCGGCTCGAGATCGAGACGGTGCGTTACGTCGGTGGCTTCGCGCGCGCAGCGACGCTGCGGCTCTCCGAGTACCTGAGTGATCGAAAGGAGGACCGATGAGCCGGCTCCTGATGGCGATGCTCTGTGTGAGCTGTGTTCAGCCGACACCAGACGCCGATCGCGACGCAGGTGCAGCTCGGTGCGTCGAGAACTCCAATCAGCCCGGCGTCCCGATCTGCGCGGAGCGCGCCGCCGTCGTCTGCGGTGGTCGAGCATGCGCGAGCGGTGAGGACTGCTGTCTGCTCAACGCCACGTGCTTCAACCCGTCGGATCGCTCGGCGTGTCGACTGCCAGAATCGAACCCACGACCGGGCAGCTGCGCGTCGAACTCAGACTGCTCCCCCGACGAGCTCTGTCTGGAGAACAACCTGTCGCGGTGTGGCGGCCCTGGTTTCTGTCAGCCGATCACCAACTGTGGCTTCTGTAGCGGTGGCCCCCAGTGTTTCGTGTGCGGCTGCGACGGCGTGACCTACCGGTCGATTCAGGAAGCCTGCGTTGCCGGCGTTCGTGTGGTGACTGGAAGTGGAGTCTGCGCCACCGTCGGGCCTCGCGGCATCAGCTGCGGCCGTGACGACCAATGCGGTCGAGAAGGCGAGCGGTGTTGCGCGCTCACGGGCAAGTGCTTCGCGGCCTCCGAGCCCTGGCGATGTGAATCGCAGCCCGATGGGTCGGTACTCGATTGCCGGCAGAACTCAGAGTGCGGGAGCGGAGCCGCCGGAGCAGCCGGTGGTCAAGCGGGCGTCGGTCTCTGGTGTGCGGGAGAGTCATGCGGGACGCCGGGCCGATGCCTGCCTCGAAGGTCCGACTGCAACGGCATCGTCGAAACGGTGTGCGGCTGTGATGGCCTCACGTACGTGAACGAGTGTTGGGCGCGTGCCGGAGGCGCAAGGGTCGCGAGCCGTGGTGCCTGTCGCGACGCGGGCCCCTGAAGGGCTGGCGAGACCGCACGGAGCCTCTCGGAGAAACGTCAACCCCCGACCGAGCGCGCTGATCGTTCTGCTCCCGCCCGGCAACAGGAAGGCATGCACGCGTTCCGAGCCGTTGCGCTCGTCTCTCTCGTCAGCACTGCAACCCTCGCGGAGCCCGAGCAGCGCAAGGACTTACCCGACGACCCGAAGCTCGAGCTCGAAGTCAGCGCAGGGGCCACTGCGCGCACCGAGCTCACCCCCACCGTCTCGGCCCGCATCGGCGTCGATTTCTGGAACTGGTTCACGCCTTCAGTGCGCGTGCTCTCGGTTGCGCCATGGGCGGGCACGCAGTCAGCGTGGGCGATTCAGGCCGAGCTGCGCGGGCACACGAAGGGCTCGCTGCTCCAGCTGACGGGAGGTCTCGGCCTCGGGCTCGCGACCGCGAACGTGTTGCGCTCCGACGCAGGCCTCGACGCCAGCCTCGCTCGCCCCGCACAGCCCTGGCTCACGGGCGACCTCGGAGCGCGGCTCCTCCTCGGGCCCTTCTTCCTCGGCGTGTCGGTCGGCGCAGCCCCGCTTCAGCAACAGTGGCTCGGCTCGCTCAACCTCGGCGTCATCGCGTTCGGCGGATGAAGGCAGCGTTCAGACGTCGCCCTCGAGCTCCCGCAAACGCCGCTCGTGGTCGAGGAAACGGCGGTCGTTCTGAATCCGCATCGCCGCGAAGCCGACCTCCATGTCGTCGCGGAGACCGACGAGCTCGGTGCGCACCCGCACGAAGCCATGGTGGGTTTCGCGCCGGAGTTCCCCAATCTCGCCCTTCAGCTCCGTCCTGACGCTCGAGATCTCGGCGCTGAGTTCCGTCCTGACGCTCGAAATCTCGGCGCTGAGTTCCGTCCTGACGCTCGAAATCTCGGCGCTGAGCTCCGCCCTGACGTTCGAAATCTCGGCGCTCAGCTCCGCCCTGACGCTCGAAATCTCTGACTTCAGCTCGGTCTTCACGCTCGTCAGCTCGGTCTTCACGCCCGTGACCTCGTGCTTCAAGTTCACGAGCTCGGCCTGAATCTTCTTCAGCACCTCGAGCTGCAGCATGGGCACATCATCTTTTGTGGTCATCGCCTCTGCATACTTCGAGGGTCTGACATTCGAGCGCGGCGCCATGAACAGCATCGTGGCATTGCGCCCATCGACTCCGCAACCCGACCGCTCAGTCGTGGCGCTTCGGAATCCGACGGCTCGCCGACTTCGCGTTCGCCGCCTTCGGCTTCTTCTTCTTCGCCACCTTCACGGGCTTCTCTTCTTTCGGCAGCACCTCGCCGTCGAACCGAATCGCCGGCTTCTTCTCTCGCCGCTTGAACAGGAGCGCCGTGCGCCCCATCACCTGCGCCACCTCGGCGCCCGTGCCTTCGGCCAGCTGCGCGACCGCCGACTCGCGGCCCTCACGTTCATCGGCGATGCGCACCTTCACCAGCTCATGCGTCTCGAGCGCGGCCGCGAGCGCTCCGATGACGCCGTCGGTGACGCCGTCGTCACCCACCTGCACCACCGCGTGAAGGTGATGACCAAGGGCACGCAGGTGCCGCCGCTGTTTTCCGTTAAGAGCCAAGAGTGTCTTTCTCTACTTCATCATTCGCAGCTCACGCTGCGCGTCGATGTGTTTGGGGTCGAGCTTCGCCGTGGCGTTGAAGTGCTTCTTCGCCGTGGGCATGTCTCCCAGAATCCGGTGCATCATGCCCTGATGAAAGTGCGCCGCGACGATGTTCGGGTTGCGCTTGAGGCAGTTGGTGATGTCCTTCATGGCCTCGACCAGGCCCACCTTCTTGTCGGGGAAGGTGAAAAACTTCGCGTAGCCACGCCACGCGTACACCTCGGCATCGTCAGGCATGATGGTGATGCAGTCGTCGAACATCTTGAAGGCGTCGGCGTATTTGCGCGCCTGCATGAGGATCTTCCCCTTCTGGAAGAACTCATCGGCCTGAAGGAACTTGCCCACGTCGACCTTCTCGCCGCCACCACCCGCCTCGAGCTCGGCGAGGTACTCCTTGCGCAGGTTCTCGTCCGACAGCGTGCGGTGCGCGTCGCCCACGCGCGCGAAGATGTCGGCCTTCGCCTTCGCGAGTGAATCGGGAGAGCCCGGGGGCACGGTGTCGGGGTGGTAGTCCTTCGCGAGCTTGAAGTAGGCGACCTTCACCGCGTTGGCCGGTGAGTCCTTCGTGAGCGACAGCACCTCGAAGTGGTTCTGCGTCTTCATCTTCGCCAACACGTCGGCCAGTCGTTTCACCTCGGCGTCGACGTTCGGTGCGACCGCGGGAGCACTGAGCCCCAGCTTCGACGGCCCCGGCGCTGCCGTGCCGATCGGGCGCGAAGCCGCTGCGGCAGGCGCTGGGTACGCGGGCGCGACGGGCGGCCCGGGCGGGCCCGGCACGGCGCTCGACAGCGCCCGTGGCTCGGCCCTCATGCGTCGGCCGATCCTGGTGATGGACAGCTTGCACTTGCGCACTTTCAGCGTCGTGCGGTTCTCGACGACGAGCGTGTGCGTGGTGGTGATGTAGGG
>JALHMW010000002.1 GCA_022843845.1 Archangium sp.
CGGTGGCGCAGCGGGTGGTTCGGCCGGTGGCGCAGCGGGTGGTTCGGCTGGTGGCGCGGCGGCGGGCGGATCGGCCGGTGGCGCAGCCGCGGGTGGATCGGCTGGTGGCGCAGCAGCAGGTGGATCGGCGGGTGGCGAAGCGGGCGGTTCAGCCGGTGGTGCCGCGGGCGGTTCGGCGGGTGGTGGTGGCGCCGCGGGTGGTTCAGCCGGTGGTTCCGCAGCTGGAGGCTCTGCTGGTGGCTCGTCGGGTGGCGCCGCAGGTGGCGGCACGTCGGGTGGTTCGGCCGCAGGTGGCTCCGCAGTCGATGCGGGCGACCCTGACGGCGGAGTCGATGGCGGGTGAGCGCCTTGTTTCGTCAACGCTCTGTGACGTTCGCGGTCGCCTTCGCCTTCGGTCTGGTGGGAGGCGCGTGCGGGGCGGACAAAGAGGTCGCGCCCGAACCCGTCGCCCCCGCGATGCAGCAGTGCCGCACCTTCGATCAATTGATGCCTCGCTTCGTGCGAGCGATCTCCACCGGGCGCACTGAGAACCTCAAGACCGTCGTCGAGAACCAGCTGCTCAAGACGACGCGGGAGGACGAGCCGCCCCCCATCAACGACGTGCTGCGAATCATCTTCGCCACGTTGAACGCGCTCGCGTCGAAGCCGCCTGAGCCCGGGGGCACGAAAGACGACTACTGCGCACCTGCGAGCGCGCCGCCTCCGCTGAACCTGGCGAATGAGGTGTGCGAGATGCGCCGGGCGATCGACGTGCTGGTACACCAGGGGAAAGGACTCGACGCGATCGGGGTGATCGAGCCGCAGCTGCAGGGAATCATCGACTACATGACCGGCAGCGGGACGTCGGCCGACAAGACCCCGCACTACGAGGTCGCAGCAGCCTTCTCGAACCTCTGCAGCAACACGATGGTGTGCAGGCTCTCGAATGGGCTCGATCTGATCATCGCCTTCACCGACTACGCGAACACCGCGCCGGGCCGGAGGCTGGTACAGAATCTCAACACCCTGGGCACCAGGCCGAGCCTCACGGCCTTCCTCGCGCCGCAGAACCTCACCGAAGACGGCTTCGTGGCCATCTCTCGAGCGCTGATCCCGGCCGTGCAGGGTGCAGACCCGCAGGCGCTGCAGAACGCGTTCGACCAGCTCCCGCTCTCGGCCGAGCTCAAGGCCGATCTCGGACCGATCGTCGAGGACCTCAAGCTCATCCTGCAGACCCCATCGCTCATCGAGCCGACGCGCAAAGCGCTCAACTGCCTCACGGTGAGCGATCGCAACTCGGACATCGTTCGCATGCTGTACCGCCTCGCCATTCGCGACATGCGGCCTGAGTTCGGCATCACGCGGCTCTCGCAGGTCTTCCGGCAGATCCAGGACGTCGATCAGCGCGGCTCACTCATCTTCCTCGCCAACACGCTCGCGAAGGCGGTGCGGAGCGACGAGATCGCGATCGCGTCGGCGGCGACGACCTGCAAGACGCTCCTGTCGACCTCGGTGCCTGCTGGCCAGGCGCAGTCGAACGCCCAGCTCGCGCTGCCCGTCGTCGCCGAGCTGCTCCGCAACGGCCTGGTTCAAGAGGCCATCTGCGCCATCGACACGCTACTCTTCGGCTGCTCCGGTGGCGCGCAGCCTGCCTGCCGCTGACGGCACGGCTCGGTCGAGGTAGAAGACGCCATCATTTCTCAGGAGGTCGTTCATGGTTCGCAGCGCACTCGTCGTCGTCGCCTTCCTCGCCCTCGTCGGTTGCAGCAAGGATCCCCTTCAGATGAACAAGGCGCAGGCCGCCGAGTACGCGACGCGCATGTCGCGTCTCTCCGGCACGTCTGCCTTCAAGGCGGCCTCGGGCGCCGACATCATCAATGCCTCAGCGTCGTGTGAAGAGGGCGGCACCGTCGCCGTGAAGGTCACGGCCAGCACGTCAACGATGGGCGGCACGCAGACCGGCACCGCGTCGTTCGCGATCACTGGCAACGCCTGCAGGTACAAGACGGACGACGGCCGCATCTGGACGATGAACGGTGGGCCGATCACCTCGACGTACTCCGCGACCGGCACCACCTCTGGCGCCAACAACGCGATGCTCGCCCTGACGGTGCAGATGGACGGCGGCCCGATCACCGTCGAGACCGACACCGAGCGCGGCTCGATTCAGTACAACGCGCTCAAGATCGTCACCAACGTCGACACCAGCAACAACAGCTTCCGCTTGCGCAGCGCGATCACGGGCTCGATGACGGTCGATGGCGTCACGTACACCTACGACAACGAGTCGTTCGACTTCCGCTACACGATCGATCTGAATCCGTAAGAGGCTGTCAGGTGATCATTCGAGGTGCTGCTCAGAAGCGCCAGCTGAACCGGCCGCTCGCGACGAAGTCGTGTCGATCGTTTCCCACCACGGGCAGGCTGCCGGCGAGCTCGATGCCGAAGGACGAGACGCGGAAGCGCGCTCCGATGGTGGGCGCGAGATAGCTGATTCGGCCCGCGCGACCCGACACGTCCAGCACCAGCCCGAACCACGAGGTCGGCTGCCAGATCGCGCCGACGAGGCCGAGCGCGCCGATGCGAGGGTCGCTTCGTGCGGCACCGAGGCCGACGGTGAGATCGATGCTCGCCATGCCGTGCACCTCGAGCCACGACTTCGGTCGCCACGAGACGGTGTGCCCGAACTCCGCGCCGACCAGCCGCATGCCGGGAATCTCGAATGACGTCGGCAGCAGCACCCGGCCGGTGATCGCGCCAGAGAGCCGCTCGGTGTCGTAGACGACCTGCGCGACGCCAGCCGTCATGTGCCCGAGCGTGATCTCGGTCTTCGTCAGCGTCGCGTTCTGCGTGAAGCCGAAGCTGACCGCCTCGAGCGTGGCGAAGATCTCGGTCGTCGACCGCACGGCCCAGGAGCCGAACAGCGCGCCCTTCGCGCCCACGTTTCCGTAGAACGCTGGCGTGTCGATGATGCCGAGCCCACGGACCCCGAGGCCGACTTCATTCCGCGGGCAGGCTCGCCGGCCGCTGGCGAGATCGGCTTCGACGTAGCCCATGGCGATGGGACCTTCGGGGAGCCCGCGCGCGTCGGCCGACACGCAGCCGCCTCGAAGCGGCTCCGTCACCGGCTGGCTGACCTCCTGGGCGAGGGCAGTAGTCGAGAACACCGCGATGAAGAGGATTGAACGCATCAGCGGCCTCCCTTCGCGCCCGGCGCGGTGAACTGTCCGTCACCGGTGCGATCGAGGAAGAACGGGTTGGTGAACGCGAGCGGGTAGCCGAGCGTGATGTTCGCGAAGTCGAAGCCGGCCTCGCCTTCTTTCGGCTGGGGTGGATCGTTCAGCGGACCGATCTTCGCGCCCATGCCCATCACGTCCTCCGCGTTCACCACGCCGTCGCCGTTGTTGTCGGTGGTGTCGGGCACGCCATCGAACGCGCCGCCCTGGCCGCCCCCGAGATCGGCCGAGAGCATCAGCGGCCGTCCCGCTTCGATCGACACCCAGGCATCACCCGTCACGCCCGCGAGCAACTCCGACAGCGCGACCTCACCCTCGTAGCGGACGAACGAGCCGCTCGAGGCAAACGGGTCGGCCGGGAGCGGCAGGTCCTTCACCGTCTTCACGATCTGTCCGTTCACCACGAAGCGGACCTCCTGCACCGGAATCCACGGCGCGGACGAGACCTTCACGCGCACCTTCGCGTCGGCCTTCGGAGCGAACGTCGTGGTGCTGTACGGCCGCGCCACGCCGGCGCTGTCTTCGATGGTGGCCTCGATGAGCGGCCCGTTGGTGCCGAGCGAGCGGCCATCGAGCACGCCGCGGTTGAGCGTGTTGACGTCGAAGGTCGGGCCGGGCTGCGTCGCGGCGGTGACGAGGTTGAACGGCATGCCGACGGTGTTGTCGGTGAGGCTGTGCGAGTCGGAGTTCGCGGTGCCGACCTTCTTGCGGCCCTGATTCAGCACGTACCACCAGAAGGCGCGGTACTGCAGGAACAGGCCGTTGTCGGAGCCGTTCATCACCTCCTGCGCGTGGTGGCCGTCGTTCGCGAAGGTCGAGCCGGCCGGCGTGCGCACGTAGATGCCGAGGTTGGTGCCGTCATCGGCGGCGGGCAGATCCTTCTGAAGGTCCATCGCGAGCGCGCGGGGGAAGCCGAGATCGCGGCCGAACTCCGCGACGGCCCAGGGGTGGTTGAGCTCGATGAGCGGCGTGCCGGTGAACAGCGGCTTCGTCTTCTCGAACAGCATGCCCGGCTCGACCAGCTCGTCGTACGGGCCGCCATTGCGCGGCAGCGACGGGTCGAACTTCAGCGGCCACATGTTGTAGTGGCCGATGACGAGCGGGAACGTCGACTTCGGGATGAAGAGGAACGGGATGTGGCCGGTCGTCTCGAGGCCGACCACCGTCGAGAGGCGCTGGGCGAGGCCGAGCTGCTCCACGGTGCGCGTGTAGTCGTAGACGACGTCGTGATCGGTGCCGACCGCGACATCGAGATCGCTCGCCGAGAACGAGAGCACCCGATCGAGATCGGGGATCGAGCTGTCGAAGCTGGCCGCGCCGTGGATGTGGAAGTCGGCGGAGAGCGTGCCTGCGGGCTTGAGGCCAGCGAGTCGCGAGAGGGTGAACGAGACGGTCGAGGCGCCCGGCATGACGGTGACGGTGTCGCGGCCCAGCGACCAGAACGGGCCGTGAAAGGCGTAGACGTAGTACCGGCCCAGCGGCACCTCGGCCGTCGCCTGGCCCTGACGCACGAGCACCCGGTTGCAGGCGGGTGACGCTCCAGCGGGAGTTCCCAGCCACGGTGCGCACGACGTGAAGCGGCCGTGCAGCGTGCCTTGCACCTTCTCTCGCTCGGCTTGATCCACCGGCACCACGAAGATCTCGGCGTCGAGCCCCATCATCGTCGCTGCGTCACTCACGCGGAACGAGACCGCGCCGGTCGACGGCAAGACGAAGGTGCCGAGGTCGAGCCCGTCCTGCACTGAGGCAAACTCCTTCTCGAGCACTTTGCGGCCAAAGCTGTGCACCTCGACGACGTAAGACGAGCCAGCCGACACGCGCGCGCTGAACGAGCCGTCGGCGGAGGGCACCACCTGCGTCCACGGGCTGCGCTTCTCTGCGGCGGTCGAGAGCGAGCCCTCGAGGATGAAGACGCTCGTCTCTCGCTCCGAGTTGAGCGCCAGCGCACCGGGCCGCTCCACTTTTCCGCGCACCGTCGCGTGGGCCTTCTTCGTCACCTGCTGGCGCACGTCCATCGCGATGTCGACGGCGCCGCTCACGCCCTTCGAGTCGGCCACGGCGATGAAGCGCTCGAACACCTGGTACCCACGAGGCGGAACGCGCGTCCGCGGGAGCCCGGCGGCGCTCACCTGATCGCTGTTGAACCCCTCCATTGAGGCGTCGGTGCAGCTCACGGTGGCGATCGACGAGATGCGATCGTCGCCCGAGTGCCCGGCTGCCGCGAGGAACGGGAAGGTGCGGAAGACGCCGTTGATCGTGAGCAGGTTGAACGACGGGTGGTTGAAGCCGACGCCTTCGCCGGGCGTGAAGGGCAGGGCCTCACGGCCGCTCCAGTAGTAGCCGTCGACGAGGCTCCAGAGCTCGGTGTCGGTCGTGCCGTTGATCAGCTCGGTGCGTACGCGCACGCCGCGATCGCACGGACGCAGTTCGTAGCGGGTGAAGGCCAACACATCGGGCCGGCCCTCCAGGGCGCCGCGGAGCTCGACGGCCACGCGCTCGGGCTTCTCGTCGATGACCTTCATCGACGTGTACCGAATCCCGTCGCCCGGGAGGATGCCGACGACCTGGAAGATGTTGTTCACCACGTCCTTCGGCTGCCCGCGGGGCGCGAGATCGAGGATCGAGCCGCCGTTCGGGTCGAGGTAGTTCTGCGTGCCGAGGCCCGCGATCACGACGTCGGCGAACGCGTTCGAGAGCTTCACGTCACCCTTCGCGCCGAGCCCGTTCCATCCTCCAGGCCGCTGCGCCGTCGACGAGATGGTGTCGATCGCCAGCTGCTCGTTCAGGCCACCACACTCGAACGAGACCTTTGGACACGGCGACGCGACGACACACGACGCTTCACCCGACAGGCAGCTCTCCTTCGCGCACGCGGAGCTCAACCCCACCAGCGCCACCACGACAGCGAGCCTCACAACCATTGATTCCACCCATTCGCTGCGTGGCAGGAGTCCCCGATGAGATCGAGGTACACCTGCGGGTTCGACTGCTTGATGGCACTCATCGTCCAGAACGCCTTGATGGCTTCCAGACCATTGACCGTGGCGTCGAGCAACGGGGGCGAATGCCGACGTCGCGCAGCGTGACGCGCCGGGTCGCCAACCGCGTTCCTCGGCGATGAGTCCGAAGTTGAGCGTTCGCCGGCCGAAATCTCGACGTCAGGGGCTGCGGCCGATGCCGCGCAGCGGAACGTTCAAGCTCGGCTGGTTCCGAGCAGTGGTGGTGCCGGCCAGGGTGCCTTGACGCACGCCCAGCAACTCGGGCCGAAAGCTCACCGTCACCCTCGCTGTTCCGGGAACGATGGCGTTGGTGGTGGCGTCGCGGGTCGCCGGCGGAACGGTGAGCCTGGTGAGGTCTCCCATGTTCGCAGCGGTGACGCTGAAGATGCTGCTGGGGTTCGCGCCTTCACGCGTCGTCAGGCCGCTGAGCTCGATGGCCGCGAAGCTCTGGTTGTTGAAGGTCACTTCGCCGGTGACGGTGACGGTCGGCTGCACGTTGCCGAAGTCGAGGATCGTCTGCGTCCACGAGAGCACGCTGTCGACACCGGTCCCGATGAGCCGCACGTTCACCTCCGGGCAGCCGTCGGCCGGCAACACCCAGAGGTTGGCGAAGTAGTCGCGGCTCTCGGTGGGCGCGAACTGGAAGGAGACGTTCTTGTCGCGACCGGGGGCGAGTGAGAACTCTCCACGCGGCGAGTCGGACGAAAGCGAGAACACCGTGTCGGACGAGGTGATGTCGCCGACGCGCGGGAACGACTCAATCGGTCGGCGATTCTTTATCATCTCGACGACGCTGAAGGTGTCACCCCGCGCCACGGCGCCAAAGTCGATGCGGGGCGGGAAGGAGAGGTCGCACCCACCGGTCAGCGCAAGGCCCTTCAGGGTCAGGATCGTCGGCGGCGCCATCGGGTCGGCGTTGGGGATGGTGAGCTTGAGCTTGACCTCGTGCGGAACCGTCACCTGCGTCGGGTCTTGGGGCGGGTGGAAGAAGAACGTCAGCTCGCGCGACTCTCCGGCCGGGACGTCGACGGGCTCGAAGTCGATGCCGAAGACGGGGTCGGGCTCGACGACCGCAGTGCCCAGCTGGACCGCCGGACCCATGCCCTGCCTCGAGAAGCCTTCGAGCCGAAGGTTGGAGCGGCCCACGTTGCTGAGCGTGATGGCACGGGTCACCCTCTTGGTCATCGGCACCGTTCCGAAGTCGAGCTCGGTGGTGGCGACGTTTTCGACGAGCAGCCGGGGCTCACCAGGGACGGTGACCTCGCAGCCGACGATGGCGACAGTGAGGCTCGCGGCGAGCGTGAGTCGAAGCATGCGCAATTAACGACGTTCTTCGCCCCTCTCGTCAAGCCCTCGCCGCCGCGAGCCTCACTGCCATTGATTCCACCCATTCGCTGCGTGGCAGGAGTCCCCGATCAGATCGAGGTACACCTGCGGGTTCGACTGCTTGATGGCGCTCATGGTCGAGAACGCCTTGATGCCTTCGAGGCCCTTCACCGCGGCGTCGAGCAGCACCTTCGCCTTGTTCACGGCCAGCTGCTGCTCCTTGTTCGGCTTGAAGCCCGCTTCGTTCTTCAGGCGCCCGACGCTCTCGAGGAAGTGGCCGTAGAACTTCACTTGTTGCGTGAGGATCTGCAGCGTGAATTGCGGCGCCTGCTGGAGCGCTGCGTCGTATTGCCGGCGCTCCGACTCGAGCCGGTAGAAGAGCACCGCGATCTGCGCGTCGAGGCGCGCGCCCCACTTCTTCTTCACCTCGGGGAAACGCGACCAGCCGAACACCGCCTGGAGCAGGTGCAGCCCACCACACGAGTGCGCGTAGATGCCCTGCTTGCGCTTGGGCACCTCAGGGAGGCCTTTCTTCAGGCCCTCGGTCAGCTCAGCCTGATCCTTCTCGAGCGCGGTGAGCGCGTCGTCCATCACGACGTCGAGGGAGACCGGCCCGAGCTCCGTCAGGATGGTGGTGCCCGGCTTCCCGACCGCCGAGAGCAGATCGATCGTCCACGCGCTGTCTCTCCAGTACTCGGCGTTCGACGGCACGTGCCGAAAGCCCTTCTTCACGCTGTCGACGAGCTGCTGCAGGGTGACCTGGCCCCACCGCGTCGGAAACGTCGTCGACATCGGCAGCTTCGCGAGCACGAACGTCTTGGTGACGAGGTTCGTGTGCGGCTCGATCGGGGTCTTGTCGGCGCCGTAGCGGAGAAACCCGTACGTGTTGCCAGGCCCCACGCCGCCGTCAGGCAGCAGGTTCTGGTTCAAGAAGTCCTTCGTGATCGCCTCGGTGGCCTTACGGCCATCATTCGCCAGGAAGCTCCCGCCGTACGCCGTGATGCCGTGGGCGAGCGCCCAGGGGTTCTTCGGGTCGGCGGCGTGGAGCAGGCATTGATCGAGCAACACCTGGTGGGCAGGCGCCTTCGTGGCGGACTGCGTCAACAACAGCGACAGGGTGACGGCGGCGACGCTCATGGTGCCTCGGGGACGACGGGGTCAAAGCCCACATTCACCCGCACGAAGCCTCGTGCGTGGCGTACACGCTCGTATATAGAGCCACACGGCCGGTCACTGAAGGGCGACGGGAGCCGCCCGCAGAGGAGTCTGTTCCGATGACGTCGTACAGAACGATGGTGTTCGCTCTCGCCCTGATGTCGGGGACCGCGGCGGCTCAGTACGTCGCCACCGCCCAGGCGATCGGCGGCTACCCGTCGCTCACCAACCCGCAGGCGATCACGCTGACCGCGCCGAACAGCGTCAGCGATCGCGGCCGGGCCACGGTGGCGCTCCCCTTTACCTTCCAGTTCTACAACCGGCAGTACACGAGCCTCATCGTCACCGCGAACGGCATGGCCTTCTTCGAGCCGTCGACCAGCCCGACCGAGGACTTCCCGTCGAACGTGGCGCTGCCCTCGACCATCGAGCCCAACGGCGTGCTCGCCCCGTTCTGGGACGACCTCGACGGCAACAACGGCACCAGCGAGCTGCGGCAACAGGTCGTCAGCGGGCCGAACGGTCAAGGCCTCGCCATCGAGTGGAAGGATTGGAACCGCCGCTTCGGCATGTACACGCTGACCTTCCAGATCCGCCTCTGGGAGAACGGCGTCATCGAGTACTTCTACGGCACGATGCAGGGCTCGGGGCAGGCCATCTCGGCCACCATCGGCATCGAGTCTCCGACGGGCGCGCAGGGCACCAACGCGCTGCTGGCGAGCAGCTGCCTCAACCGCATCGTGCCGACGATGCCGGTGCCGTCGTACGCCCACTGCGACATCGCCAGCTTCGATCCCATGAGTACGGGGTCGCCGATCACCTACATCCGCTTCGGGCCGCCGCCGGGAGTCGACCTGCAGCCGACCCGGCTCCGCGTCACCAGCATCACCCAGGCTGGAAACGATCTGCAGATCAGCACTGAAGTCTCGATGCGGAACTTCGGCACCGCGACGTCGGCGCCGTTCAACTACCGGCTCTTCCTGTCGGACGACACGTTGTTCGACGCCCCCTCGGCAGACGCAGGCGTTGCTGACGTCGAGATCGTCACTGGCGCGCTCCCTCCCGGGCCGTTCTCACTCGCTCCGAACGGCACGGTGACGAACGCGGCCACCGGCGTCGCGCCCCGGCCCACCGCTGGCACCTTCTACGTGCTGGTCGTCGTCGACGAAGAGAACGTGATCGCCGAGACCAACGAAGTGAACAACGTGCTCGCGACGAGCACGCCGTTCTTCGCTGGCGTCGATCTGGTGGCCGAGTCGGTGAGCGGCCCCGCGTCGGCTGGCCCCGGCGACCCGGTCACCATCTCGTACGCGCTGAGCAACCAGGGCTTCGACCCGGCCGGCGTGGTGCCGTTCAAGATCTTCCTCTCGGCCGACACCGTGTTCTCGATGGACGATCGAGAGGTCTTCTCGGACACGCGCGCCGTGCAGGGCGGTGAGAACGTCGTCGCGCAGCTGACCTTCACGCTGCCAGCGACGGTCCCGGCTGACGACTACTACGTGCTGCTGCAGATCGACGACGGACCCGCGGCCGGCTCGGTGGTCGAGGTCTCTGACGCCAACAACCAGGTCTTCAGCCGCGCGCGCATTCAGGTGCGGCAGGCCGATCTGATCATGGACCGCATTCGCGTCGCGCGGCCCACGCTCCCGTTCGAGACGGCCACGGCGGCGTTCTTCGGTGAGCCCATTCGTATCGAGGCCACCGTGCGCAACCAGGGTGGCGCTTCCGCTCCCAACGTCTCGGTCGTCTTCTTCTTGTCGGACAACGAGACCCTCAACGGCCTCACCGATCCGTTCGTCTGCGAAGAGGGCCCGTTCGCGCTCGCTCCGGGCGCGACCCGGGTCATCGGGAAGACCTGCACCGTGCCGACGAGGTCGGTTGCCAACCAACTCCTGACCCGCGGCCCGTACTTCTTCTTCGCGGCGGCGGTCGCGGCTGGGCTCGCCGAGACGAACCCGAGCAACAACTTCGCGAAGGCCGACCCGGTCACGGTGCGTGGGCCTGCGCCCAACCTCGTGCCAATCAACCTGCGCGGGCCGACGCGAGTGGGCGTGGGTGAGGTCTTCGCGGTGACCCGCACCATCACGAACAACGGCAACCGGCCGTCACCTGCCGCGAAGTACCGGTACGTCTTGTCGGCGAACAACATCATCACCGTCGACGACCCCGTGCTGCCGATCGTCACGATGACGGGCGAGGTGAACGAGCGCTCCGTGACGCTCGCCGTCGATCAGCAGGACACGGCGACCGAGCTCATTCGAATTCCCGCGCTGCTCTCGCCGGCGACGTGGACGCTGGGCGTGCTGGTCGACCCTGACAACCTCATCGACGAGGTCGACAAGGCCGACAACGGGCTCTCGGGGCCGCAGGTCGTCGTCGTCCCGCAGACCCTCGGGCTCGACCCGCCGTTTTTGCCCGACGCGATCGTCAATCAGCCGTATCTCGCCCAGCTGGCGGCCGCGGGGACCACCGACGCGGCGACCTTCACCGTGAAGAACCCTGCCGAACTCCCCCCGGGCATCGCGGTGTCGATGGGTGGCGAGATCAGTGGAACGCCGACCCGCACGGGCGCCTACGCCTTCACCGTCGTCATCCGTACCGCGACGCGCATCACCGAGGCCCGGCGCGGGTTGAAGGTGTCGCGCTCGACGGCCTCGCTGGTGCTGGTGTCTCCGTTGCTGCCGCCGCCTGCGCGGTTGCTGCCTTACGACTTCCAGCTCGGAGCCCAGGGCGGCGTCGGGCCCTACCGCTACCTCGTGACGTCCGGGCTGCTCCCGGCGGGGCTGAGCTTGAGCGAGCGAGGCCGAATGACCGGCGCTCCCGACGGCGCGCTGGGCACCGCGTACCCCATCACCATCACCGTCATCGACTCGGTCGGCAACAACGACTCCCGCACCTACGTGATGACCGTCGTCGATGCGTCGCCGTTCCGCATCACGAACGCGTCGCTGCCCGATGGCGTCTACGCGGCGCAGTACCTCGTCGACATCGTCGCGCAGAACGCCGGTGGTGCGCCGATCTCCCGGCCAGTGAAGTGGCAGGTGCTCGAAGGCGTTTTGCCGCCCGGGCTCGTGCTCGAAGACACCGTCACGGAGCGCGTCATTCTTTCAGGCAACCCGACCAACTCGGGCGTCTTCCGCTTCAGGCTCGAGGCGACCGACGCACAGGGCCGCTCCGACTCGGTCACCTACACGGTGTACGTCGCGGGCAGTGGCGTGAAGATCACCGGCGACCTTCCCCCGAGCCTCGACCGCGGTGCGGGCGTCAACGTTCAGCTGAACCCGTCGAGCACGGTGACCGGCGCCCGCTTCTTCACCCTCGACGGCGCGCTGCCGCCGGGCCTCACGCTCTCCGAGACTGGCCTGGTGAGCGGCACGATCGCCAGCGACGCTCCGTATCGCAGCGCTACGATCAACATCGGGTACGGCGCGTCACTCGAGAACCTGGTGACGATGCGGACCTTCCGCATGGACGTCGAGGCACCCGGCACGGTGACGCGTCGCGGCTGCGCGTCGACGGGCGGCGTAGGCGTGTCGAGCCTGATGGTGCTGCTCGGCCTCTTCGCTCGTCGTCGTCGCGGCGCGGGCATTATGCGCTGAGCCCCGGCAGGCGGCGGGAATAGGCTCTGCGCCCCCGTGCGCCTGCGACCTCGCCCACTCCTCGTCGCGCTCTCGTTCCTCTCTGCCGTTGCCCTCGGCGCGATCGCGCTCGGTGCGTTCTCGGCGTTGATGCGGGCCGCAGGAGACGGCGTGCCTGCGCTCAGCCTCATCGGGGGCTCGGTGTGCCTCGGTGGCGCGGCCGCGGCGCTGGCGGTGACTCGCACGAAGCGGCCCGGCCTCAGCTGGTTCGCGGGCCTCGTTGGGGCCTTCCTGATCGCCTTGCCGTTGGCGGTCATCACTCAGGCGCCGCCGCTCGTGGTGGCAGGGCTCGCCTTTGCGCTCGGCGCGATCGCCGCCGCCGTCGTCGTCGGTGCCTCGAGATCGCTCGCGGGTGGCCCCGATCTGCCCGGGCAGGATCTCGCGCAGACGCTCGGCGTCTCGATGCTGGGCGCCGCCGTCGGCATTGGGCTGCCGCAGCTCGGCGTCGTCGCGTCGGCAGGCTTCGAAGGTCTCGCCCGCGCCGCTGGTGGGCTGGCGTTGGTCGTCGCGGTCCTGGTGGTGGTGGCCGTGCGCGCCAGGGTCGTCACGATCGAAGACGAGCCGCTCGCCGCCTCGCCGCTTCGGTTGATGGGGCTGGGCTTCGTCGTCGCCTCGATGCTGGTGCTGGGGCAGGCCGTGCTGGTCGCCGCCATGGGAGAAGCGCCGCTCACCCGGCCGCTGATCGCCGTCGCGCTCCTGCTCCTCGGCGGCGTCTCGCTCGCGCTGGTGGCGGCCCGCGCTGACCTCGATGCTGATCTCGGCGAACGTCGCACGACGGCGGCCGCCGGGCTGCTCTTCGCGCTCGTGGCGCTGCTGGTGCCGCGCTTGCCGGCCGGGTTCGTCTTCACCGAGGCCGTGGTGCGGCCGAACGCCTCGGGGTGGCTCGTCGAGCTCGGCTTTCGACTGGTGCTGCTCCTCGTGGTGCTGGCTCCCGTCTTCTTCGTCGTCGGGAACGCGCTCGGGTGCTCGGCGCGGCAGTCCGTTCGAACGGCCTCGAACGGTGGGCGGTGGCTCTCGGGCGTGTCGACCGGCGCCGCGGTGGGCTGGTGGCTGACGACCTCGGTGCTCTCGTTCACGTCGCTCGAGTGGTGCTGGGCTGCGGCCGCGGGTGGTGCGTTGGCGGTGGCCTCGTGGCAGTGGAGGTCGTTCGTGCGCGGCGTGGTGGCGGTGAGCCTCACGCTCTGGCTGGGCGCGGGCTGGTCACGCGAGCTGCTCACGACGGGGCCGGCGACGGCGTGGCGACGGGCGATGCCGGCGCCTCGCGACGCCACCACCTTCTTCCACCTCGACGCCCGGAACACACTGACCGTGCAGGGCGATTCGACTCGGACCGTCGTTCGCGCCGGAGGTCATACGGAGTGGCTGACGGGGAAGGCGAGCGAGCGTGTGCTGCTCGGCGCTCACGCGGCGCTGCTCACGGCGCCGGGGCAGGTGCGCTCGGCGCTCGTTCTCGGCGTCGCGCCCGGGCTGGTCGAGACGCTGGTGGCGCACGGCGTCGCGCGCATCGACGTGGTGGCCCCCGCGTCGTCGCTCGAAGCGGCGAGGCACACGAAGGTGTCGCTCGAGGGCGCGACCGTGCACGAGGCCGAGCTGCGGGCCTTCCTCGAGCGCTCGCGCGCCGAGTGGGATTTGATCGTGATCGTCCCCGCCCGCCCGGGCACGCCGCTGTCGCGTGGCTTGTTCACGCTCGAGGCCTGGCAGGCCGCGCGTCGCCGGCTCTCGTCTGCAGGCCAGCTGGTGCAGCAGCTCGATCTGCTCGAGTCGAACTCGTCGCTGATGCAGACGGCGCTGCGCACGCTGCGCGTCGTGTTCCCCTCGGGGACGACCTGGGGCGGGGTGGGTCAGATCTCGGCGGTCGTGGGTGAGTTCGCGCCGGTGCTCACGCCGGAGCGGCTCGACTTCCGCATGCAGCCGGCGCCGGTCGCCGCAGCCCTGAAGCCACTCGCGCTGGGCTCGTCGGTGGCGCTGCTCGCCTGGCAGGTCCACTCACCCGAAGGCCAGGCGCGCATGGCCGGCCCGGGACCGACGTCGACCGATCGCCGGCCGCTCCTCGAGCTCGGGGTGCCCGTCGCGTCGTTCATCGATGAGATCGTCGAGCTGGCGGACGAACGCCGGAGCCTCGACCCCACCTCCCTCGGGCTCTCGCAGCAGGCTCGAGCGCGGCCCTTCACCGCGGCGGAGTTCGAAGCCATTCATCGCGCGCTGGCCCGGCACTTCGCGGCCTGGGAGCCGCTGGTTCGCTCCTCGGCAGAAGGGTGGCTCTCGCTCGCGCCGGAGTCCGACGACGCCGTCGCGGCGGTGGTGCGTTCGGCCCTCGCGCAGAACGACGTCTCGACCGCGGTGGAGCTGATCGTTCCGAAGCTGCGCGTCGACCAGCCCTCGCCCGAGCTGGTGGCGCTGGCGCTCGAAGCGATGACCGCGCAGATCAACCGCGAGTCGGCGGTGTTTCGGCTGCTCGATCCGGTGCCGCTCCGGAACCTCGGCCGCGAGACGCTTTCCCGTCACCCCCAACACCAGGGCCTGCGTACGGCCCTGTCGAAGCTCGAGGCGACGCCATGAGCCGCCGGGTGTTGTCCGTCTTCCTGATCCTCTCGGGCGGCACGGGGCTCGTGTACGAGGTGATCTGGTCGAAGGCGCTCGCCGACATCCTCGGCAACTCGGGCCAGGCCCATGCCATCGTGCTGGCGACCTTCATGGGCGGCCTCGCGCTCGGGGCCTGGCTCTTCGGCGGACTGGCCGATCGGGTTCAACGCCCGCTCGCGCTCTACGGCGCCATCGAGCTCTTCGTCGGCCTCTACGCGCTCGCGTTCCCCACCGTGCAGCAGTTCCTGGGCGACACGTTTCTCTCGGTGGCGGGTGGGTTGTCGGAGTCGGCGCGGCCCGTCGCGAAGCTCTCATTCGCGGCCTTGTCGCTGCTCGCGCCCACCGTCGCCATGGGCGGCACGATGCCCGCGATGCTCAAGCACGCGACCCGGCATGATCCGTCGCTGCGCGCCACGCTCGCACACCTCTACGCCGTCAACTCGTTCGGCGCGGCGCTGGGCGCGTGGTTCGCGGGCACGGTGAGCCTGCCGGCGATCGGTCTCGCCGCGACCGCGCAGTGGGCTGCCGTGATCAACCTCGGCCTCGCTGCCGTCACCATCGCCCTGGCACGACTGGCTCCATCGAGATCGTCTTTGCCCGAGCGGCCGGCCGACGCGTCACAGGCCCGCTACGGCCCGAGCGCGACGGCCGCGGCGATGGTGGGTCTCGTCCTCTCGGGCTTCACCGCGATGCTCTACGAGACCGGGTGGATTCGGGTGCTGACGCTCGTGGTGGGCGGCTCGACCTACGCCTTCACGTGGATCGTCTGCGCCTTCATTCTCGGCATCGCGCTCGGGAGCTATTGGATCTCGAAGCGCCCCGAGACCGACGATCTGCGTCAGTTCGGCTGGCTGCAGGTGGGCGTCGTGGTGACGGTCGCGATCACGATTCCCCTCTACCTGCTGGTGCCGTGGCTGTTTCTGCTGGCGAAGTCGGTGCTCGCGCGATCGGAGCTCGCCTTCCCGCTGTGGCAGGCGGTGATGTTCGCGAGCGCGACGGTGGTGATGATCGCGCCGACCTTCCTGATGGGCGCCGCGTTTCCCGTCGGAGCGCGCGTGGTGGCGCAGGGGCACGCGACCGTCGGCCGGCGCCTGGGGCTCGTCTGGGCAGGCAACACCATCGGCACGGTGCTCGGCGCGCTGCTCGGCGGCCTGTGGCTGATGCCGGCGATCGGCCTCGAGCTGCTCTTCTCGGTCGGGCTGACGTTGAGCGGCGTCGGAGCCGTCTTCGCCGTGCTCGCAGCGCCTACGACGAAGCACCGCTGGCTGTCGGTTCCCATCGTCGCGGCCGCCGTCGTGTTGTCGCTCACCGCCTTCCGAGGGTGGGGCCCGCTGCTCGCCCAGCTCTCGCCGTTCCGCGTCGAGCCCGAGATGGTGAAGCTCTCGACGCCGGCCACCTACTTGAAGAACTACGCGAACGCCTTCGAGACGAACTTCGTCAAGGACGACACCTTCGCCACGGTGTTCGTCGGGACCGCGAAGAAGAAGGGTGGCCATCGCTTCCTGCTCGTCAACGGCAAGCCCGACGCGTCGACCGGCATTCACGATCAGGCGACGCAGGTGCTGCTGGGGCAGATGGGCATGTTGTTGGCGCCGCGGGCTCCGAAGCAGGTGATGGTGATCGGCGCTGGCGCGGCCGTCACGGTCGGCTCGGCCCTGACGCACCCATTGGAGCGCCTCGATCTCGTCGAGATCAGCCCCGGGGTGCTCGAGGCCGCGCGCTACTTCGCCGACGCCAACCGCGGCGCGCTCGACGACCCTCGCGTGCACGTCACCATCGACGACGCCCGCACGTCGTTGTCGCTCTCACGCACCCAGTACGATCTCATCATCAGCGAACCCTCGAACCCGTGGGTCTCGGGCATCTCGTCGTTGTTCACCGAGGAGTTCTTCGCGGTCGTCGAGCGCCGGCTCGCGCCTGACGGCGTGCTGGTGCAGTGGATCCACACCTACGAGATGAACACCGAGCTGGTGCGGCTGGTGATGCGCACCCTGCAGCGACGGTTCCCGGAGGTCACGGTCTGGCAGGGCGGGGAGGGCGATCTGCTGCTGCTCGCCTCGCGGAGCCCGGGCCTCGCGTCGAGCACCGAGCTCGCGGCGCGCCTCGCTCGCCAGGGCGTGCACGACGATCTGGTTCGCATCGACGTCGATCTCGTCGAAGGGGTGCTCGCGAGGCAGGTGATGACCTCGAAGCAGGTGGCGGCCTTCGCGGGAGAAGGGCCCTCGAACAGCGATGATCACAACCGGCTCGAGTACGAAGCGCCCGTTGCGTTCTGGGCCCGGACGGCAGCGACGGTGCCCGACTCTCGCGGCAAACGGGCAAGCCCTGCGGGGCTCGCGCTGGAACGTCACCTGGCGCGTGAGCCCCTCGATGCGACCCGCGCGCGCGCCCTCTCATTGTCGGTCGCGTGGTCGACACCAGCCGATCACCCCCTGCGTCGCGCCGCTGCGTCGGTGTGGCGCTCGGTCGATCCCACGAGCCGGGAGGCGGCCCTCGCGCTGGGTTCGGTCGCGTCGCGCCAGGGAGATCCCGGCAAGGTCTTCGGGTTGCTCCCCACGCCGCGCGATGTCGCGTCAGCGCTCCTGGAGCTCAACGCCATCGCCCTCGAAGACTCGCAGCGAGAGGGGCCGTGGCTCGTGCATCGCTCGTTCGATCCCGCGCCGTTTTCAGCGTTGGACCCAGACGATGTCGCACTCAAGAACGCGATCGCGAAGGTCTGTGAGCGGCGTCGGTGCGCGTTAACACCCTGAATTTCATCAGAAACACCGCATCCTCCCGATGACGTATGGAGCGATGCGCGAGTCCCTCCGATACTGCATCAGTCTTCGAAACCAACCGCGGTTCCCACCCAGGAGCACACCATGAAGAAGCTCAACAAGAAGCAGCTGATGAAGAAGGCCCGCGGTCAAGGCATGACCGAGTACATCATCATCGTCGCGCTGATCGCGATCGCGGCCATCGGCGTCATCACCCTCTTCGGCGACAACATTCGCAAGCTGTTCGGCGCCTCGGCTGACGCCCTTGCCGGCGAAGAGTCGGTGACCCCGGCCACCAAGACGTTCAAGGCCGCTGGCGTCGACACCAAGAAGACCCTGTCGACCTTCGGCGAGAAGAACAACGCCAACTACTGAGCCTGCGGTCCAGCTCGGTTGAACTCGATGCCGTCTCGGGAAACCGGGGCGGCATTCGTGTCTGGTGTGGTTGAGTCCTGCATCGTGAAGCGCGCGTGGCCCATCGTAGGCGTGCTGCTGCTCGCGATCGTCTCGTTTCACTGGCTGCTCCGCGGGCAGGTGCAGGCCGCCAGAGATCTGTACGCGCAATTCTTCCCCGAGACGCACGTGCTGGTGGAGCGCTGGCGCGCGCTCGAGGTGCCGCTGTGGTTGCCGCACGAACGCCTCGGCCAGCCGTTCCTCGCGCTGCTCTACACGCAGGTGTTCTACCTGCCGCGAGTGCTGACGGGGCTGCTCTTCGGCCACGTCGTCGGCCCGAACGTGATGCATGTGTTCCACTGCGTGTGGGCGTTCAGTGGCGCCTTCCTGGCGCTGCGACGGGTGGGGCGCTCTCGCGCTGCGGCGTTCATCGGTGGAGCAGGGTGGGCGTTCTCTCCCTTCTTCGTCGAGCTGTCGCAGAACCTGGCGTTCGCCTCGACCGCAGCGTGGGCGGGGTGGACGTTCTGGGCCGTCGAGGGCGTCGTACGGACTCCCTCGCTGCGACGCGTGGCGCTGCTGGCACTGGTGCAGGCCGCCACGTTCCACGCGGGCGCTCCCGAGATGTGGCTGTGGCAGGCGATGGTGGTGCTGGTGTTCGCGCTGAGCTCGAGAGCGCCTCGCAGGTCGCTCCTGTCGGTCGGCGCCGCCGGTGTCTGGGCTGCGCTCGGTTTCGCGGTGGTGGCCTTGCCGGCGGCCGAGCTGGTGCTCGCGTGGACGGACCCCACCGCGCGTGCCGGCGGCCTGACGGAGTGGTCGATGTCGTGGCAGCAGCTGGTATCGATCGCCGTGCCCGACGCCGACTTCCCGCGAGCCGAGCCGTTCTTCGGCGCCGATCAACGCTTCTTCTTCACGCTGCTCCTCGGGCCGTCGCTGGTGTGGCTCGCCCTGGTGAGCGGCGCTCGGCGGCGCACGCGGCCACTCGTCGTGCTCGCGCTCGTCTGTGGCGTGCTGGCCCTCGGAGCGCATTTTCTTCCCGCGCAGTGGCTGCTCACAGTGCCTCCGTTCCGCTTCTTCCGGTTTCCAGTGAAGTACGCGGTCGGGCTGCTCTTCGCCCTCGCGATGTTGGCGGCCTTCGGGGTCGATCGGCTCCGCGCGTTGGGTCGTCGTCGTCCACTCGAGCTGCGTGTCGTGGCGGCAAGCGCGGTGGGCATCGCGGTGGGGCTCGTGCTCTCGGGCCGGCTCTTCACCGACGTTCGCGCGGGCTTCGTCGACGGAGGCCGGTGGGTGCTGCTCAGCGTCCTGGTGATGGCGCTGCTGCTTCAGCTCCAGGCGCGCCTCGCCGGCCTCGTGATCTGGGTGACGCTGGAACTCGTGGTGATGCCGCGTCGGGTCTGGCCTCCCGCTCCGGCGGCGCGGTTTCTCGAGCCGTCACCGCTCGCGGCGACGATTCGATCCGAGCCGCACGGGCGGGTCTCGATTCGCGTCGACATGGATGATCCTGGAACGCCGTGGTGCACGACCCCCGACGCTGACGACGAGGCTGATCGGATCGTCCTCGACAGCCGCAAACGCCTCTCGGTCTTGCGCTTCCTCGAGGAGGATCTGCGCAGCACCAGCGGCTACGGCTTCCGCGACCCGTGGAGGCTCGCGCGCGCGTTCTCCCAGGGCCCGGCGGCGTTCCAGCTCGCCGGAGTCACACACTTCGTTCGCAACGCCGGAGAGCCGCTGCGCTTCGACGGCCCGACGCCGTCACGGACGACCATCGACGATCTCTGGTTGTGGCGTGCGCCGACCGCGTTCCCCCGGAGCTGGATCGTCCATCGCACCGGCACGATGAGCGACGACGAGGCGTTCGCCGAGCTCGGCAAGTCGCCCGTCGCGACGATGGAGTTCTCGCCAGTCGATCGTCCTGTCACCGTGTCTTTGCCGCCTGAGGGGTGTGTGTCGACCGTCACGACGCGGGAAGAACGGCCCGAGCTCATCACGCAGCAGCTCGTCGCCTGCTCACCCGGCCTCGTGGTGCTGGCAGACGCGTGGTTCCCAGGCTGGTCGGTCGACGTCGATGGCGCGGACGCAGCGCTGGTGCGCACGTGGGGCTTCCTGCGCGGCGTCGCCGTTCCGACGGGCGAGCACCGGGTCACCTGGCGCTACCGTCCGTGGACGTTCCAGGTCGGCGCGTGGGTGTCGTCGGCGGCCTGGCTTGCCTTCGCCCTCGCGCTCTGGCGCCGGAAGACGTCTGCAAGTGCCTGAAATTCGGTCTCGGTTCGCGGAGGCCATGCAGTTCAAAACGGCTTGAACTATATGAACGACCATGGATCCCTCGGTCGTCTTCTTCGACTTCCTCAAACAAGTGGACCAATCGCTGGTGTCGCAGCTCGGCGGTGAAGCGCCGCCGCCCGAAGACACCCTGGTGGTCGCAGGCCGGCACCTCGTGCTGGGTGGAGGCAAACGCGCCCGGCCGATGCTGGTGAAGATCTTCGCCGACTCGCTCGCCTTCCACGATCCGCGCCTCGTCACCGTCGGCATGGCGGCCGAGCTCATTCATGCCGCGTCGCTGCTCCACGATGACGTCGTCGACGCGGGCATGTTCCGCCGTGGCAAGCCCACGGTGAACGCGCGCTGGGGCAACACGGTGTCGGTGTTGTCGGGCGATCTGCTGCTCTCGGGAGGCCTCCTTCAGCTCGCGAAGGCCGACCCCCGGCTCGGAGAGCTGGCGCTGTCGACGGTGCAGGAGATGACGCGCGCCGCGGTCGCCGAGGTGCAGGCGCGTGGCAACCTCGAGCTCTCCCTCGCGGCCCATCGCGCCATCGGAGAAGGGAAGACGGGCTCGCTGTTCGGGTTCTGCGGCCGGGCCGTCGCCATGCTCGCTGGCAACGACGAGGCAGGCCGGCAGTTCGACAGCTTCGGGCGGCGCATCGGCGTGGCCTTTCAGATGGCAGACGACGTGCGCGACGTCACCGGCACCGACGAGGGCAAGCCGCAGTACGCCGATCTCTCGTCGAGAACGCCGAACCTCCCCGTGCTCCTCGCCTGCGCGAAGGACGCGAAGCTCAAGCGCCGCATCGGTGAGGCGTGGTCGTTCGGCTCGCTCGGCCTCGACAAGGTTCGCGAGCTGGGCACCGCGGTGCTCGTCTCTGGCGCGCTCGACGACGCCATCGTGATGATGAACCACGAGCTCGACGCGGCGGTCGAGAGTCTGGGCGAGTACGGCCGCACCGAGCTGGGTCAGAACCTGGTGCACTGGGCGCGAACGCTGGCCCGCGGCATGACCCTCAAGGGAGCTGCATGAAGGGCTACCTCTGGGCGCCGAGCGCCGCCACACAGGTGAAGGAGCCGGGCAACTGGGAGTCGATGGCCGTCGACGCCGTCGGCAACGTCATCGAGTTCTGGGGCTTCAAGCGCAACCAGGGCCGGGTGTGGGCGTTCCTCTACCTGCGAGACGAGGCGCTCAGCGCGGCCGAGCTCGAGAGAGACCTCGATCTGTCGAAGGGCGGCGTCTCGATGCTCATTCGAGATCTCGAGCGCTGGGGCGTCGTGCTGCGCGTGCGCATGCAGGGCGACTCCTCGTGGCGATACCGCGCCGAGACCGATCTGCTGCAGATGGCCCGTCGGGTCATCGAGGAGCGCGAGTTCGCCTTCATCTCCCGCATTCGCACCGATCTCGTCGAGGCGCGAAAGCTGGCCGAGCAGGACCCGTCGGCCACGAAGGCGAAGATCGATCGCATTCGCCGCATGGAGCTGCTCGCCGAGGCCACCGAGAAGGCCCTGGCGGTCTTCCTCAAGACCTCGCGCTTCGACGTCGGCGCGATGTTCGAGCTGTTCCGCACCTGAGAGCCCTTGCGTCGCGACGCCAACGTCGGCATCAAGCGACGCATGGACGCACACTACGATCAGGTGATGAAGGCTCGCGACGGCGCGGGGCAGGGCATGAAGAAGTACTTCGCGTACTCGACGATCCTCGATCGTGAAGCCTTCCTCGAATGGCGTGATCAGCACAGCTACGGCTTCTTCGATCTGCCGAAGGGCGAGCTCGCCGAGGCAGCAGATCTGACCCTCGTGTACGACTTTCCGTCGCGGTGGTGGGGCGGCCGGGTGGCGGGGCTGCAAGACGCTCCGGGGCACCGGGTGTGCGGCGTCGTCTTCGAGATCTCGGAGAAGGACTGGCCGATCATCTCGCACAAGGAAGGCGGCGTGACGGGCATGTGCGTCGAGCGGCCCGTGCGCGTGAAGCTCACCTCGGGCCAAGAGGTCGACGCCATCGCGTTCACCACCAACCCGGCGCGGGCGAGCCTCGATGGTCCGGTGAGCACCCGGTTCCTCGAGGCGCTGACCCGAGGCGCGCGCTCGGCCGGGCTCTCGGAGGCCTGGGTCCACTCGCTCAAGTAACGCTCAGAAGCGCGCCTTCTCGGGGTCGAAGAACTCCGCAGGGAACGCGTCGGGCTTGAAGTCCGAGAAGTGCCACTTCTCGAGCAGCTCGCCCTTGAGGCCGTAGCCTTCGACCTTCATCGGCACGCCTGAGAGGAGATCGGTGCAGATGCGCGTCTTCGCGTAGTCGAACGGTGGAGTCGCTGGCGGCGACGCATACGAGCCGCAGTGCTCGCCCTTCTCGTTCCACCCTTCGGGCACCAGGGGAAAGCCACCCAGGGGCTTCGCGCGTTCGGTGTCGCGCATGAGGCGGGCGAGGAGCGTGCCGATGCCGGCCTCGCGAATGGTGTGGTTGCTGTCGGACTTGGCGAACGAGCTGTCGACGTTGAGCCAGATGGAGCCGGCGATGGAGAGGATGCCCGCCTCGCGCACCCGGAACTCGTTCGCGCGCACGCCCGGGTTGAAGACGAGCTTCCGCCCCGTGCCCGGGCCCTTCACGAAGTGCAGGCGCACCGCGAACGGCACCTCGCGGATGTAGACGTCGATGGTCTGCTCGGGGAGCAGCTCGCCCTTCACGCGCTCCTGCTTCAGCATCCGGTACGAGTAGGTGTTCAGGCCGACGACGATGCGCTGGCCCATCGCGAGGAGCTTCGCCTGCGGCGTCTCCTTCATGATGCGCGCGAGCTCTTCGCGTGGCGTCGACTTCACCAGCTCACGCCGCGCGGCCTCACCCAGGGTCGTGAAGTCGAGCAGCTCGTCGGCGCTCGACGACGCGCCCACGCACAACACCAGCAACGTCACCCATCGGTACATGCACCGCATCATGCCTCATCGCGCGCTGGGACACCGCCGACGCGTGTCTGGACTCACTGCCGGCCCGGCAACGTCACGGAGTCAGGGGCGAGGCTACAGCGAAGCAGGGCAGGGCTGTCGCACTTCACGCTCCAGCGCGGCGGTCTCGACGGCTTCGTGGAGCGCGCTCCCCACCGCTTCGGTCAGGGCGTCGGAGACGTCCGAGTCCGGATCCCGGGGCACGATTCGCCATCGCGAGCGGCCCAGCCAGCGACCTTCGACGCACGTCGAGGCGTCCACCGTCGTCCAGCGCACCTCGATCTGCAGCTCGAGCTCGGTCGTCTGCATCATCAGCACCGAGGGCCGGTTGGCGCCGACGATGACGGGCCGTGAGTCGAGGATCACCGTGCGGCAGACGAGCTCGGCGCCATCGAGCCTGGTGGTGTGGTTGGGCTGGCTGGCAAGGAACTCGGCCTCGACCTGCGCGCGCCACCCGGTCAGCTCGATCGCGCCATGGCCCGTGTCGCAGCGCACGCTGGGTCGAACACGAATCGACCGATCAGTCGCGCCAGAGGCGCCCAGAGCCACCTGATGCGCGCAGCCGCTCAGCACGACGGCGGCGAGCAGCGCTCTCAATGCGCCGTCGCGGCGGCGCTCTTCGGCTTCGCGTTCCACACACGCGTGCAGAGCAGCAGGCCGATGATCGCCACGGGGATCATCGCGGCCGGCCAGTTGATCCAGTTGGAGGCCACCTTCGCGGCGTCACCTTGCGGCAGCAGGAAGCCCACCAGCAGCGATTGCAGCCCGGTGCCCAGGTAGACGAAGCCGTCGATGATGCCCACCGCGACGCCGGTGTTCTTCCGGCCTCCGAAGTCGGCGCTCGCGGTGCCTGAGAGCATGCCGTGCACGCCGACGTAGTTGAGCGCCATGAAGACGAGCACCCAGCCGACCATCGGCGTGGCGAGCGTCGCGTACATCGCGAACGCGCCGAGGGTGATGCCGCCGTAGAGTACCGAGGCGACTGGCCCACGACGCGAGTTGAAGACCTTGTCCGAGATGACGCCGGCCATCATGCCCCCGACGATGCCGAAGCAGCAGAGCAGCAGGCCCCAGTTCTTCGACACGAAGTCGTCTGACATCGACACCGACTCGGCGAACTTCGGGTACCACGACATCACGCCGTTGCGCAGGAAGCCGGTGCAGAACTCGATCGCGACGATGATCAGGATCACCGGGTTCGTCAGCATGCGCACGAAGACCTGCACCACGCTGGGCTTCGAGTCGTCGCCGGTCGAAGCGTCGCCCACGTCGAAGTCGGGGTGGCCGGTGTCGCCTGGCGTGTTCTGCACGAAGAAGTACGAGAGCACCGTCGCGCCGACCAGCACCAGGCCGGGAATGAGCGCCACCATCCACGGCTCGCCGGGCATGCCCTTGGCGATGGCGCGGCTCCAGTCGTAGCCGAAGTAGATGCCCAGCGAGATCAAGATGCCGAACACGCCGCCCTGCACGCCGCGCTCTCGCACGTGGAACCACGCCGCGTTGACCTTGACGATCGAGACCGCGCCGAAGCTCTGAAAATACATGTCGACGCTGTAGAGAATCGCCAGCCACAGCACGAGGCCGCCGGGCGGTACGAAGCCGTTGGCGACGTTCAGGTAGACGAGGCCCGCCATCATCAGGTTGGCGAACGCCGCGCCGCCGGCTGCCAGCAGCGTGGTGATGCGCCCGCCGAGCTTGTCGGTGAGCGGCCCGTTGATGATGAACGAGATGCCGTACACCAGCGTGCCGGCCGCGAAGATGATGCCGAAGGCCTTGTTGTCGGTCTTCGAGCCGAGCGCCGAGGTGAGCGCGTTGACGTTGTAGCGGCCGAAGTAGAGGAAGGCGTACGTCAGGCCGAGGGGAAACCAGTTCCAGAAGCGGCGGGTCTTGAACGCCGCCGAGTGGCCGAGATCGACCTTGGGCAGGCGCCACAACACGAGCGCGATCACCCCGAGCAGCAGGAAGATCGGCACCAGGTTCGAGATCCACGCAGGCATCGACACGTCCCCTCGGTCAGGCGGGCGCGCTCGTCTCACATGGCTTTGTGACGGTCAATGAACGCAATGTGACGTCCAAAATGCTTGAAATCGCAGGGCTGGGGCTTTCCTGTCACCTCGTTGTCACGTAGAGTTCACCTCGTGGCAGACGACAGCAGTCGCGGGCTCTTCGAGACGAAGCTCGACATTCATGATCGCAAGCAGTTCGAGCTGAAGCTCGAGTACCAACCGAGCGGCACCGACGACGAGTCGCAGTACTTCGTCGAGGCGACCTTCTTCATCCCTCGAGCGCTGAACATCACCGCCGACACCTACCCGCGCGAAGACTTCTACGCCGACCTGCACAACTACGTGCGCTTCAAGACGCCGGTGCTGTCGTTCGAAGAGCTGCTGACGGGCGATCACTCTCCGCTGGTGCAGCTCGAGCAGCGCATGACCTTCGGCGTGCTCGGGCCCGAGACCGAGGTGGTCTACGACGCGAAGATGCTGGGGTGCGTGCTCCGTGGCGCGCTGCGACGGTTCTCGCGCGGCATGAAGGAGCAGTGCCGCAGGGTCACCGACGGGCTCGATGGTGGCACGCAGGCCATGCCGTCGCCCGAGCTGCAGAAGCTTGCGCGACGCTCGATCGATTCGACGCAGCGGGTGCTGCAGCGCTTCCGGAGCACGGTCGCGCTCCTCGCCGACAAGTACGGCCTGAGCGAGAAGACCCGCGCCTCGTTGCGGCTGGTCGACGAGTACCTCTCGCTGCTGGTCGAGCAGTCGTTCCGGAAGATCGTCGTCCAGATGGACTCGATGCCGCGCGGTGGCGGCTTTTCGGAGCTGCGCCGCGAGCTGATGGACGTCGTCATCGCCGACGAGAGCTACCGGAAGCTGCACGGCCTGGCGTCGGTGATCGCGCCCGACTCCGACAACGAGGAGTACACGCACCGCATCGGCTTCTTGAAGAAGTTCTGCATGAACATCCTCTTCCTCCACGTGCAGCGCTCGAGCCCGCGCAAGGCGTGGGAAGAGGTGTTGTTCGCGCTCGCCGCCGGCCTGGCCATGGCGTTCGCGCTCGGCGTCGGTCTCTTCGCGCAGAACCGGTACCCGCAGGTGTCGTTCAACTTCTTCGTCATCGCCGTCATCGGCTACATGATGAAGGACCGCATCAAGGAGGGCCTGCGTCGCCTCGCGGCTTCGTTCGCGGGCAAGTTCCTCTTCGAGCGCACCACCCGCATTCTCGACCCTGTCACGCACGATGACGTCGGCGTCTGCCAGGAGAAGATCGACTTCGGGTCTGCGGTCGACGTGGCCGAGTCGATCACCAGGCTCCGCGAGCAGGACGACTTGATCGTCGCGGCGAAGGGCGAGCTGCCCGAGAGCGTGATCCGCTACCGGAAGAAGATCGTGCTCGAGTCCAACATGCTCCCGCGCGTCGCCGACGGCATCGTCTCGGGCGTCACCGACATCATTCGCGTCAACGTCGAGCGCATGCTCCACGACATGGACGATCCCGACTACACCATCGACTACGTCGATCTCGAGGACTTCTCGGTCGAGAAGCTGCGGGCGTCGAAGGCGTACCGGGTCGACGTGGCCTTCCGCTTCTCGGTCGACGACGGCAAACACCAGGAGACGACGGTGAAGCTCGTTCGGCTGGTGCTCGATCGAAACGGCATCAAGCGCATGAGCGAGATCACCTCGTCGCCCAGCGGCGTTCGTTCGAAGGTCACCGTGCCCTCGACCCCGCCCGAGCCGGGCCGGTTACCGAAGCCGACGTCCGCCGCGGTCTAAAGGCCTTTTGACGAGCCACGTCGAACCGATGCGTCAGCCCATGGCGCGAGAGAAACGACTGCGCTAAGCGCCGCGCCCCCATGAGAAACGAGTTCGAGCACCGCATCGCCGTCGAGTGGCACAAGACCCTGGAGCGCACCCTGGAGCTGGCCTCCCAGTCGCAGGGCAAAGGTGTGCTCGTCTTCGATCTCGACTCCACCGTGTTCGACAATCGGCCGCGCCAGGCGCGCATCGTGCGCGAGTACGGCGCCCAGAAGAACCTGCCGGTGCTCACGAAGGTGCAGTCGTTCCACTTCACGAACGGGTGGGACCTCAAGCACGCCTGCACGGCCGTGGGCATGCCCGACGACGACGCCGAGTCGATCTTCCGCGACCTGAAGAACTTCTGGGGCGCGCGGTTCTTCACCACGCCGTACTGCCGCGACGACATCGAGATCGTCGGCGCGCCCCGCTACCTGCACGCTTGCGTGAAGACGGGCGCGAAGCTCGTCTACGTCACCGGCCGGCATGAAGAGATGCGCGCTGGCTCGATCGAGGCGATGGCCCGCTGTGGCATGCCCGTGCCCGGTGGCCAGGTGTCGTTGATGATGAAGCCGACGTTGCGTGAGAGCGATGACGCCTACAAGCGCGTGGCGCATCAGCTGCTCGAAGAGATGGGCACGGTGATCGCCGCGTTCGACAACGAGCCTACGCACGTCAACGACTACGCGACGCGCTTCCCGAACTGTCTGCCGGTGCACCTGGCGACCGACCACTCGGGCCGCCCCGTGACGCTCGACGAGCGGGTGATCTCGATTCCGCACTTCGCCTGGTAGGCCCCGCCTCGCCCGACGCGGCGCGCGAAAATTGTGGCGTGGCTGGTTGGGGTCGCGATGTTACATGCCGTTGCGCACACCGTACTTTCGACCGAGGAAATGTCCCCGTGCATAGCTCCGAGTTGTTGCTCACCATGTACCGGAAGATGGTGTTGGCTCGCCGCTTCGAAGAGAAGGCGGGTCAGGCCTACGGCCAGAAGAAGATTCAGGGCTTCTGCCACCTCTACATCGGCCAGGAAGCCGTCGTCGTCGGCATCAACGAGGCCATTCGCCCCGACGACATGGTCATGACTGGCTACCGCGATCACGTGCACCCGCTGGTGCGCGGCTCCGACGCCGGCATGTTGATGGCCGAGCTCTTCGGGAAGGACACGGGCTACTCGAAGGGGAAGGGCGGCTCGATGCACTTCTTCGACATCGAGCATCACTTCTACGGCGGCTATGGCATCGTCGGCGGGCAGATTCCGCTCGCGGCCGGCATGGCCTTCGCCTCGAAGTACCGCAACGAAGATCGCATCACGGTCTGCTCCTTCGGCGACGCTGCGGCGAACCAGGGCGCGTTCCACGAGACCCTCAACATGGCCTCGAAGTGGAAGCTGCCGGTGCTCTACGTCGTCGAGAACAACCGGTACGGCATGGGCACCGACATCGCGCGCGTCTCGGCCGAGCCGGAGATGCACAAGCGCGCTTCGGCCTACAAGATGCGCGGCGTCACGGTCGACGGCATGGACGTGCTCAAGGTGTACGACACGGTGAAAGAGATCGCCGCGTCCATTCGCGCTGGCGACGGTCCCGTGCTCCTCGAGGCGTACACCTACCGGTTCCGCGGCCACTCGATGTCCGACGCGGCGACGTACCGCTCGAAGGAAGAGGTCGAGCAGGAGCGAGCGCGCGATCCCATCATCAAGCTGCGAGCGCTGATCCTGAAGAACCGCCCCGGCACCGAGGCGCAGCTCGACGCGATCGACGAGTCGGAGCGGAAGACCGTCGACGAGGCGATCTCGTTCGCCGATCAGTCGCCCGAGCCGCCGCTCGAAGACATCTGGACGCACGGCCTCGTCGCTGACGGTGAGCCCGACGAGATGCCCCGCGCGCGCGTGCGTGGCGCGACCGACGTGAAGTGGCCGTCATACCCCACCGACTTCAAGGTGACGTGGGACCTCGAGCCGCGTGAAGCCCCGGCGCCTGCGCCATCGCTGAAGAAGAAAGGAGCGGCCTGAGTCATGGCTGAGATCGCCTACCGCGACGCGCTGAACCAGGCGTTGCACGAAGAGATGGCGCGAGACCCACGCGTGTTCCTCATGGGTGAAGAGGTCGCCCGCTACAACGGCGCCTACAAGGTGTCGCAGGGCCTGCTCGAGGCGTACGGCAGCGCCCGCGTGGTCGACGCGCCGATCAGCGAGCTCGGGTTCGCAGGGCTCGGCGTCGGCGCCGCCATGGTGGGCCTGCGCCCGGTCATCGAGATGATGACGTGGAACTTCGCCATTCTCGCGATGGATCAGATCGTCAACAACGCCGCGAAGGTGCGCCACATGTCGGGCGGGCAGCTGCGGTGTCCGATCGTCTTCCGTGGCCCGGGCGGCGCGGGTGGGCGGCTCTCCTCGCAGCACAGCCAGGCGCTCGAGGCGAACTACGCCCACTTCCCGGGCATCAAGGTGATCGCTCCGGGGACGCCGGCTGACGCGAAGGGCCTGCTCAAGAGCGCCATTCGTGACGAGAACCCGATCGTCTTCATCGAAGGCGAGCTGCTCTACGGCGCCCGCGGGGAGGTCCCCGACGGCGAGTACACGATTCCGATCGGCAAGGCCGACATCAAGCGGCCGGGCACCGACGTCACGCTGATCACCTGGTCGCGCATGTTGACGGCCCACGTGCTGCCGGCCGCCGAGCTGCTCGCGCAGCAGGGCATCAACGCCGAGGTCGTCGATCTGCGCACGCTCAAGCCGTTCGACAAGGAAGCCGTCGCCGAGTCGGTGCGGAAGACCAACCGCGTCGTCATCGTCGAAGAGGGCTGGCCGTTCGCCAGCGTCGGCTCCGAGCTGACCGACTTCATTCAGCGGGAGTGCTTCGACGATCTCGACGCCCCCGTCGCGCGAGTCACCGGCCTCGAAGTGAACATGGCCTACGCCGCCAACCTCGAGCGGGCGATTCAGCCCTCCGTCGAGCGCATCATCGAATCCGTCAAAGCCGTCCTGTATCGGTAACCCGTTTTCCGGAGTGAAAGACCGACATGGCCGTCGCCGTTCAGCTGCCCGCGCTCTCGCCCACGATGAAAGATGGGCGCATCACCAAATGGCTCAAGAACGAGGGTGACAAGATCACCAGCGGCACCGAGATCGCCGAGCTCGAGACCGACAAGTCGAACCTCGCGATCGAGGCCTACGATGACGGGGTGCTGCTCAAGATCCTCGTGAAGGCTGGCGACTCGGCGCCGGTCGGCTCGACGATCGCGTGGATCGGGAAGGCTGGCGAAGCGATCCCTGAGGCGCCTCCAGCGGCTGCGGCGCCTGCTGCTGCTGCTCCTCCGGCTGCCGCTGCTAATCCGGCTGCCGCTGCTCCTGTTGCTGCGGCGCCCGCGAAGGTGGCGCCTGTCGTGTCGGCTCCAGTCGCTCCGCCTGCAGCGGCGGGACGTCTTCGTGCCTCGCCGCTCGCCAAGAAGGTCGCCGAGACGCAGGGCGTGGATCTGAGCGGCGTTCAGGGCTCAGGCCCGAACGGCCGCATCGTGCGCCGCGACGTCGAAGCTGCGCTCGAGAAGAAGCCAGCTGGTGGAGGAGCGCCCGTGTTCGCGCGTGCCGCTGGTGTGCGTCTGCCTCCGACGACCATTCCCGTGACGCAGATGCGCAAGGTGATCGCGCAGCGGCTGACCGAGGTGAAGCCGGGCGTTCCGCACTTCTACCTGAACGTCGACATCGAGATGGATCAGGCGCTGAAGCTCCGTGAAGAAGCGAAGGCGCAGGAGCTGAAGATCTCGGTCAACGACGTGCTGGTGAAGGCCGTCGCGGTGGCCGTGCGTCGCTTCCCGCGCATCAACCAGGTCTTCGCGGGCGACGTGATCCAGCAGCTCCAGAACGTCGACGTCGGCATCGCGGTGGCGATCGAAGACGGGCTCATCACGCCGATCGTGAAGGACGCCGATCAGAAGGGTCTCGTCGAGATCGCCGCTGAAGTTCGCGACCTCGCCGAGCGCGCGAAGAAGAAGGCGCTCAAGCCCGACGAGTACACGGGCGGGAGCATCACGATCTCCAACCTCGGCATGTTCGGCATCGACTCGTTCATCGCGGTGATCAACCCGCCGCAGGCGTCGATCCTCGCGGTCGGGAAGGTCGAGCCGAAGGTCGTCGTGCGCGACGGGCAGATGGTGATTCGGCAGATGATGTCGATGACGTTCTCGGGCGATCACCGGGTCGTCGACGGCGCGGTCGGAGCACAGTTCCTGCAGATCGTTCGTGATCTGCTCGAGCACCCGATGCGTCTGCTGTTCTGAGACGTGATCGAGCCCGAAGATCTCGAGAGGGCCCAGAACGAGGCCAGCTCCGAACGTGAACTCACCGAGCTCCTCGCGCGCCAGTACGGCGTGCCTGCGATCGACCTGAGCACGCGCACGATCTCCAGCGAGGTCGTCATGCTCGTTCCGAACGACGTGCGCCTCCGCCTGCTCGCAGTTCCCGTTGAGCGTCATGGTTCGGTGCTGGTCGTTGCCTTCGCCGATCCCTCGAACTTCGCTGCTGTCACCGAACTCGAAGAACTCACGCAGATGGACATCGAGATCGTCGTCAGTTGCGAGACGGCGGTTCGATCGGCGATCGCCAGGCTTCAATCGGCGGGACCCTGAACTCCTGCCGATGAACTTCTCGGCGCGTCGCACGAACCACGGCGTCGACCTGCTCTCGAAGCCCTCGCTCGTCCAAACGAATGATCGCCAACTCAGCGGGCACTCATCGATGCAGTCCGAAGCGCGCCTCATGTCAGGATGACTTCATGTTTCGTCTCAGCGTTCTCGTCGTCGTCGTCTCTGCCGCCGGCTGTAAGACCACCGAAGGCCCGAGCGGGCAGGGCGGTGCCGGCTTCCGAGCTGCGACCGTCGACGCGCCGACGGTGCCGATGCAGGCGATGTACGCGCTCTGCTGGCCAGCCACCGCCAGCGCCCAGGAGCGGGTGAAGCTCCTTCCGCTGCCGGGGGGCGACGTCACCTTCGAGGCGAAGAACGGCGCGAGCAACAGCACCGGCTGGTGCCTTCGCGAGATCATCACCAGCTACCCCGTCTCGCTGCGCCCGACCGCAGAACAGGAGCTCGCGCCACCGGCCGCGCCCGTCGATCTCTGGGCCGCGCTCGCGTGGGTGAAGCTGCTGGCCCCGGGACGCTTCGGTCCAGAACGAGGTCTGCTCGATCCCGCTCCGCTCGCCGCGGCCTGCTTCGGGAAGGGCACGGTCCGCGACGGTGTCATCGCGGTCGAGCACGCTCCTGTTCTCTCGGTCCGTGGCCTCGCCTCGATCGAAGCCGAGCGGTGTCTCGAGGCCGTGCTCGCCAGCACCGCGTGGCCTGCGCCGAAAGACATCCGCATGAAGCTCGTCGCGCCACCTCGTGGGCTCGCGGCCGCAGGCGACGTCAGCCACTACTTCGCGCCCGACTCCGACGCGCTCGGTGTGCTCGACGCGCAGACGGTTCGCGACACCATGCGCACCATCAGCCCGAAGATCGGCGCGTGCTGGAACGAAACGCTCGTGCGGCGCGCAGGCATCGGCGGCGGCCGCACCTTCCGCCTCCGCACCGATCAGAACGGACAGCTCGTCAGCGCGTGGGTCTCCTCCAGCCTCACCGATGGCGCCCCGGCCGTCGACGCCATCCTCGACCGCTGCATCGCGCAGTCGATCAAGGGCCTGCGGTTCCCCGGAACGTTCGGCGACGGCGCGTACACCTGGGTCTTCGCGACGCGCTGAACCGAATCACCCCGCAATGCTCGCCAACACCTTCTGCAGCACCTCGACCTGCCCGGGATCGAACCGGGAGAACTGCGCGCCCATGCCCTTCGGGGTGAGTGCGTGATGACGGACCTGACATGAGAGCTTGAGCTTGCCGAGGGCGCCGAGATCGAGCGTCACGCTCACGTTGCTGCCGATGGGGAGCTGCGCGCCTTCGAAGAAGAGCCCTCCGACTGACAGGTTCGTACACGTCCCTCGAACGGCGCCGCGTGGGCCCTCGAAGACGGCAGGAAACGCACAGGCATGGCGGGGGTTGCTTCTGAGGTCGTTCATTCGGTGCCTTTCCAGGCTGCAGCAAAAAGCAGAGGGCGGCGGAGCCAACTCGCTCCGCCGCCCCCTTTGAAAAACGTTCCCCGCGTGAGCCGTGTGTGCAGCTTCCACTGAACCAAGGGGTTCAGGTGGGGATCAAATTCGAACGCCTTCGGCGTCCTTCCCGTGAGGAAAGGCATGCACCCGGAGCCCGAAACGACCCCCGTTTGATTGGTATCGGTTCGAGCGTTTGCTGCACATCACGCACCCCGCAGGGAACTTCCTGTTGAACTCGTGCTGAGACGCCAATCATAAGGCGACGGACATGCGTTTCAAGGGTGGTAACCTGCCCACACTGATGGAGCGCGCGGGTCGGGTCTTTTTTCTGGTGGTGTGCCTCACGGCTTCTGTCGTGTTTTCCGCGACGCCCGCGCCGATGCTCCTCTCGGGGCCGTACCAGGTCGGCGGGCTCGGCCTGTTCACCCTCAAGGTCACCCGCAGCGAGGTGAAGGGCGTCTACCTCTCGGGTTCGCGCTGCGATTTCAAAGTCGACGAGCCACTGCTCGAGGGCTCGCTCGAGGGCTCGGTGTTCGTCGGGAAGCTGACGACCTGCTTCACCGGCTCAGGCTGCGGCTCCACGGGCGTCATTCCGTTTCTGGGCGTCGTGTCAGACACCTCGATCACCGGGTACCTCACGATTCCCGAGGCGTGCTCCGCGCCTGGCCTCGAGAACCGCCTGACGATTCAGCTCGACTTTGCGTGGCTGAAGAAGCTCGCCGACGAGGCATGGCGCGCGCGGAAGTGGGACGCGGCCCTGCCGCTGCTTCGCCGAATGGTTCAGCTGCCCTCGGCCTCGAGCGATCCGAAGGTCTTCAACCAGCTTGGGGTGGTGTACAACCAGTCGAAGGCCTTTGCTGAAGGTCGCCAGGTCTTCGAGGCGGCCCTCGAGCTCGCGAACAGAAACGGCGCGCCCGCCGAGCTCAAGTCCGACATTCTCTACAATCTTGCGTGCGCCGAGGCTGGCGTAGCGAACCGCGATCCCGTGATCCAGGCGCGGGCGATCGAGCACCTCAGGCAGGCCATTCAACTCAGCCCGTCGGCGCTCCTTCGTGAGGGCCTCGCGAACGACGCCGACCTCGACCCCCTGCGCGGCCTGCCCGAGTTCCAGAAGCTCGCCGGCACCCGGAAGGGCCCGCGGTGACGCTTCCCACGCGTGTCGGTCGCTGGGAGGTGCTCAAGCCGTTGGGCAAGGGCGGGATGGCCGAGGTGTTTCACGTGCGGGGCCTCGAGGAGCCGTTCCTCGGCAAGGAGTTCGCGCTCAAGCGGTTGCTCCCCGCGCTCGAGGTCGACCCAGAAGCCGTGCGTCTCTTCAAGGCCGAGGCTGAGCTCTCGAAACACCTGCACCACCCCAACATCGTCGAGGTCCACGACGTCGGCCGCGAGGGTGACTCGATCTACATGGTGATGGACTTCATCGACGGGCGCGACGTCGGGCAGATCGTCAAGCGCTGCCGCCAGCGCAAGGTGCAGTGGCCGGTCGACTTCGCCGTGTACCTCACCAAGGCGCTGCTCGATGCGCTCGAGTACGCGCACCACGCGACCGATCCCGAAGGCCACCCACTCGGCGTGATTCACTGCGACGTCTCGCCCTCGAACTTCTTCGTCTCGCGCACCGGAGAGCTCAAGCTCGGCGACTTCGGCGTGGCGCGTTCACTGCTCGAGGGTGGGGCCGATCAGGTGATGGGTAAGCCGTACTACCTCTCGCCTGAAGCCCTCGAAGGGGTGCTGACGCCGCAGGTCGACCTCTGGGCCGTCGCGGTGACGCTCTACGAGCTGATCACGCTGCAGCGGCCCTTCCAGGGCAAGACGCCCGATGAGGTGTTCGATGCCATTCGACACTCTCGCTACGTGCCGGTGCAGCAGGTGCGCCCTGACGTGCCGTCGGTGATCGATGGCCTGCTCGCGCGCGCGTTCGACGCCGATCCTCAGCACCGCTACCCGTCGGCTGCGGCCTTCGCCGAGGCCTTGATGCCGCTGTACGACGAGCGCGTCGGAACGCCGCTGGCCATCTCGGCCGTCGTTCGCGGGCTGTTCGGCACGACTGACTGATCCATCAACCGCAGCGCTGATGGCGTCGCCGAGTCTCGTCTGCTGCATCACCTGGAGTCTGATCAGCGCCTCAGTCGACGAAGCGCGTCACCGGCACCAGCCGCACGAGCGCCTTCACGACGGCGTCGAGCTCGGCGGCGGTGGTCGTTCGACCCAGAGACAGTCGGAGCGACGACTGCGCCTCTGCTGCCGTCAGCCCCATCGACGTGAGCACGTGCGACGGCGTGAGTGAGCCTGACGCACAGGCAGCGCCGGTCGACACGCAGATGCCCTCGAGATCGAGCGCGACGAGCAACCCTTCGCCGTCGACGCCCGGAAAGCAGAGGTTGCTGGTGTTGGCGACGCGCGACGCGGTCTTCCCTGCGATGCGGGTGCCCGGCAACGCCGAGAGGAGCCTGTCCTCGAGCTCGTCCCGAAGCGCGGTGAGGCGCGTGCTCTCGACCTCCTGTGACGCGAGCGCGGCGTCGAGGGCGAGCACCAGGCCTTCGGCCAGCGCGACGCTCTGGGTGCCGCCCCGGCGCCCGTTCTCCTGGTGGCCTGGGACGAGCGGGGCCACGTCGACCTGCCGTCGGTTGATCAGCACGCCCACGCCCGCGGGGCCGCCCAGCTTGTGGGCCGAGAACGAGAGCAGATCAGCCGGCACCTCGCGGAGCGTCGCTGGCACCTTGCCGATCGCCTGCACGGCGTCGGTGTGAAAGACGATGCCGCGCTCGACGCACGCCCGGGAGACGGCCTCGACGGGCTGCCGCACGCCGGTCTCGTTGTTCACCCACATCAGCGAACACAGGGCGACGTCATCGGTGAGCGCGTCGAGCATCGCCTGCGCCGACACCGCGCCGCTCGAATCGGGAGCAACCCGCACAACGCGGCCGCCCAACTGCTCGACCCGCTTCGCAGCGCCGAGCACGCAGGGGTGCTCGAGGCTCGAGGTGACGAAGGCGCGCCGCTCGGGCCGTTCGCGCGCGGTGAAGCCACCGATGATCGCGAGCGCTGCGGCTTCGCTCCCTGAGCCGGTGAAGACGATCTCTCGCGGGCTCGCAGCCCCGAAGGCGTGGGCCACCCGTGCTCTCGCGGCATCGAGGCGTTTCCTCGCCGCGCGCCCCACCTGGTGCACCGACGACGGGTTGCCGGCCGTCTCAGCGAAGGCGCGGGAGAGATGATCGGCGACCGCGGGCAGCAGCGGGGCCCCGGCGTTGAAGTCGAGGAGGATCACGTCTCGTCCGAGAGGAGCGACACGCCACGCTCACCCTCGACGCCGAACGCGGCCTTGAACCGGCGAACGACTTCGCGCTTCAACTCGGCCCGGTTCGCCCGCTTGCCGACCAGCGGCAGCCGCGCGCCCGCCATGCTGCCATGCCCACCCGCCGAGCCGCCGAGCCCTTCGCACACCTCACGAATGAGCCGGCCCGCGTTCATGCGGCGATCGGAGCACCGCAGCGACAGGTACAGCTGGCTCCGGAAGCTGCCCGACGCGAGCGACCACTTCGCCTCTTCGAGGAACGACAACCGCTCGGCCACCTCGGCGACCATGTCGGGCGAGTACACCTCTCCGAGATCGGTGATCACCGCGCCCGTGAAGAGGCGGGCCTTCTCGATCGCCGCGTGGAACAGGCGGAAGTACCGGAGCGGCAGCTGCGGGTGTTCGATCTCGGCCAGCAGGTTGCGGTCGATGCGCGGGAACAGCCACAGGTAGCAGTCGACATCGGGCTCGCGGGTCTGCCGCTCGAGGTCGCGCGTGTCGGCCTTGATGCCGTAGTAGAGCGCCGTCGCCAGCTCGGGCATCGGCTCGATGCGCGCCGCCCGCACGTACTCCGTGAGCAGGGTCGAGGTCGCGCCGTAGAAGTTCGAGCCGAGATCGGCGAACGGGTTCACCACGCCGTCGTCGCGGGTGGGGTGGTGATCGATCACGATGTCGGCCGTCACGCCCTCGGGCAGCGAGTGGTTCTTCACCGACTGCTGCGTGTCGACGAGCGCGAACAGATCGTACTGGCTCGGGTCGACCTGCGAGATGGGGAGGACCGGCAGCTTCAGCACACGCACGAACGCCGAGTTCTCGGCCCGGCCGATGATGCCGCCGTAGGCGACGTCGGTGGGAATGCCCAGCCGCGAGTGGAGCACGGTGGCCAACGCTACCGCCGACGCCATCGAGTCGGGGTCGGGGTTGTCGTGGGTCAGCACCAGGCCGCGCTTGCGGTGCTTGAAGAGCTTGCGCAGCCGCTCCACCTTCGCCTTGGCGCTGAGGCTCGAGACCGTCAAGGCGCTGACTGGAGAACGCACCGCACGTGCTCCGGTCAGCGGTATGCGCGACCGAGATCGCGGAAGTACTTGAGGCCGTTGTCGAGGGAGTTCTCCATCCAATCCATCAGGGCCTTGGAGAAGACGATCGGCGAGCCGCGGAAGGTGTCGAAGTACTCTTTGCGATCGGTCGACGGGATGATCACCGGCAGCAGGCCGTTGCGGAGCAGGATGAAGTTCGAGAGGAACCGGCCGACCTTCCCGCTGCCCTCGGTGAACGGGAACACCTGGATGAAGCCGTGCTGCACGCGTGAGGCCTGCATGATCGGGTGCAGCTCGCGGAAGTCGGCGCTCGCCGTCCAGTCGATGAGCTTCTCGAGCGCCGGCTGGATCTTCGCGGGCTGAGAGATCTCGTGCACGTAGGTGCGGTGCAGAGGCATGTCCTTGCGGAAGCCCTGCTTCTCACGCTCCTTGGCGAGCTCTTTCTCGGTGCGCTCACGACGCTCGGCCAGCGCGCGGGCCTGCTGCGCGTCGGGCGTGTTGCCGGTGACGAGATCGTGAATGCGCTTCACGTACGTCATGGTGAGGGCGGCGTTCTTCTTCGAGGTCTTCGCCTCTTCTTTGATGAAGTCGAGCGCGGCCTTGTGGTTGCGGATCTCCCAGACGATCGGGAGCAGGCTCGCCTCGGCCGCCACCGCGCCGGGGTGAAGTGCCGCCGACAGCTCGTGCACCTCGTACACCGTTCCTTCGAGCGCGCTGTCGTGTCTCACCCACGACATCTCGAATCGGTCGAGGAAGTCCTGCACCTCCGGCCGCCGTTGGCCAAGGAGGTCTCTGAGTTGCCGCGTCTTGTCTTCGATCGACTGAAACCGCTCTTTCACAGGGCGGCTCTTTACTCGGCTTCACGGCATTCGTCGACCGAAAACTACCAAACTTGATGATTTTCTTGGGGAATTCGGCCATGTGCGGCGAGGTGGGAAGCCCTCGGAATCGCGCCTCGAGGCTCGGCGGAGCATGGGAATCGAACCCACCAGCCGACGCTCGCGCGCCAACTCAACGGTTTTGAAGACCGCACCGTTCACCAGACCGGAAGCTCCGCCGCGGCGGTGCGTAGCACGAAGCCGGGCCCGCTCGAACACGCGTTCGTTGCGGCGGCGTCGAGCCTAATCGAGGCCCCGTTCGTACAGCTCGTCTTCGTCGAGGCCCAGCAGGTGGCCGACCTCGTGGAGCACCGTGATGCGGATCTCTTCGAGCAGCTCGTCACGGCTGCGCGCAAACCGCTCGAGGTTGTTCTGGTACAGCGTGATGCGCGCGGTCTCGTGATCGGAGGCCTGCACCGGGCTGCGCTCGTCGATGGCCTGGCCGCGGAACACCCCGAGGATGAGCGGTGAGATGCCGCCTTCCTTCAGATCGTCGTCCGACGGAATGGGCTGCACGTCGATCACGCAGTTGTCGAGGTGCGGCTTCGCGTGGTCGGGGAGGGCGGCGATCGCCTCCTGCACCGCGCGATCGAACGCCTCGCCGTCGAGGTGCACGGCCGGAGGGAAATCGTCGGGCGCCAGCGCGGTGGCCTTCTCGAAGAAGGGCTTCGGGTCTTCTCCGCGACGCTCCGCGAGCAGGCCGAGGTAGTGATGAGCCCAGGGCTCGTCGGGGTATTCCTTCGCGAGCGTCTGGTACGCGCGCCGGGCTTCATCGAAGCGCGCGAGCTCGAAGAAGGCCTGGCCCTGCTCGAGCTGGGCCTCGGGGTGATGCGGGTCGACGTCGAGCGCCACGGCCAGGCTCTTGAGCGCGTCGGTGAAGTCTCCCAGCTGGTTGAGGGCCGTCGCGCGCAGCAGCTCGGACTCGAACAACAGCTCCTCGTCGCCACGAATGAGCGCCTCGCCTTCTTCCAGCAGCTCGAGGCCCTGCTCGATCAGCTCCCGATCGTCTTCGGCTTCCCGAACGAGCAGGTCGGCCTCGGCGAGGACCCACGCCGGGTTCTTCGGCTCGAGCTGGCGAAGGCGCTCGTAGGTGTCGACGGCCTCCTGGAGATCTCCCGCGGTGCGGTGCGCGACGGCCTTGAGATCGAGCGCGTCGACGTCGTCAGGCTCGTCTCGCAGCATCTCCTGCGCGATCTTCAGCGCGTCGTCGGCGTTGCCGGCCTCCAGCGCGTCTTCGGCACGTTCGATGAGCTGGGCGAAGCGGGCGTTGGGCACACGCCTTTGTCAGGGCGGCGCTATCGAAAGTCAATCGTGAGTGGTACACCCCGCCCCCATGTCGGAGCCCGAAGCGCCGCCAGATCAACAGCGCTCGATTCTCGTCGTCGACGACGATGAGTCGACCCTGCAGATGATCGCGACCTTCTTGCGGCGCCATGGCTACCGCACGGTCACGGCCGCCAACCCGATCCGCGCGCTCGAGATTCTGCAGACCGAGTCGTTTCACCTCGTGATCACCGATCTCATGATGCCGCACGTCGATGGCATCGCCTTCACCCAGCAGATCCACGCCATGCCGAACCACGCGCACGTGCCCGTCATCTTGATCACGGCCTACGGGAACGACGCGCTGACCGATCAGAGCATGCGCAAGGGCGTGGCGCTGACGTTGTCAAAGCCGCTCGAGCTGTCGAAGCTGCTCGATCTCGTCGGCTTCGCCACCCACTAGGGTCGGCGCCGCCTGGTGATCAGGCTTTCGTCGGTTGACTTTGAGCGTCGGCTCCTTAGGTTGGCGCTCGCTGCGTGCGAGTGCTAATCGCACGATCGCAGGAACATCAAACCAACGTCATTTCAGGAGGTTGAAGTCATGGCTGCCAAAGAAATCCATTTCCACCAGGGCGCACGCGAGCAGATTCTCCGCGGCGTTCGAATTCTGGCTGACGCGGTCGCGGTCACCCTCGGGCCCAAGGGCCGCAACGTGGTGCTCGAGAAGTCGTTCGGCTCGCCGACGATCACCAAGGACGGCGTCACCGTCGCCAAAGAGATCGAGCTCGAGAACAAGTTCGAGAACATGGGCGCGCAGATGGTGAAGGAGGTCGCGTCGAAGACCTCCGACATCGCCGGCGACGGCACCACGACGGCCACCGTGCTCGCGCGCGCGATCTACGAAGAGGGCCTCAAGCTCGTCGCGGCTGGCCACAACCCGATGGACCTCAAGCGCGGCATCGACCAGGCCGTCTCGGTCGTCATCGCCGAGGTGAAGAAGCTGTCGAAGCCCGTCAACGGCAAGAAGGACATCGCTCAGGTCGGCACGATCTCGGCGAACGGTGACGAGACGATCGGCAACATCATCGCCGAGGCGATGGAGAAGGTCGGCAAGGAAGGCGTGATCACGGTCGAGGAGGCCAAGGGCCTGGAGACCGAGCTCGAGGTCGTCGAAGGCATGCAGTTCGACCGCGGCTACATCTCGCCGTACTTCGTCACCAACCGCGAGCGCATGCTGACCGAGCTCGAGGACGCGTACCTGCTCATCAGCGAGCGGAAGATCTCGAACATGCAGGACATGATCCCCGTGCTCGAGCAGGTCGCGCGCGCCGGCAAGCCGCTGCTGATCATCGCCGAGGAGATCGAGGGTGAGGCCCTGGCGACGCTCGTCGTCAACAAGCTGCGCGGCGTGCTCAACGTCGCCGCCGTCAAGGCGCCCGGCTTCGGCGATCGCCGCAAGGAGATGCTCAAGGACATCGCCGTGCTGACGGGCGGACAGGTCGTGAGCGAAGAGCTCGGCACCAAGTTCGAGAGCCTGACGCTCGCCGACCTCGGCAAGGTCAAGCGCATCACCATCGACAAGGACAACACCACCCTCGTCGACGGCAGCGGCAAGAAGGCCGACATCGACGGGCGCATCAAGCTCATCCGCACGCAGATCGAAGAGTCGACCAGCGACTACGACAAGGAGAAGCTCCAGGAGCGGCTCGCGAAGCTCGTGGGCGGCGTGGCGGTGATCCACGTCGGCGCGGCGACCGAGACCGAGATGAAGGAGAAGAAGGCTCGTGTCGAAGACGCCATGCACGCGACCCGCGCGGCCGTCGAAGAGGGCATCGTGCCCGGCGGCGGCGTGGCGTACATCCGCTCCCTGGGGGCGCTCGACGCGCTCAAGCTGGGCGGCGAGATGGACTTCGGCGTCGAGATCATCCGCAAGGCGATCACCCAGCCCCTCTGGAAGATCGCGACCAACGCTGGCGCCGAGGGCGCGGTGGTGGTGAACAAGGTCAAGGAAGGCACGGGCGCGTTTGGCTACAACGCGCGCACTGACGCCTGGGAAGACCTCGTGAAGGCTGGCGTCATCGACCCGGCGAAGGTCACGCGCTGCGCGCTGCAGAACGCGGCCTCGGTCGCGTCGCTGCTCCTCACCACCGAGGCGATGATCGCCGACGCGCCGAAGAAGAAGGCCGGTAAGGGCGGCGGCGGTGGCGGCCCCGACTACGGCGGCGACGACATGGACATGTGAGTCGCCTGACTCACTGATGTGAACGAAGCCCCGGTGCGCTCCTTCGATGGAGTCGCCGGGGTTTCGTGTTTGTCGAACCAGGTGCGCGATCGCGGCCCGGTGTGTACGAAGGGCGCCATGCGTTCGACGATCGTGGCTTCCCTGGTGGTGTTGACGGGCTGTGGGCAGATGATGATGACGATGGCGGACGCGGGAGTCCCCGAGCTGACGTGCGACCCGGCCGTGACGACGCCGGTGACGCTCTCGGCGACCGTCCAGGCGCAGATCTTCGATAAGCAGTGCAAGAGCTGCCACAACGCGTTCGACGCCTCGAACGGCGACTACAGCGACGCGGCGCGCACGGCGGCGGCGGTGGCGAAGAGCTCGAAGGTGGCGCCAGGCCTCAAGGTGCTCGAGCCCAACAACCTCGGCAAGAGCGTGTTGTGGCTGAAGCTCATCAATCGCAAGGGCCCCGCGGGTGAGGCGGTTGGCGGGGTGATGCCTCCCGGTGGAGCGCTGCCGGCCGATCAGCAGAAGCTGGTGAAGGACTGGATCTGCACCGGCGGGACCTGAGTCAGTCGTTCCACGCCTCACCAGCCTCGGCCACGCGAAGCAGCTCCAGAATGAGCGCCAGGCCGCGCTGCCGTCGCGGGTCGAGGTGTTCGAGGTGGTGGCCGACGAACTCGAGCGCCGCGCCTCGAGAGGGCGCTCGAACGAGGGCGTCCAACGACGCATGGCGCCCAGCCCTTCCACTCGTCCCGGTGAGGCACGAGCGTCGGTCCGCTGCACGTCAGCTCGACGAAGACGCCTCCGGTCCAGTCGCCGTCAGGTCCTCCCGGAGGCATCGGCGGGCTTTCGAGGCGCGAGAGCAGGGCCCATCGCCCGGCAGGGTCGAGCGCGTACGTCATCGGCTCGCGACCTGTCTTCTTCACGCCATCGACCTCGCGAAAGCTCACCCAGGGAGCCTGCGTCGTGGACGCTTCGGGCCACGAGACCGGGTCGGTGGTCAGCTGGAATGACTCCCCGAAGCCGACCACCAGGGAACTCTCGGTGATCGTGACACGGGCCGGGACGAGCCCATGCGCGACGCCGAGGATGGCGAGGAACTCGAGACGTTGAGGTGTTGGGCCTCCCGGGCATCGGAGCCGAACCCGAGAATCGAGCGATGCGCCGACCGAAACCGCGCCGGCCGTTGCGCAGAGTACCACCAGCATGAGACCGATGACGCGACGTCGCGTGAGCACGACCGCTCAACGACGACGCCGCGCGAGCATTCCCGGCCACGGGCGCTGCGCAGAAGCCCGCGCAGCCCACCGACTGCGGCTACTTCTTCTTCGGCGCCTTGGCGTCCTTCACGGGCGCGGGGGCCGGAGCCGCAGGGAAGTTCGCGTCGAGCACCTTCTTCGCGCTGGACTTCACCTGCTCGCTCTTCGAGTTCTTCAGCACGTCGAGCAGGGCTTCCTTCGCGACGCCGGTCTTCACGTCGTCGAGCGAGGCCAGCATCATCTCGCGAATGTCGTCACCGTTGAACGCGTCGTCGGTCACCAGCACGGCGATCATCGGCGCGAAGTCGGGGTTGTCGCGCAGCGCCTTGTTGTCGGCGAGGCGGTTGAAGAGCTGGCGGGTGAGCTCGGGGTTGCTCGCGTTCTGCATGAGCAGCTCCTTGATCGACGCGATCACCTCGGGGCCCTCCATCGAGCCGAGCGCCTCGGCGGTGCGGCGGAAGAACGGGTAGCCGCGGCCCCGCTGCGTGACGATCGCCGACTTCAGCGAGGCCAGCGCGGCGGCGGTGTTGATGCGGGCGGCTCCACCGGCGAAGGCGCCGAGGAAGTTGATGTCGATCTCGCGCTTGCCGAGCTGCTCCAGAATGTACGCGTGGCCGTCCGGAGCTTCGGTCTTGCCGAGCATCTCGAGCGCCGCGCCACGAACGCGGATGTAGCCGAGCGGATCGTCGTTCAGGTTCTCGGGCTTCTTGGCGAGCTTGAGGCCGATGGCGGCGAAGTCCTTCGGGAGGCGCTTGAAGCGTGAGTCGGTGAGGCGCTTCATCACCGCCTCGCGCACGTAGGGAGACGGGTCCTTCGCGAGCAGATCGAGGATCGCGTTGAGCGCGGCGTCGGTGGGGCGCGCTTCGGCCTCCATCTTCGGGTTGCCGAGCTCGCCGAGCAGATTCCACGCGGCGATCAGGCGCCAGGTCGGATCAGGGTCGTACCGGCACGAGTCGATCCACTGCTCCTCCGAGACGGTCGTCTTGTTCACGCGCACGAGCGCGCCGAAGTCTTCGTTCCAGTTGACCCACTGCGGAGCGGCGGGCACGTCGAAGGTGACCTTCACCTCGGGCTTGTCGACGAGGATCGTCTGCTTCACCGTGTACTGCGGCTCGTTCTCGCGGTGGATGACGATGGGCAGCTTGAAGGTGAACGGGCCCTTCTCGCCGGGGTTCGAGTTCTGCTGGCGAATCGTCACCGTCACCTGCGAGCCGCTGAAGCTGAACTCCGGGTAGATGACCGGGTAACCCTTCTTGGTGATCCAGCTGTCCTTGAAGCCCTTCAGGTCCTTGTCCTTCTCCTTCTTGTTGGCCTCGAGCACGGCCTTGAAGAAGTCGTCGGTGGTGACGCTCTGGTACGAGTGCTTCTCGAAGTAGGCCTTGAGGCCGGCCTTGAACTCCTTCTGGCCGAGCCACAGCTCGAGCATGCGCGCGACCGAGGCGCCCTTGCGGGTGGTGACGGCGTCGGAGGACTCGGCGGCGGTAGCGCCCTTCATCACGAGCGCGTGGGAGCGGGGGCCGTCTTCCTGGCGGAAGTAGTCTTCGACGATCGCGACGGTGCGCTCGACCTCGACCTGCTCGTTGCCGTTGGCGTCGTCGTAGGTGAGCTCGCCGAGGTGGGTCGTGATGCCTTCGTCGAGCCAGATCTCGTCCCACCACTTGCTGGTGACGAGGTTGCCGAACCACTGGTGCGCCATTTCGTTCGAGAGGAGCTTCATCACCACCGGGCGCGCGAGCTGGTCGTTCTTCACCTCGACGTTCACCTTCGACTCACGCATGAAGATGAGCGAGGTGTTCTCCATGCCGCTCCAGAAGAAGCGGGGCAGGGCGACGATGTCGAGCTTGGGCCAGCCGTACTTCGCGCCCGTGTAGCCGACCTGGAAGTTCCACAGGCTCTTGAGCTCGTTCACCACCACCCATGCGCGATCCTTGCGGCCCGGCGCGACCCACATCGTCGACGGCAGGTCCTCGTTGATCACCACGGGCTCGAACTGGCCGATCGCGATGCCGGTGAAGTACGTCGAGTGCGGCTTCTCCTGCTTCCACTCGACGCGGCGCAGGTTCTTCCCGCTCTCCTGGAAGACCTCGTCCTTCGTCTTCACGCCGTTCGAGAGCACCGTGTAGCGGCTGTCGACGATGGCGTAGAGCTCGAACGCGGCTTTGTCGCCGGGTTGATCGTTGTTGGGGAAGAAGCGCTGGGCGAAGTGCGGCTGAAAGTGCGTGAAGTAGTACGGCAGCAGCTTGTCGTTCTCGGCGTCCTTCACCTGGAAGAAACCTTCGTGCTGGGTTCCCGCCTTGCCAGAGTACGAGATCTCGACGGTGACCTCCTTGTTCGCGGCGAGGCCCGGAGCCTTCAGCGTCAGCGTGCCGGTGCGCGTCTCGGGATCGTACTTGGGTGACGGCGTCGCGGGCTTGCCGTCGACGAGCGCGAAGTCGACCTTCAGATCGTACGCGTCGAACTCGAGCTCACCAGTGGCCTTGGTGATCTTCAGCTTCGCGATCAGCTTGTTCTTGAACGTGCCGTCCTCGGCGAGCGTCGTCTCGACGCGGTAGCTCTGCGCGTCGTACGGGCGGTTCTTGGGAAGAAAGGCAGCCGGGTTTCCAGCCAGGACCGAAGCGACCAGGAGAGTGAGCGTCATGCCGCGGCTTCTATGCGATCTGCTCCATCACCGCATCGACGACGAGCACCACTTCACGACGCGTCGCGCGGCTCGATCGGGATCAACCCACCTGGAGGATCGACCGGGGCCAGCCAGAGGACGGCGAGGGGCGGCAGCGTGAGGGACAACGAGCCGGGCTGACCATCCCACGGGCGGCGATCGGCCTTGCGCGGAGCGTTCGTGACGCCCGAGCCCCCGAAGCGCTGATCGTCGGTGTTGAGGATCTCGGCCCACCAGCCGCCGCTGGGAACGCCGACGCGATAGTCGTGGCGCACCTCGGGCGTGAGGTTGGCGATGCAGACGACCTCCCGGTACGGGTTCTGGCCGCGGCGCACGAAGGCGTAGACGCTGACGTCGGCGGTGTCGGCCTGAATCCACTGGAAGCCCTGCGGGTGGAAGTCGGTCTCGAACAGCGCGCCCTCGTGGCGGTAGCCCTCGTTGAGCGCCGTCACCAGCGCCATCAACTTCGCGTGCGGGTCGTGCTGCGTCAGGTGCCAGTCGAGCGAGCGGCCTTCGCTCCATTCCTGGCGCTGGCCGAACTCGCCGCCCATGAAGAGGAGCTTCTTTCCGGGGTGCGCCCACATCCACGCGTAGAGCGCGCGCAGGTTGGCGAACTGTTGCCACTCGTCGCCAGGCATCTTCGCGAGCATCGACTTCTTGCCGTGCACCACCTCGTCGTGGCTCAGCGGCAACACGAAGTCTTCGGAGTACGCGTAGAGCAGGCCGAAGGTGAGCTGGTGGTGATGCCAGCGGCGGTGAATCGGGTCCTTCTCGAAGTACTTCAGGGTGTCGTGCATCCACCCCATGTTCCATTTGTGGGTGAAGCCGAGGCCGCCGTGCGCGACGGGCCGTGAGACGGCGGGCCACGAGGTCGACTCCTCGGCCATCACGACGACCTCGGGGTGCTGCTTGCGCATGACCTCGTTGAGCTCGCGGAGGAAGCCGATCGCCTCTTCGTTCTCGCGGCCACCGAAGCGGTTCGGAATCCACTCGCCGGCGGCGCGCGAGTAGTCGAGGTAGAGCATCGAGGCCACCGCATCAACCCGGAGCCCATCGATGTGGTACTCCTCGGCGAGGAAGAGCGCGTTGGCGATGAGGAAGTTGCGCACTTCGTTTCGCCCGAAGTTGAAGATGAGCGTGCCCCAGTCAGGGTGCGCGCCTTTCCTCGGGTCGGCGTGCTCGTAGAGGGCGGTGCCGTCGAACTGCGAGAGCGCGAACGCGTCACGCGGGAAGTGGCCGGGCACCCAGTCGACGATCACGCCGATGCCTGCGGCGTGCATGGTGTCGACGAAGAAGCGGAAGTCGTCGGGGTGGCCGAAGCGCGCGGTGGGCGCGTAGTACGAGCTGACCTGGTAGCCCCAGCTGCCGCCGTAGGGGTGCTCGGAGATCGGCAGCAGCTCGATGTGCGTGAAGCCGAGCTTCGTGACGTGCTCCGCGAGCTTGGGCGCGAGCTCACGCCACGTCATCGGCCGGTTGCCTTCTTCGGGCACCACGCGCCACGAGCCGGCGTGCAGCTCGTAGATGCTCATCGGTTGCTTGCTGCGATCGGCGGTCTTGCGGCGCGCGAGGAACGCGTCGTCGCTCCAGCGGTAGTGGTGGAGGTGGTGGACGACCGAGGCCGTGAGCGGCGGCACCTCGGTGCGGAAGGCCATCGGGTCGGCCTTCATGAAGGGAGCGCCCTCGCGCGGGTGAATCTCGTACTTGTAGCGGGTGCCGTCGCCGACGTCGGGCACGAAGAGCTCCCAGAGGCCGCTCTGGCCCATGGAGCGCATCGGGTTGAGCCGGCCGTCCCAGCCGTTGAAGTCACCGACGACGCTGACGCCCTCGGCGTTCGGGGCCCAGACGACGAACGACGTGCCGAAGACGCCCTGGTGCTGCATCGGGTGCGCGCCGAGGCGTTCCCAGAGGCGGCGGTGGGTGCCTTCTCCGACGAAGTGGAGATCGGCCGGTCCGAGGGTGGGGATGAACGCGTACGGATCGCGGAGCGTGAACGACGCGCCGCCCGGGTAGTCGACGTGCACGATGTACGAGGGGATCTCTTTGGTGGGGAGTCGGCCCTCGAAGATGCCGGGGTAGTCGGGGCGGGGCTTCAGCGTGTGCTTCTTGCCGAGCGCTTCGATCTCGACGCGGAAGGCCTCGGGGCGGAAGACGCGCACGAAGACGTCCGTGGGGGTGGGGTGGGCTCCGAGGACTGAGTGCGGGTTGCCGTGCCTCAGTGAAACCAGTCGCGCCAACGCCTCGTCTGACATGGGCGCGGACTCACCACAGGATGTCGGGTGGGGCAATCGCGGCGTACGATGAGCCATGTCGACGAAGGCAAGGGTCCCGAGTCCCGTGTCGAAGCGCAGCCGTGATGAGGACCTCGAACGGATGAAGGGGCTGGTGAAAGAAGGCCTCGAGTCGCCCATCGTCCCGTCACCGACGTGGGCTGAGTTCAAGCGCGCGACCCTGGCGAAGGCGCGCGCGGCGAAAAGACGAACTCACTCCTTCGGGAGCACGAGGTGAATCCGTCCGCGCTGCCTCGCGACCACGGCGCGTGTTGCGAACGTTCCGTACGCTTCGTCGGCCCCCAGTTCGAGAGGGGTCGAGTTGTCGACTGGCTTCAGGTCGAGAAGGACCGCTGATTCCCTCGGCGCTTGAAGCCGGCCGAGGACGGGCCGGTCGAGCCACCAGTACTCGACGAATGCCAGTTGCACGCTGTCTGCATCGATCGCCACCTGGCGAAAGACTGGTGCGAGGCGCGAGCCGGTGTGTTCGGGGTCTGCAAGGACGGCCGGATGGAACGTTGCCCTTGAGAAGGCACCTGAATCGTTCGCGGCGTCGTGCAGTTCCTTGAACTGCTGAATCATCCGCTTGAGGCCTGCCGAGATCTCCTGCACTTCGATCGTCTTCTGGCCCAGCTGGATACCGTTCTCCGAAACCTGTACCACCGGCGCGAGTTCGAGTCGGTCCGGGCCTCGAATCTGTGGCGCGACGTTGGGCATGCCGCAAAGAAGGCACCAATCGGGATTGAAATGGAGTCGTTGCATCGTTGCCTCTCGGTAGAACGGGAGCGCCTCGAGTGTGAGAACTGCGCTCGCGGCCAACAAGACCAACGACGCGACGACTTGTCGCAATGGCGGACTCGGCTTCGAGGGCGCAAGGGACGCTGCCACGAGTGTGCTGAGCACAGCGAGAAGGAGCAGCGCGCCGAATGCAAGCCCGACGAGGCGAAGGCCCCGTGCTGTTTCGGCACCTGCGAGCCAAAGGTACTCGCGAGAGGAAACTGGCCCGTTCACTGCTCCCCTCGGGAAGCTCTGAATGACGAGGAATGCGTGACGCCCGAGCCCGATACTGAGGGTCGCGAGGCTCAACCCCGCGGCCACTGCGCTCACTCGAGCGGCGAGACCACATCCTGCCACACCCAGAACGCGCGAAAGCGCCACACCTGCGAGCACGAACATGACGGCGAGCAGCAGGCCCGCGAGCATCGCGTGCTCAGAAATTTGCCGTACAGACATCTCCGGGAATGCCACGGCCGTTGGGGTCGGTCCCGTGACGAGCAGTTCGCGCTCCTGCTTGACGAGCAGCCTCGCTCCGAAGGCGAGCCAGCTCAGCGTCGTGATGATGCTGCCTGTCGAAACGGCAAGAAGCAGCCACGGGTTCGTGTTCTTTGCCCGGAGCAGAACGCCAACCTGACTCGCGATCCCGACGAGGAGCACCACGCCTGTGATCGCAAGAGAGCTGCCGTTCGACTCGAGATCGCGAGCGAAGGTCTGGACGGATTCCAGCGTCTCTTGCGCAACGGACGACAGGCTCACTTCCAGATCACCGAGGCGACGAGCATGTCGACCATGACGGCGATGAACGAGGCGTGGGAAAAAAGTGAGAACCCCACCGACGCGACGAAGACGATCGCCGAGAAAACCAGAAGCCAGCGCGCGAGCAGCTGCGACATGCTGCCAGCATAGCGCAGCTACCGGAGCGACAGGCTCAGGTCGCCGCGGAACACTTCTCCACCGTCGGCGCTGTTGCCCGTCACGTACACGCCGGCGTCACGCACCATCAGCAGCAACGACAGCGGGTCAAACGTGCCGGCCGAGCCGGTTCCGGTCGCGTTGAGGGGCAGGGGAACGATCGGATCTCCAGTGCCACCCTGACTCACCGACGCGCTCGCGACTGGCCCGCTCTCTGTCCAATCGAACTCGAACGAGCCCGCGACGGGAATGAACCCACCATCGGTCTCGAGCACGAGCTGACCGCCACCGCCGTACTGACCAGTCGATCGTCGGACGAACTGCGTGAATCCGATGATGCTCCCGCGCGGGACGATCTGGCCGCGGATTTCTCCGGCCCGCTGCGCCGCGGAGGTCAACAGCAACGAGGTCCCGAACGCCGAGACCGCCTCGGCCTGCGCTCGACTCAACGGCACGCTGCCCGCGAACGGGCTGGTGATGCCGCCGTCATTCAGCACGACGAAGTTGAAGACGCTCCGGCCGGCGGGCGCGCCGACCATCAGCACCGCAGCGGTCGGGACGAGGTTGGTGAACGTCATCGACCACGAGAGCGAAGTGCCCGCGTCGTCCTGTGACAGCCTCACGGTCGCCTGGCCGCTCGCCATCGTCGTCACGGGCGGAACGATCTGCCCGCCCGACAGCCGCGCCGTGTAGTCGCCGGGAATCACCCGCCGGGGCTGCACGCCGCCATCTCCACTGGTTCCACCACCCGCACCGCCACCACGCCCCGCGTCCATCGGACCGAACGACGGAAACGTCGGCAACGTCGACTTCACGACGCACCGGCCGTCGTCACAGGTCAGCGTGCTCTTCGACGAGATCTTCAGGCAATCAAACTGATCGACGCACTCCTCGGAGCAGCCCAGGACGGACAGCGAGACGACCAACACCACGGAGCGTCGAAGCATCGCGGACCCTTGTATCGAAGGGCTCGAAGGGTTTCATCGGAAACGCACCCCTTCCCTCGGGAGGCGAGTGACGAGTAGGAGCCATGTGGTGCGTGTCCTTCTCGGTGTCGTCGCTGTGGTCCTGGTTGCCTGTGGTCCCGTTGCGGCGCCGACCGGGCCCGTTCGTTCGTGCGAGCAGGTCATTCGATTCGCTCCGGAGATGAGTCGCGACGCCGTCGGGATTCGCGGAGAGTGGAACGCGTTCGCGGTCGAGCCGATGACCAAGCGCGCTGACGGCACGTGGGAGTGGCGGAAGGTGCTCGACCCGCGCATCTCTGGGTACGCGTATCGATTCGATCTCGGGAACGAAGAGCAGATCCTCGATCCATCGACCGGCTTCACGCGGTGGGTCGGCCAGACGGAGCACTCGCGCCTGTTCGTTCCCGACTGCGCGACGCCGCTGCTCGAGGTCGCGAACTTCCAGGCCACTGCTGCTGGCTCGCTCACGCTCTCACTCACGGCCAGGCTCGGCTCGGCGAAGTCACCGCTGAAGGCGCCGCGTCTGACGCTCGATGGGAAGGAGCAGACGACGCCGTTCGAGCGGCTCACTGGAGCCGTCTCCTTCGAGACGTCGGGGCTGGCCGTCGGCAAGCACACCGTGAAGGTGACCCTCGAGGATGACGCCGGGAAGATCGCCGATCCGGTGCTCTTGCCGTTCTGGGTCGAGCCCGAGCCGTTCAAGTGGGAGGAGTCGATCCTCTACTTCGTCTTCACCGACCGCTTCCGTGACGGAGATCCGTCGAACAACCGCAGCACTCCGATGGTCGCGACGCAGGCCGACTACCAGGGCGGAGACTTCAAGGGCGTCACGCAGGCCATCGAAGAGGGCTACTTCGATCGGCTCGGCGTGCGCGCGCTGTGGCTCTCGCCTCCCGACGCGAACCCCGATGGCGCGTTCGATGGCTCGTACAACCAGAAGTACACCGGGTATCACGGCTACTGGCCCAGCCAGCCGCGCGCCGTGCAGTCGCGCTTCGGCACGCTCGACGATCTGAAGGCGCTCACGAAGGCGGCCCACGCGCGTGGCATTCGTGTCCTCACCGACCTCGTCCTCAACCACGTGCATGAGCAGCACCCGTATGTGGCGCAGCACCGCGACGACGGCTGGTTCAACATCGGCAACGGCTGCGTCTGCGGAACGAACGGCTGCGGGTGGGAGGAGAAGCCGCTGGTCTGCGCGTTCACCAACTACCTGCCTGACTACAACTGGCGGAACACCGCGATGGGCGATCAGTTCGCGGCGGACACGCTGTGGTGGCTCGAGGAGGCCGATCTCGACGGCTTCCGCCTCGACGCCGTGAAGCACCTCGATCACATCGGCGGGCGCACGGTGAACCAGCACCTCGCGAAGATCAGCGCGATCACCGGCGTCGACTACTACCTCGTCGGAGAGACCTTCACGGGCGCCGACGGCCGCTCGCAGATCCGCGCGTACATCGGCCCGCAGGAACTCGATGGGCAGTTCGACTTCCCGTTGTACTGGCCGGTGGTGCAGGCGTTCGCCCGTGGCGACTCGCTGGTGCCGGTCGACGAAGCCGTCCGCGCGAACGAGGGGTACTACACGCCGGAGACGATCAACTCTCCGTTCCTCGGCAATCACGACGTCGCGCGCTTCATCTCGATCGCCGCGAATCAGATCGAGAACGACGCCGCCGGTCAGGCCTGGGGCAACAACAAGCCGTCGCCCACCGTCGACAGCGACGAGCCGTTCCAGCGCATGAAGTGGGGCTTCGCGTTCATCCTCACGCAGCCCGGCGTGCCACTCATCTACTACGGCGACGAGGTCGGCCTGCCCGGCGCAGGCGACCCTGACAACCGCCGCCCGATGAAGTGGACGGGGTTGTCATCGCGCGAGGCCGACCTGCTCGACTTCATGCGGAAGGTCGGGACCGCGCGGAGGCAGAGCACGGCGCTGAAGTTCGGCGTGCGGGACACGCTGGTCATCGAGCGCGATCTCTATGTCTTCCAGCGCGCCACGGATTCCGACGGCGCCATCGTCGCGATCAATCGTGGCGGCGACCGCACGGTGACGCTCAGCTTGCGTCGTTCGTTGGCGAGGCTCCCGGTGACGTTGAAGGACGCCGTCTCGGGTCGAATGGTGACGATTCCGTCGTCGGGCCAGCTGACGATTCCGGCCCGCGCGACGATGGTGCTGGTCACGCCTTAGTCCCGCGCGCACGACATCGAGCCGCTCGAACAGAACCAGCCTCGCCAGGCTCCGTTCGCGAGACAGCGAGCTACTGCGTCGTTCTTCGCCTCGGTCTGGCTGCTGCCGGAGCCCACGAAGCGAACCGTCCGGTTCTCGCTGCTCGAGTACTTCGTGAAGGTGCAGGAGTACGGAACCAGTGGCTCGAGGGCGCAGTAGTCGGCTGCGCCGTTGCAGAAGCTCGCCGTCCACGACGCGCTCGAGCACTGCGATTGGGCCTCTCCGATCGCCGACGCGCGAGTGCTGCCGGTGCCGTACGTCTCCACCGTCACGGAGTGATCGTTCGACCAGCGGCGCACCGTGCAGCCCATCGTCTGCTGCGTCGCAGGAGGTGTGCTCGAGCGGCCCTTGCATGCGTTCGTGCACGTCGCGGTCGGGCCCTGGCAGGTGTTGTTGAGGCAGTACCGCGCGGTGTCCCACGTGGTGCCGTCGGCGCACTGGCAGGAGTACGCCTGGCACGTCGACGCCTGTGAGCACGACGCGCCGGTCCCTGCGCTCCCACCGCCGGTGCTGCTCGTCGGAGGTGGCCTCGAGCCGAGCCGGTCCTTGCACGCGTTGGAGCAGGTCGTCGCTTCTCCCTGGCAGACGTTGTTGAGGCAGTAGCGCGCCGTGTCCCAGCGGGTGCCGTCACCGCAAGCGCACGAGAAGGCCGCGCAGCTCGTCGACTGGGTGCACGAGAGGCCGCTGGTGCTGTTGGCCACGGGAGAAGTGCCGCTCGACGTGTCGTCGGCTCCACCGCAGCCCAGCATCGACACCATCACCACCGCACCAACGAAACCTGATCGCATGAGTTCCTCCCCGCGCCCGAGATGGGCCACATCGGTTCGTGTGGAATTGGGGGCAGGGGTGGGATTCCGTCACGGCCGTCGCGAATGAGACGATCGACACTGGTGCTGGTCGCCCCATAGAAGTGCCACATGCCAGCGACCCCCGCGCCGGTGCTCCCCGGAGAGCCGATTCTCGGCAGCCTGCGCGCTCTGCAGCGCGACCCGTTCGCAGTGCTCAGCCGCGCGACGCTCGAGTACTCGCCCTGGGTTCGACTCAAGGTGCTGGGGACCGAGATCTTCGTGCCTGGCGACGCGGCGGTGTTCGAGCACGTGCTCGTCACCAACGTCCGCAACTTCGACAAGCAGCTACGCAGCTACCAGCTGCTCAGGAACATCGTCGGCTACGGCCTCGTCACCAGTGACGGCGACTTCTGGAAGCGACAGCGCCGCACCGCGCAGCCAGCGTTTCATCGTGAGCGCATCGCGGCGTTCGGCGAAATAATGAGCCGCGCCTCGACCGAGATGGTCGACGGCTTCGTCATGGGGACGCCGTTCGACGTCGCGGCCTCGTTCAACCACGTCGCGCTCAAGCTGGTGGGGCAGACGATCCTCTCGAACGACGTGACGTCATCGGCGAGCCGGGTGGAGCCCGCGATGCGGGTCGCCCTCGAGCACCTGGTGCGTCGCTCGCTCGACCCGTTGTCAGCGCCCGAGTGGGTTCCCACGTCGAAGAACCGCGCGTTCCGGCAGGCCATCGAGGAGCTCGATCGCGTCGTCAACGGCGTCATCAGCGCGCGCCGCGCCGGCACCGAGACGCGGAAGGATCTGCTCGCGATGTTGATGGAAGCGCGCGACCCCGAGACGGGCGAGGGGATGACTGACGTTCAGCTCCGCGACGAGGTGATGACGATCTTCCTCGCCGGGCACGAGACGACGGCGACCGCGCTCGCGTGGACGGCGATGTTGATCGCGCAGCACCCCGAAGTGGAAGCCGCGCTCGTCGAGGAGCTCGACCGGGTGCTCGGAGGCCGCAGCCCCGGCATGCAGGACGTCGCGAATCTCACCTACACCGGCATGGTGCTGAAGGAGTCGATGCGCCTGTACCCGCCGGTCTGGTCGCTGGGTCGACGCGTCGTCGAAGACGAGGTGGTCGCAGGCGTGTTGCTCCCGAAGAACACGCAGATCTTCCTCTGCCCGTACGCGATGCACCGGCACCCGAAGTACTGGAAGGACCCTGAGCGCTTCGATCCGCTCCGGTGGGCTCCGGGCGCGCCGCCGCCGACGAAGGGTACGTACCTTCCGTTCAACATCGGTCAGCGCAAATGCATCGGTGATGTGTTCGCCACCATCGAGGCGCAGATCATTCTCGCGACCCTGTACCAGCGCGTGCACCTGACGCTGGTGGCTGACCGACCGGTGCAGACCGAGGCGCTGCTGACGTTGCGGCCGGCGAACGGGGTGTGGGTAACCCCAAGCCCCCGTTGACGCGCCGAAAGTAGTCGGCGGTGGTCAATGCCGGCGGCTCACGCCACGGGGGTGACGGAATCCAGTACTTCCGGTTGTCCGGCGTCCAGTCGCTCGGGAGGAGCCAGCTCTTCCTCGATGGCGAGACACAGGCACTGACGGTCGATTGCGCGAAGCGATGACAGATCTGCTCGCCGCGACAGTCTGTCGGCGCGAAACAGACCTTGATGCAGAACCTCATCGCGCTCTCGGCCACGCAGGTCGTTCCGAACGGGCACCTGCAGTGGTCGTTGCACAGCTCTGGCGTGGACCTGTATCCGCTGCCCGGCAGCGTCTCGACGCAAATCTGGCCGACGAAGGCTTTAGGCCCGTACCCGCAAAAACCCGGAGCCGGCAGGCTGCCGCCATCGGGAGAGCACGGGGCTCCGAAGTCCAACGGAGCGCTCCATGGAAGCGGGACGACGTCGCGGTGCTGCGTGAGGACCAACGCGACGAGAACGACTCGACCCACTCAGGCCGGCTTCGGCTTGTAGAAGATCAACATCGAGTAGCAGTGAAACTCGTTGTCGCTCGACTGCATCACGACGCGATCGACGATCTCGAGATCGCCGTTGCTCTTGATCCACCGGTTGATGTTCTCGCTGAGCTCTTCGCGCTCTTTCGCCTTCGTCGCTGAAAACACCTTGACGCCAGTGAACATGCGCTGCTTATCCCATGCGGCTCGCGAGCCAGACAAGGGCCCAGAAATCACATGCTGATCGACCTCCACGTTCACTCGTACCTCTCGCGCGACTGCCCGCTCGATCCCAAAGCAGTGCTCGCGCGCGCGGAGTCGTTCGGCCTCGACGGCGTCGCCTTCACCGAGAGCAACACGCAGGACGGCTGCGACGAGCTCTTCGATCTGCAGCGCACGACGAAGCTGAAGGTCTTCGTCGGCCTCGAGCTCGCGACGGACAAGGGCCAATACCTCTGTTTCTTCGAGAAGCCCGATCGCGCGCCCGAGCCGGTGCAGCTGTGGGGCAGCAACCGTGAGAAGGCGTGGAGCGCAGACGAGTGTCTTCCGCGCCTCAAAGCCCTCGGCGCCGCCATCGTGGCCGCGCGTCCCTACGACAAGGATCTCGGCTTCCCCGCGAACGACTACGTCAAGACGCTCAAGCTGCTCTCGGCGGTCGAGGTCTACAACCCGAAGGTGCGCATGGGCGCCAACGAGCTCGCGCTCGAGGCGTCGGAGTCGATGAAGCTCCCTGGCGTCGCCGGCAGTGACGCGCGCGCCTCGCTCGACGAGATCGGTTACGCGGCGACGCTCTTCAAGAAGCCGGTGAACACGCAGGTCGAGCTGGTGAAGGCGCTGCTCGGCACCGACTACGTCCCCGTGCAGATGGGCGCGCTCCCGCACCTGCGCCGTCCCGGTGAGGCGAAGCAGGAAGAGCAGCAGCGGAAGAAGAAGAAGAAGCGCCGCTGGCCGAGGTGAATCACGCGTCAGGTGGAGCCAATCGCTCCAGCACGAGCGCAACGAAGCCCGACGCGCCGCTGAACACCCAGCCCAGGTGCGTGCCGCAGTTGGTGCACCTCGCGTGCTGCCACTGATGGCCGGCGAACCAGGTCGCGTCGCTCGTCGGAGTCCCTTCTGGCGTGACGCCCGGCGCTCCCTTGAAACAGCCGAAGAGGAAGGCGAAGGCGTTCGGGTTGAGGCGCAGGTGAACGTGTCTGCCGTCGACCTCGATGCGCTGGTCGCCGGTGGTGATCGCCGCGAGGCACTTGCGACATCGCCAGGGCTTCTCGGGCGCGGCCTGCGACTCGGCCGACTCCGCCTCGAGCGACAGCGCCTCGCTCACCGTGAGTCCTTGTCTCCCTGCCGAACGTTGTCGGGAAAGCCCAACGAGACGGTGCTCTGGCCAAGACCCTGAAGTCCGTTGTGCCAGCGCTTCGCGCCGTCTCCAGAGAAGCAGTCGATGGCGCCGGCTCTGGCGACGAAGAGGAAGTCTCCGTCGAGCACCATGGTGGCGCGCCCGCCGCTGGCGGTGGTTGGGGCTCGGCGCAGTTCGCGACCGGTTGCGTAGTCGAGCCAGTACACGTCCCGGGAGCCTGTCGCGTAGATCACGCCGCCGCTCACCAGAAGCTCGACCGGGCTGCCACCCCACGAGTCCTCCAGCGTGGCGCGCCAGCGCTCGACTCCCGTCGTGCGGTCGACCGCGACGACATGGCCCTTGATGCCGATGATGAGCAGCGAGCGATCGTCGGTCGATGGAGTGGTCACGCCGTCACTCCATCGCAGCCTCGACTTCCGCGCGACTACTTCAGCTCGGCGACCTTGCCGTCCCGCAGCACGGCCTCTTTGCGGCCGTCGGCGTAGAACCACGTCTCTTTCTTCACCGCGCCTTCGAGCTCGAACGTCTTTCGATCGGGGTAGCCCCAGGCCATCTCGAGCGCGTCGGCCGGCATCTCGACGATCGCCTTCTTCTCGAGCACCGCGAGGCGCACCGACTCGGAGAAGCCCTCGAGCATCGGCTTGATGGTCTCCTTCGAGAGGTAGCGATCGAACTCGCTCTTCACCTCGTTCTCGTCCTTCAGGCCGGGGCGCAGCACCAGCACGTACGGAGGGCTCTGCTTCGGCGTGCCCGAGACATCGAGGAAGACCCAGGCCAGCGTCCGCGGCGTGTACAGCACGCGCTCGCTCATCGCGTAGGCGGTGGGGAACTCGACCTTGAGCACGCGCACGGGCGTTCCGGGCGCGAAGATCCGCTCCACGGGACCTGGGCTCACCGGCGAGCCGTCGGGGTTGGTCAGCATGCGCACCTGATCGGGGCTCACCGGTGACAGGAGCTTCTTCGTCGCGTCACCGAAGAACGGGGTGCCGTAGAACGCGATGCGCAGAAAGCGCTCCTCGCCCGCGAGTGAACGCTGAAGCGACGCAGCCTGCTCCGGGGGGACGAACACCTGCGAGGTGGCACAGCCGCTCAGCGCGATCGTGAGGAGAGCGCTCTTCACGCGCCGCTCGCTGACGAGCCGCCCGTTCCCGAGCCGCCTGATGAACCACCGCTGCTGGATCCGCCACCACTGGTGCCGCCGGTCGAGCCGCTGCTGGAGCCGCCCGTTCCGCCAGAGGAGCCACCGGTGCTGCCTCCCGATGTTCCACCCGGAGTCGCCGCTGGGGCCGCTGCAGCCGTCGACGTCGACGACGCCGAACCCGCCGCCGGAGTGCCAGTCGCTGACGTCCCGCCGGTGCCGTCCTTCTTCGCCGACGCGTAGAGATCGGAGTACCAGCCGCCGCCCTTGAGCTGGAAGTTGGTGCGACTGACCAGCCGCTCGAAGGTGTTCTCGGCGGCGCACGCCGGGCACTTCGCCGGCGCGGGATCCGAGATCTTCTGCATCACCTCGAGATCGTGGCCACACTGCTGACAGCGGTATTCGTAGATGGGCATTGAACTCACCTCATGTAGCGGCGCGTGAGACCCAGGCGGTCCACGGCGCGGTTCAACAGGTCAGGAACGATCGCGTGCTTCTTCGCGACGAGCTCGACCAGCTCGCCCACGGTGTTGGCCGCGTCGGCCGAGTCATCGAGCAGCTTGGTGACGTCGCGGGTCAACGCGTCGGTGAAGCGCTTCTCGATCTTCAAATCGGCGAGGTAGCGCTGCCGGCCAAGCAGCGAGAGGCGCAGCGTCAGGTTCGCAGGGTCGAGGGCCTCACGAACGAAGGTCTCCTTGATCTCCTGGAGTTCCTTCTTCAGCCGCAGCTCTCCGACGAGGCGATCGATGTCGGTCGGGCGGACGCCAAGCTCGCGCGCCGCGGCAGGCACCGAGCCTCGCGCCGTCGCGACCGCCGTGAGCACCTTCTCGCGTTCCCGTTTGGCCAGCCCATCCATCAGGGCGTGGCGGCTGAGCGCGCCTTCGACCTCTGCGATCGAGAGGGGAGATCCCGAACGGCCCGTGTACGCAGCCTCGAGCGTCTGGAACACGTGGAAGCGCGTCGGAGACTGATCGACGACGACGATCAAATTCTCTTTGGCCTCGGGCTTGAGCAGCGTCTCGTAGGTGCTGCGCGACGAGTCGAGGCGGGTGAAGCGGCCGCGCGGCGGTGGCAGGTTGCGCTTGGGCAGGAACGCAGTGCCGGGGAGCGGCTGCTTCGGCTTCGGCCGTGCGGCCACGGGAGCCCCGGCGACACGCTTCGTCGGCGCGATCTTGTCGCTCACCGACAGCCGCGGCTTGCGCGTCTTCTTGTCCTTCGCCGGAGCGGCCGGGCTCGAGGGCCTGGCGCGTGGAGCAGGCTTCGACGGCGCGATCTCGGGCGGTGGCTCGGCCTCGGCCGCCAGACGCACCATCTCGTAGTACCCGGAGCCCTGCCGTTCGGCCGCGAGGGACGGCTTGGTGCCCTTGATGATGTCGACGACGGCGAAGGGCCCCAGCGGCGTGGCCTCGGGCGCCTCGTCGGTCAGCGAACGAACGTGCCCGTCATCGGCGTCGGTCAGCAGCGAGAGCGCGTCACGCACGAGGGCAGGGGAGGAGGGCGTCTTCGCGCGCCGGCAAAAGTCGGCCACCGCCACCGCGACGGGTGTCGGGACATCATCCGGGTGCCGCTTGCGATTCCATCCACTCATGCCTGCGCTTTGCGTCGCGGCTGGCTATAAGCCTCTGTGTAGAGGTGTCAATGAACGCTCAACCGCTCACGCCGCCAACCGAAGAGCCGAGCGTCGCCGGAGTCCGGGTCCGACCGGTCTTGCCGATGCTCCTGTTCGTGCTGCTCGTCGGCTCTGCGCTGCTGGCGTTGTGGGCCCAGCAGAGCCCCGTCGCGCCTGAGCCCATCTCGCGGTTCGCGCCGTGGGCGTTCCTGGCGTTCGCCATCGGCTTCGCGGCCTACCGCCTCGCGCTCGTCGCGGCCAAGCGCTACTCGGCCTTCAAGGCGTTCGCGCAGATCATCGTCGCTGCGCTGTTCTTCATGTTGTTGCTCCTGCCTCAGGTGGCGCCGCCGCTCGAGCCCGCCATCGCGCCTGCAGACCTCTTGCTCGATCGTGATCCCCGTGTTCGCGCGCTGGCGGCCGAGGTGATCGGTTATCGCGAGGCGCAGAGCGTCGACCCCGCCCACGCGAAGGCCCTCGTGGCGTTGCTGGAGGATCAGAACGCAGCGGTTCGCGAGGCCGCCCGGAAGGCGCTCATTCAGCTCAACGGTGGCCGCGAGCTCGACACGCCGGCCGCGTGGAAGGAACGTTTTCCGTGACGATGCCGGACCGGGCTGCGCGTGAGGCGATCATCGAGCGCTTCATCGCCGAACGGCGCCTCAAGGCGACGCGCCAGCGCCATTTGATCCTCGAGACGTTCTTTCAGCTCGACGGCCATTTCTCGGTCGAGCAGCTGTGGGCGAAGGTCCGCGAGCTCGATGCGCGGGTCTCGGTGGCGACCGTCTACCGGACGATGAAGCTGCTCGCCGAGAGTAACCTCGCCCACGCGCAGAACTTCGGCGACGGGCAGACGCGGTACGAGCCGGCGGTGGGTCGCGAGCACCACGATCACCTCATTTGCACGCGCTGCGGCACGATCATCGAATTCGAGAACGATCGCATCGAGCAGATGCAAGACGCCGTGGCTCGCAAGCACGGCTTCCGCGTCACCTCGCACAAGATGGAGCTCTACGGCTTGTGCCGCACCTGCCAGAAAGTAGTCGACGCGGGGCGGGTGTGACGCGAGGCGTCCTGGCGGTGCTGCTGTTGCTGAGCTGCGCGCACGCCAGCACGGGCCTGCCTCACCGCGACGTGTTTGTTGGCACGCTCCCGCAAGACGTCGTGGGGCCGTTGCCCTTCGATCGGGCCGCGCTCACCGGGAAGGTCGTGCTCGTCACCTTCGTCGCGACCTGGTGCTTCCCGTGCCTCGCCGATCTGGTGAGCCTGGACAACCTCGAGCGGCAGTTCGGCGCGAAGGGCTTCAAGCAGGTGCTGGTGGGGCTCGATCTCGAGGGCCGCCGGGTGCTCGAGCCGTTCGCTGCGGAGTACTCACTGAAGTATCCGCTCCTGGTGGGCGACGATCGTCTTCGAAGCGGCACCACGCCGTTCGGTCACATTCGGGAGCTGCCCGCGCGGGTGCTCTTCGATCGCTCGGGTCAGGTGATCGCGGCGTACAGCGGCGTGGTGGCTCCGGCCGAGCTCGAGCGCAAGGTGCGCGAGGCGGTCGAGGCACGTCAGTGATCGCCGTTCGTGAAGGCGAGGTGTTCTGGCTGGTGGCCCCGCAGGCGTCGGTCTCGCACCCGCACGTCGTCGTCGAGGCTCGTGCTGACGAGGTCGTCGCCTGCGCGCTCACGTCGAACCTGCACCGCGCGAAGGAGCTGGGGAACGTGCTGCTCGAACCGGGCGAGGGCGACCTCCCGAAGCAGAGCGTCGTGGTCGCGTCGCAGACCGTTTCTGTTTCTGCGTCGCGCCTCGGGGAACGTATCGGCTCCCTCTCGACCGAACGGCTCGCCGAGATCCGCGCGGGGCAGCGCTTCCAGCGGTCGCTCCTGAACCGCTGAAACACGACGACCCGGTCACCACGACAGGGCGACCGGGCCGGTGTTTCGACGCCGTCGGGCGTCGAGGGTCGTCAGGCGGTGGGCGAACCCGAGGCCGGAGCGTCGGTCTTCGTCTCAGGCGCAGGCGTGACGGGGCCGGTCGCCGTGGCGGCCTCGCCCTCCTGACCCTCCATCAGCACCACCTCAGACGCCTCCAGCTTCGCGCGCGCGTCGTCTGACGCCTTGTCTTCAGCGGCGTGCTTCTCCCGCATCGTCGCGTCGCTCTGCGCCAGCTCGTCCGACGACAGGGTGACCTTCTCGGCCTTGGTGCCCGTCTTCTTCTCGAGGTCGCTGATGGCGCGCTTGAGCAGGTCGCTCTCGAGCAGCGTGCGGTTCAGGCGAAGCTCGACGGCGCGGAACTTGTCACGCGCCAGCTTGCCCTCTTCGTACACGCGGCGGGCTTCACGCTTCTCACGCTCGATGCGGATCTTCACGTTGCGCAGCTCGGCGGCGAGCTCGATGGCCTTCTTCTTGTCGGCCGACGACTGCTGCTCGAGGCGCTGCATCTTCTCTTTCTCCTGCTCGGACAGCTCGCGGATCACGCGCTGCACCGGCGGAGCGGGCTCGCGCTTCTCTTCGGGCTTCTCGTCGCTGGCGGCCACCGGCTTGGGCGCCTCGGCGCGCTTCTTCCCGCGCAGGTCCATCTCGTTCTTGAGATTCTGAATGGTGGCGAGCGCGTTCGAGAGCTCCTGGCGGGTGGCGTCGAGCTGAATCGACGCCTGGCGCTCGACCTCGGCGCGGGCCTTCACCAGATCGTCGCCGGCTTTGTCGCCCTCGCGCTGATCGTGCAGCTTCTTCTTCGCGGCCTTGAGCTCGTCCTTCAGGTCGACCTGGGCCTTCTTGACCTCCTCGAGCTCCTTGCGCTTCTTGTCGAGCTCACCCTCGAGCTTGCTGGCGCGGGCGGCGCTGTCGTCGTCGCGACGATCGGCGCGGGGGGCCTCTGACGACGACGAGCCCTGCGACTTCGTGGGGTGCGCCTTCGGGCCAAAGAAGCCCAGGTTGGCGGCCATGCTGATGATGAGGCCAATGGCCAGCAGGACGGTGATGACGATCAATGACATGCAGGTTCCTCGGACGGGTACTGGGTGGGACAGCGACTCGCGCCCTTAGCCGCTCGCGAATCGAATCACCAGCCCCAGCCTGCCGCTGCTCCAGCTCAGCTCTGCGTCACCCGGACCGTCGTCTGCAGCGTCTTGCCGGTGTCGGGGTCGCGCGCGTCCATGCGCAAGATGCCCTCGACGTTCACGTCGAAGGTGATCTCGACCTTCACCGAGCCGGGAGGGCCCTGCCGAATGCCTGCGAAGGTGAACTCGCCGAGCTGCTCGTTCATGTTCGCCGTCTCATGATCGCCCTGGTAGATGCGCATGATCAGCTCGGTCTGGTTGGCGACGCTCGTGGTCCCGGTGACCTGCTTGGCGTTGGGGATCGGTGAGTTGCGGCCGAAGACGGTGTGCATCTGCCCGTCGGCCTTCTCGAGGCCGATGCCCATGGGGATCACGTCGAGCAGCTGGAGCTTGAGGTCGCTGTTGTCCTGCAGCGAGTACGCGTACAGCGCCGCCCCGATGGCGACGGCCTCGTCGGGGTGAACGCCTTTGGACGGCGGCTTGCCGAAGAACTTGGTCAGCCGATCCTGCACGACCGGCATGCGGGTCTGCCCACCGACCAGCATCACTTCTTCGATCTCACGCGTCGACAGGCCCGACTCGACCAGCACCTTCGCGACGATCTTCAGCGTGCGATCGACCAGCTCGCTGGTGAGCGACTCGAGCAGCTTGCGGGTGAACTTCATCTCGATGTTCAGGGGCTGGCCCTGCGGCGTCATCGTGATGAAGGGAATGTTGAAGGGCGCCTCTTCGCGCGACGACAGATCGCACTTGGTGCGCTCGGCGAGATCCTTGATGCGCTGCATGGCGACCGGGTCGGTCGAGAGATCGATGCCCGTCTTCGATTGGAACTCGCGAAGCACGTAGTGGATCATCGCGTTGTCGAAGTCGATGCCACCCAGGAAGATGTCGCCGCCGGTGGCCTTCACCTCGAAGACCTGGCCGCGAATCTCGATGATCGAGATGTCGAAGGTGCCGCCGCCCAGATCGTAGATGCAGACCTTCTTCTGGTAGCCCTTGCCCAGGCCATACGCGAGCGCCGCGGCGGTGGGCTCGTTGATGATGCGCACGACCTCCATGCCGATGAGCTTGCCGGCGTCCTTCACCGACTGGCGCTGACGATCGGAGAAGTAGGCGGGCACCGTGACGACGGCCTTGTGCACGGGAACGCGCAGGTAGTTCGAGGCGACGTCGCGAATCTTGTTCAAGATGCGCGCTGACACTTCCTGGAGCGTCAGCTCCTTGCGCGCGATCTCGATCGTGACTTCCTTGTTATCGGACGACGGCTTGACCTGGTACTGCACCACCTTGCGCATCGTCTCGACGATGTCGCTGGTGGCGGTGCGGCCCACGAGGCGCTTGGCGCCGTAGATCGTGTTCTTCGGGTTGAGCTGCCACTGCCGTTTGGCCTCGTAGCCGATGAGCTCGTTACCCTTGTCGTCGATCGCGTAGATCGAGGGCACCGTGTAGTCGCCGCCCTTGTAGGGGATGAGCTTCACGTTGGGAGCGCCGTCCTTGTAGCCGTCGACATACGCGGCACAGGAGTTGGTCGTTCCCAGGTCGATTCCGATGATCACCTCGGTCGTCACTCGGCCAACTTAGCGCGAAGCCGTCACCTGTCGACCCGAGAATAGCCGTCGATCACCAGGTTCCAGGTCGAGAGGTTGACGCCGGGGAAGCTGACGACGTCATCCCATGAGGTGGAACTCGATAGATCCACGCCCGAGACCTCGAGGCCCGGCATGGCCTCGGCGGCGGGATCGGCGCCGGGGCCGCTGGGCGCGCGCGGCACCGAGACGGTCGTCTGCCCGAGGGAGATCGGGAAGTAGACGGTGTGGCGAACCTGCGCGCCGGTGAGGGCCAGCCGGCCGACCTCGGCGCCGGTCGAGTAGAGCGACGCCCACTCCGGCTGCTTCGGCGTCCACGTGCGGGTGAGCGGGGTAAAGGCGCCCGCTCCGGGCAGGGGCAAGAACGGCTGCATCGCGATCTTCAGCGGGATCGCTCCAGTCACGTGAAACACGCGGGCGCTCTCAGCGCTGCTGCGGGTCGACAGGGCGATCGACCAGACGCCAGGCGTCGAGGACTCGATGCCGCCGAACGGAACGCCGGTGCGCAACAAGACGGGATCGACGGGCCGCGTGCCGTCATTCGACGGAGCTCCAGCCGCCTTTGACGCAAAGCCTGTCGGCAGCGCGCCACGAAACGCGTCGTCTTCGATGCCGGCTACCACCACCGTGTCGAGCGTCGAGGGCACGCGAGGCAGAACGACCTCGGTGCGACGGTTGAGCTGGCGGTTGGGGCTCATGCTCACGCGCGTGAAGCCGGCCCAGTCAGGCACGTCCTCGGTGCCCATCGGGCAGCGCTGCGGGTTCGAGCACAGGCCGTTGCCGTTGACGTCGGCGGTGTCAGGCACGTCGAGGCGGGAGGACAGCTCCACCGACTGCTGCACCGTGAAGTCGGCCGACCCGATGTAGCTGAGCAGATCGACCGACCGCAGCGTCGCCAGCTCGCTCAGGTTTCCGCGCGTCGCGAAGGCCACCGCCGGTCGATCGCCCGCCTGCCCGAAGCCGAGCGAGCGTGGCTTGACCTCGGTGGGGATGTTGAGGCCCGGAGAGCTGTAGAGCACCACGGCGCCCGGAATCGGGACCCGCTGGTTGATGCCGGGGATCTCGGTCGAGATCGGGTCACCGACCAGCGTGGAGAGGCGCATGCCGGGCAGATCGCCGATGGCGGTCGCGATGAGGCCCAGCCAGTACGTTCCGCTCGCGCGCACCTGCTGAAAGCCAATTGCGCCGTTGAAGCCGGTGTGGGCCGTCACCGGGTTGTCGCGCAACGGGACGTACACGTCGGTCGCCTGGGTCGAGAGGATCGATACGCGCTCGTGGGTCGGCTTGGAGTCGCTGCGCGTGGCAGCGCTCACCACGGTGAACGTCGCCGCCCCAGCGCCCAGCATCGGGAACGCTGCGAGGCCTGCTGCGTCCGTCACTGCTTCCGTTGGCATCGTGCAGTCGGCGTCGAGGCAGGCCCAGACGACGGCCCCGGCGATCGGCCGACGTCTCGCGGCGTCGACCACCAGCACGCGACGGCCCATCGCCACCCGCGGGTAGATGCGCACGCGCGCCTCGGTCGGGCTCGCGAACGACATCATGATCGCCGCGCGGATCGTCACCAGCCCCGGAGCAATCGCCGTCACCAGGCCATCACCGCTCACCGTCGCCGCGCCGCTGGGCATGCCCTGCTCGTCGAGCACCGTGAAGGTCCCCGCGCGGATTGGGTACGAGCTCTGATCGAGCCGATACGCGGTGAGCTGAAGGGGCAGGGTGTCTCCGACCTCGAGCAGCGACTCGGCAGGGTGCAGGCCCAGCCGGGCGATGTTGGTGGGCGTCGGCTCTTCATTGCAGGCACCGTCGACGCAGGCCTTGCCGGCGCCGCACTCGGCGTGGCCACGACAGACTGGAGGCACGCAGATCCCTCCGATGCAGACCCGGCCCTGGGTGCAGCTCGTGGAGGTCAGGCAGCGATCGGTCGGCTGACAGTGGCCCTCGTCGCAGAACCCATTGGGCCGCGACGACATGGTGCCTGGAACGCCGCTCACGCAGTCGGAGTCGATGAAGCACCTGGGCAGCTCGCGGCAGATCGACAGCGAGCAGTCGAAGCCGGGCGGGCATTCGTTCTGTCCGAACTTCTCGCAGCGGAAGTTCTCGCCGCAGGTCGCCGACGAGGTGCACGTGTCGAACGCGAGGCAGCGCCCGAAGGTGCCGCTCGTGCAGTATTGGCCGTCAGGGCAATCTGACTTCGTCCTGCAGTCCGAGGCGACGCACAGGCTGTCCTTGCAGACGACGCCGTCGGCAGCGCACGTCAGATCGGTCGTGCAGCGCCGGGAGCAGGTGCCGTTCAGGCACGCGTAGAGCGCCGTCGCCACCTGCGCCTCGAGGTTGGGCGCGCAGTCGGTCGGCAGCCGGCAGCTGGGCACGCAGAGCCCTTGCGTCACCTCGCAGCGCGTCCCGCTCGTGCAGTCGGCCTCGACGCGGCACCGCGTGCGGGCCTTGCACACGCCCTCGGTGCACGTCTGGTTCGCAGCGCAGGCCCCGTCAGATTCGCACCGGCACCGGCCGCTCGCGCACGTGAAGCCCGACGCGCAGTCGGTCGCCTGCGCGCACTCGGGGCGAACCTCGCAGCGGCCACTGGCGCAGACCTGGCCATCGCCACACTCGCCGTCGTTCAGACAGATCGGCCCGCAGGCTCCGCGACGGCAGCGCTGATCGGCCTCGCACTCGCTGTCAGCGCTGCAGGGCTTCGAGTTGATGGTGGGGCAGGCGGTCAGCCAGAGCCCGACGCTGAGCACGACGAGGCGACGCATCGAAAAGCACCGTGCCACAGCTGTCGCGCTCCAAACCAGCAGCATCACCCGAAAACCGGGGCGGCGCTCGGTGTGCACGCGAAGAGACAGGCGCGCATTGCGCACCTGGAGGGCCCTGTGGTTTGAGCCCTCAACCCTTCGAGGCGTGAGGTTTTCGAGGGTGGAGGTTTCATGGTTCGACGACTCTTGCTGCTCGCTCTTTTGGTCGCCGGCCGCGCTCAGGCGCAGGTGAGCATCAATAACGACATCGTGATCGTCGCGGACCCGAGCGGCGCCATCAACGGGCTCGTCGGCATGGGCAACATGGGCATCTTCCCCAGCAAGCAGGAGCAGTTCTGCCGGGCCGCCTTCAACGCCGCGCGCGCGGGCGGGCTGGGCGACAACTTCGACGGCATCTTCTCGTTCACCACGAGCGAAGCGCTGAGCGATCTCGACAACGTGTGGCAGGGCCCGCCCGTGCGTTCGACGGCGCGCAACATCGGCCGCGACACCGGCTTCCTCACGACGAACACGTACACCTCGCAGAAGCTCTCGCAGTGCGTCTTCATGGGCACGCTCGGCCGCACGGCAGGCTTCATTCCCGGGTTGCCGCCGGGGCCCGAGGCGTTGCCGTCGCTGCCGGATTCTCCCTGGGCACCGTCACTCGGCATTCAGATTCCCGGGGTGCAGAGCCTCACGGGCATCGAGATGCTCGGTCACGAGTACGGGCACCATTGGCTCAACGGCGTCGAGTTCGATCAGGCTGATGGTCGCGGCCGCCAGCACTTCATTCGCGGCTTCGGCGGCGACAACATGGAGAACGGCCAGGCCGGCTCTCCGAACCAGCACTACAGCCACCTGGCCGACTCGCGCTCCGTCATGTACGGCGAGTGCATCACCGACCTCGGCAATGGCTCGTTCCGGTTCGAGGGCTGCGATCGCAAGTACAGCCACATCGATCAGTACCTGATGGGCCTGCGCGGTGCGTGCGAGGTGTCGCCGATGATGGTGCTCGAAGATCCGGCCAACCTGGGCAAGGGCGCCGACGTGATCGCGATGGGGAAGGGGACGGCTGCCACCACGCGCAGCGGCCTCACCCGCCACGACATCACCGCAGAGGAGATCCAGCGCGCGATGGGCGTCCGCGCCCCCGCATATCCGCACGCGTCACGCTGCTGGCGCGTGGCCTTCGTGGTGGTGCTGGCCCCGGGGCAGACGCAGGTGCCGCCCGCGATGCTCGCGAAGGTCGAGCGGTACCGCCAGCGGTGGTCGCAGTGGTTCACCAACGCGACCGATGGCCGTGGCGTGATGCGCAGCAACCTGTCGGGTCCAGGGTGCCCGGTGCAGACGCCCATCGCCGACCCCTGCAATCTCGACGCTGGCGTCGTCTGGCCTGACGGCGGCGTGTACGTACCCGAGGACGCAGGTGTGATCGACGCAGACGCGGGCGTGATCGACGCAGACGCGGGAGCGATCGAGCCCGACGCAGGGATACCTGAGGTCGACGCAGGGCAACCCGAGCCAGACGCCGGCTCCGTGGAGCCCGTGCTGCCCCGCGATGGTGGCGTGCCCGAGTGCCTCAGCTGCGACACGACGAAGATCAGGGACGGCTGCAGCTGCAACACCGTCGATCCCACGTCCTTCCTGGTGGCGTTCCTGTTGATGTTCGCGCTGCGCCGCCGCGGCTAGGCCGCAGAGGTTGTGCTTCACGGGCGAGCCAGTACGCTTCGGCGGTGGACGCCCGCCGCCAGATCCAGGACATCGGTACCGCCGTCTCGAGCGACTTCGTCAAGAACCGCTCGATCCTCTCGTTCGAGGAATACACCCAGCTCTTCCTGAGCGCGCCCGCACAGCAGCTGAGAAACGCGGCGATGTACCTGGTCGACACGATCGATCACTTCGGGCACGAGCAGGTGCCGCACCCGACGGGCACCATCCGCCGCTTCAAGGTCTTCGACCCCACGCCTGAGGAGCCCGACGTTCGGGTCGCCGGCCAGGAAGAGGTGCAGAACGCGATCTACCGGCTGCTCGGCAACTTCGTTCGCGCGGCGCAGATCAACAAGCTCATCCTCCTGCACGGGCCGAACGGCTCGGCGAAGTCGTCGCTCGTCGAGTCGTTGAAACGGGGCCTCGAGCTGTATTCGCAGACGCCGCAGGGCGCGCAGTACACGTTCAACTGGATCTTCCCGAGCGACAAGCTGGTGAAGGGCGCGATCGGCTTCGGCGGAAAAGGGGGCGGGGGCAGCAGCGGCGGGCTGTTGAGCTTCGCGCACCTCGAGGCCGAGGACATCGAGGTTCGCATCGCGAACCCGCTGCGCGAACACCCGCTGCTCCTCATTCCGCTCAAGGAGCGCAAGAAGCTCATTCAGGACGCGCTGGGCGTGAAGGCCGAGACGATCGTTCCGGCCGTGCTCCTCGAGGGGCAGCTCTCGCACAAGTCGAAGAAGATCTTCGACGCGCTCCTGGCGGCGTACGCGGGCGACTACCTCAAGGTCCTGCGGCACGTGCAGGTCGAGCGGTTCTACTATTCACGCCGCTACCTCGCGGGCATCGCGTCGATCGAGCCGCAGATGAGCGTCGACGCCTCGTACAACCAGGTCACCGCCGATCGCACGCAGGCGAACCTGCCGCTGTCGCTCCACAGCACCATCTTGTTCGAGCCGCACGGCGCGCTCGTCAACGCGAACCGCGGGCTCATCGAGTACGCCGACCTGCTCAAGCGCCCGCTCGAGGCGTTCAAGTACCTGCTGGGCTTCTGCGAGACGGGCGAGGTGCCGCTGGAGCACTTCACGCTCCAGCTCGACGAGGTGTTGATCGCGTCGTCGAACGAGAAGCACCTCGCCGCGTTCAAGGAGCTGCCCGACTTCGCGAGCTTCAAGGGCCGCATCGAGCTGGTGCGGGTGCCGTACCTGCGAAGGTGGAAGGTCGAGCGCGAGATCTACGACGCGCAGGTGAACGCCCGCACCGTCGGCCGCCACGTCGCGCCGCACGCCAGCTCGGTCGCCGCGATGTGGGCCACGCTCACGCGCCTCAAGAAGCCGCTGCCCGATCGCTACCCGCCCGAGACGCGCGGCCTCGTGGAGCGGCTGACGCCGATCGAGAAGCTCCGCCTCTTTCAAGACGGTGAAGGGCCCGATCGCCTCACGCTGCAGCAACAGAAGGAGCTCAAGAAGCTGCTCCCGTTGCTCTACGAAGAGTCGGACTCGTGGCCGAACTACGAAGGCCGCAGCGGCGCCTCGGCGCGCGAGATCAAGACGGCCCTCTTCAACGCGGCGCAGTCGACCGATCACGACAGCCTGCACCCGCTCGCAGTGTTGAAGGAGCTCACCGCGCTGGTGCGCGACAAGAGCGTGTACGAGTTCCTCCAGCAGGAGATCGTCGACGGCTTCCACGATCACGCAGAGTTCGTGCGCGTCGTCGAAGAGCAGTACCTCGACTGGACCGATCGCGAAGTGCGCGAGTCGATGGGGCTGGTGTCAGAGGGGCAGTACGAGGAGCTGTTCGAGCGCTACGTGCAGACCGTCAGCGCCTGGGTGAAGGGCGAGCGCGTCACCAACCGCCACACCGGCCAACCCGAGAAGCCCGACGAAGGCCGCCTCTCGGAGTTCGAGGGCTTCGTGATGCCGAAGGGCGACGATCCGAAGGAGTTCCGCAAGGGGCTCATCTCGAACGTCGGCGCGTGGCGCATCGACAACCCCGAAGGCGCCGTCGAGTACCGGCGCATCTTTCCCGATCTGTTCAAGCGCCTGTCCGATCACTTCTATGACGAGCGCAAACGCACGCTGCGCATCAACGCCGAGAACACGCTCAAGTACCTGGGCGACGAGCGCAATTCGTTGTCGGCGAAGGAGCAGCTGCAGGTGAAGCAGACGCTCGAGCAGATGACGACGAAGTACGGCCACACCGAGGCGAGCGCGCGTGACGCGATCGTCTTCCTGATGAAGAAGCGCTACGCGTGAAGACCGAAGCGCTCGCGACCCACGTCCTCCTCGAGCTGTGGGGCGTCGAGACCTCGCTGCTCAATGACGCGAAGGCGCTCGAAGCGGGGCTCATCGACGCGGCGCGCGCGGCCCGCTGCGAAGTGCTCGGGGCGCTCCATCACCAGTTCCATCCACACGGCGCGAGCGTCGTCGTGCTCGTCGCCGAGAGTCACCTCTCGATCCACACCTGGCCCGAACACGAGTACGCCGCGATCGACATTCTCACCTGCGGCCAGACGCTGCCCGAGGCGGGCGTGGCCTCCCTGATCGAGCGGTTTCGGCCGCAGCGGCACTCGATTCAACGCATCGCGCGAGGGCTGATCGAGCCTGCCATGCGTCAAATCCCCTGACGTTTCAGGGGCCTGCACTCGCCCTGCCGATCTCCATTGCGAGCGGAACCGTGCGGAAAGACGACGGTCTTACCTTGACCGACAGGGGTGAGATCGGCGAAACTCCGCGCCCTTGAACTGGGCATCGCTGGCACTCGGCCACCAACGCCCACCACTGCTGCAACGAAGTCAGGAAGGCCCAACCGATGGCTGACGGACCCGTGCTCCACTTCTTTGCTGGAAAGGGCGGCGCTGGCAAGACCACCCTTGCCACTGCCCACGCGCTCAACGTGCTCGAGGACAACGGAAAAGCCAGAGTCCTCCTCGTGTCTCTCGAGGCCGACGGTGGAGTGGCCGATCTGATCAAGAAGAAGCTCTCGTCGAAGCCGACGAAGCTGCTGCCTGGCAAAGGGCCGGGCGGGCTGTCGGCGCTGGAGCTCGATCTCGAAGAGCTTGGAGCCGCGTTCAACAAGACGTGGCGGCCGGCGCTGCTCGGCTCGGCGCAGAAGGGCGCGCTGCTCTCTGACGAAGACGTGAAGAAGGTGCTCGAGACCAGCACCGCGCAGATGGGCGAGGTCGCCGCGCTCTTCCACCTCATCGAGCTCGCCGAAGGCACCGAGTGGGACGCGATCGTCGTCGACGGCTTCTCGACGTCGCACGCGCTGCGCTTCCTCGAGCACCCGACCAATTTGCGGAAGTTGATCGCGCTCCTGCGGGGCGAGCGTCACGGCCGCCCGTCGAAGAACGTGGTGCGACCGCCGATGACGGTCGACGAGTTCGCGACGAAGTGTGACGCGGCGCTGGCGTTCCTCAAGAACCCGAAGCGCTTCGCCCTGCACGTGTGCACCATCGCCGAGCCGGTCGCCGAGGCGCAGACCCGGCTGTTCTTCAAGGTGCTCGGAGAGCGCGGCATTCCCGTCGACGAGATCGTCGCGGACCTGATCGAAGACGGAAAGATCAGCCGTGAGGTCGCCAACCGCCGCGGCCTGCAGGCGCCCCACGTGCGCAAGTACCAGACGATGCACCAGAAGGTCGCGCTGCTGCACCGGCGCATCGTCGGCCCGCGTGGCCTCGACGAGGTGAAGAAGTTCGGCCGTGAGTGGGCGAGCGGGAAAGAGACGAAGGCCCTGCAGTTCAGCGCAGGCGAAGGCCCGCCGGCGCTGGTGCGTGCGCCCTCGATGCCGCCGATCGCTGCGCCGCCGCTGCCGCCGACGCGCTTCATCTTCTTCCTGGGTGGTGGTGGCGTCGGCAAGTCGTCGTGCGCTGCTGCTGCGGCCGTCACGTTGACCGAGAAGGAAGGGCCGGTGCTCCTCCTCTCGACCGATCCGTCGCACTCGTTGTCCGACGTGCTCGTCAGCCGCCTCACCGATACCGAGACCCAGGTGAAGGGCACCAAGGGCCTGTACGCGCGCGAGATCGACTTCGCGAACTGGTACGGCAACCTGAAGAAGAAGTTGAAGGAGCTCGCCGAGCCGATGTTCGGGCCCGAGGCCAAGGGCGAGACCTTCGCGCAGGACCGCGAGATCTTCCGCAACCTCTTCGATCTCGCGCCGATCGGCATGGACGAGCTGGCCGCCATGACGGCGCTCACCGACGCGCTGGTGCAGGAGCGCTTCAAGCGCATCGTCATCGACCCGGCTCCGGCAGGGAACACGCTGCGGGTGCTCGAGGTGCCGGCCATCGCCCGCACGTGGTTCCAGGCGATTCACGCCATCGCGACCAAGTACAAGGCCAAGGGCGGGCAGGCGCTGGCCACCTGGTGTGAGGCGCAGCTCAAGCACATCGATCGGTTCGAGAAGGCCCTCCTCAACCCAGCCGAGTGTCGCTTCGTCGTCGTCACGCGCGGAGAAGATCTCGGCGTGCCGCAGGCCGAGCGTCAGGTCGAGTACCTCAAGGCGAAGAAGCTGCCGTTCGAGCGCGTGCTGGTGAACCGGGTGCTCCCCAAGACGACCGGCTGCACCGTCACCGAAGAGCGTCGCAAGAACCAGCTCGAGACCGCGCGGGTCATCGAGAAGAAGATCGGCGTACCCGTCACCCTGGCTCCCGAGCTCGGCCGTCACCCGGCCAGCTTGCGTGCGCTCAAGGAGTTCCGGACGTCGTGGTACGCCGTGACGCCCACCGCCAAGATCAAGGCCGCCTGAGCCCGGGGCGCACGTGGCTCGCACCAAGTTCATCGCAATCGCCGGGAACATCGGCGCCGGGAAGACCGAGCTGACGGCATTTCTCTGCCGCAAGTACGGGCTCAAGCCGTTCTACGAACCGAACGATCAGAACCCGTACCTCGAAGACTTCTACAAGGACATGAAGACCTGGGCGTTCCGCTCCCAGATCTTCTTCCTTACCCACAAGTTCCGCCTGCACCGCGAGCTCGAGCGTGAGGCCGGCACGGCCCTGCAGGATCGAACCATCTACGAAGACGCCGAGATCTTCGCCCGCAACCTCGCGCGCCAGAAGCACATCGATCGCCGCGACTGGCAGACGTACTGGGAGCTCTACGAGACGATCGCCGCGGCGCTGAAGCCGCCCGATCTGATGATCTACCTGCGCTGCCCCGTGAAGACGCTGAAGCAACGCATCAAGCTCCGCGGCCGCAAGATGGAGCAGGACATTCCAACGCCGTACCTGAAGCGGCTCAACGATCTCTACGAGGACTGGTTCAAGCGCTACACGATGTCGCCTGTGCTCGTGCTGCCCACCGACACGCTCGATTACGTGACCGACCTCGTCGACCGCGCCGATCTCTTCAAGCAGATCGAGAAGCACCTGTGAGCGACCTGGCGACCACGATGCGTGACGTCTACGTGCTCGCGACGCTCGACACCGAGCCCGTCAAGGAAGACGTCGTGCGAGAGGCCTTCGCTGGCGACGAGGTCGAGCTCGTCTTCGGAGAGGGCGACTGTCTGTTCTCGGTGCGCGCCGACGACTCGCAGGTCGACGTCATCTTCGAGGTGCGCGACAGCCCGCTGGGGTGGACTCCCGAGCTGCTCATCGGCACGCCCGAGCTTCGCAAGACGCTCGAGACCGCGCGCGGCTTCTACCGGGTGCGCTACGTGCCGGGGAAACCGCAGCAGACGATGGCCGTCTTCGAGGCGCTGTGGACCGTGCGGGGCTTGATGGATCTGATGGAGGCGGTCTGCGTCGACGTCACCGCCTTCCGCATGCACTCGATGAACGACGTCGAAGAGATCACCGAGCTCGACTTCGACATTCGTGATCACGTCACCATCCACGCGATGCCGATGCACGGCGGCGTGGTGGAAGAGGGCAACACGGCGATGTGGGTGCATACCCATGGGCTCGCCAAGTTCGGCACGCTCGACGTCGAGGCCTTCAACATTCAGGAAGACGATCTGCCCGCCGCAGAGACGTTCCTTCACGAGCTGTGCACCGATCTCGCCTTCGGCCAGGGGCCCACGATGCGGGCGATCGTGTCGACGAGCGTAGGGCGGCAGTTCACCCTCGTGCCGAGCGAAGAGGCGCGTACCAACCTGCCTGGCGTCGATCCCGAGCTGTTCGAAGGGCACGACGCGCAGATGGTGTCGATCGTCTCGCCCGAGGGGCGACACTCGATCGGCGAGATGCTGGAGCAGTATCGCGATCGTTTCGAAGAAGAGACCGAAGAAGAGGCCGCGAACCTGCGGTCGCTCGCCGACAGGCTGTTGCCGCTCTTCAAGGCCCGCTTCCTCCGTAAGGGGTTGATGGAGCCGCTCGGCTTCGTGGTGCGGGCTCCGTTCGAGGTGCACCCCGACGGCGAAGACGAAGAAGCCGGGGACGAGCAGCTGTGGGCCGAGGTGATCACCTGGGACGACGAGAAGGTGATCGGCCGGCTGGTCGATGGTGGCGAGACGACGACGGAGTGGCGCAAGGGCGCGCACGTCGAGATCGACGAGTCTCAGATCAACGCGCTGGCAGTGACTCGCGATGGGCGTACGTTGGAGCCGCAGGAGCTCCACGCGCTGCTCCAGCAAGAGCTCCCAGCGTGACCGTCAGAGAACCGGGAGGACGAACGTGGCTGCACTGCTGCTGTTGACGGGCCCTCAGGCAGGTCGGCGTCACGAGGTCACCGGTGAGGTGATCATCGGGCGCAGCCCGTCGTGCACGATCAGCCTCGAAGACGCCAAGGTGTCGCGCCGGCACGTTCGGCTCGCGCTCGAAGGCGGCGAGGCGCGCGTCAGCGATCTCGGCAGCCGCAATGGCACGGTCGTCAACGGTGAGAAGATCGAAGCCGAGATGGTGCTGTTGCCGGGCGATCGGCTGCAGGTCGGCGACTCGACGATCCTCTTCGAGCCGACGGCGCGTGCGTCGCTGGCTGATCGTGCGGGGCTCGGAGAGATCTCGGGCTCGCCGGTCGAAGAGCTTCTTCCCGCGGCGGGTCCGGTCGCCGGGCTGTACCACTCGGGGGTCGCGCTGCTGTCGGCCACGAGTGAGGCCATGGTGCTGCGCCGCGCGGCGGAAGAGCTCTCCCGCGGCGTGAACTCCGACAAGGCTGCCGCGCTGCTCGGCGGCACCGATGGGCTTCTGACGGCCGCCGTCGTCGGCGCCGAGAAGGTCGAAGTGCCCCGCGCCATGGTTCGCGCGGCGCTCGAGCGGAAAGAGGCGAGCATCGCGGGTGGGGTGTTGGTGGCTCCCTTGATCGCGTCGGGTGGCGCGCCGTTCGGCATTCTCTACGCGGAGCGGCCCGAGCCATTCGGCCCCGAGGAGCAGCGGACGATCACGGCGCTCGGCCGGCTGACTGGTGAGGCCTGCACGGCGTTGCGCGCGCGGCAGGATCCGGGCCGCCAGGTGTTCTTGATCGGCTCCTCACGCCAGTTCCGCAAGACGGTGGAGCAGGCCCGTCGCGCAGCGTCGACGGCCGAGACGACGATCGTCTGGGGCGAGTTCGGGACCGGCCGCCTGCAGATGGCCGAGTACATCCACTCGCGTTCGCCGCGGGCGCTGGGGCCGTTCATCGTCGTCGACTGCCGCAAGCACCCGAGCCTCGTCGAAGAGACGCTGTTCGGCCGCACCAGCGCGCCGGGTGTTCCTCCGGCCAGCTCGGCGCTGCTCGAGGCCGATGGTGGGACGCTGGTGTTGCAGCAGATCGAGTCGCTCCCGCGGCATGCAGCGGAGCGCCTGGCCCGGCTCGTGTCCCGTCGGGTCGCGCCGTCGCGGCAGGGTGGCGAAGAGGCCGTCGACGTCCGGTTCATGGTGACGTGCGACGCGCCGCTGCAGACGTTGCTGTCGCGTGGAGAGATCGACGGCGAGCTGGCGAAGGTGCTCACTGGCACCGAGCTCGAGACGCTGCCGCTGAGGGATCGCCGCCCTGACGTGCTCCAGCTGTTCGAGCACTTCGCGGTGCGCGCGGCGCAGGCTCGCCGCAAGGAAGCGCCGCTGCTCACGCCCGATGCCCGGCGAGTGCTCGTCGACTACGACTGGCCGCTGAACGTCGAGGAGCTCCGGGGCGTCAGCGAGCGGCTGGCCTTGCTGTACGCGGGCAGTGAAGTGACGGCGCTGGTGCTGCCGCCCGAGGTGCAGACCGGCGCGACGCAGGGCCCCCTGACGCTTGCGGCGCGGGTGCAACGGCTCGAGCGTGACGCGATCGCCGAGGCGCTGCGGACGGCGCGTGGGAAGAAGATCAAAGCCGCTGCGCTGCTGGGCATCTCGCGCCCGACGCTCGACAAGAAGATCGAGGACTACCAGCTGGTCGTCGAGAAGCGCCGCGGCTGAGCAGACGCTGAGCTGCTGAAACGCGGCACCCGATGCTGTTCGCTCCGAGTGGTATCACCCGGGTCGGAGGCCGAAATGAAGCTCGTGTTCTCAGCCGAAGTGAAGCGTGCGCAGAAGACGAAGCGTCCCCTCGTGGCGCTGGAGACTTCGGTGCTCGCGCAGGGGCTTCCGTACCCGCGGAATCTCGAGGCCGCGCGTCGATGTGAAGCCGCCGTTCGGGAGGCGGGCGCGACGCCAGCCGCGATGGCGGTGATTTCCGGTGTGCTCCACGTGGGCATCGACGACGCGCAAACGGAGCTGCTCGCGACGGGCAAGGGGCTGCTCAAGCTCGGCTCGCGTGATCTCGCGATCGCCGTGGCGCAGAAGCGCACGGGCGGAACGACGGTGAGCGCGACGTGCGAGCTGGCTGCGCGCGCGGGGATCAGCGTGTTCGCGACGGGTGGCCTCGGCGGCGTGCACCGCGGCGTCGCGGAGGATCTCGACATCTCGCAAGATCTGCCCGCGATCGCCCGCTGGCCGGTCGCCGTCGTCTGTGCGGGTGCGAAGTCGGTGCTCGATCTCCCCAAGACCCTCGAGCTGCTCGAGACCCTCGGTGTGCCTGTGATCGGCGTCGGTACGAATGAGCTCCCCGGGTTCTATTCACGGGAGACGGGGTTGATGCTCGAGCACTCCGTGCCGAACGCGCGCGCCGCGGCCGAGATCGTCAAGGCTCGTCATTCGCTGGAGCAGGGCGGCATCGTCTTCGCCGTCCCGCCGCCTGAGAAGACCGCGCTCCCTCGCGCCGAGATCGAGAAGCACCTGCGCGCGGCGTTGGCGCTCGGGAAGAAGAAGGGAATCTCGGGCAAGGCGGCGACGCCGTTCTTGCTCGGAGAAATGGTCCGCCGCACGAAGGGCCGCACGCTCGAAGCAAACCTGGCGCTGCTGGAAAGCAACGCGCGGTTCGCCGGGCAGTTGGCCGTCGCGATGAATTGAGCGACTCAGGGAGAAGCCATGGCCAACGGAAGCGCAGAGGACACACTGATGCACTGGTGGCGTGGGAGCTGTCTGAAGGACCTGTGAAGTCCGAGGGGCGTCGCTGGTTACCAACACCCCCGTGGCATCAGGTAGCACGTGTCCCGGCTTTCACGCGCCAGCCTCCACGCAATGTTTCTTTTGAGCTTCGTTTCCCGTGCGCTCCGGCCGGGGAAATCGATGACGTCGAGTGCGTTGAGCATGATCGCCGCGCACTGAAGAGAGTAGGCGTCTGCGTGGAGGCATCGGTCCGCGGCATTCATGGCTCCTGGCAGGTCACCTTGTTCGAAGAGCCTCAGCGCCGTCAGCTCGGCCTGTTGGTCGGGCCGCCGAAAGAAGCGAGTGCGGGAGGGCACCGCCGAGAAGATCAGGTCGCCCACGCGCAGGTGCTCGCTCGTCCCCCTCATGTTCCATGCGAGGAGCCGGGCCTCGAGCTTCGTTGCCGTTGCCGCATAGCGGTCGTCTCGCGCTTCGCGGGCATGCGCGCGGAGCATGGCTGCGAGCTCCACTGCGCACTTCTCGCGGCGCAGTTCAGGGTCTCCGAGGCAGTCGAACGCGATGGCGAAGGAGGTGAGGCGGTCGGTGGATGCCTGCTCGCGCATCATCGAGACAAGGAGGTCTTCGCGTTCGGTCGGTGGAACGAGCGCCTGGGCCGGGACGAGTCGTCTGGACGACGAGCTCGCTGGCGGCACCTCGCGGGCGAACCCGCCGAGGGACTCCCCGAGCGCCACCGCCACAACGCCGAGGATCGTCGAGACGAGCAGGGCCTGTCTGAAGCGAGTGCCCCAGCCCGGTTTCGGCTCTCGAGCGGGCGCGACGGGCTGAAGGTCTTCGGGTTGCAGCTGGAGCGCCCATGGGTAGCCAGCTCTCTGGACCGCGGCCACCACGGTTGGGCGAAGCGTCACGCCATGCGCCACGGTGCACCCGAACGCGGGGTCATCGAGCAGCTGGACGAGGCGGACCGCGCTGAAGCGCAGTTGGCTGGGAGAGGCCGTTTCGAGCCGCCTGATCATGCGTGGTGCGTCGAGCTCGAGCGTATCAGGCGACCTCTCGAGGTCGTTGGCGAGGTCCCAGCACGCCGACGCTTCCTCGTCCTGGCCGATCAGGCTCGCCGCGGTCCGCGTGGTGACGGTCGTCATCGTTTCACCACAGCATGACCGCGCGCTTCGCTCTGCGGAAGGCCCCCTCCTGACTCTGAAAACTCGTCAGCACGTCATCCCCGGGGCAAAACCACGAGGTGGATCGCACGCTCTCGGCGCCCGGCAAGCTCTTCCTCGCAGGGGAGTACTCGGTGCTGTGGGGCGGGATCGCCCGGGTGCTCGCGGTCGGACCAAGGACCCGCGCCTTCGTTCGCCGCCGCCCTGATCGCCGAGTCGACGTGTTGCTCGCTGAAGGCCGTCTCTCGGGAGCGACGACGCCGCTCGGCGCCAGGTGGGACTCGCCGCCGTCTCCGTCCTTCCACTTCGTCGCGCGCACGATCGATCTCGCGATGCGCGCGATGGCGCAAGACGGCCCGGGGTTCTCGATTGCGTTCGAAGCGTCTCCGACGTCCAACGGCCTGAAGCTCGGCTTCGGCTCGAGCGCGCGCGCGTGTGTGCTCGCGGCCGAGGCGTGCCGCACCGTCATGGGCGCCTCATTCGACGCGCTCAAGCTCGCGCTCGTCGCTCACGCCTCGGCCCAGGGCGGGAAGGGGAGCGGCGCCGACGTCGCGGCCTGCTTCGCCGGTGACGTCGTTCGCTATCGCCGCGCTGACGTGTCGGCGCTGATCGATGCAGGCAACCGTGGCGGCTTTCAAGGTGCGCTCACCAACGCTCCGCCGATCGACGTGTGGCGCGTGACGGCACCGAAGCTGCCCATGCTCTACGTCTTCAGTGGCCAGAGCGCGTCGACGCCGGTGCTGATCTCCGAGGTCGAGCGCAGGCTCGACGTGGCGGGGAGGCAGAAGTTCGTGCTCCAGAGCGACGCGGTCGGCGGGCAGCTCGAAGAAGCGCTCGCGCGGGGCGATTTCGCTGGAACTCGCACCGCAGCGAACGAACTCCAGGAGCTCCTCTTCTCCCTCGGGCCGACGAAGACCGAGTCCCTCGAGCGCACCGTCGCCCTCGCTGCGTCAGCTGGCTGCGTCGCCAAGCAGTCAGGTGCGGGTGGCGGCGACGGGTGTCTCGTCTTCGCGCCTGATGCGCAGGCCCGCGACGCAGCGAAGGGCATGTTCGAAGCGCGTGGAATGCTCGCGATTCCGGTCACGGCAGAGGCTGGTGTTCGAGGCGAGGTGCACCCCGTGCCCGAACTCGTCCGCTGGGTCGACGCCGCGGAGTGATCTCCATGGCGCGTCATCGCTCGGAGGTGGGAGGCAGGGCTCCGCTGCGCCGCTCAGAACACGCCGTCACGCCGTGACAACAGGTCCTTCAGCATCACGTCGATCGTGTCCCGTACCTGCTCGTTGATCCGCTGCACCAGGGCGAGATCGCCAGCCGCGTCCGCTCCACCATCGACCACGATCGGCGTCCCGAACCTGAGGAACCAGCGCGCCGGCAAGGGGGGCAGGGTGAGCGGCAGAAACGGCATGCCGAGCGCCGAGCCGGGCAGCTTCGCCAACAACGGCATCGACTCTTCGGCGCCGACGATGGCCACCGGGACGATCGGCACGCCAGCGCGCGCCGCGATCTTCACGTAGCCACCGCGCCCGAACCGCTGCAGTTGGTACCGCTCCGCGAACGGCTTCGACAACCCCTGAATGCCCTCGGGGAACACCACGATCGGCGTCGCGTCGGCGAGCAGCTGCATCGCGTTCTCGGGGCTCGCGCGCACGGCACCCAGGCGGTTCCACAACACACCCAGCCCCGGCGCGTGGAAGATCTGATCCTCCAGCAGCCACCGCGCGGGCTTCAGGTCGGCCCGATGACGCTTGAGCGCATGGTGCAGGAGTGGCCCGTCGATCGGCAACGCTCCGGCGTGGTTCGCGACCAGCACCGACGCGCCCGGAGGCACCAGGTTCGCCCCCTCGACCGTCACGCGCCAATACCGCTCGTACAACGCATCGGCGAGCGGCTGCAGCGCGGCGACGAGCGACTCGTCACGCCCGTACGCATCGACGCGCGTGTCTTTCCCCGACTGGCCAAGGAGCGCGCGCACCGCGCCTGCGATTCCACGAGCCGAGGCGACGGCCCCGTCCTTCGACAACAACGACGTCCGCGACCGCTGCTCGGTGATGGGCGCCGAGGGCTCGGCGTCTTCGTTCGACGTGCGCGTCACCAGCGACGGCGACTGCGAGTGCGGCTCCGCGAACGACAGCGGATGCGCGTCGGGCGTTTCAGCATGGCGTACCGGATCCACCACGACCGAAGGTGACTGGGCGTGCGGTTGCGCTCCCAAGAGCTCGACCGCCTCAGGTGTCTGCGCGTGCGCGATCGGGTCTGCCTTCAACGAAGGGGACCCAGGGTGTGCCTGCGCGGCCGACAGCTCCCGCGCGCTGGGGGCGTCGGCGTGAACGACCGCCTGGAACTGCACCGTCGGCGAGTGCGCGTGGGCCTGGGCGCCGCTCAGTGGGACCGCCACCGGCGCCGCGGCATGCGCCACGGGATCGGCCCGAACGAAGGGCGAGTGACTGTGACGCGCGGGCATTCGGCCCAGCGTGAAGCCCTCGGGCGTCGCGTCGTGGTGAACGGGGTCGGCGGCGACGACCGGCGAGCCGTGGTGCTGCGAAGGCGCTCGTCCCAGCGTCGTGGCCACTGGCGCACCGGCGTGCGGCATCGGGTCTGCGCCGATCGTCGGCGCGTTACCGTGCGAGGCCGGAGCTCGTCCCAGCGGCGTGGCCCTTGGGGTCGCGTCGTGGCGAACGGGCTCTTTCGAGGAGCGCTTCGCCTTCGTCTGCAGCTCGGGCGTGGGTGGTCGCGCGCCCCCGGTCTTCAGCGTGGGCTTCGTCGCGACGGGCACCCGAGCCGCCGCGCCGCGCTTGAATGGGTCGTTGCCGAGCACTCGTTTCGCCGCCATTCGTCACCCCCGCCGAGTCATCGTCGCCATCGCCTCGTGTACAGGCAGGTGAGGCAGAAAGTGAAGGTCTCGCGCAGCCCGGCGCCCGTCCGCGAGCCACGAGTACCTGAAGAAGTCCATCAACGCCCACGGGCTCGCTGGAAGCCCGACGGCCTCCAGTGCAGTAACGGCCGAGCGCAAGAGGGGCCCGGCCATCGGCAGCGTGGTCGTTCCCGCCGCGCGCAGCAGCGACGACACCGGCGCGACGCCCTCTCCGACGATGTTGAAGATGCCCCGGGCACGGGTGTGAAGCGCCAGGTACAACGCGCGGCCTGCGTCGTCTTCGTGCACGACTTGCCAGAGCGGGTCGAACCCCATCACCGTCGGCACCACGCGCGCTCGCACCAGCCGGGTGAACGGGTTGTTCGACGACGGGCCGACGATGGGCGCGAAGCGCAGCACGAGCACCTCGACGTCGGGGAAGCGGTCGACGAACTCGGCGAGCTGGCGCTCCACCTCGAAGCGATCGCTGACGAACCGGATGCCTGGCACCGTCTGCAGGGGCTGCGTCTCGGTCGCGTAGGCAGGGTTCTGCGCCCGCGCTCCGTAGAGCACCGTCAACGAGGGAACGATGAGCCGCGGCACCTTCACGGCGCCAGCCGCCGCGAGCAGATGGAGCGTGCCGATCACCTCGAGCTCATGCGCGAAGCTCGCCCGGTGCACGCGCGAGTTGACGAACGCGAGGTGATAGAGCGCGTCGAGCCTCGCCTCGAAGAGCGCCCGTTCGAGATCGCCCTCGGCGCCAGGCCGCAGCAGGTCGAGCCGCACGAACCGGACGCGCTCGGGCAGGTCGACCGGACGGGTGACGTCGAACACCACGATCTCGGTGACGCGAGGATCCTCGAGGAGCCTGGGGAGCAGCACCCGGCCGAGGTCGCTCGCCGCGCCCGTCACGCCCACTCGTCTGTGCGTTCGCCCCGCCACCATCGCCGTTGCCTGATACGACACCACGCGGTCCGATGCCATGCGTCGCCTTCATCTCGTCATCGCAGGTGTGCTGCTCGTCACGTTCCCGGCACGGGCCCACGACGCCGACGTGCTCTACGCGCGCCTCGAGCCCGGGCCTGCCGGCACGTTGATCGAGATCGTCACGCTCACCAACGCGAGCCTCGCGCTGCTCGCTCCGGTGGACGCGAACGACGACGGGGTGCTCACGCAGGCCGACCTCGACGCCCGGGCCGACGCGCTGAAGGCCGGCGTCTGGAGCGATATGCCGCTCTCAGTCGGCGGCGTGGCGTGCACCCGGTCGGACGAGGCCGCGCAGCTCGAAGACGGCTTCGTGGCGCTGACGGCGAGCTGGCGGTGTCCCGAGGAGGGCGATCTCCGGCAGGACTTCAAGGTGCTCCGGGTGTTGCCGACGAACTACCGCGTCGTCCTGGGCAGTCAGCTCGATGGGGAGCGTGGCCGACGCTTCGCCCAGGGCGTCTTCACCGCCCTCGAGGTGCCCAGGCCAAAGGCGCCCGGGCTCTTCGATGGCGACCGGCTTCGTCGTGGTCTGGAGCAGGGCGTTCGAGACAACGGCGTCGTCGAGGCGCTGGCGGCGTTGCTGCTGATCTTCCTGACCGCGAGAGGCGTGCGGGGTGGAGGGCTGCGCGTCGCGCTCCTGATGTTGGGTGCGTGTGTGGTGTTCTCTGGGAGCGCAGCGCTGCTTGCTGGGCCAGTGACGCTGTCGCTCGGCGTGCTGATGCTGGTGTTTCTTCCGCCCGGTGCCGGGCCCGGGCGGCTCCTCGTGGTTGCACCCGTGCTCGTCGGGATCGGGCTTGGGTTGCGCTCGCGGCTGTCGGCTTTCGGAGACGGGCTCGGCTGGCTTTGTGGGTTGCTCCTGCTGGCAGTCGCCCTGCTTGCGGGGGGCGTTCCCATGGGGGACATTCTCCAACGGCGAGTCCGCCTGTTCCTCGTCGTCAAACTCGTCCTCGTCGCCGTCGTTCTCGTGTCGGCAGGGCTTCGCGCATTGCGCTTGGAGTGACGCTCATGTTTCGTTTGCTTCTGCTCTCGATGGGCACGGTATCGGTTGCTGCCGCCGCCCAGACAAGTTCGGTCGAGGCGGCCCCACAGACCGTGGCGCCAGCGTCGACACCGGCCGCGGAGGCCGAACCCACCACACAGCCTCCAGTCGTCATGACCGAAGAGGCACCACCAGTGGTCGCGCCCAGGAAGCCTCGTACCGACCTGGTCGCGGTCGGAGCCCTTGGGGTGATGGGCGTCACGATCGTCATTCAAGTCGTCGACTTCCTGGTGCAGTTGCAGGGCGCGAACCTCTTCGGCCAGGTGTTCGCAGTGCCTTTCGTGATCATCTCTGCGGTTCCAGTCCTCGGTTCGGGGGTGACCTCACTGTTGTTCCTCGGCTCCTCCAACAGCTCCGCGGCCCAAACCAGCTTTGGCATCAGGTCGCTGGTCTACTTTGGAGTTCAAGTCGCTGCGGGTGTGGTTGCGCTGGTGAGTGTTCTCACCAACAAGGCGCCCGCTGCCTCTCCGAGGGTTGCCCTCGTTCCCCTTGACGGAGGCGGCTTGCTCACCGCCAGTTTGCAGTTCTGAATTCGAGGCTCGGCCAGGCGACCCCGCAGCAAACGCTTGCCGACGCCCGGGTGCAGCCTCGACACTCGTCCCGACATGGCGAAGGAAAGCTACAACGACCTCATCTTCATGCTCGGCGACCTCGCGCGTGAGCACCTGGCCGAGAAGAAGCCGCTGCCCAAGGGCATGGACGCGGTGTTCGAGTGCGAAGACGTGCTCCTGGGCATTCGCGAAGAGATCGCCGCGCTCGAAGGCGAGATGAACGACGAGGCCACGGCCTACCAGGACTTCCTCGATCAACAGGCTGCCGAGCGCGACGAGAAGCACGCGATCACCAAGAAGTGGCGGCACGCCGTTTCGGGCGTCGAGACCCGCTCCCGAGAGCTGCGCAAGTCGCTCTCGTCGCAGAAGGCCGCCCACCGGTACCAGAAGAACTCGCTGGCCCTCGCCGAGCAGAAGCACAAGGAGCTCGAGCAGCGCGAAGGCCACGACGTGAAGAAGATCGACACCAGCCGCGCGAACCTGAAGACCTTCCGCCTCAAGATGATGCGCAACTCGCGCATGCTCGAGGACATGGAGATGGAGCTCAACCAGGTGCTCACCCCGCGCCCGGGCCAGGTCGGCGCGCAGGGCATCCTCGCGCACAAGGAGCTCCTCGAGATGGAGGACCTCGCCGAAGAGAAGAAGGCCGAGCACGAGGAGCGCATGAAGGAGCTCGACAACGCTTTGGCCGCCAAGGAGCAGGAGGCCGCCGCGGCCGAGGAGGATCTCGACGGCGCCCTGTTCGACCTCGGAGAGGCCGTCTATGGCGACCGCACCCCGCACCCCCAGCTGAACCCCGTCTACGCCCGCCTGGACAAGGCCGGCTGACCCCCTGCTGCACGCAGGCCCGTCTTAATTCCGCCGCTGCTTGACCCCGTGCGCGTTCCTCGCCTAAGCGCGCGGCACTACCCGTCAATCGAGACCGGTGGGCAGGACCGCGCGCATTGCCCCGCGAGCGGACTGAAGCAGGTGCGTTCAAAAACCCGGGGTGTCGTACCCAGTCAGGCGTCTGTGTCGGGCTGGTCCAGGACAACCATTACATGCAGCAGAACTTGAATCAGGGCTTCAACGCGGAAGGTGATGAGGATTTTGCGGCGCTCTTCGAGGCCTCGCTCAAGGAGAGCGGCGGCACCGGACTCGTGAAGGAAGGCGAGGTCATCAAGGGCGTCGTGGTGCGGGTCACTGCTGAGTTCGTCGTGGTCGACATCCGCTACAAGAGCGAGGGCCAGGTCGCCCTCGCAGAGTTCACCTCTCCGCGCGGTGAGATCACCGTCAAAGCCGGCGATTCCGTCGACGTCTTCGTCGAGTCCCGTGAGAACGACACGGGCATGGTCGTCCTCTCCAAGGAGAAGGCCGACAAGATGCGCATCTGGGACGAGATCTCGAACGCCGTGAAGGGCGACCAGATCATCAAGGGCACCATCACCGGCAGGGTGAAGGGCGGCCTCCAGGTCGACATCGGCGTCAAGGCCTTCCTCCCCGGCTCGCAGGTCGACATTCGCCCCGTGCGAAACCTCGACCAGTACCTGGGCAAGGAGTTCGAGTTCAAGGTCATCAAGTTCAACCAGAAGCGCGGCAACATCGTGCTGAGCCGCCGGGTGCTCCTCGAGAAGCAGCGTGAGGAGCAGAAGAAGGAGACGCTGAAGAACCTGAAGGAGGGCGCGATCATGAAGGGCCAGGTGAAGAACCTGACCGACTACGGCGCCTTCATCGATCTCGGCGGCATCGACGGCCTGCTGCACATCACCGACATGTCGTGGGGCCGCGTCGGCCACCCGAGCGAGATGTTCAACGTCGGCGACGAAGTGCGCGTCGTCGTCCTCAAGTTCGACCCGTCGCAGGAGCGCGTCAGCCTCGGTCTCAAGCAGATCCAGGAAGACCCGTGGCACCGCGCCGACGAGAAGTACCCGGTCGGCACCCGTGTGCACGGCAAGGTCGTCAGCCTCACCGACTACGGCGCGTTCGTCGAGATCGAGCAGGGCGTCGAAGGCCTCGTTCACGTCAGCGAGATGACGTGGAACAAGCGCGTCAAGCACCCCTCGAAGATGATGGAGGTCGGCCGCGACGTCGAAGCGGTCGTTCTCGACATCGACCCGAAGGCCAAGCGCATCGCGCTCGGCATGAAGCAGATCGAGGTCAACCCCTGGACCGCGCTCGAGGACAAGTACCCGATCGGCTCGGTCATCAAGGGCGTCGTCCGCAACGTCACCGACTTCGGCATCTTCGTCGGCGTCGAAGAGGGCGTGGACGGTCTGGTGCACGTGTCCGACATCTCGTGGACCCAGCGCATCAAGCACCCGGGCGAGCTCTACAAGAAGGGTGACATCGTCGAGGCCGTGGTGCTCAACATCGACGTCGAGAACGAGCGCTTCTCACTCGGCATCAAGCAGCTGAGCCAGGACCCCTGGGACACGCTGTCCGAGCGTCTGCCTGTCGGCAGCCGCGTCAAGGGCAAGGTCACCAAGGTCACCGACTTCGGCGGCTTCGTCGAGATCGAGCCGGGCATCGAAGGCCTCGTGCACGTCTCGGAGATCAAGGAAGAGCGCGTGGAGAACCCCCGCGACGTCCTCTCCGAGAACCAGGAAGTCGACGTGAAGATCATCGACATCAACACCTCGGACCGGAAGATCGCCCTGTCGATCAAGGCCCTGCTGCACGAGGGTGAAGATGACTACCGCGAGTACCTCAAGAAGCAGGCTGAGCAGGCCCGCTCGCGCCTGGGCGACGTCATGGGCGGCAAGCTGAAGAAGTAAGCCGTTCCCCACTCGTCGTGCCTTCGAGGCCGGTGCGCTCCTTCGTGGAGTTCGCCGGCCTCGTCGTTTTCGGGTGGGCGCGTTCTGTGGCAAGAGGACTTCGTGCGGCGAACGGCCTCGCTCCTCGGTGTCATCGTGCTGGTGCTCATCGCGCCTCTGGCTGCGGTGCCGTCGTACGACTTTCCCGGGAAGCGCCCCTTCGAGGGCGACTCGTGGGCGAACCCCTACGAGGGCTGGCAGGGGCCGTTCTTGAAGGTGAACCTGCACGCGCACTCACGCGCGTGGGGTGGCCTCACCGCGGGGCAGACCTCACCTGACGAGCTCGCCCACGCGTACGCCGAGCGCGGCTTCGCGGCGTTGGCCGTCTCGAACTACCACCAGGTGACTCGGGTCGACGCCGCGCCGCTGCCGATGATTCGGGCCTATGAGCACGGCCTCAACCTCAGCAAGAGCCACCGGCTCGTGCTGGGCACCGACGACGCCATCGGGGTCGACTTCCCCATCTCGACCCGCTCCTCGCGGCAGTGGGTGCTCGACGTGCTCGGCCACTCCGGAGGCCTCGTCGGGCTCACCCACCCCTCGCTGCGCCAGGGCCACTCGTGTCAGGACGTAGAGGCCCTCACGGGCTTTCAGCTGCTCGAGGTGCACAACCCGTACGCCAGGTCGCTCGCCGAGTGGGACTGCGCGCTGTCGGCCGGGCGGCTCGCGTGGGCGGTCGGCAACGACGATGCGCACTCGGCGAGAGAGGAGTCGATCGGCATCGCCTGGAACATGGTCGGCGCCGAGGCGGCGACCGAGGGCGCGTTGCTCGGCGCGATCGGCTCCGGGCGCTCGTACGTCGTGCGCGGCGAGCGGGGCCGAATGGACGTGCAGGTCGTCTCACTCGAGGTCGACGAGGTCGGCGCGATGACGCTCTCGCTCGATGGCGCGGCGCGGGTGGAGTGGCTCGTCGACAGCGGGGCCGTGCAGCACGTGGAGGAGAGCGTCTCGGTCTCTCGCTTCGTGCCGTCGCCCGGCGTGCATTACGTGCGCGCGGTGGTGCGCACGCCCATCACCGAGCTCGTGCTCAACCCCATCGTCCGGAGCGGGCGCTGGAGCCGCCCCGTGGCCACCATCGACTGGGTGACGACGTTCGGCTTCTGGGCCGGCTGGTTGGCCGCGGCCGCGGCGTTCGCCTGGCTCGGCCGGCCGCGAGCGCATCTGCGGCTGGTCGCAGAGCCAGTGAAGCGCGCGGCGTAGCCGGAAATCGAAAGCGAGACGACCGCCCCGGTCGCCGCTCGACTGCATGCACGTGGTGCGCGAGAACCTGTTGCCCCATCGCGGTGTCTGGAGCGCCGCCCATTGGAGAACCACCCCATGAATCGACTGCTCGCCTTCTCGATCGCCGCGCTCCTCGCTCAGTCCTCCGAGGCCTTCTGCGGCTTCTACGTCTCGGGCGGCGGCGCCGAACTCTTCAACAACGCGACCCAGGTCGCCCTCATGCGCAACGGCACCCGCACGGTGCTGTCGATGCAGAACGACTACCAGGGCCCGCTCGAGGACTTCGCGATGGTGATCCCGGTGCCGGTGGTGCTCAAGAAGGAGCAGGTCAAGGTGCTCAAGAAGCAGGTCTTCACCAAGCTCGACACGCTCTCGGCGCCGCGGCTCGTCGAATACTGGGAGCAGGACCCCTGCCCGAAGCCGATGAACGAGTCCTTTGGCTACGGAGGACTGGGCACCATGGGCACGGGGCGCGGCGCGGGTGGTTTCGGCAGCATCAGCCTTGGTGCGCGCTCGAGGGTGACCGTCGAAGCCGAGTTCGACGTCGGCGAGTACGAGGTGGTGGTGCTCTCGGCCGAAGACGCGCTCGGCCTCGAGACCTGGCTCACCGAGAAGAACTACAAGATCCCCTCGGGGGCGGCGCCGCTGTTCCGCCCGTACATTCAGCAGGGCATGAAGTTCTTCGTCGCGAAGGTGAACGTGAAGAAGGTCGCGTTCGAGAAGGGCCGCGCGAAGCTGTCGCCGCTGCGGTTCCACTACGACTCCGAGAAGTTCGAGCTGCCGGTGCGCCTCGGCCTCATCAACGCGAAGGACACCCAGGATCTCATCGTTCACGTGCTCGCGCGCGGGCAGCGCTACGAGGTGGCGAACGCTCCCAACACGACGATCCCCACGAACATCGATCTCGTGCCCAGCGCGAAGAGCGAGTTCGGCCCGTTCTACGCCTCGCTGTTCGACAAGACGCAGGCGAAGCAGAAGGGGAGCGTGGTCACCGAGTACGCCTGGGACGCGATGAGCTGCGACCCCTGCCCGACGCCCGCGCTGACAGAAGCCGAGCTGATCGATCTCGGCCTCGACGTGATCGACGCGGCGGCTGAGTACGTCGAGCCCGAGATCGAAGTGAAGAACGCCGACAAGCTGACGGCGCAGCAGAAGCAGATGCTCGAGGCGATGCTCACGAACACGAAACGCCAGCTCAAGGCGCAGCACAACCGTGGTGGCCGGGGCGCGGGGTTCGTCGTCACGCGCCTCCACGCTCGCTACACGAAGGACTCGCTCGGCGAAGATCTCGTCTTCCGCGCCGCGGCCCCGATTCAGGGTGGCCGCGAGTGGATGAAGGACGCGGAGGGCCTCGAGCGCGGCGCGACGCCGTCGAGCCAGAACAACTTCCAGGCGCGTTACGCCATTCGCTACCCGTGGACCGGGCCGGCCGCCTGCAAGACGCCGCAGTGGGGCGTGTGGGGCGGCAAGCCGGGGAAGGACTCCGACTTCGCGGGGAGCGGCGGAAAGTCGGCAGGCTCGGCGCTCGAGACGGCGTTCGTGAAGCGCGACAAGCCGCTCGAGAAGCTGATCGAGAGCCCGATCGCCGAGCTCGAGCTCAAGGCAAAGAAGGCGGGCGCTGGCCTGTCGCTGAAGGCGAAGGCTTCGAAGGCGGCTCCCTGACGCTCTGAGTCGGAACCGAACGCTCCGGGCAATCGTCCCACCGGGCCGCGTCGGAATCGGTATGGTCCGCGCATCTTTTCGGGGAGCTTCGACATGCGTTCATTCATCGGAATCGGCGTCGCTGCAGCGCTCGCCGCGACCTCGGCCTCGGCGTTCTGCGGCTTCTACGTCGCAGGCGGCGGCGCAGAGCTCTTCAACAACGCGACCCAGGTCGTGCTGATGCGCAACGGCACCCGGACGGTGCTGTCGATGCAGAACAGCTACCAGGGCCCGCCAGAAGACTTCGCGATGGTGATTCCGGTGCCGGTCGTCCTCCAGAAAGAGAACGTCAAGACGCTCAGCCGCGGGGTCTTCGACAAGATCGACAAGCTCTCGGCCCCGCGCCTCGTCGAGTACTGGGAGCAGGACCCCTGCTATCAGCCCGAGTACGAGCGCGCAGAGCGCAGCGCGAAGAAGTCGATGGCGATGCCGATGGCGGCGCCTGCCCCTGGTCGCATGGACCTCGATGACCGCGTCACGGTCGAGGCGCAGTTCGACGTCGGTGAGTACGAGATCGTCGTGCTCTCGGCCGAAGACGCGATGGGGCTCGAGCGCTGGCTGAAGAAGAACGGCTACAACATTCCCTCGGGCGCCGAGCCGCTGTTCCGCCCGTACATCCAGCAGGGCATGAAGTTCTTCGTCGCCAGGGTGAACGCGAAGAAGGTCACCTTCGTCGATGGGCAGGCCCGGCTCTCGCCGCTGCGCTTCTTCTATGACTCCGAAAAGTTCGAGCTGCCGGTGCGCCTCGGCCTCATCAACGCGAAGGACAAGCAGGACCTGATCATTCACGTGCTCGCGCGCGGCCAACGCTATGAGGTCGCCAACAAGCCGAACGTCACGATCCCCACCAACATCGACCTCGTCCCGAGCACCAAAAACGAGTTCGGGCCGTTCTACGCCTCGCTGTTCGACAAGACGCAGGCGAAGGCGGGCGGGGCGGTGGTGACCGAATACGCCTGGGACGCGAACTCGTGCGACCCCTGCCCGACGCCCGCGCTCTCGATGGGCGATCTGCTCGCGTTCGGCATCGACGTGATCGACGGCGCCTCGACCGCTGCGTTGGAGCCGGCGATCGAAGTGAAGAACCTCTCGGAGCTGCCGCAGCAGGAGCAGCAGTACGTCGCGCAAGGCGTGAACAACCTCAAGCAGCAGAGCCTGATGCGGCAGATGCGCAACGTGAACTGGCGGGGCTTCGTGGTGACGCGCCTGCACGCGCGCTACGACAAGAAGTCACTGGGTGAAGACCTGGTCTTCCGCGCCGCGCCGCCCATTGCTGGAGGCCGCGAGTTCCTCGCCAACGGCAGCACGCTGGAGCAGGGCGCCGTGCCGTACGGCACCAACCAGTTCCAGGGCCGCTACGCGATTCGGTACCCGTGGGAAGGCCCGGTCGCTTGTTCCAACCCCGTGCGAGGCCGGTGGGGCGGCAACCCGAACGGAGGACGAGGCCGGCCCGAGCCGCTCCAGAACTCGGCTTTCGTACCCCGCAACAAGGACCTCGGCGGCTTCGTCGAGAGCCCCGTCGCGGAGCTCGGCGTGAAGGGCAAGAAGAAGACGGCAGGCACCCCGGTGAACGTGAAGTGAGGACTCGAGATATGAAAATCCTGTTCGCAGCAGTCACAGCGCTCCTGTCGACGAGCGCGTCGGCGTTCTGTGGCTTCTACGTCGCCGGTGGTGGCGCAGAGCTCTTCAACAACGCGACCCAGGTCGTCCTGATGCGCAACGGCACCCGCACGGTGCTGTCGATGCAGAATAACTACCAGGGCCCGCCTGAAGACTTCGCGATGGTCATTCCGGTGCCGGTGGTGCTGCAGAAAGAGAACGTGAAGACGCTGAGCAAGTCGATCTTCGACAAGGTCGACAAGCTCTCGGCGCCGCGCCTCGTCGAGTACTGGGAGCAGGACCCCTGCTACGTGCCGCCCGAGCCGAGGTACGACCGCCGACGCGGGGTGCCGAAGAGTGCACCGGCCACGCGTGAGATGGCCGACGAGAGCGTCGAGCGGGACTTCGGGGTGAAGGTCGAGGCGAAGTTCGAGGTCGGTGAGTACGAGGTCGTCATCCTCTCGGCGAAGGACGCGCTGGGTCTCGAGCTGTACCTGAAGGCCAGCAAGTACAAGATCCCCTCGGGCGCCGAGCCGTTGTTCCGCCCGTACATTCAGCAGGGCATGAAGTTCTTCGTCGCCCGGGTGAACTCGAAGAAGGTCACCTTCGTCGACGGCCAGGCGAAGCTCTCGCCGCTGCGCTTTCACTACGACTCCGAGAAGTTCGAGCTGCCGGTGCGCCTGGGGCTCATCAACGCGAAGGACAAGCAGGATCTGATCGTCCACATCCTCGCGCGCAACCAGCGGTACGAAGCGGCGAACTACGCGAACACCACCATCCCCACGAACATCGATCTCGTGCCCAGCACCAAGAACGAGTTCGGGCCGTTCTACGCCTCGCTCTTCGACAAGACGCTGGCGAAGACCCCGAAGTCGGTCGTCACCGAGTACGCGTGGGACTCGAGCACGTGTGATCCGTGCCCCATCCCTGCGCTCGACGAGTCCGATCTCACGACGCTCGGCCTCGACGTGCTCGACTCGGCGAAGTTCGTCGCGCCCGAGATCGAGGTGAAGAACATGAACAAGCTCGATCCGCAGGATCAGCAGACCGTCACGCAGTACTTGAGCGCGATTCAGCAGCAGGTCCGTGCGCGCCACACCGGCGGGCAGGGCGCGTGGGGCTTCGTGCTGACCCGCCTCCATGCGCGCTACGACAAGACCTCACTGGGCGAAGATCTCGTCTTCAAGGCCGCGCCGCCGATCGCGGGTGGTCGCGAGTTCCTCACCAACGGCACGAGCCTCGAGCAGGGCTCGGTCTCGTCGGGCAACAACCAGTTCCAGGGGCGCTACGCGATTCGCTACCCGTGGGCCGGGCCGATCGCCTGCAAGAACCCGGTTCGCGGCCGCTGGGGCGGAAACCCGAATGGTGGAGGCAGCGCGCCGCTGGCCGCGCAAGACACGGCCTTCGCGCCACGCGGCAAGGATCTCGGAACGTTCGCCGAGAGCCCGGTGTCGGAGCTGGGCGTGAGCGGGAAGAAAGAGCGCGCTGGTCAGCCCGTGAACCTCGTGAAGAAGTGACGCCATGCTGCTGACCCTCGTCGCCACGCTCCTCGCCGTCGAGCCGGTCCTGCCGGTCGACCGATCGATCTGGGCGCCGGGTCAGCTGACGCAGGATCAGCAGGGCCACGCGCCGTCGGCCAACGTCGACGACGCGAAGGTCTGCGGCAGCTGTCACACCGACATCGCCGCGCAGTGGCGAACGAGCGCGCACTCGCTGGCCTCGTTCAGCAACCCGCTCTACCGCGTGTCGGTCGAGCAGGTCCGCGCCGAGGCCGGCTTCGCGGCCAGCCGCATGTGCGCCGGGTGTCACGATCTCGCGCTGCTCACCTCGGGCGGCATGGACAAGGCGATCGACCCGGCCGACCCGCGCGCGCACGCCGGCGTCAGCTGCACGAGCTGCCACAGCGCGACCCACGCGACCGTCGATGGCAACGGGAGCCTCACGCTCCGCTCCGACGACGCGCTGCCCGAGAAGATCGAAGACGCGACGATCGAGAACCACAGGAAGCGCGTGGGCAACCCGACGCTCCGCACCGTCGAGCTGTGCGCCAGCTGTCATCGCTCGTTCCTCAGTCAGGCGACCGGGAACCAGTCTGCGTTCTTCGGCATGGACGACTTCGGGGCCTGGCAGAAGTCTGCGTACAACGGCTCGCACGGCGAGCGCCCCGACGCGGTGAAGGCGCAGGACTGCCGCGGCTGCCACATGCTGAAGGAGCCCGCGGTGCTGGGCGACGTGTCCGCGAAGAAGGGCCAGATCACCTCGCACCGGTTTCTGGGCTCCCACACCGCGCTCGCGGCGATGCGCTCTGACGCCGACACGCTCGCGCGCGTGCAGGCCTTCCTGAAAGACGCAGTGACCGTCGACGTCGCTGCCGCGCGAGTTGGAGAAGGGCCGTGGCTGCCTGCGGCGTCGCTGGTGGCGCCGAAGCCCGGGCAGACGTTCGAGGTCGACGTCGTGATGTTCAACGAGCGCGTCGGGCACCGCTTTCCGGGCAGCGTGATGGACAACCAGGGCACCACGCTCGAGGTCGCGCTGCTCGCGAAGGACGGCAGGCGGCTGGCGCTGGCTGATGCACACGAGCTCCGCGCCGAGGTCGTCGCCCTCGACGGAGAGCCGCTTCACGAGCGCCAGACGCACCAGTTCGTCAGCGCCGTCTGGAATCACACCGTGCCCGCGCGTGACGCGAGGGCCGTGCGGGTCGGCTTCGAGGTGCCGTCGGGGCTCTCGCCGCGTGACTTCCCGCTCTCGGTGCGCGCGCAGGTGATTCACCGCACGAGGTTGTCCGAGCTCCACGCGCGGGCCTGCGCTGACTCGCGAACGCCGAATGGCGCCGCGTTCGTCGACGCTGCAGACAGGCTGCTGGGGCAACGTCTCGACGCCTGCGCAGACGCCCCGGCCACGACGATCGGCAGCGCCACCGTTGCGCTGACGGGCAAGGGCACGCCGACCTTCGACTCCGCCTATCGCCGTGGGCTCGCGCTGAGTGTCTCGCTTCAGGAATATCTGGGTGAAGCCGAGAAGGCGTTCGGGTTCGCGCGTGCGGCGGCGAAGACGACTCAGACGAAGGGCAGGGCGCTATGGGGCCAGGCCTCGATCGCCGGCAAGCGTGGCCAGACCGACGAGGCGCTGAAGCTGCTCCAGTCGGCGCAGCTGGCCCTTGGTGAGCTGCCCTCGGTGTGGAAGACCCGCGGAGACATCTACGCGCAGGTGTGGCGCTGGCCGCTCGCCGCAGAGGCCTATCGACGCGCCTCGCAGCTGGCGCCCAACGACGTCACCGTCTGGCAGGCGCTCGCGATGGCCGAAGCCAGTGCTGGGCGGTACCCCGAGGCGCTGGAGGCTGCGCAGGCCGGCATCCGGTTGTTCCCGCGTGATGCCGACTGTCTGCGGGTTCAGGCGCTCGCGCTCGGGCAGCTCGGGGCGCTCCCCGAAATTCGTGAGAAGTCGCTGGCCGTCGCGCTCGAGTGGCGCGCGCCTGATGATGGCCCTTCCGCCAAGGGCAAGTGCAGCAAGCGCATCGTGGGCTGTGCGGAGCGGCGCAACCCCGTGCCTCGCTACCAGGCCGTTCCGACGGCCCCGCTCGCCGCCGCGCCCTGAACTCCCAGCGCATGACCCTGCCCGATCCGTCTGATCGCCTGTCGCCATCGCTTGGGGACTCGTCCTGGCACGACGTGCTCGCGGCGCTCCTGGTGCTGTGGAGAGACACGCGGCACCCCCGGGTGGCTGAGGCGATCGACGAGGTCTCGACGCGCCTCGACGCGAACACCCTGTGCCCTGGAGGTCCGACGCTTCAGAAGCGTCTGGCGGCGTGGAACGAGCTCGAGTCGGGGCGCTCCGTCGGATCTCTTCGGGTGCTGCTGCGGGGGCTGCGAGGCCTTCGTCGCGAGCCCCTGGCTGACTGCCTCGAGCGTCTCGCCGCCTGGCCCGCGGACCCGCGTCTGGTGGCGTGGCACGAAGCAGCACTCGACGAGCTGTCTGCCGAGCTGCACCTGCCCCACCTCGTTCGTCTCGGCGACCCGCGAGTGCTGCCGGCCCTCGAGGCGCTGCTCACTCGATGCGGCGCAGGAACCTCGCGGCCCGTCGTCGAGCTGCGTGAGCGGCTCCGACCGGCGATCGCCACGCTGGCGCGAGAGCGCGTTCGAGCAGTGTCGTCTGCAGATCTCGCCGTCATCGAGCGCCTGGTCGGTACGGCCCGCGCACAGGTGGCGACGGCGAACCAGACCCGTCAGCAGCTCTTCGCAGAAGTCTTCGCGCACCCGGCCGACGATGCGCGACGCGCGGTCCTTGCCGACTTTCTGCAGGCCGAGGGCGACCCACGAGGCGAGTTCATCGCGCTGCAGCTCGCCGCGGAGTTACAGCCCTTGCGAGGCGAAGCGCTGCGGGCGGAGCGGCGACTCCTCGCGACGTGGGGCGACGAATGGCTGGCGCCGTTGTCGGCCTCGATCCTCAAAGGGGCGACGTTTCGTCGGGGGTTTCCGTCGGCTTGCGCGCTGCGGGTCGTTCGGCCCGAGGCGCTCGACGCTCCAGCCTGGGCCACCATCGAGCGCATCGACGCCTCGGGGCTCGGTGCCGAAGCGCCCGGAGCGCTCTTCTCGATGGCGCGCATGCCCGCGCTGCGCTGGCTCAACTCGATCGATCCGTCGATCTTCGAGGCGCCCGAGCCGGTCGCCGTCGAGACCCTGGTCGCGAACTACTTCTGGGAGCCGCAGCTGGACGCGTTGCTGAAGACGACGAGCTTCCCGCGTCTTCGTGAGCTCCTCGTCGACGGATCTCCAGTTCGCCTCGACCCAATGAAGCTCGACCCGCTCGCCGCGGCTCCCGTTGGCGCGACGTTGCGTCGGCTCGCGTGCGCCATTCCCGATGACGCGACGGCTCGTTGGCTTCGAAACCTGCGCACCCACCGCGGGCCGCTGACCGAGGTTGCGCTGTCGGCGGTCTCAGGCGAGTGGACGATGACGCTCCGGCCCGCGAGCACCGGGCTGCGAATTCAGGCTGGGCAATGGGCCACCCCCGAGCTCGAGGCGCGACACCGCGAGCTGCTCGCCTGATCTTTCGGGCGGTTGCTGCGAGTGCGAGGCGCGCGTCGTAGACGTCCGTCAAAACAATCGCTTGCCTCTTGTGCGGCTGCGAAATCAGGGGGCTTGACCCGCGCGTGGCCCGGCGACATACACGACGCGTCGCATCCCTTCTTTCGTGGAGACGAACATGGCTCGAGACGTGGTGATCGTTGGCGCAGCGCGGACGGCGGTTGGTGCATTTCAGGGAGCGCTCGCGTCGATGCGGGCTCCCGAGCTCGGTGCCGTGGCCATCAAGGCGGCGCTCGAGCGTGCTGGCATCAAGCCGGAGCTCGTCGAGCAGATCTTCATGGGCAACGTGCTCCAGGCTGGTGTTGGCCAGGCGCCTGCGCGTCAGGCCGGGCGCCTCGCTGGACTCCCCGATGGCACGCCCGCCGTCACCGTCAACAAGGTCTGCGGCTCAGGCCTCCAAGCCGTCGTCAACGCGTACCAGACGATTGCCCTGGGCGAGGCCGACGTGGTGGTCGCTGGTGGCATGGAGTCGATGACGAACGCTCCGTACATTTCGAACCAGCTGCGTGGCGGCGCCCGCATGGGCAACGTCGAGTTCAAGGACTCGATGATGTCCGACGGCCTCACCGACGCGTACGACAACGTCGCGATGGGCGTCTGCGCCGAGGCGTGCGCCGACTCGATGAAGATCTCACGCTCGGCTCAGGATGAGTTCGCGGTCGAGTCGACCAATCGGGCCATCCGCTCGCAGAAAGAGGGCCTGTTCAAGGCCGAGATCGTCGGCGTGCCGGTGCCGCAGAAGAAGGGCGACCCGATCATGTTCCTCGAGGACGAGGGCCCGAAGAACGCGAAGCCCGAGAAGATCCCCACGCTCAAGCCGGTCTTCAAGAAGGACGGCACGATCACCGCCGCGAACGCCTCGTCGATCAACGACGGCGCGGCGGCGCTGGTGCTGATGAGCGCCGACAAGGCGAAGGCGCTCAACCTGCCGATCCTCGGCCGCATCACGGGTCACGCCGCCGCAGCTCGCAAGCCGGTCGAGTTCACGATCGCGCCCGCAGACGCGATCAACAAGCTGCTGACCAAGAACGGCAAGACGGTCGCCGACATCGACACCTGGGAGATCAACGAGGCCTTCGCGGTCGTCTCGCTCGCGAACAACCAGCTGCTCAAGCTCGACCCCTCGAAGGTCAACATCCGCGGCGGCGCGGTGACGCTCGGTCACCCGATCGGCGCGTCGGGCGCGCGCGTGCTCGTGACGCTCCTGCACACGATGAAGGATCACAACTTCAAGCGCGGCATCGCCTCGCTCTGCATCGGCGGCGGTGAAGGCATCGCGCTGATGGTCGAGCGCTGAGCCGACGGTAACGCCAGCCGAGGCCGTCTCCGGGCTCTGGAGGCGGCCTCACCTCTTCGTCGGACCGACGATCAGATCTCGAATCGCCCACCCGACGCCTGCGACGCCGCAGACGAGCAGGGCGCTCGAGACCTCCCAGGCGAACTCGCCTGCGGTCCGTTCGTTTTCGCTCGAGAGGAGTCGATGGGTGGAGTGGAAGAACGAGTCGGCCCACGGAGCCAGGGCGACGCCCAGACCGCCGATCATCAGGCTCGCGACCAACAGGCCAAGGCTCGACCACCGACCAGGAGTCTCCGTGCGCATGCCGACGTCACTTCATCACACCCTCGTGGCCTTGCTCCTGTTCGCCGGCTGCAAGCCCCCGCCCCACGCTGCGGTCACCAGCTGCAAAGAGGTGTTCCTGTCGACGAACGACGCGGAGGACTGCACGATCAGCGTCGAGCGCTTCATCGACGAGTCTTCCCGGGCGACGATCTCCACCGAGTCGCGTAACTTCAAGGTGCACGTGACCCTCCGGCTGGCCCTCGCGAAGGGTGAAGTGCAGGTGAACGTGAACGGCAGCCCCGGCGTGGTCGCGACCTCGAAGCTCGCGCCTGGCGCGCCGGTCACCCTCGAGCTCGACGTCCCGCTCAACCGCCACTCCCGCAGCTTCTCCATCGAGCTCATTCCCCTGAGCGGCGCTCCAGCCGGGCTCTCAGGCACGCTCTCCCATCACGCGATCTGACGGCCCGCTGCGTTCACTGTTGTGATCGACGCGGGCCTGCGAAAGAAGGCACTCCATGAACAAGGTCGTCGCTTCGGCCGACGAGGCCGTCAAAGACATTCCCGACAACGTCACCATCATGTCCGGAGGCTTCGGCCTCTGTGGCAACCCCGAGAACCTCATCACGGCGCTGCTGAAGAAGAACGTGAAGGGGCTCACGATCATCGCCAACAACTGCGGCACGACCGACCTCGGGCTCGGCGTGCTGCTGAAGAACAAGCAGGTGAAGAAGATGGTCTCGTCCTACGTGGGCGAGAACAAGGAGTTCGAGCGCCAGTTCCTCTCGGGCGAGCTCCAGGTCGAGCTGAACCCGCAGGGCACGCTGGCCGAGCGCATTCGGGCTGGTGGCGCGGGCATCGGCGGCTTCTTCGTTCGCACCGGCGTCGGCACCGAGGTCGCGAAGGGAAAAGAGGTGCGCGTCATCGACGGGCATGAGTACGTGCTCGAGACGCCGCTCAAGGCCGACTTCGCGATCGTGCGCGCGTGGAAGGCGGACCTGTGGGGCAACCTCGTGTTCCGCAAGACGGCCCGCAACTTCTCGCCGCTGATGTGCATGGCCGCCAGGGTGACCATCGTCGAGGCCGAGCACATCGTGCCGGTCGGAGACATCGAGCCCGACCAGGTGCACGTGCCGTCCGTCTACGTGAATCGTGTCGTGCTGTCGCAGGGCCTCAACAGGTGGATCGAGCGACGCACCGTTCGCGCGCGCGCCTGAAACAACGAGAGAAAACCATGCCCCTGACTCGTGAACAGATCGCCAAGCGCGTCGCCCGCGAACTCCGTGACGGCTTCTATGTCAACCTCGGCATCGGCCTGCCGACGTTGATCCCCAACTACATTCCGGAAGGCGTCGAAGTCGTGCTCCAGAGCGAGAACGGCATGCTCGGCACCGGCCCATACCCGCTCGACGGCGACGAGGACCCCGATCTCATCAACGCCGGCAAAGAGACGGTCACGGCCCTGCCCGGCGCGGCGTACTTCGACTCGGCGGCCAGCTTCGCGATGATCCGCGGCGGCCACATCGATCTCGCGGTGCTCGGCGCGATGGAGGTCTCGGAGTTCGGCGACCTCGCGAACTGGATGATCCCCGGCAAGATGGTCAAGGGCATGGGCGGCGCGATGGATCTCGCTGTCGGCGCCAAGCGGGTGATCGTCGCGATGGAGCACGCCACCAAGGACGGCGGGCACAAGATCCTGAAGGAGTGCGCGCTCCCGCTCACCAGCAAGCGCTGCATCAACGCCATCTGCACCGACCTCGCGTGGATCGACGTGACCGCTAAAGGCCTCGTGCTTCGCGAGCTCGCGCCCGGTGAGACCATCGAGTCGGTTCAGAAGCTGACGGGCCCGAAGCTCACGGTGGCTCCGGACTGCAAGACGATGGTGATCTGAGACGTGGTTGCGCCGCGACAGATCGTGACCTTCGAGGCATTGCTGATCGAGGTACGCGAGGTGACGAAAGAGGCGCCCTCGGGCTTTGGCGTCGCCATGGCGCACTGCGCGCAGTCGATCGACTGCTCCATCGACGGCTACCCGAAGCCCGCAGCGTGGCCGGTGCGAGCGCTGATAGGCCCCATGGTGCTCAAGCGGTTCCTCACGCAGGGCTTCATGCGGCACGACACCCACGCGCCAGTGCCGGGAGTTTCTCCGCCGCCTGCCGGCCTGAGCGCGGAAGAGGGCGTCGCCAGGCTCGAGGCGGCCATCGCCCGCTTCACCGCGCATTCGGGGCCCCTCGCGCCTCACTTCGCCTACGGCCCGGTCTCGAAGGCTGCCTACGAGGCCGTACACGCGATGCACGCTGCCAATCACCTTGACGCCCTGCTCGTGTAAGGTTCCGCCACCATGCCCGACAAGGCCTCGAAACCGGTCGCTGACAAGTCCACCCGCAAGGCCGAGCGCCTGCAGCACGAGCTGCTCGTCGCCTATCGAACGGTCGACGGCTTCATCACCGACTGGGCCGTCAACATCAGCCGCGGTGGCATCTTCATCAACACGCGCAACCCGCTCCCGGCCAACAGCGTCGTGAGGCTCATCATCTCGCTGCCCGACGCGGCGTTTCCGTTCGATCTCACTGGCCGGGTCATTCGAGTGCAGCCGCACGATCCGCAGGGCGATCAGACCTCGGGCATGGGCATCGAGTTCATGGACGTCGATGACGAAAAGCGGGCCCGCCTCGAGCGTTTCGTCGATCGCCTGCGCGCCGAGCTGCCCGACGACGAGCCTGTGAAGAAGTGACGTTGCGTCGCCTCGAGCTCTCCATCGAGCGGCTGTCGAAGTCTGGTGACGGCGTGGCCGAAGTCGCGGGCCGCGCCGTTTTCGTTCCAGGCACCGTGCCGGGAGATCGCGTGCTCGCCGAGGTCTTCGAGCAGGGCAAGGCGGTTCGAGGCGAGGTCCTCGAGGTCTTGAGCCCCGGTCCGGGCCGGCGCTCGCCGATCTGCCCGCTCGCCGATCGCTGCGGCGGCTGCGACTGGATGCACCTGACGGAGGACACGCAGCACGAGCACAAGCGTCACATCGTCGTCTCGGCGCTCGAGCACCTGGGCGGTCTGGGGCCCGACGCGTACGAGCTGCTGCCGTTCGTCTTCTCGCCGATGCCGTACAACTCGCGACGGCGCGCGGTGCTGCACCCCGTGAAAGGGCGCCTGGGTTTCTTCGGCAAACGCAGCCACACGCACGTCGAGGTCGACTTGTGTCCCGCGCTCACGCCACCGCTCGAGTCGTTGCCGGGAGAGCTGGCCGATGCCCTCGGCACCGCGCTCAAAGACGTCGACGAGGTGCACCTGCTCGAGGTCGGCGGTCAGATCTCGTTCGCGCTGATGGCGAAGGGCGCGCTGCGCCCGAAGCACCGTGAGGCGGCGCAGGCGCTGATTCGTGACGAGCTCGTCTCTGGCGTCGTGCTGGTGCCGGGGGCAGGGAAGGGCGCTCCGGAGCTGCATGGCTCGGCGGTGCTCGAAGACGACGGCGTCTGGTATCGGCCCGACGCGTTCGCGCAGGCCAACGCCGACGTGAATCGGCCGCTCGTCGAGCATGCGGTGGCTGAGCTGGAAGCCGGCCCCGATGACTCGGTGCTCGAGCTCTATTCGGGCAACGGCAACTTCACCTTCCCGCTGGCGGCGTCGTCGGCCTCGGTGCTCGCGGTGGAGTCGTCGACGGTCTCGCTCGGGCTTGCCCAGCAGGGCGCGCGGAAGCTTGGCTTCACCAACATTCGCTTCGTGCAGGGCGACTGCGAGAAGTTCGCGAAGGGCCTGGTGAAGGAGTCGAAGCGCTTCGATCGCATTTTGCTCGACCCACCTCGCACCGGCGCCCCCGGCATCGGGGAGTGGGCCTCCCGGCTGCTCGCTGCCCGGGTCGTCTACGTCGCATGCGATCCCGCGGCGCTCGCCCGTGATGCGGCGGAGCTGGTCGCCAACGGCTTCGTGCCCCGCACGGTTCGTCTCTTCGATCTCTTTCCTCAGACGCGGCACATCGAAGTGGTGATGTCGTTCTCGCGCGGGGCCTGACGCCGATGATGGACAGCCGCATCGTCGAGTTCGTCGAGGTGCTGCGCCAGAACGGGCTGCGCGTCGGCGTGTCGGAGTCGCGTGACGCCGTCGAGGCGATCTCCCACGCCGGTCTCGACGACCCCGAGCTGTTCCGCGCCGCGCTCGAGGCCTCGCTCTGCAAACGCGTCGGCGATCGTGAGACCTTCAACCGGGCGTTCCAGCTCTTCTTCACCGGCGCCGTGAAGATGCTGCAGGACCTCGATCAGTCCCTGGCCGATCGCATTCGAGAAGAAGGCCTGCTCGAGGGCGATGAGCTGAAGATGATCGTGTGGATGCTGGAGCAGCTCGCCGGCCAGATGTCTCCGCTGACGCAGGCGGCGATGAACGGCAACCGGGGCCAGCTCGCCAGTCTCTTTCGCCAGGCCACGCTGCAGCTCGACTTCTCGCGGGTCCAGAACGCGCTCCAGACCGGGTTCTACAGCCGGCGGCTGCTCTCCGGCGCGGGCTTCGACACCATGCGCAGCGATGTGCAGGGCATCAACGCCGAGCTCGAGGCGCGCGGCGTGTCGCCACGAGGCGTCGAGATCGTCGCGCGCCAGCTCTCGGCCGCGATGCGGAAGGTCGAAGAGGCCGCCCGCGCCGAGGCTGGCCGGCAGATCACCTCGCGGCTCCGCAAGGCCCAGGGCTCGGTCTCGGACAAGCCGCTGCACCTGCTCTCTCGGCAGGAGATCGAGATCGCCCAGCGCGCCGTGCGGGCCCTCGCCGAGAAGCTCAAGTCGCGGCTCATTCGCAGGCAGCGCTCGCGCAAGAAGGGGCAGCTCAACCCGCGGCGCACGCTCCGAAAGAACCTCTCGTCGGGTGGCGTGCCGATGGTGCCTCAGTTCCGCACTCGCCGGCCGGCGCGGCCCGACGTCGTGGTGCTCTGCGACGTCTCGGACTCGGTGCGCGTCACGTCCCGCATGATGGTGCTCTTCACCTTCACGCTGCAGTCGCTCTTCGCGCGCGTGCGTAGCTTCATCTTCGTGTCCGAGCTGGGCGAAGTGACGAAGCAGCTCAAAGACGCGAAGCCCGAAGACGCCATGGACATCGCGACCCAGTCGGGCGTGATCTCGCTGGCGTCGAACTCGAACTACGGCAACGCGTTCGCAGAGTTCACCCGCGGCTACCTGGGTTCGGTCACCCGACGCACGACCGTGTTGATCATCGGAGACGGCCGCAACAACCACAACGCCGCCAACGCGTGGGCCCTCGAGGATCTCAAGCGCAAGGCGAAGCGGGTGGTGTGGATCTGCACCGAGCCGCGCCAGAACTGGGGCTTCGGCGACTCCGAGATGCTCACCTACGAGAAGGCCGTGTCGCAGGTAGTCACGGTGCAGACATTGTCGGACCTCGAGCGAATCGCCCAGCAGTTGGTTCCGACCTGAGGTGAGTGCTTCGGCGTCGACGCGGGTGCGCCTACGCTCCGCGCCGTGACTGATCATCGTTCCAACTCCCGCAAGGCCGTCGGCCTGTTGGTGAAGCTGAAGTACTCTGGCGTTGACGAGTTCGCCGAGCGGTACGCGACGAACCTGAGCGATGGCGGCATGTTCATTCGTTCGCGCGAGCCCAAGCCCGTCGGCACCGAGCTGAAGTTCCGCGTCGAGATCGCCAACGGTGAGCGGGTGCTGCAGGGCACTGGTGTCGTGCGCTGGGTGCGGAGCCCCGACGATCCGACCGGCGCTCCAGGCATGGGCGTGCAGTTCGAGACGCTGGACGAGGCCAGCCGGGCGCTGGTCGACCGAATGCTCGCGAGTGGAGAGGCGTCGAGGCCGCCGAGTGTCGCGCCGGCGATCGCTCCTGCGCGGGCGCCCGCAGTGGCTCCTGCGATCACCTCCGTCGCCTCGCCGAGGCCTCAGACGCCAGTGCCCTCGGTGGCGCCTGCGATCGCGTCGGTCGCTTCAGCGGCGCCGCAGACGACTGTGCCCTCGGTGGCGCCGGCGATGGCGTCGGTCGCTTCAGCGCGGCCTCAGCCGCCCGTGCCCTCGGTTGCGCCAGCGAACGCGCCGTCCGCCTCACCTGCGGCGCACACGCCAACTCTGGGTGCGCCGAGGCCCGCCCTGCCCACCGCGCCGCTCGACGCAGCTGCGCTCTTCGAGCTTTCTCTCGATGAATCGCCGCCCGCCCCATCCTCCCCACCGGTGGCCTTCGAACTCGACGTCGCCGCGACCGACGACCCGGCCCTGCCTGCGCTGGAAGTCGACGTACCGTTCGTCGATGCGATCGACGCCGAGCCACAGCCTCCTTCGGCGGGCGCCAACGAAATCGACGTCGATCTCGACAGCCTGTTGGCCTCGACGCCGCCGGCCGCACCGCTCGACGACGAGCCGCCGGTCGAGTCCTCGAACTCCGTTGGCTTCGAGATCGACTTCGAGTTCGCGCCGCACGAAGGCGTCGAGCCATCGCCGGCGCCGCCTCCGGTCGACGCAGCATCGGCCGTCACGGCGCCGGAACCAGTGAGCCCGGCGCCGCTGCCCGAACTCCGACGCGAAGCCGCGCGAGCACCAGCGCCGGTCGCCGAACGCCAGACCCTGACGACGGTGGCCCCGGCCCCTCCGGTGCCCATGGCTCCCCAGCGAACCGGGCCGGTGTACCTCACCTCGACCGAGCCGATCGCCGACACCGGGCCCGTCATCGGCATCGATCTCGGCACGACCAACAGCGCCTGCGCGATCGTCGCGAAGGGGCGCGCGCAGATCCTCCGCTCGAAGGACGGCTACAACACCATCCCCTCCATCGTCGCGTTGTCGAAGAACGGCCGGCTCGAGGTCGGCCACCGCGCGAAGGGGCAGATGGTGCTCAACCCGACGCAGTCGATCTTCGGCGCCAAGCGCCTGGTGGGCCGGGACTTCGAGAGCCCGACGGTGCGGCACGTTCGTGAGCGCTCCCACTTCGAGATCGTCGCCGACGACGCGAACCGCGCTGCCGTGCGGCTCGGCGCGAACACCCTGATGCTCGAGGAGGTGCAGGGGCTGGTGCTCAAGGAGTGCCGCGAGATGGCGGAGCACACGCTCGGCATGAAGATCTCTCGCGCGGTGGTGACGTGCCCGGCCTACTACTCGGAGCCGCAGCGCGAGGCGGTGCGCCGCGCCGGCAAGCTCGCGGGGCTCAAGGTGGAGCGCGTGCTGAACGAGCCGACGGCGGCAGCGCTGGCGTTCGGCATGAACCGGGAGCTGTCGAAGACCGTGCTCGTCTACGATCTCGGCGGCGGCACGTTCGACGCCACACTGTTGAAGATCGACAAGAACGTCTTCGAGGTGCTCGCGACGGGCGGCGACGTCTTTCTCGGTGGCACCGACTTCGACAATCAGATCGTCGATCTGCTGCTTCAGCGGTTTCAGACGCAGCACGGCCGGCCGTTCGCCGGCGATCAGATCGCGCTCTCCCGGATCTCCGAGGTCGCCGAGAAGGCGAAGGTCGCGCTCTCGGAGCAACACTCGTTCGACGTGCATCTGCCGATGCTCGAGCTCGACTCGTCGGGGACGCCGAAGGATCTGAAGTGCACCGTCACCCGGGCCGACGTCGAGAAGGCGTCAGGGGCCCTCGTGGAGCGGACGATTCAAGCCGTTCATGACGTGCTCCTCGACGCGAAGCTCAAGCCTGGGCAGGTCGACGACGTCATCCTCGTGGGTGGCATGAGCCGCATGCCGCTGGTGCGCGAGAAGCTGAAGGCCATCTTCAAGAAGCCACCGCAGGCGTCGGTGAACGCAGACGAGGCCGTGGCGCTCGGCGCGGCCCTCTACTCAGGCTCGGTCGACAAGGTCTCGAGCCTGGTGCTGATCGACGTCGTCCCGATGACGGTCGGGCTTGGCAAGCCGGGCGGCGGGTTTCATCGGCTCATCGAGCGCAACACGCCCCTGCCGGCGACGAAGTCGTTCGGGCTGTCGACGCACGAGGACAACCAGACCGAGCTCGAGGTGATGATCTTCCAGGGCGAAGACTCGAACGTCGCGGGTAACGAGTTCCTCGGGGCGATGAAGCTCGAAGGGCTGCCGAAGGGGCCGAAGGGTTCGGTGCAGATCGCGATCACCATCAGCCTCGATGCCGAGTGCGTGCTCAAGGTCGAGGCGCGCGAGTTCCGTACCCGGAAGGTCGTTCAGACGACGCTGGCCACGCGCTACACGAGCGACGAGGTGGCGAAGCGGCTGAACATCACCGCCGAGAAACGGGCGCAGACTGATCAACAGCGCGCCCAGGAGCTGGGCGGCCGGGCGGGTGGCTTCTGGAGCAAACTGAAGCGCGTGTTCTCTCGCGGCTGACGCTCACCACAACACAGCGCGGAGCTCGGCTGCGCGATCCAACTGGGCCTTCGTCGGCACCTCGATGCCAGCCTCTGACCAGGCGTTGCGCTGATCGACGACCCGCACGCCGTTCACCACGGCGAAGATCCGGTTCAGCAGCGCTGCGGTGATCGCGTAGCTGGCGAAGAGCCAGCTCTCGGACCGCCCGCGCACAGCCGTCATTGCCAGCCAGGTCATCTCCACGGCCAGCAGGTCCATGACGATGTGGAACGCGAGCATCGTGCCGAACGACAGGCCCATCGACGCCCCGACGGGATCGGAGGCTCCGAGGTACAGCGTCGAGGTGAACGGGAGCACCGCACCGAGCACCACCACGAGTGGGCCCGAGCGCGTCGTGAGCGTCTCGCCGGGTCGCCCGGTGAGCTGGTTCTCGACGGCGGCCGCGAGAAGAGCGCTCTCGCCGAACCCCGAGCGCTCCGTCCTGACGCGCAACGCATTGTCTTCGGGCCGGAGCGTCATCGCGCCGTTGGGCGTCGAGACGAGCACGAACTGGCCCGAGTCGGCGAGGTGCGCCTCCCAGCCGAGCCGCTGCGCTGACTGAAGCGCTGCTTCGCTGATGGCGGCCTGCGATCCTGCGATGGGGAAGCTCGTTCGAACGGTCTGGCACCCAGCTGCGCCAACCGCCACGACACAGCAGAGGAGCCGGAAGAGCATGCGCGCCGCAGACGGCGGCCGCGTCGCTCTATTCACCTCGGGCCGGAGATCGCTGGTGCGGTGGCGTCTCGGACCGCGGGTTCACCGCTTCTGCAGCGCCTCGTGGAGCGCCTTCGCCTCGGTGCGTGTGCCATACGACGCAGGCCACTCGAGCAGCGCATCCTCGATCAGTGCGAGCGATCGTGCCCGCTGCGAGGTGCCGAGTGCCTTCGCGAGCAGGAACGCAGCGTCGCCGTGCTCGATCGACTTGGGACTGGCGAGCGCGAGCGCCTGCTCCAGATAGCCGCGGGCCGCTCCCGTGTTGCCTTCGCCGAGCTTCGTGGCGCCGAGGCCGGCGAGGTTCCTCGCGAGCTCCGGGCTCGCCGCGCCCAGCGCCGTCTTTCGAATCTCGAGCGCGCGGGAATCTGACTCGATGGCCTCGGCAAACGCGTTCGCGCGCCGCTGCGCCGTGGCGAGGTTGGTGAGCGTGACGGCGACGGTCAGCGCGCTCGGCCCAGCGGTCTTCTCCTTGATCGCCAGCGCGCGCGTCAGCACGGCGAGCGCTTCTTTGGGCTTGTCGGTGTCGAGCCACACCGCGCCAAGGTTCGACAGCGACTGCGCCACCTTCGGGCTGTCGGCGCCATACGCCCGCTCGCGAATGCTCAGCGAGTGCTCGAGCGACGAGATCGCCGCGTCATGGGCGCCGTCGTCGTGCAACGCGTTCGCGAGGTTGTTGAGGGTGTCGGCGACGGCGGGGTGATCGGGCGCGAGCACCTTCTCTTCGATCGACAACGCACGCTTGAACTCGGCGATCGCCTCGGACCGGCGGCCCATCGCGCGAAGGGTGATGCCGCAGTTGTTGTGGCTGCGGGCGGCGAGCGGCGACTCGGGCCCGAAGACGGCCTCGCGAAGTCCGAGCGCCTTCTGGTGGCCGGCCAGCGCCTCGTCGTGTCGGCCCTGACGGCTGCGCAGCACGGCTTCGTTGTTCGCGAGCGACGCCTCGAGCTCGCGCGGAGCTCCGAACCGATTGACCGCGACGCGCGCGTAGCGTGCCCAGCGCTCGGCGTCCTGGAGATCGAGGTTGCTGGCGCCGGCGAAGCCAACGCGATCGACCCAGGCCCGAGCGGCCACCTCGTCGGACTGGTGCTGCTGCGCGAGGAGGATCGCGTCTTCGGACAGCTGGTCAGCCTTCGCGAAGTCGAGCTCGGCGGCGGCGAGTCTTGCCTTCAGCCACGTCGCCTCGGCGAGCGCATCGGAGGCGTCTTGCGAGGTCGCCTGCGCCATCACCTGCGAGACCCGCTCTCTCGCGTCGCGCAGCTTGCCGGCGTCGATCAACGCCCTGACGCCCGCGAGGCCCTTGCGGAGCTCGTCGCCTTCCTCGGTGGAACGCACCGGCGCTGCGTGTTCGCACGCGCTCAACGTGGGGAGCGCTGCAGCGAGGGAGACGGCCCGCTCGACGATCTCGTCGTCTGCGTTCTTGAACAGCTGCGCCGTCGCGTCGAAGTCGGCGAGGCGTCGGGACAGACAGACGATCGATTGACCGAGTTGCTCGTCGGCGCGCCCGTCTGACGCCTCGCACGCGGCTCGTCGTCGATCGACCCAGCGTCGGCCCCAACCATCCATCAGGCGTTCGCTCTCGCTCCAGGCGGCCATTGCCCAGGGGCGGGTGGAGCGCTCGAACGCGGCGCGCGCTTCCCGTTTCGTCTTCTCGTCCCAGACGCCGATCAAGCGCGAGGAGACGCCGGCGCAGCGCTGGGCTTCGCGGCGTGAGAGCACGACGACGAGGACGAGCGAGAACGCTGACAGCACCGCCACCGCGACGGTCGCGAGCTGCCGCTGCCTCGACGATCGCCGACGACCGAGCTGAACCAGCAGCGCGCGCAACGTCTGAAAACGCTCGTCGGGGTTCGCGCGCAGGGCCTTCTGGAGGAGCTGGTAGATGCGCCGCGGCACCGACGTCTTCCTCGGCGGCGGGCGAATCCGGTTGAGCTGAATCTCGGCGGCGACGCCCGGCGCGGTGGTGCCCTCGAACGGGCGGAACCCGTACAGCGCCTCGAAGAGCGCGATCGCGAAGCTGAACTCGTCGCTCCGCGGGTCGGTCTTCTGCCCGTACATCGCTTCGGGCGACATGTACGCCGGCGTGCCGAGCATGATGCCGGGCAGGGTGATGCGACGGCGCATGGAGCCCGTCGGCGTGTCGGTGAGCGGAGCCGTCGGTTGCGGCTGGTTCTCGTGAGCGTGCGCGAGCCCGAAGTCCATCACGCGCGCGCGGCCGTCGCGGCTGATGACGACGTTGTCGGGCTTGAAGTCGCGGTGCGTGACGCCAGCATCGTGCGCGGCCGAGAGGCCCTCACCGGCGTCGAGGAAGATGCCGAGAATCTCGCGCCAGCCACGGGGCTTCTCGGCGAGCCACTTCGTCAGCGTCAGGCCCTCGACGAACTCCATCGCGAGATAGACCTGGCCCTCGACGACGCCGACGTCGTGCACGGTGACGACGTTCGGGTGCGTCATTCGCGCGAGCGCCTGCGCTTCCCGCATCAGGCGAAGTCGCAGCTCGTCAGCGATGCCGCTGGCCTGGTGTTCGGCCTTCAGGAGCTTGATCGCGATCTTGCGATCGAGCACGGGATCCCACGCGGCGTAGACCTCGCCCATGCCGCCCTGGCCGAGGCGATCGAGCACAACGTAGCGATCGAGCGGTTCTCCCTTTGCGAGCGACGCCGGTTGCTGCGCGACCGGGTCGAGGTGTTCGCCCGAGTGATGCGTCGCTTCGAACGCCGGGTCCGTACGCGGGCCGTGCGCAGGCGTCAGCGTGTCGCCGAGGAGCGGATCGTCTTTGGGGTGCGAGTCGGCCACGCGCTCGAGGGTGCAGAGTTCAGCGACCGGGCTCGCTGAATGGCGCGGTTCAACCATGAAGCAGGGAAGGCCACCACCGTCGTTCGTCGCCGCCGTGCTGGTCGTGTGCGCGTGCGTCGGGGTGTCGCTACGGCAGACGCCGAAGGGCTCGGTGCCCCCGGTCGTGCCTGTCTCACGACTCGATCGGGAGGTCGCGGACCTGCTGTTGCGGGCGCGTAGGGAGTGGCTCGAATTCGGGTCGTGCTCGTCGAAGACCCTCAGCCGGTGCGGCGCCGAGAGCCCATTGCTCATGCTGCTCGGAGCCAACGTCTTCTGGTCTTCTGCGGCGTACTTCAGCGCGGCTGGCGACCAGGTCGCTTCTTCGGCGAGCGGATGTCTCGGGGATTCGACTTCGGCAATCGTGCCGACGTGTTCACCGCACGAAGGGCCAGTGCTTCGTGATCTCTGTGCCGAGGCGCTCGAGGGCCTCGAGCGTCGGGGCCTCACAGTGCAAGCGACGTGTCTCTGCAATGCGGTGAAACGCGATCTTCCGTTGGGGCGCTCGACTGTCGAGTTGCTCGCCGGCGAGGGCCAACTCACGCTGACGGTCGAGGTGCCTCGCTCGCTCGAACAGCAGATCTCGGTCCACGTGCTGCGTCTTGCCTCCGATATCGTTCTTCGCCAGTGCGACGTGACCGAGGGCTGCGTCACGACTCGCGCCGGCGATGACCTTGGGCATCTCGACCTGGAACTCCGTTGGAACGGGAAGACCAGCCGGTGCCGCGTCGATCTGGAGCAGCGACTCCAGCAAGCCGACGCGGGCATTCCGCGTTAGGTATTGCACGCCATGTCCGACGTGAAGACCCTGCGCCTCGTCTCCGCCCAGCTCACCGCCGAGTCCCTCGACGCGTTCATCACCTACGAACGCACCGTCATCGGCGCGCTCGCGAGCACTTCGACGCCGACGGAGCTCACCTGGGCCGGCCGCTTCGCCTTCGCGCACGGCAAGGCCCTCACCGAGTGCGGCCTCGACGCGCTCACCCAGCAGCGCATCAAGGTGCCCGTCAGCGAGTTCTGCGGCAAACGGTCCGCCTGGCTCACCGTGAAACAACGCGCAGCCGACGCCGAAGCCGCGCTCCACCTCGCGAAGAGCCACGGACAGCCCGAGTCCGCGAAGGAGCAGGCGCTCCTCGCACGCGCCACCAAAGAGCTCGCTCGCCTCTCGAGCTTCAAGGACTTCATCGATCGCTACGGCCAATCGGCCTTCGATCTGCTCCTCGCCCGCGAGCTCGAGCTCGTCACCTTGCACCGCGAGCTCAGCCGTCTCGAGGGCACCGGCGGCCACGTGCACTCAACCTGAGTTTTCCGGAATCATTTTAAGAGGTTGACAGCTCGAGCGAGGGGCGTCAGAAGCCCCGGCCGATATGACGACCAAGAAAGAGCTGAAGGAAATGAAGGCGCCGGACGAGCTGCAGAAGCTCGGCGCGCAAGCGGTGCCCTTCCTCGAGCTTCACGGCAGGAACATCGTCCTCGGCGTGATCGCCTTCGTGGGCATCGGCGGCGGCATCGCGCTGGTCGGCCACATCAAGAAGCGCAGCAACGAAGCGGCGATGTACCAGTACGGCGCGGCCCTCAAGGTGCTGGAGCGCGAAGTGAACGCCAACGCGGCCGCTCCGACGAAGCCCGACGAGGAGCCGCCCTTCAAGACCGAGAAGGAAAAGGACGAGGCGATCGTCGCCGCGCTCACCACGTTCCGCGCCGAACACCAGGGCGCGCCGACCAGCACCAACGCCGCACTGCCGCTCGCCCAGGCGCTGCTGCGTCAGGGCAAGGCTGAAGACGCGCTCAAGCTCGCCGAGGAGTTCCTCAAGGATGGCGATCAGAATGACGCGCTCCGCCCCGTCGCGTTCGAGACCCGCGGCTACGCGCTCGAGTCGCTCGGCAAGCTCGACGAGGCCACGGCCGCCTTCGAGAAGCTCGCGCAGGAGAACAAGACCGAGTTCATGAAGGGCATGGGGCTGTACCACCACGCTCGTCTGCTCGAGAAGAAGGCCGACCTCACGGGCGCCATGAAGCGCTACAGCGAAGTCACCACGGCCGCGGCTGACTCGTCGGCCGCTCGCCTCGCGAAGGAGCGCATGACGCTCCTCGCGGCGAAGGGCGTGGCCGTGCCGACCCCGATGGCTGCTCCTGTCGCTGCCGTCGACGCAGGCAAGTGACGATGACGCTGCGCTCGCTTTCGGTGGTGGCGCTCCTGGTGGCTGCCGCCGGATGCAAGGCGATCCCGCTCTCCAACGATCCCACCATGCCGGTCGTGGTGTCGCAGGTGAGCCCTCCTGCGCTGTGGGAGGTCGACTGGTCGAAGCCGCTCGTGAAGCTCGAGCTGCTCGAGTACCAGCCGCGCGAAACAGCAAAGCCCGCGATCGATCCCGACACCGAGCGCATCGTCGTCTCCACGCGTGACGGCGCGATTCGCTGTCTCTCTCCCGTCGATGGCAGCGTGATCTGGGAGAAGAAGACGCTGGGCCGTTTCTTCTCGGGCGCAGGCATCGCGCAGGGGGTGGCCTACGTGCCCGGCGGCGACGGGATGCTCTACGCGATTCGCGTGCTCTCGGGCGAGGTGGTCTGGGAGTTCAAGGCGAGCGAGGAGCTGATCACGACGCCGGTGCTCTCCGAGGGCCGCGTGCTGGTGATGTCGTCGCAAGACACGCTGTTCGCCGTCGACGCGATCACCGGCAAGTGGGTGTGGCAGTACAAGCGCGACATGCCGCAGGGCTTCTCGGTGCGCGGCGCCTCGACCCCGGTCGCGCAAGACGGCCTCGTGTACGCGGGCTTTGCCGACGGCTTCCTCGCGGCGGTGGGGCTCGACGACGGCGTCGCGCGCTGGGAGCGCAAGCTGACGCTCTCGGGCGGCCAGCAGTTCAAGGACGTCGACTCGACGCCGGTGCTCGATGAAGACGGTCACCTCTATGCGGCCAGCTACAAGGACGGGGTCTTCGCCCTCGACGCGAAGACGGGCGACATCCTCTGGGCCTCGGCGCGCGGTGGGGTCACCTCGCTCATCCTTCGCGGCGCGGTGCTGTTCGCGACCGGCGACGGCACGTTGACGGCGATCGACAGCCGCGGAGGCAAGGCGCTCTGGAGCCTCGACCTCTCGGACCGCACCTCGAAGGGCAAGCTCAACAACGCAGGCCGCGATCCGGTGATGACGCGTGGCTACATCGTGGTGCCGACCTCGACGGCGCTGGCCTTCGTCGACCCGACGGTCGGCAAGGTGCGCGCTGCCTGGAACCCCGGCCGCGGCGTGACCGCGACGCCCACCCGCTTCGTCTCGGCGCGTGGCGGAAACCGGCTCTACGTGTTGACCAACCTCGGCACCCTGTTCGCGCTCCAGATGGTCGGGAGTGGTGGATGAAGCGCATCCGGGTGGTCGCCGGTCTCATCGCCGACCCGAAGGATGCGAGCCGGTTCCTGGTGCAGCAGCGGCTCCCCACCGCGAGCCGCGCCAACCTCTGGGAGTTCCCCGGCGGGAAGATCGAGCTGGGCGAGACCGAAGCCCAGGCGCTCGTTCGGGAGTGTCGCGAGGAGCTCGACGTCGGCCTCGTGGTCGGCCGCAAGCTCTGGAGCACGGTGCACGCGTACGCCGACCTCACCGTCGAGCTCGAGCTCTTCGCCGCCGACATCACCGAGGGCCAGCCGAAGCCGCTGGGCGCGCAGGCGCTGCAGTTCGCTACCGTCACCGAGATGAAGCAGCTGCCGTTCTGCGAGGCCGATCTGCCGCTGCTCGACTCGCTGGCGACCGGTGACGTCCCCACGCGATGAGCGGCTTCCTCGAGCGCACGTTTCAGCTCTCGAAGGGCGTCGGGCCGTACCGGGAGCGCGATCTCTGGGCTCGCGGCTACGAGACGTGGGAGCAGTTCGAGGCGGCGGCGTCGAAGGGCGTCGTGATGTCGAAGACGATCGACGAGGCGACGCTGAGCAGCATCGCGCAGGCCCGCGTCGCGCTCGCCAGGAACGATCTCGCCACGCTCGCCGCGCTCGTGCCGCCCCGTGAGCACTGGCGGCTGTACCCGCACTTCGTCGATCAGGCCGCGTTCTTCGACATCGAGGCTGACGGCGACAACGTGCCGACGGTGGTGGGCGTGATGGACCGGCAGGGCGTCGCCACGTTCAGGCGCGGCCTGTCGATGCACGAGCTGCCCGCGCGGCTCGCACAGAGTCCCATCTGGGTGACGTTCAACGGCGCGGTGTTCGACGTGCCGGTGCTCGAGAAGGCGTTCGAAGAGACGGGCTTTCCGAAGCCGCTGGTTCACGTCGATCTGCGCTTCCTCGTGCGCCGCACCGGCCTGAAGGGCGGGCTCAAGGGCATCGAGGAGGATCTGAAGCTCCACCGCCCGCCGCACCTCAAAGGCGTGAAGGGCTTCGACGCGATTCGGCTCTGGCGCGAGTGGAACGATCAGAAGAACGTCACCGCCCTGCGAATTCTCATCGAGTACAACTTGTACGACGCGATCAACCTGCGCTCGGTGCTCGAGTGGTGTCAGTGGCGATTGGCGGAGCAGTTCGCGTGGCAGCTCGAGCGGCGATCGATCTTCGAGCGCGGCGAGATCCTCTACGACGTCACCAAGCTCGTGATGAACGCGGGCTGATTCCCCGACTCAGGCGGCGCCGAGCCTACTTCTTCCGCTTCTTCTTCTTCACTGGCGCGCCCGGCTCGGGCTGCACGTCGCCCGCCACCCGGAAGGGAATTCGCAGCTCGTCGTACTGGTGGCCGCGCGTGTCGGAGAACGTGTCGTTCGTCTCGGCGTCGATCAGCAGCGAGTAGCCACGGCCCGTCTTGAGCGGCTGCACGAAGACGATCCGGTACGTGAGTCCGCCATCCACCGTCGACTCGTCGTCGCTGGGTACCACCGAGTCGGTCCAATCCATGACGCGGAACCGGACGTCGTCGAGCGCGGTGGGGAAGGTGAGGGTGATCGCCCGGATCGGCTCAATCATGGCGCCCGCGTCGAGGCCCGTGATGACGCCCGCGTCCGTCGTCTCGAGGTCGATCGTGAAGCCCAGGGGCTCGGTGCCTGCGTCCACTCCAGCGTCGACGCCCGCGTCGGGTTCGGCGACCGAGGCATCGATCGGCTCGACGACTGGCGCCTTCGGACAGCCCGCGAGCACCAGGGCGGTCAGCCACCACGCACGTCCGCTCACGGCGCCACCGGCTTCTTCTTCGCCAGCCGCTTTCGCTTCCGCTCGTCGTCTTTCAGATCGTCGGTGAGCTCGTCGAGGCCGACCGAGAGCGCGACCCGCACCAGCTCGTCGAAGGTCGCCGCGCGCCCGTCGATCGCCGGGAGCGAACTCTGCTCCAGCGCCTTCGCCAGCGGCTTCGAGATCACCAGCGTCGTCGCCTCGAGCGCTTTCGCCGGACAGGCCGCGAGCGCGGTCGCCGGGAACCTCCAAGGGGTCGCTCTCGCCGTCGCCGCTTGAAGCACCCACGCCCGCTGGACCGCGTACTTCGTGGCGAGGCGTTCGGCCTTAATGAGCAGCGCCGCGGGGAGCTGGACGACCTGGGGCTCCCCGAGCTGCAGGGTGCGGTTCATCACTGCCGCCGCGTCAGCGTCTCGCCGGGAGAGCGCCACCCGAACGCGCTCCTCACGCAGCGCCTGATCTTCTTCGGCCTGGGCCAGGAGCCGCAGTTGATGAGCGCTGAAGATCGCGCGCAGCGGCGGAGACGCGGCCGCGGGCGTTCGGGCCTCGATGCGGGTGGTCGCGATCGTCTTCCACTCGGGCGCTTCGAGATCGAGCGCAGGACTGAGCCCGAGGCCGATCAGATCGCGCGCCGGCCGCGTCGTCAGCTCGGCCATCATTCTCCAGTACGGCCAGTCGATCGGCTCGACCCCACGCGCCTGGCCGAGCGCTTTGCGCATCGCGGAGCGCTCCTTGACGGAGATCTCGTCTCGCGTCTCGTCGTGCCAGACCTCGGTGCCGTTCGAGGCGAACGCGGTCACCGACATCCACTGCGCGGTGCCCGTCATCGACGAGAGCGACCACGTCGGCTGGCCCAGCGCCTTCGAGAGCGCAGCCGCGACGTGGTCGAGCAGGCCGATACCTTCTTCATCGAGCTGCGCCACCACGGCGGTGAGATCGGCGCGGCGGCTCTCGAAGTGCACCACGTCGACGGCATCACCAGGCTCGAGGTTCTTCGAGATGGCCGCCGAGACGACGTCGGGGTCGACACCGGTGCCCTCCACGAAGACCGCGACGGCGTGACTCATCGACATGGCTTTGGTTCTAAGCCCGTCGTCGACCGCAGGTGTTCGAGATTCGTCCGTTCGGCTAGCAGCCGCAGGTGAGATCGTCAGCGGTTGGCGTGAGGCACTGCAACCGGCAAGCGCTCATGGGCGTGAAGCGCACCCGCCTCGTCGAGGAGCAGTCGCGTTCAGGCAGGTGCGCGTACATCTCCGGGCAGCCGACGTCGATCTCCTGCCAGACCTGCTTGAGCTCGAGGTGTCGTGTTCCGCCATCGGTGCCGAGGTCGGTCCACCGGGAGCGAAGGCGCGCGCAGCGGCGGGTCGGCTCTCCGCCGAGAATGAGCTCGAGATCGGTGCCGTTGGCGAAGTCGGTTCGCGAGCCAGCGATCAGCGTGCCGGCGTCTTCCCGCGCGGGTCCCCAGAAGGCCACCAGCGACGAGGTGACGACGAGGCGTCCACTCGTCGTCGCTCCAACGAAGAGCGAGCCGGTCGAGCCACTGAAACGGTTGGGGCGGCAGTCGTCGTCAGCAGTCTCGAAGACCATCGGCCCGAGCTCACCCACCGCGTCTTCCGCGGTCGGCTCCTGGCAGGCCGCCAGCGCCATCACCACCAGCGCCAGGTTGCGTTTCGTCACGTGGAGAACCCCTGAAAATGAAGAAGGGAACCGGCCTTTCGACCGATTCCCTTCAAGTGCCCAGGAGAGGACTCGAACCTCCACACCGTTGCCGGTACTAGACCCTGAATCTAGCGCGTCTACCAATTCCGCCACCTGGGCGAGGCGCGGGGCTTCTACGAGTCCAGCCCCGGTGTGTCAACGACGACCAGCAGACGGCGTGCGTTCCTGAAGTCTGACGCTCACGAGAACTTCGCGGGTGGCCACTTGCCCTGCGCTTCGAGGGCTTTCCGCTCGTCGGGGTTCTCGTCCATGTACGCCTTCAGCGACTCTTCGGTGATCCACACCTCGACGTCTTCGGTGCCGACCTTCGCCTGACAGCCGAGCCGGGACGACGCGCGCACGTCGAAGGCGAGATCGAGCCGGTCCATCTCGAGGTCGTCCTGTTCGGAGAGCGAGGCGAGGCCTTTGCGCACGAAGACGTGGCAGGTGGAGCAGGCACACACGCCGCCACACGAGTGGCCGACCTGCGCGTGGACCTCTTCGGCAGCGTCGAGCAGCGACGTGCCTTCGGCGACCTCGACGGTGAGATCCTGCAGCGGGCTGATGAAGTGGACGTGTGGCATGGCGCTCTAGAAGGTCTGAATGCTGTGGCCGACCGCGGCCTTCGCGATCGCGCGGTTCATGATGCGCTCGACGAAGGGGCGCGCCTGTTCGTCGAGCTCGTGAATGGCGTTCTTGATCGCGGCGTGATCGTCGGTCGTCTTCGACAACGTCTCGAGCGCCTCGACACCCAGCTCGAAGCTCTTCCGTTCGTCGGCCGAGAGCAGGTCCCCGTTCTCGACGAGCTGCTTGCGCGCGTCGATCAGCACGCGAGCCGCGTCGACCTGTTGCTCCACCAACTGCCGACGCTGCATGTCGTCTTCGCCATGCTCGATCGAGTCGAGGAGCATCTGCTCGACCTCTTCGTCGCTCAGCCCGTGCGTCGGCTTGACGGTGATCGCCTGCTCGATGCCGGTCGTCTGCTCCTTCGCCTTCACCGAGAGAATGCCGTCAGCGTCGATCGCGAACGTCACCTGGACGCGGCCCATGCCTGCGGGCATCGACGGAATACCCGAGAGGCGGAAGCGCGCGAGCGAACGGCTGTCCTGCACCAGCTCGCGTTCGCCCTGCACCACGTGGATGTCCATGCCGGTCTGGCCGTCCTGGAACGTCGTGAAGACCTGGGCCTGAGCGGTCGGAATCGCGCTGTTCCGGTAGATCACCTTCTCGACGACGCCGCCCATCGTCTCGAGCCCGAGTGAAAGCGGAATGACGTCGAGCAGGAGCACCTCGTCCTGGCGCTCGGTGTTGGTGAGGAGATCGGCCTGAATCGCAGCGCCGAGGGCAACGACTTGATCGGGGTCGATGTCGGCGAGCGGCGGCTTGCCGAAGATCGACTCGACGTAGCTGCGAACGGCCGGCACGCGGGTGGAGCCGCCGACCAGCACGACGCCCTTGATGTCGGCCGCGGTGAGCCCTGCGTCCTTGATCGCGCGCCGTACGGCCACGCCCGTCTTCTGGAGCAGCGGCTGAATCCACCCGTCGAAGTCGGCGCGAGTCACGGGCAGCTTCTGGCCGTCGAGCTCGAGCGTCGTCTCGGTGACGTCGGTGAGGCGCTCCTTCGCGGCCCGCGCGAGCTGGAGGAGCTGCGCAATCTGCGTCGGAGAAGGCGAGGCGATGGCGAACGCGTCGAGCGCCTTCTGCACGATGGTGCGATCGAAGTCGTCGCCACCGAGCGCCGAATCTCCGCCGACTGACTTCACCTGGAACACGCCCTCGACGAGCTCGAGCACTGAGATGTCGAAGGTGCCGCCGCCGAGATCGTAAACGGCGAACGTGCCCTGCGCGTTCTTGTCGAGCCCGTACGCGAGCGCGGCGGCCGTCGGCTCGTTCAGCAACCGCAGCACCTCGAGGCCCGCGAGTCGTCCCGCGTCCTTGGTCGCCTGGCGTTGCGCGTCGTCGAAGTACGCCGGCACCGTGATGACGGCCTGCTCGACCTTGCCCGCGAAGGCCGACTCGGCGCGGCGCTTGAGGGTGCGAAGGATCTCTCCGCTCACCTCGATCGGCGTCACCGGCTGGCCACCCGCGACCTGGAACCGCACCACGCCCGCGCCCTCGACGAACTGGTACGCGCCCAGCTTCTTCGTCTCGAGGTCGCCCAGGGACTTGCCCATGAAGCGCTTCACCGACTTGATGGTGTCGGTCGGCGCCGCCGCGAGGAGCTCGACCGCGCGCTTGCCGACCACCACGCCGCCGCTCTTCGCGTAGTGCACGACCGACGGGAGCAGCCGCGCATCGCCCTCATCGGCCGGCAGACACGATGGCTTGCCGTTGATGACCGAGGCGACCAGCGAGTTGGTGGTGCCGAGATCGATGCCGACGACGTGGCCCTTCGGCTTCAGGGGATCGTGGATCTGCAGGAAGCCCTTCACGACGACGCCTCCTCTTCGAGCGCTTCGACCTCTTCGATGAAGCGCGAGTAGTAGCGCACGCGGCCGAGCTGGTGCGTCGCCTCGGTCACGTCATCCCTGCCCAGCGCCGTCTTCGCCAGCACGAGCGCCGACGACTTTTCTTTCTCGATCTCGTCCGCCATGACGCGGGCCTTCGTGACGTCGCGCTTCGCCTTGAGGGCCTCGAGCTGCTCCCGGCGCTCCATCACCTCTTCGAGGAACGTCATCGGCATCTTCGCCTGCGCGGCGCTGGCTTCACTGTCGAGGTCGACGCCCTTGAGCTTGAGCACGTAGAACGCGCGCTTCACCGGGTCTCGCAGCACCTTGAACGCGTCGTTGAGCGTGGTGGTCTTCTCGAGCGCTGACAGCCGCGTGCGCGCGTCGGCCTGGGCGAACCGATCGGGGTGGAACTCCAGGGACAGCTCGCGGTGCCGCTGCTCGAGGGCTTTGACGTCCACGTCGAGGGCAGGGGCGAGTCCGAAGACCTCGAAGTGCGTCATGACGATCTCAGACCGAGAAGCTGTCGCCACACCCGCACGCCGACTTCTCGTTGGGGTTTCGCAGCTTGAAGCCCGAGGCCATGATCGTCTCTTCGAAGATCAGCTCGGTGCCCATGAGGTACAGGTAGCTCTTTGGATCGATGAAGACGCGCACGCCTTCGCGCTCGAACGTCTTGTCGCGGGGCCTGGCCTCTTCAGCCCACTCCATGTGGTACGCGAGACCGGAGCAGCCTCCACCCTTCACGGCGATGCGCAGGCCGGCGTTCGGCGTGTTGCGCTCGGCGAGGAGCTTCTTCAGGCGCACCACGGCGCTGTCGTCGAGGCCGATGCCCTTACCCGTCGGCTTGCCGGTCGGCAGCGCGCTCGGGTTGGGCGCGATGAAGGTGGAGGTGGCCTCGTTCATGGCGGTTCCGGTCACGGCTGAGTGGTCGGCGACGGCTGAACAGCTGCGGCGGCGGTGGCCTGGCGCTTCGCGCGCTTGTCCTGGAAGTCCTTGATGGCGGCCTTGATGGCGTCTTCGGCGAGCACCGAGCAGTGGATCTTCACGGGCGGGAGCGACAGCTCCTTCGCGATCTCCTTGTTGGTGATCGTCACCGCGTCTTCGATCGACTTGCCCTTCACCCACTCCGTGACGAGTGACGACGAAGCGATGGCCGAGCCGCAGCCGAACGTCTTGAACTTCGCGTCCTGAATCATCCCGTCATCGGAGATCTTCAGCTGCAGGCGCATCACGTCGCCACACGCAGGCGCGCCGACCAGGCCGGTGCCGACGTTCGGATCTTCCTTGTCGAGCGTGCCGACGTTGTGGGGGTTCTCGTAGTGCTCGATGACTTTGTCGCTGTAGGCCATGGGGTCTCCTCGGGGAATTTCAGTGAGCGGTCCAGGCGATCGACTTCAGGTCGATGCCCTCTTTTGCCATCTCGTACAGTGGCGACATGTCTCGCAGCTTCTTCACGGCGCGGGTGACGAGGGCGATCACGAAGTCGACCTCTTCTTCGGTGCTGAAGCGGCCGAGCCCGAAGCGGATCGACGAGTGCGCCATGTCTTCTTCGACGCCGAGCGCGCGCAGCACATAGCTGGGCTCGAGTGACGCCGAGGTGCACGCCGAGCCGGAGCTGACCGCGACGTCCTTGATGGCCATCATCATCGCTTCGCCTTCGACGTACGCGAACGAGACGTTGAGGTTGCCGGGCAGGCGGTGCTCCGAGGAGCCGTTCACGGTGAGCAGATCGAGGCTCTTCTGCAGGCCCAGCCAGAGACGATCGCGCAGGGCTGAAACGCGCTGGGCCTCGGCCGCCATCTCGTTCTTCGCGATCTCAGCTGCGGCGCCGAAGCCGACGATGCCGGCGACGTTGAGCGTGCCAGAACGCATGCCGCGCTCATGGCCGCCACCATCGATCAGCGCTGCGATGCGAACGCGGGGCTTGCGACGCACGTACAGCGCGCCGACGCCCTTGGGGCCGTACATCTTGTGTGCGGTCAACGACACCAGGTCGGCCTTCACCTGCTCGACGTCGAAGGGGATCTTGCCCACGCCCTGCACCGCGTCGGAGTGGAAGAGCACGCCCTTCTCGCGGCAGATCTTTCCGATCTCGGCGACCGGCTGCACGACGCCGATCTCGTTGTTGGCGAACATCACGCTGACGAGAATCGTCTTGTCGGTGATCGCCGCGCGGAGCTGCTCGAGATCGATGAGCCCGTCCTTCTTCGGCGAGAGATACGTGACGCGCGCACCGACGCGGACCTTGTCGATCCACCGCTTCAACAGCGCGTCGTTCTCGAGGTCGTGCTTGATCTCGAGGGTCGCGAGCTCGTCGGTCGAGACGTCGCGACCGGTCAGCTCCATCAGCCGCTGGATCTTCAGCTCGTCGATGCGATCGAGGCGCTGGCGCTCGAGGCGCTTGCAGGTGTCGAGCACCGCCTTGTGCTCGGTGGACAAGGTGATGATGTGATCGCCCTTGTCCTTGTAGAACTCGACGACACCCTTGATCGCGAGGTTGTTCGACTCGGTCGCGCCAGAGGTGAAGACGATCTCTTTGTCCGAGGCTCCGATGAGCGCGCCGAGCTGCTTGCGGGCCTTCTCGACCGCGGCCTCGGCCTTCCAACCGAAGGCGTGGTTGCGCGACGCCGCGTTGCCGAAGTCCTCGACGAAGTACGGCTTCATCGCCTCGAGGACCCGTGGGTCCATCGGAGTGGTGGAGTGGTAATCCATGAAGATCGGCAGCTTCATCTCGACGCCCGCTTTCAATGTGGACCAATCAGGTCCAGATTCCAGAGTTTCCTTAGTAACTGCCCTCATGTGGACTCGTCAAGTCCACGATCCCCGTCCAAAAAAGGCCGATCAGGTTGCGAACGTCAGCGAACGCGTCTCAGTGGGAGCGGGCCGATATGGCACGAACGCCAGTGCCCTGACGTGGGGCAGTGCGGGCTGACACGCCAACGAGGCCGCAGGGTTGGCGTGCGGCACAGGTGTCGCTGAGCACGGCCGAGCCGTCCCACCCACCTCGGAGCGCTCCATGTCCCGCCCACCGTCCAAAGACGTTCACCTTGCCGTCGCCAGCGAAGTCGAACCGACCCGCTACGCCCAGGGCTGGCGACGCGGAAAGCCCGAGGAGGATCCCGACAAGGTGAAGCGGTGGGGCGTGATCTCGGCGCGGCCCAGCGAGTTCCTGATCCGCATGCGCGGCGGCAGCGTGCGCACGAGCGGGCAGGGCGCGACGATCTTCAAGTGGCCGTGGGACTCGGTGGCGATCGTCCCCACCACGGTGCAGCGCCTGCAGTTCACGGCCGATCAGATCACCCAGGAGAAGGTCGGGGTGAAGGTGACGGGCATCGTCGTCTACCGGATCGCCGAGCCGCTCATCGCCTTCCGCATGCTCAACTTCAGCTACCCCGAGCGCGCGCAGGAGAAGCTCGCCACCATGATGGAGGAGATGTGCATCGGCGCCACGCGCCGGCTCGTCGCCAACCTCACCATCGAGGAGTGCCTCACCCGCCGAAAGGACGCGCTGGCCTCGGAGCTGGTGCGCGAGGTGGCTCCGGTCGTCTCGGGCAGCGGGCAGCTCGAGGACACCACCAACCGCGGCTGGGGCGTGGTCGTCGACACCATCGAGATTCAAGACGTGCGCGTGACCTCGGCGCAGGTGTTCGCGAACATGCAGGCGCGCTTCCGTCAGGAGCAGGAGCGCGTCGCCCGTGAGGCCGAGCTCGAGAAGGAGCGCTCGATCAAGCTGAACGAAGCCTCGACGGAGCAGGAGATCGAGCTCTCGCGTGTCGCTTCGCAGACCGAGATTCGCCGCAAGCGCTTCGCGGCTGAAGAAGAGGCCAAGCTCGAGAAGATCACGGGTGACGCGAAGGTCGAGGAGCAACGGCTCGCTCAGGAGCGCTTGAACCGCGCCAACCACGTCGCTGCGGAGCGCGAGTTCCAGCTCGCGAAGATCCAGGCGGAGCAGGACGTGCGGCAGCGCAAGCAGGTCGCCGAAGAGACCGCCGCCATCGAGCAGCAGCAGGTGCAGGCCCGCCTCGCAGAAGGGAAACAAGCCGCCGACGCGCGTCTGCAGCAAGAGCGGCTGCGCAACGAAGTGGAGGTCGCCCGTCTGGAGGCCGAGGCCGAGCAGGCGCGTCATGCGGCGCGTGTCGCGGAGCAGCTCCAGCAGACCGAGGTGCTCCGGGTCCAGGCCGACTCCGCAGAGGCCAAACGGCTGCTCACCGAGATCGAGGCGAAAACCGTCGAACTCGAGGTCCACAAGCAGGGGCTGCTCTCGAAGCTGGAGCTCGACCGCGCCGCGAAGTTCAAGGAGATCGAGAACACCCTGTCGCCCGAAGCGATTCAGCTGGCAGTCGCCAACCGCCTGCCGGAGCTCGCCATGGCCTTCCAGCAGAAGATGGGCGAGGTGCACGTGACGGCCGTCGATGGGGGCAACCCGTTTGGCTACATCGCCGCCGCCGTGGAGGGCGTCATGGGCCTGGCCCGAAGCGCAGGGCTGGAGCTGCCGAAGAAACCCGATCCCAGCTGAATCCCCCTGAAACCGCCGAGCCTCTGATTACATAGGGCTCGCACATGGGACGCACACTCGTACTCGGTCTGGCAGTTCTGGCGGCGGTCGGCCTGGCCGTGGTCCCTGAGGTTCTTCCGACGGGGCCCGCCAGCTCGCTCGACGCCTCAGGGCTGCTGGACTCCGGGCAGTGGTTGTTCGCGGCCGGCACGATTTTTCTGGGCGGCCTCCTCACCGCGCTGACGCCCTGCGTGTACCCGTTGATCCCGATCACCGTCGGCGTCTTCGGAGCCCGTCAGGCCGACAGCCGGGGCCGCGCGTTCGTCCTCACCACCGCCTACGTCTTCGGCATGGGCGCGGTCTTCAGCATCCTCGGCGTGGTCGCCGCGCTGTCGGGCAAGGCGTTCGGCTCGGCGCTCGGCAACCCGTGGGTGGTGGCAGGGTTGGCGCTGTTCATGGTCGTGCTCGCGACGTCGATGTTCGGCGCCTTCGAGCTCGCGCTCCCGCCGGGCCTCGCGCTCAAGCTGAACAACGTCGGTGGTGGCGGCCTCATCGGCGCGCTGTTGATGGGCTCGGTGGCTGGCTTCCTCGCAGCGCCGTGTACGGGCCCGGTACTGACCGGCGTGCTCGCGTGGGTCTCGAAGACACAGGACCCGGTGCTCGGTGGCGGGCTGCTCTTCATCTACGCCCTCGGCATCGGCGTGCCGTTCTTCCTCATCGGCGTCTTCACGGTGCGGCTGCCCAAGGGCGGCATGTGGATGGAGTGGGTGAAGAGCGTCTTCGGCGTCGCGCTCCTCGCGCTCGCTGCGTCGTACCTTCGTGATGCCTTCCCCGCGCTTCGCGTCGCCCTCGAGGGAATTGGCCTCGCCGTCGGCAGGTACGCGGGCATCGGCATCGCAGCAGGCCTCGCGTTCCTCGGCGTGATGCTCGGCGCGGTGCACCTGTCGTTCAAGGAGAAGGGCGAGTGGCCGCTGAAGGGCTTCGGCGTCGCGGTGCTGGTCGCTGCGTTCCTCCTGCGCGTCTCGGCGTCGGCAGTCCCGGCGCCGGTGAAGGTCGACCCGCAGCTGGCCGATCAGCGCGCGGTGCTCGAGCAGCAGATCGCCACGCTCGACAGGCAGCTGGGCGCCGAAGACGATCAGGCGAAGAAGAACCAGCTCGCAGCCTCGCTTGCTGAAGCTCGTGAGGCGCTCGCGAAGCTCACCACGCCGAGCGCTGACTTCGCGTGGGGCCTCGTGTTCGAGGCCGAGAAGCAGGGCTCGCCCGAGGCCTTCGAGGTCGCGCTCGCGAAGGCAAAGCACGACTGCAAGCCGGTGATGATCGACTTCTTCGCCGACTGGTGCGCCGCCTGTAAGGAGCTCGACCAGCACACCTACGTCGCGAAAGACGTCGTCACCGAGTCGCAGCGCTTCGTGACGATCAAGGTCGACGGCACCAACGACTCCGAGATCACCGACAAGCTCTATGAGAAGTTCGGCGTGAAGGGCCTGCCGACGGTGGCCTTCATCAGCCCGACCGGCGACGTGCTCGAGAAGCCGCGCGTCACCGGGTTCTTGAAGCCGGAGCAGTTCCTCACCGAGATGCAGAAGGTGGCGATCGCGACATGCTCGGCCTCGCCTTGACGCTGGTGGTGGCGGCCGATGGTGGTGTGGCCCCGCGTGACGAGGTGCTGGCGTTGGTGCAGCAGCAGGTGGCCGCCTGGAATCGCGGAGACCTCGAGACCTTCTGCGCGACCTACGCCGACGACGCGGTGTTCGTCAGCCCGCCTCGCGCCGCGAACATCGACGCAGGCGTGGCCGCCTCCGACGGCGTGACGCGTGGCCGAGTCGAGGTGCTGGCGCGCTACAAGAAGCGGTACCCTGACGGGAAGACGATGGGTCAGCTCGCCATCGACCCGTGGGACGTGCGGGAGACGAAGGACTCGGTGTCGATCTCCGCGAAGTGGACGCTCCGCTACCCCGACAAGCCGGCGCTCAGCGGGAACACCGTCATCGTGCTGCTGCGAATGAAGGCCGGCTGGCGCATCGTGCACGACGCGTCGATGTGATCGACGTGTTCGACGGCGCTTGGTTCGTGCACGATGGCTCGGCGATGCGCCTCCTCCTGATCTCGATCGTCGGTTTGTCGGCCTGCGCCCCAAAGCCCGCAGCGATGCTCATGCCGAACACCAGTGACGATGGCGGCCTCGGCGCAACCGATGGCGGCACGGCTGACGGTGGAGCGAGCTGCCAGCCGGCCTGTACGAGCTGGACGAACCCTCGCGCGCTCGGAGACATCGTCGCGCCCGTCGTCGAGCTCTCGGGGCTGGCGGCGAGCCGAACGCAGCCGGGCGTGCTCTACGCCCACAACGACTCTGGCGACTCGGCCCGCTTCTTCGCGCTGTCAGCGACGAACGGAAATCTGCTGCAGGAGTTCTCGGTGCAGGGCGCGACGAACCGTGACTGGGAAGACATGGCGGTCGGGCCCTGCGCGACCGGCTCGTGCCTCTTCATCGGCGACATCGGCGACAACAACCGCGTGCGCACCGACTACGCGATCTACGTCATCCCCGAGCCGGTGGTCGTCAACGGTGGCGCCGACGCGACGGTGCCGGGGCAGCGCTTGCCGTACCAGTACCCGATGGGCGCGCGAAACAACGCCGAGGCGCTGGTGGTCGACCCGGCTTCGGGTCGGCCGTACGTGCTCACCAAGGCGCCGGGCTCGTTCCAGCCCAGCGTCGTCTACCGCTTCCCGATGCCGCTCACGCCAGGCACGCAGGTGACGCTCGAAGAGGTCGCGACGCTGCCAGTGCCGGGGCCGACCGACAGCCAGCTCACCGCGGCCGACCTGAGCCCGTGTGGCGACGCGCTGCTGCTGCGCATGTACAACCGCCTCGTGCTGATGCGCTCTGACGGCGGCTCGCTCGAGTCGATCTTTTCCGCCACGCCGATCGCCGTGCCCGCCGCGCAGGAGGGGCAAGGTGAAGCCGTCGCGTTCGCTGCCGATGGCCGCTCCTACTTCACGGCGAGCGAGGCTGTGCTCGGGGCGCCGCCGCTGTTTCAGTTGACCTGTCGATGAGCTGGAAGAGACGCGTCGGCTGGGCGCTCGCCCGGGTCGTCTCGCAGGTAGGCGCCTGGAGCGGCGCACCACGCCGGGCCGTCAACCAGACTGAGCGCCAGGTTTTGACGAGCGTGTTCGGAGGCTCCCTCGACCTCGACGCCATCGAGATTCGCGAAGATCTGCGCGGCCTCATCAACCTCAGCCGCCGGGCCTTCGTGATCGAGAACACGATCCACCTGCCGATGCCGGCCCACACCGCGCCGATGCAGCTCATCGTCCATGAGGCCACGCACGTCTGGCAGTTCCAGAACGGCGGGCACGCGTACATCACCGACTCGCTCCACGCGCAGACGCTCGGCGACGGCTACCAGCTCGAGAAGGGCCTGCTGCAGGGCAAGGCGTGGCCGCAGCTCAACTGCGAGCAGCAGGCGACGCTCGTCGAGCAGGCGTGGGCGCAGCGGTGCTTCGAGGGGCGGCCCTTCATCATTCGCGGCAGGGACTGGACGTCAGCGTTCGAGGCGGCGAGAGCGCAGTGGCGCACAGGGCAGGGCGCCGCGTTCACGGCTTCCGGCGGAACACCCGGTCCATGACCATCGGCTCCTTGCCGTCAGGCAGCAGCGAGATCCGGTAGAGCATCAAGCCGTCTTCTCTGAGCTGGCGCTCCAGCCTCATGCTCATCTTCTTCGACTCGTCCGTCATGCGGCCGGTGGAGCGGAAGACCCCGTTGTCGAGCACCGTCGTGTACGAGTACGCGTCTCCGAAGAAGTCGTCGGTCGTGGGCGTCTTGCCGTCGAGCACGAGCTGAAACCGCTTCTTCGAGATGCTGGCGTCGATCTCGACGAAGAGCGTGCCCGAGTTCACCCGAATGCGGTGAATCGGGCGCACCGACTTCCCCGCCTTTCGCACGAACCAGCTGACGCCGAGCTTCTCGAGGATCGGCCCGGTGTCGGTCGACTGCTCGAGATCGAGCTGCCACACGCCTTCGAGCGGATGCGACGAGACGCCTGCGTCGGGGAGCTGCATCAGCACCATCATGATCAATGCGCTCACGTCACCGCACCTCGGGAAGGAAGAGCTTCAGCTGCGTCACCAGATCGGTCGTCGGCTTGCCGGGCACCAGGCGCTTGTTCTGCTCGGCGAGGAAACCCTGCTCCACCAGATAGGTCAGCGCGTTCTCGAGCGCCGACTTCGACACGGCCTCGGCCGAGATGATCGTTCCGCCCAGGAAGTCGGCGCGGCCGTTCTCGAGCGCCTTCTTGAGGAAGTCCTTCTTGTCCTGGCCGTCCTTCGGCGCGTCGGCCGCCTGCCGGGCCGCGAGCAGGTACGACTCGAGGACGTCGAGCAGCAGATCGGCGAGGAACTGCACCGCCGGCCTGACGTGCGCCTCTGGCGCGACCGAGACCGTCTGCTCCTGCCGTACGAGGAGCCCCAGCGTCGTGAGGTGCACCACCGTCGCGTCGAAGATGTTCTCGAAGGTCTGGCCGACCGGGTAGATGAACTCCATCTTGAGCAAGCGAGAGAGCACCAGCGCGCGCTCCCGAATCGCGCCCATGCTCGGCGCCACGTGATCAGCGGCTTTCCCCGACTCGACTGACAGCAGCGCGGCGCAGACGATCGTGCGGCCCGCGATCAGGTTCATCAGCGTGTTCTTGTAGAAGGTCAGCTCGGTGCGGCGGTCTTCCTCGACCTGGTAGATCGGCTCCCCGCGCGCCTCGACGATGCGCACGAACTTCTCGGAGGCGAACATGCGCATCGCGTCTTGAATCGGGCCCAGCACGGTCGGCGACGACGGCGAGTCCTTCAGCTGCACCGAGAGCGGCGCCTTGAGGTCGGTCGCCATCTGGCGCAGCAGCATCACGCGATCGGTGATCTCCCGCACCGAGATGCCGCGGCGGCGGTGGGCGAGCAGGGCCGAGGCGAGCAGGGCGTGCGGCGTCACGGTCGAGACGCGCGAGATGCCGTGCATCACGCGGTGGCCGAGCGCCCGAACGAGCGTCTTCTTCTGCTCGTCGGTGGCCGTGAGGCGGTCGATGCCGCGCTCCTTCATCAACTGGGCGACCGACACCGGCTCGTCGAAGGTGAGGTGAATGCGGCCGTAGTTCTCGGCCAGCACGCTCGGCGCAGACAACAACGCCTTCAAGTCCTCCGGCTTCTTCTCACCACCCGCCAGCTCCGCCCGGTAGCTCGCGCCCTCGACGACCTTCTCGTAGTCGATGGCGACCGGCACGAAGAGCAGATCGTTGCGCGCGCCCTCGATGACTGCGTCGACCAGCCAGGTGAAGAGGCCCAGCTTCGGCGTCAAGAGCTTGCCGGTGCGCGAGCGGCCGCCCTCGGGGAAGAACTCGTGGTGAATGCCGTCGTGCACCAGCTTCTTCAGGTACGCCTTGAAGACGGCCGTGTAGAGCTTGTCGCCCTTGAAGGTGCGCCGGAGGAAGAAGGCCCCACCGCGGCGAAGGAACGGCCCGAGCGGGAAGAACGACAGGTTCGCGCCAGCGGCGACCAGCGGCACCGTGTAGCCACGCTGGAAGAGCACGTAGCTCATGATCAGGTAGTCGACGTGGCTCTTGTGTGACGGCGTCAACACCATCGGCGCGTGCGCCGCGGCCTTCATCGCGCGCTCCAGGCCGACCTCGTCGACCTCGACCCCGTCGTAGATGCGGTTGAACACCCAGTGGAGGATCGGCGCCGTGAAGCCCACCACGCTCGGGCTGTAGCGCGCCGCGATCGAGGCGAAGTTGCGTTTGGCGGTGCGGTTGAGCGAGTCGATGCTCTTGTTCTGTTCCTTCGCGACCTCGGCGACCGATTGCTGGAAGACCTTGTCGCGCATCGCCTCGTCGATGAGTCGATCGGTCGGCTTTCGAGGCGGCCCGAAGACGGAGCGGGTCTCTCGCGCGAGGTGGTGGTGAATCGTGCTGCGCGCCTTGCGGGCGATCACCTCGGTCGGCTCGTTCGGGTGATCGGCGACGAACGCCTTGAGATCGATCGCCTCACCGACCCTGAACTGGGCGCGCTTGTAGTTGCGGAAGAACGCGCCCACCGAGTGGAGGAAGCCCGGGGCCTCGGGGCTTCCGAAGATGCGATCGAAGACGCTGGGCGTGATCTTCTGCAGCCACTTCTCCCAGACGAACAGCTCAGGCACGAGGAAGACTGGCGTCTCGGACTTGCGCGCCAGCTCGACCAGCGCCGGGAACGGATCCTCTCCGTGTTTGCCGCGCGCCGAGTTGAACGAGCTCTCCTTGAGGAAGACGAGGCCCGAGCCGCCTTGCCGACGTGCGTACGTGAAGCGCACGTCGAAGTCGCCGCGCTGGGCCGCGAGCGTGAACGGGCGCGTGAACCACGGCCGCAGGTTCACCACCGCGCGCACGGGAGGCAGGCCGCGCCGCACCATCGCCCAGTGCAGGTAGAGGAAGTTCACCCACGCGGTCGTGCGCATGACGTGCACGACGAAGCCCTTCTGATGGAGCGCCTTCAGCTCATCCACGGCGCCTTGCGCGAAGCGCACCGGCTCGAAGTAGCGGCGGCTCATCCATCGGCCGGCCGGCCCGAACTCGCGATGGAGCTGTGGGGAGACCTCAGCCTCGGGTTTGGCGATCAGGGCGTCCACCGCGCGGACCATACCGGTAACCCCTCGACTGGCTGAGGGCCTTTTGAGTCATACGGTTGCTTTGGACGCGGCACGTCGGCACAGTCTCGGTATGGCTCGCTCGTTCTTCCTCATCGCGGCGCTCGTTGGCAGCCTGGCCTTCGCTCAGCATCAAAACGGCGGTGTGTGGACTGGCTATGTCGGTGGCTGGAAGCCCAACACCTCGCCTGGCTTCTCGAGCTACTCACAGTTTCCGGCGGCGACAGTGTGGGGGAACAACTTCAGCACCTCCCACAGGCAACGCTCGCAGGTCTTCGCGGTGCCATTCTTCATCAACACGGGCGTCTCGGTTCAGCAGGAGCAGGACAGCCGCAACGCTGCCGCGGAGCAGGCCGAGCAGCGCCGTGCGTGGGAAGCGGAGCAGGCGCGTCAGCAGCTCCAGGCGCAGGTCGAGAACGAGCGTCGCGTCGCGGCTGAGCGCGAGGCCCTCTTCCACCAACAGCTCGAGGCGGAGCGCAGGCTCTCGGCCGAGCGTGAGGCGCTCGCGCAGGAACGGTTGAGGCTGGAGCGGGAGCACGCCGCGAGGCTCGCGGTGGTGTTGCAGCCACCGCCGCCTCCCGAGCCCGTCCGCCCAGAGGCGCCGCGGACCCCCGGCAACGACATCTACCGGTGGACCGACGCGGACGGCGTGGTGCACTACTCGACGAACGTGCCCGACTCCGCCAAGGCCAGCGCGAAGAAGGTCGGCGGCCGCTAAAGCCTGACGAAGCGCTTGCCGCCGGGAGCGTTCCGCGCGAAATCGGTCGGCACCATGGCCAGCCCCGCCCACTCCCTCGACTTCGAGCGCCCCTTGTTGGAGCTCGAGAAGAAGATCGGTGATCTGCGCAGCATCTCCCGCTCCGGCGCCGTCGACATGACGGTCGAGATCGGGCGCCTCGAGAAGAAGGCGAAGCGGCTGCAGGAAGAGATCTTCAACGAACTCTCGCGCTGGCAGATCGTTCAGCTCTCCCGCCACAACGCGCGCCCATACTTCCTCGACTACGTGAACTTCCTGTTCACCGACTACTGCGAGCTCGCGGGCGATCGGCTCTTCGGAGAGGACCCGTCGATCATCGGCGGCTTCGCGCGCTTCGACGGGCAGCCGGTCTTCGTCATGGGCCACCAGAAGGGCCGCAGCACGAAGGAGAACATGCTGCGGAACTTCGGCATGCCCCGCCCCGAGGGCTACCGGAAGTCGAAGCGCCTGTTCGAGCTCGCCGCGCGCTTCAATCGCCCGATCCTCACCTTCGTCGACACGCCGGGCGCGTACCCGGGCATCGGCGCCGAGGAGCGCGGTCAGGCCGAAGCGATCGCCACCAACCTCGAGGTGATGTCGGGCCTGCCGGTGCCGGTGATCAGCACGGTGATCGGCGAGGGCGGCTCCGGTGGAGCGCTCGCGATCGGCGTCGGCAACCGCGTGCTGATGATGCAGTACAGCATCTACTCGGTCATCTCTCCCGAGGGCTGCGCGTCGATTCTGTTCCGCGACGCGACCCGCGCAGACAAGGCCGCCGAGGCGCTCAAGCTGGTCGCCACCGATCTGAAGGCGCTCGGGGTGATCGACGAGGTGATCGCCGAGCCAGCCGGAGGCGCCCACCGCGATCCCGCCGCGGCGGCGCAGTCGCTCGGCACCGCGCTCCGCAAACACCTGCGCGAGCTCTCACGTCTCAAGCCCGACCAGCTGGTCGATCAGCGCTACGACAAGTTCCGCGCGCTCGGCGTCTTCTCGGGGAAGTAGTGACATGACGCGCCCGCTCATCGTCGCCATCGACGGCCCTGCCGGAGCGGGCAAGTCCTCCGTCTCGAAGATTCTCGCGCGGCGGCTGGGCTTCACCCTCGTCGACACTGGCGCGATCTACCGCTGCGTCGCGCTCGAGGCCCGGCGCCAGGGCATCGCGCTCGACGACGACCCGAAGCTCGAGGTGCTGCTCCAGGGACTGCGCGTCACGTTCCAGATCGAAGACGATCAGAACCACGTCTTCATCGATGGCAAAGACGTGTCGGAGGCGATTCGGAACCCCGAGAACTCGCTCGCTGCCTCGCAGGTCTCGAGCCGGCCGGTGGTGCGAAACCACCTGCTCGACGTTCAGCGCAGGCTGGCGCTCTCGGCGAAGCACGGTGCGATCCTCGAGGGCAGGGACATCGGCACCGTGGTGTTCCCCGACGCCGACGTGAAGGTGTTTCTCTTCGCGAACCCCGAGATCCGCGCCCGCCGGCGCTTCGAGGAGCTCTTCGAGAAGGGCAGCGAGAAGCCGATCTCCCAGGTGCTCGACGAGCAGAACCGCCGCGACCGGGAAGACTCGCAGCGAGAGGTCGCGCCGCTGAAGGCTGCCGATGACGCGGTGCAGATCGACTCGACCGGGCTCCCGCTCTCCCAGGTGGTTCAGCAGATCGAAGATCTCGTGCAGAGTCGGCGGCGTGCGTAGCGCGATCGCTCTCCTGACGGGCCTCGTGGCGGGAGCCGCGTTCGCGCACGGCCTGGCCCCACAGACGCTCGGCGTCGCGCCCAACCCCTGGACGCCCGGCGGGCTCGTCGTACCCACCACGTTCGGGCTGCTCGTCACCGACGATCGCTGCACCTGGCAATGGGTCTGCCCCGATCACCTCGGGCTGGGTCCTCGTGAACAACCCACGTGGTTCGCGACGCCATCGGGGACGCTCTTCGCCGCCGCGTTCTCAGGGCTCTACGTCAGTCGAGATCGTGGCTGCTCGTTCAGCAAGCAGTCCTTCTTCGATGGCACGGGGGCGGCGGATCTCGCGGTGGGGGAGGGCGCGCTCTTCGTCACCTCTTCGAAGTTCGGCGTGATGAACGGCCTCGCGGTGTCGACCGACGATGGGCAGACGTTCGGCTGGACGTCGCTGCGGGAGAACGACGCGTTCTTCAACTCGGTGAAGCTCGCGCCGTCGCGGCCGCAGAGACTCTACGTCTCGAGCTGGTTCCTCGAGCCACGCCGTGCCCGCCTGTCTGTGAGCGACGACCGGGGCCAGACGTTCACCGCCATCGACGTGCCGGTGACCCTGGCGCCCGGCTCGGTGTTCCTCGTTCACGCGGTCTCGACGTCCGATCCCGACCTCGTCTTCGCCTCGATCACCGACGACTCGGCGCTCCCCGCTCGATCGTCGCTGCTCCGAAGTGTCGACGGTGGGCGAACCTTCAGCGTCGTGCTGCAGGCCGACGGGCGCGTCTCGAGCGTCGCGCAGGACGGCGCGCGCTGGTGGGTGGCGGTGGGCGATCGTGTGTTCACCTCGACCGACGGCGTGTCGTTCGCCGTGCTCCCCAGCCCGAAACAGCGTGCGTGTGTCGCGCGCGTCGAGGCCGAGACGCTGGTGTGTGGGCGGCAGCCAGTCGAAGACGGCTTCGGGCTGGCGACGCTGGGAGCGGGCGTCACGCCCATGCTCACGTGGGACCGGATCTCGGGGCCCATTTCGTGCCCAGCCGGGTCGCCTGCAGCAACGGCCTGCGCAGTGACGTGGCCGGTGGAGCTGGCGGAGCTGGGGTTGCCCGCCGATCATGTTGCAGCCTGTGGCGCTCCAGTGCCTGAGCCGCCAGCGAAGAAGACCGGGTGTGAAACCACCTCGGGCGGACTGCTCCTCGCCGCGGCGGGCTTCTTCCTGCAGAGGCGCAGAAGAGTAGAGTCGGGCGGCGAATGAAGCTGGCCCCAGACGAATTCACGGGCAGAAGCTACGGGAAGTACGAGGTGCTCTGTCGCCTGGCCGTTGGAGGCATGGCGGAGATCTTCCTCGGCTTTGCCCGTTCGGGGCCTTTTGCGAATCGTCCGGTGGTGCTGAAGAACATTCTGCCCGAGCAGCGCGAAGACCCCGTCGCGTTGCAGATGCTGCTCGATGAAGCGCGAGTGACGGCCACGCTGTCTCACGCGAACGTCGCGCAGGTCGTCGATCTCGAGCGCGCCGGCGAAGACGTGCTGATGGTGATCGAGTTCATCCAGGGCGCGAACCTCGAAGAGATCGTCGAGGCCTGGACGAAGCAGAACGAAGCCGTGCCGCTGGGCTACGCGCTCTCGGTGATTCGTGAAGCGGCCCAGGGTCTCGCGCACGCACACCTGCACAAAGACGCGCGCGGTCAGGCGCAGCCGATCGTTCACCGCGACGTGACGCCGCGTAACATCATGACGGGCTTCGACGGCGCCACGAAGATGCTCGACTTCGGCATCGCGCGGGCCATGGGCGCTCAGCGTCGCACGGTGGCCGGCATGGTGCGCGGCACCACCGCGTACATGTCGCCGGAGCAGGCCGTCGGCAAAGACCTCGACCCGCGCAGCGATCTCTTCTCACTCGGCATCATCTTCCACGAGCTGCTCACCGGGCAGCGGCTGTTCCTGCGAGGCAACGCCGGCGCCGAGATGGCGGCCGTCTACGAGTCCGAGATTCCCCTGCCGTCGAAGGTGAACCGGCGAGTTCCCAAAGCGCTCGACTCGGTGGTGATGAAGGCGCTCGAGCGCAACCGCGACAAGCGGTACCAGAGCGCGGTCGATCTCATCCGCGACCTGTCGCTGGCCGCGGGTTCGACGGCGTGGTCGAAGGAGCGCTGCGCCGAGATGGTGAAGGAGCGCTTCGTCGAGCGCATGCGCAACATGGAGAAGCTCCTCACGCGCGTCCCGCGCGAGTCGGTCGGCTCGACGGATCAGCACGCGGCGGTCGTCGAGCCCTCCGAGGGCCGCACGGTGATGGTGCAGCGGCCGACGGCCCCGCCGCCGCCCCTCGCCTTCGACGTTCCGGTCAGGACGTTGATCGAGTCAGGCCCCGCGGTCGCTGAGCTGCGCGAACGGGCTCGCAAGATCCTCGAGCAGCGGCAGCAGATCGACCCGACGGGAGAAGCGCCTGAGCACGGCGGCGTGCGAGGGCCGGCCATCCCCATCGAAGCGAAACCAAACCGGCAGGCGGCGCCGACGGTCGTTGGTTCTCCCAACCGGCAGGCGACCCCCAACCCGCAGCCCGCGAAGGCCTCGAACACGCCGCAGCCGCAGCCGGCGCGGCAGGGCACCCCTCAACCGCAGGCCAGCCTGAGCGATGAGCTGTTCGGCGATCTCGATGGCAAGGCCGATCGCACCCGGGTGATGCAGGGGCCGCGCATGTCGGCGCGCAACATCCAGACGGTGCCGACCGATCCCTCTCGAGAGGCCATCAATCGCCGCGGCGAGGCGTCGCGTGGGCCCATCGTCATCGCGGCGCTGCTCGCGCTGGTGCTCGGCGCCGGTGGCGGTGTCTTCCTCTTCTCGCGCATGTCGAAATCCGACACGCCAGGCGGGCTGGGGCGTCTGACGGTGCGCAGCGATCGGCCTGTGTCGGTGATGTTGATGGGGCAGGCGCTCGGCCAGACGCCGCTCGACTCGTGGGTGCCTGCAGGCCACCACGCGTTTCAGCTCAAGGAAGCCGACGGCACGATCCGCGCGCTCGCCATCGACGTGGTCCCCGGGCAGGTCGTCGTGCAGGACGTGGTGCTCGATAAGTTGCCGAAGGTTCCGTAGCGGCGTTGGCTTCTCGGGCTGGTCGACTTGAACGTCAGGCACCGCGACTGCAAGCTCTCCCAGGTCACCTGCGGCCGGCGGGCAAGGAGTCGTATGAAGCTGATTCGTCTGGCGCTGGCCCTCGTCGTCGCTGGGTGTACGCCGCCGCGCCCCATTCCCGTGCCGACTGTCTCGCCCGACGGTCCGGGGCCCGTTTCTCCGCTCAACCCCGACGGCCCAGGTTCGGCGCAAGTCACGGTGTTGCCCGAGCAGTTCGTCAGACTCGGTGTTCAGGAGCGCATCTTCCTGCGGCCCGTCGTCGGTGGCGTTCGTGCCTTTGCCTTCGCGGGCGCGAACGAAGAACAACCGGTGGACTCGATCGAGACGGCCGATGACTCGGTGACCGTCCTGTTCACGGCCCGGGCGCGCGGTCTGATCCAGCTGCGCGTTGAGAATGCGTCGTCGGAGCTGGTACTCGCCGTTCCGCTCTACGCCGTGAAGAGGCTCGATACCTCGAAGGACTTCGAGCGCACGTTCGTCGACCGAATGGACACCTGCTATGAGGGCCCCTTCCGCGCGAAGTCGGGCCGGGTCTTCTGCCGACGCAACAACGACATCTGGGTGTACCGCGACGACGGCTCAATCGACGGGAGCTTCCCTGGCGCGAACCTGGCCGTGGTTGGAGACGAGATCTGGTCTGATGACGGCCGTGGCTTCGAGCATCGAACCGATCTCGGCGCCGGAGGACTCCGACTCGATGGACGCGTCGATGGCGAGATCGCGCTGCCGTATGGCGAAACGCGGCCGGGCGTGGCGATTCGAGGCGTCAGGAATGGACTGGTCGAGCTGACGTGGGACGGCCGCTCGCTGGCGGGACGAAGTCTGTCTGGCTTCCCCGACATCGCTCAAGATGCGATTGCGTTGGTCTCACCAGGCGATCTCCGACCCGTCCTCGCGAGAAATGGGTCGACCTGCACCGTCGCCCGTGGCTGCCAGCAGACGACCTGTCCTTCATTTTTTGCCTGCGCGGAGAATGGCGGGAACCTCCTCGGGGTGACAGCAACAGACATCTGGCACGTGTTTCCGGAATTCGTCCCGGATGCCAGGCGGGGGGTGCTTCTTCGAACCCCCCGCGACAGCAGCATCACCGAGCGAGTCCCGGGCGCGCAGGGCATGATGGACGACGCGTGGCGGACTCGCGGACTCCACCTCTTCCAACCGGATGTGCGATCGGGGGTTGGGTCGGTTCCTGCAGTGAACTCGACGCTGGGGCGGGGCTCGGTGTTCCCCGACTCGGACGAAAGCGGCGGCTTCCTCTGGCATTGGCAACACCGGGGCGCCCTGATCAGCGCCAACAGCGACTTCCTCATCGCAACGCGCACGCCGTTCGAGCTCACCGTTCACCCTCGCTGAGCACCCGAGCCAGATCAGAAACCCTGATCTCCGTCGACTCGGAGCGCCCCTGCGAATATGGCGGCGCTCATGCTCCAGCTCCTCTCGCTGTCGTGCGCTCTCGTGGCTGGCAACATGCCGCCCCCCAACCCGCCGCCTGCCGTGAAGGCCGAAGAGAAGAAGATCGTCGACGAGAAGAAGGCTGCCGAAGCGAGGATCTTCGCCGCCACGCTCGAGACCGATCTCAAGCGGCTGTGGGTTCGCAGCTCGACCGCCGAGTGGATCAAGGCGACCTACATCACCGACGACACCGAGCGGAACGCGGCGGCGATGAACGAAGACGCCATGGCGTTCATCGGCCAGGCCATCAAGAAGTCGCTCACGTACAAGGGCATCAAGCTCGACCCAGAGACCGAGCGCATGTTGGTGCTGCTCAAGGTGTCGCAGTCGCTCCCCGCGCCGTCTGACGCCACGAAGCGCACCGAGCTCGCCAACACCGCAGCGAAGCTCGAGGGCCTCTACGGCAAGGGCAAGTTCTGCGCTGACGGTCACGTGCCGGGGAACGCCGAGGCTGACAAGAAGCACTGCAAGGACTTGAGCGAACTCTCCGCCGTGCTCTCGAAGGTCTCGGAGAAGAAGGCCCCCAGCTACGAGGAGCAGTACGAAGCCTGGCGCGGCTGGCACGAGACCTCGAAGGAGATGCGGCCGCTGTTCACCCGGCTGGTCGAGCTGTCGAACGAGGGCGCGAAGGAGATCGGCCCGAAGGATCTCGGCGAGCTCTGGCGCAGCGCCTACGACATGAGCCCCGCGGAGTTCGAGACCGAGACCGACCGCCTCTGGAACCAGGTCAAGCCGCTCTACGATCAGCTCCACTGCTATGTGCGCGGCAAGCTCTCGACGAAGTACGGCGCCGACAAGGTGTCGGCCAGCGGCCCGATTCCGGCGCACCTGCTCGGCAACATGTGGGCGCAGGAGTGGTCGAACGTCTACCCGATGGTCGAGCCGTACCAGGGCCAGCCCAGCCTCGACGTCACGGCAGGCCTGCAGAAGCTGAAGAAGGCGAAGAAGCTCGACGAGCAGGGCCTGGTGCGCATCGGCGAGAAGTTCTTCACGTCACTCGGCTTCGATCCGCTGCCGCCGACGTTCTGGGAGCGCAGCCAGTTCACCAAGCCGCAAGATCGCGACGTCGTCTGTCACGCCAGCGCGTGGGACGTGACCTTCTCGAACGATCTGCGCATCAAGATGTGCATCAAGCTCGACGAGGAGGATCTGATCACCGTCCACCACGAGCTCGGCCACAACTACTACTTCATGCAGTACTGGCAGAAGCCGGTGCTCTTCCAGCAGGGCGCGAACGACGGCTTCCACGAGGCCATCGGAGACGCGCTCACGCTGTCGATCACCCCGAAGTACCTCAAGGACCTCGGCCTCATCGAGACGCTGCCCAAAGACGACAAGGGCGTGATCAACGTGCAGATGAAGGACGCGCTCGAGAAGATCGCCTTCCTGCCGTTCGGCCGCATGATCGACCAGTGGCGCTGGGACGTCTTCAGCGGAAAGGTGCCGCCCTCGAAGTACAACGAGCACTGGTGGGCGCTGCGCCTGAAGTACCAGGGCATCGCTCCGGCGAAGGGCGCGCGCGGCGAGGCGTTCTTCGACCCGGGCGCGAAGTACCACATCCCCGCGAACGTCCCGTACATGCGCTACTTCCTCGCGCGCATCCTCCAGTTCCAGTTCCACCGCGCGATGTGCCAGGCGGCGGGGCACCAGGGGCCGCTCCACACCTGCAGCGTGTACGGAAACAAGGCCGCCGGTTCGAAGCTCAAGGCCATGCTCGAGCTCGGTGCGTCGAAGCCGTGGCCCGACGCGCTCGAGGTGATGACCGGCCAGCGCCAGATGGATGCCTCGGCCCTCGTCGACTACTTCGCGCCGCTCCAGACCTGGCTCGCCGAGCAGAACAAGGGCCAGCGTTGTGGCTGGTCGGCCAGCGCAGGCCCCACCGAGCCGCCGAAAACCGAGCCCGCGAAGGCGGCTCCGACGAAGACCGGCAAGTGAGTCAACCGACTGGAAAAACTCGTCTTTCGGCTGGTTGAGGCCTCCCTGACAGAGCGCCTGTGAAGAGCCCGGCCCAAACGCCGGGCTTTTTTCTTTGTCCCGTTTGGTGTTCATCCTGCCCCCGGGCGTGGGTCGCTTCAGGAGTACGAATGAAGATGGTGGATGTGGGCGCGAAGGCAAAGACGGAGCGGGTCGCGGTCGCCAGGGGCAGGGTGCGCATGTCGAGCCAGGCCCTCGCTGCCGTGCGCGATCGCACGGTGGAGAAGGGTGACGTGCTCGCGGCCGCGCGCGTCGCCGCCATCATGGGCGCGAAGAAGACCCCTGATCTCGTTCCGCTCTGTCACCCGATCAGCCTCTCTGGCGTCGAGGTCGATCTCTCGGCGGGGTCGGTCGGCGTCGATATCAAGGTGACCGTGAAGACAGTCGACCGTACCGGCGTCGAGATGGAGGCGCTCACGGCCGTCTCGGCGGCGGCGCTGACGGTGTACGACATGCTCAAGTCCATCGATCGCGGCATGGCGATCGAGTCGATTCAGCTCGAGCACAAGAGCGGTGGGCGCTCAGGCGTGTGGACGCGTGCAGAGATCGCACAGGCGAAGTTGAAGGCCAGGAGGAAATCGTGACGTCACTCGTTCTCGCGCTTGCGTTGTCTGCGTTGCCGGTCGATCCGCTCGTGCCGGGCAGCCCCGTCATGCTGCGCGGCCACACCGATGTCGTCACCGCGCTCGCCTTCAGCCCCGACGGGGCCTCCATCGTCTCGGGCAGCCGGGACAAGTCGGTGCGCTTCTGGAGCCTCGAGACCGGCGCCGTCACGCTCACCATTCCCGGCGCCCGGGAGCAGCCCGTCTCGCTCGCCTTCACCGCTGACGGCAAACGCCTCGCCATCGGAGACTCGTCGTTCGAGGTGCGCGTCGTCGAGGTGCCGTCGGGTACCGTCGTGCAGACCATCCTCCACCCCGACACGCTCTCGCAGGTGGCGTTCGACCCTTCGGGCGAGCGCCTCGTGGTGACCGGCTTCAACGGCAACGCCGCGATCTACTCGGTGAAGGACGGCAAGAAGCTGCTGACCTTGCGGGCCACCTCGGTCGGCATGTTGCCGGACGGGAAGGAGGCCGTCGTCGCGACGTCCGATAACCTCCTGCGTACGCTCGAGCTGAAGACCGGCAAGTCGAAGAAGGACGTGTCGATGGAGACTCAGGCGTCGATGGTGGTGCTGTCTCGAGACGGCTCGGCGCTGCTGACCTGGAGCCCGAAGTCTGCCGACGTGCAGGTGTGGGACCGGAAGACGGGCAAGGTGAGCGCGACCCTCAAGGGCCCCGTGGCCGACGCCTCGATGCCCGAGAAGCGCATCGGCACCGAGCTCGTCTCGGCGGTCGTCTCGGTCGACGGCAAGGTGCTGGTGACGTCGTCGGTCGACAAGGCCATTCGGGTCTGGAACATCGCGGCCGGGACGATCACGAAGACCTTCCCGGTTCAGCAGCAGGTGAGGCTCGCGCTGTCGGCGGACGGGATGTGGGTTGCCGCGGCTGATACGGGCGCGGTGAAGCTCTTCAAGCTCACCCCCTGAGCGCGCCGGGGCCCAGGGCATCGAAGAGAAATGCCGCCAGCACCAGCGAGTGGGAGATCTCCCCCGTCGTCACCAGCCGGCCGATGTCCTTCCGCTCGGCCAGCACCACCTCGATGTCCTCGCTGCCGTCCTGGTGGCCGGCGTGCACCTGCCGACAGTCGCGGGCGAGGTAGCTGTGGAGGCGGTTCGTCTGAATCGCGGGGTTGGGCGTGGACATGCCCAGCCGTTCCACTGAGCCTGGAACGAACCCGGTCTCTTCTTCGAGTTCACGCACGGCTGCGGCCTGAGGGTCATCCTCATGGGGGTCGACCATGCCGCCGGGGATCTCCAGGGTGTTCGACCAGGTGCCGAAGCGGAACTGCCGGACCAGGATGACGCGCTGATCGGTGGTGAGGGCGATGACATTGACCCAGTCAGGACACTCCAGCACCGTGCGCACGTACTCGGCGCCGTTACGAGGAGCCGTGACGTCGAGCGTTCGAGCCTTGAAGATGCGAAAGTCACGTTCAACGCGGGTCCGAAGCAACGTCCACGGGCGGGGTTCGGGCATGGCGCGGGTATCGCACGAGGCCGGCCCGTGCGTGGAGTGGTCGATGCGACTGGAGACGATGACGGAGGCCGCCGCATGATCCCCCTCGACGCGGCCGGGGCGATCGTCGTGCTCGAGCTCGAGCGTGCCTACGGCCTGGGCTTCGTCGCGCCCAACGGCCGCATCGTGACCAACTTCCACGTGGTGGCGAACGAGAAGACGATCACCGCGCACCTCTCGGACGGCAGGACGTTGCCGGTGCAGGCCGTCTGCTCGGTCGATCTGAAGCGCGATCTCGCCGTGCTCGACGTGGGGCTGCTCGACGCGTCGCCCGTTCGGCCTGCAAGCGTGAAGCTCGCTGCCGAGGGGCAGACCATCTACGTGTTCGGGCTCGTCGCGAGTGAAGACCGCGTGCGGTGGGTCGAAGCGGTGCTCGGCCCTGCGCAGGTCGTCGGCCCCGGGCTCACGGTGTACACGCTCCAGGGCTCGGTCCCTGCCGATGCGTCGGGTGGGCCGCTGGTCGGTGCCGACGGCACGGTGCTGGGCGTGGTGACGATGGCCGAGAGCGAGGACGGCCTGGTCGCCCTTGGCGTGCCGTGGAAACACGTCGAGCCGCTGATGCCGCTCAACCAGCAGCTGCCGCTCGCCGCGCTCCACCGGCCGAAGCGCGGGCCGTCACGCCAGGTTCCGCAGCACCCGGTCTCGCTCCTCGATGGGTCGAACCTGGCCGGGCTCGAGGCCACCACGCGCGCCATCGCCGTGGCGATTCAACAGGGCGCGCCCGCGTACAACGACGGCGACATCGAGAAGTGTTTCCGGCTCTACCAGCAGGTCGCCAGGCAGCTCATCGACTCGCGCACCGACTGCCCGGGCGTGCAGACGGCGCTGCGTGACGGGCTCAAGCGCGCGGGCGGCATGATGGACGTCGATCATCAAGCGTGGGCGATGCGAGACACCTTCGACGGGCTGCTGACGGTGATCGAGAAGTTCATGCGCGCGCGCCTGGGCATCGGGGTCGCGACCGCGCCGGGCAAACCGACGCTCCTCAACTGAATGAGGCGCTCGTTCCTCTGCCCCCTCAGCTCAAGACGGGTTGTCCTCCTGTCACTGTGGCTGGCACAAGTGGCCTCCGGCTCGAGCATCGACAAGGCCGCGGTGAACGAGGTCATCGCCGCGCACAGAGCTGAGATCAGACAGTGCTACGAGCGAGCGCTCGTCGCGAAGCCGGAGCTGCACGGCAAGGTGACGGTGCGGTTCCTGATCGCTCCTTCCGGCAAGGTGAAGAGCACGCGCATCGTAGAGTCGACGGCGTCGAACGCGCCCCTCGAGCGGTGCGTCGCCGAACGCGTCGGCACGTGGGTCTTCGCCAAGCACACCGGCGACGACCTCCAGATCACCTATCCGTTCGTCTTCGCGCTCGCCGAGGAGCATCGCGAGGCTCCTCACTTCATCAGGAACGCGGCACCGAATGCGAAGGTCGGGTGGCGGGCAGTGAGGGGCACGCTCCGTGGCATGCCTGGCTGCGAGCGCGGCTGCAGGCTCCCTGGTGAGTTGGCGTCGGCCTGCGCAGCGTTCGCGGAAGCGCTGATTCGCCTCGAAGACGGTCAGCCGCTCGAGGTGGTGATCGCGCCCCTTCAGCGCGAGGTGGTCGAGACGTGCTGCGACGAGGTGTTCGACGCGCTCCAGGCGCAAGAGAGCGCGTCTGTGCTCGATCGCTACACGATCTGGTGTGGCGCAGATCGCGCCGCTCCCGAAGGCACGTGTGGAGCGGCGAGCTGCCCGGCTGTCGAGCGCTTCTGGGTGGGGTTCGAGCGACGCTTCGGGTCAGGTGTCCGGACAGACGCTGGCACTCCGAGAACCCTGGCTAAGGAACGAGCACTCACTTCTCCCAGCCCTTGAAGAGGCGCGACTCGCCGCCCGCGACGTACGGTTCGCCGAGGCGGCCCTCAATGAGGTTCTCGGACAGCTCGAAGCGATGGAAGTGCCTCCGCGGCCGAGCGAGAACTTCAGCTCAGGGCCAGACGAGCTGCTCCATCGCGCCACTCGCGCGCTTCACCTCGAGCTCGGCCGGTGCGCCCTTGAACCGGATGCGCGCGAGCACGTGCGGCAGCGCAGGGGCCTGGTCGACGGTCAACACCACGTCACCCGCCTGGAGCTTTCCGTCACCCGTCAGCACGCCCGTGCCCGGGAGGCCTTTCGCGAGGGCGGCGGCCTGTTGCTCGGTGGCCGACGGGGCGAGCAGCCGGGCGCGGTTCTGCTGGGCGATCTCTCGCTGGAGTGCATCGCCGTTCTCGTCGGCCGCGCCCATCCACTGCATCGAGGCTGGGGTCGCCGCGACGACGATCGCCGGGGCAGGGCTCACGGTTCGGCTCGCGGCGTGATCGGCGGCGTGACGCATGGCCGCAGAGACGATGGAGTCGACCAGCGCCGTCAGCTGCGGCGCCGGGTCCCACTCCGCTTCAGGCGGCGGCACCGCGAACGGGTCGACGGTCACCTGGCCAGACACCTCGATGAGCGTCGTAGAGGAGGAGGGGTGCAGCACCTCGGCGCGCACGAGCCACGTCGTCTCTTCGTTCGACGACCCTCCGCGAGCCTGCCCCTTGAGGGACTCGGCCTGCGTCGTCGAGCTGGCCACGCGCCGCTCGATGGTCACCCGCAGCACCGCGCCCTGGTCGGGCCTCGAGCCCGACTTCACCAGCACGGGGATCGCGTCGCTCGCCACCCACGCGTTGTCGACCGCGGGCTTCATCACCTTGAACTCGGTCGGCCCGTAGAAGGCCAGCCGATCGCCCGCCTCCTTCACGGCCCGATCGAGGCTTCGCTGGGAGAGCTCGAACACCCGGGGCGGGCTGGGCTCCATGCCGGTGATGCCGACGGGGTAGACGAAGACGGTGGTGAGCTGGAGCGGCTGCGGCGGCGCCTTCACGACGCGCGACAGGCCTGAGCACCCCGTCAGCACCACGACTGCCGCGACCACCCCGAGCCGGCGATTCATGTCCCCTCCGCAGCAGAAAAAACTGAGTGCCGGCCTGTTCGGCTTTCCTCGCTCGATCACGTCCTCGGGGCCTTGTGGGCACCACGAATCTTGTGTCGGGAGGACCGCGAACGGGCCGGCACTCACCCACTGCGTAACATGGTTGATCGGTAGGTCTCCAACCCTGTCTGTCGATGCTCGACAGAACGAAAGAAGGCGCCTGAAATCAGGTGCTTGAGGCGGTGTCCGAACGGGTGGGAGACCCCTCCAGCAGGGGCATGAGCTGGCCCTTCTGGTGCAGCGCGACCATGTCCGAGTAGCCGCCGATGGAGGTCCCGCCGATGAAGATCTGGGGAACGGTTCGCTGGCCGCTCATTTCGACCAACTTCGCGCGCATGGCGTCGTCGTGGGTGACGTCGATCGCCTGAAAAGGCACCTGCTTCTCGGTGAGGAAGCGCTCAGCCTGGCGGCAGTAGGGGCAGTAGTCGGTCGCGTAGACGATGACGTCTTTCATGGGCGCTGGTGTAACGCGCCGTTCCCGCTTCCGCATCGGCTGACTGAACCGCTTGCCCTCGTTCGGGTTTTCAGTGACGACCCGGCGGCGTGGACCAGCGATGGCTTTCTCCGTCGAGGCTGACCGTGGTGGCGGCCGTCGCCATGCTGGTGGCTGGGGTGCTGGGGCCCTTCGTGGGCGAGCTGGTCTCGTTCCGCGTGCCGCAGCTGGTGATCTCGGGGCTTCTGGTCGCCGGCTGGTGGAGGCGCCCGGTCGACTTCACGCTCGCGCTCGATCCGAGGGCGTGGCGGCTGCTGCTGATCGCGAGCTTCGTCTGGCTGCAGCTCGTCGCCCTCACGTGGTTCTTCGGGTTCCGCGTCAACGGCGTCGAGTTCAGCATCTTCGACTGGATGCTCGAGAGCACCCACCGCGGGCGGTTCGGGTACTCGCCGATTTCCGACGTGAACCACTTCGGCGTACACTCCAGCTTCATCCTGCTGCTCTGGGTACCGCTGCACGAGCTGTACGACTCGCCGCTGTGGCTGGTGGTGAGCGCGCCGTTGGTGGTGTGGCTGGGCATCTTCCCGCTCCGTCGCCTGGTGCGGCTGTCATGTGGCGGTCCTCACGGAGCCCTCGAGCTCGCGGCGGTGCTCCTGTGGGTGTCGAACGCGTGGATGGGCCGGTCGCTCGAGAGCGGGTTCCGGCCCGAGCTGTTGCTCCCGCTGCTGACGCTCTGGTTCCTGGTGGGGTGGATCGAGCGCAACGACGAGATCGTCGGGCTCTCCCTGGTCTCGCTACTGTGCACGAAGGAAGACTCGGTGTTTTTCGTGCTGGGCTTCGTCTTGCTCGCGACGTTGGTGGAGCGCTGGCGATGGCGACAGGCGCTGCTGCTCACCCTCGTCTGCGTCGGCTGGCTGGGCCTCTACGTCGGCCTCCTGCAGCCACGGCTCACCGGGCACACGCACGCGGGCGCCTGGGCGGCCTGGAGCGACTTCGGGACGACGCCGCGCGCCGTGGTGATGGGCATGCTGAACCACCCCTGGAGCGTGGTGACGAAGGTGGCGACGTCGCGCTGGTGGGTGTTCTTCCTGCCGCTGTTGCTGATCCCGTTCCGCTCGGTGCGCGCGGTGGGGGGCCTCTTGCCAACGGTGGTGCTCCTCGGCGCGTCGAACTTCCCGATGATGCGCGAGCTCGGCGGTGCGTACGCGTTGCCGCTCCTGGCGTTCTCGGTGTTCGGCGTGCTCGACGTCTGGGCGGTGTGGCGCACCTCACGCGCCGCAAAGTGGGGTGAAGGCGTCGTGCTGGTGGCCTTCGCGCTCTTCGCCGGCATCGGGAGCGGCTCCCCACGAGCCATCCCCGTTCAGCTCGAGCTGCACGGTCAGCTACAGCGCGCATGGGAGGAAGCGAAGCGAGCGCCGATCGTCTGCGCGCAGACCGCGTTGTTCCCGCACCTCGGGTACTCGCGAAGGCTGATGCCCCTGTCGAACCTCGAGTGCCTTCGCCGCCCCGGCGCGGTGGCGCTGGTGCACCTGGAGATGGACGCGTTCCCTCACGAGCCCCGCAGGTTTCTCGAGGTGGTGAAGGGCTGGCAGACCGAGTTCCAGTGGCGAGAACTCGAAGGCGGGTTCCTCCTCATCGGGCCGGCCGCAGGCAAGTGACGGTCAGCGCAACGAGGGCGCAGGACGCCCGAGCTCCAGCGCCAGCCGCTGCACGAGTGAGTCGATGGGATCGAGCTTCGAGAAGATCGCGTTGGCGAGCGACTCTTCACCCAGCGCCCGCAGCTCGTCAGGGCTCGCGGCAGAGAACAGAAACAACCGCAGACCGGTCTCGTTGCCATGGCGTCGCACGCGCTCGAGGAGGCCCCGGCCATCGATGTACGGCATGTGGAGATCGAGCACGACGAGATCGAGCTCGAAGAGCAGATCGGTCAGCGTGTTGAGCCCTTCGCGGCCGTCTTTCGCGGTGACGACGTCGACGCCCATGGGCTCGAGGACCTTCGTGATGGTGCTGCGCCAGATCGCCTCGTCGTCGATCACCAGCACGCGGGGCCGGCGCAGCTCGTATTTCGCCAGGAGCGACTCAATGGCGTGCAAGAGAGGCTCATTGGATCCGACGAACTGCACCCCGACGCCTGGCGCTGGGCCGGTGGTGATCCGGTGCACGACGACGACGGGCACCTCGAGCTTATCCCCGGTCGGGAGCGTCATTCGCAGGGGAAGGTGACGGTGGAGCTCCGGCTGCGGGGTGCACGCGACGAACATGCCTCCATGCGAGATGTCGGCGGCGTAACGCTCGGCGAGGTGGGGCACGTCGGTGAACTGCACGTCGAGGGCGGTCTCGAAGCGCTCCGACTTCCGCGCGATGCCCGAGGGCTGGTGCACGGGGCGGCCGGCGTGGTGTTCCTTCGCGTGACGGGCAATGCACGTGAGCAGGGCAGGAGACGGGAGCAGCTCGACCACGGTGCGGGTGTCGTCGAGGATCTTCAGGCGCTGGGCCGGGAACCGATCGTCACCGATCAGCAGCGTGCAGCCGACGGGTGACTCGAGGTGCTTCTCGAGCGGCGCCTCGAGCTTGAGCGCGCCATCGGTGATCGCGTGGGCCCAGAGCCGGGCGAACGTCTCCATGTCGTCGAAGCGACCGATGGCCACTTCGTCGTCGAAGGAGAGCGGGAGGACGGCGCGGGGGCCCTCGACAGGCAGCCCACGCGGCTGCGCGGGGGTCGGGGAGGGGCGGGAGATGAACGTCGCGACGGACTTGGAGGCCACGGAGAATTTCTAACGGAGCGCTCCACAGCCCGACATTGGGTCTTGTTGAATCCGGGTCCTCCACGGGCGGCAGGTCGGCGCCTACCCGGAGAACGACTGCATGCACGAGACGGGGCTTGAACCCGTACGGCCGTTTGGGCCTGCAGATTTTAAGTCCGCTGCGTCTACCAGTTTCGCCACTCGTGCCATGTGGGTATACCGCACGCCCCATGCTTGAGACCGTATCGAAGGGCTTCAAAGCCGCACGTAATCGACTGTTGGGCAAGGCCGAGCTGACTCCGGAGGTCGTCGACGAGTCGTTGCGCGACATTCGCGTGGCGCTGCTGGAAGCCGACGTGGCGTTCGACGTCGTGAAGAAGTTCGTCGCGCGGGTGCGTGAGAAGGCCGTCGGCGAGCTGGTGACGACGTCGGCCACCGACAAGCAGGGCAGGAAGATGAAGGTCGCTCCGGGCGATCACTTCGTGAAGATCTGCCACGACGAGCTCGAGGCCCTGATGGGGCCGGTCGACACCACGATCGCGCTCAAGCCCAAGGGGCAGGTCAGCGGCATCATGATGGTCGGTCTGCAGGGCTCGGGAAAGACGACGACCACCGGCAAGATCGCCATGAGGCTGAAGAAGGACGGGCGCAAGCTGCTGCTCGTCGCGGCCGACATCTACCGGCCCGCCGCCGTCGATCAGCTCAAGGTCCTGGGCGCGCAGCTCGAGATCCCGGTGTTCCACGAGGCAGGCCTGACGCCGCCCGAACTCGCGAAGAAGGCGTACGAGAAGGCCCGCGCCGAGAAGCTCGACACGGTGATCATCGACACCGCCGGCCGGCTGGCGATCGACGACGCGCTGATGGCCGAACTCGAGGCGATCAAGGCGGGCGTCTCTCCCGACTCGACGCTGCTCGTCTGCGACGCGATGATCGGCCAGGACTCGGTGCGTACCGCTGACGCCTTCAACAAGCGCATCGGCATCGATGGCTTCATCCTCACCAAGCTCGACGGTGACGCCCGCGGTGGCGCGGCGCTGTCGATCAAAGAAGTCACCGGCAAGCCCATCAAGTTCCTCGGCATGGGCGAGGGCATGGACAAGCTGGAGGAGTTCCGGCCCGACGGACTCGCCAGCCGCATCCTCGGCTTCGGCGACATCGTCGGCCTGATGAAGGACTTCGAGGGCGTCGTCGACGAGAAGAAGGCCGAGGAGGACGCGAAGAAGCTCCTCTCGGGCAACTTCAGCATGAAGGACTTCGTCGACCAGATCCGCACGGTGCGGAAGATGGGCCCGCTGAAGGACCTGCTCGAGAAGTTCCCCCTGTTCGGCGACATGACCGAGCAGATGAACCCCGACGAGAAGGAGCTCGACAAGATCGAGGCCCTCTACAACTCGATGACCGAGCAGGAGCGCAAGACGCCCTCGGTGATCAAGCAGTCGCGCATCGATCGCATCGCGAAGGGCTCGGGCCGCAAGCCGCAAGACGTCTCCGAGCTGCTCCAGAAGTTCACCATGATGCAGCAGATGATGGGCTCCATCGGCGACAACCCCGGCCTGCTCGGCAACATCCCCGGGTTCAAGCAGCTGGCGCAGATGTCGAAGCTCAAGGACATGAACCTGGGCAGCCTGTTCGCGAAGGATCCGCTGATGCAGCAGGCGATGGGCATGGGTGGACCGGGCATGGGCATGCAGATGCCGCAGATGCCGGGGCTACCCGCTGGGTACACGCCGCCGATGTCGAAGGCGCAGCTCGCGCAGGCCCGGTTGCAGGGCTACTCGATGGGCCCGGCCGCGACGAAGCAGACGGACGCCGAGCGAAAGGCGCTGAAGGAACGGCGCAAGCGCGAGAAGGAGAACAAGAAGAAGAACCGGCGGAAGTAGTTGTCGCGAAGCACCGCCATCGTCGTCTGCCTGATTCTCGCGGGTGCTTCGTACTGGCTCGTTCCGGGCCTCGTTCACCCTGATGAGATCTTCCAGGCGCTCGAGCCGGCCAACCGCGCTGCGTTCGGCTTCGGCGTCAAGGCATGGGAATGGGACGTCGGCCTTCGGAACTGGGCCGTGCCGGGCCTGCTCGCGGGGCTGCTGCGGCTCTGCGCGGCGCTCGACCTCGACGACGTCTGGGCGCGCCGTGGAGTGCTCTCGATTCCTTCGCTGGCGCTTCACGCGGCGGCGCTGCTGGCGGTGTTCCGGTTTGCGGCGCGGCGTCTCGACGCAACGCTCGCCACGTGGTGCGTGGCCCTCGTGGGCACTGCGCCCGTGGTGCTCCTCTTCGCCAATCGCACCCTGAGCGAGTCCTTCTCGGGAGCGCTGCTCCTCATCGCGTTCGAGCGCCTCGACGCGGCCGAAGTCGAAGGCCGGCGGGTCGCTTTCGTGAGCGGTGTGCTGTTCGGCCTGGCGGAGGTAACCCGCTACGGCACGGCGCCGTTCATTCTCGTCGTGCTGGTGTGGTTGGCGGCGCGACGCTCGGCACTGCTGCTCCCGCTCGTGGCTGGCGGCGGTGTGATCGCCCTCGCGCTCGGCGTTCTGGATGCTTCGACCTGGGGCGTGACCGTCGAGTCGCCTCGACTCGGCGGCTTCTGGCACTCGCTCGTCGAGTACACCGATTTCAACATCATCAAGGGCAAGGCCGGCGGGTTCGGGAGAAGCCCGTGGTGGGCCTACTTCCCTGTGCTCGGCGTGGTCTGGGTCGCGCTGAGCCTCGTTGTGTGGCGGTGGAACGAACGCCTTCGTGCGTCGCTCCCGTTGCTGGCGTCGCTGGTCTATCTGGTCTCGATCATGGCCGTGCCTCACAAGGAGGACCGCTTCGTGTACCCGGCGGCGCTGCTGCTGTTGATGATCTCGGCACCTGCGTTCGTCTGGCTCGCCTCTCGCCTGAGTGCACGTCTTCCCGGCCCCGCCGTCATCGCAGCGACGCTGCTCTCCGTTCCGCTCGTGCCCGACGGCTTGCTGCCGAAGGGCTCTGAGTTGATCACGCTGACAGCCCGTGCGCAGCGCGAGGGCTCTGGGCTGTTGATCGTCCACGCCGGACTCTGGGGCACTGGCGGGAGCTTCTTCGCGGGTGGCTCCAACCTGATGCGACTCGGCGATGACGTTCGGCCGACGGTGACGAGGCGCTGGTGCACAGCAGACGACGCTGACGACCCGGGTTTCGTACGCGCGGTCGCCGACGACTCCGTCAGGCGCGCCATCGTGTTGAACCCGACCGACGTGACGACGCTGTCTTTGACGAGCGCGGGCTTTCGTCAGACTGATTCCCTCGGAGACGCTGCGTGGTTCGAGCGATGAAAGCGCTGATTCCAGCCGTCGGCGTCGCCGCGATTCTCGTATGGGGCGCAGGGCTGTTTGCAGAGGATCTCGCGCGGGGCCTGTTGGGTGCTTCGCTCATTGCGGCGATCGTCCTGAGCCGACGCAAGCAACCGCTCGAAGCACCCTCCTGGCTCGCGCCTGTGTTCGGCGGACTGCTGGTCTCGCTGCCGCTCGTGGTCTTCGCACATGGCTGGAGCCGCGTCCTCGCGGGGCGGATGGGCATCGACTTCGCGCTGTTCTCGCAATGCGTCCACGGCATCGCGATGACAGGTGTCCCCACCACGTCGCTGCTCGGGTCCGAGCCCATCAACTTCTTCACGCATCATTTCGCGCCGGTGCTCTACGCGCCCGGAGCGTTGGCGGCGCTTGGCGTCCCTGCGCCCCTCGCGTTGCTCATCATCCACTCGCTGTCCTTCGCGGTGAGCCTCGGCGGGCTGGTGGTCGCGGCCCGCAAGCTCGGGCTCACTCCCTTCGTCGCGGTCGGCTGGGCGCTCGTCGTTGGCCTCAGCCCGAATGTGCGGCCCGAGATGCTCTGGGGCGTTCACGACGAGGTGCTCTCGGTTCCCTTCGTCATCTGGGGCTTCGTCGCGCTGCTCGACAGGCGGCCTGTGCTCTCGATGCTGCTCGTGCTCGCGAGCGCCATCGGCAAAGAGTCGTACTTCGCCCTGCCGGCGCTCTGGTTGCTGGTCGTGTGGCGGTGGGAGCGACCATCGCGACGCTCCATGATGGTGTGCTCGGTGATCGCGCTCATCAGCGTGTTTGCCGGCTCGTTCTACGTCTTCGGCCAACCGCTCTGGGCCGACAAGTCGTTCGATCACCTCGAGAAGCTGGCTCCGGCCGCAGCAACGCTCTTCTCGACCCTCGGAGCGCGCGTGGGCTTCCTCTCGAGCTTCTTCGTGTGGCTCCTGTTCCTTCCCCTGTCAGCTCGCGCGCTCGCCTCGTGTCGCTGGCCGCGCTGCCGTTCATTGGGCTCGGCCTCGTTGCAGAGGACACCGAGATGTACCGCTTCACGGGTTACCACTCGATCGTCCCGCACATGCTGCTTGGGCTCGCCGGCGCAGTGGGACTTGCTGAGTCACGTTCGAGCATCGTGCAGTGGTTCCACCGCCAAGCACCGACGGTGTTGATCGCCGGACTCGTGTGCCTGCAGCTCTCGTGGAACGCCCGGAGCCTGTGGAGCCCGCGCGCGAAGCGGCAACCCAGCGGTGGTACCCCGCGCCGGAGTTGACGTCACTGCCTCGCGACGAACTCGTCGCCGTCGATCCTGCGGCTGCGTTGGTCATGCTCGACCATCGCGTCGTGCGTGTCTTCCTTGCCGAGGAGCGACAGCTGTCTGTTCGCCGAGTCGTCGCTCGGCCGGAGGGCTGGGAACTCCCAGGCCCGTTCTTGCGCGAGACGCACGTCGCCTGCGCGCAGGACTCGTCCTCGCTCTCGTGGTGCCCGAAGCCGCCTTAGCCAGCGCGCCGCAGGTACTCCGTCAACCACGGGAACGCCTCGCCGACCGCCTCCGCGTTGCGTTGCATCGTGGTGATCCACTCCGCGTTCCTCGATCGCATCAGCGCATCGACCCAGTGCCGCATCGCCGCGTTGGCCGTCTCCGGAGTCAGCTCCAGCTCGAGCGCGGTGTCCTGGCCTGAGAGGAGATCGAACACGAGCACGCCAAGGCCCGCTTCGGGATCGCCTGCGAGCAACGTGCGGGTGAGCGCTTCGGCCGCCGTGAGCTGCCCGTCGGCCAGGAGCGCCTGCGCCAGACGAAGCGCCGCAGGGCCAGACGGCGGCACCCCCGCCGCACGACGCAGTGGAGGGATCGCCACCGACACGTTCCCCAGGGTCAGCGCGGCATCGCCCACCGCCCACGACAGCTCCGGCGACACGCCATGGCGAAGCTCGTGCGCCGCGACCCACGAGGCCAGCCCGGCGGTCCCTTCGAGCTGCAGTCGCAACGCCGCCGCTGCGACGAGCGCCTCGGGATCTCTCGGCTGCACCTCGAGCGCTTCGTCGACGTGCGCCAACGCTTCAGCTGCTGCGCCCTTCATCAACGCCAGCCGCGCCAGGCCCAGCCGCGGCCGCACGCTCGTGAGCTGGTGATCGCCGAGCAGCTCTCCAAGCTCGAGACACCGCGTGAAGTCTGCCTCTGCCTTGTCCATCGCGCCCAGCGCCTCGTGATGCTGCGCGCGCCGATGAAAGAAGGGCGCACCTGGCACGAGGAACGGCTCCCAGCGATCGAGGAACAGCAGACCCACCTGCCCATCGGCCCGGAAGAGGCCCTCGGCGATCAGCGCGATCAGCTCCCCGGCCCACGGCACGCCGCGCAGCACCTCGAGCCCCGCTTCGTCGAGCACCCCGATGGAGCGCCTCGCCGCGTCGTTCCACAACACGCTGTCACGCCAGAACCTGGCCAGCTCGAGCACCTTGAGGTGGCTGTAGAAGTCGTGTGGATCGCTGCGCAGGCACTTCTCGAGCAAGCCCAGATCGCGCTGCTTCTTCTCTTTCGCGGCCGCGCGGGTGCGCACGTACCCGAGGTGATCGACCGGCGCCTCGATGCGCTCGATGGTTCGGCCAGTGCGCCCCAGCATGCGCGCCACCTCGCTCGAGCAGTCTTCGTGAATCGCGTGCCGGTAGCGGACCTGGTCGTCGCGGCGGAACGCTCTCAAGACCCACGACTCCCGGCGATGCCCGTAGGGCAGGGGATTCGAGACGCGCACGGTGACGGCGCCAACCGCCTCGTCGTCACACTTCGCGAGGAACGCCTTGATGAACTCAGGCGACACGCGCTCGTCGGCGTCGAGCACCAGCACCCAGTCGCCGGTCGCGTGCGAGAGCGAGGCGTTGCGCGCTGCAGAGAAGTCGTCGGTCCACGCGTGGTGAAAGACGCGCGCTCCGGCTGCGGCGAAGAGCTCGGCCGTGCCGTCGGTCGAGCCCGTGTCCACCACGATCAGCTCGTCCCAGAGGCCGCGCACCGACTGAATGAAGCCCGGCGCCATGTCGGCCTCGTCGCGGACGATCATCGCGATGCTGACCTTCGCGCTCATGGCTGATCTCCGTACGCCGTTGCCGCGCGGCGCGAGGTCGCGTGCGAGTCGATCGAGATGTGCAGCTGAGCGAGCAGCCGGTTCGCCTTCTCCTGACACTCCTGGAACAGCGCGACCACCCGGGGGTCGTCGAAGGGCTTCGGCGTGCGCGTGAAGTCAGCCACCGCGTCGTCCACCAGGGCGGCGACCCCTTCGGCGTCGGCAGTGACGAGCGCAGCGCGCATCGCCTCGAGCCGCGAGACCAGGTGATCGTGCGCGGGGTTCACCGGGCGCCCGCCACGTCCGAGCTCATGCTGGCCACGGCCTGCTGGAACCCCTCGACGATCGGCGCAAACGCGCGCTCTGCTTCACGCACCACCGCGGCGTCTTTCGAGAATGCCGCCATCGCCAGCCGCTGCGCCACGAAGAGGTACACCTGCCCGAGCGTGTCCGCGAGCTCGGGAGACACCGCGCTGTCCAGCGTGCCGGCGAGCTCGGTGACGATGTCGGACGCCTTGGTCAGCAGGGGCAACGCCACCGCGGGCTGCTTCGACTCGAGGTGGCCTGCCGCCACCCGCATGTGCCGGAGCGCCGCCTCGAAGAGGAGCACCATCAGCCGCTCCTTCGACGCCGTCTCGCTCGTTGCCCTGGCGTATGCCCGTGCCGCGTTCATTTATTTCGTCTCCTGCTTCTCACGCGAGGTGAGGAAGCTGCCGATGCTCTTGAACCCGCCGACGACCTTCTCCATGGCGGTGAACTGTCTGACCAACTTCTCCCGATACGCATCGACACGCCGCTGCAGATCCTCAATGCGGCCGTCCATCGTGCGGATCGATCGGTTGATGCCGTTCTGCCGTGCCACGAGAATGCTGCTCGAGCCGCTGGTGTAGCGATCGACGAGCGAGGTCGTCGCCGCCGCGATGCCGCTGCTCGCCGTCTGGAACAGGGCGTTCACCGCGCCCGCGTCGGTGGCGATGGCCTTCTCGAGGCGCGCCGCGTCGATGGTGAGCATGCCGTCCTGGCCGGTCTTGACGCCGATGTCGGCGAGCGTGCGCACCGCGCTGCCCGGGTTGGCTTCGGTGACCACCAGCTGCTGCAAGGCCGCCTGCAGCCCGCGAATGGAGGGGTCGCCGCCCAGCGTCTTGTCACGGTCGGTCAGCTCGGCGATCGCGGTGTTGCCGCGCACCAGCTTCATCACGCTGTTGTAGCCATCGACGAACTTCTGCAGCGTCTTCTGGGTGTCGGCGGTGCTCGTCGCGAGCACGAGATCTTCGGCCGTGGCGGTCGTCGCCTTGAGGGTCATCGTCGTGCCAGGCACCACGTCGGCGAGCACGTTGCTGCGGCGCTCGAACTGCAGGCCGTCGACGGTCACCCTCGAGTTCACCGCGCTCTGCACCGTGGTGGCGCCCAGGGGCTGGCCCATGTTCCCGGTCGAGATCTCGGTGATCTGAAGCGCGCTCGACGCTGGCTGGCCGACGACGAAGCCCGTGTCGCGCCGGGTGATGCTCAGGTACGCCTGCCCATTGGTCTCGAGCACGGTCGCGCTGATCGCCAGCCCCGTGCGGTTGAGCCGGTCGGCGGCCTGGGTGAGGGTCATGCCGTCGTCGATGGCGACGAAGGTCGAGGTGCCGTCGATCGAGATGTCGAGCCCCCCTCCGCGGAGCTCGCTCGAGGCCGTGGCGAACGCAGCGCTGCGCATTCGAGCCGCTTCGGCGAGCACGTCGACCTTCACCGAGTACCGGCCGCTCGCCGCGGTGGGGCTCGGGTTGGCAGAGAAGCCAGTCTGCGTTCCCGTCGAGGTGACGCCCAGCACGCCGGAGCTCGAGAGCCCCGCGGCAGACGTTCGGAGCGCGCTCAACTTCGAGATGATCTCGCCGACCGCCGAGACCTGCGATCGGTAGGCGGTCTGCTGCTTCTTCGCCATGTCGACCGTGCGGCCCTCGATCTTCACGAGCTCGTTGACGATGGAGCCGGTGTCGAGTCCTGACGAGAGGCCAGAAGCTCGGAAGCTGGGGGTGTTCATGGTCTCGTCCTGTCGCATCTGTGGCGCGTGAAGGGTTCACGCTGTTGCTCTTGCAAGGCGCGTTCGCAGCAGCTGCGAGCGACCCCCGAAACGACGAGAGCCCCCACGACGCCGGGGGCCCTGTTCGACATCACGCTGGGCGCGGGGAACCTTCAGGGCTCCCCGGACCCACCGGCGGAATCAGCCGAGCAGCTTGAGGGCGACCTGCGGCGACTGGTTGGCCTGTGAAAGGACCGAGACACCGGCCTGCTGCATCACCTGCGCGCGGGCGAGCTTGCTGGTCTCTTCCGCCACGTCGACGTCGCGGATGCGGCTGTTCGCGGCCGAGAGCGACTCGGACGACTGCTGAATCGTCTGCACCACGGAGGCGAGCCGGTTGCCGGCGGCGCCGAAGGTGGCGCGCGAGCTCGAGACGGTGTTCAGCGCCGCGTCGATGGTGGCCAGCGCGGCCTGCGAGCCAGCCTGGGTCGAGAAGTCCAGCGCGGCGACGCCGAGCGCGGTGGCCGTCGAGTCGACCGTCGAGACGGCGATGCGATCGTTCGCGGCGACGTCGCGAATGCCGACCTGGAAGGTGAGCGAGGTGGCCGAGTTCAGCAGCGAGGTGCCGTTGTATTCAGCGGCGTTCGCGATGCGGGTGATCTCGGTGATGAGCGCCGTGTTCTCAGTCTGAATGTAGCCGCGCTCCGAGTTGCCCACGCCGGACGAGGCCGACTGCATGGCGAGCTCACGCATACGGGTGAGCAGCTCGGTCGTCTGGTTCAGGTTGCCTTCCGCCGTCTGAATCAGCGACTGGGCGTCCTGCGCGTTGCGGTTGGCCTGGTTGAAGCTGCGCACCTGGGCCTGCAGGTTGCTGCTGATGCCGAGGCCGGCCGCGTCGTCACCGGCCTTGGTGATGCGGAAGCCGCTCGAGAGCTTGCTGAAGCTGTCGGCCTGCATGGTGTTGGTGTTGAACAAGTTCCGCTGAGCATTGAGTGACGCGATGTTGCTACGGATCGTGAAGGACATTGCCTCTCCTGTGTTGGGGTGGTGAGGCGGTTGGTTCGTTCCGCCTGCACAGATGGGTTCGGCACGCCCCGCGCCGGCCTTAAGCGGCTTCGAGTCGGTGAGCCAAAGAGGCCAGGTGCGACGACAGGCGACGCAGCACGCGAGAGCGCACGGCCAGCACCTCGAGCGGCGAGCCGTCAGCCGGCTGACGCGCCATCGAGATGGTGGCGACCCGCACGCGACCCCGCACCTGCGGTGGCCAGTGCGAGAAGACGGTCTCTGCGAGGGCGTGCCAGCCCAGCGGTTGCCCAACGCCGAAACGATCATCTCCGAGCGTGACGATGGTTCGGTTGCTGGCGTCGATCTCGATCGCGAGCTCGACCGGCGCGGTGTCTTCGATCGAGACGCGCCCGCCCATCGACTCGAGCGAGGGGCTCACCGAGAGCTGAAAGGCAGCGCCTGCGTGCTGCTCGAGGAGCGCCCGGGTGTCTGCGATCCACGGCTGGAGCCAGCCTCGGCTCAGCTCCTCGACGAAGAGCGCGCCGGTGTGATCGACGAAGAGCGCACGAGCGACGGTATTCTGCTGAGTCGCGTAGAGCGTGGCGCGCACGGTGGGCTTGCCGGCGACGCTCCTGGGCGGCCGGAGCGCCGGCACCCACTCGGCGTGCTCGGGCAGCAGCGTGATGCGCCGCGGGCGAGACATCGCGGTGAGGAATGGCAGATCACGAATCGTCTTCGAAGCAGCCAGCAGCAGCCGGTCGCCGCGCTCCACGCCGAAGCCGTTGCCCGCAGCCACCTCGGCCGAGGCGATCTGGCTCAGGCGCGACACCAGGAGCGGGCTCGCGCCAGGCCGAACCGACACCTCGATTCCGCGGCCGGCGGTGCGCAGCGACAGCGCGAGGCGAAGGCACGCCTCGGTCGTCAGGCGCCGTGCCCTGAGCCTGCCGGTCGGCCCGAGCGTCAACGCAAGGTGCTTCAAGAACCCCGGCTCGATCACGAAGAGCGTCCTCGGCGACTTGCTGTCCATCAGCGCGCGCGCCCGCCGCCACTCGCCCTGCGCGACGCACAGCTTCGGGGTCTCGGTGAGGGCCCGGGCCCTCAGCGCGTCGAGCGTCGAGGCGCTGAGCAGCGTGTGATCGTCGATCTTCAGGTGCCAGCCGGTCTCGTCCTGCACCTCGGTGGCGTGGTGTTTCTCGAGCACCTTCTCGAGCAGCGGCCGCAAGGCGGGCAGGAGCTGGGAGCCCATCACGGAGCGCTTGAGCTCGGCGCCGATCACCTTGCGCGCAGCGCCCGTCAGCCGCTTCCATTGCAGATGGGCCGCGTGGCGAAGGACCCGCGACGCGAGCTCGAGCTCGACGATGCCTGGCTCGACCGAGAGCTGGCGCACCAGAGGCAGGAGCCGGTCATCGCTCGACGCCGCAGCCGCGAACCGCTCGAGCGAGGCGAGGGCGATGCCGGGGAGCAGCCGGGCGAACGGCTCCTCTGACGACAGCGTCAACGCCAGCGCGCGCGCGAACGGCGTCGGCGCGGCCTTCACCACCTCGGCGGGATCGATCGACGCCTGCGTCGGAAGCTGAGGGACGTCACCCGCAGCGAGGCCCGCGAAGAAGAGCTGCTCTGCAGACAGGCCGGTGGAGCGGACGACGACGTTGAGCCCGGGCGCGCGCCGCTCACAGAGCTGGCGGAGCATCTGAATCCGCTCGTCGAGGCGCCGGTGATCTTCCTGCGAGCGCTCCGCGACGGCGAAGACGATGACGTCCCACCCGGTAGGTCGAGGGGCGACCAACACCGAGTGAATGAGCGGGCGCGTGCAGGTGAACCCGAGCGGCGGGGGCAGCTCGACGGCTTCGCAGGCCAGGCCCCAGCGTCGCCGTCGAGGCATGCGAGCGAGCCCGGGTGGTTCTTTGTCGTAGCCCGGCCGGCGGAAGCGCCCGCCCAGCAGCACGGGGAGGATCCGCACGATGGCGCGCTCGCTCGGCGCCATCAGCCGCAGCAGGTACGCGAGGCGACGCCTGAAGAACGGCGCCAGGGGGTGCGGTGCTACGGCTCGTTCTGGCCTCGCCCGACTCATCACGGCACCCGCTTGTCTAGAGCACGTCGAGCAACGTCAGCTTGAAGGACTTCGCCGCCGCCGACATCGAGGCCTCGAGCGCGCGCTCTGCCGCAGCGAACCGGGTGCTGGCGTCGAAGATGTCGATGTCTTCCAGCTGGGCACGAGCGTCGGTCGCCGTGTCGCCGTTGATGCGCGCGGTGCTCGAGGCGACGTCGAAGACGTTCATCATCGCGCCCGCGCGAGACTGTGAGGCGGTGACCTGCTTCATGCCGTCGGCGAGCTCCTGGATCGCCGCGCGAATGCCGGTGGCGTCGTTGGTGCCCAGCGCGGTCGAGAGGTTCGACAACGACGTCAGCACGTCGATGCCACCTCCGACGCCGCGGAACGTCGAGTCAGCGCGAATCGACGCGTCCTGCAGCACGCCGGGGGCGATCTCGACACGTCGGGTGTTGGTGTCTCCCAGGTACGCGCCCGTCGCGTCGAAGGGTGGCGCCTGGTCGGCGGTGCCTCCAAACAGGTAGCGGTCGCCCAACCTGATGTTGAGCTGTGAGACGACGGACTGGAAGAGCTGCTGCACCTCGACGCCCGCCGATGCGCGATCTCCTGCGTTGTAGGTGTCGTTGGAGAGCTGCACCGCGAGCTCCTGCGCCCGGCTCAGGGTGGTGACGACCTGTTGAAAGGCGCTGTCGACCGCGCCCAGCTCTTCACTCGCGCGATCGGCGGCGCTCTGCATCGCGCCCTGGCGGACCTTGTCCTGCGCGAAGCGGGTGATGAGGCCAGCGGCGGCAGCGTCGTCCCACGGGGCCTCGACACGCTTGCCTGAGGAGACCTGCGCGCCGACGACGGTGCTCTCTGCGCGGGAGCGCATCAGGCGCCGGTTCGCCAGATCGTACATGTAGCCGTCACTCACCCTCATCGTCGTGCTCCCTTCAGCGCAGCTGCATCAACGTCTCGAGCATCTGGTCGGCGGTCTTGATGACGCGGCTCACGGCCTCGTAGGCGCGTTGCGATCGCTGCATGTTCACCAGCTCCTCGTCGATCGAGACGCCAGAGACCGACTGGCGCATCGCCGTGAGGTTGTTCAGCACCGCCTGGTCGCCCTCGCTGCGGGCCATGGTGCGCGCGGTGGTGGCGCCGTAGTTCGCCGTGATGCTCCCGAGCTCGGCTTCGGCGCTCCGGCCCGAGCTCAAGAGCTGCGACTCGGTGTTGATGATCGCCTGCGCGATGGAGCCGTCGCCAGGCGCGCCAGCCGCGGCGGCCGCAGGGAGCAGCGAGACGTTGGCCGCCAGCGCGGGATCGGTCGCCAGCATGCGCGCCGCGCCAGTGGCGGTCGCCGAGACCGAGAAGATCGACCGGCCCGTCGAGCCGTCGAGCGCGAAGCCCGTCTGCGACACCGCGTTGATGGCGTTGCCGAAGTCGAAGGCGAGCTGATCGAGGCGGGTCTGCGCGGTGGCCATCGCGCCGTCGCGCGCCGCGAGCATGCCGCCGAGCTCACCGCCTGGTGGTTGCGCGAGCTGCACCGCGCTCGTCGCCGAGGGCGTCGTGATCCACAACGCCAGTCGACCGCCGTTGGCCAGATCAGGGAGCGCCGACAGCGACGCGGCCCGGTCGCCCTGCACGAGCGAGAGGCCAGAGGGTAGGGTGAGGTTGGCGTCGCCGGTGTTGTTGGGAATGGGGCGGGCGCCGGTGAGCTCCGACACGCGATCGACGAGCCGCTGCCGGGCGTCGAGCAGATCGTTGGGCCGGCCGCCGTTGACCGAAGCCTGGGCGATCTCGGAGTTCAGCCGCGCCACCTGCTGCAGCGCCTCGTTCAGCTCCGGCAGCTCGCCCGCGAGCCGCGAGTCGACGCCGGAGCGTGCGCTGTCGAGCGCGGTCGCGGTCTGGTTGAAGCTCGCGGCCAGGCGCGTGGCTGCGGCGACGGTCGCTTCACGAAGGTTCGGGCTGGCGGCGTTCTGCGCGAGCGCGCGGAGCTGGCCGTAGAAGTTCGAGAGCGCGTCGGTCAACCCTGCGTTGGGGCTCAACGCGCTGACGCCCTGGAGCAGCTGCGCCTCGGTCGTCGACTGACGCTCGGTGCCTGCGGCGACCGGCAGTTGCTGCTCGACGAAACGATCTCTCGCCTGCGTCACGGCCTGCAGCACGGCGCCGCGACCGATGAACGAGTTGCCGATCTGATCGGCTGGGCTGACGGCGGCGAGCTCGGCGCGCTGCCTCGCGAAGCCGGGCGTGTTCGCGTTGGTGAGGTTGTGCGCGACCGTCGATGAGTACGCCTGCTGCGCCGAGAGGCTCTGCGCTCCTTGACGGAGGACCGAGAGAAGGCCGCTCATCAGACGTGCTCCGAGTGGGTGGACGCCTCGGTGGCTGCCAGCACGCCGCGCCGCCCGTAGGCCGCTGGACGTGGTGCGAGGTGTGCGACGTACGCGCGCACGAAGGTGAGCGCCCGCTCGGCGAGCGCCTGATTGAAGCCGTCGAGCTCCTTGAGGGCGCCCGTCAGCGCGCGAATTTCACCGAAGACCGAGCCGAGCTGCGCGCCTTCGAACGGGTACCAGGCCGTCAACTGCTCGAGCGTGACGTCGCGTTGGCCGTGCTCGACGGCGACCTGGCCGAGCGCCTGGGCGATCGAGTCCGAGAGCTGGCTCGAGCCCTGGTTGAAGGCCTCGCGCTCCGAGGCCTGGAGCAGCAGCGCGTCGACCTGCATGCCCTTGAGGACGCTGCGGGCCGCGCGCGCACGCTTCACCTCAGCGGCGAGCGTGTTGCGGAGCTGAATCGAGAGTGAGATCGCCGCTTCGAGTGGCATCAAGGTGCCTGAGGTGGGTCACTGCAGCAGCGCGCGCAACTTCGCTTCGAGCTCAGCCTGCGAGACGAGCTGGTTCGCGATCTGCTGGGGTGAGGGGTAGTACTGGCCGCTCTTCACGGCGGCGATGACGTCCTGAACGCGCTGTGCCCGGCTCGAGGCCGCGATGTTCTGGGCCGCCGAGAGATCGACCGCAGGGCCTTTCGAGACCGACACCTTCTCCTTCGGACCCTCGGAGGCCTCGGCCTTCTGAGCTGGTGCTGCCGCACGCTGCGCTGCCAGCGGAACGATCTGCCCTGCCTTCTGGTCGGTGACTTTCATGGGGTCTCTCCACCGTGCTCTTCGACACCGAGTCGGTAGGACTTAAGGGCGCGGACCGGATCAATCGGATGACCCCCCTCGCGCACCTCGAGATGAAGGTGCGGGCCAGTGCTTCTGCCGGTTTGGCCGACGGTCGCGATGACAGCACCCTCTGGGACGACCTGGCCCCGGGTCACCAGCACCTCGCTCGCGTGGGCGTACAGGGTCGTGGTGCCGTCATCGTGCTGGAGCTCGACGGCGTTGCCGTAGCCACCGCGCTCGCCCGCGAAGATCACGGTCCCGGCCTTCGCGGCGGGAATCGGGGTTCCTTCCGAGGCAGGCAGGTCGACGCCGGTGTGCATCGACGGCTTGTGGTGGAGCGGGTCGACGCGCTGACCGAACCCCGATGACATGTGTTCGAACCCGCGCGAGGTCCCGTGCCCCTGGGGCATGGGTGCCGCCGGCGTCGTGGTGTCTGGCTGACCCGCCGTCATGAGTTTGGCGAGACCCATTCCGCCGCTCTTCGCGACCGCGTCGGCCAACGACTCCGCGAACAGATCGTACGCATGTGCGCTGCCTGGTGAACTCGAGCCCTTGAAGACGCCGGAGCTGTGGAGGAGCTGCTTGAGCAAGACGCTCTCGAGCTGGGTGGCGGCGTCGTTGAGCTTCATCAGAGGACCTCGATGTCGGCGTCGAGCGCACCGGCGGCTTTGAGCGCCTGGAGAATCGCGATCAGATCACGAGGCGATGCGCCAATCGCGTTGAGCGCAGCCACCAGCTCGTCCACCGTGCTCGCCTTCGGCATCTTCACCGCCGATTTCTGCTCCTCGGTGGCGTCGGCCTGCTGGCTCGGCGCGATGACGGTCTGCCCGCCGCTCGCGAACGCGCCGGGCTGGGACACGCCGAACGACGTCTGAATCGACACGCGCAGGCCACCATGCGCGACGGCGGCCGGGCGAAGGCGAACCGTCTCACCGAGCACCACCGTTCCCGTCCGCTCGCTCACCACCACCTTGGCGCGGCTGTCGGCTTCGACCTCGAGGGCCTCGAGCTGCGCGAGCAGCTCGATTGGGCTCTGACCGGCCGGAACGGTCACCTCGACGGCGGCGGGGTCGAGCGCCTTCGCGGCAGAAGCTCCCAGGACGCCGTTGACCGCTGCGGCGATGCGCGAGGCGTTGGTGAAGTCGGGGCGACGCAGCCTCAGCGTGAGCGGGCCCGTGCCGAGGTTGGGAATGACCGACTTCTCGATCGTCGCGCCGCCCGGCACGGTGCCGCTCGCGGGGCTGTTCTTTCGTACCGAGGCATACGCTGCCTGAAGATCGAAGCCACCGACCTGCACCGGGCCCTGGCCGACCGCGTAGACGACACCATCGGCGCCAGCGAGCGGCGTGAAGAGCAGGGTGCCACCCTGAAGGGAGCGCGCGTTGCCCATCGCGCTGACCGTGACGTCGAGGGTCGCGCCAGTGCGGGAGAACGTCGGGAGCTTGCCCGTCACCATCACGGCCGCCACGTTGCGCGAGCGGATGTCGCGGGGATCGATGCGAACGCCGAGGCGGCCGAGCAGACCCGACATCGACTGCATCGTGAAGAGCACCTGCTCGGTGTCTCCGGTGTTGGTGAGGCCGACGACGAGGCCGTAGCCGACGAGGGCGTTCTCGCGGAACCCCTGCACGTCGGTGAGCTCCTTGAGCCGCGCCTTCCCTGCGAGCGCGGACGACGACACCAGGGCGATGAGAGCGAGAGCGCGCATGATCAGAAGGGCCAGACCCAGTTGAAGAAGCGGGTCAACAGGCCCGGCTTCTGGTTGTCCGAGAGCACGCCGCGCCCGGTGAACTCGATCTCGGCGTCGGCGACGTACGAGCTGCGCACCGAGTTGTCCTGCGTGATGTCGATCGGCCGCACGACCCCCGAGATGTAGAAGTGCTGCTCTTCGCTGTTCACCAGCACCACGCGGTGGCCCTCGATGAAGAGGTTGCCGTTCGGCAAGACCTTCTTGACGATGGCGGGGACGGTGGCGGTGAGGCGCTCGGTGCGGCCGGTGCGACCGTCGGCGCTGAAGTCCACGCCGCTCTTGAGGCCAGCCGTTCCGTCGAGCTGCGGCCCCGCGTTCACCGTCGTACCAGCCGCTCTGAGGAAGGCCTGCAGCGCGAGGTTGATGTCGGAGTCGCGCTTGAGGTTGGTGTCGGCGCTGCGGCGCGCGTCGGCCAGCTCTTCGATGCGCACGACGACCAGGTCCTGTTCACGGAAGGCGCGGTAGTCGGAGTAGAGCGCCGCGTTCCTCGCGTCGGGGCGCCACAGGCCTCCGCCTGAGTCGGCTTCGGCCGCTGCGTTCTTCGGCTGCACCGCCTCGTAGTTGCGCTGCTTCGGCACGTAGGCGTCGATGTGCGGAACGCTGCACGCGCTGGAGACGATGCCGGCGATGGTGACCAGGCGCGTCTTCATGTTCCGCCCTCGAGCGTGCTGATCAGGACGCCGTCGCGGAACGTGCCCGAGACGCGCTTGCCTGAGGCGAGTGACGCGCAGACCCGCTGGCCGCACGAGATGATGGTTCCGCGCTGCTCGATGCTGATGGCGTTGAGGGTGAGCCGCACGAGCACTGACGTCCCGGGCGCCGGGCCGAAACGAACGTCGTTCTCTCGCAAGACGACGCCTGCGCGCAGCTGACGGCTCGCGGTGGCGCCCTCGAGGCGAGGGGCTGGTGGCGTGCCGCGCAGCCACTCCCGCTCCTCGAGCCGAATCGCGCCCTCGAGTGAAGCGCCGGGAGCCACGTCTTTCGTCACCACCGCCTGCGTCGCGTAGACGCGAACCGTCGCCCAGCCCCAGACCGAGCAGCTCTTCCCCGTGGCGCGAACGGCGATGCGTCCCGAGCCTTCGATGGGCTGCGGCTCGAAGCGGGTCGCAGCGCACGCCGGCGCAGTCCAGCTGGTCAGCTCGACGCGCGTGCCTTCGGGGGCGTGGAGCGCGAGCGCGTCGGCGAGCGGCGTCGGAGCGGCAGCGAGGAGGAGCAGGGCGATCATGGCGTCACCTCATGCTCGTCAGGCGCTGGAGCATCTGATCGGCGGTCTGGATGACCTTCGAGTTGAGCTCGTACGAGCGCTGGGTGGAGATCATCGCGACCATCTCTTCGACGGCCTTCACGTTCGAGGTCTCGAGGAAGCCCTGGTTCAGCGAGCCCATGCCCTGCTCACCGGGCCGGCCGAAGATCGCGGTGCCGCTCGCTGCGGTCTCGACGAACAGGTTGCCGCCGATGGCCTCGAGCCCAGCCGGGTTCTGGAACATCGAGAGCTCGAGCTTGCCCAGCTCATTCGGGGTCGACTCCCGGCCCTGGATCTCCGCGGTGATCGTCCCATCGGCCGCGATGGTGATCTTCTGGGCATCTCTGGGGACGGTGATCTGTGGGTCGACGAGCTCGCCGCGCTGGGTGACGAGCCGGCCGTCGGCGTCGACGCGGAAGGCTCCCGCGCGGGTGAAGGCGTACTCGCCGTTCGGCCGCTGAATTCTGAAGAAGCCGTCGCCCTGAATCGAGACGTCGAGGGCGTTCCCCGTCTGCACCGCCTCGCCCTGGCCGAAGCTGCGGGTCGTCGAGACCGTGCGCACGCCCATGCCGACCTGCAGCGGCGCGGGCTGGGTGCCTCCGCGAGGATCGATCTGCTGCGGCGCGCGAATGGTCTCGCTCATCAGATCTTCGAAGTCGGCGCGCGACTTCTTGAACCCGGTGGTGCTCGCGTTCGCCAGGTTGTTGGCGATGGTGTCCATCCTGGTCTGCTGCGCGTCCATGCCGGTCGCTGCGGTGTAGAGAGAGCGAATCACGTGTCAGTCTCCAGTCAGGCTCAGCGGGGATTCAGCGGATACGGCCAAGCTCGACGGCCTTCTCGTCGAGCTTCCGGTACGTCTGCAGCGCCTGCATCGAGGTGTCGAAGTTGCGTTGCGCCGACACCATCTGCACCGCGGCTTCGAGCGCGCTCGAGTTGCCCACCTCGAACTGGCCGAGCTTGAGCGTGTCTGACGACGGCGTGATGGCCTGCGGTGATTGCGGCCGCAGCAGTGTCGGCGAGACGCGATCGATCGATCCGTGGAGCTCGAAGATGCCGAGCTGCGCGATGCGGTTGTTGTTCGCGAAGATCGTGCCGTTGGGCTCGACGCGTACGGCGGTCTGCGGAGGCGCGGTGATCGGCAGGCCATCGACGTCGACGAGCGGCTGCCCGTTCACCTTCAGCGTGCCGGTCTCGTCGATCTGCACGCGGCCGTTGCGGGTGAAGGCCAGCCCGTCACTCATCTTCACTGCGAGGAAGCCCTTGCCCGAGGGCATCACGTCCATCGGGTCACCGGAGTGAACGACGGCGCCGTTCGAGAGATCGAGATTCGTCTGCACCGCGGCCGTGTGCACCTGAGGCGAGTTGCTGTGTGCCGCCTTCGCCAGGAACGCCTCGAACGCCGGTCGCGACGCCTTGAAGCCCGGCGTGTTGATGTTGGCGAGGTTGTCCGAGATGGAGTCGAGCTGGGCCATCCGGGCCGTCGCTCCATTCATGCTCACGTAGATTCCGTCGGCCATGTGACACCTCGGAGGGACCTTGAGCAGCGCGTGTGCCATGGGTCAGCGGCACCTCCTGCCGGGCTGGGCTGCCTCGCGGCCGAATTCGCCGGGCGGCCTCTGCCGGGTTGTCGCGGTTCTGACAGGTCGACCCAACCCGGGCGGGTCACGTTGACCCACGGCAGCGATCGACGAATCAGCAGGTTGGAATGGGCGCGCGACCTGCAATCTCGGCTTGCTCGATGCGAACGCGACTCGATGCGGTGGTGCAGGTGAGGGAACGGGCAGAGGAGAAGGCGCTGCGACAGGTGGTCGAGGCCGAGACCCAGGCGAAGGCGGCTCACGAGCGAGCAGAGGCGCTCAAGCAGATCGCGCAGCAGGATCAGCGCAAGCCCGGTGACGCCGCGACGTGGGAGCTGGCCGAGACCGCGCATGTTCGAGCCCTCAGCGATGCCCGAAAGGCGCAGAAGGAAGCAGAGCGCATCGCCGCCGAGGTCTCGAAGGTGCGCGTCGTCTACACGTCGGCGCACCAGCGTGCCGAGGTCGTCCGTCGTGTCGCCGAGACCCGCCGAGATGAACAGCGCCGCGACATCGAGCGGGTCGAAGAGAAGGCCCTTGATGAAGTGGCGTCGTTGCTCTGGTACCGCAAGGCGGGCTGAGACACCACGACCCGCAGCAAGACGTCGGAGACGATCATTGCTGCGGCTGCGTCGCGAGCCACGTTGAGAGCTTTTCGAGCGCCGGTGGCGCCGGCGACGGAATCATCGCGCGGGCCTCATCCAGCTGACCCCGACCGATCAAGAACGCGACCCGGGCGTGCAGGCGTTCGTCGTCGGTCTCGAGCCCTGCGAGTGGCAGCGCGTTCGGTCGCAGGGCGCTGAGTGACTCGACCAGCGCCTCCTGCATCAAGGACTCGTCGACGTTGGCCTTCGGGGTGGAGAACTCGAGGTACAGGTTGTCGTCGGTGGACACCATGCGGTCGACGCCACGACCCCATGTCTTCGCTTCTTCAGCGACGAGCGCGTCGACGCCGGCCTCGTCGAGCAGGATGTTGCCGGTCAGCACGAGCAGGTCTCCGCCGGGGAGATCTCGAGTCGCGACGGTGCCTTCGAGCATCGCGCTGCGCCGGGCCAGCTCTTTGGCGTCGAACGAGAACGGCTCCATCGACGCGAGCAGGAGCCCCTGGTTGCCGCGGAAGAACAGCGTCACGTGCGGCAACTCGGCCTTGAGGCTCGCGATGATCACCGCGAGATCGCGCCGCGTCATGTGATGCAGCTGCACCCATTGCAGCACGATCCCGCCCGGCGCGAGGCGCTGCTTGAGCAACGCGTAGAAGTCTCGATTGTAGAGATCGGCCGCGCCAGCGAACCAGATACTCGAGAGCTGAATGGTCACGAGATCGTAGTGGGCCTCGGAGAGCAGCAGGAAGTTCCGGCCATCGGCGAGGTGCACTTTGACCTTGGGGCTGCTGGTCAGCACCCCATCGTTCACCGAGCCGAAATACAGGCGGGCCGCGTCGACGATGTCCTTCGAGAGCTCCACCGCGTCGATCGTCTCGAAGGGTTGCGCTGCCAATGCTCCGAGAGACCCTCCCGTGCCAATCCCGATGAGCAGGCCGCGGTTGAAGCGGGGCACGGCGAGCAGCGGCACTTGCGCGCAGGCTCGCTGCGCCTTCACTTCGCCGCTCTCGTTCCCCTGGAACTTTCCGTTCGTGAGCAGGGTCAACTTCTGCGACTTCGGGTGGCGGACGACGCTGGTGATGCCCGAGCTGACCGACTCGTGCGCCCACACCACCTCTGAGTGGTAGTACGGCGTCTCGGCGAAATAGACGTTCGCGCCCGACGCGAGCGACGACAGGTTCCACGCGGGGAGCACCACCGCGATGACGGCCGCGGCGCCCGCGAGCAGCTTCGAGCGTTTGTCCGCCATCAGCAGCGCGAGCGCGACACAGCCGCCGACGACCACGAGGATCGTCCCTCTCGACCCGAGCGCCGGCAGCAAGACGTACCCGGTCAACAATGAGCCGCCGATCGCTCCGAGCGTGTTCGCGGCCGCGAGCCCGCCGATCGACTGCCCGATGCTCCCGGTGCGCGCGCCGAGCCTCAGCGTCAGCGGGTACACCGTGCCGAGGATCGCCGCGGGAATGACGATGAGCTGCGCTGCCACCACCGCTCGCACCAGCTCGCGGCCGGCGAAGCTCGACACGAAGTTGCCTGCGACGACGAACAGCGCGCTCGACTTGTCCCAGAGGGGCAACGTCACCACCATCGAGAGGGCGATCAGCGCCTGCACCTTGCCCAACATGGCCGGCTCGACCTTCGCGTCTGGCTGCCGCGACACCCACGCCGAGCCGAGCGTGAGCGCAATCAGGAACAGCACGAGCATCAGGCCGAAGGCGTACGCGCTGGTGCCGATCACCGCGCCGAGCAGGTGGAACCACGTCACCTCGGCGACGAAGGTCGCCAGTCCGCTCCAGGCCGCGAGGGCCAGCAGCGAGAGCGGCGCCCGCGCGCGCGTGGTGCTCTCGGGCAGCGGCGGAGGCACGGGCACCCGCTGCGCCAACCAGAAGCCCAGGGCCGCCGCGCCGACGTTGAGGGCCGCGCCCAGCCACATCGACGCTGACAAGCCGATGCGAGGCAGGAAGACGTAAGAGCCCAGCGCCGCGCCGATCGCCGCGCCCAGGACGTTGGCCGTGTAGAGCCGGGCGATGTCGGCGTTTCCGCTCGCGAGCTCGCTCTTCGTCGCGAGCGCCCGCGCTACCGGAGGCAGGGTTCCGCCCATCAGCAACGTCGGCACCAGGGTGATCCCGAACGCCATTGCGAACAGTCCGCCGCGCACGAGTGGGTCGTCGTGGGTACGGCCCTTCGCCAGCGAAGCGAACCCGTCGATCGCCAGGGGCGCGATGAACGGCATCGCCGCTGCGCACACCGCGATGCCGAGCTCGAGCCACCCGTAGAGCCTGAGCGGTGACTTCGAGCGATCTGCCAGGCGGCCGAACAGGAGCGCGCCAAGCGCCAGTCCTGCCATCCACGCGGCGAGCACGGTCGACGTCGCGAGCGCAGAGACTCCGAAGGCGCGGGTCAACGAGCGTTGGAGCGCGACCTCGAACACCAGCGCGGCGGCTCCCGAGACCACGAACATGAGAAACCCAAGTCGGCGCATCGGAGGCGGAGCGAACACCGTCTGCGCGCGCTCGTCGATGGAAAGTCGGCTACGAGTGCTCTCTCGTGACACGCGCGCTTCGGCCAATCGAGTGGGCGGTGCTCGCGTTCATCGCCTTCGTTCTGGTTCGCGTCGGGCCGGCGGTGTTCCTCGAGTACCGGCAGCTGGCCGGCCTTCGCACCGTGTCGGTCTTCTTCGCGCTCGGCCTCGTCGGCGCGGTCGCGCTCGCTCGAGAGATGTCGGCGCTCCCCTGGCCGCCCGGCACCGAACGACTCGAGCGGTTCCACATGCGCGCGCTCCTGGCCGCCGCCTTTCCCTTGTCCTTCGCGACCGTCCTGGCGCTGTCGACGCCGACCCTCTGGGCCGAGGTCTCGAAGGCCCGCGCCGCCCAGCTCATCCCGATGACGGCGACGTTGTTTCTGCGGGTCGTCGGTGTCGGGTTGCCGACGATTCTGCTGTGGCTCGCGATCGGGCTCGAGCTCAAGCGCCACGGCAACTTCGAGCTGAAGCGCTTCGTCCTGATGCAGGGCCGCGACTTCGCCGGAGTGCTCCGCGACTGGGTGCCCCTGCTCTTCATCCTCTCGGCCTACGCGTGGATGGACGCAGTCGTCGGCGGCAAGATGAGTGAGGAGCAGGATGCGTTGATGGCGTCGATCGATCGCACGATCTTCTTCGGTCACGATCCCAACGAGCTCATGCAGGCGATCATCGTCCGCCCGCTCTCGGAGTGGCTGGCCTTCGCGTACTCGTTCTACGCGGTGCTCTACCCGCTGGTGCTCGGCGCGGTGTTCCTCTTCGGTGGCCGGCGCGCGCTGCGTGAGTCAGCGTTCACGATCGGCGCGGCGTTGCTCGTCAGCTACGTCTCGTACTCGTTGATCCCCGTGAAGGGGCCGGTGTTGACCCGCACCTTCGACGTCTCGCTCGATCTCTATCTGCTCGCCTCGGTGAAGGAGGCGATGATGGACGCGACCCGCATCACCTGGGACTGCTTCCCGAGCATGCACACCTGCTGCTCGATTCTGCTGGCGTGGTGCGCGTGGCGGCACGTGCGGCGCCTGTTCTGGTGGGTGCTCCCGATCGTCGCGTCGATGCCGCTGGCGTGCGTGTACCTGCGCTACCACTACGTGATCGACGTGCTCGCGGGGCTGGTGCTGGCGGTGGTGATGACGCAGGTGACGAAGCGCCTCAATCACAACCCTTCGATCGAGACGCAGTCGGCCTGAGTCCCCGACTCCCGGCCGCCGGGCCAGTTCTCCTTGAAGAAGGTCACCTTGAACGACGCGTTCCAGCACTCGACCTTCGTCGCGCCACGGTAGTTGCCTTCGCCGACCGTCGCGATCGAGATGCCGGCCCCGTCTGCGCGCCACTTGCTGATCACGTCGAGCCGCGTGGTGTTCACGTCGGTCGTCTTCAGCGAGAAGCCCATCGCGCCAGAGCCGTCTTCCGCGCGCTTCGCGGCATAGCCGAGTGACGAGAAGCCGCTCGTGTTGCCGGGCGTGAAGGTGAAGGCCAGCGTCGAGGTGTTGGGAAAGCTCGAGGTGACGTAGCCGAGCTGGATCGAGTCGAGCTGGTTGAACGGCTCGCCGAGCTTGAGCTGATCGCGGAAGTCCTTCACTGGCACTTCGATCTGCCCCATGCCCTTGCGCACCGTCTCTGCCGAGGCCTGGAACGCGCCACGCACCACGTCGAAGAAGGCGGGAGTCCCGAGCCTCCGGGCCTGTAGCTTCCATCCGTACGTGTCCTGCGGTTCGGTGCCGATGAGGGCGATGGTCACCTGGAACTCGAAGCCCGGGTTGTCCTTCGCGGTGAACGGACCCCAGGTGCGTGACTCGCCGTCGCGGCTCGTCGGAGGCACGGCGCGCACCGTGTCGAGCACACCGAGGAAGAAGTCGAGCAGCCCGTTGAAGTCGGTGACTGCCTTCTTCGTCTCGGCGAAGGCCTGCGAGGGCTCGCCCGCGTTGAGGCCGTCGCTGCGCGAGAGCGGCTGCGTGCTGGTCGCCGAGGCCGGCAACTTCGCCGAGAGCGCCGCGCGCGAGGGCAGGGCGGCGACGAACTCGAGATCGCGGTTCGACCAGGTGCCGCCGCATGCGGTGAGCGCCAGGACGGTGAAGAGGAGGAGGAGTCTCATGGCATCAGTCCCTGAACTCGTAGTTCAACATCAGGCCGACCTCGGCGAAGCCCAGGCTGCGGGTCTCGTCGACGTTGTAGAGGAGGTAATGCACGCGCCCGCGAGCGACGAGGCCGAAGCTGCGGCCGAGGCGGTACTTCAGGCCCGCCACCACGCCCGGGCTCATCGTCGTGAAGCTCTGTCGCGGGAAAATCGCCTCGTCGAACTCGCGGTTCATGATGCTGAGGCCGAGCCGCGCGCCGAGGAACGGCACCCACGTGCCCTCTTCGTTCCATTCGTAGAAGAGCGAGGTGCCGACGGTGATGAGCGAGTAGCGGTAGCCGGCCGGTGAGCCCAGCCGCGGACTCGCCACCACGCCGGTCGACCAGCCGTACTGCCCGTCGAAGCTCCACGCGAAGCCGCGGCCGAAGAAGTTGTGCACCGTCGCCTCGCCGCCCACCATCGGCGCCGAAGGGAACAACCCGCCTGACGCCGTCGGAGCGTCGAAGATCGCCTGGTATTGCCCGCTCGCCGAGATGCTCCAGTGGCGGCTGTAGACGGTGGTGAGGCCGGTGCCCTTGACGGGATCGTCGGAGAACTTCGCGTTCTTGAGCTCGTTCTCGTTGAGCGTGGAGATCTGCCCGTCGGCGATGCGCACTTCTCCCACACGCAGTCGATCGGTCAGCCGACGCTTCACCGTGTACGTGCCGGGAGAGAGCGCGATCATGCGCTCGGGTTCCGTCTTGGTGATCTCGGCGACCACCACGCCGCGCCTGTCGATGAGAAAGTACGTGCCCGGCGGTGCGTCGCCGGGAATTCGCAGGCCCTCGTTGCGCTGCACGACGTCGGTGAGCATGAGATCGCCGTTGCCAGCGAGATCGAAGCTGAAGGTCGGGTGCTGTGGCCCCGCGGCGCTGTCGGCCGTCGACGCGACCGTGCGCTCGTAGGCATACGCGTACGCCTCCGCGAGGCTGACGCGCCCATCGCCGTTCTGATCGGCGCTGCCGAGGAGCCCGCTGGCGAGGTGGTACGAGAAGTAGCTCGCGCCGATCGCGTCCGACTCCTGGGAGTCTTCGTCTGACGCGCTCGAGGTGAGAATCACCAGCCCCTTCGCAGCGCGCGTCGCGTCGGTCTCGACCTCGAACGCCGGCGCCTTGCGGACGCCCTTGGTGCGGGTGAGCGACCCCGAGCGGCACGCATCGAACACCGCGACCCGCATGTCGGTCGGCCCCTGCGCGAGGCGGGCCTTCACCGACTCCATCGGCAGCTTCGTGTTCCCGAGCCGCAGCGCGCCGTCCTTCGCGTGGCCCGAGTAATAGAAGAACAGCGACGTGCGATCGCCTCGGGTGCGCGCGTCACGGGCGCGGCGCTCCAGCTCAGAGAGCGCGGTGAGCACGTCGTCGGACGAGTCATTGACGAGCAGCATCGCGTCGCTCTGTGCGGTGCCGCCGAGGCGCAGCATGACGTCGTGCATTCGCCGCGCATCATCGGCGGCGTAGAGGAGCGGCCGGGTGCCCTCGCCACCTTCGTTGTTGCCGACGAAGAGCGCGAAGCGACGAAGCGGGCCGGTCGCCGGAGCGTCTGCCAGGGCCGTCGACGCAACCAGACACGCCAGCAGGACGTGCCGCGCTCGAACGAACGACGCTGGCAGGGAAGGAGTCACGGCTTGAGGAACGTGCGGTGGAACTGCTCTCCGGGCAACGGGAGACTCCCGAGCTTCGTGAGATCGCCGCGCGCGTCTTGGTAGGCGAGCTGCAGCGGCGCGGCGAGCTGGTCGAGCGTCAGGGGCGACGCCGAGAGGACGATCACGACGTGTTCGAGGCCTTTGCCCGTGAACTCGAGGCTCTCCGGCAGCCACATCGTGTCCTTCGAGGCGCCGATCGCGAGGCTGCGGCCGTTGTCGACGTAGATCGGGGTGATCTCGCCCGCGTCGTCGATGCTCGCCACCAGCGCGTACTTCCACGCCTCGGGCGCGATGCCGATGCGGACCCGCTCCCCGGGCGCGAGCGCTTCGGGCACGCCCGAGTTCTCCGAAGCGGCGCGCTGCGGGCCGACGCCAGCGACGACGACCGAGACCGCTGCGCCACCCTTGAGGCGGTTCGTGGTGCCCGCCGGCTCGACCTGCGACAGCACCAGCTGCGCACCGACGATCACCGTCAGCCCTGCCGCGAGCGCCATCACGACGCTCGGCCACTGCCGACGCACCACCGGCTTGCTCGCCTCGCGTGCCGCGCGCTCCACGCCGGCCGCGAACCGGTCGAACGAGATCTCCTGCTCGAACTGCTGCTGCTCAGAGGCGAACGACGCCAGCGCGGCCTTGCACACGTCACAGGCCTGCGCGTGCTGGGTCGCTTCATCGCCCACCGCCTCGCCCGCGTGCAGGCGGCGCAGCGTCATCACTCCAGGGTGCTTCAACGCGGTCGCGCTCATGCCACTCCTCCGTCGCCTTCCCGCATCGCCTGGCCCGTCGCCTCGGTGAACGCGTTGAGCCGCTTTCGAATCGTCGGCACCGAGCGGCCCAGCAACCCGGCGACCTCTTCGAGGGTCAGATCGTCGACCCAGTAGTGAATGACCGCCAGCTGCGTCTCGGGGTCGAACGCCTTCAAGGAGCGGCGGACGAGATCGCGGGCCTCCATGCTGCCGGGGCCTCCATGCGCTTCGCCCTTCACGCGCTCCATCGATTCGTACTGGTCGTGCCACGCGGCGCGCTTCTCGCGCAGCACGTTGAGGCAGTGGTTCGTCGAGATCTTGAGCAGCCAGGTGAGGGGAGAGGCTTCACCGCGGAAGCTCGTCTCGTTCGACATCGCCCTGGCGAACACATCCTGCATGGCGTCCTCGGCTGCGCTCGAGTCCTTCAGCAAGTAGCGGCACCGTTGGAAGACGGCGCCGCCGTACGTCGAATACAGCTCCTTCAGCCACGCCCGCCCGGCGCTCCTTCCACCATCGATGACCTCGAACGCCGGGCGGCTCATGGAGTCTCTTCGTTACGGCGCGTACTCGGCAGTCGGGAACGCGCAGACCGTCTCGGCACCGTACGTCAACGCGGGGTCCCACGAGGAGGTGACGAAGCGCGACGCGAAGCCCGTGTCCCAGCACTCGGACGCAGTGGCCGGGCCGGTCAGGTCGCCGCCGGTGGCGCGCGCGTCACTTCGGCCCGCACCAGTCTGCAGCCAGCGGCTCTTCACGGTCAGCACCTCGATGCCAGGGCCCTGCACCCAGTTCTTGTTCATGCGGAACTTGAACTCGCCGCCGTTGCCCGGCTGCTCCCGGTAGTTGTAGTTCACGTCGACGAGCGCGCCCGTCTCACCGTCGCGCACCTTCTGGAAGATGGCGTCGATCGCCACGTCAGCGCCAGCGGTGAGCTTCGAGTAGGTGTAGCTCGCGGTGCCGACGTTGCCGTCGTTCTCGGGCAGCTCCTTCGCCTTGTCCCAGTCGAGCAGGAAGGTGCCGCTGCCGAGCTTGTCGCCGGTCGCGACGTGCGAGCCCGAGAGGATCGAGCGGTACTTCGCGTCAGCCTCGGTCTTGCCCTTCGCCTCGAGCAGATAGGTGAACTGGTTCTGGGCCGTCATCGTCACGGTGAACTTGAAGGTGTTCGGCGAGAGCGCGTCGGTGTGCGGGCCCCAGACGGCGACGTTGTTCGTCACCGAGGTGGGCGGGTACTCGGCGATCTTCTGCACCAGCGTCAGCACTGCGCCGCCAGCGCCGTTGACCGTCGACGTCACCCCGCGCGTCAGCTTGTAGAACTCGGCGATCTGGCCTTCGAGGCCGTCGCGACGCTGGCCTTCGCCGGTGAGCGCCGTCTTGTTCTCGGGCAGGTTGAGCTTCACCGTCTCCTGCTTCGGGAAGCCGTTGCGGAACGGCTCGCCCTTGTCGACGCCACAGCCGGTGATCGCCAGTCCCGCCACAGCCACCGCTGCCATCATCACTCGCTTCATTGGTGTGTCTCCCAGGGTGTGCCCGGTGTGTCCGGGTTCGCAGGCATGGACACAGCCCTGTCGGGAAACAGAAAGCGCGGCGGGCAGCTGCTTCAATGGCACTGTGATTCCCTAGACTTGCGTCGATGAAATGAGGTGCTCCGGGGGTTACCTGTGGAGTATTCGCACCCACCCATCACTGTCAGGGAGTTCTCCAATGCGTTTTGCCGCCCTCATCGCCGTCGTCGTCTTCAGCTCGTGTACTGCCATGCAGCGTCGTCAGACGGAGCAGGTCGTCGCCTCGACGCTCATCACCGACTCGCAGGAGACCGAGCTCGGCTTCCAGGTGCACGAGGAGCTGAAGAAGGAGAACACGAAGTTCCTCGAGAACCCCGACGTCGGCTTCTACGTGGGCGGGCTGGTGAACAAGCTCAAGCCCTTTGCCGATCAGGATCGCCCGGGCGTGAACTGGCAGTACTTCGTGATCGACGATCCCAAGACGGTGAACGCCTTCGCGACGCCGGGTGGCCGCATCTACGTCTACACGGGCCTGCTGCTCGAGGCGGAGAACGAGGCCGAGATCGTCGGCGTGCTGGGCCATGAGCTTGGCCACGTGGTGGCGCGTCACTCGGCGCGGCAGCTCGTCGCGGCAAAGGGGCTCGAGACGGTCGGCGCGATGGCGCTCGGCAAGGACCCGGCCGACGTGGCGATCCTCGCGGCCGGGCTGATCGGCAAGGGCTCCATCATGGCGTACGGCCGCGACATGGAGCTCGAGTCCGATCACTACGGCGCGAAGTACGCCAACGCGGCTGGGTACGCGCCGCAGGGCCTCGCGTCGTTCTTCGAGAAGCTGAAGGCGAAGGGCGAGCTGCCGGGCTTCATGACGTTCCTGTCGACCCACCCGGCGAACACCGAGCGCATCGAGAAGATCAACGCGCAGATCGCCAGCGAGGGGCTGCAGAGCAAGGAGCTCGGCGTCGCGTCGCTGAAGGCGATTCAGGCGAAGATCCCCCGGTAAGGCGCTTCGATGCGCCGCGAAGTCCCGGGGCCTTTCGCGGCGTGAATCCCTCGCCGTTCACGTTCACCGCAGACGACCGACGAAGCCGCCGCGAATCCGGTATGGCTTCGAGGTCAGGCAGGGCTGGCCGAGGCGCTGGGCGTTCTTGAGCTCGTCTTCGTAGACGGTGCCTTCGAACGTGCCGCCGATCAGCGCGCCCTCGGTGTCGCCAAAATCCGTGAGCGTCACGGCCACGCCAGCCTGGGTGCAGGTCTCGGTCAGGACGCAGACGCCCGACGCGTTGCTGCGCTCCCAATACGTCTGGTCGTAGGTGAAGGTGCGGCGCGGCGAGAAGCTGATGGCGTGATCATCGACGAGGTTCGGGCCGCAGCCCTTGACGGTGAAGGCTCCGGCTCGCGGTCGGACCAGGTCGAGGTTGAAGGTCCACGGCGCGGCGCTCGAGTACCCGATGCCGAGCACCGAGTTGCTCGGCCGCCGATCGAAAGCGAAGACGGGCGGCACCTCGGTGCTCGACTCGTAGCGCTGACCATCGAACTCCACCCACAGGCCGTCCTTCTGAATACGAATCTCCTTCACCAGGAGCAGCTTCTCGGTGCGCTTCTCGAGCACGGTGACGATCTCGACGCTGACGGTGACGGGGTTCTGCGCCGGAACGCGATCGGGGGCCGTGTACACCGCGCCGAGGCCATCGGGCTGGAGCATGCCTTCACCGACCAGCCGCCACTCCTTCGCCTCAAAGTCGAGCACCTTGTTCGTGAACGGTTCGGCGAGGGGCGCGAGGTCTTCTTCGGCGACCGTGAGGGGCGCGAGGTAGTCGTCATCGTTCTCAGGCGAGATGAACCCGAACGGCGCCAGGTACTCGCCCTCGGAGGAGCTCTGAAAGCCGGCGACCCTCACGGTGGCGGTGCCGCGAGGTTCGACCACGGTCGAGCTGGTGTCGAGGCGCAGATCGATGAAGCGCCCCGTGCCCCAATCGCTGAAGCTCGACAGCGCCACCGTGATGGCCGTGCCCGAGGCGTCGATGCTGCGCTTGAGCACCGGGCGCCATCGCCCATCGGTCTGGGTCACCACCCACAGCGAATCCAGAGCGCTACCGCCGAGCTGATCCTTCGAGGGTCGCATGGTGAGCCTCGAGGGCTTCGTGAAGCGCTGGCCCGAAGGCCCGAGTCGAACCGCGAGGCCGTTGATGCCCAGCGGCGCGGTGTTGGTGATGGGCTGCATCGTCAAGGTCGTCGGCTCGGCGAGCGCTCCTTGCGGGACGTCGAGGGTGACGCGCCCATCGGCTGAGCTGAGCGTTCCGCCCATGGGGCCGATGAGGGCCGACGTCGGCGCGCCGGTCGGCTCACCTGGTGCAGTCACCACCGGTTCGGCCAGGCTTCGACGGTCTGGAGGACACGCAGTGCAGGCGGCGATGACGACCACGAAGACGAAACGGCGAAGCATGGTGCCCCCTGAGAAAAAAACGTCAGCGTCGTAGCACGACACGTCGACGGCGTGGGCTGCGCTCACCTTCGCTGTTGGCGCCAGCGTCGATGCGGCTCGGCCTCGACGGGGACGTTGCGTCGGCACCGCTCAGGGGCCTGCGTCAGCGGCCGGCACGTCGAGCAGCTCGTCGGCAGTCCACGGCAGCTCGTTGAACTTCGAGCTGTCGATCTCGACGATCGCCTTGCGCGCACCGATCGCGTACGAGCTGCCGGCTTTTCCGATCAGCTCCTTGCCGAGGGTCATCATCGCCAGCTCGGCACCCGCGGGCCCGAACAGGCGAATCGTGCGCCCCTGCTTCGCGTCGAGGCCGTAGGTCTCGATCATCTTCGCGTCGGGCTTGTCGATGACGACGCTGCCCGCCTTGATCGCCGAGAGCATCCACAACGTCGTGGCGATTCGGTAGCCCTTGGCCTTGCCGGGTTTCGGAGCCGTCACATTCCAGCCTTCGATGCTCGCGTCGGCTGACTCGCGCTCGACGATCACCTCGGGGCTGCCCGGCGTCGAGAGGACGATCTTCGTCACGTTCTGTCGCGCGAACGGAATGAGCGACTTGTCGCGCAGCTCCATCGCGTTGCGATCGAAGGCCGTCCGCGCGGTCGCGTTGACCTGGGCGAGCACACGCCCGTCAGCGTCTTCTCGGACGGCGAAGAGCACCGAGCCCGCATCGCCTGGCGGCATCGCGAGCTTCACCTTCACCTCGCCCGACGAGAGCACGAACGTCGCCGAGGCGATCGGCGCGTCGAAGCCCAGGGCCTTGAGCCGTTCCTCGGTCGGCTCACCGGGGAAGGCGGTGGCGCGCTCTCCGCGAATGGTGCCGAGCACGGCCTGAACCGTCACGGTGTCGGCGAGCGTCGCCTCGGGGCGGGTGAGCCTCCACAGCTTGTCCTCGCCGCGCACCAGCTCCCAGTCGTTGGTCTTCGTCTTGAGCGAGAAGCGCTCGACCTTCGGCTCGTCGATCACGAACAGATCCTTCTCACGCAGATCGAAGGTCGTCTTGGCGACCGACCACCGCACGCCACCCTCGGCCATGTGCACGACGCGGCTGCCGTCCTTGCGCATGTAGATGGTCCCGTCGAACGGGTTCTCGATGCCGCCTTCGAGCGAGACCTTGCGGATTGTTCCGTCGACCAGCGCTTCGGCTTCGACGCTGAACGACGGCGTGTCGAGGCCGTACGTCTTCAGCTCGGCGTCAGTGGCCTCGCCGTCGAGGGTCGTCTTGAAGCGCGCGGTCTGCAGCTGGCTGACGACGCCATCGACGACGAGCGGATCGATCTTCGCCTTCACGGGAGACGTGATGCGCCACTGCTCACCTGACGCGCGCTCGAGGACGGTCGTCTCACCTGCGGTCGTCACGGTCAGCTTCACGAACTCGACCGTCGCGGCGCCGGCGTCTCGGGTGCGGCCTTCGGCGCCGGTCGCGAAGAGGTGCTCGTCCTGCGCCTTCTTCTGCGCGGTCTTCTCGTCCTTCTCGTAGACGCCCTTGTACGCGAACAGCGCCACGCCGCCGGCGACGAGCAGGAGCCCGACCAGCGCAACGAGGGTCTTCTGCATCTGGTTCATGCCGTCACTCCACGTCAGCGCGAGCGCCGCGTCAGCCACACGGTGAGGCCCACGCCGATCAGCAGCATGGGCAACACGTCCATCACCACGAGGCGAATGTTGCTCAGCATCGCGGCGTCGACCTGCAGCGACGAGATGTCGCGATCGGGCGGGCGAATGGTGAGCTTCTTCGGCTGATTGCTGACCCAGCCCATGACGTTGAGCACCAGGTTGCGATTGCCCTCGATGGAGAACAGGTCGATCAGCACCTGCACGTCTCCGAACGCGACGACGCGCGCCTGATCGAAGCGCTTGGTGGGTGAGGTGACGTCTCGGGTCGACACCGCCACCACGCCGAGCTGGCCGGCCTTCTCGCCCGGGTCGAGCTTCGGGTCTTCGTCAGGCTTGGTCTCGAGCCACGCCTCGGGGGTCGTCAACACCGTGTTGAGCGCCGTGACGCCGGGCAAGGTTCCTTCGCGGAGCACCGTGATGCTGCGTGCCGAGAAGAAGAGCAGGTTGAGCTTGCTGGACTTGAGCGCCGCGACGGTCGGGTGATCGCCGAAGAAGGGCGCGACGATGAAGTAGGGCTGCTCCGGGTCGACGCGCGGGTCGGCGATCACGCCGTTGTCGATCTGCAGGCCGTACTTCGCGAGCAGCGCATCGAGGCCTGGCTCGTAGCCCGCCTCCGCGAAGTAGAGGAACCGGCCACCCTCGTCGAGGTACTGCTCGATGAGCCGCTTCTCACCTTCGGTGTACGCCGACTTCGCGCCTGCGCTGATGAGCACCGACGCGTCGCGGGGGATCTCGTTGGTCTTGCCCAGGTTGAGCGTCTCGCAGACGTAGCCGTCGTTCATGAACGCCGCCTTCACCTTGGTGAGGACCTGCTGCGGCCCACCTTGCGGCATCGGGCGCTCTTCTGGGTCGAGCGGAACCTCTCCGTGCCCTTCGAGGAAGTACACCCGCTGCTCGCCGACCTTCTCGAGGCGAATGAGCGCGTTGGTGAACTCCTGCTCACCTTCAGCCGCGTCGGCCAGCTTCGGGAGATTCGCCGTCGTCGAGCTCTCGGTCGGCGCGCCGGGGTTGCGCACCAGCACCGCGGCGAACTGCTGCTCGCGGATCTTGTACTTCGCGACGAGATCGGGCGCCTTGCGCGGGTCCTTTACCTCCCACGTCAGCTTGTCGGTCTCTTTCGTGAAGCGCTGGAAGAGATCGTCGATGCTGTCGGGCAGCGGCGTGACGGTGAAGATGACGATCTTCACGGGCTCCTTCAGCTCCTTGAGCGTGTCGCGCGTCTGCTGCGAGAGCGAGAAGAGCTTCTTGTTGGTGAGATCCCAGGTCTGGTTGCGGCGCGCGACGATGAAGTTCGCGCCGACCATCAAGGCGATGAAGACGAAGCCGATCGCTGCCGACGACGAGAAGAAGAACACCGAGCGCGTCCAGGTCGCGATCTTCTCGGAGTTCGTCACCGACCACAGCACCAGCATCGCGATGCCGAGGCCCAGCTTCACGCCGAACGCGACGTATGAGCCCGAGGTGACGAAGAGCGTGACGAACGAGGTGAGGGTGAGGAGCAGCCCGACGCCACCTGCGACTTTGCCGAGGGTCTTCATCATCACACCCACCGCCGCGACTCGACCGACCGGTGCGTCAACACCAGGAACGTCGCGATCACGCTGCTGAAGAAGACGATGGGCTTCAGATCCAGCACGCCCCGGAGCGGGTTGCGCAGCTGCGCGTCGAACGCCAGGTGATCGAGCACGCTGCGCCACGGCTCCTCGGCGTTGGGCGCGACGATCTTGAGCACCATCCACACCAGGCAGATGGCGAAGGTGATGAGGCCCGCGACGATCACCGACTCGGTCAGCGACGAGATGAAGGTGCCGATGGAGAGGATGGTGGCGCCCCAGACGACGAGCGCGCCGAAGCCGAGCAGCACGGTCACCCACTCGAGCGTCGCGGTCTTCTCGGAGGTCGTCGCCGAGAACGACGAGCCGTACATCGCGAGCACCAGCGGGTAGACCATCGTCACGCCGACGGTGGCGCCGATGATCACCAGCCCGCCGAGGTACTTGCCCAGCACGATCTCGGCGCTCGTCACCGGAGACGTCATCAGCAGCTCGAACGTCTTCTGCCGCCGCTCCTCGGCGAACAGGCGCGCCGACAGGAACGGCACCACGAAGAGCAACACCACCAGCATCGTCGAGAACAGCGGCATCACCACGCCGTCGGTGAGGTTGCGCAGGAACTGGGCGTCAGGGCTGACCTGCTCCCAGCCGCCCTGGAGGCGGATGTCCTCGTGTGCCTGCTTGAACTGCACGAGCAGGCCCACGAAGAAGAACGACGAGACGAAGCTCACGAAGGTGAAGACGATCCACGCCCAGGGGGTGGTCAGGTAGACCGTCATTTCCTTCTTCGCGATCGCGATGATGTTGCGCATCGAATGCGTCCTTTGACGTCAGTTGGCCGTGAGGGAGATGAACTTCTCTTCGAGGCCGTTCTCTTTGCCGCCAGAGATGGCCGCCATGGTGTCGTCCGCGACGATCTTCCCACGGTGAATGATGAGCACCTGCTCGCAGATGGTCTTCACCTCCGCGAGGATGTGCGTCGAGAGCACCACGGTGTGTTGCCCCGCGAGGCCCTTGATGAGCTGGAGCACCTCGTTGCGCTGGCGCGGGTCGAGGCCTTCCGTCGGCTCGTCGAGGATGAGCAGCTTCGGGTTGCCGATCAGCGCCTGCGCGATGCCGACGCGCTGCCGGTAGCCCTTCGAGAGCGCGGAGTTGAGGCGATCGAGCTCGGTGGTGACGCCCGTACCTTGCGCGACGCGATCGATCTCGCTCTTCACCTGCTTGCGCGGCACGCCTTTGATCTCGGCGACGAAGTGCAGAAAGCCGCGCACCGTCAGCTCGGGGTACAGCGGCGGCGTCTCGGGCAGGTAGCCGATCTGCCGCTTCGCCTCGAGCGGCTTCTCGAACACGTCGAAGCCCGCCACCCGCGCCTTGCCCTCGGTCGCCGGCATGAAGCCGGTGAGGATCTTCATCGTCGTCGATTTGCCTGCGCCGTTCGGGCCGAGGAAGCCGACGATCTTCCCTTCACCGATCGTGAAACTGAGCGCGTCGATCGCGACACGGTCGCGGTATTTCTTGGTGAGGCGCTCGACCTCGATCATCGCCATGCGGGGCATCCCTCCGGTCTTCGAAAGCGGGCGGACTTAAGAGGCCGCGATCGAGCAAGTCAACGGAGAAATCCGAGTGATTTTGAAAGGTTGAACGAGGCGCAACACCAGGCTCCGCCGTCCTATTCCCATTCCTCGCGTTGGCGGGGCAGGTGCAGTGCGGTACAGCGCGCGTCGTTTCGTGCGTCACGGAGGCCACATGGCCCGCATCGTCGTTCAGAAGTTCGGAGGCTCCTCGGTCAGCGACGTCGAGAAGATCCGCAAGGTGGCGCAGCGGGTGAAAGCGCGGCGTGACGAGGGCTGGGAGCTGGTCGTCGTCGTCTCGGCGATGGGTGACACCACCGATGAACTGCTCTCCCTCGCCAAGCAGATCAGCGCCGACCCGCCGCGCCGCGAGCTCGACATGCTGCTGACTTGCGGAGAGCGCATCTCGATGGCGCTGCTGTCGATGGCGCTCCAGGACCTCGGCGTTGCCGCGATCAGCTTCACCGGGAGCCAGTCGGGCATCATCACCGACGACACGCACAGCCAGGCCCGCATCGTCGAGGTGAAGCCGGGCCGCATCGAAGAGGCGTTGGGGCAGGGCAAGGTGGTGATCGTCGCGGGCTACCAGGGCGTCTCGCGGAACAAAGAGGTCACCACGCTGGGTCGTGGTGGCTCCGACACCTCGGCCGTCGCGCTCGCCGCCGCGCTGCACGCCGACTGCGAGATCTACTCCGACGTCGACGGCATCTATTCGGCCGACCCGCGCATCGTCCCGTCGGCGAAGAAGCTCGACTCCATCTCTCCCGAAGAGATGCAGGAGCTCGCCACCGCCGGAGCGAAGGTGCTCAACGCGCAGGCCGTCGAGTTCGCGCGCGAGCAGGGCATCGTCATTCACGCGAAGTCGACGCACAGCGCCGGCACCGGAACGCGCATCGAAGCGAAGCCCGGCGAGCTGGGGCGCGTGCGAGGCGTCACCTGCGAGGCCGACGTCTGGGGCTTCTGCGTCGCTGGAGCGCCCGACGCGCTGCTCGAGCTCCTCGACAGCCATCAGGTCAAGCCGCGCAGCCTGTCCTTCGACGCGAGCGGCCGCACGCTGGTGCTGGTGCCGCTGCAGGACGTGCACGCGCCCGAGGTGCTCCGCGCGAAGCTGCCGCCGGGCGTGACGGTGCTGGACGAGCTGGGGACGGTGACCTGCGTTGGCACGGGGCTCCACGCTGATGGGCTCGTGTTGCGCAAAGCGCTGAGCGTCGCGCACGCGATGAACGCTCCGGTGACGGCCATGGCGAGCTCGGCGCTCCAGCTCACGATCGTCACCAGCCGTTCACTGGTGAAGTCCCTGACGAAGGGCCTTCACGAGGCGCTGGTCGGATAGACCACGCCCGCGGGTTCACGCGCTGTACGCAGCGCGAAAGGCTCTGGGGCCAGGCACCGTCGGCGCGCCACGCGCCAGCACCTTGAGGGTGTCCCAGCGGCTGAGCCGGCCTGCGTAGAAGCGCGCGATCAACGGCTCATCGTGTTTGTAGAACGACTCGAAGATGCGCACGCGCTCGTCGGGCTCAGCGCCACGGAAGAGCATTCGATTGAGCAGCCGGAAGAACGACTGCGAGCGCCAGTGACGTTTCGCGAAATGGTTGAGCCATGGCGTGAGGTCGGCGGCTTCGAAGCTCGCGCGTGCGGCCAGCGCGTCTGCGAGCTCGACCGCAAAGGGCAGGGAGTAGCCGGTCGTCGCATGAAAGAGCCCAGCCGCGACGCCGACGGTCGGGCGCTCGAGCACTGGCGCCTCACCCGTCAGCGGAATCGGCAACGCGGCGCTCTCTTCGCGATGCACCGTCTTCACCGTGAGCCCACGCTCCGTCAGGTACGTCGTCAGTCGTGCGCGGAGTGTGGGCAGATCGAGGGTCGCGTCGTCGGCGTAGTACGTGTCTTCGATCAGCACGCGCCGCTCGTCCCACGGGAGCAGGTAGACGAACCGGAAGGCGCCGTGCTGCTCCACGCGTCCGTCCATCAAGAGCGGCACTTCGAGCCCGTGCGGGGTCGTCAGCTCCACGTCGAGGCCGAGGAACTTCTGGTACCCGCAGGGCCACGCCGGCGCGCTCGAGAACCCACGCCCGTCGAGCACCGCCTTCGCCTCGAGCGTCTCACCACTCGACAGCGTCACGCTCGTCGCCGTCTGGGCCGTCACCTTCGTCTTCAGGCGCAGCCGGTCTTTGAGCTGCTCGGCCAGCTTCCAGTGAAAGTCCTCGCTGCGGATCGAGTGGTAGCCACCACCGATGCGCCGGTCGCCGGTCTTGAAGATCACGTCGTGAGAAGGCCAGCTCTTCGACGCCAGCACCCAGAGCCACTCGAGCTGCGCCGGGGTGACGTCGGTCCCGTGAAAGCTCCAGGTGTGATTTCCCCCGAGCGTCGGGCCGGCCTCGATCATCACGAACGCCACGTCAGGTCGTGTCTGGAGAAGGCGCCAGGCCAGCAGGCCGTTGGCGAGTCCTCCTCCGACGAGGATGAGATCGAGCACGGCTCTCTCTAAGCGGCTGCCGTTGGGTTCTCCATCAGAAGTATCAGCCTCTTGAAACCAGGGGGTTTGGCCCGGTGTCAGGGAATCCTGACGTCTGACGACGTGTTGAAGAAGTGTGAAGCCGACCTCCCACCGCGAAACCAAAGCCCAGGTTCGGGCATTTCATCCCCCGAAGCAGGCGAGTCGAGGGTTCAGGGCGGTGGCGGCGGCGGTCCTTGCCGAAGAGGCAGGGTGCGTTACTCGTGGAGACATCATGCGCGGACTACCCCCCCAGATCATGCCGTTGCGAGTTGTGGTTCAAGCCGACCACAGCCTCGTTGAGTCCCTGGCCGAGCAGACTGACCGTTTCATCCTGAGTCCCGTGGAGAGCAACCTCGAGATCGCTGCGCGCGTCGCGCAGGCCGACGTCATCGTGGTCGATGTCACCCGAAACCCGGCGCACGCCCTGGCCGAGATGAAGAACCTGCAGCTGAAGCGCCCGCTCCTGGCGCTGGCCAACAAAGACCAGGTCGGCGAGGCGCTGGCGGCCGGAGCCCAGGCCGTCATCGCTCGCGACTCGTCTGCAGCGAAGCTCGAGGTCGCGATCGCTGCCGTGCAGAAGGGCCTCACCGTCACCGAGCCAGGCTGGTTGAGCGCTGGCGCACACGTCACGGTCGAGACCGGAAAGAACGTCGACGACAACCTCACGCCTCGGGAACACGAGGTGCTGATCCTCCTGGCCGAGGGCCTGTCGAACAAGCAGATCGCCGCGAAGCTCACCATCAGCGAGCACACCGCGAAGTTCCACGTGAACTCGATTCTGCAGAAGATGGATGCGCAGAAGCGGGTCGAGGCGGTCGTTCGCGCAGCGCGTCGGGGCCTCATCAACCTGTGAGGTCGTAACCCCCCGCTCAACGGACGGTTTCAGTCCGTTCGGCGGGTTTGCAGAGCCGGACGCATGCGTAGCTTCCCGGGAGTCGCCCTGATTCCCCCGAAGCTCCCGAGGAAGCACGCATGCCCGTCTCTGGTATCGAAGTGTCCGAAGCGTTGGCGTCAGTCGTGGAGACCGTTGGCTCGAGCGTGGTGCGCGTCGAAGGTGGACGCCGCCAGTCGACCAGCGGTCTCGTCATTTCTCCCAACCGGGTCGTCACCGTCGCGCGTGGGCTGTTCCGCGACGAGGTGACGATCGGGGTCGAAGGGAGCGAGCTGAAGGCGAAGGTCAAAGGCCGGGATCTGTCGACCGATCTCGCGCTGCTCGAGTTCGACGGCACGTTGCCTGTCGCGACGCTCGATGACGGCTTGAAGGTGAAGGTCGGCCAGCTCGTGCTCAAGCTCGCGCGGCCGGGCCAGACGGTTCGCGCGACCAGCGGCATCATCAGCACCGCCGGCAAGACGCCATGGAAGACGATGAGCGGTGGAACGGTCGATCGGTACCTCGAGAGCGATGCGCCGCATCACCCGGGCTTCTCGGGCGGACCGCTGGTCGGCGTCGACGGCACGGTCTTCGGGTTGACGAGCACCGGCCTGCTCCGCGGCGCGAGCCTGACGGTTCCAGGCAGGACGCTGAAGCGCGTGGTGGCGCAGCTCGAAGCGCACGGCCAGGTGCGCCGGAGCTACCTCGGTGTCGAGATGCAGCCGGTGAAGCTGCCCGACGACGTGCAGCAGACGACGGGCGAAGAGGTCGGGCTGATCATCATGAAGGTCGAGAAGGACGGGCCGGCCGACACCGCCGGCATCCGCTATGGCGATACGCTGCTCCACCTCGGCGACGACTCGGTGAAGACGCTGGAGGATCTCACGGCGTACCTGCGCTCCGATCACGTCGGCCAGCAGGTGCCCGCGAAGCTCTGGCGCCAGGGCAAGGTCGAGACGGTGCAGGTGACGCTCTCCGCCAGGCCCTGAAAGCGCGCATGAACCCACTCGAGCTCTTCTCGAATGAACTGGAGTCGCTGGTCACCCGCGCGGCACCTGGAGTCGTCGCCCTCGAGCATCGGCGCGGGAACGGTACCGGCCTCGGCCTGACGCCCGATGGCTTCGTGCTCACCAACGAACACGTGGTGCGGCAGTCGCCGGGGCGCGTGCGGGTGCGGTTCTCGGACGGAGAGTGGAGCGAAGGCGAGGTCGTCGGCAAAGACGCCGCGACCGATCTCGCGGTGGTGAAGACCTCACGGCGATCGCTCGACGTGCTGCCGCTGGCCGATGGCGCGTCGGTGAAGGTGGGGCAGGTGGTGATCGCGCTCGGGCATCCGTTCGGGTTCGAGCGCAGCGTGACGTTCGGCGTGGTGAGCGCGCTGGAGCGTCGGCTGCCCGGGCGTGACGGCGCCTCGCTGGACGGGCTCATCCAGACCGACGCGGCGATCAACCCCGGCAACTCGGGAGGCCCGCTGCTGTCGGTGAAGGGCCAGGTCGTCGGCGTGAACACCGCGATGCTCCCGTTCGCGCAGGGCATCGGGTTCGCGGTGCCGTCGTCGACGGCGTCATGGGTCGCGGCGTTGTTGCTGCGTCATGGCGAGGTGAAGCGGCGGCTGCTCGGCATCTCGGCGCGCAACGAGACGTTCAAGCCCGAGCTCGCGTCGCAGGTCGGTCAACCGCGCGGTGTGCGGGTCGTCGAGACGGGCCGGGGCTCACCGGCAGCGGTCGGCGGCGTCGAGGCTGATGATCTCGTCGTGGGGCTGGGAGGCTCTCCCGTCAGCACCGTGGACGATCTGCAGCGGCTGATGGCGATCGACTCGTCGTGGGTGATCGAGATCACCGTCTGGAGAAAGGGCGAGAAGGTCGTCCGTCAGGTGCGCCCGAACCAGCGCGCGGCCGCCTAACGACAGCGGGCCTCGAGCCTCGCGAACTCCGCGGGGTCCATGCCCACGGCGCCGAAGTGCCGGTCGGGAGCCACTTTCACCCCGTGGAAATCGCTCCCGGCCGTCGGCACGAGGTCGAGCTCCTTCGCCCAGCCCAACAGTTGTTCGCGCTGCGACGGCGGGTGATCGGAGTGGTGCACTTCGATGCCGTCCAGGCCCAGGCTCTTGAGGTGCTCGAGCTCGTAGCGATTCACGCGCGAGGAGCCCGGGTGCGCGACGGTGGCCGTGCCGTGCGAGGCGTGAATGAGCTCGATCGCCTGCTCCGGCGTGACGTCGAAGCGGGCCACGGCTGCGGGCTTGCCATCGCCGAGGAAGCGGCTGAACGCCTCCTGCGTCGAGGTGCAGTAGTTGTTGTTCACCAGCCAGCGCGCGAGGTGTGGCCGCGCGAGGTGGCCGTCTCCGGCGATCGCCTTCACCGCTTCGAACGTCACGGGGAAGCCCAGCGCCTTCAGCTTTTCGACCATCAACCCCATGCGCTTCTCGCGAAACGACTTCAGCTCGACGTCGAACGAGGCGAGGCGGGCGAAGGTGCGATCGACGAAGTGCCCGAGGATGTGGACCTCGCGGTTGTTGAGGTGCGCCGAGATCTCGATGCCGGGGACGAGCCGCATCCCGTGCTCCTTCGCGGCGGCCTCACAGGCCTCGAGCCCTGTGACCGTGTCGTGGTCGGTGACGGCCAGGACGGTGATCTTCGCCTTCGCCGCCATGGCGATCTGCTCCGCTGGCGGGTGCTGTCCGTCGCTCGCCGTGGTGTGCGAGTGCAGGTCGATCATGGAGTCCTTTGTAGCGGCCTCTCCCGGTCGGCACCACCCGGGTGTGCTAGGGGTAGGAGCTTCAATGGCCCACGCATTCCAGATCTCGCGCAAGATGGAGTACGGCACCCGCGCGATGGTGTTTCTGGCCTCGTTGCCTGATGGCATGACGACCTCGTTCCGCGAGATCGGCCGGAAGATGGACATCCCCGGCGACTTCCTCGCGAAGATCCTCAAGACGCTGGCGAAGTCGAAGCTGGTGCGCTCGACGCGCGGCTCGCACGGTGGCTACGCCCTGGCGCAGCCGGCTTCGAGCATCAGCTTCCTCGACGTCATCGAGGCGCTCGAGGGGCCGGTGAACGTCAATGTCTGCACGGCGAGCGATCACGACGGCTGCGCCTTCACCGGCGCGTGCACGATGTACGGCGTGTGGCGCTCAGGTCAGGAGCGCATGCTCGAGGTCTACCGGGCCACCAGGCTCGACAAGCTCGCGATGCGCAGCCTGCGCCACGAGTCACCGGTGCTCAAAGCGCAGCAGAAGGCCGCCTCGGCGAAACTCTCGGCCCGCTGAAACGACTTCGGCACGACCACCACGCGGGCGACCGTGCCGAAGGACTTAGTGTGGCTGCCCTGACTACGGGATGACGTTCACGTTGAGCGACACCGGCTGGCCTTGCTGGCCACGGCTGTCCCACACGGTGAGGTTGATGCGGTACAGGCCGGGGCCGGGCAGCGCGACCACGGCCTTGTCAACCATGCCGCGCGTGTTGGGAGTGACCGACATCGCGCTGGCGCCCTGCGGGAAGGGCGCGAGCAGCTGGAACCGGTACTCGCGCGGCTTGCCCATCGTCATGCCGTCGGAGTCGGTGCTGTCGAAGCCCGATACGGTCATCGTCTTCGGCGACTGCGAGATCATCGACAACTGCACCGTCATCTGAGACTCGGTGCCGGAGACGCTGCAGTTGGGGTCGCTCAGCAGCTGCGCCGGGATGCAGCCCTTGAGGACCGCGATCGGCGGCGGGTCGAAGGGCGAGGCCGAGATGATGTTGATCTCCTTCGTGCCGGCCGGCGGGCCGAAGAACGGGTCGTTCGAGAGGATCTTCAGCTTGCCGACCTGCATGCCGCCCGAGGGAGGACGGTTGTACTGAATCGCCGTCTCGACCCGCATGCCCGGGGGCACGCTCGTGTTGGGCGCGATTCGCGGGTCGATGATCGAGAAGAACATGCTCGGGTCGATGCCGACCTGGTTGATGACGAGCGTGCCGCACTGCGACGAGTCGGTGCCGCCATCGGACAAGCGCCGCGTGTTCCCGATGAAGAACGACTGGGCCGACATCGGCGTCTGTGGGTTGTTGAAGTTCACCTCGTCGAGAGTGTCGAGGCAGGGCTGACGGCCACCGAAGAGCGCGAACGACACGTCGCCGGAGGGGATGTCGCCCGCCACGAAGACCGACTTCAGCTGCAGCTCGTCGATGACGTAGAGCGGCATGTCGTTGTGGGTCACTTCGAGGGTGATCGACATGCCGGGGTTGATGGTCGTGCCGGTCGGGTTCATCGCGAGGTTGAAGCGGCCGCTCTGACCGCTGGTCGGCATGCCGCTCGACTTGAACTTCACGTCGCTGATGCGCACCTGCGCGTTGCCGTCGTTGCGGACGATGAAGCGCGCGCGGTCGGCGATCTTCGGAGAGTTGCCGCAGTTGTCCGACATGCGCGAGTAGTCACACGAGGTGGGCGTCGCCGAGAGGGCAGGGCGCAGGCCTTCACCACGCAGGCTGAGCACGCCCGGCGCCGAGATGGGCGCCATGTTCACGGGGTCGTTCGAGTCGACGATGATGAAGCCGCTCTTCGTCTCGTTGCCCGGGCCGGTGTCGGTCGGCTTGAACTCGATGGTGGCCTCGATGGTGTCGGTGCCGTCGGCCTTGTTGAGCGAAATTGGCGCGGCGATCGACGGCGACGCGGGGCTGACGAGCTTGAAGTCGGGCGACTCGGTGCCGAGCGTGTCGATGCCGACCTTGATCGCGCTGATCTTCAGCGCAGGGCAGCCCTTGTTCTTGATGCGGATCTTCTTGGTGATGGTCGTCTCGAACTGAACGAGCGGGAAGCCGAGCTCGCAGTCGGTGAAGATCGATCCCTGCTCGCACACCGTGAAGCCGCCGTCCTCCATCTGCACGCCCGTCTCGAGCGTGGGCTGCGAGGGCAGGTCGAGGCCGGTGCCGATGAGGGTGATCACGGGATCCGTCTTCGTCTCAGCGTCCTGGTCGTCGATGGTCAGCGTCGCCGAGTGCGCCCCCTTCTTCTTCGGAGCGAACGCCACCTCGAAGGTGATCTCTTCCCCCGTCGTGATGTCGAGCTCGTACGGCACGGTCACGACCGTGAAGGCACCGGCGTCTCCACCAGCGACGCGCAGCTGAAACGCGTCGGCGTCAGCGCCCGAGAACGTGAACTTCGCCTTGGCGGGCGCCCGTCCCGTGAGGTTGGAGAGGACGACGGGCTCAGCGTCGGGGAAGACGTCACGCACGGCCTGGTTGTTCTCGTCGCGATTCGGGCAGGCGGTGAAGTCGATCGCGGCGAGCGTGGCGCCGTTCGAGTCGTTCGTGCGGAGGTCGGGCCTGGGCGTCATGACGCCAGGGCCACCACACCTACAGCCCGCCGCGCTGAGGACGACGGTCACAACGAGAGATGAGAGTCGGGTCATTCGCACGAAAACTCCAATGAATCGGCCAGAGGGTTGCGTGTATACCCGCGCCGCCCATGGCTACCAAGACCCAGCAGCAGCAGAAGCTCCGAAAGGCGTACGACGGAGCGCGAAACGTGAACCCCCGGCCCATCACGGGCAAGGAGTCGGCCCTCGAGCTGCTGGAGCACGCCTTCGGGGCCTACGTCGGCCGTCAGGAGCGCATCGCCTTCGAGCTGATGAAGCGCTCCCTCGAAGAGAACGCGTCGATCTTCCTCACGCTCTCGGGCGCCATGACACCGGCGGGCCTGCACCAGAGCTGTTTAATTCCATTGGTGGAGTCGGGCGTCATCAGCGCCGTCACCACCACGGGCGCCAACCTGTACCACGACGCGCACCGCATCATTCGGCACCAGATCCGCGAGATCAACCCGAACGCCGGTGACCTGCAGTACCGCCTCGCGCGCGTCATTCGCATCTACGATCTGGGCTTCTGGGAAGAGGCACTGCTCGACACCGATCGGCTCTTCTCGGCGATCATCTCGGGCCCTGACTTCCAGAAGAAGATGACGACGCCCGAGTTCCACTTCCTGCTCGGCAAACACATCAACGCCATCGAGCAGGAGCTGGGCGTCGAGCAGCCGTCGTTCCTCTCGACCTGCTACCGCCGCGGCGTGCCCATCTGGTCGGGCGCCGTGCAGGACGGCTCGATCTTCCTCAACGTCGTGAAGCTGCGAAAGCTGCTCGGCCCCGCGTTCAAGTTCGAGCTCGACATCAACGACGACGTCTACTCGATGGCCGCGATGCAGCACTTCTGCCGTCACAACTTCGACGGCAAGCTGGCGATCTGGATCCTCGGTGGCGGCGTGCCGAAGAACTACACGCTCCAGGGAGAGCCGCTGCTCGATCAGATCCTCAACGTGCCGACGCACGGCTTCGACATCGACGTGCAGTTCTGCGTCGACCCGGTCGACAACGGCGCGCTCTCGAGCTGCCCCGCCGGCGAAGGCCACACCTGGGGCAAGGTCTCGGTCGAGGCCGTCGAGACGGGCTCGATGTACTGCCACACCGACGTCACCGCCGTCTTCCCGTGGCTGACGCACGCGCTCTTCCAGCTCAAGGTCAGCAAGCGAAAGCACTTCCGCCTGATGGACAAGCTCGACGAGGCGGTCGCCTTCCTCGACGCCGACGTGAAGAAGCGCGCGAAGGGGCTGATGAGCACGCTGAAGTGGGACGTGTCAGAGGTGAAGTGACCTTGCTGCAACGGTTGTCGGTCGTCAGGTGTGCACTGCAGGTTGCAGCCTTTCGCCTTGTCTGGCTTCACCCGCGCTCCTACAGTCGCGGTCTTCTTTCAGAGGGAAACCCTTCGTGATCAGCACCGAAGCGCACGGCAAGACCGACGTCGGCCGCAAGCGTCAGCACAACGAAGACGCGATGCTCGTGGACCCCGCGGGGGGTCTGTACATCGTCGCCGACGGCATGGGCGGTCACGCGGCCGGTGAGGTCGCGAGTCTGCGCTCCGTGGAGGTCGTCAAGGCCCACCTCGCGGCGAACAAGAGCATCCTGAAGGACCTCGCGAAGGATCCCACCCAGAGCAACCGGGCGGCCGCGTCGTCACTGGTCGAGGTCGCGGTGCAGCGCGCCTGCGCCGACATCTACAAGACGGCCACCAGCGACTCGACCAAGCGCGGCATGGGCACGACGTTCGTGTGCCTCGTCGTCTCGGGCTCGAAGGGCGTCATCGGCCATGTCGGCGACAGCCGCGTCTACCTGGTGCGCAACGGCCAGTGTCACCGGCTCACCGAAGATCACACCCTGATCGCGGCGCAGCTCAAGGCCGGCACCATCACGAAGGACCAGGCGGCCACCAGCCAGTACCGCAACGTCATCACCCGCGCCGTCGGCATTCAGGAGTCGGTGCAGGTCGACACGCTGATCGTCGATCTCGTGCCGGGCGACGTCTTCGTCCTCTGCTCCGACGGTCTGCACGGCTACCTGAGCGATGAAGAGGTCGGCGCGCTCGTCACCTCGACGCCCATCACGGAGCAGCCCGATCGGTTCATCGCGCTGGCGAACGAGCGTGGCGGCAAAGACAACATCACCACCGTCGTCCTGTCCGTGCGTGGTGACGCCGAGAGCGCGCAGGAAGAAGTCGTCGAAGCGCAGTCGCGCATGGAGGCCCTGAAGAAGATCCCGCTCTTCAGGCACCTCACCTACAAGGAGCAGACGGCGGTGCTGTCGATTGCGACGACGCGCACCTTCCCAGCCGGCCGCGAGATCGTCACCGAAGGCCAGCCGGGTGAAGAGCTGTTCGTCGTGATTCGTGGCCGCGTCGGTGTCGAAAAAGGTGGCGTCGAGATCGCAGAGCTTCGCGCCGGCGGTCACTTCGGCGAGATGGGGCTCATCGACAACGCGCCGCGCTCCGCGACCGTGCGAGCCCATGAGCCGACCCGCGTGATGGTCATCTCCCGGCCCGATCTCATGGCGCTGATGAAGAAGGAGTCGATCCTCGCGGTGAAGCTCCTGTGGAGCTTCGTGCAGGTGCTGTCCGACCGGTTGCGAGAGACGAACTCCGAGCTGTCCGAGGCCCGCCAGGAGCTCGCGGCGGTCCAGGCGATCAATCCCTTCACCGAAGAGTGAGAGGTCTCGTGAACCGATTCGTGCGCGTCGCGCTGGTGGCGTGTGTCGTTTCGGTGTCAGCGTCGGCAGACCCGTTCCCGCTCTATGGCTACGGGCCTCGCGCGGCGGCGATGGGCGGCGCGATGACCGCCGAGGCCAACGACTACACCGCGACCTTCTACAACCCCGCGTTGCTCACCCGGAGCACTCAGCTCAACTTCGGGTTCTCGTTTCAGTTCCACCGGCTGATCCCCGAGATCACCTCGAAGGATCTCGCCAAGCCCATCGACTGCGCGCAGTGCGCTCCGGCGGACAACGTCGGCACGTCGACGGGCTTCGTGTTTCCGCTCGCGGGCAAGGTGAAGAACCGCGTCGCGATCGGCGTGGGCCTGTATCTGCCGACGAGCGTCTTCGTTCGAGTGAACGCCCCCGACGCGGCGCAGCCGTACTGGTACCGGTACAACGGCAACCTCGAGCGCTTCGTGCTGCACCTCGGCGTCGGCATCAAGATCACCGACTGGCTCAGCGTGGGGCCCGGCGTCTCGGTGCTCGCCAACCTGCAGGGCAAGATCGGCGGCGGAGGCGGTGCGACGGCGAAGGTCGATCTCTTCTCGCGCAACGTGAAGGTGAAGGAGCTCGATGCCTCGCTCACCACGCGCATCGCCCCGACGTTCGGCGTGCTGGTGACGCCCATGAAGTCGCTGCGAATCGGCGCCACCTACCGCTACGAGATCCTCTTGCCGGTCACGATCCCGGCGGTCGTCGATCTCGAGGGCATCGGCACGCTGCTGCTCTCGGTGAACGCGATCTCGCACTACTCGCCGCATCAGATCTCGTTCGGCGCTGCGTGGGACGCGACCGAGCAGCTGACCGTCACGCTCGATGGCGAGTACCAGCACTGGAGCGCGGCGCCGTCGCCCTATGTCTCGCTGAACGTCGATCTCGCTGGCCCGACACTCGCGGCGCTCGGCATCGACAAGGCGCTCGATTTGAACTCACCGGCCACGCCGCCCGGGTTCGTGAACACGCTCGGCGTTCGGATCGGTGGGGAGTACCGCGTCTCGGACCGCTTCTCGGCGCGGCTCGGCGGGTATTACCGGCCCACGCCGGTGCCGCTGCAGAACACCGTCAACAGCAACCTGCTCGATGGCAACGCGATCGGCCTGGCGACCGGCATCGGCTTCAACTTCCCTGATCCGCTCGAGATCTTCGCGCACCCCATTCAGATCGATCTCGCCGCACAGGTGACGTTCATTCTGCCGCGCGACGCGACCAAGCCGTCGTTCGACACGCTGCCGTCGTACTCGTACTCGGCGCGAGTAGTCGGTGGCACGGCGATGATCCGCTACGACTTCTAACCGCTCAGGAACCGGTCGAAGGTTCAGGATGTCTGCACGGTCGCCGGTGTTAACGGATCGGCTGCTGTAGGCTCTTGAACTCCACATGCGTCGCGTCCTCATCGCTGTCGCTGCGCTCGTGCTCCTCGGCATCGTGGCGGGCGTGTGGGTGTTGCGGCCACCTGCCGAGCTCGTCGTTCCGCCGGAGCCCGAGGTCGCGCTGCCTCCCGAGTTCAAGGCGGTCGAGGTTCGCGCCACCAACGATCAAGGCCTGACGCTCGCAGGCACCGTCCGCAGCGCCGACGGCCAGGCGATCGCCGGGGCGACCGTCTTTCTCGCGTCCACGGAGCAGCAGAGCCTGACCTCGGTGCGCTGCCAGCACTGCAGTGAGCTGATGTTGTCGTGCCGCGCGCGCGAGACGGCGGTGACCGTTGGCGGGCTCATCGACGCTCATCAAGGTGAGCAGGTGGCGGCGGCGACGACGACCAGCGACGCCCAGGGCAGGTTCCGCTTCGAGCGGCTCGCGGGCATCTCGTTCACCGTGTGGGGCAAGGCCGTCGGCCACGGGCTGGGCATCAAGGAGCGCGCAGCTCCTGGCGATCCCGTCGAGCTCTTCCTGCCGTCGCCGCGATCGCTCGTCGGCCGACTGCGGGACGACACAGGGCAGGCGGTAGTCGGGACCGTTCGGGCGATCTCCCGACGGCTGGCCGAGGTCGTCACGGTGCAGGCCGATGGAGAAGGGCGCTTCGCCTTCGAGGCGCTCGGCGAGGGCCCCTTCTACGTGCACGCCTCCGGGCCGGGGCTGCTGCCTGCCTTCCGCGCCGAGGTGCAGGCGGGTCCTGAGCCGGTCAGCCTCACGCTGGTGCGCCCGCGGTCGCTCGAGGTGCGGCTGGTGACAGTCGAACAGAAGCCCATCGCCGGAACCGTCAAGCTCGTCGCCGATCACCTCGGGAAAGACGTCATCGCGAAAGACGGGCTCGCGATCATCACGGGTCTGTCTCCTGGCTCGTTGATGGCGTCTGCCGTGGCAGGGGAGCTGGCAGCAGCGCCGCAGTCCGTGACGCTGACGTCGCCGACGACGCGCATCACGCTGGTGCTCGAGAAGGGCGGTCGGCTCGCCGTCATGGTGCTCGACGAGCAGGAGCAGCCCGTGCCCGATCCAACGGTCGAGTTGCTCACCTCGAATGGTGAGCCCATCACCAAGCGCAAGCTCCAGACCGGTGAGCTGGCGGTGCTGGGGCCCGTCGCGGCCGGTGACTACAAGGTGCGGGCGAGCGCTGATGGCTTCACGTCGACGATCGTGCCCGCGAAGGTCTCGAGCGGAGAGTCGCCCGTCGAGGTGACGCTCACGAAGGGAACCATCATCGCCGGGAAGGTGATCGACGAGTACGGCCGCGCGGCGCCTGGCGTGTCGGTGCTCATCTCTCCGCTGGGAGAGTCAGCGATCAGCGGGCCCGACGGCCGGTTTCGCGCGACCGTTCCTTCGCCTGGCCTCTACTCGTTGCAGGCGCATCACTCCGACTGGGGTGGTGGCGAGGTGAAGGTTGCGGCGCCGAAGGAGGGCGTGGAGCTGCAGCTCGAGCCGCGCGCCGGCTGTGAGATCACCGTGCAGCAGAGCGGCCGTCGCATCGAAGGCGCGAGCGTCGTGATGTTCACCGGAGAGGGCAACTTCCGCAGCGATCGTGTCTCGGGCGCCGACGGTGTGGTGCTGATGCGCGGCATGCCGCCAAACGGCTACACGCTCGTCGCGACGCACCCCGACTTCCTTCCGTCCGATCGACAGAGCGTGAAGGTCGAAGACGGCCAGCTGCTCAAGGTGATGGCCGAGCTCAAGCCTGCCGCGAACGTCACGGGGCAGGTCGTCGACACGCTGGGAGCGCCCGTCAGCGGAGTCTCCGTGGCCGTGGTGCCGCGCGGGACGGAGCCCGTCACCACCGACGCCCTCGGGAACTTCACCCTCGGCCCGCTGCGTCCGACGGGCGTGTACGGGGTTCGGGTCTCTCAGCGTGGGTACGACCAACCTGATCGCGTCGTCGCGAAGGCAGGCGGAGACCCGGTGAAGGTCGTGGTGAAGCGCCAGCCCGTCTTCCGCGGCCGCGTGCTCGGCGCTGGCCAACCGCTCAAGCGGTTCCGCGTCGACGCGCATGAGGTGTCTTCGAGTGACGGCTCCTTCGAGCTGCCGCTGCCGGCGAGCGACGAGCGCGTCGTGCTCACCATCGAGTCGCCCGGGTTCGAGCCGCTGATCACCGACAGGCCCAGCACGCCCGATCTCGGTGAGTTCGATCTCAAGCGCACGCCCCAGGTGAGCGGCCTCGTGCGAGATGAGTCGGGCGGCGGCGTGCCGGACGCCGTCGTCACGTGTGACAGCTGCGAGCAGTCGGTGATGACGGGCGCAGATGGGCGCTTCACGCTCTCGAAGCCGCCGTACCAGCACGAGTTCAACCTCGTCGCCAAGAAGGGCAGGCGCACGGCCACGCGCATCGTCGTCGGTGACGCGATCTCGGGGCTCGAGCTCACCTTGAAGCCGGGCGTGATCCTTTCGGGGTCGGCGTTCCTCGCAGAGGGCCGGCCAGCCAGCGGCGTCGAGATCGCGGGCCTTCACACCGATCGCAGCGAGCCGGTCTCGGTCGTCACGAACGCCGACGGCACGTACTCGATGGAGGTCGCGCCGGGCAGCTACCGCTTCTCATTGTCGGGGCCGGGCGTGCCGAGAGTGTCTGCTGATCCGCCCACCGTGATCGTCGAGGTGACGGGCCCGCAGACGCGCCTCGACTTCGGCCCTGCGCCCGGTACGGGAACGGTCGTCGCACGGGTGAAGCCCGACGTCGGCATGGCGCTCTGGCTGGTGCGCGGTGACGTTCGTCGTGTCGGCAACCCGCCGATGGAGCTGATGCGCTCGTCGTACGCGCAGATGCTCTTCCAGCCGCACACGGAGCGCGTCGTGCTGACCGGCGTTCCTCCCGGGCGCTACTCGCTGGTCTGGTCGAGCTTTCACGCCGCGTCCGAGGCCGGCCCAGTCGTGGTGCCGATCGACGTGCCCTCGCAGGCGGAGTTCAACCTCGTTCGATGAAGGTCTCGCCGCTCACCGTCGTCGCGTTGCTCTGCGTCGTCGCCGCCGTGGTGCTCGGCGTCTGGAAGGCAACTCGCTCGGACACGTCGCTCGCCGACGAAGGGACGGCGTCGGAGACCGACGAAGCGCCACGCAAGTCGAAGTGGTTCTGGCAGAGCGACGATGACGCTCACGTCGACGCATCGGAGCCCAGGGCGCTCCCTCGAACCCGCAGCCTGCACTTCACGAAGCCCGACGGCGCCGCGGTCGTGGGTGCGCGCGTCTCGATCTTCGAGTCGACGCTGATCGAGCCGCTCCGGGCCGGCCACCACACGTTTCTGGAGTGCGACGATCAGCAGCACCTGACCGAGGTCGCTGCCTCGCTGCGTCAAGGCACGGTGAAGCGCACCTTGCTCGCCGAGGCGGTGACGGACGAGCGCGGCGTGGCGACGTTTGGTGAACGCCGCTGGCCTGACGCGGTCGTGATCGTCGTCGAAGCGCAGGGCTTGCCGGCCTTCACCAGCATCGACGGCTCGGGGCGCGACGAGTTCGTGCTCCCCGACGAGGTGATCGCGCCACACGAGACGTCGCTCACCGTGTTCGACGCTTCCGGCGACCCGATCGCCGCGCGGGCGACCTTCGTGAACGTCGGCGCTGGCGACGTGCAGGAACTCCGGACCGACTCGAGCGGCATCCTTCGAGTCCGCGGCGCCCCGACGGTCTGGGGCATCATCGAGGCGGAGGGCTTCTTCCCTGTGCCGGTGAACCTGGAGGACGCCTCGGAGGACTTCCCGGTGATGATGAGCAGACCCGGCACCGTCGAGGTCACCACGCCCCCTGCGCTCGGCTCCTTCGGCGTGCAGTTGGTGAAGCGCCACCCCCGGCCGGAGAAAGTGCGCGATGGGCGTGCCCTCTTCGAGCATCAGCGGCCCGGGTACGTCTCGGTCGAGGTCACCGAGCCCGGCTTCCTCGGCTCCGCGAACGGGCAGCTCGAGGAAGGCGCACGGCTGGTGCTCGCGCTGCAGGTGAAGCGGTCTGGACGGCTGCTGGTGACGGTCGTGAGCTCCGACGGCCTGCCAGTGCCTCTCGCGTCAGCCACGCTCACCGCGCCGTCGGACGTGGTGACTGCAGAGTCGGCCGAAGAAGGGCAGCGGCTCGAGTTGGGGCCCATCGGCGAAGGCCCGGCGGTGTTGCGGGTGACGGCCCCCGGCTTCAAGACGCGCGCGCAGTCGCTCGAGCTCGCTCCCGGTGACACCGATCTCGAGGTGGTGCTGGCCGAGGCGCCGACGCTGCGAGGCCGCGTGGTGGACTCGAAGAACCAGCCGGTCGCCGACGTCGCGGTGCAGGTCCGCTCCGACAGCCCCAACGATCCTGACGGCGTGGTGAGCGCTGCAGACGGCACCTTCTCGCTGCACGTCGACGAAGACGGCTCGTGGATGGTCGAAGCGATCGGCCTCGAGGGTGACGTCGCGCGCGCGACGGTGCAGGTGCCTGGCCCCGAGGTGGTGCTGAGGCTGGAGCCGCTCGGCAGCGCCGCGGTGACGGTGAGCGGCCCCGATGGCAAGCCCGCCCTCGGCGCCCGGGTGATGCTCGCTGGCTCCGAGAGCCCAGAGCCCGACTTCGGCGAGACGCCCGAGACCGGAGAGCTCCTCTTCGAGCAGCTCGTGCCCGGCGAGTACCGCCTCGAGGTCGACGATGGCGCGTCAGGCGCGGACTTCCTGCCGCACCAACAAGAGGTCACGATTCGCAGCGGTGAGACGAGCCGGCTGTCGGTGCGGGTGCGGCCCTCGGCCACGCTCGAGGGCACGGTCGTCGACGCCGAGAACGCCCCGGTGTCGTACGCCATGGTGACGGTGAAGGGCTCCGAGAGCTGGACCGCCGAGACGAACGAAGAGGGGCTCTTCTCGATCCCCGGGCTCGAGCCTGGCGCGACCGTCGAGCTGAAGGTCGAGCTCGAAGGGACGGTCGGGCTCACGCCTTCGACCGCGAAGGTGGGCGTGGCAAAGCAGGTGTTCAAGACCATCGCGGGCGGCAAGGTGACGGGGCGAGTCGTCAGTCACGCTGGAGCGCCGGTGCTCGAGTTCAGCGTGAACGGGTTCGACTTTTCGACCGAAGACGGGCGGTTCGAGGCGGTCGCCAACACCCTCGATCGGCTCGACGTCAAAGACTTCGAGGGCGCGGAGGGCGAGGTGGTGGTCGCCGGGCGCAAGGACGTGGGCGACGTCGTGTTGAAAGCGAGCCCGACGCTGGCCGGCGTCGTGGTGGACGAGACGCGGCAGCCGCTGGCGGGCGTCAACCTCGTCTCGAGCGCGTTCTCGGGCGAGGTGCGGACCGACAGCGAGGGCCGCTTCGAGACTTCGCTCGGCGCTGAAGTCACGTCGGTCTCGGTTCAGGCGCACCACGGCGAGCTGGGGACGTTCACGGAGGTCCCGGTCGGTAAAGGCTTCGTCGAGATCGTGCTGACGCCCCCCACGCGTATCGACGGCCTCGTTCGGAGCACTGGCAACCGGCCCGTCGTCACCTCGGTGCTCATTCGTGGGAGCGGCGACGAAGAGGTGCAGGTCGACACGGACGCGGCGGGCCGCTTCCAGGTCGCGCTCGCGCCAGGCACCTGGTTCTTCGGCACGCGGGCGTCGCAGACCTCGACGTCGGTGCGGGTCAGCGGCCGGCAGCAGCGGGTGGAGCTCGGGATCACCGAAGAAGCGTGCGAAGTATCGGTGCGCGGGCTCCCGCTCCCGGTCAGCGTGATGCTGGTGCCCGCAGCGATCGCATGGACACCGCAGTCGTCGTACGACTTCGATCTCGGCGACGTGCCAGCGGGCGCGGTCTCGCTGGGCTCCGGTGGTTCGGGGTTCGCTGGCCGGGGGCTGACGTGCGGAGCCTGGGTGGTGCACGCGATGTATGGAGCGCAGGTGGTCTCGATGCCGGTGACGCTGGGTCGTGGGCCCAACAGCGTGACGGTGAGGCCGCCCAGCCTTGCTGCGGTGGGCGACGAGGTCGGTATGACGCATCACGGACCGGCCGGTGGGGCCTTTCGGGATCTGGAAGGCGGCAACCGCGTCGACGAGCTGCTCCGTGCCCTGAGCGAGGGCGCCAACCAGCTCGAGTGAGCGCCAGGTTTGAGGTCCGCGCCGGTTGCGGGTAGTCACGCCTGCATGACGGAGCCTCTGCTGGGCCGGAACATCGCGGTCGCCGTCGGCGGTGGCATCGCCGCGTACAAGGCCTGCGACTTCGTGCGCGAGCTGCGGCGGGCCGGCGCCGAGGTGCGCGTCGCGATGACGAAGGGCGCCTGCGAGTTCATCACGCCGCTGACGATGCAGAACCTGTCGGGCAACCCCGTCTTCACCGACACCTTCGACTCGAGCCAGGACCACCTCTACGGCCACCTGCAGCTCGCGAAGTGGGCCGACCTCTTCGTGATCGCTCCGGCGACGGCTGACCTTCTGGCGCGCATCAAAGCGGGGCTCGGCAACGACGCCGTCACCACGACGCTGCTCGCGTTTCGGGGGCCGGTGCTGCTCGCTCCCGCGATGAACACGGCGATGTGGGAGCACGCCGAGACCCAGGCCACCGTCGCCGCGCTCGTCGCGCAGCCGAAGTACCGCATGGTGGGGCCGGTCGCGGGTCCGCTCGCCGATGGTGACGTCGGCATGGGCCGGCTCGCCGAACTGAAGGAGCTCGTGACCGCCGTGACGGCGATCGCCGTGGCCGGTCCGCTCGCAGGGAAGCGCGTGCTGGTGACCGCCGGGCCGACCCGCGAGGCGCTCGACCCCGTGCGCTTCATCTCGAACCCGTCGACGGGAAAGATGGGGCTCGCGATGGCGGAAGTGGCGCGTGCGCTTGGCGCCGTCGTGACCGTCGTGTTGGGTCCTGTCGAGACGGTGCCGCCGCGGGGCCTCGAGGTGATTCGGGTCACCACCGCTGATGAGATGCTGGCCGCGGTGATGGGCCGGGTGGAGGCCGTCGACGTCTTCGTCGCTGCCGCCGCGGTGAGTGACTGGAAGGCCGAGCAGGTGAGCTCGACCAAGGTGAAGAAGGGCGAGGGCGTGGAGACGGTTCGCCTCGTGAGGACGCCCGACGTGCTCGCGACTGCCTCGGCGAAGGTGCACGGCAACCCGAAGCGCCCGGTGTTGATGGGCTTCGCGGCCGAGACGCACGACGTCGAGGCCTACGCGCGCGGGAAGCTCACGAAGAAGCGCCTCGATCTCATCGTCGCCAACGACGTCTCCCAGGCCGGGGCGGGCTTCGGCTCGGACTCCAATCGGGTGATCGTGTTCGACGGCACCGGTGAGCGGCTCCGCGCCGAGGGCAGCAAGCGCGACGTCGCGAAGGAGATCTGGGGTGTCGTGCTCGAGCGCAGGGTAGGGTGATCGTGATGTCTGACGAGCTGAAAGAGCTGGCGTTGGAGCTGCGGCGGCATCTGGCCTGGCAGGAGGCCGATGGCTCGAGGGTGATCCTCGGCGATCGAACGGCGCGGCCGACCGCTCCTGCCGTTTCGAAACCGACGCCCGCTGCTGTTGCGAGGACCGCACCCGTCGCGGCGAAGGCCCCAGCTCCCGTCAGCCGTGCGCCGTCGCCACCAGCCGAGCCCATCACGAAGCGCCCGCTCGACGAGATTCGCCGTGAGCTCGGTGACTGTCAGCGCTGCAAGCTCTGCTCGGGTCGGAAGACGATCGTCTTTGGCAGCGGCAACCCGCGCGCCGAGCTGGTCTTCGTCGGGGAAGGCCCCGGGGAAGAGGAAGATCTGAAGGGCGTTCCGTTCGTCGGGCAGGCCGGTCAGCTGCTGACCAAGATGATCGAGGCGATGAAGTTCACGCGCGACGACGTCTACATCTGCAACGTCGTGAAGTGCCGGCCGCCGAACAACCGCAACCCGGAGCCCGACGAGATCGAGGCGTGCGAGCCGTTCTTGAAGGCGCAGCTGGCGTCGCTGCAGCCGAAGGTGATCGTCGCGCTCGGCAAGTTCGCCGCGCAGACGTTGCTGCGAGACACGACGGCCATCACCCGCCTGCGCGGCCAGTGGCGTGAGTACCAGGGCGTTTCGCTGATGCCGACGTTCCACCCGGCCTATCTGCTCCGGAAGCCCGAGGAGAAGCGCGTCGCGTGGATGGATCTGCAGGAAGTCATGAAGCGGTTGGGCAAGCAGTCCGACAGCAAGAAGGGGCAGTGATGAAGGGGACGATTCAGCTCTTCCAGGTCTTCGCCGGTTCACTCGAGGGCAACCCGCTCAACGATCCCTCGACGCGCACCATTCCGGTCTACCTGCCGCCCGGCTACGCCGAGAACCCCGAGGCGCGGTACCCGGTCGTCTATTTCCTGCACGGCTTCAGCGGCACCGGGCTGCAGTGGCTCAACACCTCGCCCTTCACCCGTACCGTGCCCGAGCGGCTCGACTTCCTCATCGCCGTCCAGGGCCTTCCGCCATGCATTGGAGTCTTCGTCGACGGGTGGACGTCGCTCGGCGGCAGCCAGTGGATCAACAGCGAAGGCATCGGGCGCTACCGCGACTACGTGGCGCGTGATCTCGTCGCCTTCGTCGACCGCACCTTCCGCACCATCACCAGAGGCGGAGCGCGCGCGCTCGTCGGCAAGTCGTCAGGCGGCTACGGCGCGCTGGTGATCAGCCGTTTTCACCCCGAGCTCTTCAGCCACATCGGCGTGCACTCGGGCGATTCGTGCTTCGAGTACTGCTACCTCAACGAGCTCCCGCAGGCGGCTGGCCCGATCCTCAAGGCTGGCGGTGTCGAGAACTGGTACCGCGAGTTCATCAATCGCTCCCTCGTCACGAAGATGAAGAGCGAAGATCACACCGTCATCAACATGCTCTGCATGGCGGGGGCGTACTCCCCGAAGAAGGGTGAGCCGCTGGGCCTCGAGCTGCCGATCGAATTGCAGACCGGCCGATTGCGCGTCGACGTGTGGAATCGATGGCTCGTTCACGACCCCGTGCGCTTCACGCCCAAGCACCTCGACGTCTACAAGAAGCTCAAGACGATCTTCATCGACTGCGGCACGCGCGATGAGTTCAACCTGCGCTGGGGCGCGAGGATGCTGGCCGACGAGTTCCGCGCAGGCGGGGTCGACCACGTCCACGAAGAGTTCGAAGACGGCCACATGGGCGTCAACTACCGCTTCGAGCGTTCGCTCGGGTACCTGCTGCCGAGGATGGAGCGCACGTGAGCTCTCGTCACTTTCTGCTCTTGCTCTTCGCCTGTTCTTGCGGAGGCCCGGGCCCTTCACAGCCTAAAGGCGCCGCGTGTGACGTCGACCGTGGGCTCGATGCATGCGGGCCAACGCTCTTCTGCGCCGCGTTCGACGGCCGAATGGTTGCAAGTTGTTACGAGCTCAAGAGCAGGAAGGCGCTCGAAACGTGCACGGCGTCCGACCACTGCGTGAGTGAAGCCTGCATCGTGTCGAATGGCAGCGGGAAATGCCGCAGCATGCGCGGTGAGCGGTGCGAGTCGATGATCGGTTGCAAATCAATCGACGCGACGCCGCTTCAGTGTTCCGACGGAGGCACCTGCATCAATTTCATGTGCGGTCGGCCCTGTCCTGCCACCAACTGCGTTGCGTGGGGGCTCGCCTGTGTCAACGGGGCGTGCGGAATCCCAGGCGGGCCGTGTCGCTAGCTCGTTCACCCGGCCGTTACGCATTCAGGAACGTCGAGACCGAGTCGAGGAACTGCTCGCGGCCCTTGCCGTTGCGGATGTCGAGCGTCGAGACGTCGAACGTCAACACGTCGATGCCGTACTTGCCCTGGAGCACCATCGGGAAGGTCGCGTAGTAGCCCGAGAGCCCGCGCAAGAACTGGGACTGAATGCCCTTCTCCTCTTCGCGGCCGCGCTTCTTGATGCGATCGAGCAGCACCTGCACGTTCGGCACGTCGAAGCAGATCACCTTGTCGGGGTGCGTGAGCGTCTTCGTCGTGCGCTGGAAGTACTCGAAGTACAGCTCGAGCTCTCCGTCGGTCATGAAGCCGAGGCCGTGCAGATACTTCGCGAAGATCTCGGGGTCTTCGTAGAGCGTGCGATCTTGAATGCAGCTCTTCGCGACCCTGTGAATCAGCTCGTGGTGCTCGACGCGGCGGATCAGGAACTCGAGCTGGAGCGTGAAGCTCCACCGCTTCATGTCCTTGTAGTAGTCCTTGAGGAACCGGTTATCGATCACCGGCTCGTCGAAGAGCTCGAAGCCGAAGCTCTGACTCACCATCTTCGCGGCGGTCGTCTTGCCCGCGCCGATGTTGCCGGCGAGCGCGAGGAAGATCTTCCGCTTCGGGGCTTTGGGGACCCGCTTCGGGCGGCTGGCCGCGACCGTGGCCGCAGCGATCGCGCTGGACTCACGGCTCGACGACTCAGGCACCGGCTCGAACTTCTTCTTCCGCGTCGCGCTCATCGGCTCACGTCGTCCAGTCCAGCACCACCTTGCCGCTCTGGCCGGTGCGCATGACCTCGAAGGCCTGCTTGAACTCGGAGATCGGGAAGCGGTGCGTGACGACCGGCGCGATGTCGAGGCCGCTCTGGATCATCGCGGTCATCTTGTACCAGGTCTCGAACATCTCCCGGCCGTAGACGCCCTTGAGCACGAGACCCTTGAAGATCACCTGGCTCCAGTCGATCGAGATCTCGGTCGGAGGGATGCCGAGGATGGCGACGCGCCCGCCGTGGTTCATCGCCTTGAACATCTGCTTGAAGGCCGCGCCGTTGCCGCTCATCTCGAGGCCGACGTCGAAGCCCTCGGTCATGCCGAGCGACTTCATGACGTCGTCGAGCGACTCCTTCGCGACGTTCACGGCCCGAGTCGCGCCCATCTTGCGGGCGAGGTCGAGCCGGTACTCGTTCACATCGGTGATCACGACGTGCCGCGCGCCGATGTGTTTGCAGATGGGCACGGCCATCACGCCGATGGGCCCAGCGCCGGTGATCAACACGTCTTCGCCGACGACGTCGAACGAGAGCGCCGTGTGCACCGCGTTGCCGAGCGGGTCGAAGAACGCGCCGATGTGATCGGGGATCTCGGCCGGCAGCTTGAAGACGTTGAAGGCGGGAATGGTGACGTACTCGGCGAAGCTGCCCTGCCGGTGCACGCCGAGGCCGATGGTGTTGCGGCAGAGGTGGCGCTTGCCGGCGCGGCAGTTGCGGCAGCCTCCGCAGGTGATGTGGCCCTCGGCCGAGACGCGCTCACCCTTCGTGAAGCCCGTCACTTCGCTGCCGATCTCGGCGACCTCACCCATGAACTCGTGGCCGATGCCCATCGGCACGGGGATCGTGCGCTGGCTCCACTCGTCCCAGTTGTAGATGTGAATGTCGGTGCCGCAGATGCCCGTCTGGCGCACCTTGATGAGCACGTCGTTGGGGCCGCACTTCGGAACCGGGAGCTCCTCGAGCCACAGGCCCATTTCCTTCTTCGACTTGACCAACGCCTTCATCAGATGACTCCCAAGTGCTTGCCGACCTTCGTGAACGCGGCGATCGCGCGGTCGACTTGCGCGCGGGTGTGGGCCGCCGACATCTGCGTGCGAATGCGAGCCTGCCCCTTCGGGACGACGGGGAAGCTGAAGCCCACGACGTAGATGCCTTCTTTGAGCATCTCGTCTGCGAAGCGCGAGGCCAGCGCGGCGTCGCCGATCATCACGGGGATGATGGGGTGCCCTTCGCCCGAGAGTTTGAAGCCGGCCTTCGTCATCTCGGCGCGGAAGTGAGCCGCGTTCTCACGAAGCTGTTTCCGCGGCCCGTCGCTCTTCTCGAGCAGGTCGAGGCAGGCGAGGGTGGCGTGCGCGATGGCGGGCATGAGCGAGTTCGAGAACAGGTACGGCCGCGCGCGCTGACGGAGCAGCTGGACGATCTCCTTGCGGCCCGAGACGTAGCCGCCCGAGGCGCCGCCGAGCGCTTTGCCGAGCGTTCCGGTGAGCACGTCGACCCGACCCATCACGCCGCGCAGCTCGTGAGAGCCCTTGCCCTTCTCGCCGGTGAAGCCGACGGCGTGGGAGTCGTCGACCATCACCATCGCGCCGTACCGTTCGGCGACGTCGCAGATGCCCTTGAGGTTGGCTATCACGCCGTCCATCGAGAAGACGCCGTCGGTGACGACGAGCATGAAGCGGGCGTTGGCCTCTTTCGCTTCTTTGAGGCGGGCCTCGAGCTCGACGAGATCGTTGTTCGCGTAGCGGAAGCGCTTCGCCTTCGAGAGGCGCACGCCGTCGATGATCGAGGCGTGGTTGAGCGCGTCGGAGATCACCGCGTCTTCTTCACCGAGGATGATCTCGAAGATGCCGCCGTTCGCGTCCCAGCACGACGAGAAGAGGATCGTGTCTTCGGTGCCGAGGAAGGCCGAGAGCCGCGCCTCGAGGGTCTTGTGGATGTCTTGCGTGCCGCAGATGAAGCGCACCGAGGCCATGCCGAAGCCGTGGGTGTCGAGGCCCTCTTTGGCAGCGGCGATCAGCTCCGGAGCGTCGGCCAGCCCGAGGTAGTTGTTCGCACAGAAGTTGAGCACCTCGGCGCCGCCCTGGACGCGAATCGTCGCGCGCTGCGGCGTGGTGATGATCCGCTCCGACTTCGAGAGGCCCTGCGCCTTGATGTCGTCGAGCTGTGCCTGAAGGTGCGAGAGAAACGCGGTGTTCATGAGCCGCGCGGCGTAGCACCCTTTCGGGCGATTCGAGAACGCTCGCGAGGTGACGGCGTGCGTCAGCGCCGGGGGGGGAAGAGGGATTGTCCCAGAGCACTGTTCGAGTCAGAAGCGAGGCTCATGAGCCGGTGGTCTGGGTTCAGAGAAGAAGGCATGCCCGAGGCTCTCCGTGAGTGACGGACCATTCGCGAGGGTCGTTGACGCGCTGGGATCAGGCGCCGCATGGGATGCCCTCGAGCTCCTGGTCGACGAGTGGCGCGTGCTTCGAGACGGAAGGCTAGCGGAAGCGGCTGATCGACTCGCGCGTGCAATCGATCCGATGCCACCTGCCTCCGTGCCAGTTCACGTTCTGGGCGGCCGGATTCAGTTGGGCCGGCCGCAGAGCCTCTTTGGCGCCGTGATGGCCAACGCGGCTGGTCAAGACGCAATCGAAGTCCAGGCCGGCACATTCGAGAGACCGACGCAGGAGCATCACCCACGGTCGACACATCCGCTTCAGGGCGCAGCAGACCTTGCAGTGCCAACCCGCGAAGTCTTCGACCACCTTGCGAGTCTTCCGAGTGACCCGCTCCTTCAGCCGCCGCTTCGGCGCCTCGTCGTGGACGAACGATGGGTACCGCCAGCCCTGACCAGTTCGTTCTGGGGCCTGCTCGAGCGGAGTGCGGACCCTGAGTTTGGAACTCAGATCGGAGCGGTCGCACGCAGCCCCGCAGGACAACTTGTCCTTGATGCGCTCTCGAGACTCGCGGCGCGCCGAGAATCTGGTGCTGGACTGGATTCCGCCGTCAGCGAGCTCAATTCGGCCATCGATCGAGCCATCGACCGCGTGACCGACCTCGCGACCAACGCCGAAGTGCTGGTCGAACGACAGTCCTGGCGAGAGCCCGCTCGATTGGCGGTGTTCGGAGACTGGCTCCAGGAAAGCGGCGACCCTTTCGGACAGGTCATCGCTGCCCGTTGCGCAGGCTCGGACGCGTATGAAGAGGTCGAAGAGCGGCATGGGCTTCGCTGGTCGAGTCATCTGGGACCAGGGGTCGCGCACGAACGAACGCACTTCGTAGCGGGCGGTGGCCTCGGCATTGCGATCGAGAGTCGGGCCACTCTCGTCACCCAGTCGCCTGGGCCGTTCTGGCGGCTCGTGCGCGAGATGCGGCTGCCGCTCGGAGTTGGCCCTGATCAATTCACGCCAGACAGTGTCGACCGCGGAGTCCTTGCCGCGTGGCTGGCCCACCCGAACGTCGACCTCGAGGTCATCCGTGGCGCGTCGTGGATTCTCGAAGGAATGTCGGGCGCGGAGGCGCCCGTGCGGGTCATGAACGTCGTCGTCGACAGGGCCGCGCCGGGGATCTCGTGGTCGAACGTCGGTTTCTCACAACTGCGGCGGATCTCGGGGACTCTGACGGAACAGGAGTTGGTTGAGTTGGTCCGGAGCATCCCTTTCATGCCCTCGTTGAACGAGGTCGCCATCAACGCGTCGGGCCGCTGGCGCTTCTCCATGGTCAGGGACAGTAACTGGTCATTTGCGATCGAGCAGGTCGCCCCGTCTGCTGGCTCGAGCATCGAGGCACTCCGTGCTGCCGTCGAAGCCATCGGGGCGCGAAGACGCTAGTCGCCAGTCGACCGTCAATCGTCCGAGCGCGCGGTCATCGCCTCACGCAGCTTCTTCACCGCGTCACCGTGCAGTTGGCACACGCGCGCCTCACTCACCTCGAGCGCCTGCGCGATTTCCTTGTACGTGAGCCCCTCGACGTAGTGCAGCGACAGCAACAGCGAGAGCCGCGGAGGCAGCCGGCCGATCGCCTCGGTCAGCCCACGGACCTCCTGCGCGTGATCGAGCTTTTCGTCCTGGCGCGCCTCGAGGCTCGGCACTGGCAGCTCCGGCGTCAGCGGCACCACTGGCTGCGACAGGGTCTCGAGGTTGTCGACCTCTTCGATCGACACGCCCAGCTTGAGCGCGAGCTCTTCCTGCGTCGGCTCACGGCCCAGGGTCGCGCCCAGCGCCTGTCGCGCCTTGCGAACCTTGTCGGTGTCGGCCCGCAGTCTCCGCGGCAGGTGATCCATCTCGCGGAGCTCATCGATCATCGCGCCCCGAATGCGATGCTCGGCGAAGCTCTCGAACTTCACCGCGCGCTCGGCGTCGTAGCGCTTCCACGCGTCGAGCAGGCCCAGCGCTCCGACCGACCAGAGATCGCCCGGCTGCACGGCGTTCGCGGTCTTCGCGCTGATGCGGCGAGCACACCGATCGATCAAGAACGAGTACTTCTGAACGATCTCGTTGTCGGTGAGCGGCGGAGCCTGTTGAGTCGTCTGGTACCGAATCGCTGCGGGATGCATGGGGCTCCTTTCAGTCTTCAGTGCACGCTCGACTCGCGGAGCAGGCGGCTCCAGAGGAACTTGAGGCCCCCCTCGAGCTGAATCGGCGGTGGCTCGTTGAAGAGCGTGTCAGCGACGCTGTTGAGCGCGCGCGTAGCAGGCGAGCTCGGGAACAGCCCGACCAGCGGCTTCTGCGACATCACCGCGCGGTGCACGTTCTCGTCTCGCGGCACCCAGCCGAGCCAGCGCATCTTCGCGCCGAGGAAGCGGCTCACCACCGACGACAGCTTGTCGAAGATGTCCTTCGCGACGGCTTCGTTCGGCGCCTGGTTGACGACGACGTTGAAGAACCGCGCGCCGCCTTCCTGGCAGAGCACCTTCAAGGTCGCGTACGCGTCGGTGAGCGAGGTCGGCTCCGGGCTCACCACCAGCAGCGCCTCTTGCGCCGCGCCGATGAAGAACAACACGTTGTCGCCAATGCCAGCGCCGCAGTCGACGAAGATGATGTCGAAGTCTTCCTCGAGCTGATCGACCGCCGCGACGAGCCTCATGCGCTGCGCTTCATCGAGCCGGGTCAACGTCTGCAGCCCGTGGCCCGCAGGGAGCACCTTCACGCCTTCAGGACCCTCCACGACGATGTCGCGCACCGGCACGTCACCATCGAGCAGGTGGCCGAGGTGGTAGCGGGGCTTGAGCCCGTAGAGGATCTCGACGTTCGCGAGCCCGAGATCGGCGTCGAGCACCAGCACCCGACGGCCACCGCGCGCCGCCAGCACCGCGAGGTTCGCCGCGACGTTGGACTTGCCGACACCACCCTTGCCGCTGGTGACGCCGATGACGCGCAGCTTCGACTGGGTCTTGCGATGTTCTTTCATCAGCTCCCGCAATCCGATGGCCTGATCCATGGTTCAGCGCCCTCCGGCCTTCGTGACGTTGGCTCTGCCCGGCGTGCCGACGATCAGGTCGACCAGCTCGGTGCTCGACATCGCGTGAATGTCTTCGGGCACCCGCTGCCCATCCGACACGGCGACGATGGGGCGGCCGATTCGGACGGACGCAGAGAGCAGGCTCCCGGAGCCGACGGCCTCGTCGACCTTGGTGACGATGAGCCGCTCAGGCTGCATGGCGCGATACCGCTCGGCGGCCGCGGCCATCTCACGTGCTCCGGTGCCGGCGCTCACCACCAGGTACAGCTGCATTCCCTCGACGGCGCGAAGCATCTCGGCCTGGCGCGCGACGGCTTCACTCATGCTGCGGCCCGCGGTGTCGACGAGCACGAGGTCGGCGCTCGCGGTGCGCTCGAGGGCCCGGTTGAGCTCGATGCGGTCGCGCGCGACGAAGGTCGGCACCGACATGATCTCGCCGTAGCGGAGCACCTGCTCGCTCGCGCCGATGCGGTAGGTGTCGATGGTGATGAGCGCGACCTTGAGCTTCGACTCCATGATCGCGCGGGCGGCGATCTTCGCCATGGTGGTCGTCTTGCCGACGCCAGTGGGCCCGACGAGCGCGATGGTGCGGCGGCGTTGATCGGCGAGCCAGGGAGCGCGACCGCCGATGATGCGCTCCGAGACGGCGCTGCGCAGCACGGGGAGCAACGTCTCGAGGCGCGTGTCCTTCGCGAGCTCCACGGCCTGGCGCACACACTCGTCGGCGAGCTGCTCCTCGACGCCCTGGTTGATGAGGTGCGAGTACAGGTCCGTCGCCGCGCCGGGCAGGTTGGTGTCGCGCTCCACGCGCTGGCGGGTCAGCGTCTTCATCTCACGCTGCATCGACTCGAACGCGCCGCGCAGCCGGACCAGCTCGTCGTTCATGTCGGAGCTGGCACGATTCTCGGCCGCATTGCTGATGGCCTGCTGCAGATCGGCGGAGGACAGCTGCGTCGTCGTGGTGCGAGTGCTCATCTGAGTCTCGGGCTGCTCGACAGTGCGGCGCGGCGTCATCAACGGCGGCACCGAAGGCGCGGGCGAGGGGATCGCAGGCAGTTGTTGCGTCGTCGTCCTCGTGGTCGCCCACGGCTGGCTGTCGAGCGCCTTCGAGAGCGGGCCGGGCTCGGGGAGCGCAGCCGTCACTTCCATCTCCTTCGGGCGGAACAGACCGTTCGAGACCTCCCGCGTCGCGATGATGATCGCGTCGGGCCCAAGCGCGGCCTTCACCATGGCCAGTGCAGAGCGGCTGTCGGGGGCGCGGAAGGTGCGGAAGGTGCTCATGGTGGTGTGCTCCTCAGGTGTTCAGCGAGATGGTGCCCGCGGGTTCAATCGTGGTGCCTGGCACCAGCTCGCGGGCAGAGATGACGGAGAGGTCGGGGACGAAGCGCGACGCGAAGTCGAAGAGCGGTTTGCGGAGATCGGTGGGCGCCAACACCACCGGGCTCTTTCCGGCCGCGACGAGGGCCGAGGCGCGCGTCTCGAGGCTGGTGATGAGCCGTCGCGCGGTGTCGATGTCGGGTGCCAGCGTCGGCTCGCCGTCGTTCTGTCCCAGCGCGCCACGCAGCGCCTCTTCAGCCGCGCGCTCGAGCGTCAGCGCGTAGACGATGCCCTTCTCGGAGACGCGCGAGGTGATCTGGCGGGCGAGCCGGCGGCGCACCTGCTCGACGAGGAAGTGAGCGTCTTTGCTCCGCGGCGCGGCGTCGGCGACGGCCTCGAGGATGGTGCGGAGATCGCGAACCGAGATGCCCTCGCGCAGCAGCCCGCGCAGCACGCGCACCAGCTCGCCCAGGCTGACGATGCCCGGCACGGTGTCTTCGACGAGCTTCGGCGCCTCCTTCGCGCAGGTGCCCAGCAGCTCCTGCACTTCCTGACGGCCGATCAGCTCGTGCGCGTTCTTGCGGATGAGCTCCGAGAGGTGCGTGGTGACGACCGACGGCCCATCGACCAGCGTGTAGCCACGGGCTTCCGCGGCGGCGCGCTGCTCCGGCATCACCCATACGGCGGGCAACCCGAACGCAGGGTCCTTCCCCGGAATGCCTTCGATGGTCGGCGTGCCACCGTTCGGCTCGAGGCACATCAGCCGGCCGGCCTGCACGACGCCACGGCCGACCTCGATGCCGCGCAGCTTCACGCGGTACTCGGTGCCGTCGAGGCGCAGGTTGTCCTTCAGGTGCACTGACGGGAGCACCAGGCCCATGTCGGTGGCGAGCTGCTTGCGCAGCGACGTCACCCGGCCCGGCAGCTCGCCGCCCTTCTCGACGTCGATCAGCGGCAGCAGCGTGAAGCCGACCTCGAGCTCGAGCGTGTCGAGGGCGAGGAGATCTTGAACCTTCTGTTCGCCGCCCTTGGTCGCTTCGTCCTGCTTGCGCGGCGAGAGCTTCGCGAGCGCCAGTGACTTCTCCGAGCGGCGCGACATCACGAAGGCCCCGATGGCCAGTGGACCGAACGCCAGCGTCGGGAGGCCGGGCAGCAGCGCCAACAACCCGAGCACCATCGCCGTGTACTTGAGCGCGCGCGGGCTGCCGAAGATCTGCCCACCGACCTGCGTGCCGAGGTCCGCGCCTTCCGACCGCGTCACCAGCACACCGGCCGCCGTCGAGACGAGCAGGGCAGGCAGCTGGGTGATGAGCCCGTCGCCGATGGTGAGCACCGTGTACGTCTCGACCGCCTGGCTGAACGAGAAGTGATCGCGCGCGAGGCCGGCGATGAGGCCGCCCACGATGTTGATGACGGTGATGATCAGGCCGGCGATGGCGTCACCGCGGACGAACTTGCTCGCGCCGTCCATCGCGCCGAAGAACTCGGTCTCACGCGAGAGGGCCTGGCGGCGGTCGCGCGCCTGCTTCTCGTCGATGACACCAGCAGCGAGGTCGGCGTCGATCGACATCTGCTTGCCGGGCAACGCATCGAGGGTGAAGCGCGCCGCGACTTCCGACACGCGACCAGAGCCCTTGGTGATCACCATGAAGTTCACGACGAGCAGGATCAGGAAGATCACCGCGCCGACGATCAGGCTGCCACCGACCGCGAAGCGCCCGAACGCCTCGATCACGTGACCCGCCGCGCCTTCGCCCTTGCCGCCCTCGAGGAGGATGAGGCGCGTGGTGGCGACGTTCAGCGACAGGCGGAAGAGGGTGGTGATGAGGAGCAGCGACGGGAAGACCGAGAACTCCACGGCCTTGGTGAGCCCGAGCGCGACCAGCAGCATCATCACCGACAGCGCGACGTTGAGCGCCAGCAGCGCGTCGAGCAGCGGCGCCGGCAGCGGCACCACCAGAATGCCCAGGACGCCAAGCACCGCGAGCGCGAGAACGCCTTCAGGCTGAATGCGGGGCGCTGGAGCGGCGGCGACGGCACTCACAAGCGCACCTCAGTGATGCCAGCCTGCGAGCGGCCGGTGATGCGGTAGACGAAGGCCAGCACGGCAGCGACCGCCTTGAAGGTCTCGCGAGGCACCTGCCCGCCGGTCTTCACCTTCTTGAAGAGCAGCCGCGCGAGCGGAATGTCCTGGACGATCGGAATGCCGTTCGACCGGGCGGCGTCACGCATCGCCTCGGCCAGCACGCCCTTGCCCTTGGCGATCACCCGCGGCGCCGCGTCTTCGTCTTTGCGGTAGCGCACCGCGATGGCGATGTGGGTGGGGTTGACGATGAGAGCGTCGGCCGTCTTCGTCTCGGCGATGGCGTTGCGCTTCGAGAGCTCGCGGTGCTTGCGCTTCCGCATGCTGCGAATCTGAGGGTCGCCCTCGTCTTCCTTCATCTCTCGTTTCACTTCGTCGCGGGTCATCATGTGCTTCTTCCGGTATCGCCAATGCGTCAGTGCAAAGTCGGCACCAGCGAACGCAGCGAAGACGGCGAGCACCCGAACGAGCGCTTTCGAGAGCGGCGCGAAGAGAGAATCGAACTGATCGGCCGGCGAGGCCTGCAGCAGGCCATGCAGCGTCAGGAACTCGGCGCGGAAGGAGGTCCAGACGACCCCACCGACTGCCACGAGCTTGACGAGGCTGATGACGAGATCCTGCGCGAACTCCTTCGACACGAAGTGGGTGACTCGTGAAGGGCTGAAGAGGCGCGAGAAGTCAGGCGTCGCGCGATCGTCCCAGAGGTGGCCGCGCGTCTGCGTGAAGGTGAGCGCAACGCCCACCGCGGCGACGGTGATCATGATCGCGGCGGTCGGCAGCACGATCGGCGCGAGCAGCGACGGGAGCGTGGAGAAGGGCGCGGACGGCGCGAGGCGAACGGCGTCGGTGATGAGCACCGTGAGCGCGCGCTTGAAGGCCGGAGCGACCTGCACGAGCACCAGCGCGCCAGCGATGAAGCCGCCCAGCATGATGAACTCCCGAGGCAGGGCGATGTCGCCCTCCTCGAAGGCCTGCGTCAGCCGCCGCTCGCTCGCGTCCTCGGTGCGTTGCTCCTGGTCCGTCGCTTCGGAGGCCACGCGTCAGCTCCTGGTGAAGATGCGGGTCGCAGCGTCTGCGCACAGGCGCGCGGCGTCGGGGGCCACGAAGAAGACCGCCATCACGCCGCAGCCGATCGACACCGCGAAGCCCAGGCTCTGGAGCGACAGCTGCGGCGCCGTGCGACCGAGCGCGCCGAGGATCGCGTAGCCAAGGATGGCCGAGGCGAAGAGCGGGAAGGCGACCCGCACCGACAGGGTGATGCCGAAGATGAGCTGCTGGGTGAGGGCGCCGGCAAGGCTGGTGATGTCGACAGTGCCGCCGGGTGGAACGTCGCGGACCGAGCGGACCAGCCAGCCGATGCACTCCTCAGGCAGGTGGAAGACGAGCGCCGCGCCGAGGGCCAGCGCCATGAAGAGCTCCCCCATCGTCGACGACTCGGAGTTGCTGTGCGGGTTGATCATGCTGCCGAAGCCGAAGCCCATCGCGTTCGACGCGGCCTGGCCTCCCGCCTGGGCCGCGTCGATCAACACCCGCGACGAGAGCCCGGCGGTCAGGCCCAGCGCGACCTCACTGGCGACCAGCGCGGCGAGCGAGACGAAGTCCACCGGCACTGGAACCCGGGGCGCGTTCGCTGCGAGATAGGTGACGATCGCCACCACGCCGATGAGCGCCGCTCGAATGCGCATCGGCACCGACTTCGACCCCAGAATCGGAGCCACGCCGAGGAGCGACGCGGTGCGCGTCAGCACCAGCATGAACCCCAGAATCAGGGGCAGCGAGAGGTCCACGGCTAGAAGCCCCGGTCGCTGATCCGCTCGATGGCCGACCGCATGAACCCGGCGAGGCGCTCCATCATCCACCCGCCGCTCAACGCGACCACGATGATGACCGTCGCGAGGCGAGGCACGGCGCCGACGGCAGGCTCCTGAATCTGCGTCACGCTCTGCAGCACGCCGACGATGAGGCTGACGAGCAGGAGCGCGCCGAACAGCGGGCCCGCCACCACGCCCAGCAACATCAGGCCTTCACGGAACAGCGCCGGCAGCGAGTCAGGGCTCATTGGAAGCTCCTCACCAGCGATTGCACGAGCAGGTGCCAGCCATCAGCGAGCAGGAAGATGCCGACCTTGAGCGGCAGCGACACCAGCGTCGGCGGCACCATCATCAAGCCGAGCGACATGAGAATGGCCGAGACGAGCAGGTCGACCAGCAGCAGCGGAATGAAGAGGAACAGGCCCATGCGGAAGGCCGTGGTGAGCTCCGAGACCATGAAGGCCGGCACCGCGATGGTGAGCGGCACGTCATCGGCGCGCGTCGGCCGGTCGGCTCCAGAGAGCTCGTAGAACAGGCGCAGATCGTCGGGGCGCGTCTGCCGCAGCAGGAACTGGAGCACCGGTCCGCTGCCCCGGTCGTAGGCCTCTTTCCCGCTGATCTGATCGTCGAGGTACGGCCCGACCGCCTCGGTGTGCACCTTGGTGAACGTCGGCGCCATCACGAAGCCGGTCAGCGCGAGCGCGAGCGCCATCACCACCTGGTTCGGAGGCAACTGCGGCGTGCCGAGCGCCTGCCGCAGGAAGGACATCACGATCACGATGCGGGTGAAGCTGGTGATGGCGATCAGCGCGCCCGTGGCGAACGAGAGCACGGTCAGCAGCAGGAACAGCTTCACCGCTGCCGAGCCGCCGCCCACCGACAGCTGGAGCGGAGCCTCCGTCGCGCCGAGCGCCAGCCAGGTCATGGCACGACGCTCCGCTGCCCGAGAGACAGCTTGGCGCGCAGTTCTTGATCTTCGAGGGAGTCACGAAGCGTCTCGTCGAAGCTGGCCACGGCGTTCGGCTGAGGAACGCGCCCGAGCACGCGGTCGAAGAAGCTCATCTCCTTCGAGAGTGACGCGCTGACCGTCTCGAGCGGAGGTGGGATGACGAACGGCGCGGGCTCCGGCTGCGGCGCGGCGCGGGTGGACAAAACCGAGATGCCGGCCTCCGAGACCCCCAGCACCATGCGCTCGCCCATCACGTCGGCGATCACCAGGGAGCGTTTGGGTCCCAGCGACGCCGTCTCCACCACGCTGATGCTCCGCGTCGACTTCGCGCGACGGCGGGTCAACGCGAACGCCAGGGCTGCCAGCGCCGCGAGCGCGAACCCGGGCGCCGCGAAGGACGACCAATTGCTGCTCACTGGCGCCTGAACGTCGGCGCTCTTCGTGCCGATGGAGGTGTGTTGGAAGGCGGCGGCGACGACGGAATCAGCCGCCGACGGAGGGGCAGGCGGCGGCGTGACGGCGGCGGCGGAGCCCTCCTCGGCGGTTGATGGGGTCGCGACGAGCAACAACGACACGAGCAGTGCGTGCATGGCATTCCCCTCCCGAGGAAGTTCGACGCGAGACGGCTTCAGACTTCAGCGAAGGCGGGCGATGCGTTCGGTCTTGCTGACGATGTCGGTGATGCGAATGCCGAACTTGTCGTTCACCACCACCGCTTCGCCCCGGGCGATCAGGCGGCCGTTCACCACGATGTCGAGCGGCTCACCGGCGACCTTGTCGAGCTCGATCACGCTGCCGGGCGAGAGGGCCAGCAGCTCCTGAATCGACATGCGCGAGCGGCCCAGCTCGACGTTCACGTCCAGGGGCACGTCGAGCAGCAGATCGAGCCGGCGGGTCGAAACTTCGTTTTCTTGAGCGGCGACGTCGGACATGGCGACTCCTTCAGGCGGCTTTGGACGTGGGATCTGCGGGCTCGGCGTCGAACGGGCGGCGCAGCTCGGCGACCGGCCCGGCGTCGAGCTCGAGCGCGAGGGCGCCCCCGACGACCTTCGGCTGGCCGGTGAACTTGGCCTTGCCCTGCACGAAGACCGGCAGTGACGCGCCTTCGCTGGTACCCAGCATCAGCACGTGGCCGACCTCGAGACCCATCAGCTGATCGACGGTCATGCTCGTCGTGCCGAGGAGCGCAGCCACGTCGACCTCGACCTGGTTGATCTCATGGCGAAGGGCGTTGGCGAAGCCCTTGTCCGACACGCTGTGCAGCATCGGCGGCGACATCAGCGCCTTCCGCGCCGGCTCGATGGCCGTGTAGGGCAGCGCGAGCTGAATCACGCCGCGCATCGCCCCCTCGAGCTCGAAGCTGCAGAGCACGGCGGTCTCGTTGCTTGGCGCGATCACCGCGAGCCGCGGGTCGGCCTCGAAGCGCAACACCTCGGGCTTGAAGGGCAGCACCGGCGCCCAGGCAGTGCTCATCGCGTCGGTGAAGACGCCGATCAGGCGGCGCAGCACGTTGCGCTCGACCATCGTGAAGTCGCGGCGGGCATCGCCTTGTGCAGGCGCTGGAGTGGGCTCGTCGCTGCGGCCCCGTTTGTCTCCAAGCGCGGCGGCGATCATCGCGTCTGCCAGGCCCGGCTCGAGCACCAGCAGTGCCTGGGAGCCACCCTTGCCCAACGACATCACCGTCACCGTCGAGGGCGGCGCGAGCAGCGAGTTGAAGTCGGAGAAGCGCAGCATCGACGCTGGCCCCGAGGTGACCCGAACGGTGAGGCGCGTGCGGCCCGCCATGCCCATGCCGAACATGGTGGCGATCTGCTCGTTGATCGCGTCGAGCGTCGGCATCTGCCGGTGAATGACGCGGTCCTGGCTGGTGAGATCGTAGTTGGCCGCCGTGCCGCGGGTCCGGGCTCCGGCTTCGGGCGCCACGCGGCCATCCTGAATGGCCGTCATCAGCGCGTTGATCTCGTCTGTGTTCAGCAGCGCGCCGGCCATGGGGTTCTTTCGGTCACTGAACGACGAAGTCGGAGATGTAGAGCGAACGAACGCGCGCCTCGGGCACCAGCTCCCGAATGCGGCCCGCGAGCGCCTCTTTCGTGCGGCCCAGCCCCTCGGTGCCTTGCAGCTCCTCGAGGGTGCGGTCCGACAGGTAGCTGATGAAGGCGTCACGCACGCGAGGCATGTGCGCGTTGAGCTGCTCGCGATCGGCGTCGGAGATCACCTCGACGTCGAACGACAGGCGCGCGTAACGATCGATCTCGGGGTTGCGGAGGTGGATGACGAAGTCGGCGATCTTCACCAGCGGGCCCAGCCCCTTCACCGGCTTGCCGTCCTTGCCCTTCTCGGGCTCCGCTTCTGGCTGGGCCTTGGGTTCTTCGGCTGCTTCAGGTTCGGCGGCGGGCGCGTGCTCGGCCGACGGTGGGCTCTTCATCGACTGCATCACCAGGAACGCCATCACCCCGACGAGCATCAGGCTGTTCATTCCAATCAGCGCTGGCACGACACGGCTGGGCCGAACCGCCGCAGCCATCGCCGCGACCTCGGGATCTGCCTTGGTGGGCTCACTCATGTCGGGGGCTCAACGCAACGGTCGTGCCCCTGACGCGTCAGGGTGCTGGCGGGTTCGAAGGGCCGTAAGCCCGTGGATCCCCGGCCGGAACCTCGAGGACGAGCTCGATTCGGCGGTTCATCTCGCGGTGTTCCTGGGTGTCGTTCGACACCAGAGGGCTCTGTGCACCCAGCCCCGCCGCCACCAGCCGCTTCGCAGGAATCCCGTGGGCTTTCTCGAGGTACGACACGACGGTGGCGGCGCGCGAGGCCGACAGATCCCAGTTGCTGCGGTAGCGAGTGGTCCGAATCGGCTCATCGTCGGTGTGACCTTCGACGCGAATGTTCTGCTTCGCCGAGACGAGCTCTTCGGCGATCGCGTCGAGCACGGCGATGGCCTCGGGCCGCAGCGACGATGACGCCGGGTCGAAGAAGCGCATCGCAGCCAGCCGCAGCCGGAGCTTCCCGTTCTCGAGCTCGAAGCTGATCGTCGGGTCCTTGGGGCGCTCCATCAAGAACGGGCGAAGCAGCTTCTCGATGCGTTTGCGTTGCTGCTCCAGGACACGGCGATCGACGGGGTTGGTGACCGGGTTGGTGCCGGTGTTGGTGACGCACCCTCCTTCCGTCGGAGGCCCCTTGAAGATCGACAACCGGGTGATGCCGCCTTCGCCCTTGAAGTTGAGCGCCCAGCGCATCGACTCACTCGTCTCGGCCAGCTTGTTGGTGTCGACCTTGCTCGAGGCGTAGAGGACGACGAAGAGCGCGAAGAGCAGGGTGACGAGGTCGGCGTAGCTGATGACCCATCGTTCATGGTTCTCGTGTTCTTCATGTTTGTGCTTCTTCGCCATGGGCGTCTCCTTCGCGCGTGACGCCGCTCACTTCTTGTCGCCCGACTTCATGTGCCTGGCGTGGTGACCGCCGTAGCTCTTGAGTTTCTCTTCGAGGATGCGGGGGTTCAGGCCTTCTTGAATCGCGAGCACGCCCTCGGCGATGAGCGTCTTGCGCTCCTTCTCGAGGGCGATCTTGCGCTTGATCTTGTTCGATAGCGGCAGCGCCATCAGGTTGGCGACGCCGACGCCGTACACCGTCGCGACGAAGGCGACGGCGATGCCAGGGCCGAGGGCCGCGGGGTTGTCGAGGTTCTCCATGACGTGAATGAGGCCGAGCACGGCGCCGAGCACGCCGACGGTGGGGCAGAGCGCGCCGAAGTCGCCCCAGAACTTCGCCTTCACGGTGTCCTCTTCGGCTTCGATCTCGATCTCGGTCTCGAGCGTGTCGCGGGCGACGGTGGCCTCGACGCCGTCGACGAGGAAGCCGAGCGAGCGCTTCAGGAACGGATCTTTGACCTCGGCGAGCTTGCCCTCGAGCGCGAGCACGCCGTCGCGGCGGGCGATGGTGGCGAGCTCGACCAGCTGGCCGATGAGGGAGACGGTGTCGTTCGGCTTTTCCTGCAGCGCGATCTTGATGCCCTTGATGCTGCTGATGACCTCGCTGAGTGGGTACGAGACCAGCACCGCGCCCAGCGTGCCGCCGACCACGATGATGAAGGCCGTCGCCTGAATGAGCGAGCCGGCGTGACCACCTTCGAGCTTCTGCCCGAGGAGGATCATGCCGATGCCGAAGAGGATTCCGGGAATCGTCGTCTTATCCATGGCTCACGCCTCCAGGGACCAGCGTCGGAACGCACGAGCGCCGGAACGCCGCGATGCGCTCGATCACGTCCGCCAGCGGCTCCTTCACCATCAGCCGCTGCCCTGACGACATGGTCAGCACGGTGTCGGGCGTCTGCTCGACGAACACCATCAGGTCCTCGTTCACGGCCACACTCTTTCCATCGAGACGGGTGAGGATGATCACGGCGCTCCCCTTGTGATGGTGGTTCGGCACGTTGGGCGTCGCCCTTCAGTCGCGTCAGGATCGTGACGACCAGACGCACGAACGCCGTGAGCGGGAGGAAGTCGCCCACGGCGTTTGGGTCCCACGAGGCTTCAGGCAGACCGCTTACCGCTTGAGCTGCATGAGCTCGCCGAGGAGCTGGTCTGCGGTGGTGATGGTCTTCGAGTTGGCCTGGAACGAGCGCTGGGCGCCGATCATGCGGACGAACTGGTCGGCGAGGTCGACGTTCGACTGCTCGAGCGCACCAGCGGCGATGGCACCGCGACCTCCAGCAGACGGAGCCCCGATCGTCGGCTGGCCCGAGTCACTCGACTCTGCGAGCAGATTGCCACCGATGCGGGTCAGCTTGTCGGCCGCCTCGAAGTCGGCGAGCGCGACCTGGCCGAGCACGCGAGTCCTTCCGTTGGTGAATGCGCCGAGCACCTCGCCCTTGTTGTTGATCTGGATCGAGGCGAGCGAGCCAGCGGAGTAGCCGTCCTGGTTGGTGAAGGTGAGCTCGTTGCCGTTGCCCCCGATGTTCTGCACGACGCCGTCGAGGCCCGTGCCGCCGCTCGCGAGTTCGTCACCGAAGTTGAAGGTGAGGGCTTGCGGGTTGACCGCGTTGAGCGGGTTGAAGTTCGAGGTCTGGGTATGGGTGTCGAGCCGGCCCTGGGTGTCGAAGGTCATCGCGCCGTCGGCGATCTCTTCGGGCTGGCCTGGTGTTCCGCCCGTGAGCACCGCGCCGTCCGGCACCATGGCGTGCCAGTCCCACGCGCCGGTGGCGGTCCGGTTCCAGTAGACCGTGACGTCGTACGACTGCCCAAGCGAGTCATAGGCGGTGACCGACGCGCTGAAGTTCGAGGTGGTCGTCGGGTTGAGTGGATCCCACGTGAGAATCGGCGCGTTCGGGTCGAGCTTGGCCTTCATCGTGATCTCGCTCGTCGGCGTCGCGAGCTCCGTCGCGTTCCCGACCTGCAGATCGCCGAGCGCTCCCTGCACGTTGCCGCTGGCGTCGGCCGGGTAGCCCTGCAGGCGCAGCGCATCGGGGTTCACGAGGTAGCCCGTCTTGTCGATCGAGAACTGGCCGGCGCGCGTGTAGTACTGGCCGTTGGCGCCGTTGTAGTTGCCGCGGGTGAGGAAGAAGCCGCTGCCCTGAATCGCGAGGTCAGTGACCTGGCCGGTGTTCGAGAGCGCGCCCTGGGTGATGAGCCGCTGAATGGTTTGCAGGTTCGTGCCGAGACCCAATTGTCCGCCACCGGGAGCTCCGATGACCTGTTGAAGCAGGGCATCCTGGAAGGCGGCGCGTGAGGCCTTGAAACCGACGGTGTTGGCGTTGGCGATGTTGTCGCCGATGACGTTGAGGTCCTGGCTGGCGGCCTGGAGCCCCGACGTTCCGGTGTTGAGTGACGTGAGAAGCGACATGTCCCCTCCTAGGGCGTGTTGTTGGTGTCCGGCGTTTGGGTGGTGGTGGTGTTCGGCTCGTTGACTTCGACAACGTCCGAGAGCCGAACCCGGACGCCATTGACGATGAGCTGCGGGAAACCTTCTGCGAACGACACGCCAGTCGCGCGGCCGCGACCGCTGGTGCTGACGGGCACCGACTTGCCCGCAGCATCTTCGGCAGTGAGCGTGACGGTGTAGTTGCCCTGGGGGACGCGCGCTCCCGACTCGTTGAGTCCGTCCCATTTGAGGTTGATCTCGCCCGCAGCCTGGGTGCCGTTCAGCACGATGCTCCGAACGACCTTGCCCTTGTCATCCTTGATGATGGCGCTGACCTTCTTCGCCTCGTCGGTGAGCTTGCCTTTGATGTCGACGGAGCCCGTCGCCGGGAGGGCCACCTGATCCGAGTTGAAGGTGATCTCTTTGCCGACGAGCACGGCGACGTTGGTCTGGTTGCTCGAGGCCTGCGCGACGAGCAACGACTCGAGCGTCGAGTTCATCGCCGACTGCTGCTCGACCGAGGCGAACGTCGCGAGCTGGGCGATGAAGGCCTGGTTGTCGACCGGGTCGAGCGGATCCTGATTCGACAGCTGCGTGGTGAGCAGCTTGAGGAACTCGTCTTTGCCGAGCTTGCTGGAGCCCTGTGGGGTGTTCGAGCTGGGGCCGATGCCTGCGAGCACGGAGGAGATCTGGTTTGCCATGGTCAGGCCTTCACGGAGAGGCGCCCATCGGCGCGGAGGGTGGTGGTGAGCTGCTGACGAAGCGTGGGGCGGCGAGTCGTTGCCGTGGCGCGCTCTTCGGGGGCTTCGCGGCGTTGGTGGCGAGAGGAGCCTGCGTCTGACTGGGCGAGCTCGAGCTGGCCCAGCTTCAATCCTTCGTGCGCGAGGGCCAACCGGAGCTCTCCCTGGCGGGCATCGACGAGCATCGCGCCGGCGCCGCTGGCCCGGACGTCGGTGACGCCGTCATGCACCCGCACCTGGAGTGAGAGCGATCCCTCCTTCGTCTCGACGTTCATGCGCGCGATGGTCGGCAGCACGACGACGCGGAGCGAGGGATCGTCCAGGTGCGCTGGCGCGACGAACGGAACTGGAGGTGGCGGCGCAACGGCCGTCGGCTCCGTCGTTCGGCTCGAGGCGTTCGCCGTCGTCTGCATGGGGTTGAGAAGGGGTGACGCCAGGGTGGGGCGATCGTCTCGTGACGTCTCGCGCTCTTCAGCCTTCTTCGGCGACGGGTTCGTGGCGACGCCCTGTCGCGAGGCGGGAGCAGCGCGCTGGCCGGCGAGCTCGAGCAGTGTCGGCGTTTTGTGTCGAGCCCCCTTCAGGTCCTGCAGCGCGGTGTCGATACCCTGAGTGACCATGGGCAATTTCGACGGGCCAGCGGCAGGCGTCGCGGGTGATGGACGCGGAGTGGATGACGTCTGAGCCGCGAGCGGAGCCACACTCAGTGACGACACCACGGCCTCGCGCGAGGAGCGGACAGGCTCAGGCGTGGACTCTGGCTTTGCAGCAGAGGCCCGCTGAGGCGCCTTCGACGGCTCCACGTGGACGTCGTGCGTGGTGACGGGCGCTGCTGCCTCGTCAGGCGCCTCGTGCTGTGCCCGGAGCTGACTCGCCAGCCCATGCGCCTGGGTCTGGACCGCGGGTTCGTTCGGCACAGGCTCGGACGCAGGCTCGCGACGTGGCGCCGGCCGTGACTGGTGAATCCCTGACTTCTGCTCCGAGTCGCGCACCGGCGCTGTGAGAGGCTCGTCCGGCGGACGGACCTCCGGCGCCGCGAGATCGCCTTGCCGGCGTTGCGGAGTCAGGAGCGTGATCGTTCCAGGACGGGTGGTGGCGTTCTCTGGAGGCCGAATCTCGGAGGGCGCTGCCTCTCGCAGCCGAACGTCCGCTCGTGGCGCACTGGCCCTCGTGAGCTCCTGACTGAACGCGCTCGCATCCGCCCGTGTGCCGCGAACAAGCGCGACCGCTTCATCGGGTCCTGGCGTGGCTGCTGGGGTGCCCATGAGCATCTTCACTTCAGGCCACCCTTCGTCGGAGCGCTCGGCATGGTGGCCATCGTCGCGACCAGCTCGGCGGCGAGATCGGGCTTGAGGCGGTTCATCACGGCGCCGGCGTCGGCGGGCTTCATGCGCTTGAGCAGCGACGCCGCCAGCTTCACGTCGGAGCGCTGGAGCAGGAGCGCCGCCGCGTCGGGATCCATCGACTTCATCGTCTTCGCGAGCGCGTCGAGCTCTCCGTTCTTCGCGGGGAAGGACGTGGGAGCGGGGATCGGCGCGGGAGCCGTTCCAGCCGTCGCGGGCTCCGACGTCGACGGCGGACCTGCGGGACGTTTCGCGAGCAGCTGCTCGAGCTTCTCGGTCTCGGCGCGCAGCTCGGCGCGGGCGGTGGCGATCTCCTTCGCGAGCGTCTCGAGCGTGGCCTTCTCGCTCTCGAACTTCGCGCGGTCCTCCTCGAGCTTCTTCTTCGCGCTCGCGAGCTCTTTGCCGGTCTTGATCAGCTCTCCGCAGAGCGCCTTCTTCGACAACGCCGGTGCGGCGACCGTCGGCATCACGGGCTCGTCGGCCGCCGGCTCTGGACTCGTCTTCGCAGCCGACTTCTTCAGCGGCTTCCCCGTCGGCTTCGCGGCGCGCTTCTCGACAGGCGGGCCCTCGACCGCGGGCTTCTCAGCGAGCTTTTCGGGAGACTTCTCGACCGTCTTCTTCTCAGGCGCCTTCTCGGCCGGCTTCTCCGAGGCCTTCTCTGGCGTCTTCTCTGGCGCCTTCTCGACTGGCTTCGCCGGCGCCTGGTCACCCGCGACGACCGGCACCGTCGGCTGCTTGACCAGCGGCGCGATGGGCGGCGTCGGCTCGTCGGGAGCCGGTGCTGCTGCTGCGATCGCCATCAGCACCAGAGTGAGCACTGCCTATCTCCCTGCCTTCGGAGGCGCGGGCTTCGCAGCCACGACCTCTTTGGCTTTCAACGCGCCGTTCAGCAGCGTCAGGGTCTGGTCGAGCGAGAAGTGCTCGACAGGCCCTTGCCGGAGGAATGCATTGACCTGGCCAATGCACCCGAGCGCGCGATCAACTCGGGGGTTCGACCCTGACTGGTACGCGCCGACCTCAATCAGATCGGCGGCTTCGCGGTACGCCGAGAGCACCTCGCGCACCTGCATCGAGAGCTCGCGGTGCGTCACTGGTGTGACGTCCGACATGCACCGGCTCACCGACGCCAGAATGTCGACGGCAGGGAAGTGACCGGCGTTGGCGAGCTTTCGTGACAGCACCACGTGCCCGTCGAGCGCGGCCTTCGCACAGTCGGTGACGGGGTCGGAGAAGTCGTCACCCTCGGCGAGCACCGTGTACAGCGCCGTGATGCTGCCAGTGCCTGCATCGTTGCCAGCGCGCTCCACGAGCCGCGGGAGCATCGCGAACACCGACGGGGGGTAGCCCTTCGAAGTCGGAGGCTCTCCTGCGGCGAGGCCGATCTCACGCTGCGCCATGGCCACGCGCGAGAGCGAGTCCATCAGCAACATCACCTTGAGGCCCCGAGCGCGGAAGAACTCGGCCGCTGCCGTCGCCGCCATCGCTGCACGCACCCGCACCAGGGGCGGCTCGTCGCCGGTCGCCACCACCACCACGGCTCGCCGGAGGCCTTCGAGGCCGAGATCGCGCTCGATGAACTCACGCACCTCGCGACCGCGCTCACCGATCAACCCCACGACGATCACGTCAGCCGTCGAGTGGCGCGCCACCATGCCGAGGAGCACCGACTTGCCGACGCCCGGGCCCGCCATGATGCCGAGGCGCTGGCCTTCTCCGAGGGTGAGACACGCGTCGAGCGAACGAACCCCCGTGGGCATCGGGTCTGCGATGCGGCGGCGCGACATGGCTGCAGGCGGGTTGGCTGCGAGGCGTGCGCGCTCCTTCAGGAGCATCGACGGCCCACCATCGATCGGCTGCATGCGCGCGTCGACGACCCGGCCGAGCAGCGCTTCCCCGACGGGGACCTCGCCTGCGTTCGAGCGCGGCACCACCGCACAGCCCTCGCAGATGCCTTCCATGTCGCCGAACGGAACGAGCAGGGCGGTGGGCCCGTTGAAGCCGACCACCTCGGCGTGAACCGTTCGCCCGTGCTGTGCTCGGATCTCGCAGCTCGTGCCCAGGGCCACCTGCGGCATCGCGGCCTCGAGCAGCAGTCCCGTCGCGCGAACGATTCGGCCCTGCACCACGACGTCCCGGCTGCCCTCGAGCACCCGGCGCACACGGTCGAGATCGACTCCGCTCATGAGGGCCTCACTCGTGCTGCATGGCTTCGCGGAGCTCACGACGCAGCTCCTCGAGACGGGTGTCGATGCGCCCATCGACACCGTGAACCTCGGACTCGACGACGACGTCTCCAGGCCCCAGCGTGTCGTCGATCTGCAGCGTCACGTTCGCCAATGAGAGCGCAGAGCCCGGGGAGTCTTGCAGGCGATGGTGATCGTCCGCGCTGACCTTCACGACGATCGCGCGCGCCTCACCGACCCGGCGGATCGCGCTGCGAATGAGCCCGAAGAGCGGGTCGAGGCTGGTGGTCAACTCGCGCTCGAGAATGCGCCGCGCGATCAGCACGCCGATCTCCAACGCATCGCTGCGGGCCTGCTCTCCCAGCCGCCGGCCTTCCTGGCGCAGCGCCTCGAGGGCCGACTGCAGCTGCGGCGTGTGATCGATCACCACCGGAGGCGGTGGCGGAAGGGGCGCAGGGGGCATCGGCATCGGCGCAGGCTGCAGCGGCTCGAAGGCGTGGCCCATGGGCGCCGTTGGCATCACGGGCGGCGCTGACGGTGGCGGTGCAGGGGTCGGCGCCGTCATTCGTGGTGACAGCCCCGGGTCGAGCGGCGCTGCCGACCACGGCATCAGCCGCGAGGCCGGCATGCTCGGCCGGGGGGCGATCGTCAGGTGCTGTTGCAGGAACGCGGGCTTCCTCACGTCGGTCACGGTGTCCTCACAACATCTTGTCCGTCGGGCGAACGATGGTGATGCGACCCTTCTCGGCGGCCTCGATGGCGACCTTGGCGATCTCGCTCTGCGCTGCCTCGACCTCGGACAACTTCACCGGACCCATCGCGGAGAGATCGTCGGCCAACAGCTCGGCGGCGCGAGACGACATGTTGCGCAGGAACTTGTCCTTCACCTCGGGGCTGCCGCCCTTCAGCGCGACGGTGACCTGCTTCATGTCGAGATCCTTCATGAGGGTCTGGAGGTCGCGATCCGACAAGGGGAGGAGGTCTTCGAAGGTGAAGAGCCTGGAGCGCAGATCGCTCGAGAGCTGGGGGTCGTCCTTCTCGATGCTCGTGAGGATCTCGGACTGCTGTGCGGCCGGGCTGCGACGCAGGATCTCGAGGGCGGCGCTGCGACCGTCGACCTTGCGCATGCCTTCGGAGACGAGCGACTGCAGCTCGCTGGTGAGCGCCATGCGCACCTCACGAAGCACCTCGGGCGCGACCGACTCGACCACCGCCATGCGGCGCACCACCTGAGGCCGCAGCGTCAGCGGCAGGCGGTCCATCACCTGCGCGGCGCGCTCTGGCGTCAGTGAACTCAACACCAGCGCGATCGTCTGAGGCTGTTCGCGGCCGAGCACCATCGCGAGTGACTCGGCGTCGGCGTCGGCGACAGGGCCGAGGAGTTCCTCGGGCAGCTGGGCCGGCTGCTGCGCGTCGAAGGTGCGCCTGACCGTGTCGGCGCCGAGGGCCGCGGTGACCACCTTGCGAAGCATCTCGTCACCGGCGAGCGCGTCGACGCCTTCGGCCTGCATCGCCTCGACGAAGGTCTGCAGCGACTCGTTGATGACGTTGGGCGCGGAGCGCTTGAGCTCACGCGCGCCGAGCGCGACCTGCCGCACCTCGAACTCGCCCAGGCCCTTGAAGAGCTCCGCCGCCATCTCGTGGCCGAGCGCGAGCATCAGCGCCGCGACCCGTTTGGATCCGGGACCGGCCTTGTCGATCCAGGGAAGGGGCGGCTCCTGGCTCTTCTTGGAACTGCTCGAACTCTCACGCACGGTCGGCTCCCTGGGGCTGTGCAGCAGGCTTCTCGAGATCGGCGCTCAACCAGGCACGCAGCAGCATCAGCGTGCGGTCGCGGTCGGCACGAACCATGGCGCGTGCCTTGTCCTTGAGGTCGGCCAGCGGGTCGACCAGCACCGGCGTTTCGCGGGCGGGCAGCTCGGAGGCAGGACGCGCGGTGCCGTCGAGCGCTGCCGCCTGGGCTTCGAGATCGCTGACCTTCTGGCCGGGCTTGAGCACCAGCTGCGCCTCCACCGGCTTCGCACGGCGACGGAGCAGCAGCACGGCCAGCGCAACGATGACGAGCAGCGCGACCCCACCGCCGCCCCACGCCCACACCGGTACCTTCGCCGCGACGGGCGCGAGCTCGGGCGCGTCGGTCGACTTGCCGAACACCTGGCTGGTGATCTCGAACGCGTCACCGCGCGACTCGTCGAAGCCGACGGCCTTGCGGGCCAGCTCACCCAGCCGCGTCACCTCGGCGGCCTCGCGCGCCTTGCCGTCGAGGCCATCGACGATGATCGCCACCGACAACCGCTGCAGCCGCGGCATGCGGGCCACCGTCGTCGTGGTGGTCTTCGAGATCTCGAAGTTCTTCACCTCGTCCTGGTTGTTCTGATTGCCCTGTGACGTCGGCGTGTTCTGCGCAGGCGCGGGCTGGAGCGGAAGGTTGGCCTGCGCGCCCGCGACTCCGGCCTGCGTCGTCTGCTGGGTCGACGACGTCTGCGTCACCTTGCGCTCACTGCGCAGCGCGACCGCGTCAGGGTCGAACACCTCGGAGTTCTGGTTGACCTGCGTCGCGTCGATGCTCGCGGTGACGCGCGCGATGACCGCGCCCTGGCCCACGACGGGCTCGAGAAGGCCGACGATGCGCTGCTCGAAGTCGCGCTCCAACCGGCGCTGGTACGACGCCTCGGGCGCGTCCCACGTCGAGTCCGACGAGAGCACCGCGCCGCGACCGTCGATCACCGTCACCGTGTCTGGCGGCAGGCCCGGCACCGACGAGCTGACGAGGTGTCGAATGCCGGCCAGCTCGCGCTCACCGAGCGTTCGCCCGGGCTGCAGCATCACCACCACCGTCGCCGAGGGCTTCTTGTCTTCGTCGCGGTAGAGCCCCTTCTCCGAGAGCGAAACCGTCAGCTTCGCGCTGCGAACGCCGGCGAGCCTGCCGATGGTTCGCGCGAGCTCGCCTTCGATGGCCCGGCGCAGGTTGACGCGCTGGGTGAACTCGCTGACGCCGAGATCGCCGCGGTCGAAGAGCTCGAACCCGACCCCGCCGCCGCGCGGGAGGCCCGCCGTCGCCAGCAGAATGCGCGCGTCGTAGACCTTGTCCGCCGGCACTGCGAGCGCCGAGCCGTTGGCCTCGGTGCGGAACGGAATGCCCGCCGTCTTGAGCATGCCCGACGCTTCGGTCGCGTCTTCCTGGGTGAGGTTGGTGAAGGCGTACTGAAAGTCGCTGCCTCCCCGCGCCAGCATCCCGACGGAGCCCGCGATCGCCAGCGCGATCACGCCGCCCGCGATCAGCGCCACGCGCAGCCCCGCCGGCAACGCGACCAACCGCGACGGGAGTTCCCTCAACTGTTTGAGCAAGCTCTCCATGGCCTCACACCGTCATGCGCATCACGTCGTTGTAGGCCTCGACCAGCTTGGCCCTGACCTTCATGGCGACCCGCATCGCGACGTCAGCCTTCTCGAGGGCCAGCATCGTCTCGTGCAGGTTGCCTTCACCGCCGGCGAGCTTCTGCGCCTCGACATCGGCGGCGAGCTGGAGCTGATCGACCTTGCCGATCGCCGCTTCGAGCTCCTTGCCGAAGCCCTCCTGGCCTGCGCCCTGCGGCTTCTCGGCCCGGCTCGTCGCCGGCGCGGAGGGAAGCTCGATGGTGTTGACGCTCACGGACTTCATGCATCACCTCACGATGTCCAGCGCGCGCTGGGCCATGGCCTTGAGTGTCTCGACCGCGGTCGCGTTGGCGTCGTACCCACGCTGCGCGGTGATCAAGTTCACGGTCTCGTTCACCGGGTTGACGTTGGGGAAGGTGACGAACCCGTTGGGATCAGCGTCGGGGTGGCCCGGCAGGTAGACGCGCTTCCCGGGCGTGGTGTCTTCGTGAATGCCGGTCACCTGCACCGCCGTCGCCGTCGAGCTCGCGCCGGGCTCCGAGGAGCCGAGGGTCGCGCCAGTCGCTTCGGCGAGCGAGGCCTCGAAGGGCACCGCAGTGAGGACGGGGTCTCGCCGGTGGTACGGCTCGCCGTTCGGCCCCCGCGTCGACTCCGCGTTGGCCAGGTTGCTGGCGGCGACGTTCACCCGGGTGCGCTGCGCCGAGAGCCCCGAGCCAGAGATGGTGAGTGCAGAGAGAAAGTCCATGGTGGTCTCCAGGTGAAACGTCAGCCGACACCGTCGCTCGCGACGTACCGGAGGATCGCGAGCTTCTTTCCTGCGCTGCGGGTGCTCGCGCCGTAGAGGAGCGCGTTGCGTGAGAGCTCAACCATCGTGCGATCGAGATCGACGCCGTTGCCGTCGAGCCCGCCCTGGCCTTCCGCGACGGTGACGAAGCGATCGGGTGAGTCAGCCGCCGAGTTCGCGGTCGCGACCGAGAGGTGGCCTTCGACGCTCGGCGCCGACGGCAGCGACGGGTTGGCCACGCCGGTGGCTGCGAGGCGCGCCTTCATCGCGGCGTTGAAGTCGAGCTCGCGCGGTTGGTAGCCAGGCGTGTCGACGTTCGAGAGGTTGCCGCCGAGCACGTTCTGCCGTGCCAGCCGAACGTCAAGAGAGGCCTGAAGACGATCCAGGGTCGTGTCGAAGAGCTTCATGAGGGCTCCTGGGCCGGCTCGGCAGCGGACTCAGCGGGGGAGGTGGATTCGACGGAGCGGGCGCCGGGCCCGTTCAGCTTCTGACGGAGCGTGCGCAGACCGATGCCCAACAACCTCGCGGCGTGAGTCCGGTTGCCGTTCACGCGGCGAAGCGCCTCGGCGATCGCGAGGCGCTCGAGGTCGGCGAGATCGATGGGCAGCGACTCGGGGAAGAGGCCGGCCTCGAGGCGTGGCGGCGCCAGGGCGAGCGCCTGCAGTTCGATGGTCGAGGTGCGCGATCGAATCAACGCGCGCTCGAGCACGTTCTCGAGCTCTCGCACGTTGCCGGGGAAGTCCCCTTGCGCCAGTGCGGCCGTCGCGGCGTGGCTCAACGTCGGCGCAGGCCGGCCGAGACGTGCTGCCGCCTTGAGCAACAACACCTGCGCGAGGCGCGCCACGTCGTCGTGCCGTTCCCGAAGCGACGGCACGCGCAGCGGGTACACGTCGAGCCGGTAGAAGAGATCGCTGCGCAGGCGGCCGAGCCGAACGAGCTCCTCTGGGGCTTCGCTGGTGCTGGCCACGATGCGCGCCGCGTGCGGAAGCTCGAGGAGCCGCAGCAGATGGGCCTGGTGCTCGTGCGAGAGGGCGCCGATCTCGTCGAACATCACCGTTCCGGCCGTCGCGAGCGCCTGCTCGACCTCGGAGATCGTGAAGGTGGTCGGGTTGATCTCGACGAAGGCCTTCGCCGACGCCCTGGAGTTCTCGTGAATGAAGCGGGCGAAGCGGCGCTTGCCGGTGCCGTGCTCTCCGCGCAGGAGCACCGTCGTCGGGCTCGGCGCGACGTCCAGGGCCGAGGCGACCGCCTCCTGCATGGCGCGGCTGACGGCGATGAGATCGTTCACGGGGTCTCTCCTGAAGAGGGCGGCTGTGCGGCGGCAGAGCGCGCCTGGGCTGCGCGCGCGAGCTCCCTGCTGACGGCGACGCCATCAGCCAGGGCCGGCAGGCGGGCGGTGATCGACGGCGGCGCGGGAGGCTTCGGCGTGGTGGCCTTCGGCTCCACGATGCGGCGCAGCTGCTTCCACTCCCGGCTCTTGAGCGTTGCCGCTGCGAGCTTCTGCTCCGCGTACTCCACGACGAACTGTGCCCGAATCGGGTCTCGCGCCGCGAGGTAGAGCCGCACCACCCGCTGCAGGTGAACGTCGAGCTCGTCCATCGCCACGCGCCCCGACAACGACGCGAGGACTGCGGCGGCGAAGGCTGGCGCTCCCGCTCGTTCAGCAGCGCCGGCGGCCGCACGCGCGATCTCGATTCCGGCGGGCCCATCAGCGAGGCCCGCCGTCGCGAACACCGACAGGGCGATCGAGGCGGTCTCGTCGTTCTGCGTGAGGAACGCGGCCTGCACCGCCTTCTGACAGAAGAGGTGCGCGGCGGTGCAGAGGGCGCTGCCTGCTTCCACTTCGGCCGAGAGCTGCTGCATCGCCAGGAGGACCCGGTCGGCCACGAGGTCCTGGCGGATCTGGTGAATGCGCCCTTCCATCGCGAGGGCAGGGTGCAGCCCATCGAGGGTCGCGGGCCGCTCGTCGAGGCAGTTGCCCGTCAGATCGCACTCACGCATTCGCGCCAGCCGGCTCACCGGCCCGGTGGAGGCGGACTTCGCGTACCAGCTCAGCGCCGCTTCGGGGTCACCCCGTCGCAAGGCGAGATCGCCGAGCCGCAGCCGTGCGAAGTGCACGTCGGGCGTCTGCAGGGCCGAGGTGAAGAGCACCGCGGCCTCGTCGAAGCGGCCCTCTCCCAGCGCGCACTCGGCCTTCACGACGTCGATCGTCCCCGGGCACGACTGCGGAATGCCGAGGCCGTCGAAGGGCCAGCGCTGCAGCGGCACTCCCGCAGCGTCCCACTGCCAGGTCACGCCCCGGAGCGCGCGAAGGTCGAGGTACAGGCCCTTGTCGTCGCTCCCGATCGCCGCCCAGAGCCGCCGGGTCGTGCAGTGCAGCGAGAGACCGTCGCGGCGTTTGTGCTGCGTCGGGCACAGCCCGCTCTCGAGGCGACCGGAGATCTTCGCGCCCGTCAGCACGATCGTCTTCACGAGCGGATCCACCGTCACTTCGACGCGAGACGAGGTGCGCTCGAGCGCGACCCGCTCCATCGACGACGTGAAGCCCGTTGGCGGCGGAGCGCCCAGAGCGATGCTGACCAGCGCGAAGACCATCGGTGCAAGCCCTCCCAGCGAAACGAGTGACGTGGTGTTCGGGAGCTTCAGGCCGCCTGTGAATCGCGCGCGCGGCGTCGAAGCTTCTCGACCAGCGTCGTGCGTTGGAGGCCGAGCAGATCGGCTGCGGCCTTGCGGTTGCCGCCGGCCTGCTGGAGCGCCGCTGCGATGTAGGTGTCTTCGAGCGTGCGCAGCAGGGCCGGCAGATCGATCGGCAGGGTCGGCGAGGCGGCGTCGGCCAGCAGCCTGTCAGGCATCGGCAGCTGCATGGCGGGAGACTCCGACGGCAGCGGCTCGAAGCCGGGGCTCGAAGGCGCAGGGGTGGGGAAGCTGCCGTGCGCGAACACATCGATCGGCGGCGACGGCGGAGGCGGGGGCACCAGCGACAGCGAAGGCGCGTCCTGCAGGTTGGTCTGCATCGCGGCCTGACGGACCGGCGACGGCAGATCGGTGACACGAATGATCGGCCCTTCGGTGCAGACCGAGATGCGCTCGACGAGGTTCTCGAGTTCGCGCACGTTGCCAGGCCACGGGTGCTGCTCGATCGCCTTGAGCGCCTGGGCCTCGATGGGCCGGGTCTCGCCGCGCTGGCGCCAGAAGTGGGTGAAGAGCGCGAGGATGTCGGCCTTGCGGATGCGCAGCGGCGGCAGCTCCACCGGGCACACCATCAGGCGGTAGTAGAGATCGCGACGGAAGCGGCCAGCCTCGACCTCGGCGGCCAGGTTTCGGTTCGTCGCCGCGATCAGCCGGAAGTTCGCCGACACGCTCTCGGCGCTGCCGACGGGCTCGTAGGTGCGCTCCTGCAGCAGCCTCAGCAGCTTCACCTGCAGCGCCAACGGCATCTCGCCGATCTCGTCGAGAAAGAGCGTGCCGCCCTCAGCCATCGCGACGCGCCCCTTGCGGTTGGCGATGGCTCCCGTGAAGGCGCCCCGCACGTGACCGAACAGCTCGCTCTCGAGCAGCGTCTCGGGAATCGCGCCGCAGTTCACCGGCACGAAGTGACGCGAAGCACGCGGGCTGTTCTCGTGAACGAAGCGCGCGAGCACCTCTTTCCCGGTGCCCGTCTCTCCCGTCAGCATCACGTTCGAGTCGGTGGGCGCGATTCGGCTCACGGCCTTGATGATGTCTTCGAGTGGCGAACCCGGCGCGTGAACGAGGGACGTCGTGGCAGGCACCGTCGTGGTCGCGGTGGTGGTGGCGAATGCGAGGTTCATGAGACGTCCCCCTCCCAGGGGTGTTGGCGTGGGTACGCCGAGTCGGGAGGGGCAAGAGCAACCCGCTTGCCAGCGCCACGAAACCAACGATTCCGAGTCACTGCGCTGACGCGCCACCCGCGTGACGAGAGTCGGGTTCGACTCGGCGGTTGCGAGCCGGCAAGGCTCGAGGTGGAGGATCAGCCGCTTGCGCAAGGGGTGAGCGCCGACCCGGACCCGGGGGCGCTGACTCACCTGCTTCGCGGTCGCGATGTTGCACAGCCTGCGCGGTGAGATGGCCCAGCCTGCTGTCATTCGCCCAGTCGCGCCGCCGGAGAGAGCCGAGGCGTTTCATGCCTTCGCTGATGCGCTCCCGATCGGGCTGGCGTGGGTCGACGACGCTGGCGCCATCCTCGAGCACAACCGGCTCGCCGAAGAGCTCCTGTCGCAGGCGTTTGGCCCGAGCCTCGAGCAGGCCTTTCGCACCGCGCTCGCCGAAGGTCGCTCCCGGAACGGGTGTGTGGAGACGTGCGTCGAGGTCTCCCACTCGGAGCGCATCATCGTCACCGTCGCGCCTGATCGAGGTGCGTCAGGGTGGATCGTCAGCTTCGATCGCCGCCGGCTCGAGCGGGCTCGCGCAGAGGCCACGGTGTTGCGCGCGGTGATTCAGGCGATGGCCGCGTCGGGGTCGAAGCGCGAGGCGATCACCAGGGCGATCGCTGTCGTGAGAGATCAGCTGCCGCTCTCCCGCATCGCCAACTTCGAGATCGCTGGCAACGAGCTGCGCTGCGAGGGCTCGGGTGGGCTGAGCGCCGAGGAGCGGGAGCTCGTCGTGCCGCTCGGGCGCAATGACTGTCTGCTCCACCTGGCGTGGAGCCAGCGGCGGCAGCTGCACCTCCCCGAGCTCAGCCGGTCCACCTTGCGGCTTCCGTTCGTCTGCGAGCCGGGCGCTTCGGTCTTCGTCTTGCCGACAGGCGCGAGGCTGCCACGTGGGCTCCTGTGTGTCTCCGCGCCCCCGTCGATGCTGAATGAAGGCGCCATTCGAATGGTGCAGGGTCTCGCCGATGCGATCGGCGCGGTGACCGACGTCGCCGTCATCGAGGCCTCGGCCGCCCGGGCCCTCGAGGTCGCCACCCAGCGTGATCGGCTCGCCACCATCGGGCAGCTCGTCGCCGGCGTGGCGCATGAGATCAACAACCCGCTCGCCTTCCTCAAGTCGAACCTGCACTCGTTGAAGTCCGAGATCGCCGATCTCCGCGAGAGCCACGCGCCGCTCCCTGCTTCGGCCGGCGAGCTCGAGGAGATCGTCAGCGAGTCGATCGAGGGCGTCTCTCGTATCGAGACGATCGTGCAGGCGCTCAAGGGCACCGCGAGGCGCCGCGACGAGAAGGTGCGCTTCGACTGCTCCCGCGCCATTCAGGAGGCGATCACCATCTTCAAGGGCGCCAAGAAGAGCGAGTGCGAGATCCTCGCGGTGATCTCGCTGCTCCCCGAGGTGATCGGCTCACCCTCTGCGCTCGGCCAGGTGGTGCTCAACCTGATGCAGAACGGGCTCGACGCGATGAGCGTGGTCGAGCGCAAGCAGCGCAAGCTCGAGGTGCGGGCCAGCGTCGACGGCGAGCGGGTGCGCGTCACCGTTCGGGATCACGGCACAGGCATTCCGCCCGACGTGCAGCAGCGCATGTGGGACGCGTTCTACACGACGAAGGACGTCGGCAAGGGCACCGGCCTGGGCTTGTCGATCTGCAAAGAGATCGTCGAAGAGATGGGCGGGTGGTTGGAGTTCGAGACGGGCCCCACCGGCACCGCCTTCCACCTTTTGCTCCCCGAAGCCGCCGAGTGACGGCTACCCGCGCCGGCTGATCACCAACGCGATCACCGCGCTGACGATCGCGAGCGCTCCGAAGACCAGGCCCGCCAGCATCGCCAGACCGCCGACCGGGTTGTCGTCACCGGGGCTGCTCACCACGCGCCACCAGACGTTCAGACACAGCCCCGTGAGTGCGGCGAACACGGCGGCGATCACCAGGAAGACGATGGTTCCCGTGGGCATGGTGATCACCCCAACCGCGGAAGCGGTGTCAGCATTCTCGTGATGAACGGCAGATGCGGCGCGACCTGCTGCCGGCCCCACTGAATCGCGTCGAGCAATTCGTCGACCCGGGGCACCACGGACAGCGCGTTGAGCGAGCGCTTGAAGTCGTGAGTCAGGTGCGCCCAGGGTCTCGAGCGCGCCACGTTCAGCTCGGCGATGCGCTGCAGCGGAATCCACAGTGGCGTCGAAAGCTTCGTCGCGAAGCCGTTGAGCGCGAAGATGAAGGTGTTTCGGGTGCCGATGTCGCCCTGATGCACCGATCTCCACGCCGCCTTCGAGGGCACGTTGTCGACGAGGCCGCCATCGACCAGCCGGAAGATGCGGCGGCTCGCCAGCGTGTCTCGCAGCATCGACTGCATGCGTGGGTCGTCGCGCAGCACGTCGTAGTGGATGATGCCCGGCAGCGCGCTCGAGAAGCCGGCGGCGTCGACCGCATCGAACGTCTCGGTGCCCTCGTCGGAGCCGAGCGTCACGCGGGTGAGGATCTCGGGGTGCGTCGCGAACTCCCACAACGCGGCGATCCACTTCGGCAGCACGAGCGGGTTGAGCAGCTGACCCGGCGCGGCGGCGGTGAGCTTCTCGTAGAACTCGAGCGGGTGGGGCAGCTTGCCCATGCGAATGCCGCTGACGGTGATGAGCGTCTTGATCGGCAGCTGCGACAGGTTCAGCGCCTCGCCGCCGCTGGTGTCGACGCCGAACCACCGCCCGATGCCCGAGCGCAGGAACAATCGCAGCGCCGCCGGCACGCCGAACCGGTTCTCGGTCGAGACGACGCGGAAGAGCCGCCTCCACGAGAGCGTGCGAACGATGTTCACGACCTCGTCCTGCTCGAACCGCCGCATGCGGGAGCGGAACAGGCCGAGGATGGCGCCCATCGAGGTGCCCGAGAGCAGCTTCGGTGACAGGCCGTACTCGTCGAGCAGCGCCATCACGCCCAGGTAGACGTAGGCGGTGCCGCCGCCACCACCCAGCACCAGCACCAGCGACTTGTGCCGGATCTCGTGATCGACCGCGTCGAACGACAGCCGCGTCTTGAAGCGCGCCAGCAGCGAGTCACGCGTGTTGAGCGTGCGCTCCTTCAGCTCGCGCAGGTGCGGCATCAGCATCGCCCTGCTGACCTTGCCGTTGGCCGGGAGCAGCACCGGCGTCAGCCGCCGTGAGATCTCTTCGCGAAACGGCGCGAGCGCGACGCCGACCCCGACGTCTCGTTTGCCCTCTTTGACCTTGTAGAGCCGCGCCAGCGACAGCGCCGTACGAAGCACCGCCTCTTCGTGCGCCGTCACCAGCTCGGGGTCGGCGAGCGCTGCCCGAACCAGCGCCGACTCCAGCTCTTCGAGCGGACGGATGATCTCGAACCGCTCACGAACGCGCATCGCTCAGCGCTTCGTCTTGCCCAATAGCCGCAGCTCACGCAGCGCTTCGGTGCAGTCGGGGTTGGCCTGAATGGCCTTCTCGAATTGCTTCTCGGCCTTGTCGGGCCGCCCGGTCGCCTTGTGGATGTAGCCGAGGAACAGGTAGCTCTTGTCGAGCTTCGGGTTCAGGTTGATCGACTTCTCGATGTCGGCCAGCGACTCGTCGGCCAGCGCCGGGTTCATCTGGAAGCGGGCCCAGCCCAGCCACGCGAAGAACTCGCCTTCTTCGGGGTACAGCGCGACGGCCTCTTTGAAGGCCTGCACGGCTTCGGCGAATTGGCGCTGGCGCATGTACTCCTCGCCGCGCTGGAACTTGCCCTCGGCCGCGAGGATCTTGCCGACGTCGTCGCCCATGTCGCGTTTGACGCCCTGCTTGAGGTCCGCGAGGTAGCGCTCCCTCTCGGCCGGATCGGTGAGGGTGTCGTGCGCCGACGAGATGAGATCGTAGATCTGCTGCGCCAGCTCGCGGACCTCGGCCGACTTCGACATCGAGTGCTTGTCCGGGTGGTACTCCTTGGCGAGGGCGAAGTAGGCGCGCTTGACGTCTTCGCGGACCGCGTTGCGCTTGACGCCGAGGACCTCGAAGAAGTCGAGCTTGCGCATGGCCGAGACCTTCGCGGCGAGCCGTTCGCGAGCGTCGCGTTCGTCACCCGACAACTTGGGCATGCTCGTCACTTCGGACAACTCGGGCAACAGCGAGCCCGACCACGGAGCCGGCGCTGACGGCGCCTCCTTCTTCCCCTTGCGGGGCTTGGTTGGAGGCGTCGTGTCGGGCGGCGGCGGCGGTGGTGCGGGAGCCGCAGCCTCGACCGGTCTCGCGAGCTCGGCGTGATCCCACGGCAGGTCCAGCAAGTCGCCTTTGGGCGGCGCCGGCGGCGCGGCGCGTGCGGGCAGCGGGGGAGGGAGCGGCGGCGGCAACGGCGGCGGCTCCATCACCTTCGCGGGCGGCATGGGCGGTGGCTCGGCAGCCTGCAGATCGGCGGCGATCTTCGCGATCGACACCTTGGGCTTGCCGGTCGCGGGCGTGGGCTTGAGCGACACCATCTGCGAGCAGATCAACGCGAAGAGCAGCTTGTCGGTCTCGACGGGCGAGAGCACGTTGAGGGCGCGCAGCGTCGCGACCGTCTTGTGCCCATCGGCGACGAGCGCGATCTCCTTCTCTTCGTCCGAGAGGCCGGCGTCCTGCAGCGCGTAGAGCGGCTCCTCGCTGGGGTGAACGTACTGAGCCGAGACGTCACCGAAGACGCGGGCGATGCGCGAGGCGTCGTAGGTGCGGCGAATGCCCTCGACGATCAGCTGCGCCGTCGTCATGCCGAGCGACACCGGCTCGGGCGGCTGCGCGACGCCAGGCTTGAACTGGTAGAGCCCGTCATCCCACCGGAACGCGTCGTACAGCTTCTCCTGCATCTGCTGGGTGAGCGCGTACGAGAGGTTGTGCGGGCTGATGCAGCCCATCTCGATCAGCACCGTGCCCTGCATGCGGCGCGTGGCCTTCATGCGCTTGAGCGACTCTTCGCACTCGGCCTCGGTGATCATCCGCTCGCGAACGAGAATGCGTCCCAGGGCCTCGACGAGCAGGTTCGACTTCACCAACTCGGGAACGCCGTCGCGCAGGTAGATGATCTTCTTCACCTTGGCGCGGCCAGCGAGGAGCGCACCCGTCGCTCGCCAGCGGTACAGTTCCGAGAGCACGCGCGCGAACGGCGTCTGCGCAAAGTCACCCTTGATGATCGGCCCGACCGCACGCGCCGACTGCACGGCCCTGGTCTGTACTTCGACCTGCTCCGCCTCTTCACGCTGCAGATCGTCCGCGTAGAACTCGCCCGTCTTCTCGTCTTCTTCTTGAGGAGGCGGCGGCGGCTTCGGGGCCGCGGGCTGGGGGAACTTCGAGCCGAGCGCGTCGCGGATGATCTCGGTCAGCTTCTCGAGATCGATCGGCTTCTCGAGGAACGCGAAGGCGCCGTGCTTCTGCACCGCCTCGCGTTGGTGAATCGCGTTCTTGTAGACGCCCGAGATCATCACCAGCGGCGTACGCTTGCCCCTCGCGGTCGCGCGCATCTTCTTCGCCACCTCGTAGCCATTGAGCGCGGGCAGGAGAATATCGAGCAGGACGAGGTCGAAGGACTTCTTCTCGAAGGTCTTCACGGCCCACTCGCCATCGCGCTCGACGGTGACGACGAAGCCCTTCTTCGTCAGCGCGTCAGCGAGAAAGCGTTGGGTCGACCGGTCGTCGTCGACGATCAAGACGTTGACGGGAGCAGGGGGCAAAGTGCGCGCACACTACCCAAAGGTGGGTCCGTTGGCAGGTTCGATGACGGCCCCAGAGAATTCCGCCCGCGTGGGTGCGTCAGCCGCGTGGTAGGAGCCTCGTGAAGGCTCTTGTGCCGTTTCAGCCTGTTTCCATCGAGGTCAGACATGAAGAAGCTCGCGGTGCTGGTCGCGTTGTCCCTCTCGTCGCTGGTGTTCGCTCAGGACGCTGCGCCCGCCGAGGCCGAGTCGGCCGAGCTGAAGGCCGGCAAGGAGTTGCTCACGAAGTACCTGACGTCCGTGAAGGCCAAGAAGTGGGCCGACGCGAAGAAGCTGCTGCACCCGAAGACCCTCGACTCCATCGCCGAGCGCAAGAAGCGCATGGGGAAAGAGGATCACCCGATGGCGCCCTGGTTCCACGAGAAGGTCGACTACTACCTGAAGGACTTCAAGGTCGTCGGCTCCCGCCAGGGGCCGACCGAGTCGACGATCATCGTCGACGCGACCGAAGACAACTTCCAGATCGAGGACAAGGGCGTCGCGGAGGGCGAGAAGGCCGCGTACCTGCTCGGCAAGAAGGATGGGAAGTGGTTCGTCGTCGACAAGAAGCGCGGCGAGGACTTCACCAACGACTCGATCAAGATTGGCTACAAGGGCTGGTTCGACAAGATCGAGAAGAAGGAAGAGCCCGCCGCGGAATAGGCTGGGCGCCGATTGAGTCGGGTCGTCACCGTGTCTTGACGATCCCCACGGCTGCGGTCCCCGCGATGATCGCCGAGCCCGAGAACAGGTTGTCGGACTTCGGGCCGCCGGTCTTCGCCGACTGGAAGAGGATGATGTAGTTCCGGTCGCGATCAGGGAAGGCCGTGCCCGGGATCGTGACCGACTGCGCGCGGTACTCGGTCTGTGCGCCGACTGCGTCACCGATCAACTTGAGGAACTGCAGCGGCGTCGTCGGCACGTTCGTGTACGTCGGCATCGGCGACTGGTTCCCGCTCGGGTCGATGGGGAACACGTTCACGAAGCCCAGGTTCAGCCGCTGGCCCGGCGCAGGCTCGGGGCGCACGAAGGTGAGCGGCTGGCCTGCTGTCTGATCGATGAAGCCACGCGACGACTCGAACGCGGCGATGCGCTCCTCGGGCGGCACCTGCGCGACCTCGGCGACGTAGGTCTCTCCCGATGAAACCACGCTGAACGAGTACGTCGCGTTGCTCTGATACTTGAAGCCCGCGTCGTCGCCCGAGAGCAGATAGTTGCCACCGCCCGACTCGGTGAGCCTGAAGGCCGCGCCTCCCGCCTGCTGGAGCGTCACCTGCGCGCCAGCGAGCCCCGTCGGTGCCACGTCGAGGTTGTCGCCCTGCCTCTGACCCAGGAACAGCACGACCACGTTCTGCGCCGGAATCGGAATGCCCGCGTCGCGGAAGTCGATGGGCAGACCACCGTCGAAGACGATGCCGCCGGCGTCGAAGCTCGGAATGCTCGCGTCGATGCCCGCGATCGCCTCGGGCTTGATCGTCACCGGCGGCGTCGACAGCACGGTCGCCACCACGACGGTCCTCGCGGTGATCTGATTGGCGGTCTTCTGCAGATCGCACGCGACCGCGAAGGCAGAGACGAGCAGGGCAAACGAGAACAACCGGAGCATCTTCGGGGCGATCTTCATGGCGTGGCAGCATAGTCTCGCCGCGCCCGTGTCTACGAACCCTCTTCAGTCCGCCGGCCTTCGCTTCGTGCGGAAGTTCGGGGTGGCCTTCATGTGGGCCACGGTGTTCGGGCTGATCTTCGGAGCGGCGTCGTTCTTCCGCGTCCAGCGGCAGGGCTCCGCAGGCGACGCCCGATGGCACGTTCAGCTCCGGCTGCTGCTCGAGCGCCTGGAGTGGATGACGTACGACTGGCGCGCGCGTGAGCTCGGGGCCGCGTCGACCCGCAGCGACGAGGTCGTGATCGTCAGCGTCGACGACGAGACCATCGCGAACGCGCGCGAGACCGAGCACGCCGAGTGGGGCATGCGGCCCTGGCCCCGCGAGCTGACCGGCCGCGTCGTCTCTCAGCTGATCGACGAAGGCGCCGCGTTGGTGCTGCTCGATCAGTCCTTCCGTGACGTGTCGCCACGCACCTGCTCGCCGTGCAAGGGCGAACGCCAACGCTCCGATGACGAGCGCCTCGCGGCCCTGCTCGAGCCACGCGACGGCAAGGTGGTGCTGACCTGGTCGTTCTCGGCCGATCGCGCGAGGCCTGGAGAGCGCCCGCTGACGCCCGTGATGGTGCGCCTGGGGGAGTTCGAGACGACGCGGGAGGCCTTCGGCGTGGTGCGCGACGCGCTCACCAACAAGGCGCCGGTCACGTTCCTCCGCTCCGACGGCAAGCCGGTGCTGTGGGCCGGCGCGACCTCTGAAGCGAAGGCCCGGGAGCTGGCCCAGACGCTCAACGTGAAGAACGTGCAGCTGCGTCAACGCGTGCCCTCCGACGACGAGCATGAGGTCACCGAGTCGTGGCTCGCGCAGCGTCTGGCCGAGGTCGAGGTGCCGGGCCTCGACGTGACGCAGCTGGTTCGCGCCCGGAGCATCGACTCGCCGGTTGCGCCGCTCCTGCTCTGGGGCGCTCCGCCGGGCGCCGCGACGTTGATCCCTGACGCCGACGCGAAGGTGCGCGCCGTGCCGCTGCTCATCTCGGGCGAAGTCGACGGAGTGCCGAAGGTGATGGCCTCGGCGCCACTGCTCGCCGTGATGGCCCTGGTTGGCTCGCGCTCGCTCGAGTACCGCGATGGCCGGCTGTGGATTGGTGGGCGCTTCGACGTCCCCATGGATCCCGATGGCTTCATGGCCCTGCGGTGGGACGCCTCGGAGCCCGGTCGTGGCGGCCGCGGTACGGTCAAGCGCACGGTGCCGGCATGGCGCGTGCTCCAGAACGCCGAAGACGATGCCGCGTCGCGTGGCGTTCGTCACTACGACAACGATCTCGCCGGTCGCGTCGTGGTGCTGTCCGACGAGCGTGCGATGGGCGCCGCTTCCTTCTCGACGCCCATCGGCGAGCTCGGGCACGCCCCGGTGATGGCGCAGGCGATCGTCGGGCTGCTGCACTCGAGCGGGATCGTGCGCTCACCGCCCATCAGTGACTTCTGGCTCACCCTCGCGTTCGCCTTCATGGGCGCCGTGCTGGCCGTCGTCTGGTCGACGTCGACGAGGAACCCGGGCTGGCTTGCGTGGGTGGTGACGATCGTCGCGGTGGCGGGTCTGCACGCGCTGGCCGCACGGCAGCTCTTCGTCGCGGAGCAGCGGTGGGTCGCGATGGCGGCGCCGTTGCTCGCGTGTGCCCTGACCTTCCTCGCGGCGCAGGGCTACGCGCGCACGCTCGAGAAGGGCTTGCGCGACTTCATCGGCCGCGCGCTCGGTGGCGCCGTGAAGGCTGACGTCTTCGCGCGCGTCGAACGCGATCTCGCTCTCATGCGGCCCGAGCGCCGGCCACTCACCGTGTACTTCAGCGACATCGAAGGCTTCACCGCCGTCGCCCAGGAGAAGGAGCCCGCCGAGGTCGTCAAGGTGCTGCAGACCTACTTGAACGAGATGACCAGCATCGTCATCGAGTCGGGTGGCCACGTGGACAAGTACCTCGGCGACGGCCTGATGGCGTTCTGGGGCGCGCCGGTCGATCTCGACGACCAGGTCGGCGCTGCGTGCGAAGCCGCACTCGTGATGCAGGAGCGCTTCGAGGCGAAGCGTCCCGAACTCGAGAAGACGTGTGGCCGCTCCCTCGTGCTGCGCGCGGGGCTCGAGACGGGCCCGACGGTGGTTGGCGAGATGGGCACGCTCCACCACATCAACTACACGGTGATGGGCGAGCCGGTCGCGACCTCGTTCAGGCTCGAGGCGATCGCCAAGCGCTACGGCTCTCGCGTGCTCGTCACGCGCCATGTCGTCGAGGTTGAAAGCGAGCGGTTCCTCTTCCGCAGCGTCGATCGTCTGCGCGTGAGCCGTCACGCCGAGCCGCTCGAGGTGTTCGAGTTGATGGGTCGCGCGGCCGATCGCGAGAAGCTCGGGCCCCGACTGGATCGTCACGAGGCGTCGATGAAGGCCTGGCGTGAGCGCCGCTTCGCCGAGGCGCTGGTCGCGTTCAAGGAACTCGCCGCAGAGGTCGATGATCCGCTGATCGATCGGTACGTCGCGCGGTGTGAGGCCTTCGTCGCGGCGCCACCGCCCGAGACATGGGACGGCGTCTACACCGGCTTCGAAGGCTGAACGAGCACGGGCCGGGTCGGACGCCCGAGCAGCCACCAGACGAGCCCCGTGAGCAGCAGCACGCCGCTCAGACACGCCATCAACCCGCGCGGACCCAGCTCGGTCGCGTCGAGCACCTTGCCGGTGACCCAGCTCGACACGCCGAGCATCAACATCGACGACATGAAGTCGACCGAGAAGATGCGGCCGCGCATGCCATCTTCCACCTGCAGGGTGATCAACGAACTCGAGAACACCCACTGCACCGAGATGCCGGTGTGCGCGCACGCAAGCATCAGCGCCGCGACAGGGAGCGAGGGCGAGAGCGCGAAGCCCAGCCAGAAGAAGGCCGTCACCAGGAACGAGAGGCCGATCGCCCGCTCGAGGAACGCTGGCGAGTCGCCTCCGAAGCGCCGTGCCACGAGAGGGCCAAAGAACGCGCCCAGCCCGCGCATGGCGAGCAACACGCCGATTCCCAGTTCGCCTCGGCCGCCAACCGCGAAGACCTTCTCGCCGAGCGCCGCGTAGAGCAGCAGCGCGCCCCCGCCCGGAATCGCCCAGGCCGTCTTCACGAAGATCGTCCGCCTCACGCTGGCATCGCTGCGAACCCGGGCCACACCTTCGAGCAGATCGTCGAGGCCGATCGCCGCACGGAAGGTCGCCTTGCGCGGCTTTCGAAGGAACGGCACGGCAGCGCCGCGAATGAACAGCGCCGAGACGACATACGTGAGCGCGTTGATCACGAACGCAGCGTCGCGGCCCACCAGCGCTGTCGTCGCGCCACCGGCGATCGCGCCGAACCCGAGCATGGCGGACCAGGTGATGCCCTGGAGCGTGTTCGCGGTGACGATCTCTCCAGGCTCGACGGTGCTCGCGATGGCGGCCTGCTCCGCGGGATCGAAGAAGGCCGCCGCCGTCATCTGCAAGAAGGTCAGCACGTAGACGAGCCAGACGTCGCCCGCGTCGTTGACGAAGAGGAACCCGAGCACCACGAGCGCTCGCACCAGATCGCACGCCATCAACACCAGCCGGCGCGGGAGCCGATCGGCGACGACGCCAGCGACGGGCCCGAGGAGCGCCGCCGGGAGAAAGCGGATGAAGAGCATCGCGCCGATCGCTTCGCCCTTGCCCGAGTACTCGTTGAGCAGCGAGTACAGCGCGATGAGGGTGAACCAGTCTCCCGCGAGGCTCACCACCGAGCCGAGCCACAGCCGACGGTACGCCGGGCGACGCTTGAGCACTTCGAGGTAGCCGGACGGACCCACCAACCGTACCTATCGCGGAGCGGTTTCGACTGCCTGAGAGACTCGCGGTGTCAGTGGCCGTCGGTCGTGGGGGCCGTCTCGAGAGCAGCGCCTGCGTCGGCAGCCGACTCGGCCGGCTTCACCTCGGAAGGCGGCACGACCGGCGCAGGCGGGGCAGGGGGCACCACGACGGGCGGAGGCGCCGGAAGGCCCTGCACCGCGGCCCGCAACGTGTCCGAGAGTGACTTCACCTGCGGCTCGACCGCCAACAACATCTGCGTCGCGTCCTTCTTGTGCCGCGCGTCGGCGTCGGCCGCGAGCTTGAGCTGACGGAGCGCCTCATCGAGCTGCTTGCGCGCGTCGTCGATGCGCTGCTTCGCGAGGAAGTAGGCCACCTCTCCTCGCAGGAGGCCCAACGTCGCGCGCTGCTGCTCCGACAACCCACGCAGCGCCTCCGCCCGCTTCACCAACGCGACGCCGACATCCAGGTCGCCCTTGAGATCGGACGCAACGCGAGGCTTCGCGAGCAGCTCGACGACCGAGAACAGCGCGCGATCGAGCTCGTCTCGATCCTGATACCGTTGACCGATCACCGCGAGCGCCGTGTTGCCATTCAGATCGAGCGGCGCATACGCCTCGGCCAGGAGCGGATCGCCGGGCTGGAACGTCTCCGTCCCCATGGGGAGCATCTTCCCGCGCGTGACGACGAGCTGGTTGCCGACGAGCTCGAGGCTCCACGTCCGCGCGTTGAGCATCGACGCGCCGTAGAGGCCTCCCGTCGCAGCCGCCACGACGACGGCGAAGATCAGCAGGTTGCGAAACGCCCTCCCCAACCGGGAGAAGAACGAGGGACCCTGAGCGGTGTCGTGGTTGGAGGTCATGGCGCGCAACAGGCTAGTACGGGAAGTAACACCCGCAATTGCCAGGTGGTTTCCTTTGGCGCTCCCGACAGGGGAGTAGACTTCGGCAACGTCGTGTCGACTTCCTTCAAACGGCTGGGCCAGAGCGAGCTGCTCCCGCGCTACATCTTCGCGGAGAGTCTCTATGCCCGGCGTCGCGTGCTCGAGATCGGCGCCGTCGCCTCGACGCTCGGTCAGTCGGCGCGGTTCTTGTCGACCAGAGGTGCGCGCGTCGTCGTTGCTGCCGACAGCGATCTGCAGGCCATTCAGGAGGCGCAGGCGAAGCTCGCGGGCCCGAACCTGCGTTTCCGCCCGCCGGTATTCGACGACTTCGAGGCCGGCAGCTTCGATCTGGTGATGGTGGCCGATCTCGCGCCGTACGTCGTCGCGCCCGAGCTGCTCAAAGATCTCGCGCGGCTGGTCGCGAAGGGCGGCTACCTGATGGGCGGCCTGCGCAACCCGGCCGGGCTCGCGCTCTCCAACGTCATGGATCCGGAAGAGGCGACCCCAACGCCAACGTACGGGCAACTGCTCGACGCGCTCACGGTTCACTTCAAGTCCGTCGAGGTCGCGACGCAGTCGCCCGTGCTCGGCTACCAGCTCGCGTTCGAGCGTGGCGAAGGGCTGCAGGTCGACGGCTCGCTCGCGGGCCTGAGCGAGGCTGCGTACTTCATCGTCGTCGCCGGCCAGGAGCCTGCGCGCAGCTTCGATCCCACGTGGGTGCAGCTGCCTCCCGAGCCGCTCGCGTTCACCGGGGGCCGGCTGGAGGACTTCTCGACGCGGGCGCGTGATTGGCGCGAGCGCTCCGAGCGCATGAAGGACGCGCTTCAGAAGAAGACGGTCGAGCTCGAGACGCGCCAGGCCGATCTTCGTGAGACGAGCGGTCAGCTCGAGGCCACCAAAGACGCCGTCGCGAGGCTCACGGCCCAGCTCGAGTCGCGTCGAGATCGCCCCGAGGCGCTGCGCGATCGTGAAGATCTCGCCCAGCGGGTTCGCCGCATGGAAGCCGAGCTGACGGTGCTTCGCGAGCGCGCCATCGACGCAGAGGGCAGGGCGACCGCCGCGAAGAGCGATCACGACGCCCTCCAGCGCGCGCAGAAGGACGCCGCGATCACCACGCTGGCCGCGCAGGAGCAGATTCGCCTCGAGCGCGCTCGCCGTGAAGAGGTCGCGACCCAGCTCGAAGACGCCCGCACCCGGCTGGCCCGCGCGTACGAAGAGCTCAAGAAGGCGCAGGAAGACGTCGTCACCGAGCGGCTCGAACGAGAGCGCGCGTTGTCGGCCGCCGACCGCGTTCGCGAGACGATGTCGTCGAAGGAGGCCGACCTCGAGTCCGCCCGCCAGCGTGAGCTCGCCCTCGCCGAGGCCCGCACCCAGTCGCTGCTCGCCATCGAAGGCCTGGAGCGCTCGCTCGCCGAGGCCCGCACTCAGGTCGCTGAGATGCGCGACGAGTCTTCGAAGCGCGAGGCTGACCGCCTGTCGCTGGCGCGATCGTTCGAGGTGGAGTCGACGCACCGCCGCGAGCTCGAGAAGGAGCTGCAGCGCGAGGTGACGAAGGCCCGCGAGCTCGAGCAGGCGCTGGCCGAGAGACAGACCGCCCTCACCGGCCTCGAGACGGAGCTGCAGTCGGCGGCGTCTGCCCACGCGCGCGCGCTGCGAGACATCGAGACGCTGGCGAGCTCGGAGCGGACCTGGCGCGAGCTGGCCGGACAGTACGAGCAGCGGCTGACCGAGACGAGCGCCAACGTGCAGCAGCTGAGCGATCAGGTCGCCCAGCTTGGCGCCGAGAAAGAGAGTGAGATCGCCCGCGGGCGCCGCCTCGAGCGCGATCTCGAGACCGCGATCACCGCCGAGCGCACCAGCCGCGAGCAGTCCGACGTGCTCGGTGGCGACCTGCGCCGTCAGATCACCGAGATCACCCAGGACCGCGAGCGGCTGATCGAAGAGAGGGATGATCTTCGCGGCGCGGTCGACGACTTGCGCAAGGCGCGGGAGAATGAGCAGCAACGCGTCGCGCAGCTCGAAGATCGCAAGGCCGAGCTCACGGCCACCGTCTCGAAGCTCGAAGCCGAGGTCGCGCAGGCCCGGCGCGAACATGAAGAGCTCGTCCAGAGCGCCGCCCAGCAGCAGCGCACGCTGCAGAGCGTCATCGTCGATCGTGACGCGGCGCTGTCGACCGAGAAGGCCACCTCCGAAGCGCTGCGCCAGCAGCTCGTCGGCCTCGACGGCGAGATCGCACGACTCGGCGGCATGCTCCGCGAGGGCCAGAGGCTCCTCGACGAGACCCGCGCGTCGCTCGAAGCACGCTCGAAGGACGTCGAGGTCGAGCAGGCCGAGGCCGCGGCGATGCGCAGACGCATCCAGCTCCTCGAGGGCACGCTGGGGCAGGCGACCGACGCGCTCGAACAGACCGCCGCGACCCTCGACGCGACCCGCGCCGAGAAGGTCGCGCTTCAGCACCGGCTCGACGAGTCGACGCTTCGCGCGACTGGCCTGTCGGATCAGGTCCAGAACCTTCAGCGCATCACGCTGGCTGCCGACGAAGCGCTCGCCGCCGCCAGGTCTCAGCGCAACGCGCTCGATCGGGAGCTCGCCGCCCTGCGGCAGCAGACCGACGTCGAGCGCAAAGAGGCGGAGCAGCGCGCCCAGTCGCTCTGGCAGGCTGCCGAGGTCTCGGCGAGCCGGGTCGTCGAGCTCGACGCACGTTTTGCCGAAGCGTCGACGCAGTTGCGGGAGCAGGCCGAACGCGCTGCCCAGCAACAGGCCGAGCTCGAGCGGCTGACCCGGGAGCAGGCCGAGGCGAACGAGACCGCCACCCATCGAGCCCAGCAGCTCGCCCAGCACGTCGACGCCATCAGCACGCTCACTCGCGAGCTCGAACAGGAGCGCGCAGCCTCTGCGGCCCAGCGGCTCGCCACCGACTCCCTGCAGACCGAGCTCACGCAGACTCGCGACGCCCTCGAGCGCCGGACCGCTGCCTTCAACGAGAGCCAGCTCGCCCTGTCGACCGCGATCAACACCGTGGGCCAGCGCGAGCAGTCGATTGCCGCGCTCGAGACAGAGCGTTCAGCCCTCAGCGGCTCCGCGACCGCCCAGCAGACGCAGCTGGCAGAGCTGTCGCGTGGGCTGTCGGAGCGTGAGGCAGCGCTCGCGTCGGCTCGCCAGTCGGTTCAGGACCTGGAGCAGGCTCGCGATGGCTTGAACGTCCAGCTGGCCGCTCGTGAGCTGCGCGTGTCAGAACTCACTGCGGCGTCAGCGGAGCTTCAGGGCTCGATCGATCGGCTGAGCGCCGAACGCACGGCCCTCGGTCTCGAGCGCGATGGGCTTCAGACGACCTTGACCGCCGAGCGCGACACGCTGACGACCGACCTCGCCAGGGCGCGACGTGAGGTCGCGGCGCTGGCGGAGGAACTCGAGCACCTCAAGGCCGAGCTCGAGGAGGGCTCGATCGCTCGAGAGCAGATCGTCCAGCTTCGCGAACTCGCCGAGACCGAGCGCGCCGCGCTGGCGCAGACCCTGGCCTCACGCACCGACGAGCTCGAAAAGAGCCTGCAGGCCCGTGAACAGCTCCGTGAGACTTCCGAGGCAGAGCGGCGCGCACTCGAAGAGACGTTGGCTGCGCGGGTCGCGGAGGTCGAGCGGCTGACCACGACGCAGCAGGAACTCTCGTCGAGCCTCGACGAGCGCACGGCTGCGGTCGACGACGCGCGCAAGACGCTCGAGGCCCGCGAGGCGGCCTGGGAGCAGGCGCGCGCCTCGTTGATCGAGGCGCAGCGCCGGGAGCTCGAGGCGACGACCCAGACGGCCACCCTCGCGCTCGAAACCCGCGAGGCCGCATGGGAGCAGCTCCGCGTCTCGTTGATCGAGTCACAGCGCCGCGAACTCGAGGCGACGACGCAGGCCGCCACTCGCGCGCTCGATGCACGGCAGGCAGAGCTCGAGGCTCAACTGGTGGCGGCGCGCGCCGATCACGACAAGGCCATCGAGCAGCAGGCCGCCGCGTACCAGGTCAACCTCGAGCAGCGCAGCGCCGACGCAGCGAAGGCCCTGGCGGCGCGTGAAGAGGAGCTGCTCCAGCGCAACGCGACGTCGGAGGCGAAGCTCAACGAGCTCGAGCGTCAGCGTGACGAGGTGAAGGCGAGCCTCGAGCAGGCGAAAGAGGCCGCGTCGACGGAGCGCACCGAGGCGCAGGGGCGCGTCGAGGCCGTTCGTGCAGAGCTCGAGCAGGCGCGCGCCGACGCAGAGAAGGGGCACTCCGAAGCGCGCGGGCACCAGGCCGGCAAGCAGGCGCTCCAGCTCGAGCTCGATCGGTCGAGGGTGGAGCTCGATCAGCTCCGCACGTCGCTCGCCCAGGCTGGCGGTGAGAGCCGCGCCATCGCCGAGGCCCGCGCCCAGCTGGAGTCCGAGGTCGAGCGCCTGCGCCTGCGGGTCCCCATGCTCGAGGGCGAGCTCACGGCGCTTCGCTCGACGCAGCCAGAGCTCACGGCCTTCAGGGAGCGCGTGCCCGGGCTCGAGCAGTCGCTCGTCGAGCTCACCCAGCGCGCCACCGCAGAGGCCGAGGCCCGCGAAGCGCTCGCCGGCAGCATGACCGCCGCAGAGGCCGAGCTCGCCGAGCTGCGCGCACACGCGTCCACACTCGAGCTGTCGCACGGAGAAGCCGAGGCCCGGGCGGCCGTCCTCCAGCAGCAGGTGCTCGACGCCGAGACGCGCGCCGTGCAGCTCGCCGAGTCGTTGTCGCTGTACCAGGACGAGAGGCCCGCGCTTGGCACCGAGATCACCGAGCTGCGCCTGAAGGTGAACGTGCTCGAGCGGCAGCTCACCGAGGCAGAGCGCGCGGCGCCGCGTTCCGATGCTGAGATCGACGCGCTGCGCCGGCGTCTGCCCGAGCTCGAAGCCGAGATTGAGATCGCGAAGGTCAACGCGAAGAACGACACCGAGGCCGCCGTCACCGCGCGCAGGCAGGCTGAAGAGCTCCTGCTCGCGCTGCGCGTGAAGTACGGCGAGCTGCAGCACGAGCTGGCGACGGCGCACGAGACGATCGAGCAGTCGAAGTCGGGCGCACCCGATCTGCGTGAGCAGGTCATCGAGCTCACTGCCGAGAACGAGCTCATCGAAGGCGAACGCGAGCGCCTGGCCGAGGCGGTGGAGACGCTCGAGCGGCGCCTCAAGGAGCAGGACCAGCTGAAGGACCGTCTGCTGCGCGTCGAGACCGACCTCGAGCTCACCCGAAAGCTGCTGGATCAGGCGCGGCGCGATCTCGAGACCGCGCGCAACGCGCCGGCCCCCGCGCCCAGAGCGCCCTACGTCGACCTGGCCGGCTTCGACGAGGAGTCAGTCACCGCCGTCAACCCCATTCCCGACCTCGCCGCGCTGCTCAAGCAGACCGCTCCGAAGGCCCCGCCGGCCCCTCCCATTTCGCCGCCCATCCCTCCGACCGATCCCGAGGTCTTCGAGCTCGAGGTGGCCGACGACGACGCTGAAGAGATCCTCCTCCTCGACGAAGAGTCAGGTGAGAGCGGAACGAACGGGAACGGAAAGAAGTAAGAGAGCGGCGTGCGTCGTCGCCTGCTCTTCGTCTCGGTCATCATCCTCACCGCGGTCGGGGCGTGGGTGCTCTGGCCGTCGAGCGATGAGACGGCGCTCTCGGCGGCACCAGCCGACGTCGAGAACGACGCGCCCTCCCAGGAACGAGCTGCCCGCACCATCACGGAGGCTCCTCGGCCAGGGGCGCTCACTGGCTTCGTGAAGCTCGACGGCGTCGGCGTGGGAGGCGCTCGCGTCTCACTCAAGGCGACCAGCCCGCTGACGGTGGTGACGCTCGATGACGGCGCCTTTCGAATCGATGGCATCGCGTCTGAGCCTGTCTTCGTTGCCGCCGCCTCGAAGGATCTCGCCTCTGACGTGCTGGGCCCGTTCATCGTCGAACAGGGCAAGACGATCGAAGGGCTCGTGCTCGAGCTCAAGCCGACGGTGGTGCTCGACGGCATGGTTCGCGACGTGGTGACGCGGGCTCCGATTCCGCGGGCCATCGTGTCGTGGTCGGCTGGCACCGCGCAGACCGACGGGCTGGGAGCCTTCAAGCTGCCGGCGCCGAAGAGTCAGATCTGGCTCGACGTGGCGGCGAAGGGCTACCTGTCGCGCACCGAGTGGGTCTCGCTCGAGCTCGCGCGCACCGGAGGCCGGCTCGATCTCTCGCTCGCGCCCGTCTCGGCCATCGAAGGCCAGGTGATGGAGCAGGGCACGCCCCGCGCTGGCGTCTCGGTGTGGGCCGAGCTCACCGAGGGCCTGCGGCGCGGCGAACGCAGCGCCATCACGTTGACCGACGCGAAGGGCCAGTTCCGAATCGAGTGCAGCGAGGGCCTTCGTCGGGTCGTCGCCGTCACGCCAGCCGGAGTCACGGTCGCAGGCCCCGAGGTGCGCCTCGCCGTGGGCGACACGCAGAAGGGCGTCGTGGTCGAGCTGGGCGATCTCGGCCCCGTCACTGGCGTGATCAAGCGTGATGGGGTTCCGCTCGGCACCGCCACGCTCACGCTCATCAACGCGTTCACCGAAGACCCCGTCAGCACCACCACGTCGTTCCCCGATGGCCGCTTCTCGTTCAGCGCGTTCCCGGTGGGCCGGTACCTGGTGCAGGTCAAGCAGGGCGCGTTCAGCACCATCGCCGGGCCGTTCGATCACCGTGACGACGGCCAGCCATGGACCGTCGAGGTGTCTGGTGGGCAGGTGCTCTCGGGCCGGGTCGAGCCAGCAGCTGCGGGCGTTCGGGTGCGGTGGCGCAGCGGTGACTGGTCTGGGCCTTCGACCGAGACGGGAACGTCGGCCGATGGGACGTTCCGCTTCGAGGGCGTTCCGGCCGCGCAGGTGCTGCTCGATGCGGAGGGGCCCGATGGCGCTGCGACGGCGACCGCGAAGCCTGGCGATCAGGTGATCTTGCGGCTGCAGCGCGGCTCGGTGCTGGTTCGGGTGATCGACGAGAGCGGCGCCTCGGTCACCGACGCGGTGGTGCTCGCGAAGAGTGACGAGACCGGCGCGGTGCGGAAGTACGTGTTGATGGCTCCCGATGGCGTCTTCCAGATCGAGCTGCCGCAGGGGCGCTGGGTGCTGCTGGCAGACGTGGCCGGCCGCGGTCGAACGGGCGGCAAGTTCGTCACGGTCGCCGGAGCGCCGGTCGACATCACGCTCTCGCTCACCGCGACCAACCCCGTCACCGGGGTGGTGGTCGACAAGGCGACGCGATTGCCGATTCAGCATGCCCGCATTCGTGCCGAGTCACCGATGGGCCGGGTGAGCGTCACGACCGACGCGCGTGGAAAGTTCACGCTGCCGCCACAGCCGAAGCAGGTGCAGCTGCTCGTCGGCCGCGACGGGTACGAGCCGCAGGGCTTCTACCTTCCAGCGCGCGCCGACGCCGCCAACCTCACCGTCGAGCTCCAGCCCGCGCCGAACCGGGCGTTCCAGGACGATCCACAACGCTTCGAGGGCGTCGGCATGACGCTGAGGCCCGAGCCGACGCGCATCGTGGTGCAGTTCGTGAACGAAGGAAGCCCCGCCGAGCGTGCAGGCGTTCGCGCGGGCGACGTGGTCGCGGCGATCGAAGGGGCTCCTGCTGGCGCCGATCTGCAGAACGTCGTCAGCCGCATTCGCGGGCCAGCGGGAACGCCAGTGCGACTGGGCTTCGAGCGCGATGGGCGGCCCGTGGAGCTGGTGCTGCGCCGCAAATCGCTGCTGATCACCGCCTGGTAGTCAGGCGCGCTGCTTCTTCTTCTTCTCGCGACGGCTGGCCCGGGTCTCGGCGCGGGCGGCTTCGGGTGGCGCGATGGTGCCCGGCATCGGTGTGCCTTCGGGCAGCGGTGTCTCGGAGGCCGGCTGCTCCGACGGGAGCGACGGCAGGCGGATGATGAAGGTCGCGCCGTCACCCAGCTTGCTCTGCACGGCGACCGTCCCTCCGTGGCTCTTGATGATGCGCTGGCAGATCGCGAGGCCCAGGCCCGTACCCTTCTGCTTGGTCGTGAAGAAGGGCACGAAGATGTTGAGCTGTTGATCGGTCGGAATGCCCGGGCCCGAGTCCGTCACGTGGATTTCGATGGAGTCGGGCTGCCGGAAGTCGCCGAAGCGCTCGGGCTTGAGCGTGGTGATGACGATCTCGCCCCGCGTGTTGCCCAGGGCCTGCACCGCGTTCTGAACCAGGTTGATCAACACCTGCTTGAGCTGCTCGGCGTCGCCGTCGACCCGCGCGAGATCGCCCGCCAGCGCTTCCCTCAGCGTCAGGTGGGCCGGCAGATCGTTCTGAATCAGCCGCAGCGTGCGCGTGACGACCTCGTTCACGTCGGTGGGCCCGAAGCTCTGCTTGAGCGGGCGCGCGTAGTCGAGGAACGCCGTCACCACGCCGTTGAGGCGGTTGGTCTCTTCGACGATCACCTCGATGAACTCCCGGTCGTCGGCAGGCACCGTCTTCGGGTCGAGACACTGTGCGGCGCCCTTGATGGCTCCGAGTGGGTTGCGGATTTCGTGCGCGAGGCCTGCGGCCATCTCACCGAGCGCGGCGAGGCGGTCACGCTCGCGCATGCGCTCGTACAGCTTCGAGTTCTCGACGACGGTGGAGAAGCGATCGGCGAGCTCGAGGATCAGCGCGATCTCGTCCGACGCGAACGCCTCGGGCACGCGCTCGTCCCACAGGTTCAAGAAGCCGAGGACGCGGTCGTTCCCCATCAGGGGCACGGTGATGCCTGCGCGCATCTGCTCCATCGCGGCGCGCACGTCGCTCAGGCGTTTGACCTCTTCACGGGCCTTCCGCGCCTCGAGCGGCTGCGCTTTGAGCTCGGCGGCGCGACGGTTCACGGTCTCGAGCAGCTGGGCGCGCTCCGTTCGGGTGACCAGGGCGCGCGCGGTGCCGGCGTCGACGAAAAGCGCCGGCTGCGGACCTCGACTGTCGAGCAGCCGGAAGCCGGGTCGATCCTCCGCGAGCAGGTAGATCGACACGTGCGTCACGCGCCGCGTCTCGTTGATGCCGTCGAGCAACATCGACGCGAGCTGCTGGCCCTCGATCACGTTCGCCGTTCGCCTCAGCAATTGCCTGACGGACTCGAGGAACGCGAAGCGCTGGCGGAAGAAGAGGGCGACGACGCGCTCCTCGACCCAGCGCGAGAGCGGCTCGAGCAGGATGAGCATCACGAAGGCCGAGACCGTCGTGTTGAAGAGGTAGAGGCTCGTGTTGTCCTTCTGCACCCAGACGGTCAGCACGATGAAGACGACGGCGAGAATGCCGGCGAGCACCGTCTGCGACGCGATCTTTCCGAGCAGCTCGTGCAGGTCCATCAGCCGCAGGCGGAGCAACGTCTGGCTCAGGAAGAACAGGTACAGCGTCGAGATGATCGGCCCCAGCGTGGGGAAGGGAATGTCGAAGCGCGCCAGGAAGTCGAGGCCCGAGAAGACGATCGAGCCGGCGGCGCCGATGCCCAGGTACATCAGCCGCAGCCTGTCGATGCGCGCCTCGCTCGCCTGCATGCGCGAGAGGAGCAACGACACCGAGAAGCTCAACGCCAGCAGCACCCACGCGCTCACCGCGACGCGCGCCCAGAGCTGGTCGGCCAGCGGCGTCGCGCCGACCGTCAGGCCGAGGAGCAGCGAGAACAACGACGTTCGCCGGCCGTACCGCGCCGCGCGTGGGCTGAAGTTGAGGAACTCGAGGAAGAACGACAGCGCCGTCGACGGCACGAGCGCGCCGAGCACGATGGTGAGGCCGAGCATCACCCGCGCCGGAATGCCGGGTGCGTCGTCGACGATCGGGAACAACCCCTCGAGGAACCGCGCGAAGTGGAAGGCGCCAACCGAGAGGGCGAAGACGCCAAACAGCGTCACCACTCGCGCGCGCTGCTGTCGCAGGAGCATCGAGATGCCGAGCGCCAGACCTATGATTCCGGCGAGGAGCGCGCTTTGAGTCCTGATGTCCATGCGGTTGCCGCAGTGTAGCCGTGTACGATGCCTTCGTGCGCTTCACCCGCCTGCTCAGCCTGTTGGTCGTCGTGCTGGCCTTCGGGGCGCACGCGCAGCGCGGTCTCGATGACGATCCGTTCTCAGCCGAGCTCGTACCGGTCGAGGTGGAAGGCGCCGTCGAGAATCCGGCGTTCCCGTCCGAGGCCAGTGAGTCAGTTGCTGTGGATGCGGGCTCGGTGGTTACGCCCGCGGTGCTGATGGAGCGCGCCGATCTCTCGCCGTACTTCCCGGAAGGAAGACTGCGCGAGGCACGGCAGGCTTTCGGGCAAGGCGCGTATACCCGGGCCCGAGAGAAGCTCGACGGCGTCGACTCGAACCCGGTGCGGTTCCTGCGCGCGTTGGCGGCGTTTCGCGCGCGCGACTTCACCTTCGCCGCAGCAGAGTTCGAAGCCCTCGCCGAGACGTACCCGGGCCTGGCGGCGCGGTGCCTCGTTCACGCCGGTTGGGCCTTCGAGGGGCTGTTGGACTTCGAGGCCGCAGTTCGGGTGTTCGAGAAGGTCCCCGCTGCGTCGCGCATGTCCGTCGACGCCCGGCTTGGGCTGGCGCGCGCGTGGCGCAACCTGCGTGAAGTCCCGAAGGCGATCGCCGAGCTCGAGACGCTGGGCGCGAAGCCTGCGCCGCCGTGGGGGCGCGATGTCGGGGCGGAAGCGCTCCTCGCGCTCGCCGATCTGCACCTGGCCCGGAAAGACGCGAAGGCGGAGCAAGCCGCGCTCGCGGCGCTCTGGTCGCTGCACCCGATGTCGCTTCAGACGACGAAGCACGAGAAGCGGCTGCTTGACGTCGAGAAGCTGCCGGTCGACGTCAAGGTGGCGCGCGCGGAGCAACTGATCGAAGCGCATCGCAACGCGCAGGGCCTCGCGCTCGTCGAGCCGCTCCTCGAGGCGCTCAAGCTCCCCGACGAGCTGGCGTGCCGAGCGCACTTCGCGGCAGGCAAGGCGCACCGGAAGCTGCGCGCGCACCCCCGAGCCGTCGCCGCGCTCGGGCCCGTGGTGAAGAAGTGCAGGGACCCCGACCTGCGCGCGAAAGCGCTCTTCACGCTGGGCTTCAGCCAGACCGTCACGGTGCCCGAGGCCGCGCTCGAGACCTACGAGTCGCTCGCCAGCGAGTTCCCCGATCACGCGCTCGCTGACGACGCGCTCTTCTTCGCTGCTGATCTACGGCTGCGCGCGGGCGATCTCGAAGGCTCTGGCGACAGGCTGGCGGAGCTCGCCGACCGGTTCCCGCTCTCGGACATGGGCGCCGATGGGCTGTTCAAGCTGTTCTCGCTGCGTCGAACGCAGGGCGATCGTGACGGCAGCCTCGAGGTGCTCGACGAGATCGAGGAGCGCTTCGGCAACATGGATGACTCTCACGAGCTGGAGCGCGCCCGGTACTGGCGGGCCCGCGTCCTCGAGGAATCAGGCAAACGCGCAGAGGCGATCGAGGTGCTCGCCACCAACGCTGCGGCTCACCCAGCGACCTATTACGGGCTGCTGTCGCGAGAACGCGCAGAGGCCCTCGCGCCGTCGAGAGCAAAGGCGCTGCAACGCGCGGTCAGCGCCGCGACTCGCATCGACGACGTCTTCCCGCTGCCGGTCACCGCGATGAGCGACGATCTGCAATTCCAGTCGGCCGTCGAGCTGTTGCGCCTCGGCTTCGGCGATCAGGTGCCCATGGAGATCCTGGGGATCAAGCGCGCGAACCTGCCTGCCGAGTCGTTGCGGCTGCTCGTGGTGATGCTCGCGATGTCGGGAAACGAGCGGCCGGCGCACGGCATGGCTCGTCTGTGGCTCAGGCGCGATCTCTCGGGGCCGATCTCCCCCAAGACGCGGCTGGTCTGGGAGATCGCCTACCCGAAGGCGTTTCGCGAGCTGGTCGAGGCGTCATCGATGGACGCCGACGAGCTCGATCCTGATCTGCTGCAAGCGTTGATGAGAGAAGAGAGCGCGCTCGACCCGAAGGCGCTGTCGTGGGCTGGCGCGCTCGGGCTGTGTCAGCTGATGCCGTACACGGCGGCCGAGGTGGCCGCGAAGTTGAAGCTCCCGCGGCCCACCACCGCCGCGCTGCTGGAACCCGAGCTCAACATCACGCTCGGCTCGCGCTACCTCGCAGACCTCATGATCCGCTTCGACGGCATCAAGCCCTTTGCCGTCGCCAGCTACAACGCGGGCCCCGGCGCCGTCTCACGCTGGCAACGAGAGCGGCCGCCCGACGATCTGCCGTCGTGGATCGAGCAGATCCCCCTCCAGGAGACGCGCAACTACGTCAAGCGCGTGCTCCGCAGCTACAACACGTACAAGCTCCTGTACTCGCCCGACGACGTGGCCCGAACGGTCGCGCCGCCGCCCGTGCCGAAGCCAAAGAAGGTCGACAAGAAGGTGTAGTCGTTCAGGAATCAAAGCGCCCTGCGTCTTCTCCCGCGTTGGCTCGACCCACCGAGCCGCCGAAGGGAGGTCGTCATGGAAACGCTCGTTCTCAACCGCTCGTACCAGCCCGTCGCTCGCATCCCCTGGCAGCGCGCCATCACGCTCCTGTTCCTCGGCAAGGTCGAGCTGGTCGAGGCCTACGAGGACCAGACGATTCGAAGCGTAAGCTTCGAGATCAAGGTCCCGTCGGTGGTTCGCTTCTTCAGGATGCTCGCGCGGCGCAAGCCGGTCATTCGTTTCAGCCGCGAGAACGTCTACGCGCGCGACCACGGCCGCTGCCAGTACTGCCAGCGTCCGGTGTCGAGGCCTGAGGCGACCTACGATCACGTGAACCCCCGTTCGCTGGGTGGCATGACGAACTGGGACAACATCGTGATCGCCTGCGTGCCCTGCAACCAGAAGAAGGGTGGCCGCACGCCGGAGCAGGCGCGCATGCCGCTCAAGGTGAAGCCAGTGAAGCCGACGAAGCTGCCGGACGCGCTGCGCCTCACCTTCAGGTTCCAGAACGGCATGCCGGCCTCGTGGCAGACCTGGCTGCGAGATCTCACGTACTGGCACGGCAGCCTCGACGAGAGCTGAGGCGGGAAGCATCGGTGCGGGCCGACTGCACCGACCGAACGGGTAGACAGAGAGGCGCCTTCGGGTAGCCGCTGGGTGCTGGTCCACGCTTCACAGGACCCTGGTGCCCCCGTCGGACGGGGAGTTCGCTCACCCTGATGGTTCTCATCGATTCACCCCCAACCCCCCTCCGGGAGCGATTTCGGAGGGGGTGCGGTTTCACGCTACGCTGCCGGCACGGACCATGGGTGCGACCTCCCCTGAGACCGGCCGGCGTCAGGCGCTGCTGCGCGCCTTGCCGTCGATCGATGAACTGCTGCTGCACGAGCAGGTGGCGCCGCTCGGCGCGACGGTCTCACGCCCACTGCTCGTCGAGGCCTGTCGCAGCGCCGTGCAGCACGCGCGCGAGCAGATCCTCGCTGGCCAGCACGCCGACTTCGATCCCTCGAGCGTGTCGCGGTTCCTGAGCACCCTGGCTCGCCCGAACTTGAGGCCGGTGATCAACGCCACTGGAGTCGTCCTCCACACGAACCTGGGCCGGGCGCCGTTGTCGGCTCGCGCCGTCGAACGAATCGCCGAGGTCGCGCGCGGCTACTGCAACCTCGAGCTCGATCTCGACGAAGGGGAGCGGGGGAGCCGCTACGCGCATGTCGTCGAGCTGTTGTGCCGTCTGACAGGCGCCGAGTCGGCGCTGGTGGTGAACAACTGCGCTGCCGCGACGCTGCTGACGCTGGGTGCGCTCGCGCAGGGCAAAGAAGTCATCGTCTCGCGCGGAGAGCTGGTCGAGATCGGCGGAGGGTTCCGGGTGCCCGACGTGATGCGCCAGTCGGGCTGCACGCTCGTCGAGGTCGGCACGACCAACCGCACCCGGGTCGCCGACTACGACGCTGCGGTGACGCCCGACACGGGGCTGCTCCTCAAGGTGCACCAGTCGAACTTCGCGGTGGTGGGCTTCACCGAGGCGGCGACGACCTCGGAGCTCGCTGCGTTGGGTCGCGCGCGGGGTGTTCCGCTCTTCGAAGATCTCGGGAGCGGAGCGTTGATCCCGCTTCACGGTGAGGGCCTCACCACCGAGCCGACGGTGCGCACGGTGATCGACGCCGGCGCCGACGTGGTGGCGTTCTCTGGCGACAAGCTGCTCGGCGGGCCCCAGGCGGGCGTGCTCGTGGGCCGCCGCGCCATCATCGAGAAGCTCGCGAAGCACCCACTCACGCGCGCGGTGCGCATCGACAAGCTCACCGTGGCCGCGCTCGAGGCGACGCTCGAGCACTATCGCGACGGGCTCGCCGACACCGAGATCCCCGCACGCGCGATGCTCACCACGCCCGCTCCCTTGCTCGAGGCCCGCGCGAAGGTGTTGTCGGCCGCGTTCACCCGCGAGCAGCTCCAGTGCCGAATCGTGCCGACCACGTCGCGCGTGGGCGGTGGCTCGATGCCGCTCGCCGCGCCTCCTTCATTTGCCGTCGCCGTCGTCGGGGTGCCCGCGGTCGCGCTCCACGATGCCTTACGCGCCGGCACCCCCGCCGTCGTTGCTCGTATCTGCGACGACGAGCTGTGGTTCGATGTGCGTTGTCTCACCGAGGCCGATTGCCACGTGGTGGCCAGCCGTGTCGCCGCCGTCGTTCGAGGAGCCCCATGCTGATGAACACTGCCGTGCTCGTCCTGAACCGGAACTTCCAGCCCATTCACGTCACGAGCGTGAAGCGGGCCATCTCGCTGCTCTATCAGGGCGTCGCGCGGGCCCTCGATGCGCAGTACCGCCAGTACGACTTTGCCGACTGGGAGCAGCTCGCCGCCGCCGCCGAGGAAGATCGAATTCACTCGGTGAACAAGTCGATTCGCGTGCCGCGGGTGCTGGTGCTGACGGCCTTCGAGAAGCTGCCTCGCACGAGGGTTCGTTTCAGCCGCATCAACATCTACGCGCGTGACGCAGACACCTGCCAGTACTGCAGCCGGCAGCTCAAGCGCAGCGATCTCAACCTCGATCACGTGGTGCCCAGATCGCAGGGCGGGCGCACCTGCTGGGAGAACGTCGTGTGCTCCTGCATCGTCTGCAACCTGCGCAAGGGCGGGCGCACGCCGGAGCAGGCAGGCATGGCGCTGCGACGGCCTCCAGTTCGCCCGAAGTGGACGCCGCTGTTCCGCAACGCGGCAAAGCCCCAAGCCTACCGTGAATGGTTGCCCTTCCTCAACGTGACCGATGCGTCGTATTGGAATGTCGAACTGAAGGACGACTGATTCCATGTCTGAGAACGAGGCGCTCGATGAGGGCGCGGTCATCGAGTTTCCACGTCAGAAGAGCCAGGGCCGGTCGCGAACGCGCGCGCGTCGAGTCGTCGCGATCGGCGGCGGGAAGGGCGGCATCGGCAAGTCGCTCGTCTCGGCGAACCTGGGCATCGCGCTCGCGGAGCGGGGCTCGAAGGTCGTCCTGGTGGACGCCGATCTCGGTGGCGCCAACCTGCACACCTGCCTCGGCGTCGCGCAGCCCCGGGTCAGTTTGTCGGACTTCATCGAGCGGCGCGTCGAGCGCCTCGAAGACGTCGTGGTGGCGACGGGCATCGAGCGCCTCGAGCTGATCTCGGGCGCGATGGATGATCTCGACGCGGCGAACCCGAAGCACTCCCAGAAGTCGAAGCTGCTGCGGCACCTCAAGACGCTCGACGTCGACTACGTGCTGCTCGATCTCGGCGCCGGCACCAGCTTCAACGTGCTCGACTTCTTCCTGATCGCCGACATCGGCGTGGTGGTGATGCTGCCCGAGCCCACCTCGATCGAGAACGCCTACCGCTTCATCAAGGCCGCGTTCTTCCGGAGGCTGCAGACCCTGGCGCCCGACGACGACTTCGCTTCGATCGTCGCGCGCGCCCTGGCGCCACGGGAGGGGCAGGCGCCGATGACGCCGCTCGACGTGGTGGCCGAGCTGCGGAAGACGAACGTGGAGTCCGCCGCCCGGCTCGAGCACGCGCTGGCGGGTTTTTCCCCGTGGATTCTGGTGAACCAGGCCCGCACCCGAGGAGACTTCGACATCGGCCCGACCGTGGTGAGCGCCTGGAAGAAGTTCTTCGGGCTCGAGCTCGGGTCGCTGGGTTCGGTGCCCCACGATGAGGCCGTCTGGCAGGCCGTTCGGGCCCGTCAGCCGGTGGTTCGAGCCTTCCCGCAGAGCGCAGCCGCCACCGGCTTGTTGCGAGTCGCGGAAAACCTGATTGCATTGGAACGGTGAAGTCGTTTCAGGCGCAGACATTCTACGAGCTGCTCGAGGTGTCGGTCGGCGCTGGCGACGGAGACATTCGTTCTGCCTTCGAGCGCCTCGCGCGGCTCTACGCTGAAGATCAGGTCGCGCTGTACGGGTTGATCGACGAAGGCCGCGCCCGCGCGCTGAGGGGCCGTCTCAAGGAAGCGGCCGACACGCTGCTCGATGCCGAGCGCCGCGCGACCTACGACGCGGGGCTGGGCCTTCCGCCGCGAGAGGTGCCGAAGCGCCCAGCGCCGGCTCCCTCGACGACGCCCCGTGCCTCGGCGCCGGTGGGGTGGGCCGGCTCGTACGCGTTCGTCAGCCCGACGGTCGCGGTGAGCGCTCCGGTTGCGACCTCGTTCAGCTACACGATCGCCGCGCCCGTGACGGCGCAAGCTCGTCCTTCCGCGCCGGTCGCTCCGAAGGCGATCGAGGTCCCGGTCCCCACGGTGGCGGAGCCTGCAGAGCCCGAAGTTCGTGTGGAGGTGGTCCAGCCCGCGGTGGCTGCGGCGGTCGTCGTGTCGCCGCCGGTCGAGCCCACAGCGCTCGTCGCGCCTGCTCCTGCCGCTGAGCCGTCGTCACCGGTGTCCGTGGCGCAAATCGCAGCGACCCCGAGTCAGGCCGCTGCGCCGCCGGTTGTCGCGCGCCTCGAGGCGGTTGCTCCCGTCCCGCGCGAGCCACCGTCGCCGATGATTCCCAGCGCGGTCGTGGTGCCTGTGCGCGCGGAGCCGACCGCTGGTGCTCCGACCGAGCCACCGTCGCCGGTCCCCAGCGCGGCCGTGGTGGCTGCGCGCCCGGAGCCGACCGCTGCTGCGCCGACCGAGCCACCGTCGCCGATTCCCAGCGCGGTCGTGGTGCCTGTACGCGCTGAGTCGACCGCTTCTGCGCCGAGTGAGGCACCGTCGCCGACCGCTCCTGCGCCGAGCGAGCCTTCCATTGCCGTCGCCACTGAGCCGCCCGCAGCCGCACCCGAACGCATCGCAGAGCCGGCCGACCCTGCGTCGACGACGCCCTCAGTCGCCGTTGCGCACCCAGCTGAGCCGCCTGCGGTTCCTGCCGTGGTGAATGTGGCGCCATCTGCGCCTGCCCAGCTCATCGCTCCCGCGCTCGCCGAACCCGAAGAGGTGAGGGCGGCACCGCCTGTCGATGACGAGAGCCCAGGGAGCGCGATCGTTGCCACCCGGCCCTACGCCCCACGCGAGTACCGGCCGCCAGAGCGCGCGAGGCCCTACGAGGTGCCCGCTGGGGTCGAGTTCAACGGCGATCTGCTGCGACAGGTCCGTATGGCGAGGGGCTTGTCGCTCCTTCAGGTCGCTGAGCGGACCCGCATCGGTGTCAGGCACCTCGAGAACCTCGAGAACGACCGGTACGAGCAGCTCCCCGTCGCCGTCTACCTCCGGGGCATGCTGATGAGCCTCGCGCGCGAGCTCGGCCTCGACGGGATCAGGGTGTCGAAAAGCTATTTGACCTTCGTCGAAGCGCACCTCTCGAAGTCGAAAGGTTGACCCGGGCGCTGATCGCCGGAAAGCTCTGTGCCATGACTGATGAAGAACGGATGAAGGCGATGCGTCTGGCCCGTGCCATCGCTTCGGACATCTCCCTCTACAACGAGGCGAAGATCATCCAGGGCATCGAGCAGGACCGGCTGTTCGACGTCTTGCGCGACGAGATCGAGGAAGGCCGCGAGCTGTTCAAGACCCGCGTCAGCTCCGAGATCTTCACCCGCACCAACTTCTTCGATCGCGCGATCGTCGACATCGTGATCAAGCCGAAGGGCCACGTGAAGTCGAAGATCTGGTGACTCGCAGCACCGTCGACGCCACCGCCGCCGATCGGGGAGAGCGCTACGATCGCTTCCTCGCGGGGCGGCTGACCGAGCTCAGCCGTTCTCGAATTCAAGGGCTGATCGACGACGGCCACGTGACGGTCGAGTCGGTCGCCATCAAGGCCTCGGGGCGGGTGCAGGGCGCCGAGCGGATCGTCGTCGAGGTCCCCGACGCCACGCCCGCCGAGCCGCAGGCCGAAGCATTGCCGTTGACGATTCTGTACCAGGACCGCGACGTGCTGGTCGTCGACAAGGCCGCCGGCATGGTCGTGCACCCCGGTGCAGGGCACCACGACGGCACCCTGGTGAACGCGCTCCTGCATCACGTGACCGACCTCAAAGGCGTCGGGGGCGAGCTGCGGCCTGGCATCGTGCATCGCCTCGACAAGGACACCTCGGGCGTCATCGTCATCGCCAAGCACGAGCGGGCCCTGACGGCGCTGCAGAAGGCGTTCGCCTCGCGTGAGGTCGAGAAGGTGTACCTGGCCATCGTCGCCGGCGAGCCACCCGACGAGGGTACGTTTCGCACGCTGCACACCAGGCACCCGGTTCACCGCATGCGCTTCACGGGGCGGCTCAAGACGGGGAAGTCGGCGGTGACGCACTACCGCGTGAAGGAGCGCCTCGCCGGCGCCGCGCTGGTCGAGATCACCCTCGAGACCGGGCGCACCCACCAGATCCGCATGCACTTCTCAGAGGCTGGCTTCCCGCTGCTCGCTGACGAGCTCTACGGCACGCGCAGCTCGTCGAAGCTGACGGCCGCGCCGCGCCTCGCCCTTCACGCGCATCGGCTCGCCTTCGCGCACCCGAAGACCGGGAAGCCCGTGTCGGTCACCTCACCGCTCCCGGCCGATCTGGCGCGCGCAGTGAAGACGCTCCGCCGGCGCTAGATGAGCCCGATCGACATCGACTGCTGACGCTTGGTGAGCACCTTGATCGGCTGAATCGCCATGACGCGCATGAAGATGCGGAGCAGGTCGGGATCGAACTTGTTGCGCATCTCGGTCCACATCAGCATCAGCGCGACCTCGGGGCCGTATGAGTCGCGGAACGCGCGCTTCGACGTCAACGCGTCGTAGGTGGCGCAGATCGAGATGATCTTCGCGTAGAGCCCCAGGTTCGCCTTGGGGATGATCATCTGGATGTTGCCCTGCCCGTCGCGCACGGCGGTGCCGAACTCGACCTTGTGCTCGAAGGTCGTCACCAGGCGCAGCAGGGTGGAGCGGTTGATGGCCTTCTCGCGGAGGATGTTTCGCACCGAGACCAGCGGGGCACGTGCGACGATCGCCTTCTCTTCGGGCGTGAGCGCCCCGCGCTTGCTGAGCACTTTGTCCGGCACCGTGCCCATGCCGGCGTCGTGGAAGAGGGCCACGTAGCCGAGGTCGCGCAGCTGGGGCTTGGTGAGGCCGAGCTCGTTCCCGAACACCACCGACATCAGGCACGTGTTCACCTGGTGGTACGCGAGGTACTCGCTGTCGGTGCGCGTGGTGGTGAGCCCGAGGAAGTGGGTGCGGTGGTCCATCGAGATGTCGACGAAGTCCTGCAGAATGCGCATCGCCTTCGACGTGTTCAGTGGCTTGTCGTCGCGCAGTGACTCCATGTACTTCTTGGTGAAGAAGATCGCGCGGCCGTAGCAGGTGAGCGCGTACTTCTTTCGATCGAGCTTGGCGTCGCTCTCGTCCTTCTCGTTCTCGAGCTTGTCTTTCAGCTTCGACCACTTCGCCAACTTCATCGACACGAGCTTCTTCCCCGCCGTGCCGTCCGCGTCGGCCATGTCGAGCTGCTCTTTGGAGAAGATCCAGATGAAGTTCTTCAGCTCGGGCACGGTGACGGTGCGCAGCATGTTGAAGCCGGCGACGTCTTTCGCGCGCAGCTCGTCGAGCAGGTAGCGGACGTTGTCGAGCGAGGCCATGTCGACCTTCACCAGCATGCCGTTCAGGTAGAACGACTGCTTCACGCCGATCAGGTCGAGCTTCCCCTCCTTGCGGATGATCTGGTTGATCGTGTCCTGGAGCTGGGTGAGCGGCTTGTCGAACACCGCGTTGTCGGGGTCGTACATCTTCACCGAGCGCACCAGCATGTAGAGCGCCGAGACGAGCGTGCGCGCCATGCCCTGGAGCTTCTCGCTGTGCTCGCGCCCGTAGGTGTCGAGCATCTCGCTGTCGCTGCTCGAGGCCTTGGTGATCTGAAGATTGTCGGCCATGGCGGTCAGGCCTCCTTGTCGGCGCTACCGAAGAGCGCCTTGCGAACCCGGCCGAGGTGTCGCTTCGCGTGGTTGGTGACTTCCGGAGGCTGCGACTTGTCGTCGATGACCTCCTGCAGCAGCTTGGCCGTCTGGATGTTGCAGGCACCGCCGAGGCCGGCCACCGCGAGAATCTTGTCCTGCTTGACCTTCTCCTTGTTGAAGAGCCCGCCCTTCACCTGGAGCAACTGCGTGAAGTACGCGAGCGCCCCGTTCACGCCGGTCGAGCCGATCGCGGCGTAGATCGCCTCGTGCTCCTCGGCGGAGCGCTTCTCGAACTTCGGGTCCTTCACCAGCTTCATCAGGTCGAGGAACGCCTTCTCTCGATCGAACTCGGGCAACACGCGCGCGGCCTGAATTCGGACCTGCTGGGTGTCATCTTCGAGCATCGCCGCGATCATCTTGCGCGCCTCACCCGTGCGGCCACGCGCGATGATGCCCATCACCTCGAGCTTGACCGCGAGGTTCCTGGACTTCAGCACCGTGGCAAAGAAGCGGATCTTGTCGGGGTGGTTGGAGCGATCGAGCACGTAGATCATGTCGCGCACGATCTGGGGCTTGTCGCTCTGAAGGCGGTTGACGAACGGGTCTGGCAACTCCTTCGCGAAGGGAATCAGCACGTCGCAGAGCAACACGCGGTTCTCTGGCAGCTCGATGACCTCGAGCGCATCGAGCCACAGCGGCACGGACTCGGGCCCGAGGTTCGAGAGGTAGCGCACGATCTCCTGGGGGTTCTTCAGCCGCGTCGTCTTGATGATGTCGGCGACGCGATTGACGCGCGTCTCTTCGCCCATGTGCGAGACGAAGTTGCGCAGGAGCCGGCCGACGGCGCTGTCCGAGCCGAGGCGCTGCTCCATGGCCTTCAGCTTGAGGACGACCTGGTTGATGATCGTGAAGTCTTCCTGCAGCAGCATCGCGTCGAGCAGCTGGGTGAACATGTCGGTGAGGAGCTCGGCGTCGTCGACGCCGCTCTCGACGACCTGGAAGACGGCGCTGATGAGCTTGGGGAAGAGCCGCTGGTTCTCTTCGTCGTGCACGTCCTTCTGCATGCGCGCCTTGAAGGTCGGGTCGGCGGTGACGCCGGTGATCACGACGCCACGCATCTGCTCGACGTTGTCGAGCTTCATCTCGAGATCTTCTTCGGTGACGCGGGCGAAACGAAGAAAGTCTTCGCTGGCCGTGCGCAGGCGGCGCTGCAGGTAATCGACGACCTTGTCGACCTCGACCTGGACCTCCTCCTCGGAGAACTCGTCCATGCGGAAGCCTTCGACCATGATGTATTCGAAGTTCGGCATCTGGGCCCGCCACAGCTGGGCGTTGATGTCCTCCGCGCCGCGATCGGGGTCCGACAACGAGATGGTCGTGAAGGCCGTGAGCTCCTCGACGGTGAAGCCCGGCCGGAAGATGAGCTGGCGAATGCCGTCCTTGAAGAACTTGTACGGAAGCTGGCTGTCTTCGCTGAACAGATCCTGTTTGTGCAGTTGGAAGTTGGTGAGGTCGACCTTCAGCTGAAGCGGGCCGAACTCCTCGTGGTACGCGACGATCGCCGCGTGCGCCTTCATCAGGTACTCGCCGTATTTCGACTCGTTGTGGCGGTACATGCCAATCATCTTGATGCCCTTGAGCAGGTGGTACGCCACGCTGCGGGCGACCTCGACCTGGCGCTTGAGCTTCGGGTCCGACATCGGGTCGGCCGGCGCTTCAGGGACGTTCGACACGGGGGGCGCGAGAGACGGCCGCGCAGCTGGAGAAGCCATTCGCCGAGTCTACCGAACCGCTGCAGTCTCGCTCGTTCGTGGTGCACGCCGAACGACGAGGGGTGCGACTTCTGCCCACCCGGCTCAGCGGATCGCGTCTCGCAAGCGGCGCGTGAGCACCTTGATGATGCCCATCGCGATCTCGGGCTTCTCGGTCATGATCTCCTGGAAGTCCTCACGGGTGATCTTCAGCATCGCGGTCTCGGTGAGGGCGGTGACGGTGGCCGAGCGCGGCGCCGCGTCGAGGATCGCCATCTCTCCGAAGCACTCGCGCTCGCCCAGCTCGGCGATGACGCGGTCTTGCTTGTGGACGCGCACCTTGCCGTCGATCACCAGGTACAGCGCGTCGCCCGACTCTCCCTCTGCGAAGATCTCGTCACCCTGATCGCGCCGCTCCTCGCTCGAGATCAAGGCGACGGCCGTCAGATCCTCGCCGGGAATCTGGGAGAACAGGTCGATCGACTTCAGGAAGAGCACCTTCTCGACGGTGGAGATCATTGAGCGCTGGCGGGCGGGAGAGCATAGCGCGCGCCTTGAGGAGTGCACCGCCCTCGATCGCCGGCTCGAGAACGGCCACACGAGCGCGTCATGGCCGTGAAGCCGGGCGCCCGACGTCCTGGCGGTCTGCGTCGCCCAGCTCGCGACGCGCTCGTTCGCAACTCGAGGCTGTCGGTCTCCGCGGGCGCTGGTCGACGACGGGGCCCGACTCGAGCTGCCGTCAGGCAGCGCTGATCTGACCCCTGGTGCGAATGGCCGCGAGCTGCTGCTGCACGAGCGGTGAGTCGTCGCCTTCCCGGCTGGCCGCGAGCGCCAGGGCGCGCGTGGGGTCGACCGAGGCCAACGTCGAAACGGCGATCTCGCGCACCAGCGCGTTCCCGTCGGCCGCAGCGAGCTCGAGCATCGAGGGGCCTTCGCTCGCCGTCACCTCTGCCTTGCCCACGCACCACACCGCGCAGGCTCTCACCCACGCCACCTCGTCCCTGGTGAGCTCGACCAGGGCGGCCTTCGCGTCGAGCCCGTCGGGGCGGGGAAAGAGCTCGGCGACCGCCTTGAGCTTCTCGGCCCGCGGCTGTTCGTCGAGGAGCGGCAGGAAGCGGGCCTTGAGTTCGCGATCGAGCAGGTTGTCGAGCAGCTCCACGGCGTTGCCACGGCGACGGGCCGAGTCGGCCGCCAGCGCGTCTCGAATGCCCGCGGCGATCTGCTCCATGTCTGCGTCGGGGTAGAGCACCGCGAGGAGCAGGAACAGCCGGCCTTCGATCTGCGCCACCTTCTCGGTGATGGCCGACGAGAGCAGGGCACGGGCCGCGGGCTCGCCGGTGCGGGGCGTCGCCGCCACGGGGCCGCCGACGAGCCCCAGCGCTTCAGCGTGATGGAGCGCCTTCCACGCGCGGGCCAACTCCTTGTCGAGCGCCGCGCGGACCGGCGCTTTGTCTTTGAGGATCAACCGGCGGCCCTTCACCGTGCGCGCGAGCGCCTTGTAGAGCCGGCCGCGCAGCTCCTCGTCGGGCTCGTCCAGGTGCTGGGTGATGACGTCGATGGCCTCGGCGGTACCGACGCGCCCCAGCACGCGCGCGACCGAGCGCCTGATGTTGGCGTCTTCGAGCTGATTCCCGAGCACCTTGGCGAGCGTCGGCACGATCGAGACGCCGAAGTTGGTGAGCGCCTCGGTGGCCTCGCGCGCGGTCTCGTGGCTCTGCGTTCGGTAGATGAGGGGAATGACGAACTCGGCGCTCTTGAGCTGGCCCGCGGCGGTGACGGCGGCCCGACGCACGCGGGGGTCGGCGTCGCTCATCAACTGGAGCACCGGCTGGTAGAAGTTCTTCACGCCGATCGCGCCCAGCACCTTCGCGGCGTGCAGTCGCATGACGTTGTCTTTGTTGTCGATGAGCGCCTTGAGCGCCTCGGCCGCCACCAGCACGCCGTCGAGCCCGCCGTAGCGGATCATGCCCGTGACGGCGGCGCTGCGGATGCGGGGGTCGGGGTCCTGCAGGAAGGTGCGCACGCTCTTGACGGCCTTGTCGCGGCCGATAGCGCAGAACGCGTCGATGGCCGCCGCTCGCACCGCAGGGTCGGCATCTTCGAAGCGCCTGAAGACCGAGTTGGCGAAGCGCATCGTCTGGCGATGGGCGTAGTACTCGAGGGCCTTGACCCGCACCTCGGAGTCCGGGTGCTCGAGCAGGTGCTCCACCTCGATGTCGAGCGCGAGCTTCTCGAGGTGCGGGAGCAGGGCCAGCGCGTTCAAGACCTCACGGGTGTCGTCGCTGGCCAGCGCGCGCTCGATGACGCCGCTGGTGGAGCCGTCGACGACGCTGACCCGTGCCCCGGCGAGATCGAGCCGGCGGTTCTTGAGGTTGTCCTGCAGCGTCTTGATGTAGCGGCTGCGCAGACTCGAGACGACGGCGAGCCAGACGCCTCCCAGGGCGAGCGAGATCCACGCGAGGCGATAGGGGTCTTTCCCCACGACCAGGCCCCAGACCTTCAGGGTCACGCCCGCGAGGCCAATCGCGGTGGGCTTCACCACGCCGTCGATGAACGCCTTGGCCGCGACGCGGGCCTGCGAGGGCACGGGCAGGTAGAGGATCTGGGTGGTGGCGTCGTTCACCGAGTACCGGAACAACGTGTCGGCGCCCTTGGTGAGCGAGGCCGCCCACAGGGCAGGGAAGAGCACCAGCGCGGCGTTGCCGAGCGTGAGCGAGAGGGGGAGCACGGCGAGCGAGGCGACGACGCCCGCGCGATTGAGCAGCCGGCTGGTACCGAAGAGCTGCAGCACGAGCGCGAACCCGCCCACCACCGCGCTGAAGTAGCCGAAGTACGAGGCCAGCTCGTCAGCAGGGATCTTGTCGGCGGCGACGACCTTGAACTCGAAGTCGACGAGCGTCGTCGTGAAGAAGGTGACGGCCGCGAGCAACGCGACGGTGCGCAGGTGCGGGTCGGCCATCACGCGAGACCCACCACCGGTTCGTTTTGCCGCGCTCGGTTTTCCGCTCGCGGCGCGCGCGAACAGCCGCTGTCGGCCCAGCTTGCCGGCGAAGAAGCTCGCCACCGCCGTCGTCGCCAGCAGCACCAGACACATCAACAACAGGGCGCTCGTGCCGAAGGTCTTCGCCACCTTCGCCGACAACAGGCCGATGAGGATGTTGGCGAACGTGCCACCGGCGCCGATCAGCCCGTACAGCCGCTTGGCCTCCTGCGCGTTGAAGAGCTCGTTCGCCAGCGTCCAGAACTGCACCAACACCAGCGCACCCATCACCTCGACCGAGACGTAGATGAGCGCATAGATCCACGGGGGCTGGCTGCGCTCGATGACGTACAGCAGCCCGAAGCAGGCCGCGAACAGCGACGCCGAGCCCAGGGCCATCAGATCGCGGCGCACCCGTGTCGCGAGGCGGCCATAGAGCAGGCCGCTCGCCGTCACCGCGACGGCCGAGAGCACGTACATCCACGCGAGCTGCGAGCGATCGCCGTGCGCCAGGAACAACGCGTCGCGCACGCTGCGGCCCGTGAGGAACGACCCAACGGCGAAGAGGCTGTGGAGGAAGAGCGCGCCCGTCAGCTGGCGTTCGCCCCGTCGAACTGGAAGGACCGCCTCGACGATGCGCAGCAGCACGGCCAGAAGCGTAGCAATGCTCTGCGTCAGCCGTTCGACGTTTCGAGCGCGGCGAGCAGCGCCCGGCGCTCCCGTGCCTCGAGCGGGCGGTTGGTGAAGCGGGCCTCGAGGTAGCGGCGAGTCGCGCGTGCCACGGCGGGGGAGAGCGGGTGGCCTGAACGAGCCAGGCTCGCCGAGAGCTCCTCGAGGGGCACGGTCGCCACGTCAGTGACGCCGCGGGCCTTCAGGCGCGCTTCGAGCTCCTCGAGGAAGCTGCTGGCAGGGTGGGGCGCGCGCCGACGCAGCCGCTGAACTGCGAGCACCAGGAGCCCGGCGCCCACGAGCACGAGCACGGCCGGGCCGAGCGGCACCCGGGTGCCGAGCGGCGACGACGCTTCGGCCTCGGGCGCGCTCGCCCTCGACGGGCGAACGAGCTGCCTCGCGAACGACACCTGATCCTGAAACGAGTAGTCCATGACGCGGGCTCGCCACCAGGCCTCCAGACGCTCCCAGGCGTTGGTGAACGCGGCGGTCCACGCGTTGCTCGACGCCGCCCGGCCCGTGTCAGGCGTGGCGTCGAGGCGCAGCCAGGCCCCGTCGACGAACGCCTCGGTCCACGCATGGGCGTCACCCGATCGCACCACGTAGCGATCGCCAGCCCGCTCGCCGCCATAGAAGCCCGTCACCACGCGGCTCGGCACCTTCTGCAGCCGGAGCATGATGGCGAGGGCCGTCGCGAAGTCTTCACAGTGCCCCGCGCGCCGGGTGAAGAGAAAGTCGGCCAGCGGATCGCTCACGTCACCTGGCAGCTCGAGCGTGTACTCGTACCGACGTTTGAGCTCGCGCTCGAGCCGCTGGGCGATCTCCAGGCTCTCGGTCGCGCCTCCGGAGAGCTCGGTGGCCAGCGTCGCGATGCGGGGGTCGAGGTTCGGCACCGCGAGCCCGCCGACCGGGTCTGGTGGCGTGCGGTCGATGCGGCTCAGCTGATCGCTGGTGGCGGCGTAGCTGAGCGCGTTCGAGTCGATCGCGCCGAAGATCTGATCGCCCGGCACGTGGATCAGCGCCATCGGCACCATGCCAGACAGTGAGATGCTGCGCGCCCGGGCGAAGAAGGTCGGCGTATCGAGCGCGACGAGCGTGCGGCTCCCGTACGCGGGCGTCGTCTCGAACTCCTGGCTGACCTGATTGAGGGAGCGCTGGGCGCCGCGGTGAAGGCCGACGACGCTCGACGGTGTGGCCGGCGTCCCCGACGATCTCCACTCGGCCCCGTCGAAGACGTCGAAGTGCCGCCCGACCCAATAGCTCTCGAGGCGCTCGCTGCGGGGGTCTGGAATGAGCGACACCCGGAACGCCACGCGCGCGCTGGTCTTGATGTCGCCGCCGCCGCCGAGGCGCACCGTGTCGGACATGCCGGTCTGGCCGCCGAGCCCCGGGGCCGCGCGGCGGTTGGCGAGGTTCCACGAGAGACGGGGGAAGACGACGAAGAAGGCCAGCGCCATCACCAGCGTCGCGAGGCTCCCGAGTATCAGCTGCCTCGAGATCGCGCGGCGCTCGGCCGAGTCGACGCTGGCTTCGTCTGCGGCGAGCACCAGCCACGCCATCGACCACGACGCGCAGAGGAAGAAGGCCACCAGCAGCACCGCGAACAACACCTCGCCCGTCAGCGCCGCGCCGCCGCTGACCAGGAGCAACCCTGACAGCAGCACCTGCCGGGAGGCCTGCGGCGTTGGCTCGGCCAGCATGCGGTGGCACGTCACCAACGTCGCGAACGACACGGCCGCGATGACGAGATCGAGGGCCGAGGTGGCGACCGCGCCGAAGAGCCCCAGCGCGATCACCAGCAGCACGATGACCGAGGCCGTCCGGCGGCCCGCGAGGGGCCTGATGTCGAGCAGCGAGAGGATCAGGGCGAAGGGGAAGATCACCAGCACCGGCAACGGGAGCACGCCCGGGAGCGCGACGGCGCCGAAGCCCGCGAGCGCCGCGAGGTCGCGCGAGATCACGCCGGGCGTGCGCCTCATCGCTCGCTCCCGAACCCGGCCAGGGCCAGCGCCGACAGAATACGCCGCTCGTGGGGGGCGCCGTGGGCCGGCCGGAGCCTCCGGGTCCCGACGTCGAGGCCGACGTCGTAGCCCTGCTCCATCAGCAGGGCCGTCTGGCCGGCAGCCTCCTCACAGGCGAACTCGAGCTCGTCACCCGAGAGGCGCTCGTCGACGTTCAGGGTGATCTGCCGCCGCTCCTCGCGCTCGCGTTCGACGGTGATCAGCTTTCCGGTGGTGGCCGTCTTGCGCCAGTGAATGCGCCGCGCGTCTTCGCCGATCGCCAGCTCTCGAAGATCTGCCAGATCGGCCGTGCCATCGCGGTGCCTCGAGCTGCCCAGCTCGCCGCGAAGCAGGCTCTGATCCCGTGCGGGCGAGTCGCACGCGAAGCCCCGACGGGGAAAGACCAACAGGCTGTCGCTGACCGCGATGGTGCGGATCTTCTCGAAGATGCCGAAGGGGAAGGTGGTGCTCACCTCGATGGCCTCGAGCGCCCACGGCCCTCGTCGAGGTGCGGTCGCGACGGCCCGCACCACCACTGGCCGTCCGGCGACGATGACGGGCGCCCAGGCACCAGCCGACTCGAGCGACCCTGACTCCCGCACCCTGACCGCGAAGCCCTGGCCGCGCTTTCGTCTGAGCTCGTAGCGCACGGTGAAGGGCTCGTGAGCGAACGCGCCTTCGGGGAGCAGGCGACGCACCTCGAGATCCCAGATGACGCGCTCCGACAGCACGCCCGACACCACGATGGTCGCCAGCAGCAGGCCCAGCACGAGGTACAGCAGGTTGTTGCCGGTGTTCAGCGCGCCCAGGCCGATGCCCATGGTGAGCAGCAGGTAGATGCGACCGACGGGCGTGATGCGCAGCAGCCTGCCGGGCTTCAGCGCCCGTCGGATCGAGCTGATCAGTCGCCGGAGCATCGCTTCACCTCGGCGCGGGGACCCGTCGCGTCAGCTCGTCGATCAGGTGGCCGGCCTCTTCGCGGCTGAAGGCGCCCTGCATCGAGCTCTTCAGGACGAGGCGGTGTGAGAGCGACGGCTTGAGCACCGCGCGCACGTCACCGGGCGAGACGAAGCCCCGATCCTCCCACAGGGCCCAGGCCCTCGCGGCCGAGATGAGCGCCAGCACGGCGCGGGTCGACACGCCGCGCTCGATCTCGGCGTGCGAGCGCGTCTCGTGCGCCAGGCGCACCGCGTAGTCGGCGACGTCTCTGGAGACCTCGACGCGATCGGCCGCGACTTGAATCGACACCAGCTCGTCGGCCGTCGCCACCGCCGTGAGCGCGTGGAGCGGATCGCCCCGGCGGCTGATGATCAGCTCCGCTTCGATGGCGGGGTCGAGGTGGCCGAGCGAGAGCCGCATCAGGAACCGATCGAGCTGCGAGTCGGGGAGCGGGTAGGTGCCGGCGAGGTCGAGCGGGTTCTGCGTCGCCACCACGGTGAAGGGCGCGGGCAGCTTGCGGGTGACGCCGTCGAGGCTGACCTGCCCCTGGGCCATCGCCTCGAGCAGCGCTGACTGGGTTCGCGGCGGCGCGCGGTTGAGCTCATCGGCGAGCACGAGGTGGTGAAAGATAGGTCCCGGGCGGAACTCGAACGTGCCCTGCTGGGGCAGGAAGATCTGACTGCCGAGAATGTCGCTCGGCAGCAGGTCGGCGGTGAACTGCACCCGTCCGAACGAGAGCGCGAAGCACCGCGCCAGGCCCTCCGCGAGTGTCGTCTTGCCCACGCCCGGCACATCTTCGAGCAGCAGGTGGCCTCGAGCCGCCAGGCAGGTGAGAGCGAGCTTCGTCTGTTCCGGCTTCCCCAGGACCACTTGACCCAAGTGGACGTGGAGCTTCTTCAAGAGGTCAGTGGCGTTCACTGTCAAGAGGCCCGAGAAAAGCGTCAGCGCGACTGTAGCCAACGCTAAGGTGCACCCGCTCGGAAATCGTCACCAGATGGGCCGCGTTCGCAGACTTCCCACCGACCTGATCAACCAGATCGCCGCTGGCGAGGTCGTCGAGCGCCCGGCGTCGGTCGTCAAGGAGCTCGCCGAGAACTCGGTGGACGCGGGCGCGACGCGCGTGACGGTTCGCCTGGTGCGCGGCGGCTGCGCGAACATCACGGTCATCGACGACGGCTGCGGCATGTCGAGAGAAGACGCGCTCACCTGTCTCGAGCGCCACGCCACCAGCAAGCTCGCCGATGCCGAAGGGCTCTTTCACATCCTCACCAAAGGCTTCCGGGGAGAGGCGATTCCGGCCATCGCGTCGGTGTCACGCTTCTGCCTCGTCACCAGCGAACCCGACACGCTGGCCGGCACGAAGCTGTCGATCGAGGGCGGGGGCGAGCCGGTCGTCGAAGACGCTCCGGCCGTCGGCGGCACCCGCATCGACGTCGACGATCTCTTCTTCAACGTGCCCGCGCGCCGCAAGTTCCTCAAGCGTGAGGCCACCGAGTTGCTGCACTGCGAAGACGCGGTCACCCGGCTCGCGTTGGCGCACCCCGAGGTGGGCTTCACGCTGGAGCACGAAGGCAAGCAGATCTGGGCGAGCCCTCCGTCGGCGTCGGAGCCGATGCAGCGCGCCGCGGCGGTGCTGGGGAGCGAGGCGGCTCCGCATCTGCTGTCGATCGCAGAGCGCCGGCTCGGGCTCACCGTGACGGGCTTCATCGCCGCGCCCGAGTTCACGCTGTCGAGCGCGCGCGGCCTGATGACCTTCGTGAACCACCGCTACGTGCGCGATCGCGGCCTCACCTCGGCGATTCAGCGCGCCTACCAGGACTCGTTGCCTCCCGGCCGCCAGCCCGTCGCGCTGGTGTTCATCGAGCTCGACCCACGCGCCGTCGACGTCAACGTGCACCCGCAGAAGCTCGAGGTGCGCTTCTCCGATCCACGCTCCGTCCAGGAGGCCGTCGGCGCGGCCGTGTCGGTGGGCTTGAAAGCAGCCCCGTGGCGGCAGGGCGATTCGCGCGGGCCTGAGACGCCGCAGGTGCAGGCCCAGTACGCGCAGGCGATCGAGCGGTTCCTCGCCCGGGCCCAGCCAGCGCCCGCGTTCCTCGAGCCCGCGACGCCGCTGTCGCTCGACCAGTCATTGGGCCGCATGTCGTTCGGCACCGCGAGGCCCACGCTCGATACGGCACCGCCTCGCGGCTACTTCGGCGCGCTGCGGTTCCTGAGCGTGCTGGCGCGGCGCTTCTGGCTCACCGAGTCGCCTGCGGGCTCGCTCGTGATCGTCGACCCCCGCGCCGTCGAGGAGCGGGTGATCTGGTCGGCGCTCGCCACGCGCTTTCAGAAGGGCGAGCTGGCCACGGCGGGGCGTACGCTGTTCTCGGCGCGGCTCGATCTGCCGCCGACGGAGCGCACCAGAGTGCTCGAGGCCGCGCCCGAGCTGCTCGAGGTGGGCGTCGAGGTCGAAGACTTCGGCACGGGCTCGATCTCGCTGCTGCGCGTTCCGGCAGAGCTCGAGCGCGTCGAGCCCGCCGCGTGGCTCGTCGAGACGGCAGCGGCGGCGGATGCGTCGGCGCGAATCGCGGTGATGGCGCGGCGGGCTGCGCTGGCCGCCGAGATCATGGTCACCCACGATCAGGCGAGGGCGCGGCTCGAGGCGCTCGACGAGGTCGCGGCCCAGGTGCACGCCCACGCCGCGCGCGTCATCGTTCGTGATCTGCCCGTGCTCGATCTCGAAGGGTGACGTCCGAAAAATTGCCACGGTGATCGCCGCTGCTACCGTCCGCTCCACACCTGTAGCGTTGAGCGAACGGAGCCTTTTGATGAACGGTGTCATCACCGGTCGTGAAGTGGCTTCGCACTTTCGTCTCATCTGGAGGGAGTTCGGCTTCAGGTGCCTGGTTCGTTGTGTCGGTGCCTGCCTGGCGAGACGGCGCCGAACGTTTCTCGAGATCGCCTGGGAGACCCGCCGCACATGACCCTGAACGATCCCCTCGCGCTCACGCCGTCGCACGCGATGCCGGTTCCTGCGTCGTACGCCGAAAAGGCCATGGCGTCGCTGATGCAACTCCACGGCGAGTTGATGGACGAGAAGGAGCGGCGCGTCGAGCTGTTCCGCCGCCTGATGGAGAAGGAGCAGGCCCTTGCCGAGCTCAAGATGTACGTGAAGCTCCTCGAGGAGCGGGCCGGCGTCGCGCGAGAGACGGTTCAGCCGACCGAGCCTCGAACGGCGCGTGCCGAGCCACCCGCACCGCAGCCGCCGCCGAAGCCCAGGTCCTCGCAGCTGAGCGCCATGCCGCCCGTCGTGCCGCGGGTCGGCAAACGTCCAGAGGGGTGGAAGGTCTGGTGATGCGTCGCCTCCTCGTGGTCGCAGTGGTGAGCAGTGTCTTCCTTGCGTCACCGGCGTTCGCCGACAGCGCGACCGATGGGGTCGGCCGGGTGAGCTTTGGCGGCGGGCTCCGGTGGACGCCCAACGGGTTCTTCAACGTGAAGGCGACCGAGGCAGGGCGCCCGACTACCAGCTCCGAGGAGTTCGTGACGGCGCCGCTCGGCTTCCAGGGCATGGCGAGCTTCGGCTACGGCGCCTTCGAGTGGCTGGAGCTTGCGGTGGACGTGTTCGGAGGCTTCGAGTCATTTCAGCTCGAAGGGTGGCTGCCGTTCAGCTCGGTCTCCTACGGCGGCCTGATTGGCGTGCGGCTGACCCGCTACGACTTCCCCTTCGCGGGGCTGGTTCCCTACCTGGGCATTCAGACGGGCCCGATGTTGGTGACGGTCACCTCTCCAAGCCTGCCGGGCGCCGAGCGGATCATGCAGGCGTGGAGCGTCAACGGCGGGGCGGCCTGGAAGTTCACCGAGAGGCTCGGCCTCTACGTCGACATCCGCTACCTCTATGGGCGGGCCTACGTCTCGGAGATCGCGGGCAGAAACGTCGGCGGAGTCTGGTTCTCTGCTGGGCTCACCATCTTCTTCCCTCCCACGCCCAGGCGAGACCTCGATGTTCCAGGCTTCGGCGGCGGGTCGCGCTTCTGAGGCCGTCGGCTCCAGGTGCGAAGAACGTCACGGGCCCCGCGCCCGTGGTACAGGAAAACGCCATGGCGCAGGAACCCGCAGATCTGAACAAGCCGCTCGAGGAGATCCGTCGCGAGGTCGTCGAAGCACGCAACATGACGATCAAGACGGACAACGCGCTCAAGTCGCTCCACGCCGAGCTCAAAGTGGTGAGCACCCAGCAGGCCGAGTTCCAGAAGCGCACCTGGTTCTCGACGGGCGCGGCCTACCTCGGTTTCCTGGGCGTCTGCGTCGCGGGGGCGGTGGTCGTCTCTGGCGCCAGGGCAACCTCGGCGACCGAGCAGAAGGAGCGCCTCGAGCAGCAGGTCGGCGACCTGACGTCTCAGCTCGAGAAGCAGAAGACCGAGGCCGCGGCCGTAGCCCAGGCCGAGCGGAGCGCGACCGACGTGTACAAGCAGATGACGACGCTCCCCGGCGAGCAGCGCCTCAAGGGCGTCGAGGCGCTCGCGAAGCTCGATCTGACCAGGCTCTCGCCGCTGACGCGCCAGGCCCTGCAGGACCGCGCCTCGCTCCTGCGCAAAGAGGTCGGCGCGAGCGTGCTCGAGCGCGGGAAGACGGCGTTTCGCCGTAACGAGTGGGCCGAGACCGTCGAGCAGCTCACCCGGTTCCTCGCGATGAGCCCAGATGAGGACGAGGCGGTCGACGCGTCGTTCTTCCTGGGCAACGCGCTCTTCCAGTCACGAAAGTACGAAGACGCGATCAAGCCGCTCACGCGCTTCGCCGAGGGCGACAAGAAGGCCCGCATGCGTGACTTCGCGCTGCTGATGTTGATGCAGTCGCACGACACCGTCGGCAATAAAGAGAAGGCCATCGAGTACGCGAAGGAGGGGTGGCAGACCTACCCGGCCAGCGAGTTCCGAGGGCAGTTCATCTCGAGGCTCCAGCGCGCGACGACGACTCCAGCGGCCGCCCCCGCTGCGGCAGCCACCGACGCAGGGCGATAGAGAACGGACTGCATGGCCACGCCGCCTCCCACGCAGGCACAGCTGAGGCCCTTCCGCGGGGCGGCGTGGGCGCTCTATCTGGTCGTCGCGGTCGGGTTCTCGGGGCTCGTCATCTACAGCGTGACGAAGTCGGTGTTTCAGATGTCTCCCAACCGCCCGGCGCCTGCGACCGCAAAGAGCGTCGAGGTGTGCGTGGCGGGCCTCACCTCACTGTTCGACGCCCTCGAGGCCGAGCGGCAGAAGCTGACGGCGCCGAGGGCGTCTGAGGCCGATCGTCGCTGGCTCACGTTTCGAACCGGGTGGATGGTGCGGCTGCGTGAGCTCGAAGCGGAGTGCGCGCTCGAGGAGAGCGAACGGTCGGAGCTGAGGGTCGCGTTCGCGGGCCTCCACAAGGTGATGGACTTGTCGACGGTCGAAGCCACCCAGGTCGCAGGTCAGCTCGGGCCTGCGCTCGATTCGTTTCGGCAGCAGCTCAGCGCGTTGCCGGGCGGCAGTCGCTGATCGCCTGAGTGGCGAAGCCCTTGCTGTCTTCGTCACGCCATTCGCCCACCGCCGCGCCCTCGCCGGAGGTCTCGACCGCTCGCCGGGTCTGCGCTTCGTTCGTGAGTTCGCTCTACGACGCTGATGTCGGGGGCGTGGTGAGCACAAAAATTCGCCGACCGTCACTGAGGCGGAGGCTCGCGGGTCGGCAGGACGATCGTGTAGCTCCCCACGCCGTTGGTCACGCCCGACGCGAGAAGCACGGCCGCAGGCTTTCCTTCGATGCGGGTGACCCGGAAGAAGCGCACCTGCGCGTTCACGAGAGGCTGCGAGCCGCGCGCGCTGAGCGTCGAGGTCACGGTGCCGGTGAGGCGTCTGCCGCGGGGCAGGGTGATCGGCGCGAAGGTCTGCGACGTGGTCGTCGTGCCGCTGCTCGCCGCCGCGGCCGAGACGGTGATCAGACGGCTCGTCTGCGGGAGCTCGATCGCCGGGGTGAACTCGATGCGCCAGTTCCCCGGGTCCAGCGCCAGCTCGTACTTCCCTTCGAGATCGGTGAGTGAGTCGACGTCTTCGAGCGGGAGCGGTCGTCTTCCCCTCGACGTCTCGATCGCGCGGACCTGGAGCACCGCTGCGGGCGCGCCACCTGGCAGCCGAACCTCGCCGCTGACCGAGATGCGCTCGGTGCAGCGAACCGTCGGCGGGTCGAGCGAGGGCTTTGAGCCGGGTGCGTTCGTCACCTTCACCTGCTGCTGTGTCACCGCCGAACGAACACCGGGCCTCGGGAAGACGGTGAGCGTGAAGCTCTCATCGGGCGGCAGGAGATCGAGCACGAAGGCGCCGTCGTTGTCGGTCGTTGCGAGCCGGGAGCGGAAGGTGCTGCCTCCGGTGACCCGCCCTTCGATCACCACCGTGGCGCCTGCGAGCGGCTGGCCGTCGGCGCCGAGCACCTTCCCGGGAACCGTGCGCACCGGCTCGCCGAAGTCGCCGAGCTCGAGGGTCAGGCTCGTCGAGAACGGCGGCGTCAGCAGGAACCGCCGGGTCGGGGCCAGCGCGCCGGTCTCGCGGGCCGTCGCGACCAGCTCGATGGCGGGCAGCTGGTTCGCCCGGGGTGACATCACGAGAATGAAGTCGCCGCGCGCGCCTGGCCGACCGGTCGACGTCTCGACCCGCTGCGAGAGCGGCTCTCCGGTGGCGGGGTCGATGGCCTGCAGGTCCATCGCGTCTTGCGTGACGTAGAGCTCGCTCGGCGTGGGGATGGTGAGCTTCTTCTTGATGAGGCGGCCCGAGAGGGTGATCGCGCCATCGACCGAGGCAAACGCGAAGTTGACGGTGGCGCCCGCGTCGGGGCTCGCAGCGACGTCGGTGAACGTCTGCGGCGGCACCTCGAGACTGGCGGGGAAGGCCGACACCGTGAACTTCCCCTGACCGACGTTCATCGAGAACGTGCCCCGGTCCGTCATCGCGAAGCGGGCCTGGTAGCTGCGCGCCACGCCCGGAAGCACCAGGCTCTCGCCCGAGGCCCGAACGACGACTTCATCGGTGTAGATGCTGCGCTGGGTCGGATCGATGCCGGGGGTGCGCTCCCGTTGGAACGAGCCCACGATGCTGAGGGGCCCCTTGATCTCGAAGTCCTGCGTCAGGCCGAGCTTCTCGATCTCGAAGTCCTGCGGGAAGAGCCCGACCGTCGAGCCGCCGGTGACCTCGACGGCGATGCCCCGCGTCGGGTCGCCGCAGCCGTCTGGAAAGCAGATGAGCTCTTCGGTGCAGTCCGAGTCGGTCAGACAGGGCGGGGGCGTGTTCGGCACACTCGTTCCGCACGCCGCGATCGCGAGCACGACGATCACGTTGAGGGCGAGCTGGCGGTTCATGGGCATGGCGTGGTGTCGACCCGAACGAGCCAGACGTACTCGTCACGGAACGCTGTAACGGGCCAGGTCTGCCCCTGCGCTCGAATTGCCGGCCGCGCGGTGCCGAGGAAGGGCTGAGGATTGCCATCTGCGTCAGTGCGAACGTCCTCGACGAAGTCACCGTCGGTCACGACAACTTCGACCCGATGCTTCCTTCCGTCAGCGATGGCGGAGAGGTTCGAAAGGAACTGCCTGGGCGCGGTCACGGAACGGACCGTCGAAACGGAATAGACGAGAGTTCCATTGTTGCCGGGGACACCACCGAGGTATCGATCAGTAGGGTCGATGAACCAGAGCGCTCGAATGGTGTCGTCGCCGTCCGGGTCGTCGGCCTTGATCGAGAACGTCGGGGGCGCGCAGCTCGCCCCCACTCTGATGACGGTCTCTCGCTGCTCCGGAATCGAGAGGCCTGACAGGATCCGTACTGGCGCGTTGTCAGCCGGAGCACGAACCGCACACGCCCCACTGACGCACTCGAGGTCGCTCGCGCAGCTGATGCTCGAAGAGCAGGGCATTCCAGCGCCTTGCGCCGCGCCACAGCTCGCCACCGAAACGAAGGCGAGCGCCGCGAAACCTCGAGCTGGTGCGCAGTTCATTGGCATGGCCTCGTATCGACCTCGACCAGCCAGACGTAATCGTCGCGATAGGCGGGGACGCTGATGACGACGCCTGCGTCACCAGTGCCAGTACGGAACGAGGGCCGCGTGATGTCGAGAAACGGCAGCGGGTTTCCTTCGGCGTCGTTGCGCTGGTTCTCGATGAAGTCGCCATCGGTCACGACCACCTCGACGCGGTGCTTTCGGCCGTCGGTGAAGGTGCCGAGCGTGGTGATGAACTGGCTGGGGACTCTGATGTCTCGAATCGTCGACCCGCCACTGACCGGAGTGCCGGGGTTCCCCGGAACGCCGCCGATGTAGCGCTCGATGGGGTCGATGAACCACAAGGCCGCGATCTTGTCCTCGACGTTCGGGTCTTCGACCTTCACCGAGAAGACCGGCCGCGCACAGTTGGTCCCGTACCTCGCGATGGCCTCGCGCTGCTCAGGAACCGCGAGCCCCGGCAACACGCGCAAGGGTCGGTTCGCCGGCTGAGGCAGCGGCGTGATGATCTGATCGTCCTGGGGAAGAAGGCACGCCATCTGGGTTCCGGTCACACAGAGGCATAGCAACATCGTTGCCACGCGTTTTCGGCCGTGTGTGCACAGGAAGTTCAAGCGGTTCATCCTCGTCAGGCTTCTTCGTACTCTGTCTCAGGTGGCAGGGGTTTGCCCTCCGACTCGGCCTTGAGCGCCTCGAGGTGCCGGAAGATCGTGCGGGGATCGACGCCGAGATCCTTGGCCGTCTTGGTGCGGTTGCCGTTGTTCCGCTCGAGCACCTCGTTGATGTACCGCTTCTGGAACTCTTCCTTCGCTGCAGCGAGCGGAAGAATGGGCGGCAGGTTCTCGGGGCGCAGATCGAGATCCTCAGGCCCCAGCAGCGGCTTGTCGGCGAGCACCGCGGCCTTCTTGATGCGGTTCTCGAGCTCTCGAATGTTGCCGGGCCAGTGGTACTTCTTCATCGCGACGCTGCTCGACGGCGTGAAGCCGCGCGCCTTCGACGCGAACTCCTTCGAGTAGCGATTGAGGAAGAACCGCGACAGCGTGACGATGTCGTCGCCGCGCTCTCTCAGCGGAGGCAGCTTCAGCGTCACCACGTTGATTCGGAAATACAGATCTTCGCGGAAGGTGTTCTTGCGCACCTCTTCGTCGAGGTTCTTGTTGGTCGCCGCGACGATGCGGATGTCGACGGGCTCGGGCCGGTTGTCGCCGACCTTGTAGACGACCTTCTCCTGCAGGGCGCGCAGCAGCTTTACCTGCAGCTGAATGGGCATCTCGCCGATCTCGTCGAGGAAGAGCGTGCCGCCGATCGCCGCCTGAAACCGGCCGAGCTTGGTCGCCACCGCGCCGGTGAACGAGCCCTTCACGTGCCCGAACAGCTCGCTCTCGAGCAGGTTCTCGGGAATGGCGCCGCAGTTGATCGAGATGAACGGGCCCTTTGCGCGCAACGAGTGGCGGTGAATCTCACGCGCGATGAGCTCCTTGCCGGTGCCCGTCTCGCCGCCGATCAACACGCTGATGTCGGTGGGCGCGATCTTGTCGATGCGGCGGTAGACGTCCCGCATGCCCGGGCAGGCGCCGACGATGTCGCCGTAGGTGTACTCCTCGATGCGGTTCTTCAGCTCGGTGTTCTCGAGCTTGAGCTCGTTCACCAGCATCGCGTTCTGCACCAGCAGCGAGGCCTGGCTCGCGAAGATGGTGAGGGTGTCGAGCGCCTTCTTGTCGAAGCGGTTCACCAGCCGATCGTTGCCGACGTAGATCACGCCGAAGACCTCGCCCTTGTGCATCAGCGGCGCGCACATGACCGACAGCAGCTTCAGGTTCACGACCGACTCCGAGGCGTTGAACTCGGGGTCGTCGAGCGCGTCGGCGATGATCAATGGCCGCTGCGACTTGATCACCCGCGCGACGATGGAGTCCGACACGCGCTCGACGGCGTCTTCAATCGTCTCGCGCGCCAGGTTGCGCGCCACCTTCACGCGCATCTGGTTCGACTCCATCAGAATCAGGAAGCCCTTGTCGGCGCGGGTGACGTCGATCACCTCGTCCATCAGACCTTCGAGCGTGCGATCGATCTCGTAGCTCGAGAGCAGGCGCTCCGAGAACGCGGTCAGCCGCCTCAGCGCGGCGAGCTCACGGCCGGGAATGCCCGGCTGCTCCTGCGTCGAGGCGTCGGGGTTGCCCGAGTCGGAGCGCGTGAACTTCGTCGTCGACAGCGCAGGCTGCGCTTGCGGCGCGTTGCCGAGCGAGAAGGCGAGCTCGGTCTCGCCGACCTTCACCACGTCGTTGGCGTTGAGCGGGCTCTCGTCGGTCTTCTTGCCGTTGACGAAGAACGACGACTCGCCGCCGGCCTTGTAGCCAGTGCCGTCGAAGATGATCGCGAAGGCGGTCTCGGGCACGCCGGCGTCGTCGAGCACGATGTCGTTGTCGGCGCTGCGGCCGATGCTGGTGACGCGCTTGAGCAGGTTGACCGAGCGGCTGGTCCCCTGGGGGCTCTTGATGGTGAGGCTGGCCATGGTGCGTCCTTCTTGGACTTCAGAATGAAAGGGTCACGCCGGCGTAGACGCCGCCGGGCAGGGGAGAGATCTCGAAACGAGGGCGAAGCGCCTGAGGCTGCTCCCGCGTCTCCTTGACGCGATCGCCGGTGTGGTGGACGAGCGCGTCGACGACGCCGAGCGCGTACGCGAGATAGAAGGCGCCGCCGGTGGTCCACTTCACGATGTTCCACGAGTCGCGCTGCGCAGTGGCCGTCGCCGGTATTCCACGCCGAACGAGCGTGTAAAAGCCGCTCGCCGTGTTGGTGTCGGCGATCGTCTCTTCGAGTCTGACCTTGAGTCCCTCGATGGCCCAGTAGGCGACGATGCTGGTGATCGCGAAGACGCCCTCCGAGATCGCGAAGGCGACGCCCCACTCGGTGCGGTCCTGAAGGAACTGGCCTGCGCCGAAGGGGAGGAAGTTCATCCACATCGGGCGGCGCTCGATGGTGACGACGCGGCGGGTGGCGCGCTCGAGATCGAGCTTCTTGCGCTCCTCGGCCGCGCGACGTTCCTGCTCCGCGCGCACCTGCATCAACTGCCGCACCAGGCCGAGCTCGTCGGCGTTCTCTTTTCGAACGGCCTCGAACAACCTGATCGCCGGCGGCGGCGCGATGAAGGGATCGAGCACGTGGTCGGGGTTGAGGCGCAGCAACGACACGAAGCTCTCTTTCGCGCTCGCGGTGTCGCCCAGGTTGAACGACGAGAGGCCCGCCATGCGGTGCAGTTCGATGCGCTGGCCGTCGGTGAAGTTGGTGACCGAGAGCGCCTTGCGAACCAGCGCGACCGTCTCGCTGTACTTGCCCGCGTCGAAGACCGCCTTCACGAGCTCGACCTCACGCTCAGGCGAGCCCTGCGCGAGGGCCGACGTCGCCACCAGGAGCGCGAGCGCGAAGACCCTCACGGCTGCCTCTGAACGACCAGGAGCTTGCCCGGCGGAATGCGTGCGACGCCTTGCGCGAGGGTGGCCCCTTGATGGGTGACTGAGTACCGCACCTCATGGGCCATCTGCCGGCGACCCTCTTGTGGCGTGGTGATGCGGAACGGTGACGCGAGGGTCTCGCTGGCCGACCGGCTCTCGGCGCCGACCTGCACGTTCGCGTCGGGCGGGAAGCCGTCGAAGCTCAACATCGAGGGCTTGAGCGGCGCCGCGAAGTTGATCGGTTCGCGACCCGCCGAGATCTTCTCCACCCGGCTGACGCCCGCGCTCTCGCACTCGTCGCAGGTCACCGTGAACCGGTGGTCGCCTGGAGGCAGCTTAAGCCGGTGCATCTGGAGTGGATCGGCAGAGCGCGGCTGATCATCGACCGCGAGGAATCCGAAGGGCCTGACGATCACCTCGACGTCGACGAGCCCGGGAGCGGGGACGGGATCGAGCTTCTTGTCGGGGACGACCTTCACGAGCGTGGTGCCGCCGTTCTTCACCACCGGTCGCACGGTCGCGACGGCCACGCCGGCATCGACGACAGGCTCCGGCACTCCAGCGTCGAGCTCGACGACGGGCACTTCAGTCGCCGGGGCTGGAGGCCAGGTGACGCTCGCGAGCACGACCTCCTCCGGGCCGAACGACAGCTGCAGCTTCGGCTCCGGCGCGCGGGTAGCGATCTGCACGCCCTTGAGCGCGGCCATGCCGATGACGAAGGCCGAGCCACCGGCTGCAGCAAGCCGCACCAGCCGCTTCGTGCGTTGCTCCCGCAGCTTGCGGGCCTTCATGGTGTCGAGCAGCTGCGTCGCGCGCTCGTTGGTCGGATCGTGCGCGAGCACCTGGTTCAGCGCCGACAGCGCCCGGGCCGACTTCTTCTCGGCGATCAGCCGCTGCGCCCGCTCCAGCAGGGTTCCGGTGACCCGCTTCTCGACCTCTTTGCGGTAGCCCTTCGGGTCGAGGAAGAACTTCGGCAGCTCCTCGTGCGGGCGGCTCAAGCCCAGCTCGGTCAGGTACCCCAGCAGCGCATCGCGGAGCTTGCCGGCGTTCGGGTACCGGTTCGCCGGCTGGCGCTGCAGACAGTTGCCGATGATCTCGGTCAGCTCGTCGGAGCAGGTGGGCACCGTCTGCCGCGGGTCTTCGTACACGCAGTCGAGGATGCGCTTGAGGGTCGCGGTGGTGTTCGGCGCGGTGAACGGCAGCTTCCCGGCGACGAACAGGTACAGCATCGTGCCGAGTGAGAAGACGTCGGCCTCGGCGCCAGACTCTTCGCCTTCGATGATCTCGGGCGCCATGTGCGCGGGGCTGCCGACGAGCGCGCCCGTCATCGTCATCTTCTCGTCGCGATCGAGGATCTTCGCGATGCCGAAGTCGGTGAGCTTGATGACGCCGTCGTCGCGCACCATCACGTTCTCGGGCTTCAGATCGCGGTGGAGCACGCCAGACTCGTGGGCGTGCGCGAGCGCTCCTGCGATCTCGTGCATCACCATCGCGGCGATCTCTGGCGGAGACAGCGGCTCGCCCGAGATGAACTCGCGCAGCGTCTTGCCGCGAATGTACTCGGTGACGATGAAGGCTTCCGACGAGTCGGCGCCCGAGAAGTCGTACACCTCGAGGATGTTCGGGTGATGAAGGCGGGCCACCGCGCGCGCTTCACGGTCGAGGCGCTTGCGGCTCTCGGGCTTGCCGGCGAGGTGAGGGTGCAGCACCTTGACCGCGACCTCGCGATCGAGCGCGGTGTCGAGGCCCTTGTAGACAACACTCATCCCGCCCTGGCCGAGTTGCTCCAGGATGCGGTAGCGGCCGATCTGGCGCCCGACGAGTGACACGCTCGTTCAGTCTCCGAAGCTGATGCCCATCGCGCGGGCCATGCGCACCTTGTCGCCGGTGATCTCGACGTGGCGTTCCTTGCGCGACTCCGCCAGCGACGTGAACTGCAGCTTGCCGTCGCGCAGACAGACCATGTGATCCCATCGCCCCTGCTCGACGAGATCGAGCACCATCGCGCCGTACATCGTCGCGAGCACACGGTCGGCCGAGCTGGGGGTGCCTCCGCGCTGCAGGTGGCCCAGCACCGTCACGCGAATCTCGGCGTCGATCTGCGGCGCGAGCAAGTCAGCGAGCACCTTGCCCGAGCCGCCCAGCCGCACCACGCCGCGCCCGGGAATCTCATCGGCGCCCTGCGCGACCGTGACGGAGCCACCGGCAGGGTGCGCCCCTTCCGAGATGGCGATGATCGAGAACTTCGAGCCACGCGCCGTGCGGTCCTTGAGCTTTCGAACGATCGACTCGGCCTTGTACGGGAACTCGGGGATCAAGATGACGTCGGCGCCGCCAGCGATGCCGCCCTCGAGCGTGAGGAAGCCGGCGTTGCGACCCATGATCTCGATGATCATCACGCGCTGGTGCGCTTCGGCCGTGCTGTGCAGACGATCGATCGCCTCGGTGATGATGCCTGCCGCGGTGTCGAAGCCGAACGTCTGATCGGTGCCTGAGAGATCGTTGTCGATGGTCTTCGGGCAGCCGACGACGTTGAGGCCCTTCTCGGCGAGCTGATGACCGATCGAGAGCGTGCCGTCTCCGCCCACCACCACGAGGCCGTCGAGCCCGAGCTCGCGATAGCGCTTCACCGCGATGTCAGATCGGTCGACCTCTTTGATCTTTCCGTCGATGCGCTCGGGGTACTTGAACGGGTTGGCCTTGTTCGAGGTGCCGAGAATCGTGCCGCCCTTCGGCAGAATGCCCCGCACCGACTCGAGCGTGAGCGTCTCCGTCAGTCGCGGCTCCATCAACCCTTCGTAGCCATTGAGGATGCCAACGAACTCGTGCCCGAACTCCAGCACCCCACGTCGCACGAGCGCGCGCAGCACCGCGTTCAGCCCCGGGCAGTCGCCTCCACCAGTCAGCACACCAAGTCGCACTGCACCCTCCGCCCAAAAGAACGCCAGAAACGTCGTGTGAGGGCGAAATCCTATGGCGTGATCGTCACGATCCGCCAGCAGGTTGTGACAGGCACGTCAGGGGTGGGTGACACCCGCGGCACGGGGCGTCAAAACGGTCAGGTGCGGCGGCGAGCGCCGATGCGGCTCAAGATGTCGCCGAGCATCGCCTCTCGACGGTGGGCGGGCGCAGACGGGCGGGGGCTCGACGAAGCGCGCGCGAGATCGAACAGCTCGGTCAGGCGCTCCTTCACCAGCTCGTTGTCGGGGCGTTCCGTGAGCAGCTTACGGTACGAAGCGATCGCACCGCCGTAGTCGCCAGCCGCCGCCAGGCGTTCGGCTTCTTCGGTGGCCGATCGCGGCGCGCCTTCGGGCTCGGCGCGGAAGTTGGCCTTCGCGCTCATCAGCTCGGCCGGCTGCAGCGAGCCCTCGAGCTCGTCGACGCGGCGGCGAAGGGCTGCGTCGTCGGGGAACGCGGCGACCAGGTCGCGAAAAAGGGCGAAGGCCTCGGACAGCTCGCCGCGGCGCAAGCACCGCTCGGCGCGAGTCTCGTGGGCCTGACGATCGGCGGGGCTCATGACGCGCGAGAAGATATGGGTTCCGCGCACCACGCAAGCAGACGACCGCTCAGCGCTTCGGAGCAGGCGGCGCTGGCGGAGGCGGAGGCGGGGGCTTCGGTCGATGGAGCGGGCAGGTTCCCGCGCTGCACGTGCAGGCCGCTTCGCAGTTCGGCTGCCCGCAGCTGCAGGGCTTCGGCGCTTCGGCGAAGACAGTGAACGAGAGCGAGAGGGAGGCCAGGATCAACCAACGCATGGCCTTCAGATGCACGGAAGCGCGAGTTGGATACAGACGGTGGATCGCGAGGCGGAAACGCGCGAGATCAGGGAGCGTGAGCCCTGGCCTGACCCTCGCCCTGCTGGCTGCGACCGAGCTGCTGGGCCCGCCGATCAGACAAGACGGTCTGAACGTGCGGCCACCGAAGGCGTTCCATCTGGCGCGCATGGACCTGTTCCACGGCACGCGGGTGATCGGCACCGGCTCGAAGGATCACACGCCGCGGTACTTGAGCGCGGCCCTGATGGATGGCGACGGAGAAGACGCCGCCAGCATGCTGGTGTCGGTGATCGAAGACCCACTGCGGCTGGGCCCGAACGCGCGCGACGAGGCGGCGACGACGGTCACCAAACACCTCCGCGATGAGCTGGGCCTCGAGTTCACCCTCGAGCGGGCTGACGTGGTCTCTGGAGCGGCGGCGCGGGTCGAGGTGCGAGGCTCGATTCGGCAGGGCGCGCAGCTGCGCAAGCTGTTGGTGGCGCTCTTCGCGGGCGAGACGCGGCGCGCTGTGGTGGTGTTCAGCGTGCCGTCGGGCCGGTGGGACGCGATGGTGCCCGGCCTCGACGGGTCACTCGAGACGATGCGCGTCGATCAGGGTGCTGGCCCGTCACGATCGATCGCGCTCGCCTTCGCGGTGCTGGTGGGCGCCGCGCTGTTGGCGTCGGTCGGGCTGTGGCGCCGCCGCGCAGCGCGACGATCGACCGAGCTCACTCGACCGTGAAGCTGGCGGAGCCGAGCTCCTTGTTTGCCTCGCCCTGGAGCACCTTCACCGTCCACTTGCCGGCCTTCTTCGGCGTGTGGGCCAGCCAGGTGCGGGCGCGAGCGAGCCCCTTGATCTTGAAGTCCTTCGTCTCGCGGACTTCGCTGTTGAAGAGCCACTGGATCTTGAGGTCTTCGTACTCGCCGCCCTTGGGCACGAAGAACTGCATCCACGCGTTGATGACCGTGTCCTTCTTGTGGTTGCCGGCGAGCGGCTCGATGCAGGTGTAGATGGTCTCGCTGCCCTTGGTCTGATCGACCTTCGTGCAGATGATCACGTCGAGCAGGGCAGGGCCGCGGTCCTTGCCGTTGTCCTGGTACTCCATGACGCGCTTGATCTCGTCTGCGGTCGGAGGCGGCGCAGACGGCTTCGCTGGCGCAGCTGGCTCCTGAGCGAGCGCGAGTGAGGCAGACACCAGCGCGGCGGACGTCATCATTCGGCGAAACGAGTTCATGAAACCCCCATCAGCGTGAAGTGGCGGCCAGCAGTGTGCCTCAGGCCGACGGATTCGTGAGCGGGAAAATCAGCGCGCCGGAGCGGTCGACGGTCGGCGATCACCTGCTCGTTCGAGCCCTCGCGCTCGTTGGCTTTCGTGGGGGCTCGATGCTACGGGCTTGCGCAGCATGCCGTCCGAGAACGCCCACATCCGCAACTTCTGCATCATCGCTCACATCGATCACGGGAAGTCGACGCTGGCAGACCGGCTCCTCGAGAAGACCGGCACGGTCTCGAAGCGCGAGTCGCAGGCCCAGTTCCTCGACAACATGGACATCGAGCGTGAGCGCGGCATCACGATCAAGGCTCAGTCGATTCGCATGAAGTACACGGCGAAGGACGGGCAGAACTACATCCTCAACCTGATCGACACGCCGGGCCACGTCGACTTCGCGTACGAGGTCAGCCGCTCGCTGGCTGCGTGTGAAGGCGCGCTGCTCGTCGTCGATGCGACCCAGGGCGTCGAGGCGCAGACGCTGGCGAACGTCTACATGGCGCTCGAGCACGATCTGACGATCATTCCCGTCATCAACAAGATCGATCTGCCCTCGGCCGACGTCGACCGCACCAAGCACGAGATCGAAGACGTGATCGGCCTCGACGCCTCGATCGCCGTGCCCGTCTCGGCGAAAGAGGGCCTCAACATCGAGGAGCTGCTCGAGACCATCGTCAAGGTGGTGCCGCCTCCAACGGGCGGCCAGGACGCGCCCCTCAAGGCCCTGGTCTTCGACAGCTGGTACGACAACTACCGCGGCGTGGTGATGCTGACGCGCGTGCTCGAGGGCTCGGTTCAGATCGGCCAGAAGATCCGCCTGTGGTCGAACCAGAAGATGTTCGAGGTGCAGGAGCTCGGCGTGATCGCGCCCTTCGCCACGCCCGTGAAGCGGCTGATGGCAGGCGAGGTCGGCATTCTCGTCGCCAACGTGAAGGAGCTCGCAGACGCGAAGGTCGGCGACACCATCACCGACGACGCGCGGCCCACGGAGACGCCGTTCCCGGGCTTCAAAGAGGTCAAGCCGATGGTGTTCTCGGGCGTCTTCCCGGTCGACGCCGCCGACTACGAGAACCTGCGCGACGCGCTCGTGAAGCTTCGCCTCAACGACTCGGCCTTCACCTATGAGCCCGAGAGCTCGACGGCGCTCGGGTTCGGCTACCGCTGCGGCTACCTTGGGCTGCTCCACATGGAGATCGTCCAGGAGCGCCTGGAGCGCGAGTACAACCTGAACCTGATCTCGACCGCCCCCAGCGTGGTCTACAAGATCTTCACGCACGGTGGCGCCGCGCCGCTCTTCGTCGACAACCCGGCGAAGCTCCCGCCTGTGCAACAGATCGAGCACCTCGAAGAGCCCATGCTCAGCTGTCACATCCACGTGCCCAATGAACACCTGGGCGCGATCCTGAAGCTCTGCCAGGAGCGGCGCGGCATTCAGAAGGCCATCGACTACATCGGCACCTCGGGCACCCGCGTGCGCGTCACCTACGAGATGCCGCTCGCCGAGGTGGTGTTCGACTTCTTCGACAAGATGAAGAGCGTCAGCCGCGGCTACGCGTCGCTGGACTACGAGCTCGCCGGCTACCAGACCAGCGACCTCGTCAAGCTCGACATCTTGATCAACGGCGAGATCGTCGATGCGCTCTCGATCATCGTGCACCGCGAGCGCGCCTACTACCGCGGCCGCGAGGTCTGCGAGAAGTTGAAGGCCGTCATTCACCGCCAGATGTTCGAGGTCGCCATTCAAGCGGCCATCGGCAGCAAGGTGATCTCGCGAGAGACCGTCTCGGCCATTCGAAAGAACGTGCTCGCCAAATGCTACGGCGGCGACATCTCTCGCAAGCGCAAGCTCCTCGAGAAGCAGAAGGAGGGGAAGAAGCGCATGAAGCAGGTCGGCTCCGTCGAGCTTCCCCAGGAGGCCTTCCTCGCGGTGCTCAAGTCGGAGAACTGACGTGGCCGCCGAGTCGAAGTCTCTCGGGCAAGCCGCCCTGGCCAGCTTGTCCACGGCCGAGCAGAAGGCGCTGACGAAGGTCCGGTGGATCGAGCGGCTCAAGTCGCTCTGGGCGCCCGTCACCGTGCTCGCGCTGGTCTTCCTCGTCTATCTCACCATCGTCGAGTTCAGCGTCTGCACCTACACGTGGCTGCAGCCCGTGATGAAGGTGTTCGGGCTGCTGTGCGTGCTCTGGTGGGCCGCGCTCGTCGCCCTGCGCTACCTCTGGCGCTCGTGGGAAGCCCGGCGCATGGCCCGCCACGAGGCTGAGGAGCTGCTCTCGGAGGTCGAGGGCGCCGCCAACAAACACCGCGCCGCGCTCAAAGAGAACGTGTGGACCGAGCTCGTCGAGCGCGCGACCACCGTCGCGAAGGACCTGCCGGCCGCGAGCACCGAGGCGCTCAAGGAGTCGACCCGCAAGCTCTCTGACGCCCACGACAAACACCTCGCGAAGCTCAAGGCGTCGGGCTGGCTCGAGACGGGGTCCGGGCTGGTCAAGGCGCTGGCGATCGCGCTGCTGGTTCGCACCGTCTTCCTCGAGCCCTTCAAGATCCCCTCGGGCTCGATGTTGCCGACGCTCGAGATCGGCGATCAGGTCTTCGTCAACAAGTTCATCTACGGCGTGCGGCTGCCGTTCACGAACCTGGTGCCGTTCACGATCGTGCGCGCGCCGAAGCGCGGTGACGTGATCGTCTTCAACAACCCGGTCTCGCCCGACAAGGACTACATCAAGCGCATCGTCGCCATCGGCGGCGACACGCTCGCCTTCAGCGGTCGCGAGCTTCGGCTCAACGGCGAGGTGCTCGCCACCACGCTCGAGACCCCGAAGCACACGTTCTGGGATCAGCGATACCAGATGAGCTCGCCGCGACTGTGGACCACCGACGACTGGTACCTGTCGGAGTCGACCCTGCTCAAGGAGAAGCTTGGTGGAGTGACGCACTGGATTCTGAACGACCCCAACCGCCCCCGCGATCGCGACGGCGAGGTGACGGTGCCCGAGGGGTCGGTCTTCGTGATGGGCGACAACCGCGACAACTCCGAAGACAGCCGCTTCGGGCTGGGCGGCGGCTCGGGGAGCTGGGAGTTCGTTCCCCACGGCCACATCAAGGGCAAGGCCACGGTCATCTGGCTCGCGCTGGGCCGCGGTGGGCTGCTCAACGGCATCTTCGGCGGCACCGGTTTTCGCACCGATCGCCTCTTCCTGCCGATGGAGCTGTGCGGCGCCGAGGCTGCGCCTCCCACGCCAAAGTGAGCTGTTGACGGCCCCTCGCAGCGCCCGCTACAGCTCAGGCGATGCGCAAGCTCCTCGGCTACCTCGTCGCCCTTGGTGTCTTCGCGGCGCTCTACGCGGTCGTCATGTTCGGCCCCTTGTGGCTCGATCACTTCAGCGCCAAAGACCTGGTCAACAGCACCTTCAACCAGTTCCGCGAGCTGGGGCCTGATCAGTTCAAGGCCGAGCTGCTGCGAAAGCTCAACCTCGTCGACTGGGCGACCCACCAGGAGCAGGACGAAGAGGGCCGGATGAAGGACGTCCAGGGGCTCGGGTTGACCGACGACGACGTCTTCGTCGAGTTCGACGACCGCACGAAGATCTTGTGGGTGAAGGTCAACTACACGCGCCGCGTCGTGCTCAAGCCCACGGAGAAGGTCCGAGTCTTCAAGTTCTCGGTCGAGCGCAAAGAGAAGCCGCCCAACGTCTACTGAGGTGATTCACGTGAAACGAGCGGTGTTGGCGCTGGCCGATGGAACCACCTTCGAGGGGCGCGCGTTCGGTGCGACCGAGCCGTCTCTGGGTGAGGTTGTCTTCAATACCTCGATGACGGGGTACCAGGAGATCCTCACCGACCCGTCGTACGTCGGGCAGATCGTCACCATGGCGGCCCCACAGATCGGCAACGTGGGCACCAACGCCCTCGACGAGGAGTCGGCCCGCCCGCACGCGACCGGCCTCGTCATTCGGGAGCTGAGCGAGCCTTCGAATTACCGCTCGGAGCAGCCGCTCCCCGACTGGCTCTCGCGCTGGAAGGTCGGCGGCATCGAAGGCCTCGACACGCGCCGCCTGGTTCGACACCTGCGCACCCACGGCTCGCAGAACGGCATCATCAGCACCGAAGACGTCTCGACGAAGGCGCTCGTCGATCGCGCCCGGCAGATCCCCTCGATGGAGGGCCTCGACCTCGCGACCGGCGTCTCGACGCGCGAGCCGTACCAGTGGACGAAGCCGACCCCCGCGGTGTTCGGGCCTCAGCCGCCGACGCCAGCCGCGCGCTTTCATGTCGTGGCGATCGACTACGGCCTGAAGAAGGCCATGCTGCAGTTCCTCGTCGACGAAGGCTGCCGTGTCACGGTCGTCCCCGCGGGAATGAGCGCTGACCAGGTGCTTGCGCTCTCGCCCGACGGCATCTTCCTCACCAACGGCCCCGGAGACCCTGCGGCGGTGCTCGGCGCCGATCGCACCGTCGCGGCGTTGCTCGGCAAGAAGCCGCTGTTCGGCATCTGCCTTGGTCATCAGATCCTCGCGCGGGCGCTCGGCGCGAAGACCTACAAGATGAAGTTCGGTCACCGCGGGGCCAACCAGCCAGTGCACGATCTCGCCACCGGCCGCGTCGAGATCACCTCGCAGAACCACGGCTTCGCGGTCGACGCGAAGAGCCTGCCTGCCTCGGCGCGAGTCACCCACGTCAACTTGAACGATCAGACGGTCGAAGGGCTGGAGGTGCCAGAGGCGCGCTGCTTCAGCGTGCAGCACCACCCCGAGGCCTCGCCAGGCCCCCACGACGCGCGGCCGCTCTTCCGGCGGTTCGCCGAGTTGATGGCCGGCGCGCCGCTCCCGGCATGAGCGCGCCGCCGACGCTGAACACCACCTTCGACGCCCTCGTGCAGTGGGCGATGACGCCCGAGCATCAGGACGACGTCGTCGCCGCCCGCGCCGAGTACTCCCAGCTCGCCGGCGACGTCTTCGACGAGGACCGCCAGCTCGAGCTCAGGCTCGCCGGGTTCCTCGAGTACTACCTGTGCGATCGACCGGCGCCATGGGCTGGCGGCACGCCTGCCCGGGCTCGTTACCTCGAGGCGCTCCAGCGCGAGTCACCAGCACAGGCCGCCGCGTGGCGGGCCTTCACCGAGACGTGGCACGGCCTCTTCCGGGTCAAGGCGCTGTCGCCGGGCGTGGTGCGGGTGGTGGCGCTGAGCGCGCGCAGCGAAGTCGTCGTGTCCGAGCGTCGCGCGATGCACGGGCTGTCGGTCGGAGACGTGCTCGAGGCCCGGCTGGTGCCGTTCGCAGGCGCGCTGGCGTTCTCGAGCGCGTGGGTGTGGCACCCGCACGAGGCCGCCTCGTTGATCGTCGCCGAGGCGGAGCGCCGGCGAACCAACGGCCTCCCCGAGCGCGAGCTGATCTACGACTGCGCCCGACGCTCGTTGAAGGCCGACCGCTACCGTCAGATCGCGATCGAGCGCATCTACGACTTCTCGAAGTAGGTCACCGCAGCTCGAGCAGCTCGAGGAAGTCGCGCAGGCGCTCGAGCTCCTCGTCCTCCAGCGACACGAACTCGACCCCGTAGCCTCGCGCAGCGATCGTGATGTGCTCGACCCGTGGGTTCCTCAGCTCTCGCCGGCTCGAGCCATGACGGGTGACGCGGAACTGCCCGGTCCACGGCTCGCCGCCCGGCAGCGCGAGCGTCATCGAGCCTTCGTCGCCGACCTGCTGATCTTCGAACCCCGACGCTTCTTCGAGGAAAGCCCCGGTCTCGGACATCTCGAGCACCCGGGCCTTCACCTGGCCCTCTGGACCGTCGATGCGCGCGTACAGCTCGCAGCGGTAGCGCACGGGGCGTGGCTGGGTCGGCATCACCAAAGGGTGCCCTGCGAGCTCATGAAAGCCAATGTGGGAAACCGGAGCCAACAGCGGCATCGCTTGACGATCATCAGCACGCCTCTCTACCATCTGAGTTGGGTTGGGCGTGTTGGGGGGAACGATTGAGCCAGCTCGAGTCGTTCTTGGAGGCGTCTGCCGTGCTCGAGAATCGGAAGTTCCTGCGTGTGCCCTCTCGACTTCGCTGCTGGTGCGAAGGCGAGAACATCACTGTCTACGCACGAATCGGAAACCTCTGTGAGGGTGGTCTCTTCCTGCGCACCAGCACGCCGCTCATCGAAGGCAGCCGCGCGCTGCTGCGCTTTGGCAGTGAGAGCCCGGTCGAAGCCCAGGCGCGGGTGGTGTGGGCGCGGCTCGAAGGGCAGGGCGGGCCGCCCGGCATGGGGCTCGTCTTCGAAGGTGTCGACGCCGAGCGGCTCGAGACCATTCGTCGGCTGATTCTGGCTGAAGGCGTTCACCCGGGCCGTCCCCCGGCCTCGCCGTCCTCCGCGTGACCTCAGACTGTGTGACCTCTCGGACGTGACGTTCGCTGTCCTTCTGTGACAAAGGCCCCCCGTGCGCATCGCGATCATCTCCGACATTCACAGCAACATCGAAGCGCTGACCGAGGTCTTCCGCGTCATCGACGCCAGCCGTGTCGATCGCATCGTCTCGCTGGGCGACATCGTCGGGTACGGCGCCTCGCCAAACCCGTGTTGCGAGCTGGTGCGGAAGAATGCCGAGGTGACGCTGCTCGGTAACCACGACGCCGCCGTCGCCGGCCGAATGGACTATTCGTTCTACTACGACGCCGCCCGGCACGCGCTCGACTGGTCTGCGAACGTCATCAGCGAAGAGAACCTCGCGTGGCTGCGCAGCCTGCCCTTCACGTACCGCATCGGAGAGGTGGGCTTCTGCCACGGCTCGCCGATCGAGCCTCGCGCCTACGAGTACATCTTCGCGCTCGAGCAGGCTCGCGAGCTGACCCCGTTCACCACCGATCTGCCCGAGGTGACGTTCATCGGGCACAGCCACCTCTGCAAGGCGTTCGCGCTCGGCTCCGGCGAGGTCAATGACGTCGTCGCCCAGAAGTTCGGCATTCGAAAGGGCTACAAGTACATCATCTCGGTCGGCAGCGTCGGTCAGCCCCGCGACTACGACAACCGCGCGTGCTTCGTGATCTACGACACCGAGGCCCGCACGGTGGAGTACATGCGCGTCGAGTACGACATCGATGGGTCGGCCCAGAAGATCTTCGACGCCGACCTCGCGTTGAACTTCGGAAAGCGGCTCTTCCTCGGCGTCTGAGGGCTGCGCCGGGCGAGAAAACTTGCAGCGAGCCGCGAAAGGACGCGAAGTCACCCCATGCGAACCCTCCTCGCGGTGCTGATCGTCGGTCTTGCGCTGCTCTTCAGCGGCTGCGGGAAGAAGAGCTCGAAGGAGTACTTCGAGGCGCAGCGCCGGTACGAGTCCCTCCTCACGCAGGAAGGCGAAGATGCGTACCTCACCGTCGAGATGAAGCAGATCTCCGACGCGCTGGCGGCGGTGCCGACGCGGACGGTGGAGTACGAACGCGCGCAGGCGCTCGTCGCGAAGATCGCCACCGAGCGGGCGCGCCTCGAGCAGGAGCGCGCGGCGGCAGCGCGGGTGCCGACCAACGACGCCCCGCCGCAGAAGCCGAACTTTCCGCCCTCGGCCTTCGCGACCCCCGGCGCGGCCCTCGACGAAGTCGACGCAGGCGAGGCCACTGATTACCCAACCGGGGGCATGCTCGAGGCGCTCTTCAAGGAGAAGTACGGCGCGTGCGTGAGCGGGCCGGAGCAGCTGCCCATCGAAGGGCAGGGTCAGGTGCCGGCCTACAAGGTCGCCGAGACTGCGGCCTGCATGAAGAAGCTCGGCGTCTCCGGCCCGACCCGGTTCTTCTTCGTCAAGGGCGCCCTGGCTGGGCGGGTCGGCAGCACCGTCAACCGCACCACCACCATCATCGATGGCGGCGGGCCCAGCGTCATCCCCGGCCAGCCCTACCTGGGCATTCCCGGGGCGCCGATGCCTGGCGCCGTCGCACCTCCGCCGGCCCCCGGCGCGCTCACTCCGGCCGGAACGGGCAGCGGCCTTCAGCCGACGGAAGAGACCGGCGGGCTTCCAGCACGCACGCAGTAGCGTGCGAGCCTGATTGAGGGAATCGCTGCGAGGCGCTACACGGCCGCGGCGATGAATGACTCGACGTTCATGACCATGATGCGCCTCTTGCCCAAGTCGGCGCTCTCGACCGCCGTCGGCCTGGCGACGCGCGCTCCAGTGCCGGCCGCACTGCACCAGGCCGCCGTGCGCTGGTTCGCGAAGCAGTACCGCGTGAACCTCGACGAAGCCGAAGGCCCCATCGAGCAGTACCCGACCTTCGGGCAGTTCTTCACGCGGCGCCTCAAGCCAGGCCTTCGCCCGATGGATGAGGCGGCCGAGGCGATCGTGAGCCCCTGCGACGGCGCCATCTCACAGATCGGCACCATCGACTCCGGGCGGTGCCTGCAGGCCAAGGGCATCTCGTTTCCGGTCGACAAGCTGCTGGGTGACGCCCGGCGTGCGCTCGAGTTCGAGGGCGGGAGCTTCGCGACGATCTACCTCTCGCCGCGCGATTACCACCGCTTCCACTCGCCAGTGGAGGGCCGCGTGACGGGCTACTCGTACCTGCCCGGAGCGTTCTGGCCGGTGAACCAGGCGTCGGTCCGCTCCGTCGACGCGCTCTTCGCCATCAACGAGCGGCTGGTGACGTGGCTCGACACGGCGATGGGCAGCGTCGCGTACATCGCGGTCGGCGCCACGTGCGTCTCGCGCATTCACGCCGCCTACGACTCGATCGTCACGCACACCGGCCACGGTCAGAAGGTGCAGACCTACGAGCGCGCGATCCCCATGCCCAAGGGCGGAGAGATCGGCATGTTCGAGATGGGCTCCACCGTGATCCTCTTGTTCCAGAAGGGGAAGCTGACGTGGGACGCGTCGCTGTCACCCGATGTGCCCGTTCGTCTCGGTCAGCGCATCGCCACTCGCACGTGAGTCCCCTGAGGAGCGTTCGTTCATGAGTCAGAAGCTGGTCGCCGTGAAGGGCATGAACGATCTGATGTCGCCTCAGATCGAGATCTGGCAGTTCGTCGAGCGCACCGCGCGCGAGATGTTCGGCACGTGGGGGTACTCCGAGATCCGCACGCCGATCGTCGAAGACACCGCGCTCTTCGTGCGCAGCGTCGGCGAGGTGACCGACATCGTCTCGAAGGAGATGTACACCTTCGAGGACAAGGGCGGCCGGAGCATCACGATGCGGCCCGAGAACACCGCGCCCGCCGTTCGCGCGTACATCGAGCACGGCCTGGGGCAGCAGCCGGTGACGCGCTGGTACTACCTGGGGCCGATGTTCCGGTACGAGCGCATGAAGACGGGGCGCTACCGTCAGTTCTACCAGATCGGCGCCGAGGCCTACGGGCCGGCCGATGCCTCGCAAGACGTCGAGAACATCGCGCTGGCCTGGCACTTCCTCAAAGCGATCGGCATTCAGCACGTCACGCTGCACCTCAACTCGCTGGGAGACGCGCCTGATCGCCCGAAGTACCTCGAGGCGCTCAGGGCGTACTTCGCGCCGCACGTGGCGACGTTCAGCGACGCCGCGAAAGAGACCTTCGAGCGCAACACCATGCGGCTGCTCGACACCAAAGAAGAGGCGCTGCGTCCGCTCGTCGCTGGAGCGCCCGTCATCGGCGATTTCCTCGGCGAGGCGGCGAAGGCGCACTTCGACGAGGTGAAGGCGTTGCTCACGACGCTGGGGATTCCGTTCGTGATCGATCGAACGCTGGTGCGCGGGCTCGACTACTACACGCGCACCACCTTCGAGTTCATCTACGAGCCGCCGGCCGGCGACAACGCGCTCGGCACGGCGGGCACTGTCTGCGGTGGCGGGCGCTACGACAACCTGGTGCGCGAGCTCGGTGGTCCCGACAAGCCTGCCGTCGGGTTCGCGATGGGGCTCGATCGGCTCGTGCTGTTGCTGGAGAGCCTCGGCACCCGACTGGAGCGTCGACCGCTCCTCTTCATCGCGACGATGGAGCCTGAGCTCAAAGCCCACGCCGTGAAGCTCGTCACCGAGCTGCGCATGAAGGGCCTGGCGGTCGACTTCGACCCTCGCGGCGGAAAATTCAAACGCCAGCTCGACCGCGCGTTGGCGGTCAAGGCGCGGCACTTCGTCGTCTACGGCCAGTCGGAGCACGAAGCCCGGGCGTTCAAGATCAAGAACATGGACCTGCCCGACGGCGACCCGAACAAAGAGGCGACGGTTCCTCTCGACGGGCTGGCCGAGTGGCTCTTGAATGCCGCGCGAGTCGCTCCCGTCACGACCCCGCCCGGAAGCTGATTCAAAGGACGCATGCACGCACTCCGCTCCGCCGTCGTCGTTGCAGCGCTCAGCCTCGCCTCCACGTCGCTCGCGCAGGAGGATCTCGCGACCGTCGACAAGCCGGCGCCGACCTTCCGCCTGCCCGTCTACAACGCGGTCGCGATGGGCGAGCCGAACGCGGGCATGATCGGCATCGAGCGCTACACCGGCGCGGACGCGCAGGACAAGAAGACGAAGCTGCTGGTGGTGTCGTTCATGGCCAGCTTCTGTGCGCCCTGTAAGAAAGAGATGCCGTACCTCCAGGCGCTCCACGAGAAGTACAAGGAGCAGGGCCTGCGCGTGATGATGATCGCCATCGATCGCGAGGAGGACGGCCAGAAGAAGGTCGCCGAGCTGATCGCCACCAACAAGGTGACGTTCCCCGTGCTGAAGGACCGCTTCAACATCGTCGCGCGCCGCTGGCTGGGCAGTCAGAGCCCGCTGCCGTCGCTCTTCATGCTCCGCCCGGACGGCACGGTGAAGACGGTGCACCGCGGGTACAGCGACGACGCCAGCGCGCTCCTCGAGAAGGAAGTCACGGCCGCGCTGACGGGCAAGTGACGTCGCCCGAGCTGCTGGTCATTGCCGGGCCGACCGCGTCGGGGAAGACCCGCGTCGCGATCGAGCTGGCCGAACGCATCGGCGCCGAGATCGTCAACGCCGACTCGCAGCAGGTCTACCGGCACTTCGACATCGGCACCGCGAAGCCCTCGGCCTCGGAGCTGGCGCGGGTGCCGCATCACGTCCTCTCGTGCGTGGAGCCGACCGAGGCGTTTCATGCGGCGCGGTTCCAACAGCTCGCCGACGCGGCGGTCGCCGACATCCATGCGCGCGGAAAACGGGTCGTCGTGGTGGGCGGCACCGGGCTCTACATTCGGGTGCTGCTCCATGGAGTCGTGGAAGCGCCGGGAACCGACGGCGCCTTGAGGGCCGAGCTCGAGACGTTCTCTGACGCCGAGCTCCACGCGCGCCTCGCGGCGGTCGATGCTGTGACTGCGCAGCGACTGCCGGTGCCTGATCGGGTGCGGGTGATCCGCGCGCTCGAGATCCACGCGCTGACCGGCGAGGCGGCCTCGGCCCATCGGGAGCGCCATGCGTTTCAGGCCGATCGGTACGCGTTCAAGCTCTTCGTGCTCAACCCGGCGCGTGAAGCCGTCTACGCGGCGATCAACGCGAGGGCGCGCGCGATGTTCGACGCGGGATTGATCGACGAGGTGCGCTCCCTGGTGGCGAAGGGCTACCGCGATGCGGCGCCGATGCGGGCCGTTGGGTACGTGCAGGCGCTGGCCTGCGTCGATGGCGCGATGACGAAAGAGCAGGCGATCGACGACGTCGCGCAGAAGACGCGGCACTACGCGAAGCGGCAGTACACGTGGTTCAAGAAGGAGCAGGGTGCCGTGTTCGTCACGCCGCCCGTCGACCTCGCGGCGCTCGCCGCGTCCTGAACACGAACGGACGTCGAGCAGGAGCGATGAGCGCGTCGACGACGAGGCCCCCGCCGCTCCACTGCTCGACGTTCGGGAGAAAGAGCAGCTGCATCGCGAACGAGCCGAGGGACGCCGGTGACGTACCCGTCGAAGCCGCTCGCGCTCCTTGAAAGAGCCGAGGAGGTTCGGAGGAGCACGCCGCCTGCCGTCAGCTCGCGGGCTTCAGCCGCGACGAGACACGACATGGCCCCGATGACTGGAGCCGGCGTTCAGCGTGAACCGTCGCAGCTGCTTGTCAGCTGTGTCGACGCGAGGGCCCGGGTCGCATCCTCAACGGCGCATGAAGCGGCCGCGACGCCCACCACCGACGAACTGCGGCTGCTGCATCGGAGGCGTCTCGAGCCCGAACTGCCACCACGCGGGCTCCCACGCCTTCATCTTCAACTTCTTGTCGTTCTGCAGGGCGCTCAGCGCGGTCTTCAGCTTCTCGTCGCTGGGGTTCTCCGCCACGCTGCGGGCGAGCACCTTGAGCGCTCCATCGACGTCGCGGTTGGCCTGCAGGCACCACGCGTACGCGGCCCACACCATGCCGTCCTTCTTGCCGTGCTTCACCGCGTCTTCGAACGACTTGCGCATCGCCTCGAAGTCTTTGCGCTGGAAGTAGATGGCGCCCTGCATCGCGCGGGCGAGGTAGCTGCGCGGCGCGGTCTTCGCGAACGAGGCCATGGCGGCGTCGGTGTTCTTGAAGAGGTGGTGGATCATCCCGATCTGCGCGTGGAGCTCGCTCTCGACCAGGAACTGCTCCTTGCCGTAGGGCAGGGCGGCCTCGATGATCTTGATCACCTTCTCGGCCTTGACCTTCTGCTCCTTGGGGTTCGGCGGCATCGCCTCGAACTCCTTCTTCACCTGCTCCATCACCCCCTGCACCTTCATGAAGGTGCGTCGGGCCAGCACCACGTACAGGCCGAGGAAGACGATGGTGCCGGGCACGATGCCGGCAATGAGGGAGAAGCCGGCCACCTTGACGATGACCGTGATGAGGATTCCAGCCGCGAGCGCGTACACCAGGTTCAGCATGCGGCGCCTGTAACGTATGGAGTGCACCCGCGACAAGGTGCTTCCCCCTCGTCTGGAATCTGGTACTCACGCGTCGGTCGAGGCAGCGCTGGCCTTCTGTCGAAACTGGTAGACGAAGCGGACTCAAAATCCGCCGCCCTCACGGGCATCCCGGTTCGAGTCCGGGGAAGGCCACTCTCTTTCTCCTGTGAGCGTGGGCGGTTGCGAAGGCGCCCAGACAGGCCCCACACAGAGCCCTGAGGCGCGTGGCCCGAAGAGTGAGGCCGGTGTCTCGAGAGCCGGGTGCGCTACGATCGCACGCTCCACGGCGTCCAGCACGCCAACCCTCGGGCCCTCATGAACCGTCGTCGTGTCCTCTTCACCGTCGTCTTCTCCGTGTGGATCAGCAGCTGCAGCGGCCCAGGAGGCGACGTCGCGCGCTTCGAGATCGTCGAGCGCACCGGTCTCGCAGTCGATGGGGGCGGCCCCTTCAAGCTGACCTCCAACCCCGTGCTTGAGGTGACGACCGAAGCGTTCGAGGCGGAGTCCGCGCTCCTCGGTAGCGCTCGGAGCGGCGGCTCCCTGGTGCGGTTCCGGAGGAGCACGCGACCGGCCGGGAACGGGGGGCGACTTCAGGACATGACCTTCGAGCGCACCGACTTCGGGAGCGCGCCCGGCGGGGTCCAGGTGCCGTTCCTCGCGACACCGTTCTGCGAACCACCCGGGCCGTGCTCGACCTCGTACCACGCCGACTACGTGTGGCCGAAGGTCCTGAGGGATGGCTCTGTCTTGATGGCGGTCACGATGGGGACGGCCACCGGGGTGGAGGCGGAGATCTTCAAACCGCGCCACCGCCTGCTCCGCTTCGATCTCGATGGAGGCCTGTTGCTGAACACGGGCATCCCGATGGCGGCGGGCGCTGGCCAGGCCCTTGTCAGCAGCCTGGACGATGGCACCCTCCTCGTCTCCTACTCCGAACTCGAGGGACAGGGGAGCAAGGGCGTGTCCATCGACCTGCGCGCGGAAGACAGCGGCGCGATCAGCTCGACAGTGACCCTCGACACCGTGACCATCGACACTGGCGGCGGCGAGGTGGAGCTCCCCACCGCCATCACGCCAAGGGTCTCGAGGCTGGTGCCGCTGCGCAACGGCGGCTTCCTTGCCGTGGGCTATGCCGGGATGAATCGCAACATCGAGTGTGGATCTCAGGGGGTGGAGCCGCCGGACCCGGGTGGCTGCGGGCAGGGCATCTCGCACGCGATGCTCGTGAAGTTCGACAAGACTGGAAAGCAGCTGTGGCGACGCGACCTGGGGCGCGACTTCAAGCAGCCGGGGTCGTACTTCGTCGATGCGACCGAGCTCTCTGATGGGAGCCTCGTCGCGACGGGCCACATCGAGAAGCGAACCGGCTCGTGGCTGGACCCCGACCATGGCGCGTTGGTCACCCGGTTCTCGGCTGACGGAGCCATCCAGCGCGCGACCCGGTTCTGCCCCTGCCCCCAGTTCCTCAGTGGTGGAGCGGATGTGCTCGCCAGCAACCCGCGGCCTGTCGACATCGGCGACTATGAGGTGGTGTTTCGGAACGGCCTCGGCGTCACGACCGCGACCCGGTTCAATGCGGCCAACGAGCTCATCGGCGCCGCGCAGATGACGGGGCAGCGCATGCAGCAGCAGTTCATCACCACGGACACGGGCTGGGCGTCCTTTGCTTGGGTCCCCACGTCTTTCGGGGCCGGAGGGACGAAGCTGTTTCATCACGAGCTCGTCGCGCGTTGAGCGGCGTGAGGCGCGATGTTGTTCGAGGTCCGCCTCCAGCCTCAGTGACGTCAACGCCGGCATCAGCGCTCGTCGCGCGATCCATCGCGCTGCTCTGACGTTGTCGACGACGGAGTCCCTCTGCGTCGCGGGCTCTGGTAGCTGTGCCGGCGTGACGTCGAACGACGCGAACGAGACCCGCGGGGTGATTGGTCGAGCCTCTCGGCCCGGAGTGACGGCGGTCGTCGAGGCGCACCTGTTGGTCCTGAAGGGCAAGCCGATGCGGTCCGCCATTTCCGAGACCCTCGCGAAGCACTCGAAGCTGGGCGGGAACGATCGCCGCTTCGTCGCCTTCGCCACGCGCGAGCTGTCCCGTCACCAACGTCTGCTCGATCTGGCAGCCAAGGCCCGGGGCCGTGCGCCCTCGAGCCTCAAGCTCCCCGAGGACCAGGCGATCTTCCGGTACGCGCTCTGGCGGAAGGAGCTCACCGGCGCGAGCGTCGAGGCCGTGATGGCCGAAGTCGGTCTCCCCGGCCCGGTGCGCCCTCGCTCGATGGCCGACGCGGTGATCAAAGAAGCGCTCTCGAAAGACGTCGTGCTCGACTTTGGAGACGACCCCATCGAGCGCGCGGCCGCGAAGCACTCGTTCCCGAACTGGATGGCAAAGGCGATCGCCGAGCAGGCGCCTGCAGGCGAGCTCGACGCGGTGCTGGCGGCGCTGAACAGGGAGCCGTTCCTCACCATGCGCGTGCGGCCCAACGGCACTCGCGAGACGCTGCTCCCCGAGCTGATCGCCGCCGGCTATCCCGTGCAGAGCTGCCCCGAGCTCCCCGACGCGATTCGGCTCAACGACGAGGGCAGGGCGATCTTCGAGTCGCGGTGGATGAAGGAGGGGCGCCTGCTGGTGATGGATCTCGGCAGTCAGCTGCTCGCCGATCTCTGCCGCGCCGCTCCCGGCCAGACGGTCGTCGACTACTGCGCGGGTGCCGGCGGCAAGACGATCTTCCTCGCCGACGCGGTGGGCCCGAACGGTCGCGTCTACGCGCACGACACCTCGGCCAAGCGCCTGGTCGAGGCCAAGGAGCGCGCCGCCCAGCTCAAGCTCCGGCACATCAGCTTCCCGAAGGAGCCCCGGCTCGATCTCGCCGATCTCGCCCTCGTCGATGCGCCGTGCAGTGGCGTCGGCACGCTCGCCCGGGAGCCCGATCAGAAGTGGAAGCTCACGAAGGAGAAGGTGCTCGAGTTCCAGAAGAAGCAGCTCGAGATCCTCGACGCGGTCGTCGCGGGCCTCAAACCCGGTGGCGTCATCGTCTACGGCACCTGCAGCCTGCTCCGGGACGAGAACGACGCGGTGGTGGAGCAGTTCCTCGCGAAGCACCCCGAGTGTCGGCTCGACGGAGAGCCGCTCCGCGTGTGGCCGAACCGCATCGACGGCGGGGGCTTCTTCGGTGCCCGCCTCGTGAAGCAGTGATACCGTCAGCGGCCTCACCATTTGAAGGAGTGACGTGTGCCGCCTCCGCCCTCGAGTAGCGACGCGACCCTGCAGCAGATTCACGCCGCGTGGGACGAAGCCCAGGCGCAGCTGAGGGCGCTGCGGGAGCAGGTCGAGCACCTCAACAACATGGCGCTCGCGAAGGTCGCCTCGAACATGCTCGAGCGTGACATGGACCGCGCCTACCGCGATCTCGGCGAGGCCGTGTGGGCTGAAGTCTCGAAAGGCCGGCTCCAGCTCAGCCCCAACCTCAGCCACGTGCGCAAGTCGCTCGAGGTGGTGACCCAGAAGATCCAGGCGCAGAATGCCTCGATCAACGATCTGCTCGCCGAAGGGGCCGACATCGCGAAGCGCCTTCAGGAAAAAATGTCTGCTGCGTCGAAGGGTGTGGCGCCGCAAACGAAAAGGCGGTAGGACACGCGCCGCTTCCGGGTTTCGGCCCGAAAAACATCGTGAATATGGGGTCATAGCTCAGCTGGGAGAGCGCCTGAATGGCATTCAGGAGGTCCACGGTTCGATCCCGTGTGGCTCCACAAACGAAGGGCTCCGGTGGAAACGCCGGGGCCCTTTTGCTTGTGTGCCCAGCACGGGCGTGGACAGGAGGTGGAAGTCCTCTCGGAAGCAGGTCGAAGCGACCGACACGAACCGCAAGGTGACAAGCCGGGAAACCGGTCCACGCGTGAGTGTGGCG
>JALHMW010000003.1 GCA_022843845.1 Archangium sp.
CCGCTGCGCCACCGGCCGAACCACCCGCCGCTGCGCCACCAGCCGAACCACCCGCCGCTGCGCCACCGGCCGAACCACCCGCCGCTGCGCCACCGGCCGAACCACCCGCCGCCGCGCCACCGGCCGAACCACCCGCCGCTGCCCCACCGGCCGAACCACCACCTGCCGCGCCACCGCCAACGCCTGCGTCGCGCCTCCCAGCGTCAGGCACTGGAGGGATGATGATGATCCCCGAGTCGGGCCGTGGCCCTGCGTCGGTCTCCATCGGGAGGCCACCGTCGGGCAGACGATCGACGCGAAGCACCGTGAAGGCCGACACCGCGCGCTTGATCCCCGACGTGCTCAACAAGCTCGTGGTGCCGCGCAGCTCATTCCGAACGCGATCGAAGAAGAAGCTGCCGATGACCTCCCAGTTGCCGTCCCGAGAGGTGAACACCCTCAAGAGCGTCTCGTCACGCACCTGCGTCATGTCGACCGAGTCGAGCCTCACCCGAACGACGGCGGGCTTGAGAAAGCGGAACTGCTCCTTGTCGATCGCCTCGATGTCCCAGACCTCCGACAGCTGTGCGCCGGGGCGATCGGTCGACGGGAAGAAGATGCGGAAGGTCTGCGTCTCGGGGATCGCCTGCGATGGAATCTCGAGGCAGATGCGGCGGTCGGGCGTGCACAGCTCGCCACCGGTCGCCGGAATCGTGGCCTGGGTCGAGGAGCCTCCGCATGAGGCGAACCCGACCGACAGCACCACCCCAACCCCACCTGCCAGGAGCCATCGAAACGTTCGCACGGCCCGGAGCATAGGCTGACAGCCGCCCCCCAAGCGAAGCTTGACGTTCAGTTGCCTCAGGCGAGACTCCGGCCGCCGGAAGTTCCCCACATTCGGAAGTTCCCTTTGGAGCCTCAAATGACCAACCGACTCATCGCCCTCTCGCTGGCCGTGCTCGCGGCCTGTTCCCCCGCCCCGACCGACGCCAACAAAGACGGCATCGCCGACGGCATCCGCACGCCCAACACCGTCACGCAGGTGGCGCCCTCGAATCCCGTCGGCTCGATCACCGGCGTCGTCACCACCACCAAGTTCGCCCCGCTCACCGACGCCAGAGTGCAGCTCGTGCTGGGCTCGGGGTTCACCGCGCTCATCAACTCGGGCGCCGACGGCTCGTTCCGGTTCGCCAACGTGCCCGCCGGCTCCACCGGCCAGCTCATCGTCTTCAAGGACGGCTTCGGCTCGGTGCGCGTGCCCGTGACCGTGCCCGTGAGCGGCGGCAATGTTCCCATCAACGACGGGAACGCGAACGCGGGGCTGTTGTTGCTGCTCGAGCTCAACGGCACCGTGAAGTACCAGGTACAGACCGGCAACGGCCGCCCGGCGCGCGGCGTTCGCGCCCTGCTCGAGGTGAACCCGGCCGGCTTCCAGCTCAGCACCGGCACCGGGTTCGGCACCCCGCTCGGCCAGCTCTCGTTCGACGGCCAGGCCGACGACTCGGGCGCCATCACCTTCATGAACGTGCCGGCCCCCAGCGAGCTCGCGCGCACCACCGGCGGCCAGGCGAACTACACGCTCGTCATCTCGGGCCTCGATGAAGACGGCGACGGCGAGAACGAGTTCAGTGGCCTCGTCGACACCCGCAGCGGCCGCGACTTCTTCACCAACGGCACGCCCACCCTTCGCCTGCCCGACAACCGCGCCAGCGGCGCGCCGTCGATCGTCGCCACCAATATCGAGAGCCTCACCGGCACCCTCTCGCCCATTCGCAACCTGCTGAAGCCAACCGAGAGCGTGTGGATTGTCTTCAACCAGCCGATCAACGAGCGCTCGCTGCTCGTCCGCGCCACGCAGGAGGACTGCTCCACGGTGGTGAACACCAGCGTCGTCGTGAAGGGCAACGTGCTGCAGATCACCGCGAGCGGCAACGGATGGACGGTGGGCGACAAGCACAACCTGTTGGTCCGCGCGACGGGCACCGAGGCCGGCGGCGGCACCCAGACGGCGTCGTTCACCGGCTTCGTGTTTGGTGGCGATCTCACGATGCCGAAGGCCCCCATGGCCGCGGCCTTCTCGGTGCGGCGCGCGCCCGGCAACATGGGCGGCAACATCCTCAACGGCGACACGCTGATCATCACCTTCGACGTGCCGCTGAGGAAGATCACCACCGACGGCTTCTTCCAGTGGAACTTCGACCTCAACATGATGGGCGGCGTGAGCCCGACGGACTTCGGCGAGTTCGGCAACGCGGGCGGCTTCCCGTTCACTGCCGACGAGCCGGCCATCGACCCGATGACCAGCCAGTTCTCGTGTCTGGCGTCGGGGTACACGCGCCGGTGGCGCGCGACGATCTCCGGGCTCCCGCTGACGGGGATCCCGACCGGAACGCAGGCGCGGGTGGTGCTGCCGTTGGTCGCCAGCGGCCAGGGTGGCTACCAGACGATCTGGGGCGTGCCCTTCACCGGCCAGCGCGACGGCACCCCGACGATTCTCCCCTGAGGTGGTCGTGACCGTCTTCGGGCTCACCCTCGCCGGACTGCTGCAGGTCGCCTCGGTGCACCTGCAGCCCGGCGTGGCGCGGCCCGGAGACGCGGTGCTGGTGACGGTGCTCGGCGTGACGAAGGCGCCGTCGGGAACCCTGGGCCCGCAGACGCTCGACTTCCTTCCCATCGCCGACGGCTTTCAGGCCCTGGTGGCGTTGTCCGTCGAAGCCTCCATCGGGCCACGAGAGCTCTCGGTCGATCTCATTCCCGAGGGCGGCGCCGAGACGACCATCACCGGCACGCTCGACCTCGAAGCGCCGGGCTGGCCGAAGCGGGAGCTCAAGGTCGCGAAGAAGTTCACCAGCCCGTCGAAGGCCGAGCAGCTGCGCTCGGCGCGCGATCAGAAGGCCTTCGAGGACGCCTTCGACGTCGATCTCGAGCCGTGGTTGTTCGGCAGCGACTTCACCTGGCCGAGGCCGCCCGAGATCACCGCGCCCTTCGGCGATCTGCGGCTGATGAACGGCAAGAAGAAGAGCCAGCACTTCGGCATGGATCTCGACGGCAACACCGGAGATCCCATCACCGCCGCGAACGCAGGAGAGGTCGTCATGGTGCGCGACTGCTTCGGCTCGGGGAACACGGTGCTCGTCCACCACGGCGGCCGGCTCTTCACGGCCTACTTCCACCTCTCGAAGTTCGAGGTGAAAGAGGGAGACCTGGTGAAGGCAGGCCAGCGGCTCGGCAAGGTCGGGAAGACGGGGCGCGTGACGGGCCCGCACCTGCACTTCGGCGTGAAGCTTGATGGGCGCTGGGTCGACCCGCAGAGCCTGCTCGAGCTGAAGTTCTTCGAGCGTGGCGGCGCCCTGCCCGCTCCGAAGACCCCGGAGCTCGGCGGATAGCTACTTGTCGTTCCACTTCGCCGGGCGCTTCTCGAGGAAGGCCGTCACCCCTTCGGCGGCGTCTTCGGTGAGCACGTTGAGCGAGAGCTGACTGGCGAGGAACTCCACCGCCTGGCCCAGCGGCAGATCTTCAGCGGTGAAGTACGCGCGCCGGCCGAGGCCCAGAATGGCCTGGCTCTTCCCCGCGAGCTTGTCGGCGAGCGTCTTCGTGGCGGCGTCGAGCTCGGCGGCGGGCACCACGCGGTTGACGAGGCCCCACTCCATCGCTTGCTGCGCGGTGAGCCGGTCGCCCGTGAGCACCAGCTCCAGCGCGCGTTTTCGGCCGAGGTGACGCTGCAAGAGCGCCATCAACATCATGGGAAACAGCCCGCGATCGATCTCCGGCGTGCCGAAGCCGGCGTCGGCCGAGGCGACCGCGAGATCGCACGCCAGCACCAGGCCCAGGCCTCCAGCGAGGGCATGGCCGTTCACCCGCGCGATGGTGGGCTTCTTCACCTGCTGGAAGCGCTGCAGGAGCAGCCCGTACGCGCGCCGGCCGTCATGGCCCGAGAGAAACCCGTCGCCCGTCATGCCGCCGAGATCGCCGCCCGCACAGAAGACCCGCTGGCCTGCGCCCGTGAGCACGACACATCGGACCTGCGGGTCAGCGTCGGCGCGCTCGAGCCCTTCGACCAGCTGCTGCACGACGGCCGGAGACAACGCGTTGCGCGCCGCCTCTCGATCGATCGTCAGTCTCGCCGTACTGCCCTCGACTTCGTACCGGACTTCGCGCTGTTCCATGGAGCCGCCTCGCTGGGAGTGATCTCGGAGGCTGCCGCTGGCGCAGACACCGCAGGCGCCCTCGCATGGGTGACACCGCGGAGGAAGGTCTCGGCCACCTGATCTCTGGCGCGGTCGAGCACCTCGTCGCGACGCTCCATCAGGCCCACCACGAAGGTCGTCAGGCCCATCTCGATGGCGCCGAAGAAGAGGGCCGCCGTCAGCCTGGGGTCGAGGTGTTTCGCCATCTCACCGCGCTCCTGCGCCTCGGCGAACATGGCCGCCGCGAGCTCGATGACGCCGGTGAAGGCGCTCCCGCGGTTGACGGCGCCGCCCGACGGGCTGCGGCCGACCTCGAGGATCAGCACCTTCACGCCTCGGGGATCACGCCGGTACGCCTCGAAGGCCACGTTCACGACGCTGCGAACGCGCGACTCGAAGTCGGTCTGCTCCGACAGCGCCACCTGCACGCGCGCCAGGAAGGCGTGCCACCCGCTCTCGAAGACCGAGCCGAGCAGCTCATCCTTGTCTTTGAAGTAGTGGTAGACGAGCCCGTAGGCGACGCCCGCTTCACGCGCGACATCAGCGATGCGGCAGCCCTGAAAGCCCTTGCGAGAGAAGACCTCGACGGCGGCGCGCAAGATCGTCTTGCGGCGCTCGGCCTCGCGCTCCGACCTCGCCAGTTTGGTCACTCGTTTGGTCGCCACGCGCGTTCGTTGATTCAAGAATCAGCGAACGCACCGTAGCCGAACGCGCGAGGCGAGCAAGCGGGTCTGCTACTCGATGATGCCGCTGATCTCGCCGACGACGAGGCGCACCACATGGCCACCAAGTGGTGACGCGGTGTACTCACATGAGATGGGTACGGTGTAGGCCAGCGGCCCGTTGGGCGGCCTGCGCGCCGGCGTCTGTTCTGCCGGAGGCAAATCGGGGTCTCGCGCATCGACGATGGTGAGGTCGACAGTCCGGCCAGCCGGGTACGTGAACGCAAGCCCGCCGCGGCTGCCGCCGAGGGTCTGCACCAACACTGGCGGCGAACCCGGACTGCCAATGGCCGAGGCTTCGAGCACACCGCAGCCATCGGAGTCGCCGTTCTGAGCGATCGAGTTGTACCAGGGGTCGGCCACACGAATGCTGAGTCGGTAAAACGCAGGAGGCATGCCTTGGCTCGGGGTCGCCTGATTGCACAAGCCCATCGATGGGCAGGTGAAGTTGTAGGGGCCCGGAGGGTTGAACGAACTCAGCGTCGGCGACGGGTTGATCGCGTCGAACGCGTGGGGAATGCCGGTCCACAGGAGCTTTTCCTGCACCCAGATGAGCGTGTTGGCGTCCCAGCGGCCGTTCTTTCCGGTCCACCGCTTGTCGCCGTTGACGTCGATGAAGCGCTCGTCGCTGTCCCAGGTGCCGTTGTCGTTCGAGTCGACGAAGGGCTCGGTGAGATCCGTGAAGGGCTCGTCGCCGTTCCAGCTGCCGCTGTTGTCGAGGTCCAAGAAGGCCTCTTCACCTGACGTGACGGCGATCATCGTGACGAGGTTATCGCGGGGGTTCATGCGAATCTGCGAGCCGTCTTTGTTGCGGCGGCCGGGCAGCTGCTCGAGGCGGCTGGGCTCGCGAGCGTTCATCGCCGGAGCGGGCGGTGGGTTGAGCGCGGGGTTGGCGACCCAGAGGAACGGCTCCATCCACACCGGCACCAGGTACTCGCCGGTCTGCGCCTCGCCCTGCGGAGGCGTCCACGTCCAGTTCTCGGGCTCGACGTCTTTCGGGAGCGGGAGCGATGTCTTGTAGAGAATCGTCGCGTCACCCACGACGTTCGACGACGAGGTCTCGGTGGGGCCGATGGTGCCGGCCTCGGTGAGGAACGAGACGAGCGCGTCAGACACGCCGTCGCCGTTTCGATCGCCGATGTGCGCCGTGCACTCGAGCTTCACGCCAGCGATGAGGTTGCGGGTCTGATCGTACGCGCCGATGGCGTGACGACCGCCTGACGCGTCGCCGGCGATGGGCCCGCACTGGAAGGTGAACTGCGCGTGGTTGGGCACCGAGCCAGCGAAGGTGATCGGCGGCGAGAAGACGGTCTTGTTGCCGGCCGTGGCGACCACGATGACGGAGTTGACGCGGTTGGCAGCCTGGAGCTGAACCTCGGCGAGGCCTGAGCCCTTCAGCGACTGCACCGACGCCGGAGACAGCGTGACGGCAGGGTTCGGCGACTGCAGCTTGAAGTCGACCTGCTGGCCCGCGAGCGGCAGCCCTCGATCATCGAGGAGCCTGAACCGCGCGGTCACGATCTCGCCGATCCGTGGCTGGAGCGGCACGATCTCGACGAACTCCATCGTCGTCGGCCCCAGGCCCCCTCCACAGCCAGCCAGCACAGACCACATGAACAACGTCGCCAGGACGCGCAGCCGCATTCAGAGACCTCCGGAAAGGAAACCATCTTCGAAGCCCCCTCCCCCACGGTCAAGCGGCAATCCGGGCGGGCTCAGTTCGCCGTGCCGATGGAGCCCAGCCGCGCGACCGAGAAGTTGAACCCGACGAACTCGAGTGGCCCGAGTCCGCCCGCGCCGGTGAGCCGCTGCGCCACCGAGAGGTCGAGCCGGAAGCAGTCGCACGCCGGGGTCCAGGTGATGCCGACCGAGTGCTGCCCGAACGAGAGCAGCACGTCTTGCAGGTCTCTGCCCATCAGGTCCTTGAGTATCGTTCCCGAGGCATCGCGGCGCGGCCACTGACGGTTGAAGAGCACGATGTCGTACCGCAGGCCGAACGGGCCGAAGCGCGTCGCAGCGCCACCGCTGAGCAGCTGGGCGCGGCTCGTCGACGTCGCGACGACCGGATCGCCGAACAGCAGATCGATCGGAGCGCGGGCGCGGTTGGTGCCGTCGTCGAGCACGTTCTCGTAGGTCGCGTTCAGGCTGTGGCCTCCGGGGATGAAGCAGCTCGCCGACGCCGAGCCGCGGGTCAGCCGCGGCGAGGGCAACGTCGGCTCGAAGCGGGCCTGGCCCGCCACGGTGAACCAGCCGACGTTCATCACGAGCCGCGCGTAGCTCTCGGCGAGGCGGGGCGCGTTGAACCGGCCTGCCTCCATCGTCTCGGGAGCCAATACGCCGCCAGGGCCCGGAGTGACCGGCGAGAGCAGATCGAAGCCCTGTCCCACGTCGAGGCGAATGACCTCCTGGCCACCGCGCGTCACGAGGCGATTGCGGACCTCGGCGATCGCCTGCACCCGGGGCCGGTTGTCGCTGATCGAACGATCGAGCTCGTCGTAGGGAGCCGGGCCCCCGAGCAACGAGGGATCGTTGGCGCGCGTCGAGGTGGCGACGACGAAGGGCACCGCGCGCGCTTCGAAGATCGGCGTGAAGGAGTGCCGCAGCGACTTTCCGAAGACCCGCGCGACCTCGAACTCGGCGCGCGCCGCGAGCAGTGGGTAGCCGCGCGTCGTGGTGCGCCCGCTCGATTCTCCGGCCCACAGGCCCTGCCTCCAGCCGGCTGTGGCCGAGAGCGCCAGGGCGTTCGCCAGCGCGCCAGCGGCCCAGAGCCTCGGCATCACGTTGAGGCGAAAGCGCGACTCCCGCTCGCCGGGCTGCCACCGACCGTCACCGAGACCGGCTTTGAGATCGTTCGGGTTCGGGCCGCCGAAGCGGGTCTGCGGGCACTGCGGCAGCTGGTTCGGGAAACGCGCGAGGTAGAGCCGCTCGACGACACACTCGGCTGGAAGCTCGAGGCCCGTGAAGGGATCGAAGGAGCGGCCTTCGTACGCGAGCGCGCCTTCGTCACCAGTCCCGAGGCGCAGCGGCATCTGCTGCACGGCGTCTGCGGTCAGATCGAACGCGAGCGGGCCGGTCAGCGTTCGCACCGGCAGTGAAAACGTCAACCCAGGGAGGCGCTGAATCGGATTGGGACCGAAGCGCGGCGCCTGGCTGTTGGCGTTCTGGTTGACGCTTCGCGGGAAGACGTCGCGCCCGAAGAGATCGTAGCCCGCAGTGAGATCCTGCCTGAGCACCGTGTCGAGCGTGACGAGGTGATCGACACCCCGATGGAAAAGCACCGCGGTCGAGCGCAGATAGCCCGCCTCGCGCGCGATGACGTCGGGAGTGACGTCGCGCTGGTAGTACCCATCGGAATAGGCCGAGAGGTCGACTCGCGTTCCGAAGCCGCCGCCGAAGTCCTGGGTATGGAAGGCCGAAGCTTCGCCGCGCAGGCCGCGAGGGCGAGCAACTCCAAGGTTCGCGTTGCCTGGATCGCGCTGACCTCGCAGATCGTAGAGGAGCCCGAGCGTCATCCTGCCCTGCGCGCGCGGCGAGAGGACGTAGCGGAACTCGGAGAGCAGCCGCGGCCCTTCGATGCCGAACGGCTGCTGGAACGTCGTGGGAGCGACATCGTTCTCGCCGTTTCTCCAGAGCACGAAGCCGCGTCTTGGGACGAGGTTGCGGTCGAGGTCGCGTCGCTCGAGCACGCTGAACCGGTCCGACTCCTTGGGGCCGCCGAAGAAATAGCCCGGCGTGAACGTGAAGTCGGCGCTCCTGCCCGCGGTGACGAAGACCGGCTGCTCGAACGAGAAGCCATTGAGCACCGTCGAGCCGGGCCGGGGAAACAACAACCCCGTCGCGCGATTGCCGAGCGGCAGGCTGAGCCACGGGCTGGTGATCGGCAGCGGCACTTCACCGACCAGCGGCACCTTCTTGATCCACGGCACCGGCCACCGCACCGCGACGCGGTCCGCCGCTTTGTTCACCACGGCCTCGGTCGCGCGAATCGACCAGCTCGGCGAGTTCATGTCGCAGTCGCACGGCGTGAGCTCGAGGTCCTCCATGCGCCAGCCGTCGTCGACGCGCACGAAGTGGTTGCCCGACATCAGCATGGTCGAGGCGCCGGCCGCGTCGAGCTCCTGCTGGGTCTTCGCCGCCAGCAGCTTCGGCACGTTCGCGCCCGCCTTCGCGAACGCCTTGCCGTCGAGGACGTGCACCTCGGTGATCTGCTCGCCCTCGAGCTTGAACTCGGCGACCTCGGCGAGGATGGCGGTCGGCGTGCCCTCCTGCGCGATGCGGGCCACGACGCGGCCAACCGCGACGATCGTCTGCCGGTTCTGATCGTACAGAATGCGCTCGGCGTCGACGGCCACGCCCGACGTCTCGAGGTGCGCTTTGCCTTCGGCGATCGTGCGCTTGTTCGCCCCGTCGTGGAGCATTCGCTCAGCGGTGAGGGTGAACTCACTCGTCTCGACCGGAGCGTCGGCAGGCGCAGCCAGCATCGCCACCGTGAGGAGTCCGAGCCACATCGCGCGTGGCCTCTAGCAGCCCGGGAGCGCGAACTCGACGGTCAGTCGAGACAGTGATGTCAGGCTCGGCCGGAGCTTTGGGAGCTGCACGCCGGGAAATCGGTGGGTTCTCACGGACGCGCGGCGTGTGCACGATTCACGCCGGGCTTTAGTCTGGGCGCTCGAACTCGACGGTCAGCTCGTTGCCGGTCTGCGAGGTGCGGTAGGCGACGGCGCGCTTCAAGCTGATGGTGACGCGCACCTGGGTGTCATCGACCGTCTCTGGCTTCACGAGCGAGACGGCGGTGTCGAAGAACGAGGCGTCGAGGAGCCGCTCGTTGTTGGGCAGGCCGATCTCGGTGTTCTCGAACGTCACCACCACGTTGCGGCGGCCGTCTTCACCGACCGAGAACCGAACCGGCGCCGACGTGCGCATGAAGATGCGGCCCACGCCGTCCTGCTGGCGGAAGCCGACGTGCGTCATGCGCGCGGGGCGCCCAGCGAGCTCGGTGGGTGACGGGGTGTTGAGCGCGGCGTCTTCGAGGGCCTTCTGTTTGCGCAGGCGATCGGCCTTTGCCAGCTCTTCGCGGCGGGCCTCTTCTTCGACGGTGCGCTTGCTGCTCGCCAGCTTCGCGAGGCGCTCGGCTTCGGCGCGCTCTTCGGCCTCACGCTTCAGGCGCGCCGTCTCTTCACGCGCCATCCGGGCCTTCTCTTCGCGATCGAACTTCTCGGCCATCGCGCGGGCCTCCGCGTCGGCGCGCTCCTTCGCTTTGCGCTCGGCGACCTCACGCTCGGCGCGCTCCCGCTCTTCCCTCGCCGCGCGGAGCTTCCCGTCCTTGTCTTCCCTGCGCTCGCGCTCGAGCTGGGCGAGCCGGGCCTTCTCGTCACGTTCGGCCTGCGCCTTCGCCTCACGCTCGGCCTGCGCCCGCTCCTTCGCGTCCCGCTCGGCCTGCGCCTTCGCCTCGCGCTGGGCCTGCGCCCGCTCCTTCGCGTCTCGCTCGGCCTGCGCCTTCGCCTCACGCTCGGCGATCACGCGCTCCTTCTCCTCGCGCTCCGCCCTCGCCTTCGCCTCACGCTCGACGCGGGCCAGGCGCTCCTTCTCTTCACGTTCGGCCTTCGCCTTCGCTTCGGCTGCTGCCTTCTCCTGCGCGACGCGTTCCTTCTCGGCGCGCTCGGCCTCGAGCTTCGCCAGCCGGGCCTCTTCGGCTTCGCGCTGTTTGCGCTCGCGGACCTCACGGGCCAGGCGCTCCTTCTCTTCGCGCTCGGCCTTCGCCTTCGCCTCGGCGGCTGCTCTTTCCTGGGCGATGCGCTCCTTCTCCACGCGCTCGGCCTCGAGCTTCGCCAGGCGGGCCTCTTCGGCCTCCCGACGTTTGAGCTCGGCGGCTTCCTTCTTGAGCCGCTCGGCCTCGACCTTCGCGAGGCGTTCTGCTTCGGCCTTCGCCCGCGCCTCTTCGGCCTCCTTCGCCTTGCGCTCGGCCTCCAGCTTCGCGACGCGCTCCTTCTCTTCGCGCTCGGCCCTGGCCTTCGCTTCGGCCTCGAGCTTCTCGCGAGCCAGCCGCTCCTTCTCCGCCGCCTCAGCAGCCGCTCGGGCCTGACGCTCGGCGGCCGCCTTCTCCTGCGCCAGGCGCGCCAGCTCCTTCGGGTTCTGCGGCAGCTTCACGAGGAGCGATGAGCCCTGCGTCACGATGTCGCTCTCGAGCTCGGCCTCGAAGCCGATCAGCACGCGCGCGATGGCGGCCGACTCACTGCCGTAGCTGGCGGTCTTCACCACGGTGATGGTGCCGTCGTTCACCTTCGTCTCGGCCGCCACGCCCTGGAACACGGCTTCGGAGATGTCGATCACGAGCCGGGGCGGATCGGTGAGCGTGAACGTGGTGAAGCTCGGGCGGCGGGAGCCGGTCACCTCGACGGTGCCGCCCCTCACCTCGATTTTGGTGATGACGTTGAGCTGCACGCGATCTTGCGCGAGCGCCGCGCCATCGCTCAGGAGCAGCACGGCACACAGCCACGTCGCGCCGACGCGCCGTGTCCACGACGACCTGCGACCGGGCTGTCTCATGCTGTAGCGAAGCTACCAACCCGTGGGCAGACGCCAAATTTCCGGCCGGGCAGGAACCGTCGAAGAAGACTCAGGCCACCGGACCCAGCCCGCGCCTCTCGACGGAGCAGGAACGCGAGCACATCGTCGGCCTCATTCCTCGACGGCTCGGCGGCCTGCGCTCTCAGCGAATTCGAGGCAGCGACGGCGCTCGGGCCCGATGCGTCTTGGCGTACTCCACGAGGTTCTTGATGTCGTAGCAGACCTGCCGGGCGTCATGGCCCATGGTCAATTCGATGTGGCTGTTCCCCTTCACGGGCCGCCACAGCAGATAGTCGGACTTCACCGACCGGTAGACGCTGCGGGTCGAAGCGACCGACGCGAGCGGATCTTGATCGCCGAAGACGATCGCCATCGGCACCTTGATCTTCCCGAAGCCACGCTTGAAGTCGTAGCCGGTGCGGTAGCACGCGACCTCGTTGTTCCGCGTCCACCGGGCGAACTGCTCGACGACGAGGCGGGGCTCCTTCTCGCCGCCCTCTTTCAGGAGCCAGCGAACGTTCTCCATTTGCAGCCGGTCCCACCGGGCGAGGTAGTTCACCCGGCTGGCGACCATGCCGAGCACCGGGCTGTCTTCTGCCGAGCCGAGCAGGTCGGACGCGAACTTGAGCCAGGTGTCGAGCGGCAGGTACTGGTAGCGGAACGGCTTCGGCGCGTCGGGCGGCGTGCGACGGAAGAGCTTCGAGCCAAGCTCGACGGCGGCGTGGGCGAGGCCGCGCTGCAGGTTGACGCTCGCGAGCGTGGCGTCGATGGCCGTCTGAATGCCCGGCTCGGCGAACGCGAGCACCTTGAGCATGAGGCTGCCGCGGCCGAGCTCTCCGGGCGCGCCGATGGTGACGATGCCCTCGAAGTGATCGTGAATGCCCGCGTAGCCGTACCCGAGGATGCCGCCCATCGAGTGGCCGCAGAAGAAGATCTTCTCGCGGCGGGTGATGCGGCGCACGCCCGCGACCGCGGCGGGAAGATCGTAGAGAAAGTAGCTGTCGATGTCCCACTCGTAGTCGAGGTCGGTGGGCACCTTGCGGCCGAAGCGGGCGCAGCGTTCGTGCTGGAAGGCGACCGAGCTCTTCCCGTGGCCACGCAGCTCGAGGATGTGAATGTCGAGGCCGAAGAAGAGCAGGTTCTTCACGAACTCGCCGCTCGTCCACGCGTGGCGGTTCTGACAGAAGCCGTGCACCAGCAGCATTGGCTCGCCGAAGAGCGGCTGCGGGAAGCTCTGCGGCGTCGGGCGGTAGCGGGTGATGACGAGCGACCAGCCGTCGGCCGTCTCGACCACGTACTTCGTCTTCTTGTAGAGCGCGCGGAACTCGATGTCGTCGACGGTCGGGTGCGCGGTCTGGGCAGCAGCGGGAGCAGACATCGAGTTCGACTCTAGCGCTCGTGGGCCTGCCCTGCCCCGCTCATTCCGGCGCGGAGAGCTTCGCGAACTGAACGGCCACGCGCGCGGCGGTGCCGTTGCCGTCGTAGTAGCTGCCCATCTTCAGCTTGAAGAAGTCGCCCTTCGACGTCTTCACCACGTACACGTGCGGGAGCGTCGTCAGCCGGTGAACGGCGATGTCGTAATAGTACCAGCCGCCCTCGACGGTGTTGAACACGGGCTCGGAGCCGTCCTTCTGGTAGCCGCTCGCCGGCGCGCGCGTCAGCGTCTCGAAGTCCTGGTTCTTCAGCACCGCCACCTCGACGACGCCTTGCGGGTTGGTGCCGCCGCCGTTCGCGCGAACCTTGTCTCGCTGAAAGGACAGATCCCACGCGTTGGTGACCTCGGCCTCGTCGAACTTGAGCTCTTTGCGCTCGTCGAGATCGATGTACGTCGGCAGCGTCTTCGAGGTGGCGTCGACCAGCGCGTCGACGACGTCACCCGAGATCGTGAAGCTGAACAGCGGCTCGGTCGGCAGCTCTCCGCACACGCCGTCGAAGCAGTCGGTCTGGCGAAGATCAGGAGCGCAGGCAGCGAGCAGCAGCAGGGGAACGAGGCGCTTCATGGCTAGTACTCCAGGGACACGCCAGCGAGGGCGCCGCGCGGTGGGCGCGGGTTGAAGTCGGCGTCACCTGCGTTGAGCAGGTTGTAGCCGTTGAGGAAGATCTTGAACCACTGCCTGAGTGCCCACGTCACCTGCACCTCGAGATCGAAGTAGCCAGGCGCCTGCACCGTGCGCGTCTCTCCAAAGCCGAGCACGTTGGCGAAGCCCAGGCCGGTGCCGACGTAGAACGGCCGGGGACCGTTCCAGGTGCTGCGCACGACGGCCTCGAGCCCGGTCGGGCGGTACTTCACGTTGACCGACGCGTTGACGCGGTGGCTGCTGCGGCCTTCGAGTGGGCGGTTGCGGGTGACGTCACGCGCGTCGAGACCCATGTACGAGAGATCGACCGAGACGCCCTTCGACACCTTGAGGCGTGTGTTCACCTCGGCGCCCTGCGTGTACGCGCCCGCGACGTTCTCGTAGCTGAAGATGGTGGGGTTGTCGGGGTTCGGTATGCCGCTGGCGGTGATGTTGATCAGGTTGGTCAGGCTGGTGTGCCAGGCGCTCGCCGACACCGTCCACCCTTCGATGGGCAGGCGATAGTCGACGGCGATGTTCACCGAGCCGCTGCGCTCGGGCACCAGGCCAGGGCTGCCGTCGACGCAGTACCCGATGCCGGTGTTGCAGAAGCGCAGGTAGAGCTCGTTGAACGACGGCGGCCGGAAGCCGAGGCCCCAGCCCGCGCGGAAGGTGAGCGACTTGCCTGCGTCGATCTTGAAGGCGAGGCGTGGTGAGGGCGCTGCACCGAACTGGCTGTCGAGATCGCCACGAAGACCCGGCTCCACCGACAGCTTGACCGAGTCGTTCGACACCAACGTCCACGAGTCCTGAACGAAGAGCCCGAAGCGGCCGCGCTGCACGAAGTTCGACACCAGCCGCGAGCTCGACAGGTTCTCGGACAGCACCTCGGCGCCGGCCGTCAGCAGGTGGCTCCCGAGCTTCTGGTCGACCTGCACGTAGCCCTCGAAGAGCCGGGTGATCGTCTGTGAGTAGTCGTCGAGCTTTCTCGAGTTGCGCTGGTCGAGCTGGAACTGATCCTTGAAGAACCCGAAGTGCCCGCGAACGGTCAGCGTCGTGCCGGTCTTCTCGAAGATGTTCCGGACGCCCAGCCACGAGTCGAGCTGCTCGGTGCGCTGCGCACGATTGAAGACGGCGCCCGTGTCGTTCTCGTCGACCGCGCGCAGGTCGGTCCACGCGTACGAGGTGCGAGACCACGCGCGCAGCGTGTCGCTGGGGTTCCACGAGACGTCGACGTCGTAGTCGAAGCGGCGAATACCGGGCCCGTTGTCGGCCACGTTGTCGGGGTTGCGATCGAAGGGGGTGCGGTGACGAAACCCGGCCCCTCCGCGGAGCTCGAACGCGCCCAGCTTCGTCGCGGCGTGGGCCCGCAGATCGGCCTCGGTGCCGAGGGGGACATCTCTCGAGCCGTTCTGAAAGCCGCCGCCCATCGCGCGAAGGCTGAGCTCCAGCTCGCGCTGGGGCCGGCGGGTGATCAGGTTGATGACCCCACCGACGGCATCGGCGCCGTAGAGCGCCGCCGCGGGGCCCTTCACGATCTCGACGCGCTCGAGATCTCTGAGGCTGAAGCGCGTCACGTCGGTGATGGTGCCTGCGCGGCCGGCGATGCGTTGCCCGTCGACGAGCACCAGCACGTACTCAGGGTCGAGCCCCTGCAGCCGAATGCCGACGCCGCGGTTTGTGTAGACCATCTCGACGCCCGCGTGCTGCTGGAGCAGCTGGCCGAGATCGCGCACGCCCAGCTGCTCGATCTGCGTGCGGGTGATCACCTCGGTCGGCACCACGACGTCGGAGAGCTTTCGCTCGGTTCGCGAGCCCGTCACCACCGTCTGCAGGCGCTTGTCGTCTTCGTCGATGCCCGCGTCGATCGCGCCGGCGTCGACGTCGACCGTGCCTGCGTCGACCTCGATCGAGCCCGCGTCGACGACGAGCGGGTCTCCCACCTGCGCGAACACCACGAGCAGCACCGTCTGGAACATTCGCTTGAGGGTGTAGCCGAGGGGTTTGGGTCAACCATCACAACTTTGTCAGACGACGCAGGCGATCGCGCAAATCGTGCGCGGCTACTGCACCCGACGGCCGACGCCAAAGAAGGCGCGCAGCTCGCCGCGACACGAAGGACAGAGCACGCCGCCCAGCTCTTCGTGCACACCTGCTTCGAGCTCGGCCTCGTCGAGGTGCTCGAGCTGCTTCAGGAGCTCGGCGGGATCGGCTTCGCCTCCATCGGCCGGAGCGAGCACGTCGGACTCTCCCTGCAGCGCGACGGCGACGCGAAAGTACGGCGCTCCGTTCGGCACCTCGCGCTCACAGTGAAGGCAGGTGCGCTTTGGCATCGGGAGTCACCCGCCACGGACCGCTGCGAGGCCGCCCTCGTCGAGCACCACCCACTGGCCTGGCGCGAGGCTGACGGGCAGCTCGAGGCCTCCAACGCGCTGGCGATGGAGTGACACCACGTGGTTCCCCGCCGCGGCCAGCATGCGCTTGACCTGGTGGTACTTGCCTTCGTGAATGGTGAGGCGAAGCACGCGCTCCGAGACGCGCTCACCCTCGCCCGCCACCGCCTCCGGAGCGTCGCTGAGCGTGACCCCCGCCGCCAGGCTCGAGAGCTGCGCGTCGGTGATCGGCTCGGCGCAGGTGACGAGGTACGTCTTGGCGACCTTCCGCTTCGGCGAGGTCAGCTGCTGAATGAACGCGCCATCGTCCGACAGGAGCAACAGCCCGGTGGTGTCGGCGTCGAGGCGGCCGACGCACTGCACGCCGCGAGTCACGAAGGGCTCAGGCAGCAGGCTGAAGACGCTCGGGTGATGGGTCGGCGTGTGGCTGCACTCCACGCCTTCGGGCTTGTTGAGCGCGAGGTAGATCGTCTCGTGCCACCGCCACTCGACGCCTTCGATCGAGAGCACCAGGCCCGCGCACTCCACGTCAGCGTCAGGGTCGTCGGCCAGCACGCCGTTGACGCGCACCGCCCCGCGATTCACCAGCAGGCGGCAGGCCTTGCGCGTTCCGAAGCCCTGCGATTGGAGCGCCTTGTCGAGGCGACTCTTCACCGAGCGCTCCGGCGTCGACGGAGCGCGAACACCGCGAGCCACGGCGCTGCGACCAGCACGCCGTCACACGAGCAGCCCAGGGTGCCGGTGTTGCGCGCGGTGATCTTGTTCTTCAGTTGCGCGAGCTCGTCACACGGAACCGGCGGCTTGCCCCTCGGGTACGTGCCGCAGAAGCCAGACGCGGTGCCGGGGTCGATCACCCGCTTCTGCAATTCACCCAGCGGCGCGGTGGGCGCCATCGTCGACGAGGTGCCGTTGACGTGATCGAGCCCGACGAAGTGCCCGATCTCGTGCGTCGCGGTGCTCTGGATGTCGTAGGCCGTGCAGAAGACGGACTCCATGCCCTCCACGCACGGCGGCGACGAGATGGTGGTGAAGAGGAACCGCGCGCCGTCGGCCGAGGCGCCTGCGTTGAACTCGATGTCCGAGTCGAAGACCACGCCGGTGCGCGTCGAGTACGTCGAGGTGGTGAGGGCGATGGTGGCGTCGCCGTGCTCCCAGCACCCGTACTTGTTGCCGCAGCTCCCGTCGGACTGGCAGGCGTCGGTCAGCGGCACGGCCTCGCGGCAGTTCTCCTCTCGAAACGTCACCACGTTGTCGTCGGCCGAGCCGCGCCCCACCTTCGGGTTCATGATTCGCGCGCCGCGCACGAACTCGAAGTCCGAACAGCCACGCGCGACGTTCTGCCAGCTCGCGAACGCATTATCGATCGCGGTGAACTCGGCCTCGACGGGCGTCTTCGCGCTGCCGGCAGCGTCCATGCGGTAGGTCACCTTGCGCACGCCCCACGTGACACAGAGGTTCGAGTCGCCGGTGTTGCTCAAGGCGCGCGTGCGGAGGAATGGCTGCGCCCACCCAAGGCCCGGAACCAGCAGCAGGAGGAGCACAGCGCGCGACATCGACTACCGCCTCCGTCTGCGCCGCAACCACGCCCCGAGCGCCAGGAGCGAGGCGCCGGGCACCTCGAAACACCCCTGCTTCGCGGCCGGCCCCTGCTCGATGCTCAGCCGGCGAATGAAGCAGGTCTTCGCGACACCGCCCCGCGGGTACACGTCGCAGACGAACTTCTTCGAGCCCGGGTCGAGCGTGCGCTTGAGGAGCTCGCCCGTCACGGCCCGCGGGTTCATCGTCGAGGTCGCCTCGTTGATGTGCGCGAGCCCGAGCAGGTGCCCGACCTCGTGGGTCATCGTGTTCTGGATGTCGGTGGCGACGCAGCCGACGTTCTCCATGCCGCGCACGCACGGTGGGCTGTCGACCGTCGTGAAGATGTACGAGGGCGTGTTGAGCTCGATGTCGGAGTCGAAGATCTGCCCAGTGCGTGGGCTGAAGCTCGTGGTGGTGATCGCGATCGCGCCGTCGGTGAACTGCCAGCAGTCGTACTTGTTGCCGCACGAGCCGTCACTGGCGCACGAGTCTCCGGCCGGCACCAGGTTCTTGCAGCTGCGCTGGCGGAACAGCACCAGGTTCTCGTTGGGCACGTCACCGTTCTGCAGGTACTCGGCCTGTCGGTTGGGCGACGGGGTGCCCTCGGTGAGGCTCAGGCTGGAGCACGCGGCGAGCTCGTCCTGCCAGGTCGCGAACGACGCGGCGATCGCCCTGAACTCCGAGTCACCGGGCGTCTCGTCGTTGCCCGCCGTGTTCACCCGGAAGGTGATCGGCGTGTTCTCTTTCCACCACAGACACTGCGACTTCAGATCGGTCTCGGACTGGCGGCTGCGCGCGTAGGCCTGGCTGAGCACGACGGTCGCGACGAGGGCGTGGATCACGGCGCTTTGTTCCTGGGCAACTGCACGCCGGGCCGGGGCGTGACGGGCTCTGAAGGAGACGGTCCAAGGCTCTCGCGCACCGACGAGATCAACGCCGCGAGCGTCATCGGCTGCACGGGTGCAGGGACCGGCTGGTGTGTCTTCGCGTCGACCAGGAAGAGATCGTCTTCCCCGCCCTTCACCATCGCCGTGGGCCCGGAACGATCGACCAGAAACCGGCCCTGCGCGAGGCCGACGACGAACGCGCGATCGCCGCGCTTCTCGAGGAACACCACCACCTCATCGCCGAGCGAGAACTTCGCGGTGCCGTGCACCATCTGACCGACGTCGCCGAGCACGCCGCCGGGCTGCATCACGACGACCGTCTTGCTGGTGAGGTTGCCCTTGAGCACCTCGCTGACCAGGAGCTCGGAGTCGGTGATGATGCGGCGTTTGTCTTCGGTCCACCGGGGCTCGACGCGCACGATTGTTCCCCGCACCACCAGGTCGGAGGCGCGCGTCAACGCCGGCACGTCCATCGCAATCAGCGTGGTGCCCAGCGCGCTGAGCGCTCCCATCGTCACCAGCGCCAACAACCACCGTCGAGTCATGAGACCACCTTAAGACGAGGAGCCCGCCCGCGCACGTCAGGGCGTCAGGGAGAACGAGACATCGTACGTGAGCGTTCCCGTCGCCGAGCCCCAGCGCGCCAGCATCACGAAGACCGTCTGAGTCGCGGCACTGCCGTTGGTGTAACTGGCCGTCTCGGTGCCAGAGGCCCCGGTGTCGGCACCCGCGAGGCACGTGGTTGCCGTCGCGCACGCCGAGGCTGGCCCGGCGACGATGTTGATCGCAGCGTCTTGCGCCGAGTTCATCACCACCGTGAGCGTATCGCCCGGCCCGAGCGTGACCGAGTAGACGACCTCAGGGCCAAGCGGACCGACACAGGGCGGACCCATCAGTGAGTAGTTCTTCGTGAAGCCGTTGGTGGTCTGGCCGGTGAGCGTCTGAGAGCCCACGATCGGGATGGCGTTCAGGCAGGTATCCCCGGCGGCGGTGGAGAGGTTGCTGAGCGACGCGAAGTACCCGACCGAGCCCGAGGCCAGCGTCATCGAGTCGATCACGACGATGCCGGAGCGAGGGACACTGCTCGTGTTGTCGAAGACGAGCGTCTCCGAGCCGCTCCCCGTCGACGAGTTCATCGACGCGAGACAAACGCCCGAGGCGCACGACATCGCATCGGCCGCGAACGAGAGGCTCAGGTCGAACGCGCTCTGGGGCGAAGCGATGATCGTGAGCCGCTGCATCGGCGGAATGGTGACCGAGAACGTCCGGTCGGGACCCGGGCCGTAGGCGCAGCTCATCGAGGCGCCGCTGGTGTCGTTCTGCGCGCTGCTCAGCGCGACCGCGACCGGGGTTCCGAGGGTGAGCGCCTCTGGCGCAAAGCACGTCTCGCCAAGGGGCATGCCTGCATCGATGAAGGTGCCTGCGTCCACGAAGGTGCCTGCGTCGATGGGAAGGCCTGCGTCGAAGGACGAGACCGGCGCGATGGCCGTGCCGAGCGAGTACGACGAGCCGCCGGGCCCGACGATGCCGTCGACGATGAGGTAGTAGCGGTTGGGGACGAAGCTGAAGTTCGAGACGCGCGCTTCTCCGTTGACCCCGAACGACACGCAGGTCGGCTGCTGGCAGGCCGACAGGCTCGAGGCGATGCTGATCGTCGGGTTGAAGCCCATCACGGTGGGCGTCACTCGCACGGTGAGCTCGGTGAGCCCGCCGACGTCGATGGCGTAGACGCGATCGGGCCCGACGCGCAGGTCGCAGCCTGGCCCGAAGCTGGCGTTGTCCTGAAACCCCGAGAGAGACTCGTTCGAAAGGAAAACGCCTGGCGCGAGGAGCGTCGGGGCGGCGCAGGTGTCTCCGGTGGTCTGAATCGGGCCCAGAGACGTCGTCAACGTGAAGGTGCCCGCGCTCGCGGGCGTCGAGCTGTCGATGATCACCAGCACGTCGACGAAGAGGTTCGAGGTGTTCGCGTACGTTGCACGATCGATCGCGCCGATGCCGACGGTGTCTCCCGGCGGAGCCACGCACTGACGCGCGGTGCATTGGGCCGCAGAGAGGGCCAGCGAGATCGACGTGTCCATGCCCACGGGCGCCGATTGCACGGTGAGGGCCGTCTGAGGGGGCACCGCGACGAGGTAGACGCGATCAGGCCCGTTGGCCTGCGCGGCGCAGCTGGTCCCCGCTCCGCGATAGTCGTCGGTGAAGTTGCCGATCGGCTCGTTCGCCAGCGTGGAGTTCGAGTTGACGATGGTGACGGGGCTCTCGCAGCGATCGCCGTCGAGCAGCGTCAGTCGCAAGGTGAAGTCGCCGCGCGCCATCGCCGCGAAGCCACCCACCACGAGGTAGACCGTGACTGGCGAGGTCGTTGGGTTGCGGTAGCTCACCCGCTCGGGATCATCAGCGCCGGCGAGGCAGGTCCGGCCGGGGTTACCCGGCGCGCCGCACAGCATGGGGTCTGCGACGAGGTTGATGACCGCGTCCCACCCAGAGGGCGTCAGGACGACCGAGACCGTGCGCTGCGCGGGGACGACGAAGGAGAACGCGACGTCGGCTGCGCCAGCGCCGGTGCGGCGACACGGCGCTTGCGCCGCGAACTCGTGGTTTGCGGCCGCGAGGCGAGTGCTGCCGGTGAACACCGAGGGAACCGACAAAGCGATCGGCGCGAAGCAGCTCTCACCCGCCGAGCCGCCCGCGAAGCCACCTGCGAAGGCGCCACCGCCACCGAACGAGCCACCCGCGAAGCCGCCACCGAAGGCACCACCACCGCCGAACGAGCCGCCCGCGAAGCCACCTGCGAAGGCGCCACCACCGCCGAATGAGCCGCCCGCGAAGCCGCCACCGCCGCCGAACGAGCCGCCCGCGAAGCCGCCACCGCCGCCGAACGAGCCACCCGCGAAGCCGCCACCGCCGCCGAACGAGCCACCCGCGAAGCCGCCACCGCCGCCGAACGATCCACCCGCGAAGCCGCCACCGCCGCCGAACGAGCCGCCTGCGAAGCCGCCACCGCCGAACGAGCCGCCACCGCCGAACGAGCCACCACCGCCGAACGCGCCGCCTGCCGTGCCACCGGCTCGGCCACCAGCGATCGAGCCACCTGCCGTTCCGCCTGCTCGACCACCTGCCGCTCCGCCGGCCGCCCCACCGGCACGGCCGCCATCAGACGTTCCTCCGGCCCTGCCGCCGTCAGGCAAACACCCAAGGCCCGGTTCGGAGCACTGCTCGGTCGGAGGAGAAAAACACGCCGACGCCCAGACACCGGCCAGGCACATCGAAAGGACTGCACGACGCATGAACCACTCCAGACAGCCGGCCAGTCGTGGACTCTAGCCTCAAGTCCCGACAAACACCGCTTCGCTTCGTCGCGAGACAGATCCCTTGCGTCCCAGAGGTCTGCTAGGTGCGCCGACCCATGAAGCCTCGTCTTCGTTTTGCCCCGTCTCCGACTGGCTACCTTCACATCGGCGGCGCCCGGACCGCGCTCTTCAACTGGCTGTACGCCCGTCGGCATGGCGGCACCTTCGTGCTCCGCATCGAGGACACCGATCAGGAGCGCAGCACGCCGGAGTCCCTGCAAGCGATCCTCGACGGGCTGACGTGGCTCGGCATCGACTGGGACGAAGGACCGGGCAAAGGCGGCGGTCACGGCCCCTACTTCCAGATGAAGAAGCTCGGCCGCTACACCGAGCTCGCGGAGCAGTTGATCGCCACCGGCTGGGCGTACCGCGACTACTCGACGGAAGCGGAGCTGAGCGACGCCCGCAAGGCGTTCGCGGCCGAAAAGGGCTTGAAGGACGGCGACGATCTGCGCTCCGCCGGCTTCAAGTTCACGAGCCCGTGGCGAGACAAGACCGAGCAGCTCGATCGCCCTGCCCTCATTCGTTTCAAGATGCCGAAGCGCGATGGCCGGTTCGGGTTCGACGATCTCGTGCTCAACCGCATCGAGAAGCCGTACGACGACTTCGACGACTTCGTGATCCTGCGCAGCGACGGCGTGCCGCTCTACAACTTCGGCTGCGTCGTCGACGATCACGACATGGCCATCAGCCACGTCGCCCGCGGCCAGGAGCACATCAACAGCACCTTCCCGCAGCTGATGCTCTACGAGGCCTTCGGGTGGACGCCGCCCCAGTTCGCGCACATTCCGCTGATCTTCGCTCAGGACAACTCGAAGCTGAGCAAGCGCAAGCACCCCGAAGCGGACGTCATGCGCCACAAAGGGAACGGCATTCTCCCGAACGCGCTGATCAACTTCATCGCGCGCCTGGGCTGGAGCCACGGCAACGAAGAGCTCTTCACGCGTGACGAGCTGATCGCGAAGTTCGACTTCGAGCACGTCGGCAAGTCGCAGGGCGTGTGGAACCCCAGCAAGCTGGTCGCGACCAACAAGCACTGGATCAAGACGACCGAGCCGCTGCAGGTGGCGATGCAGCTGCTGCCGTTCCTCCAGGCCGCCGGAGCGCCTGACGCGGTCGTCGACGCGAAGCTCGAGCTCGGCGTGAAGGCCTTCGCCGAGCGGAGCGCGTCGCTGGTGGAGATGGCCGAGAAGCTCCGCAACTACTACTCCCACGGCATCACCATCGACGGCGCTGCTGCGGCGAAGCACCTGACGCCCGAGGGCAAGGTGCTGCTGGGCAAGGCCCGCGACGAGTTCGCGAAGCTGACGGAGTGGACGACGGCAGCGATCGACCCGCTCATGAAGACGGTCGCCGAGGCGAACGCCACCAAGCCCGGCGCCGTGGCGCAACCGGTTCGCGTCGCAGCGACGGGCGGCACCGAGAGCCCGGGCATTGGCGTGACGCTCGAGCTGCTCGGACGTGAGGAGACGTTCCACCGCATCGACGCGGCGCTCAGGTGAAGCGACTCGTCACCTTCTTCCGCCGCTACCTCGCCGGGTTCCTCTCGGAGCCCACCGTCGTGATCTGCGGCGCCAGCGCGCTGCTGATCATCTCGCACTACCAGGGCAACACCGGCTACTTCCGCACCCTCTTCGGCGACCGCTTCGACAAGCACCCGGCGGCGAACGTGATCGGCCACTTCTGGTGGTTCGGCTCGTCGCTGCTGCTGTACCTGATCATCCCGCTCATCCTCTCGGTCGCGACGAAGGGCAGCTTCCACCGCAAGTACGGCTTCGGCCTGGGCAACTGGCGGCAGGGGCTGTTGATCACCGGCGTGTTCCTGCTGGTGATGCTGCCCGCTGCGTTCATCGCGTCGAAGCTCGACGCCTTCAAGGGCATCTACCCGCTCGCCGGCAACGCGGCCTTCACCCTGAACATCGAAGGGAAGAGCGTCACCAGCCTCAAGCTCTTCGCCTTCTACGAGCTCTGCTACTTCGCCTACTTCGTCGGCTGGGAGTTCCTGTTCCGCGGGTGGATGCTCAACGGCCTGCTCCCGAAGTTCGGGCGCGTCGGCGCGGTGCTGTGTCAGGTGGCTCCGTTCGCGGTGATGCACCTGGGCAAGGCCGAGCTCGAGGCGCTGGGCAGCATCGTGGCCGGCATCGCGCTGGGCATTCTCGCCTTGAGGACGCGCAGCTTCTGGTATGGAGCCTTGCTTCACGGCATCGTGGCGGTCTTCATGGATCTGGTGTCGGCCTGGAAGTGGTTGTGAAGGAGCCTTCGATGAAGCGCGTGCTCGTGATCCTGGCTGTCGTCGTGTCGGTGCCGGCGTTCGGCGCGTCCGATCTCGGCGCCACCCTGCCTGAGAACGCGCGGCAGGTCGGCGAGCACCGCTACAAGAGCCCCTCCGACTGGGAAGGCACGCTGAAGTTCTACAAGAAGGTCTACTCGCCCAGCACCTGGCGCAACGTGATCAACCAGCCCGGCGTGAAGGCGATCCACATTCCCAACCCGTCAGGAAAGGGCGCGTGGCTGGGTCTCAACGTCTACGAAGCGAACGAAGAGGTGCGCATTTACGTTGTTCCAAACGACGAGACTTCTGGTAAGGGAAAACCATCCAAGCCTCAGAAGTAGCAGTCACATCTTGGGGAATCGTCTAACGGCTAGGACAGCAGACTCTGACTCTGCTTATCTAGGTTCGAATCCTAGTTCCCCAGTTTCACGAAGCCGCGGTCTCCCTCTGGGTGCCGCGGCTTTCGTGTTTTCAGCGCCCTGCGAATGCTACGAGGCGCTCCATGATGCGAAACCCCGACGGGAGTCTGGCTCTCGACGGAGATCTCGATCAGCCGGAGTCTGGCCGCGAGACCCGTTGGCCGTTGATCGTGCTCGTCGTCGGCGCCCTCCTCGGCTGCATCTTCTCTGCGGTCAGCACCAGCGACTTCATCCAGCACCTCGATCGCCAGGTGCACTCGATTCACTGCTCCTTCATTCCCGGCGCGGGGAAGGAGCTCGGCGAGAGCGGCTGCAAGGCCGTGATGATGAGCCCGTACAGCTCGTACTTTCGCGAGAGCCTGTGGGGCGGCATGCCGGTGAGCCTGTGGGCGCTCGCGACGTTCGCGTTCCTGCTCTACCGCGGTGGGCTGCTGCTGTGGCGCGGCAAGCCGACACGGCCCGAGACGCTCTTCCTGCTCGCGGCCACCGCCCTGCCCGTCCTGATGAGCCTCGTGTACGGCTACCTCTCGGTCGCGAAGGTCGGCGAGACCTGCAAGGTGTGCGTCGGCATCTACGTCTCGAGCGCGATGGTCTTCATGGGCGCCGTCGTCGCGCATCAGAAGAACTCGGCGCCGCACGACTTCACACCCCTCGGTGGAAAGTTCGCGCTCTGGTTCGTCGAGGGCGTGCTCTTCGTCGCGTTCCTGTCGATCACCTACGTGATCTTCACACCGTCGCCTGACGCGAAGAAGGCGCTGGCCGGCTGCGGCTCGCTGGTGAGCGGTGACGATCCGAACGAGGTGATGATCCCGCTCCCGTCCGGTGACGGAGAGCCGGCGATCGAGGTGCTCGACCCGCTCTGCCCTGCCTGCAAGGCCTTCGATGAACGCCTCGGCACCAGCAGCCTGCGAAAGCGCCTGGATCTGAAAGCCGTCTTGTTCCCCCTCGACCCGGCCTGCAACTGGATGGTGACCGAGGCGCTCCACCCCGGCGCGTGTGCCGTGAGCGAGGCGATGCTGTGCGCCGCCGGACTCTCGGGAACGAAGGATCAAAAGGCTGCGCACGAGGTGCTGGTCTGGGCCTTCAAGAACCAGGAAAAGCTGCGCGACCTCGCCGCAAAAGACGACAACGCGATTCGCTCGAAGATCGAGAGCACCTTCCCGAAAGTGAAGGGCTGCCTCGGCGGCACGCAGGTGAAGAGCAAGCTCACCAAGAGCCTTCGCTGGGCCGTCGCGAACGCGATTCCCGTGCTCACGCCGCAGCTGTTCGTCGGCAACGCGCGCATGTGTGACGAAGACACGGACCTCGGCCTCGAGTTCACCTTGAGCAACATGCTCTCGAAGCAGGGAAAGCTGGCCCGTTCGCAGAAGAAGCCGGGAGCCGCGAAGCCATGAACGAGACGACTCGACGATTCGGCCTGATGGGCGTGTGCGTGGTGATTCCGGCGATCCTGGTCGCCGCCTGGTCGCACGCCGCGCAGACGCGCCTCAAAGAGACGGCGAGCGAAGCGAAGGACGTCGCGATCGCGAGCGTGTCGGACGACAGCTACTGCACGCCGCAGCTCAAGGCGATCATCCGCCGCGTCGCCGGGGCGTGCGGGTTGATCGACGGCGCAGGCGGGCGTGGCTGCCAGCCGATGGAGGCGAAGAAGGTCGCCGCGCTCTCGGGCGACGACTTCAACGCGTTGTTCAAGCCGCTCTCGAAGCGCGCCCACATCATCCAGTTCGACGCGAGCAAGACCGAGCTCGACCCTGACGCGGCAACGGCGATCGAGAAGGCGTGGAGCGATCAACGCGGCGCGAGCTTCTTCTTCGTCGTCTCGCGGGCCAGCACCGACGGCGCAGCAGCCCTGAACGAGACCCTCAGCCGTGACCGCGCGAAGGCGGTGCTCGACCACCTGCAGAGCAAGTTCAAGGACGGCGATCTGAAGAACCAGGTCGGCCTCCTCTGGCTCGGCGAGCAGTACGCGCAGCTCGGTGACGAGTTCTGTGCGTGGAGCCGATCGCGCAGCACCGCCTGCACCGACGTCGAGATCAACCGCAGTGCCTTCGTGGCGTGGATCGACTGTGCGATTTGAACGCGCGCTGATGCTGGGCTGGCTGCTGCTGGCCGGGTGCGAAGAGAAGCCGACGGGGCCTGCTCCATCTCGTTTTGCCTCGGTGAAGAAGAGCACGCAGGCCAGCGCCGCCGCCTTCTGTGACAAGAGCTACCCGGCCGGCGCGAAGCGGTACGTGCCCGCGCCCGAGCGACCGTTCGGCGAGCCTGTGCCGAAGGCCGCTGGATGGACGTGGCTCAACGTCTGGGCGACCTGGTGCAAGCCGTGCGTCGACGAGATGGGCATGCTGACCCGCTGGCGCGAGGCCTTCACGCGAGAGAACGTGCCCGTGACGTTCGAGCTGCTCAGCGTCGATGAGCCCGCGTCTCAGCCGGCCCTGGAGAAGTGGCGCGAGAAGAACCTGCCCGGAGCGATCCGCTGGATCCGCGGGGACGACGACTTCGGCCCCTTCCTCGACGGGCTCAGCGTCGATCGCAACGCCGCGATCCCGATTCACGTGCTGATCGATCCCAAAGGCAGCGTGCGGTGCGTGCGGGTCGGCGCGATTCACGAAGAGAACTACGGCGCAGCGCGAGACCTGATCACCCAGGGCGACTGAGCGCGCGCAATCGGAACCGACGGACCACGTTCGACACACAGCGGCTTCTGGAGGCCTGATGCGAGATCGCGTTGCCGAGTTCTTCGCCGAGAAGACGCCCAAGCGCGTGCTGGCGCTCGTGGTGTTCCTGACCCTGCTGGTGCTCTTCCGGAAGCTGCTCGTCCTGCTCGCCTTCTTCGTCGCCTTCGAGCGCATGCTCTTCTGGTCGGCTGGGCTGCTGTCACGCCGCTTCAAGCTCAACCGCGTCGTCTCGTTGGGCCTGGTGCTGGGCGTGACGGCGCTGACAGCGACGTTGACGGCGTATGTGAGCGCCGGTCGTCTGGCCGAGCTCGTCAAGGAAACGCGGAGCACGCTGCCCGAGCGCATCGCCGCGTTCCGCGAGCACCCCCTGTTCCTCGAGCTGCAGCCTCACCTGCCAGACACCGATCAGATGGTGGAGTCTGCGCAGCACTACGCGGCGAACGTCGCGACGTCGGCGGCCGCGCTCGGGCACCTCGTCATCTACGCGATCATCGGGCTCATCCTCGCGGTCGTGTACTTCCTCGACGAGGAGCGCCTGCGCGTGTTCCGCCAGTCGCTCGCGCCCGACTCACTCTTCGGCACGCTGACGCGCTGGGGCGAGAACCTGGCCGAGGCCGTGAGCCTGACGGTGCAGCTCCAGTTCATCGTCGCGGCCGTGAACGCCGTGCTCACCCTGCCCGTCTTGTGGCTGATCGGTGTTCCCCACGTGCCGATGCTGATGCTGCTCATCTTCGTGTCCGGCCTCATCCCCGTCGTCGGGAACCTGATCTCGGGCGCCGTGTTGAGCATCGTCGCCTACCAGACCAAGGGCTTCCTCGGCGTCGGGCTCTTCGTCGGGCTCACGTTCGTGCTCCACAAGATCGAGTCGTACTTCTTGAACCCGAGGCTCGCGTCGCGGCACGTGCCGTTGCCCGGCTTCGTGCTGATCATGAGCCTGATCGCCTGGGAGCACCTGCTCGGCTTCATCGGCCTCTTCGTCTCGTTCCCGTTCCTGTACGTCGCCGGGAAGTTGATCGCGGAGTTCAGGGCGCAGGATGCCCCGCCCGCGATCGTTGAAGTAGCAGCTACAACTCAGGCGTGACGGGCACGTCGTTCGCAACAGCTCCCCGGATGTCAGCGACTCGCGCCTCCTCGGCCACCCTCTTCGTCGCGTTCGTCCTGCTGGTGACCACGGTGGCGTGTCTGTGGGGCCGCGACTCGTACTTGATCGGGTCCGCGTGGTGGGCGCTCCGCTGGGTGGTGGGGCTGGTCGCGGCCGGAGCTCTGGTGTCTGCAGTGCGCAGCCGACGAGGTCTGCTCGCAGGCGTGTGCGCCGCGACGCTCGGGCTCACGCTCACCGATGGCGCGTCGGTGGCCCTCGCGCATGCACGACCTGAACGTGTGGCTCGAGGAGGCGAGCTGATCGTCGTCACCCACAACCTGCTCTTCCAGGGCAACGTGCTCGCCGAGTCCGTCGCGGGCATGCAAGACGCTGGTCCCTCTGTGATCGCGCTGCAGGAAGTGACGCCGGGAGACGCGCGAACGCTGGTGAGCACGCTGGAGTCTGTCTTTTCTTTTCACCATGAAGCGCCTCATGTCGGGGCGAACGGGTTTGCGCTGTTCAGCCGATTCCCGCTCGAAGACGTTCGCCTCGTCCGCTTCGACGGGAAGCTCCCGTTCGCGCAGTGCGCGACGCTCGTGTTGCCCGACGGCCCGCTGCCGGTGTGCAACGTGCACCTCTCGGCGCCGTCGAAGGCGCTCCGGGGCTTCGCCGCCTTTCCCGATCTCGAGGGCCTCGAACGCAACGCCGATCGCCGCTCGAAAGAGTGGAGCGCCGTAGAGGCCGAGCTCGATCGCCGCGGCGGTGATCGTGCGCTGGCCCTCGGTGACTTCAACAGCCACGAAGCGGAGCCGCTCTACCGTTCGATCCGCCACGACTGGGTCGACGTCTTCCGGCAGCTGCACTTCGCGTGGGGCGCCACCTGGCCCAACCGCGTGCCCGGCCGTCGACCCTTCGCGCGCATCGACTACGTCTTCACGCGAGGCGCGCTGCAGCCGCTCGACGCGCGGGTGATCAGCCGCTCGGGCTCTGATCATCTCGGCGTCTCGGCTCGCCTCGGGCGCTGATCAGGCTCGGCGCCGATTGAGTCGGGGAGCTGTTTTCTTGCCGTCGCTCCAGCCTGCCTCATGCTTGTAGGCCCCTGTAGGCAACTGGAGGCTTCACGATGGAACGCCGCACCCGCCGCTCGAACCAGATCCACACGTCGCTCTCGAACTTCCTCGACGCGCTCTGCCTCAAGCGGAACCTCGACGCGGTCGCCCTCACCACCCACGACGGGCTGCTGATCGCCGGCAAGGGCAAGGTCGACCTCGAAGAGATCGGCGCCATCGGCGCGGCTGCCGACAAGACCTCGACCGGCTTCCTCGGACAGACGCTGCATGTCAGCCGCTTCGAGGTGAACGATCTGATCCTCTGCCTCACCTCGATCGGCGCGCCCGTGCGTGACGACGCCGCGGTCGGCTCGCTCATGCGCATCCTCGCGGCTTGACCTGAAAGCGCGTTCAGGCATCAACTGGTGCGGTGAGACCGACCCCGATCGCCAACCCGCCCAACCCGTGGGCCTCGAGCGCGTTGGAGTACCTGGACGAGATCCCGCTGGCGAAGGTCGAGATCTTCGAAGACGCGAGCCAGACGATCCTCTCGAGCAACGACAGCCCCGATCTCGGCTTTCGCTTCAGCGTCAACCCGTACCGCGGCTGCAACCACGCCTGCGCGTACTGCTACGCCCGCCCCTCGCACGAGTACCTGTCGTTCGGAGCGGGCACCGACTTCGACACCAGGATCGTCGTGAAGCGTCGCGCCGCCGAGCTGTTGCGCGCCGCCTTCGAGCGGCCCTCCTGGAAGGGCGACCTGGTGATGTTCAGTGGGGTCACCGATTGTTACCAGCCGCTCGAGGCCTCCCTGCGCCTGACACGGAGCTGTCTCGAGGTCTGCGCGGAGTACAAGAACCCCGTCTCGATCGTCACCAAGGCCCCGCTCGTCGAGCGTGACGTCGAGGTGCTGCAGCAGCTCCACCGTGACGCCTCGGTCCACGTCGCCATCTCGATCCCCATCTGGGACAAGACGATGGCGCGCGCGATCGAGCCAGGCGTCGCGACACCTCAGCGGAGAATTCAGGCCATCGAGACGCTCGCGAAGGCGGGCATTCCCGTCGGCGTGATGGTGGCGCCGATCATCCCCGGTGTGTCCGACGAGGGCATGGGCGAGGTGCTCGAGGCCGCGTGGAACGCAGGCGCCCGGAGCGCGGGCTACGTGCTGCTCCGGCTGCCAGGTCACGTGAAGGACGTCTTCGAGGCGCGCATGCGTGAGGCCCTGCCGCTACGGGCCGAGAAGATCCTCCATCGGGTGCGCGAGACGCGAAACGGGAAGCTCTACGACGCGCGGTACGGCGTTCGCGGGCGCGGAGAAGGCCAGTACGCCGAGGCGATCGCCCAGGTGTTCGACGTGACGGTCAAGCGCCTGGGCTTCAATCGCGAGGACGAGTGGACGCGGGTCGAGACGTTCCAGCGGCCCGTTCGCCAGGCGCCGCAGCTGTCCCTCTTCTGAACCACGCGCACGAACTGCGGCTCAGTTTTCCGGGGCTGATGGCGCATCGGTGCCGCAGCTGGCTCCGCGAGCGGACGATGAACCGCCCAGAATCACGACGTGGTCCGAGGTGGCATGCGACCTGTAGAAGCCCGACGCATGTCACGCCTCGCACTCCTCGCCTCCCTCGTCCTCGTCGCCGCTTGTGGCCGCGTTGCCCTCCTCGATGAGCCTGATGCCGGTGGAGGCTCGGGCGGCGGACGCGCTGGCGGCTCGGCGGCTGGCGGGACGGCAGGCAACGCAGGCGGCGGATCGACCGCGGGCGGAACGGCTGGTGGTGGGAGCACAGCCGGAGGTGTCGCCGGCGGTGGCGTCTCAGGTGGTGGCGTGGCGGGCGGCGGCTCGGCTGGTGGAGCAGCTGGAGGCGCAGGCGGTGGCGAACCGTTCAACCCCTGCCGCGGCCTCAGCGCGGGTGACTGCCGCGCGAACGCGCTCTGCGACGCGGACTTCTGCTTCGCCTGCTCGTGCCGGCCGAACTTCGAGGGGTGTCGCCTGAAGGTGCAGACGCCCGCGGTCTGCCCGGCGTTCGGCTGCCCACAACCACAGTGCTGCAGCGACGACTCGACCTGCGGCCGTCCGCTCGTGTGTATGGCGGCCGACCGCGTCTCGTGCGGCGCCTGCAACAACGCGCCGTCGACGTGCGCGACCGATGCCTCGTGCAACACCTCGGTCACCGGCAACGTCTGCCTGCCACGCGCGTGCGCGTGCTCTGGACAGACCGACTGTCAGCCCGGCTGCTCGGCGCAGAACCCGTGCCGCGACGGCGAGACCTGCGATGCCGCCACCAAGCGCTGCGAGCAGACGCGCTGCACCTCTACTCCCTGCCCTTCTGGCTTCAACTGCGTGCTCGGGCCCACGGGCAACGTCTGCATCGCGCGCTCGTGCACCAGCGATCGCGACTGCGGCGACATCTTCTGCGTGTCAGGCACGTGCCGCACGTCGCTCGGCGTCTGCAACCAGTTCATGCCCTGATCAGGGCCCCGCAGACAGCCGCTTCATCCACGCCAGGCTCATCTGCTCTCGCGCCCCTTCCACGACGAGCGGCGTCAGCCAGCCTCCCGGGTCCATGTGCACGCGGTGCTCGACGCGCACCAGGCCGTTGGGCTGGGCCTCGAACGAGAAGCTGCCTCGCAGGGCTTTGAGCCGGACCACGCCCGACGGTGACGGCCGGTCTGGGTCGTCGAACGCCTCGAACTCGACGCGGCACGTTCCTTTCGCGCGGCTCCGCACGCGGCGCACCACGTAGTCACGCTGGCTCACCATCGGCGGCGCGATCAGATCCCACGTCACGCGCGCGTCCGCCGAGGTCGACACGACGGTGCGCGACACCAGGTAGGGCTCGTCGGCGTCTCCACGTTCGCTCCCGAACGCCTTCGCGCAGAGCGCCTCGAGATCTCCAGCGGTCTGCCTGACGAACCGGAGCTCGCAGAAGTCCGAGCCCGGCACCTCGCGCCACGAGACCTCGACCCCGCCCTGGACGCCCTTCACCGTGAAGGGGACCTGCGCCAACAGCATCACCAGCGTGAGCGGTGTCATGGGGACTGCCTCCAACGCCGCCGGCCCGACGCGAGTATTTGCTCACGTTCTTCTTGAGCGAAGCACTCGCGTTCTGACAAATCAGCGAAATGGCCTCGCATCGTCCCGTGACCCTTCGGAAAGAGCCCTCGCAGCGCCGGAGCAAGGACCTGGTCGACATCATCGTGAAAGCCACCACTCGCGTTCTGCTGAAGGAGGGCTACGAGGGCTGCACGACGAACCGCGTGGCCGAGGTGGCAGGCGTGTCGATCGGCAGCGTCTACCAGTACTTCCCCAACAAGGAGTCGCTGGTGGTGCGGGTGATGGAGCGTCACCAGGAGAAGCTCTTCGCGGCGATGTCGGAGCACCTGGCGACCCTGCAGGACGCGACGCTGGAACAGGCCGCGAAGACCCTCGTGCGGGCGATGCTCGACGCGCACCGGGTCGAACCCCGGCTTCACCGCGTGCTGCGAGAGCAGGTGCCGCGCATCGGCGCGCTCAAGGCACTGCACGAGCGGTACTCGGCCTACGAGCCGATGGTGACGGCATGGCTCGAGACCCACCGCGACCAGCTGGGTCCGTCGGAGCCCGGCGTCGCCACGTGGGTGTTGATTGCGGCCGTCGACGGCGTGCTGGGCCGCGTGCTCGTCGATCGCCCCGGCTGGCTCGAGCAGGAGCAGCTGGCCCAGGAGCTGGAGCGGCTGATCGTCGCCTACCTGCGCGGCGCTAGAGCTTGAACAGCTTCTTCGCGACGAAGAGCACCACGCTCGCGCCGACGACCGAGACGAGCAGGCTGTAGAGGTTGAAGCCCGTCACGCCGGCGCCGCCGAGCACGTTGAAGACCATGCCGCCGACGACCGCGCCGATGACGCCGACCACGATGTTGGCGATGGCGCCCATGCGCGCGTTGGTGCCCGCGATGATGCTCGCCAGCCAACCGGCGAGGCCTCCGAGAACGATCGTTGCGCAGAGTCCCATGGCGAGTCCTTTCGAGGTCCTTACGACGGCTTCCTACACGCCAGACGCACGTCGCGATTGCCTCGTTCCTGCCTTCAGTCGCGATCGTTGATGAGGTCGGTCGCGGTCAGCTCGGGCGCGGCCTTGCCGTACTCGAAGCCCAGCAGCCCCAGCTCGGCGTACTTCGGCTTGATGCGATCGGTCAGCAGCCCGATGCGCTTGAGGTTGGGGATCACCCGCTTGAACATCGTCTTTCGGAAGCGCGACATCATCTCGCTCTCGATCACCAGGCGCTCCCACTGCTGCCGGCTCATCGCGTGCCCGTAGTACTCGTCGTAGAACTCGTGCGCGAAGAAGCGGTTGCGAAGGAAGAGCGAGACCTCGAACGCCCAGTCTTCCCGTTCGCGACGCTCCTTCTCGGTGAGCTGGGTGAGGAACTCCTTGAGCGCCAGCACGCCGTAGTGCACGTGCCGCGCCTCGTCGGTGATGATGTACGTGAGCATCTGCTTGAGCAGCGGCTCGCGCGTCATCTGCTGGATCATGCCGAAGGTGCCGAGCGCGAGGCCCTCGATCATGATCTGCATGCCGAGGAACTTCATGTCCCACCGAGAGTCGCTCATCAGCGCGTCGATGACGACGTAGAGGTTGTCGTTGATCTCGTATTTCTTCTCGAGCTTCTTCGTCAGGTACGCGTGAAAGACCTCGACGTGGCGGCCCTCGTCCATCACCTGCGTCGAGCCGTAGAGCTTGGCGTCGAGCCAGGGCACCGCTTCGGTCACCTGACAGGCAGCGAACAGGGCGCCCTGCTCTCCGTGCAATGACTGCGACAACAACCACCCGGTGATGCCGCGGCGCTGCTCCGCGCGCTCCTTCGGGCTCGCCTTGATGAACGAGGCGAGGTTCGAGATGGGCAAAAAGTCCCACGGGAGCAGCGCCGTCTCGTCGGACAGCGGATCGACGCTGGTCTTCCAGTCGAGATCGGTGGTGCCGTTCCACTGCGAGCTCTTCGCGGCCTCGTACAGGCGCGCGAGATCGGGCTTGTCGCGCAGGTAGTTCCAGTCGAACGACACCGAGTAGTCGACCGGCATCGACGAGAGCTCGCCGCTCTTGCCGCGCTTCTGCACCATGCCTCGGAACGCCGGCCCCAGGAGCGAGCGCAACACCTGCAGGTTCCCCGACGCCGTCGCGTCCCTCATCAACGGGAGGCTGTCGACGACGTTCGAGAAGGTGTCGATGATCGCCATGGTCAACCCTGGCCCTTGAGTGAGGCCGCCATCACGGCGGCGAAGTGGGTATCGAGATCCTTCGGGCGCGACGGCTCGTGAATGAGACCGTACGCGAGGTAGGCGAAGAAGGTGTCAGCGATCTGCCCGGGCGTGCGCTCGCCGCCCGGCCGATACCAGGTCGCGACCCAGTTGATGGCGCCGAACCCGAAGTGCCGCACCAGCTCGATGTCGAGGACGGGCCGTGCCCGACCGCTGCCGTGCGCCTCGTAGAGCATGCCGTCCCAGAAGGACTCGTACCGGCCCCGTTCGCGCTCGACGCCTTCGCGCGCGCCTGCCGGCAGCGAACGCCAGTCGAAGAGCAGGACGTAGAGCGAGTCGTCACCGTTACAGAGCAGCTCGAGGTGCGCACGCAGCGCCAGCCGCACCTTCTCGACGGGATCCTTCACGTCGCCGATGGCGGTCCGCACGGCAGACATCGCGCGCTTCACCGCCCGGTTCATGAGCGCGAGCAGCACGTCGTCCTTGCTCGCGTACCGGTAGTGCAGGCTGCCTGGGAGCATGTTCGCGGCAGAAGCGATCTCGCGCACCGTCGTCGCCGCGAAGCCCTTCTCGCGGAACAGCTTTCCAGCGGCTTTGAGGATGCGCTCGTCGGCGTCCTCGGGAGGGGGTTGAGCAGCAACAGGGGCCGAAGAGGGCGCGGTCAGATCGGTCTTGGTCATGCGGCCAAACCTGCCATGGTCGCATGACCAAACGCAAGCCCCTACCCACGAACGGAGCGAAACCAACACCTTGTCGAGGCCCCACCACCGTGCTGAGGCCTGCCGCGGGTCACCAGACGACGCACCGCTCGGCGCCTGTCCGAACCATCGGAGCCTTCGGCTGGCACTGAAATGCCGTGGTGAAGGCATCGAGGTTGCCCAGCGGGCCGCGCACGCGAAGAAACGGCGGCGCGTGGGGATCGGTCGCTGCGCGGACCTTCGCCGTCTCGTCGCGAACCTTCGTGCACCACGACTGCGCGTACCCGAGGAAGAACTGCTGGCTGCGGTTGAAGCGGTACTGCGAGTCAACGTCGGCCTTCTTCGCGTACCACTCGGCCATCGCGGCGTGGGCGAGCTTGAGCCCTCCGAGGTCGGCGATGTTCTCGCCCAGGGTGAGATCGCCCTTCACCTTCACGTCGCCGATCGCGGTGTACGCGTCGAACTGCTTCTTCACGCACGAGGCCTTCTCGACGAACGCCTTGCCCACGGCAGGCGACCACCAGTCCTTCACGTTGCCGTCGACGTCGAACTGCCGGCCTTCGTCGTCGAAGCCGTGGGTGATCTCGTGGCCCACCACCATGCCCATGGAGCCGAAGTTCACCGCGTCGGTCGCGTCACGGTTGAAGAACGGCGGCTGGAGGATGCCCGCAGGGAAGACGATCTCGTTCTTCTGAGGGTCGTAATAGGCGTTCACCGTCGGCGCCGACATGAGCCACTCGGTGCGATCGACGGGCTTGCCAACCTTCGCGAGCTGGCGCTTCACCTCGAACCGGTTGGCGGCGAGGGAGTTCGAGAAGAACGACCCGCGCGACGTCGACAGCGTCGCGTAGTCGCGCCACTGCGACGGGAAGCCGATCTTGTTGTTGCCCACCATGCGGCTGACCTTCTCGAAGGCTGCGGCGCGGGTGGGCTCGTCGAACCACGAGAGCGTCTTCAAGTTGCCCTCGAAGCTCTTCTGGAGCGACTCCACCATCGCGCTCGTGCGGGCCTTGCCGTCGTCACCGAACGCGCGGCGAACGAACTCACGGCCCAGCGCGTCACCGAGATCTCCGTCGGTGAACGAGACGCACTTCTTCCATCGCGGGCGATCGGCCTTCGCGCCGGTCAGCGCCTTCGACGAGAAGCCGAACGCCTCGTCCTGAAACGCCTTGGGGAGCGCGGGAGTCGAGGAGCGCAAGACCACCCAGGTCAGGTACGAGTTGAGCAACTCGGGCTTCGTGTCCTTCGCGATGGCGGCGATCTCGACGAAGTACGGCACCGAGTTCACGTTGATGGCCTGAACGTCCTTTGCGCCGACGGCCGTGAAGTACGCGTCCCAGGCGAAGTCCCCGGCCTTCTCGGTGAGGCCCTTGCGATCGACGCGGTTGTACAGCGTGTTGGGATCGCGGCGCTGCACGCGGGTCTGCGACGCCTTCGCCAGCCGCGTCTCGATCGACAGCACCTCGTCGGCCTTGCGCTGACAGACCTTCCCGTCGAGCCCGAGCAGCCCGAACATGGCCTCGACGTGCGTACGGTACTGCTCGCGCACCGGCTTCTTGTCCTCGTCGAAGTAGTAGTCGCGATCGGGCAGGCCCAGGCCGCTCTGATCGAGGGCCGCGATCACCTCGGTCGACTTCTTCAGATCCTGAATCGCGCCGATGTCGAAGAACGGGCGGAAGCCGGCGGCGTGAATGGTGCCGACGCTGGTGGCGAGCGACTTCGCGTCTTTCACCTTCGCCACCGAGTCGATGAACTTCTTCACCTCAGGCAGCGCCTTCTCGAGGCCCGCCTCGTCGGTGCACGTCGCGTAGTAATCGCCGAGCTGCTTCGCGAACGCGGTGCCAGCGGGGAGCTTGTTGGCGGCCGCCTCGTCCAGGATCGCCTTGAGCAACGCCTCGTTGCGCTCCTGGATCGCGACGAAGCCGCGCGAGTACAGCGGGCGGTCGGCGGGGATCTCGGTCTTCGCCATCCAGGTGCCGCAGGCGTACTGATAGAAATCGGCGCAGGGGTCGGCCGTGAAGTCGATCGCGGTCTCGTCGACGCCCGGCGGCATCGGCTTGCTGGGGTCGGCCACGAACTTCGGCGTCGCAGGCGGGGGCGCGGCGACCTCCTTCGCGGAGGTCGGCTCCTTCTGCACCTGCTGGGTGGCGCAGCTGGCGAAGACGACGATCAACAGGGACGAGATGGTGCGCATACGGCCTCCGGGCATGAGGCGGCGCCCATAGCGCAGCGCGCGCGAGGGGACCACCGCTCTTGAACCCCGGAGGAACGGCTCAGGCGACCTGCTGATCGGTGTTCGCGGCAGCTTCCCGCAAGTTCACCGCCACCAGCTTCGACACGCCCGGCTCTTCCATCGTCACGCCGTACAGGGTGTCGCCGACCTCCATGGTGCGCTTGTTGTGCGTGATGAGGATGAACTGCGACGTCTTGCTCATCTCCTTCACCATGTCGTTGTAGCGGCCGACGTTGCCCTCATCGAGCGGCGCGTCGACCTCGTCGAGCAGACAGAACGGCGTCGGCTTGATGAGGAAGATTCCGAAGATGAGCGCGACGGCCGTCAGGGCCTTCTCGCCACCCGAGAACAGGTTGACCGTCTGCAGCTTCTTGCCCGGCGGCTGCGCGAGGATCTCGATGCCCGGCTCCGAGGAGCCCGGCTCGTTCGTCATCAACAGGCTGGCGCGCCCACCGCCGAACAGCCGCGGGAACACCTGCTGGAACTTCTCGTTCACGATGTCGAACGTCTCCTTGAAGCGCAGGCGGCTGGTCTCATCGATGGTCTTGATCGCCTCGGTGAGCTGGGCGAGCGAGGCCTCGAGGTCCTTCTTCTGCTTCGAGAGGAAGTCGAAGCGGGTGGCGATCTCCTGGTGCTCTTCGATCGCGGTGACGTTCACCTCGCCCATCTTCTCGACCTGCGCGCGGAGCTCCTTGAGGCGCTCGACGGCCTCGTCACCGAGCTGCGGGTGCAGGTGGTACTGGTGAATCGCCTCGTGAATCGCGACGCCGTGGCGCTCCTGTACGGTGCTCGAGAGGTGCTCCATCTCGAGGCCCAGCTCGCGGCTCTTGAGGGTCAGCTCGGCGAGGCCGTGGGTGAGCGCCTCGACCGACGTGCGCAGCTCGCGCAGCTCGTGCTCCTCGTCGCGCACCTTCGTGACCTCGAGACCATGTGCTTCTTTGCGGCCCTCGAGCTCCTGCCGGGCCTCGGAGAGCTTCGACTCGCGCTCTTCACGCCCGGTGCCCGTCTCGCTGAGGCGCTGCCCGAGCTCGGTGAGCCGGCCGCTGCCTTCTTCGGCCGTCGTCGCGAGGCGCCCTGCCCGCTCCGTGAGCTCGTTGACCTGCACGAACAGCGCATCGGCGCGCTGCCGGGCCGAGGAGCCACGCTCGCTCGACGAGGCGACCTTCACCTTCAAGGTGGTGGCCTCGGCGCGCGTCGACTCGCTCTTGAGCGTCAGCGACTCGAGCTCGCCTGAGAGCAGCTGCACGCGCTCTTCACGGCCCTGGCGATCGGTCTGGCCGTGCGCCACCTCGCCGCGGGAGGTCTCGAGATCGTGCGTCATCGCGTTGCGCGAAGCCTCGAGCTGCGACAGCTCGGCGTCGAGCCCGGCGATGCGCTCACGCAGCTTCACGAGGCTGGAGCCCGCCTGCGACAGGTCCTTCTCGTGGCTCTGCAGCGAGAGCTCTTCCTGGTGCTCGTTCTTCTCGAGCCCCTTGAGCACGCCTTCGATCTGGCCGACCTGCTTCTGCAGCTCGTAGTGGCGGGTGATCAGCTCCTGGTAGCGCTCCTCGAGCCGCTTCACCTCGTCGTTGAGCTCGGCGATCTCACGCTTCTTCTGCAGCGCACCGATCGCCGGGCCTTCCATCACGCCGCCGGTGACGATGCCGCCCGGACGGAGCACCTCGGCGTCCATCGTGACGAAGGTGTAGCCGGGCGCGCGCGGAGCCAGCAGCTTCGCGCTCTCGAGATCGTGCACGACGACGACGCCGCTCAAGAGGCGATCGATGAGCGGCTTGAGCAGCTCGTCCTTCGCCTGAACCTGGGTCAACGCCATGGTGCGCACTTCTGGGCCCTCGAGCGCGGGCAGCGGCGTGACGGCCTCGGTGATGACGGGCAGGAACGTGGAGCGGCCCTCACCGAGCGACTTCAGGTACTCGACGTACTCGACGCCACGCTCAGGCGTCTCGACGATGATGTGCTGCAGCTGCTCGCCGAGCGCGGCCTCGATGGCCTTCTCGTACTCGGGCGGCGCCGACACGATGTCGGAGACGAGCCCGAAGATGCCGGCCTGGCGGAGATCGTCTCCTGCCTTGCCCATGATCGCGCGAACGCCACGATCGAAGCCTTCGTAGTTGCGGCGGATCTCCTCGAGCGACGTGAGGCGGCTGCGCTTGTCGGACAGCTCGTCGCGCAGGGCGAGCACCATCACCTCGTTCTCGGTGAAGGCCTCACGCAGGCGGGTGAGCGTCGTCTCTTCTTCGCCGCGGCGCTGGGTGATCTCCATCGCCATCTGCCGGCTCTGCTCGACGCGCGAGAGCACCTCTCTGCGGCCGTCTTCGAGCTGCGTCTGCTCGGCGACCAGCACCGCGCGCTCGGCGTCGATGCGCTCGGAGCGCTGCGCCAGCTCGAGCCGGCGGGACTCCAGGTTGGCGAGGTTCGACTCGTGGTTGGCGACCCGGGTGACGATGTCGACCAGCTCACGACGCTCGCCCTCGAGGCGAACCGTCACCTGCCCCATCAGCTCGACCATGCGGCGGAGCTCTTCTTCGAGCACGTCGAGCGCGACCTCGTCTTCACGCGACGCGACGCCCAGGTGCTGCAGCTCGGCCTCGGCCTCGAGCTTCTCCTTCTCGGCGATCGTCTTGCGCTCGAGCACTTCAGCCAGCTCGATCTGGGCGGCGTTGACGCGCGCGTTGGTGGCGTCGAGATCTTCCTGCCAGTGCCCGAGGTTCTGCGAGTCGAGCTGTACCTGCGCCTCGAGGGCGTAGAACTCGGCGGCGGCGGTCTCGAGCGCGACGGTCTCGGCTTCGAGCCGCTCCCGGCGGGTGCTGATGTCGGCGTCCATCGCCTGCACCTTCGCCAGCTTCTCCTGCTCCTCGGCGGTGCGGTGTTCGAGCTGGTGCGTCAGCATCGAGCGCTGCGCGAAGAGCTCGAGGTACCGGTGGGAGCTGTGGTGCAGCTCGATGTCACGCATCTCACCGCGCAGGCGCTTGTACTTCTCGGCCTTCTTCGCCTGGCGCTCCAGCGAGTCGAGGCGGCGCTCGAGCTCGACGACGATGTCGTTGACGCGCAGCAGGTTCTGCTGCGTCGCCTCCATCTTCCGCTCGGCGGCGCGGCGGCGGGCCTTGTACTTCGTGATGCCGGCGGCCTCTTCGATGAACGAGCGGCGATCTTCGGGGCGGGCCGAGACGATCTGCCCGACGCGGCCCTGCTCGATGATCGAGTACGCCTTGGTGCCGACGCCGGTGCCGAGGAAGAGCTCGGTGATGTCGAGCAGGCGCGTGGTGGTGCGGTTGATCTGGTACTCGGACTCACCGGAGCGGAACAGGCGCCGCGTCACGGACACCTCGGGCAGGCCCGCGAGCGTCTCAGGCAGGATGTCGGGCGGCTCGACGGTGAGCGTCAGCGTCACCTCGGCCATCGACAACGGCGCGTGCGTCTCGGAGCCGTTGAAGATCACGTCCTCCATACCGCGGCCGCGAAGGTTCTTCGCGCTCTGCTCGCCCATCACCCAGCGAATGGCGTCGACGACGTTCGACTTGCCGCACCCGTTCGGTCCGACGACGGCCGTGATGCCGTCGTCGAACGAGAACACCGTACGGTCCATGAAGGACTTGAAGCCCGTGATGTCGAGCCGCTTCAGACGCATGCTGGTGCCCCTCGCCGTCGCGACTTCGCGGAAGTGCGAATCGCTCCCGAGCCGGTAAATCGGCCTCGGAGCCGCGCGGCGTAGCAGCGCCGGAAGACATGAGCAAGCGTGACACTACATGGTGTGACGATACGTCCAGGTGGTTGATTTCCGGTCGTCGCGAGGTGATTGGGCGACGGGTGAGCACCTGACGACCCATGTCAGCACGACTCAACAGGAGCAGGGTGCCGTGTTCGGGGAATCCAGGACCGGCAGGTGGCTAGGCGGCCTTGCGGTCGACGAGCACCTTCACCGCGACCAGCTGCCCATTCACGATGGTGACGGCAGGCCGGCTCACCAACTGCGTCACGGGCATCACCACCGTCGGCCGTTCCGTTCGGGTCGTCGCGTGGTTGATGGGGTCGGTCATGGCGAAGGTCTTCAAAGCAACTGGGGGGCCAACAGCTCGAGTGCGGACAGTCGACAGAGTTTCAGCGGGTTGGGCTGAGGTCTGTCTCCGATTCGAGGACACTGCGACAGCGAGGCGCGGCGCCTTGACGCGTTCGCATGACACGATCTTCAGGGCTGACAGGACTGCCCCGGGTCAGGGGACCTCGATCGCTTGCAGACCTCTGCCGCCACCAGGCACCACCGTGCGCAGCAGTACGACCTCGCCCGACTTCGCGCCCTTCAGCTCCTTCATCAGCTCGTCGCGGTTCTTCACCGGCCGATGGTTCAGCTCGGTGACGACCATGCCGCGCCGCAGCCCACCCTTCTCTGCGGGTGAGCCGGGAGCCACCTCGACGACCGCGGCGCCACCACGAATGCCCGTCGCATTCGAGAAGCGGGGATCGAGATCGTCGACCGACAGCCCGAGCCGGGGTGGCGGTTGTGCGCCTGAGCTCTCAGGACGATCGATCGCGCCGAGGCCCTCGACGTCGGGCCGAGTCCCGAGGGTCACCTTCAGCTCGACCGGCTTTCCCTGGCGAATCAGCGAAAGCGTGACCGGCGCATCGGGGCGCTTGAGACCGACCAGGCGCACCAGCCCCGAGGCGTTGGGGATCTTCGCGCCGTCGATCGCGATGATGACGTCTTCTTCCTTCAAGCCCGCCTTCGAGGCCGGCCCGCCATCGGTGACGTTCACCACGAGGGCGCCTTCACCGTTGGGCACGCCGAGCGCCCGCGCGAGCGCAGGAGAGACGTCTTGTGGAGCGATGCCCAGCCACCCGCGCACCACGAAGCCCTTCGCCTCGAGCTGGGGCAAGAGCGCCTTCGCCAGGTTCGACGGCACCGAGAAGCCGATGCTGTTGCCCGCCGCGTTGATGGCGGTGTTGATGCCGATGACCTCGCCCTTCAAGTTGAACAGCGGGCCGCCGGAGTTGCCGGGGTTGATGGCCGCGTCGGTCTGGAGGAACTGATCGTACGGCCCCGCCGAGATGTCGCGGTCCTTCGCCGAGATGATGCCGAGCGTGACGGAGTGCGCGAGCGCGAACGGGTTGCCGATGGCGACCACGAAGTCTCCGACGCGCATCAGCGCCGAGTCGCCGAGCGCGACCGACGGCAGCTTCTCGACCTTGCCCTTGATCTTCAGGAGCGCCAGATCGGTCAACGGGTCTCGCCCGAGGATCTCGGCGTCGAGCGCCCGCCCGTCATCGAGCCGCACCCGAATCGTCATCGCGTCGACGATGACGTGGTTGTTGGTCAGCACGAGCCCCTTCGAGTCGATGATGACGCCCGAGCCGCTCCCCTGCGTCGTCGGCGGCGAACCTCCACGGCGCTGACGCATCGGGAGCGGCAGGCTCGCCAACTCGTCGCCCTTGAGCTCCTTTCGCACGTCGATGTTCACCACCGCGCCCTTCACCGACTCGATGAGCGGGGCGAGGCTGGGCAGCGCGGCCTCCTTCGGCGTGACGGGCTGCGCGACTGCGAGGGCAGCCGACAACAAGAAAGCGGAGGAGGCGAAGCGAGGCAGCGACATGAGGCTCCAGTCTTGAACGTTCGAACAGGCCGGCAACACTCACCGGCCAGACCCATTCCCTCTTAACCACGGCCTCGCGACACGCACGCGCGAGGTGGTGTTCCAACGGTCGTTCGTGGAGTATGCGTGCGGTTCGCGCCTTCGAAGTTTCAAGGCGCCGTCTGGGCCGAAGGAGCACCACCCCTTGAAGGTCATTTTCCGGTCGTCCTCCCTGTTCGGGCTGCTGGCGGTGTCTGCCGTTTTTCTCGGCTGCCCGCCCCCCGTGAACCTGCCTGACGGCGGCGATGACAACACCATCGTCGTCGGCCCCGAAGGCGGCATCTTCATCCGCAACGGCTACGCGATGGACTTCCCGCGCGGCGCCGTCACCCAGCAGACGAACATCTTCATCACCCGGATCGACACCGGCGTCCCCGACGTGCCCGATCGCAAGCGCATCAGCTTCGGCTACCGCTTCAGCCCGACGAACCTGCGCTTCGCCACGCCGGTGAAGATCTTCCTGACGTGGGACACCGATCGCCTGGTGAAGGGCGTCGACCCCGCCACCTACGACATGCGCCGTCAGTCGGGGAACGACTCGTTCTTGAACCCCCTGCCCGGCTCGCGCACCAACACCACGCCGTTCGAAGCCGTGGAAGCCCCGACCGATCGCCTCGGGCTCTTCTGGATCACCTCGCCGCTGACGCCGAACATCGATCGCCTCGAGATCGAGCCGATGGAGGCGAACATGCGCGTCGGAGAGATGCGCGCGTTCACCGCGAGGGTGTTGGCGCCGAACGGTGAGTCCATCGAGACCGGCGTGACGTGGTCGGTGACGCCGGCCCGCGTGGCGCGCGTCGACGGCGCGGGCACCGTGACGGCGCTCGACCCTGGCGCGGCCACGCTGACGGCGCGCGCTGGCATGAAGTCAGCCACGGCGAGGGTCCTCGTCACGCGCGATCCTCCGCTCGCAGGCCCCGTGAGCGCTGCGCACGACAACCCGTTCCCGACCGGCAACGATCTCTGGGGCGGCGGGCTGGCTCCCGGCGGCCTCGGCACCATCTTCGTGGGCGAGAACGGCACCGTCCTGGCCCGCAGCACCGCCAACCAGTGGCAGCGGCTGTTCTCGACGCCCGGGCTGTCGCTGCGCGCCGTCGGCGGAACCACCGCCACCAACGCGATCGCCGTCGGCGTCAGCGGCACCACCGGGGTCGCCGTCGAGTTCCGCGGCACCGCAGCACCGCGCGTTCGGCTCTTCACGACCAACAGCATCTCCGAGCTCTCCACGCTCTGGTTCGACGGCACCCACGGCATGGCGGCAGGCGTCGGGAACAACCTGCTCGCGTACCGGAACAACGCGTGGGTCGAAGAGAACAACCCGACCCTGCGCCGGGTGATGTCGATCATCGGCGACGGCCAGGGCGCCTTCGCGGTCGTCAACGAGCTCGGCAGCATCTACCGCTACGATCCCGCGCGCCGCGTGTGGGACTCGCTCTTCGAGCGTGAGCTCGCGGTGCTGCTGACCACCGGAAAGATCGTCAACGCGACCACCGGCGAGTCCTGGGCGGTGGGCGGCGGCCGGCTCTGGCACTTCGTCAACGGCGGCTGGAGCGCGACCAACCTGCCCGCGACGCTCTCGAACGCGCAGTTCACCAGCGCCGATGTATTCGACCACAGGCTCGTGCTCGCCGGGCGACGCAGCGGTGTGGCGCTCATCGCAGCGCTCGACCTGCGCGCCCCGATGATGCCGGGCGATGCTGGCGTTCCGGTCGATGCGGGCGTCGATCTCGATGCAGGCGTCGACCCCGATGCAGGCGTCGATCCCGATGCGGGTGTCGATCCCGATGCGGGCGTCGGTCCAGATGCAGGGGTGATGGACGGCGGCTCCCTGCCCGTGCCGACCAGCGCGTGGGTGGAGTTCACGATGCGCGGGCCCCAGGTGCCTCGCGGCGTCTTCGGCGGCGGCCCAGCCTCGACCACTGGCTTCGTCGTCGGCGACTTCGGCGCGGTCTGGGAGTGGGACTCGATGACCACCACGTTCGTCGAGCGCAGCCGCGGCTTCTACGGAGACGTCGCTGACATCGCGGCCACGCCCTCCGACGTCTTCGTGAGCGTCAACGAGTGCGTCGACGCCGCGTGCGCCACGAGGCGGGGCGTCGTCATGCATCAGGGAGCCACTGGCTGGGAGCCGCTCGGTGAGCCGCAGCCGTTCACAGGTCAGGTCTTCGCCATCGTCGCGCGCGAGGGGCAGGACGTGATCGTCTCGACGGCCGGCGCGGTGTACCGCTGGGATCAGACCGACTGGGTCCAGGTGCCTGCCAACCTCGCGGGCCCGATTCGCGACCTGAAGTGGTGCGGCAACCTGCTCGTCGGCGCCGGCGACAATGCGGCGGCATACACGGGGACGGAGGGACAGCTCGCGTTCGCGGCGCTGCCAGGCCTGATGGGCAACGCGTTCGCGGTGAGCTGCCCCAACCAGATGGAGCTCTGGGTCGCTGGCGATGGGTACCTCGCGCAGCGCGTCGGCATGGTGTGGACGCCACGGACCTCGATGATGGTGAACCAGGGCCCGTGGAGGACGCTCTACGCGCCGGGTGGCGGTGAGGCCTGGGCGTACGGAGACTCCCGCTTCGGCGTCTACTGGGACAGCGCGACCCTCGCGGCGCTCGAGGCGTTCCCCATTCCGATGGATATCGCGACCGCCTCGTGGGGCACGTCAGTCGACAACCTCTACATGGTCGGCGGCACCAACCCGCCGGTGCGGTTCGGGTTCATGATGCGCTTCGACGGCATTCAGTGGCGGCTGGTCGATTCGGGCAGCCAACGGCGCGTGACGGCGGTCGATGGCTTCGTTGAGGCCGGCCGCACGACGCTGTGGCTCGGGACGCTCGGCGGAGGCGTGCTGAAGTCCATTCAGCCGTGAACGTCGCCTCGTTCGTGATCGCCCCGGTGTACGTGAAGACGCTCGTTGATTTCGGCTCGTCGATTCCGCAGCTCACCCAGTGGGCGCCGCTCGGGCTGGCGGTGGGCTGCTCGGCATCGTCGCGAGTTCGACCCAGCTCGAGGTGAAGTGGCGCCACGCCGCCCGCCTCGACCAGCTCGAACGCATACCCGTGCGAAACGCAGGCTTCTTCACCCCAGGAGCACCAGGCGTTCGACCGCCCTCCGTTCCTCCTCGGAGCCGTGGAGCAGGTCGAGCACCCGTTCCTTGAGCATGTCGTTGCGCAGGCCCGTGTCTCGGCTTTCCCGGAGCGCGCCCACGTACCATCGCGCGGCCGCCGACAGGTCGCCCTGCTTCACGGCGAGCTGGCCCAGCGCCACCATCGCGCGAATCTTCGGAGCCCCTTCGAGCGTGCCCACGACGCCATCGAAGCGCGCCCGTGCATCCTTCAGCCTTCCATCGAGCCGGTCGAGCCATGCGAGCTCGAGCTGGGCGTCGAGCGTTCCAAGGCGGCCAAAGAGCTCCCTGGCCTCATCGCGACGGCCGAGCTCGCCAAGCAGCACGCCGTAGGCCGTGAGCAGCCCGACATCGTCAGGCGCGCCCTCGAGCAGCTGTGCCCCCAGTGGCAGCGCTTCGGTAAATCGCTCCCGGTGCATGAGCGAGTGCATGAGGAAGCGCAGGCGGGTCGTCGCCGAGGTCGGAATGAAGTCGATGCGAAATCGGCGCTCGCCGTACGAGAAGTCCACCTCGTAGCCGGCGCCGCAGGCGATGCACACCGCCAGCCCGTCACACGCGGGCGCACAGCCCATCGACAATTCGAGCACGCGACCGCACTCCGCACAGGGCCGCGGCGCGTCGCTGACGAAGGGGACCTCGTTGAGCGGCGCGCCAAGATAGGCCAGCGGCCGCAGCCCATCGTCACGACAGTCGTAGATGCGACAGTCGATCGGCCGCTTCTCGTGCACCTGGCACCCGCTCGTCGTCTCGTCGAAGTAGACGCAGTGCCCGAGCGGCGCCTTCTTCAAGACGTCGATGAAGGGCGGCTGCACCTCGAGGCCATCGTCGAGGTCTTCCTGAGCGACGGCCACCAGAAACCGGCGGCAGCACAGGTCATGACAGACAATTTCTGTCTTGAGGGTCGCGCACGGCGTGTGCGAGCCATGCGCGAGGCGCTTGGGGCGGTCGGTGAGAAAGCGCCGAAGTGGAGCGGACACCAGCTCTTCTACGATGGCGGCGCAGGCGACTCCAGAGGGCCGCTCCAGCGACTTGCTCGCCGGTGCGATCTTCGTCCTCTTCGCCGCTCTCGGTCTCTCATTCTCATGCGCGCAGCCTGGAGCGACTGGAACTCGCGGACGATCAGTCGACCTGAGCGACCTTGTTCCGCGCCTCGAGGAACGACTCGACCGCCTCGGCGACGTTGTCGGCGAGCGCCTGCTGGTACGCCTCACTCGCGAGGCGCTGCTCGTCTTCCGGGTTCGACAGGAACGACGTCTCGACGAGAATCGACGGCATCTTCGCGCCCAGGAGCACCACGAAGAGCGCCTCCTTGGTGCCGAGATCGCGAATACCTTTGTACTCCTTCGACAGGCCGCGAATGAGCGAGCGCTGAACGCTCTCGGCGAGGCGCTGCGACTCGCCGGTGTTCGCCTTCGTCGCCAGGTCCGCGAGGATGTACTGGAGGTCGTTGATGCCGCGCTCCGTCGTCGCGTTCTCACGGGCTGCGAGGCGCACCGAGTAGCGGTTGCTCGACGTATTCAGGGTGTACGTCTCGACGCCGCGCAGGTTCTTCGAGGGCGCTGCGTTGCAGTGAATCGAGATGAACAGATCGCCGTGCTCCTTGTTGGCGATGCGGGTGCGCTGTTCGAGCGCCACGAAGGTGTCGTCGTCACGGGTGAGCACGACCTCGAGTCCCAGCGCCTCGAGTTTGTCCTTCAGCTTCAGCACCACCGCGAGGGCGACGTCCTTCTCGCGCACGCCGGTCGGCCCGATGGCGCCCGTGTCGTGCCCGCCGTGGCCCGCGTCGATGATCACCCGGCGAACCTTGAGGCCGAGCTGCTGGGCCAGCGACAGCTCATCGGCCTGCTGGTGCCTGGCGAGCGCGGCGAAGCGGGAGCGCGCGGCAGGGTCGGGCTTGCGCGCGCCAACGCGGACGTCACGCAGCGTCTCCTGGAGCGACGCGATCGCCGAGGCGTCGGACGGCTCGACCGCAGCGTCTGCGTCGACGGGCGTGGCTTCGGCGGGCGCCGGCTCCGCGCGGAGGGCGACCGGCGTCCTCCGCCCCTGAACCGATGGAGCGCTCTCGTCGTCGTTCTCTGGGTTCGTCGGCGCCGTGGGCGGCTCTTCTCTGAGCTTGCGCAGCGCCTCGGCGAGGGCCGAGACCCGCGTCGTCGTCGGAGCCGGTGTCTCGTCTTCCGTCGGCGCGTCGATGGCCACGGTCGTGGCGCGCACAGGCTTCGGAGCGGGCGCGCGCTTCGCGACGAGCTCCTTCTCCTTGCCAGGCTTCTCCTTCTTCGGCTCGACCGGCACGGGCAACGAGGCGAGGAGCTTCTGGATCTCCTTCTTCTTGTCGGTGGCGTCGTCCATCGAACGCTCGAGCACCTTGCGTGCGCCCTTCGGATCATTCCGGCGATCGGCGAGCAGGTGCGCGAGGCCCAACGCCGCGTCGTCGGAGAGCTTGTGCTTCGGCCACGCGTCGATCAGCTTTCGCCACGAGCGCTCGGCCGCCGACAGATCGTCGGAGTTCTGCGACAGCCGCGACAGATCGGCGAACAGCTGGCCCGACATGAAGAGCGCCTCGGGAGCCCGGTCGCTCTTCGGGTACTTCGTGGCGACCACGTCGAAGCGCTTGCCGACGTTGAGCCAGTGGTGACGCAGCCCGCGGCGCTTCTCGTCCTTCTTGAGCTTCTGGTACTCGGTCTTCGCGAGCTGGTACGCCTCGTCGGCGTTCGACTTCGCGCCCCACGCAGGGAGCATCGAGAGACAGCAGATGATCAGGGTCGAGCGGATCAGCATGGGTTCGCTACAGGCCTGATGATGTGACCACGAGGCACACACGCCGGCAAAAAATCGGCTCGAGCGAGGCGCGTCAGCGACTGATCACCAAGGCTTCGCGACCGCGCTACAGTGCGCCACACGCATGCCGCCTCCGAAGGATCAGAAGCAGGGGCAGTCGGGCTCGTCCGCGCGCGAGCTCGACGCCGTGCCGCCGCGCCGATCCACCGGCCAGATTCCTGTCTCGACCGGGAAGTCCCACGGGCAGCTCCCCCAGATCCCCGGAGGCAAGACGCCCACCGGCCAGATTCCCATCGCGACCGGCAAGTCGGCGCAAGGGCTCCCGCAGGTCTCGACGAGCAAGTCGAGCCTCCCGCCAGTCACCAGCAAGTCGAGCAACCAGCTGCCGCAGGTCGGCGCGAAGCCCACGCGCACCACCACCGGCTCGATTCCGATTCAGACCGGCAGCACGACGGGCCCCATTGCCATTCCGCCCGGCGGCTTCGACATGTCGAAGGTCAACCGCGCGCACATGACCGAGGTGCAGAAGCTCCAGCAAGACGACGCGTTCGGCTCCTGGGGTGCGCAGCGCAAGCGCGCCAACTACATCGGCAACACCACCAACCCTGGCACGATGAAGGCGCTCCAGACCGAAGAGGAGTGGATCGACCCTGACTACAACCCCGATGGCTCGAGCCCGCTGCCTGAGTGCGTGGGCAGGGAGACGTGGCGCGCGCTGAAGGCCCCGTTCACCAGCCACGAGGGAAAACGAACGAAGGTGTTGTTGGAGCAGGTGGTGAACCAGTTCGCCATCGGCAACAACGATCGCTACGACGAAGACGCGCCCGGCAAGCCCCGCGGCCACATCTACGTCTGGGACGTCAGCCGCGCGATGGGCTGCGAGGTCCCCCACTTCAGCGGCGCACGCGAGCTCTCGCTCACCCAGACCATCGACTGGCTCAGACACGAAGGGCCGATGCGCGGCTGGACGAAGATCTCAGAGAGCGACGTCTTCGACATCGCTGAGCGCGGCCAGCTGGTCGTCGTCATCCCAAAAGAAATGCGCGTGCGGCACATGGCGATCGTGATGCCGCAGGAACCCGCTGGAAGGCCGCTCCTCACCGGCGCCGGCCTGGTCGTGGGCGTCAACCTCGACATGCAGGACCTCTTCGGGGTGACAGCGATCGATTGTTATTATCATCCATGAGTGAGCCGCCTCGCCCGTTCCGCGACTCCCAAAGCCATGAGAGAGTCCTGGGATGGCTGACGAGGTGTCGTTCGCGACGTTGAACAAGGAGACCGCGGCGCAGGTCTCGGCCGCCCTGCAACAGCTGCTCTCAGACGTCAGTGCGCTGGTGGCGTTCGCCGAGCGCTCCGACTCGCCTGAGGCCGCCGCCCTGGTGAAGAACGCCGTCGCCGAGGTGATGGTGGTCGCCCTCAATCAGCTTGGGAAGCCGCTGATGGGCGCGTGGGACTCGGTGCTCCCTGATCGCCTCAAGTCCCATCTCGGGACCGCGGCAGAGACGCCCGCGCTCGGCTCGACGCACGATGAAGAGATGACCACCGACGAGCACGAGGCCGTGTCCTAGCCAGGTCTCAGTCACCGAAGCGCAGGTTGCAGCACGAATCGAGAGCCTTCACCGCGTCGGGCGTGAGCGCCAACCAGCCCAGCGGTTCGGTCACCCCAATCGGCCTCGAGATGAAGTCGAACACCCCGTCGTGGAGGTCGGTCACGATGCGCGCGTTGGAGACGTTCCGTGGAACGTCGAAGGCCTGACACAGGCCGCGAGGCCGCGCAAACGGCCCATCGATTTTCACCCGGTGCGCTGGGTCCAGTCGCTCGCCTCGACGAGGAGCCGGGCCAGGGCCTCGACGCCCGCCTGGTCGGCCTCGCTGAAGCGACCCTTCCTCGGGCTATCGAGATCGATCACCCCGATCACCTCGCCGTTCTTCAGGAGCGGCACGACGAGCTCGCTCTCTGACGCCGAGTCACACGCGATGTGACCGGGGAACGCGTGCACGTCGGGCACCAGCACCGACTCGCGCTTCGCCACCGCCGTGCCGCAGACGCCCTTCCCGACCGCGATGCGCACGCACGCGGGCTTTCCCTGGAACGGACCCAGCACCAGCTCGCCGCCCTTCAGAAAATACAGCCCCGACCAGTTGAGCCCCTCGAGGTGGAAGGCGATCAGCGCCGAGAGATTGGCCGCGTTCGCGATCAGATCGCGCTCGCCGTCGAACAAGCCCTTCGCCTGGCGCAGGAGCTCTTCGTAGACTTCGTGGGCCTCGCCTTCCGCCCGCCGCTCATGGAAAGCAGTCATCTCGTTGCCTTTCCCGGCTGACTGTGCCACGAGCCGCTCGGTTTTTTCGGTATTCGACGCATCACCTCACGGGTGATGTCCAAAGGAGGTGACAGGCTCAGATGACGACGATTCGTGTCAAGGACGGCGAGTCCATCGAGGGCGCTCTCAAGCGCTTCAAGAAGGCGACGGAGAAGGCCGGTATCCTCTCCGAGATCCGCAAGCGTGAGCATTACGAGAAGCCATCGGTGAAGAAGAAGAAGAAGATGATGGCTGCCAAGAAGCGCGCGGTGAAGAAGTTCCGCAAGGTCTCCTGAAGACCCCCTCAATGACGCGCTGGCCGGCACACGTCGGCTGACCTGTCAGGAAGTTCCCGGAGGTTGGCGACCAGTCGTTGCCAACCTCCGTTTTGTTCGTTCCGTCGAACCCGCCTCATCGAAGGAGACCGCACATGGCCACGCTGAAAGAGCGCCTGGATTCCGAGCTGAAGGACGCGATGCGCGCGAAGGACGAGCTGAAACTCAGCGTGCTGCGCATGCTCAAGAGCGCCGTGAAGTACAAGGAGGTCGAGGGCGAAGCGAAGGTGCTCGACGACTCCGGCGTCATGACGATCGTCGGCACGCTCATCAAGCAGCGCCGCGACTCCGCCGCCCAGTTCAAGGAGGCCAACCGCCTCGATCTCGCCGAGAAGGAAGAGAAAGAGATCGTCGTCCTGCAGACCTACCTGCCCACGCAGCTCACCAGCGATCAGCTCACCGAAGCCGTGAAGGCCTGCATTCTCGAGTCAGGCGCGAAGACGATCAAAGAGCTCGGCATGGCCATGAAGATCGCCAGCGCGAAGCTCAAGGGTCAGGCCGAAGGCAAGGCGATCAGCGAAGAGGTCAAGGCGCAGCTCTCGCGCATGGCGTGAGCCTCCGACTCCATCGGCGCCGGGCCTGAATGGGCGGGGCGCCGCTGACTCGATCGGCTTCGTCGTGGTTACCGTAGGGGCGCGCCCGCGTGCGCGCGTGAGGAGCCGTCGCGTTTGTTGATCCCCGAGAACAAGATCGACGAGATCCGCGAGCGCGTCGACATGATCGCGCTGGTGCAGCGGCACGGCGTCGAGCTCAAGAAGTCGGGGCGCAGCTACAAGGGGCTCTGCCCGTTTCATCAGGAAAAATCGCCCAGCTTCTATGTCTGGGCCGACACCCGCCGCTTCAAGTGCTTCGGCTGTCAGGCCGGCGGTGACGCCATCAGCTTCGTGCAGCGCCTGCTCGGCAAGCCCTTCGTCGACACCGTGCAGGATCTCGCCAAAGAGCTCGGCATCGATCTCGAGGCCGCCGTCGACCCGGCGATGCGGGAGAAGCAGCAGATCAAGGACGCGACCGACTTCGCGGCCCAGCACTTCCAGCAGCGCCTGTGGGACCCGGCCATCGGGCATCACGCGCGCGAGTACCTGCGCTCCCGTGGCCTCACCGACGATCTGATGCGTGCCTTCGGGCTGGGCTGGGCGCCCGTCGCGTGGACCGATCTGGCCGATCGCCTGCGTGAGCAGGGCCTGCTCGCCTTCGGAGAGAAGGCCGGCCTCGTCTCACCGCGCAGCAAGGGCGACGGCTTCTACGACATGTTCCGCGGCCGCGTGATGATCCCCATCCGCTCGCCCGAGGGCCGCACCATCGCCTTCGGTGGCCGGCTGCTCGAGGGCGACGAGGGGCCGAAGTACCTGAACTCGAAAGAGTCGCGGCTCTACAACAAGTCCGACGTGCTCTACGCGACCGACCAGGCGCGCGACGAGATTCGCAAGAAGAAGTCGGCGGTGCTCTGCGAGGGCTACTTCGACGCCATCGGCCTGCACCAGGCTGGCGTGAAGCACGCGGTGGCTCTCTGTTCGACCGCGCTCACGCCCGGCCACATGGCGCTGCTGAGCCGCCTCGAGGCCAAGGAGCTCGTCCTGCTGCTCGACGGCGACGAAGCCGGCCGCAAGGCCGTGGAGCGCCTCGCCGGGCCCATTCTCGCGGCTGGCCAGTCCTCGCGCGTCGCCGTGCTGCCCGAAGGCGAAGACCCCGACACCTATGCCCGCAAGGTGGGCGCTGACGCCGTGCAGCAGCTCGTCTCGAAGGCCCGGCCGCTGACGGAGCACCTCTTCGTCTCGATGCTCCCCGGCGGCCCCAACGCCTCCTTCGAAGAGAAGATGAGCGCGCTGGACCGGCTCAAGGCCGTCACCTCGGTGCTGCCCGTCGGCCTCGTTCGCAGCGCCTTCTTCGGCGCCCTCTCGAAGCACTTCGGCATTCCGGCCAGCGAGCTCGAAGCGGCGCTCAAGAGCAAGAATCCCCAGACAGTGCGGGCAGTTGAGAAGCCCATCAAGGTCGAGCCGCCGCCCCGCGACCTCGAGGCGTACTACGCGGCGTGCGTGCTGCGCGATCGGCGGCTGCTCGACAAAGACGAAGACCGGGCGTGCGACGAGCTGGGCCACCCGGGCGTGCGCCGGCTGATCGCCACCATTCAGGGAGGCTCGAGCCCCGAAGACGCCGTCTACGACGCGTCTGATTCGCTCAAGACGGCCGTCGACAAGTGGCGCCCGCAGCTCCCCCTCGCCCCCGAAGCGCTGGAACTTGCGTTCCAGGAGGCGTGTTTGAGCCTCAAGCTCAGCGCCGTTCAGGGCCACATCACCCGCATCGATCAGGAGTTCAAGCAGGTGCAGGGGGCCTCGGATCTCTCGGACGAGGCAAGACAGTTGATGGAGGACCGTCAGAAGTTTTCGGCCCTCTTCGCCAGGCTGAAGGCCAAAAAGGGCAGGAAGCCGTGAATTCGACCCTGGCGCTGTCACTGAAATGAAGCTGTGACGGTTATTTGAATTGTGTCCGGCCTTTGGGGTAAGGGCCGGGCCTTTGAGCAGGTTTCTCACCCCGTAGGTGCTCCCGACCATGCCCACCAAAACCACCCGCCCCGACAAGAAGAAGTCCGACAAGGACCTGAAGAAGAAGAAGGTGGTTCCGGTGAAGGCGACCGAGCCCGTGAAGCCCGAGGGCAAGCGCGTGATGGTGAAGTCCGCGAAGCCTGCGGGCGCGACCGCGACTGGCCCTCAGCAAGACGCTGCCGCCCTCGCGCGCGCGAAGCTCCTGAAGACCAAGGGCAACAAGGGCGCGCAGGAGGTCGAAGGCGACGAGGTCGAAGAGCTGGCCGACGAGGCCATGCTCGACGCCGAGGTCGATCCCGACGCGCAGAAGGAAGAAGTCGAAGAAGAGCCCGTCACCGAGCGCAAAGAGGTGAAGGATCTGCTCGAGGCCGGCAAGCAGAAGGGCTTCTTGACCTACGACGAGGTCAACGACGCGCTCCCTGCCGACGTCGTGTCGTCCGATCAGATCGACGACGTCATGTCGATGTTCGGCGACAACGAGATCGAGATCGTCGACGCGCAGAAGTCGGTCGACAACACCGAGGTCAAGCCGACGGTCGCGGCCGAAGAAGAGCAGGAGAAGAAGAAGGAAGAAGAGGAAGAGGAAGAAGAAGAGGCGCCGAAGATCGCCGACGAGCCTGGCGCGAAGTCGAACGACCCGGTTCGCCTCTACCTGCGCAAGATGGGCTCGGTCTCGCTGCTCACCCGCGAGGGCGAGGTCGAGATCGCCAAGCGCATCGAGGATGGCGAGAAGGAAGTCATGCGCGCCCTGCTCGACTGCAAGGTCGCGGTCGCCGAGGTGATGGAGATCGGCCCCCGCCTGCGCGCCGGCAAGCTGCGCATTCGTGAGGTGTTGAAAGACGCTCCCGAAGAGCCCGCGCGCGAGGAAGAGGAAGAGCCGGAGTACGAGGAGCCGACCGTCGAGGGCGTCGAAGGCGTCGCCGAGGCGGTGGTGCCGGGCCAGCCGAAAGAGATTCAGCTCAACGCGGCCGAGCTCAACCGCATCGAGACGATCAACAAGCAGATCGACAAGTTCCGGAAGATCTACAAGGACCTGATCGACGTCGAAGAGGATCTCACGGGTCGCAAGAAGCTCTCAGAGGTCAAGCGCAAGGAGATGAAGCAGGAGGCCGTCGAGCTTCGCGAGAAGCTGATGGAGGCGCTCGAAGAGATGCGCTTGTCGAAGAAGATGATCGACCGCGTCGTCAAGCACGTGGCCGACATGATCGACCTCGTCAACCGCTCCGACGACGAACTGCGCGACATCGAGCGCCAGTACGGCCTGCCGCTGAACGATCTGAAGGTCGCCCTCAAGGAGTCGACGGGCAACCCGCAGGCCCTCAAGCGCCTCGCCCGCCGCCTCAACAGCACCGACGAGCTCGTCGAGGCCCTCGATCGCGACGTCCGCACCGCTCTTCGCCGCATCAAGAAGGTCGAAGAAGACGCGGGCATGGAGATCGAGACGCTCAAGAAGAAGCACGACGCGATTCGGCTCGGTGAGCGCCGCGCGGAGCGTGCCAAGAGCGAGCTCGTCGAAGCCAACCTGCGCCTCGTGGTGTCGATCGCGAAGAAGTACACCAACCGCGGCCTGCAGTTCCTCGACCTGATCCAGGAAGGCAACATCGGCCTCATGAAGGCCGTCGACAAGTTCGAGTACAAGCGCGGCTACAAGTTCTCGACCTACGCCACCTGGTGGATTCGTCAGGCCATCACCCGCGCCATCGCCGATCAGGCCCGCACCATTCGTATTCCGGTGCACATGATCGAGACGATCAACAAGCTCATCCGCACCAGCCGCTACCTCGTGCAGGAGATCGGCCGTGAGCCGACGCCGGAAGAGATCGCCGAGAAGATGGAGCTGCCGCTCGACAAGGTCCGCAAGGTCTTGAAGATCGCCAAGGAGCCCATCTCGCTCGAGACGCCGATCGGCGAAGAGGAAGACAGCCACCTCGGCGACTTCATCGAGGACAAGGCCCTCGTGAAGCCCGACGACGCCGTGATCAACATGAACCTCGCGGAGCAGACCCGCAAGGTGCTCGCCACCCTGACGCCGCGCGAAGAGAAGGTGCTGCGCATGCGCTTCGGCATCGGCGAGAAGAGCGATCACACCCTCGAAGAGGTCGGCCAGGACTTCGAGGTGACGCGCGAGCGCATTCGGCAGATCGAGGCGAAGGCGCTGCGAAAGCTGCGTCACCCCTCGCGGAGCAAGCGCCTGCGCAGCTTCGTCGAAGGACAGTAAGCGTCGACGGAAGCGGGTTCAGAAGCGGCGGGCCATCGAGTGTGGCCGGCCGCTTCGTCGTTTCAGCCTGAAGGGGCCTCGAGCCCGGGCGAGCAGCGACAGCACCGAGCCCTCGGCGCGGACTGCGTGCTCAGGGTTTCTGCGCGACGCCGTCGATCGCCCAGCTCCGAACGAGCTCGAGCTGCGCGTGGTTCGTGAGGTCGATCATCAGCGGCGTGACGGACGCCAGCTGATCGTCATGCACCGCGGTGACGTCGGTGCCGGGCTCGTTGACGTGCTCGTACCCGGTGCCGCCGATCCAGTAGTACTTGCGGCCTCGAGGGTCCTCCTTCTCGATGACGTCGGCGCCGTAGCTGTGCCGCCCTGCCTTCGTCACCTGGTAGCCGGTGATCTTCCCGTAGGCAGGCATGTTGACGTTGAGCAGCAGGCGCGACGGGAGCGTCTGGGCCAGCAACGTCTTCACCAGCGAGGCCGCGAACTCGGCGGCGTGCTCGAAGACGAACGTCTTTCGCGTCACCAGGCTGAACGCGACGGCGGGCACTCCGAGAATGGCGCCCTCCATCGCGGCCGCCACGGTACCTGAATACACGACGTCATCGGCGAGGTTGGGCCCGTGGTTGATCCCCGAGACCACCAGCGTCGGCCGGGCCGCCTTCATGAGGTGGTTGATCGCGACGTACACGCAGTCGGCCGGCGTACCGTCGATGGCGAACTGCCGCTCGGCGACCTGCCGGATGCGCAACGGATCGTGCAGGGACAACGAGTGCGACGTCGCGCTCTGCTCGTGGAGCGGCGCGACGACCCACACCTCACCCAGCGGCTCCATGGCCTTCACGAGCGCCTGGAGGCCTTTGGCGTGAATCCCGTCGTCGTTCGAGACGAGGATTCTGGGGGTCGTCACGAACCGACCTTGATCGCACCCCGCCCTGCGTACCGCGCGCCCGCGCCGAGCTCTTCTTCGATGCGCAGCAGCTGGTTGTACTTCGCGACGCGATCGGAGCGGCTGGCCGAGCCCGTCTTGATGAGGCCGCAGTCGAGCGCGACGGCGAGGTCGGCGATGGTGGTGTCTTCGGTCTCGCCCGAGCGGTGGCTCATCACCGACGTCATGCCTGCGCGGTGGGCCATGCGCACCGCCTCGAACGTCTCGGTGAGGGTGCCGATCTGGTTGACCTTCACGAGGATCGAGTTCGCGACGCCTGCCTTGATGCCGCGGTCGAGGCGCGTGACGTTGGTGACGAAGAGATCGTCTCCGACGAGCTGCACCTTCTTGCCCATCGCGTCCGAGCACTTCTTCCAGCCGTCCCAGTCGTCTTCGGCGAAGCCGTCTTCGATCGAGACGATGGGGTACTTGGACACGAGTTCGCTGTACCAGCCGACGAGCGCCGCCGAGTCGTACGACTTGCCCTCGCCCTTCAGCTTGTAGGTCTTCGACTCCTTGTCGAAGAACTCCGACGCCGCCACATCGAGGCAGAGGGCGATCTGCTCGCCAGCCTTGAAGCCGGCTGCGGTGATGGCCTCCATGATCAGCTTGAGGGCCTCTTCGTTCGCCGGCAGGTCGGGCGCGTAGCCGCCCTCGTCACCGACGCCCGTCGCGAGCTTCTTGCCTTTGAGGATCTTCTTGAGCGCGTGGAAGATCTCGGCGCCCCAGCGAAGCCCCTCGGCGAACGTGGGCGCGCCCCAGGGCAGCACCATGAACTCCTGCACGTCGACGCGGGTGTCGGCATGTGCGCCACCGTTCAAGATGTTCAGCATCGGCACCGGCAGCGTGCGGGCCTGCGCGCCGCCGACGTACCGGTACAAGGGAAGGCCGACCGCAGTGGCGGCCGCGCGCGCCGTCGCCATCGACACCGCGAGGATCGAGTTCGCCCCGAGCTTCGACTTGTTGGGCGTGCCGTCGAGTTCGAGCATCGCGTGATCGACCGCGAACTGATCGGTGGCGTCGAGGCCGAGCACCGCCGGGCCGACCTTGTCGTTGACGTTGGCGACGGCCTTCGTGACGCCCTTGCCGAGGTAGCGGCGCTTGTCGTCGTCGCGAAGCTCGTTGGCCTCGTGTTCGCCGGTGCTCGCGCCCGAGGGCACGATCGCGCGCCCGAAGACGCCCGACTCGAGGATGACTTCTGCCTCGACCGTGGGGTTACCGCGTGAATCGAGAACTTCCCGCGCCTTGACGTGAACGATTTCGGTCATGCGCGCCTTCTATCGGGACGCGAGAACGATCTCCAACGTCATCGGCAGCGCAAAACTGCCGCGCACCTCGCGACGTGGCAGACTCGTGACATGCGTCGCTTCGGGCTCGTGTTGTCCGACCTTCACCTCGGCACCGGACACAAGCGCGGCCGCATCAACATCTACGACGACTTCAAGGAAGACGACCGGCTCTCCCAGCTGCTGCGGCGCTACTCGACGGGCGAGTTCGGCGATCGACCGGTGCACCTCGTCTTCAACGGCGACATCTTCGATCTGCTCAAGGTGCCGATCATGGGCGCCTTCCCCGACGCGATCTCGGAGCGCCTCGCGAAGATCAAGCTGTACCGCTGCATCAAGGGCCACCCCGAGGTCTTCGCGGCGCTCTCGCGCTTCATGGAGAACCCGGGCTCCGAGATCACGTACCAGCCCGGCAACCACGACATGGAGTTCCACTTCCCCGGCGTGCAGCGCCTGTTCTGCCGCGCGATCACCGGAGAAGACGAACACCCGCGTGTGCACTTCGCCGGCGCCACGCCGCACTTCACGATCGACGGCGTGCAGTTTCACCATGGCCACCAGTTCGAGGCGCTCCACGCGATGGACTGGCAGCGCCTCACCCTGCCCCGCCCCGGCCGCGACCCGATCCTCAACCTGCCGTGGGGCAGCCTCTTCATTCTGCACGTCGTCAACGAGCTGGTCCGCGAGCGCCCGTACCTCGACAAGGTGCACCCGTTCTGGCCGCTCTTCGTCGGCGGCATGCTCTTCGACACGGGCTTCACCACCAAGATGCTGGGCATCAGCCTGGGCGCGCTCATTCAGGCGCGCTTCAACCCGGCGTGGTGGAAGAAGCGGCCCTTCGAGAAGCTCACCAAGTTCCTTCGGCAAGACGTCGGGTTCTTCGAGCACCTCGATCGCTTCGCCGAGCGCGCGATGAAGGCAGACCCGTCGATTCACGCGGTCATCATGGGCCACACGCACGTGCCGATGCTGCGCACGTTCGCCAACGGCCGCGTCTACGTGAACACCGGCACGTGGATTCCGATGGTCGATCTGGGGCTCGGCCGCCTCGGGCAGAGGCTCGAGCTGCACTACGCCTTCATCGAGTGGGGCGAGGGGCCTCCGCGCGTGTCGCTGCGCCGGTGGCATGGCCGCAAGCCCGAGAGTGAAGAGGTCATCGCCTGATCGTCAGCGGAGCGCGCTGCCCACGCTGACAGATCGGCAACGGGCGACAGACGGTGCATCGACACTTCGAGTGCTTCGACGAAGGCACGGGCGTTGCTCTGCGTTCGAGCCACCACCCCGGCCCAGGAGCCCTCACCATGAAGAAGACCCGAAGACCTCGCGGCATGACGTTGATCGAGATCGTCGTCGTGATCGCCATCACCACGATGCTGATGAGCGCGGTCGGGCTGTACGCGATCGGTCAATGGAGAGAGTCCCAGGTGAACGTCGCCAGGACGGAGCTGAAGACCCTGGAGGCCGGCCTCGACACGTACCTCGCGTTGACGGGCCGCTACCCAGACCCAGCGCAGGGCTTCACGCCGTTGCTCGAGCGGCGCGTGCTCAAAGAACCGCCGGTGGACCCGTGGGGCAACCCGTTCATCTGGACCCTGATCGCGGGCACGCCCGTGATCACGAGCTTCGGCGCCGATGGAGAGCCAGGCGGCGATTCGTTTGACGCCGATCTCGTCATCGGCCAGCGAGCACGCTGAGACAACGAAGCCGTTTGGTGAACAAGGCCCGTGGTGCGGGGGTACGATTTCGCGCGCCATGCCGCCCCCGAAAAAGCCGCTGAAGAAGTCCCAACTTCCCAACGAGGCTGACGAAGGCACCCGGCTCCATCGCAGCCGCGGCGCGCTGCTCGGGCTGGCGGTCGGCGAAGCGCTGGGCATTCCGAACGAGTTCCGGCGGTGCAACGCGCCCGACTTCCCCAACTTCGCCGAGTACCCGGTGATGGAGCCGATGGGCGGCGGCCGCTTCGAGCTCAAGCGCGGGCAGACGACGTGGGGCACCCAGATGGCGGTCGCGCTCTCGACGGTGCTTCGCACGCGGCGCACGTACGAGCTGAAAGAGACCTCCAAGGCCTACCTGCAGTGGGTGCCCTCGGCCTTCGACGTGCCCGAGACCTTCAAGCCCACCGCGCTGCAGATCGCCGACGGCCGCATGCTCGACAGCATCGGCCTGCGTGTGTGGCTCGAGAGCGGACAGGTGCCGAAAGACAACCTGGCGCTCGCGCGCACGGCCGTGCTCGGGGTGTTCTTCCAGAAACCGAAGCACCGCGACGCCCGGCTTCGCGCCACCATCGACGACACTGCGCTGACGAACTTCGCGCCGCTCTGTCAGATCGCCTCGGTCACGCTCAACGGCATCATCTCGGCCGCGATCATGGCGAAGGAGGAGCGCATCACGCCGAAGGAGATCATCAAGGTCGCCGAGGCCGAGCTCTCGTACGCCGCCGCGACGCTCGGGCGGGAGCAGTCGGACTGGGTGCAGAAGATCAAGGACGCGGCCGACATGCTCCGAGAGGATCTCAAGATCGCGCAGGACCCCGATCCCCAGCTGTACGGGCCCGAGCTGTCGCTGTTCCAAAACCCGACGCAGGCGCGAATCACCTTCCGGCTCGCGCTCTGGGAGCTCTTCCACGCGCCGTCGTTCGAGGTCGGCGTGAAGGACGCGGCCAATCGGGGCGGTGATGCTGACACCAACGCGGCGGTCACGGGTGCGCTCCTCGGCGCCGTGTACGGAGAGCGATCGATTCCAACCGAGTGGGCCGAGCGCGTGCTCGAAGCGCTGGGGCCGGTGAACGAGTCGACGTTGTGGACGGTCTACCACCCACGCTTCCTGCTCAACCTCGCCGGGTGCTCGCCCGACGACGCGCCGTCTCAGGACGAGTGACGGCCAGGCTCAGCGGACGACGAGCACCGGCTTCGCGCAGATGTGCATGAGGCGATCGGTCGTACTGCCCAGCAGGACACGAGAGAGCGCGTTGTGCCCCTTCGCGCCGATCACCACGCCCCAGACCCGCTCGGCCTGCGCGAGATCGGCGAGCGACTCGGCGGGCGCTCCGTGCATGGTGATCAGATCGCACTGCGCGCCACCGGCGACGACGATCGCCTTCCCCTTCTCGAGGGCCTCCTTCGCCATCGCGCTATTCGCCTCTTCGAGCTTCTTGATCGTCTCGGCGTAGGTCGACGGCGGGAGCAACACAGGCGGGATCACGTAGACGAGCTCGAGCTGTGCACCGACGCCACGAGCGAGCTCCAGCGCGGTCTTGACGCCTTTGAGCGAGGGTTCAGAACCATCGACGGCAACGAGAAGGGTCTTCATCACGGCCTCCTGAAAAACACCCTACTCCCGGCCTGTGGTTTCGACGCGCACCAATTCGCCGGGCCTCAACGTTCCACCAGTCTCGACCCACGCCACGACGCCCCGGCGCCCCCAGGCCGCCTTGACGAACGACGACTGAACCGCGACGCCGGTCGCCGCGGCGATCACCTTCGCGACCTTTCGACAGGGCTCGTTCTCGCCTTCGAGCACCAGCCTCACGCCGCCTTCGAACACGAGCCGATGGCCTGACGGCAACGTGGTCAGCGCAGGAATTCCTTCGAGCTCGAGGTTCGCCGCCAGCCACGTGAAGTCGAGCGATGGCAGCGAGAGGGCGTGGGCCACCTGCGCCGACTCCTCTCGTGACACGAGCGACACCTGGCGCGTGTTGGGGAGCACCGTTCCGCGAGCCACGCCCTTCTGCCGCGGCCCCGCGATCAACGCCGGGCCGGCGTGTCGATCACCGACGATGCCGTGCGAGGTCAGCACCAGCACCAGGGCTGGCTGTGAAGCGACGACGCGCCCCGGAGCGCAGATCGCCAGCCGCACGACCCTTCCGTTCATCGAATGACCAGCACCGGCTTCAGGCACGTGTGGATCAGCCGATCGGCGACGCTGCCGACCAGCACCCGCGTCACCGCGCCTTTGCCCGTGCTGCCGACGACCACCAGATCGAAGTCCTCGGTCTGAGCGAGCTGGCTCAGGGTCTCGGCGATCGGCCCCAGCAGCACCTGGGTCGAGACGTCGAGCGTCGAGCGCTCCAGGGCAGCGAGGGTCTCGGACAGCACCCGCTCGGCCCGCTGGAGCTCCGCACGGTTGATCTCATCCATCGGCGCCCACGGCGCGTCGCCCGGGAGGATGATCGGCGGCACCACGGTCACGAGGGTGACTTGCGCGCCCAGCGGCTCGGCCAGCTCGAACGCCGCCTTCACGCCCTTCAACGAGGCATCGGAGCCATCGACCGCGACGAGGATCTTCTTCATGGCGCACTCCTTCAAGTGACGGTGCACCTGTTCTACAGCGTTCCTTCATGAGCATCGACCGCTTGAGTGCAGACGCGTGGAACGAGCGCTACCTCACGAAGGACATGGGGTGGGACAAGGGACAGTGCGCGCCCCCGCTCGCCCGAATGCTGGCCGCGCACCTGGTGCCGACCGGAGCGCACGTCGCGATCGTCGGCGCAGGCCGTGGCTTCGAAGCGCTCGAAGCGGTGCGCCAGGGCTACCGCGTGACGGCCATCGACTTCGCGCCCGAGGCGATCCGCGCGATGCACGAGGGCATGACGGCGACGGGGCTCTCCTTCGAGGCGCTCCAGGCCGACGTCTTCACGCTGCACCAGTCGCACCCGAAGGCGTTCGACGCGGTGGTGGAGCACACCTGCTACTGCGCGATCGATCCCTCGACTCGCGACGAATACGTGACGGCGATCGCAGGCGCCCTGAAGCCCGGCGGCGCGCTGCTCGGCCTCTTCTACAACCACGGGCGTCCGGGTGGCCCGCCGTTCGACACGACCGAGGCCGACGTGCGCGCGCGCTTCTCGAGCTTCGACTTCGAGCGCTTCGTGCGGGCGCCCGACAGCTTCCCCGGCCGGTCAGGTGAGGAGTGGGAAGCGGTGCTCCGCCTGCGGGAATGACAGGGCCGTTGAGACGTGCGAGACGGCGCCGTCATGGCGTCCTTTTCGATCATCAGTGTCTCCAAGGGGTACGGCCCCAAGAAGCTCTTCGACGACGTGAACGTCGCGTTCTCGGCGGGCAAGCGGTACGGGCTCACGGGCCCGAACGGCGCAGGCAAGACGACGTTCATGAAGATCCTCGCGGGTGACGAGGAGCAGGACACCGGCGACATCCACCGCCCGAAGAAGCTCGGCATCCTGCGGCAGGACCACTTCCGCTACGAAGAGACGCGCGTGCTCGACGTGGTGATGATGGGCAACAAGCCGCTGTGGGCGGCGATGCAAGAGAAGAACACGCTGCTCGAGAAGGCCGAGCTCACGGATGACGACGGCATTCGGCTCGCTGAGCTCGAGGGCGTCGTGGCGGAGGAAGACGGCTACGTCGCCGAGTCCGACGCGGGCGCGCTCCTCGAGGGCCTCGGCATCGAGCAGCAGTTCCACGAGCAGCCGCTCAAGGGGCTCACGGGTGGCTACAAGCTTCGCGTGCTCCTCGCGCAGGCGCTCTTCGGCAAGCCCGAGGGCCTGTTGCTCGACGAGCCCACCAACAACCTCGACCTCGACTCGATCCGGTGGCTCGAGACGTTCCTGCACGAATACGAAGGCGTGCTCATCACCATCTCGCACGACCGGCACTTCTTGAACTCGATCTGCACGCACATCGCAGACATCGATTACGAGACGATCATCACCTACACCGGCGGCTACGACGACATGGTGCGGCAGAAGGCCCAGGTCCGCTCGCGCATCGAGTCAGAGAACAGCGAGAAGGCGAAGAAGATCTCGCAGCTGCAGGACTTCGTGGCCCGCTTCTCGGCCGGCACGCGCGCCAGTCAGGTGCAGAGCCGCAAGAACCAGCTCGAGAAGCTCAAAGTCGAAGACGTCAAGCGCTCCAACATCGCGCGGCCCTTCATCAAGTTCGAGCAGAAGGGCGCCAGCGGCAAGCAGACCGTCACCATCGAGGGCATCTCGAAGGCGTACGACGGCCACGTGGTGATCCCTCCCTTCACCGCGCTCGTCACCAAGGGCGAGAAGATCGCCGTCATCGGCAAGAACGGCGTCGGCAAGTCGACGCTGGTGAAGATGCTGACCGGCGCCGAGACGCCCGACACAGGCACCGTCACCTGGGGCCACAACGCCTCGGTCGGCTACATGCCGCAGGATCACCACGGGCTGATCAAGAAGGGCACGACCGTCTACCAATGGCTCCGTGACCAGGACATCAAGATGTCCAACGAGGAGATCGGTGGCCTGCTCGGCCGCATGCTCTTCTCCGGTGAAGAGCGCATGAAGCCGACCGACACGCTCTCGGGCGGAGAAACGGTGCGCACGCTCCTGTCACAGCTGATGATGCGCAGGGACAACGTGCTGATTCTCGACGAGCCCACCAACCACCTCGATCTCGAGTCGATCTCGGCGCTCGGCGATGGCCTCTCGCGCTTCGAGGGCACGGTGATCGTCGTCACGCACGATCAGCAGCTCATCAGCGAAGTGGCGACCCGCATCTGGGCCCCGCGCAACGGCAAAGAGGTCGTCGACTTCAGCGGCAGCTTCGAGGACTTCCTCGTCAAGCACGCCGACGTCGCTGCGCAGCACCGCTGACCTCAGCGCTTCGCGTCCCACGAGAGGGTCAGCGTGACGGCGCTCCCGTCGACCTTGCTCTCGGTGATCTTCCCGATCGTCTTCGAGATCTCAAAGATGAACCGGCACGAGCCTCTCCAGAGCGGCTCGACCAGGCGGCCTCCATGCGACGAGGGGTACACGATCTTCAGCCTGCCTGTGGTCTCGGAGGTCGACGTCCAGCTCAGCTCGACGCCACGAACCGAGGTGCTCGTGAGATCACCGACACGCTCCAACAGCGTCGAAGGGCGTAGCCCGAAGATCGCGCCGATCACCGAGATGAGCGGGGTGATGATCGGGCCAACCGAGTTGCGGGTGGTGAAGAAGCCCGCCTCTTCGAGCCGATCAGGGCCGTGCTCCTGAAGCACCAGCGTGACGATCTGTTCGGTCAGCGCTCCGTCCCACCAGGACTGAGCGTAGGGTGAAGCGACCATCGCGCGCAGCGCCGGGCCGAGCTTCGCCTCGAACCCGGCGGTCAGGAGCGCCTGACTTCGCAGCGCACGAATGAAGCCCCCGACGTAAGTCGAGCTCACCATGTAAGGCTGCTGGTTGCCGTCAGCCATCGACGTCGAGTCTAGCCGCCTGGCGGCTCATTTCGATCATCGTCTCGCGGAACCCCAGGCTCCTGAACAGCGCCTGCGCTTCTCGGTTCGGGACCGCGGTCGAGAGCACGACTTGCGCGGCCCCCTGCCCCTCGAGCACGGCGATGGCCGACTGCATCAGCGCTCTGGCGACTCCGGCGCGGCGATGCGTCTCGGCCACATAGACATCGTGAATGGCCCCGTGCGCGTCGAGGAGCTTCGCCCAGTCGCGCTCTTCGAGGCTGCCGTACACGTAGCCGCCGATCACCCCGGCGACCTCGGCCACCAGCAGCACGACGCCAGGCTTGCCGAGTTCGCGCGAGAAGAACCAGCGGTAGCCCTCCTCCACACCGTCGACGAGGAAGAAGCGCCGCGAGTCCCACCCGTGGTGGAGGCGGACCAGCGCGCCGGCCAATTCTCCCACCGGGATCAGATCGGCCTTCGTCATCGCGCGCACGTGAACGTCAGTCATGGAGCGTGTGCTACGAGGCCTGCCCCGAGGGCGCAACCAGATGCCGGGCCGCTGCATGCAAGGAGACTCGACGAAGCCAGAGGCGTGGACGCGCCTGCTCGAGGAGCGCCTCGGCGATGTGCTCCTGACCGACCCGCCGTATTGCCTGCTCGTGCGGCGGCGAAAGGGTGGCGACGAGCGCGACCCGAAGGGCCGCAAGAACGACACCGGCTCCGTGGTGCGACGCTTCGAAGACGTGCGCGAGTACCGCGAGTTCACCAAGGCGTGGCTCGGCCTGGCGGTTCGGCACCTGAAGCCCGGCGCACCGATCGTCATCTGGACCAACCTGCTCGGCCGCGAGCCCATCACCACCGTCGCGAAGTCGCTCGGCTACGCGCACCAGCTCGGCGAGTTCGTCTGGGGCAAACGCACCCGCGAGTCGAACAGCGGAGAAGAGCTGTTGCGCGTCGTCGAGACGGCGCTCGTCTTCTCGACGAGCCCTGCGGCGGCGCTCCGCTTCGACGCGCCTGCGACGCCCTGGTCAGCCGTCGCTGGCTACGACGACGACGGCGAGGCTGAGCGCTGGGGCAGCCACCCGAACCACAAACCCTTCGGCGTGCTCGAGCCGCTGGTGCGCAGCTGGTCGAAGCCGGGGCAGCTGATCATCGACGCGTTCGCCGGCAGCGGCTCCATTCCCGCCGCCGCGGTTCGGCTGGGAAGAGACACCGCCTGCATCGAGCTGGACGCGTCGTGGGCCAGCCGCGTGCAAGAGCGCCTCACGAGGAGTCCATGAAGCCCACGGTGCTGTTGTTCGACATCGACGGAACGTTGATCACCTCGGGCGGCTCAGGCAGGCGGGCCCTCACGCGCGCGTTCGAGACCACCTACGGCCGGGCCGACGCGTGCAACCACTTCTCGTTCAGCGGCATGACCGATCGCGCGATCGTTCGCCTGGGGCTCGAAGCGATCGGCGTCGCGGTCAGCCCGGCGACCATCGACGAGGTGATCGGCAGCTACCTTCGCCTGCTGGACGAAGAGGTCTCCCGGGTCGACGACTCCGAGTACCGGGTACACGCCGGCATGCACGAGGCGATCGCGGCGGGGCACGCCAACGGCTGCGCGGTGGGCCTGGGGACCGGCAACGTTCGACGCGGCGCGATCACCAAGCTCAAGCGCGTCGGCTTGCACGAGCGGTTCGACTTCGGAGGCTTCGGCGACGATCACGAGCTGCGGCCCGAGCTGATCCGGCGAGGGGCCGAGCGCGGCGCGGCGAAGCTGGGCAGGCCGCTCGAGGCGGTGCGCGTCGTAGTGATCGGCGACACGCCGAAAGACATCGACGCCGCAAAGGCGATCGGCGCCGAGTGCGTCGCGGTCGCGACCGGCGATCACCCGCTGGAGGCCCTGGAGCGGGCGGGCGCGACGCGCGCCTTCCCTGATCTCACGGCGCCGGGCGCCCTCGAGTCACTGCTGGGCTGAGAGCGCCAACACGAGGGCCTCGAGATAGACCTCGGGCCGCAGATCGAGATCGCCCGCCTCGTCACGACGATAGCCGCGCGCTTCGTAGAGCCGCCGCACGCCGATGGCACCACGACGAACATGGAGCACGACGGCGGTCGCGCCCGCCTCACGCGCTGTCTGCTCTGCGGTGTCGAGCAGGAGCGCCGACGTGCCCTGCCCTCTCACCGACGTGTCGACGGCGAGGTGCCGCAAGTCGCACGCCGTGGGGATCCACGACTCCGAGCCCCGCGAGCCCTTCAGCCAGAGCGCCACCGTGCCCACGACCTGCCCCTCGAGCTCGGCGACCCACACCTTCGCGGACGCGCGTTTGCTCGCCACGTCTCGCAGCTCGGCGATGCGCCGCTCGGTCACCTGCACCTCGGGCATCTTGGTCGCGTACTTCTCGACGAAGGCGCGCACGAGCAGCTCACCGATCGCCAGATCGTCTCCGGCCGTCGCCTCACGAATCGTCACTCCCGCCATGGCGCGCGTGTGCCATACCCACCCCGGCATGGCCAGCCGCCGCCTCGAAGTGCCCCGTGGAGAGAAGCCCGCGCTCGAGAAGTTCCTGTCGAAGACGCTGCCCAACGTCGATCTCGCGCGGGCGAAGCAGCTGCTGCAGCTCGGCCGGGTGCGGGTGAATGGCAAGCTCGCGAAGGTCGGCCGCAAGCTCTGGGGCGGCGAGACGATCGAGGTGGAGGACGCGGCGCCCACGTCTGCTCAGCCCGTCACCGGCGTCGAGATTCCCGTGCTGGCCTCGACCGCGCACTACCTCATCGTCGCCAAACCGTCGGGGCTGACCGTCGAACCAGAGCCGAACCAGGTCAGCCTGGTCGAGCTCGTCGGCACCCAGCAGCAGGGCTTCGACGTGGCTGGGGCGAAGGTGCCCGGCGTCGTGCATCGCCTCGACAAGGACACCAGCGGGTGCCTGGCGCTCGCGAAGACCGATGACGGGGTCGCGGCGCTCGAGCGTGGCTTCGAAGAGAAGCTGATCGAGAAGACGTACCTCGCGATCGTCCTGGGCGCGCCTCCAGAGACCGGCTCGCTCGACACGGCGTACACCAAGACCAAAGAGGGCAAGTACACGACGCTGATCGAGTCGCCGCGGCGCGCCCGGCTGAGCTGGAAGCTCGTCGAACGGCTCGGGCCCGCCAGCCTGCTCGAGGTCAACCTCGATACGGGCCGCACCCACCAGATCCGCGTGCAGCTGTCGGAGATGGGCTGGCCCGTGCTCGGCGATCGCATCTACGGCAAGCCGGTCGTGGGGGTGATGGTGCCGAGGCTGGCGCTTCATGCGGTGCGGCTCGAGGTGCGCGTGCCGGGCCACGAGGCGTCGGCGACGATGCCCCTGCCGGCCGATCTCGGCGCGCTCGTCGAGGCGCTGCGCGCACAGCCCTGTTGAACGTGCTACAGCGCCGCACCCATGACGATGACCCTCGCGGAAGCGTTCGACGTGGTGGCCTGGTCGCAGACGTTGCTGGAGCGGCTCGAGACCGCCCAGGGTGAGCTCGACAAGAAGCAGGGCCTCAAGGACGAGAAGGGCTGGCTGATGCTCGCCATCGATCGCCTGGCCGCGTCGCGCGGAGAGCTCGGCGATCTGAACCAGCGCGCCATGCGTCTGCCCGAGCTCGAGAGCGCCCGCGAAGAGCACGCCCGCACGCTGCAGAACACCGCCGTCGACGCGATCGAGCGCCTGCAAGCTGGCGTCACCTTCGTCGCCGGTACACGCGCACCGCTGCTCGAGGCGCTCTTCGGCAAGGTGAAGCTGCCGCAGGCCCGCCGCGCCGATCGTGAAGACTTCGAGCGCTTCGTGGCCGACTTCGAGAAGAAGCTGAGCAGCAGCTACTGCAAGCGCATCATGGCCGAGTCGTCGTTCGCGCCCGTGCTGCCAGTCGTCGATCAGGTGCGCGGCGCGGTGACTGGGTGGCGGGCCGGGTTCTCGCCTGAGCCCCTCACCCCCAGTGAAGAGTCGCTCTTGCGCGATGAGATCGTCGCCCACGCGCGCCGGCTCGAGCTGCCGATGCGTCAGGCGCGGCTGCTGGCGGAGGCCGCGCTGGCCCCGCTGAAGAACGCGTTCGACGACTCGGGCATCGGCCAGAAGCCCAAGCGCCGAAAGACCGAGACGGAGCCTGAGGTGGAGGCGGAAACGCCCATCGAGGCCGAGGTTGCGCCGGTCGAGGTCGAGGCAGCCCCTGAGGCCGCGCCGGAGCCCGTCGAAGCCGTCGCTCCGAAGAAACGAAGCAAGAAGTCGGCTCAAGCCGAAGCCTGAGTCGAACACCGTCAGCCGCAGAAGAAGCGGCCGAGCCAGAGCATCGAGGACTGGAGCACCTCGGAGCGGAGCCCTGCATCGAGTCTGAAGCTCGTGGGAGGCGTCTCGCGCGTGACGTGCGCTGCCGCTCGTTGTGGTCTTCGCCCTATGTCTCGCGCGCGCTGGTGCGTTGTCCTTCTCGTCGGCTGCGGTGTTCTCCCTGTGCCTGATCTCGACGCGGGCACCGAGGCCGACTCCGGTTCTCTCGAGGCAGACGCTGGTTGGGCCCCATACGACGCAGGCGCTGGAAACGACGCGGGTCTGGGTGTCGACGCAGGTCGGCCCGATGCGGGCGTGCGCGACGCTGGTCCGCCGCTGGTTCGTGACGGAGGAGGCCCTGATGACGCGGGCCGGCCCATCGAACGGGCGTTCGCCGAACTCGCGCCGGGCGAGCTGCGGTCGGTCTCGACCGACGTCTCGCAGTTCCGCGTCGCAGCCCCCGCGGGCACGTACTGGATCATCGACTGGACCCCTCGCATGCACTGGGACTCGACCACTCGGAAGATCGTGTTGATGGGGCTGCGCCGGTACATCAAGATCTCAGTCTTCGACGACGCAACCGGCCAGTGGCGAAACGTCGGGCTGCCCGCGCCCTGGCAGGGGCTCGACCTCAACGGCCACTGGTATGGCTGGAGCGCGTTCGACCAGCCAGGCCGTCGCATCTTCGCGCGAGACCACATCTTCAACGTCGACACCGAGACGTGGGCGGGGCCCATCGCCAACATACCCATCGTCACCAACGGCTCGAACGGCACCATGCTCTCGGGCAGTCGAACGTGGGGCGGCTCGCGCGCTACGGCGGCAACGCCCAACGATGGATGGAGTTCGACCCGGTCAACAACACGTGGCCAACCGTGGTGAGCAACATCGGCAACGGAGAGCACGCCCTCGCCGAGTTTCACGCCATGCACGGCACCACCCTCATCGTCGGCGGCAACAACACCCAGGGGGTTGCCCAACTGGTGTCGCCCGGAGGCACCAAGCGTCGGGTCGTCGACTTTCCCTCGCGCACGTCGATGTCTGGCGGCTCGTGGAGCATTCCGCATCGCTCGGGCGCGTGGCTGGTGCGTGATGCTCCCGAGACGGGCACGCCGCACCTCTTCGCCTACTGGCCCGCGCTCGATCGCTGGCAGGATCTTGGCGAGTCGCCAGACATGGGGCTCGTCAACCCGACGGTCGCCTACGACGCGCAAGCCGACGCGGTGATCATCGCGCACAGCCGCGGCACCAGCGTGTGGAAGTGCGTGCCGATCACCCAGCCGTGATCAGTACGATCAGCGAACGCCGAGCCGCACAGCTGCTGGTACGGGGCCACCTCCTCACAGCTCGGCTCCCACTGTCCCCGGGTGAGTCGGGACAGCCCTCACGCATTCTGAATCGCTCTGAAGCTCCAGGTCGTCGACGCGAGCGCTACCGCACTTCGAGGTTGGTCACGGCGGTCTGACCCAGGTCGAGCGGCGTCTTGAACCCGTGGTTGAGCAGCGCCCTCGCGAAGTGCGACTGCCGCTCGAGCGGAAGCCCTTGCGCCACGTGCTCCATGACATCGAAGTGGGTGAGCGTGAACGCCCAGTGGCCGGGACTGAGTGTGTCGAAACGGAAGTCGTTCGAGTCATCGAGCTTCGCCACCTCGACCGAAGGCCCGATGGCGATGACGTACTTCGCGAGACCGGGGTTGGCGGCGTGGCCAGCAACGCTGACACCACGCCCGAGCCGAACGATGACGTCGGCCTTCGCGGCGTCGGACCACGACGCCGAGGCGGCTGCATGTTCGCTGGCGTGCGCGACCACCTCTCCCGTGCCGGGCTGCTCATCGAGTTCGAATTGGCCAAGCGCGTTCGTCACTGTGCTGGTCGTGCCGGTGCCGAAGACCGTGGCGCCGCTCAGCGGCTGGCTCGTGTGTGCGTCGAGCACCCGCCCGCGAATCGTCTGCCCGCGGAGCAGGACGATGTCGCCGATGTCGACGTCGACTCCGGCGAGCTTCACGACGCGGGTGATCTTCACCAGACCAGGTGAGGTGATGGTGAGCGTCTGCGTTCCCTTCTGGGCCGTGAGCGCCGACTTCACCGCGAAACGACCGTCAGAGGCGTCGAACGGCGTGCCGTCGATCGAGAAGACCCTCACCGCGGCACCGTCGTCTCGAACGATTCGCCCACGCATCGTCGGGACCCGTGTGAGCGTGAGCGTGATGGCTGAGTCTGTCGAGCGCACCTCGACCACCCTCGAGTCGAGAAAGCCCGCTGCGACGGCGTGGATCTTTGCCCGGTCGCCAGTGACGAGTGAGAGCTGCACTTCGCCGTGCGCGTCGCTCTTCCCGACGAGGCTCTTGGTCGTGTGGTGGTCGAACAGGTTCTTCGGGAGCCCGGGAAAGTCGCTCTCATTCTCATCCTCGCGCATCACCGAGGCGCCAGTGACGACGCCCGTCTCATCGAGGACATGAACGACGATGGTTGAAGTCGAAGTCCGTTCCAGAGTCACGCGATTGGGCCCCTCGACCACCATGAAATCCCGCTCTGAGGTGGGCTTCCCTTCCTGAATCACGGCCAGCTTCCACGCGCCGGGCGTGAGTCGCAGGGTGCAGCGCTCGTTCTCGAGGGAGCACCGCATCTTGACCACCCGGTTGGGTGTCGACTGCTTCGCCTGCACCAACTCGGTTGGCAGCCCACCCGGCACCGTCGCTTCGAGCGTCGTCTCGGGCCCTGCGTCAGTCTCACCCCGGTCAGGAGTCGACGGCGCGGGCTCCAGAGGGAGCGCCATTGGCGCACCCGTCTCGTCCTGCGGCAGCCGGTCGTTCACCGCCACGACCTCGGGCTCGATCGGTGATGGTGGTGACGATGTTGGCCTCCCGAACGCCACGACGATGGCGACGACGATGATCATGAACGCGAAGAACGCAATGAGGTTTCGTCGGGTGCGGGCTTGCACGGGTGCGAGCTTCGTCTCTTCGCTTTCCATGGACCAACGGAATCGACGCCAGGGTCGGCGCTCTCAACCTCGCCACAAGCAGGAACTCAGCTCCGTCCTCTGCTCCACTCTCTGTGAACGAGGACGCTGACTTCGACATCGAGGTCGACCGCACCACCAACGCGCGCCGCAGTGCGTGCACGCTACGCCTTCGAAGGCGCCAGCTTTCCCTTCGCGTTTCGGGTGAACGTCAGCGGGCCCTCAGCGCCCACAGCCTGCAAACACAGCATGTCGACGGAGAGACGTTCGACGGCCTTCACGAAGGCCTGCGTGGGCTCGGCGGTGTACAGGTCGAGGTGCTTGACCGAGCCCAGCGAGGGGACGTTCTGCAATGCAACGAGCAGGGCTTTCTGGGTCGCGGTCGTCGCCTTGAGCTGGAGTCGTCGCAGCTTCGGACAGCAGCGCGTGGCGACGTCGACCAGCCGAGGGAGCGGTCGGGGCCGCGCCGTAGAGCCAAAGGCCGCGCAGCTCTTCGAGGTGCGGAAAGATGATGTGGCCTTCGAGCAGCTGCTCCAGCCATGGCGTGTCAGCTCGGCGGAGAAACCGAAACGACGGCCCGATGAAGTGCACCCACTTCAGTTGGTCCGGAGACGCCGTGTTGCGAGAAGCCCACGTCACAGCTTCGAGCGTGGCCCACACGGGCTTGAGCCCCACGCGCTCTGCGTCAGCCGCGGCTTTCCCGCTGAAGGCCTGGTGCGCTTCAAGGCGCAATCTGCCATTCCACGTCACGCAGGGTGTCTTCGAAGGGCGCAAGCCACGCCTTCTCGTTGGCCTTCAGCAAGGCGCGCGCGCGCTTCGGGTCGGCGCCGGTGCACTGCAACATGATGAACTCCCGACGAAGGTCGCCCGACTCCATCAACAGGTCGGCCAGCACGCGGCGCGGCGCATCATCGCTGGGGTTCTCGTAGATGACCGCCAGCAGCGACGCCTCATCAACGGCGACCTTCTTGACCTTCTTTGGGCCCTTGGCCGCCACGGCCTTCTTCCACTCCGTGTCGTCAGTCGAATCGAACTGCGCGGGCAGCTCAGCGATGGCGTCATTGAACTGTTTGAGGAGCCACGCGTGCATCGCTGGGCGCACCTTGAACTCTGGCTCGAGCGTCTTGAATTGAGGGTCGCCCGACTTTTGCGTCAGCTCGAACGCCACGCGCCACATCGGCTTGCTGCTGTCAGACGACCACTTCGCGTTGTGAAGGAGCGTCTGCAGCGCCCGGGTGAGCCGCGGGGTCTTTCGCCCTGGTGCTCCACGTCTTGAGCAAAGCGGCCAGCTCACCAGTCCTCAGCGACTCCAGGTCTCGCAGCGCCTCGAGCGGGTGCTCGTCATCGTGAGCGAGAATCAGTGCACGGAGGGCTTCGTTTGGCGCTTTGCGCCACGCCTTCAACAAGGTCTCGATGTCCATGAGTCGGCTACGAGAACCTGCGCTGGAGACCACTTCAAGCGAAGAATCCGAGCGCTCCGGCGCGCCGACGATGATCGTCTGCGGCGGGCCATCTCGCGGTCATGCACATCGCCGAAGAGTGTCCGGAATCCGGCTCATCAGGTACTCGACTGGCAGCGCCAAGCGTTCGGTGGCCACCGAACGCGCAGCGGGATGATCACCAAAGAGCGCGTCGACTCCCGCTCGTTCCAGCCTGACCGTTCTCCAGTCACGAAACCGTCAGCCGCAGAAGAAGCGGCCGAGCCAGAGCGTACAGGACTGGAGCACCTCGGAGCGGATCCCTGCATCGAGTCCGAAGCGCGTCGGCGCGGGACCAGCGTCACGGGGTCTGGCGAAACACGCTCCGGGCGTCTCGCAGCGACTCTCCACGGAGCACAGTCGACAGAGGCGGCCGGAGTATCCGCACGCGTCGTCGTGATTGCCTCCGAAGCAGACGTTCTCGAGACAGCAGCCGGTGCAGGTCAAGGCGCTGCAGACGAAGGGCCCCGCGTCGACCGGGAGGGCGCCGTCGTGGAGGGCGGGCAACGCGGGCTCGAGGCAGGCGCTGAGCGCGAGACCGAGCATGAGCCACTGATGACGCATCGCCTACCTCCTCCTACACAGCATCACGGGCACGTCTTCGCCGCGCCACCTCGTGATCGAAGTCCCTCGCGACGATGACGCGCCAGTGACTCCAACCCTGGCGGCGTCGACGTGTGCAGGAGCGCGCGTGCGAGCGCCGTGTGCACTGCGCATCTCAGTGGCGTGGAGGTGAGCCGAGCTATCGCCCGCTGGAGCGGTGCGCTAACTGCCGCCGCCCACGATGCAGCTGCCCATCGACATCCTCCTGCCTGACATCGTGGCCGCGCTCCGCACCCGTGACGCGCTGGTGCTCGAGGCGCCTCCGGGCGCAGGCAAGACGACCCGGGTGCCCCCTGCCCTGCTCGCGGCCGGCCTCGCGGGGAACAAGGAGATCGTCGTCCTCCAGCCGCGCAGACTCGCGACGCGTCTGGCCGCGGCGCGGGTCGCCGAGGAGCGCGGTGAACGGCTCGGAGAGACGATCGGCTACCAGATTCGTTTCGACGACGTCTCTTCGGCGAAGACGCGCGTGCGGTTCGTCACCGAAGGGCTGCTGACCCGGCGGCTGGTCGGCGATCCGCAGCTCCGTGACGTCGGCATCGTCGTGCTCGACGAGTTCCACGAGCGGCACCTCGCGGGTGATCTCGCGCTCGCGATGCTGCGACGGCTGCAGAAGACGACCCGGCCCGATCTGAAGCTCGTGGTGATGTCGGCGACCCTCGACGCCGCGCCGATCGCGACCTGGCTTGACCAGTCACCCTCGATGCGAAGCGAAGGCCGCCGCTTCGAGGTCGCGCTGGAGTACCTCGACAAGGAAGACGATCGACACCTCGAGCAGCAGGTGCTCGCCGCGCTCAAGCGCCTCATTCAGGCGCAGCTCGACGGCCACGTGCTCGTCTTCCTTCCCGGCGCCGCAGAGATCCGCCGGGCCCAGGAGGCGTGCGCCGACTTCGCCCAGCGCCACCAGCTCGAGCTCGTCGTGTTGCATGGTGACTTGAGCGCCGCCGAGCAGGACCGCGCGCTGAAGCCCAGCGCGACCCGAAAGGTCATTCTCTCGACCAACGTCGCCGAGACGAGCGTCACCATCGACGGCGTGGCCGCAGTCATCGACTCGGGCCTGGCGAGAGTCGCAGCCCATTCCCCCTGGAGCGGCCTGCCGACGCTCAAGGTGCAGAAGGTCTCGAAGTCCTCGGCGATTCAGCGCGCTGGCCGCGCAGGCCGCACCCGCGCAGGCACCTGTGTTCGGCTCTACACGCGCGGCGACTACGAAGGCCGGCCGATGTCGGACGCGCCCGAGATTCGGCGGCTCGACTTCGTCGAGTCCTCGCTGTCATTGCGCGCGCTGGGCGTCAGCGACGTGCGCAGCTTTTCGTTCTTCGAGCCGCCTCCGCCCTCGTCCATCGACGCTGCGGAGTCGTTGCTCACGATGCTGGGCGCGCTGGAGAAATCCGGCGCGCTCACGAAGGTCGGGCAGCGGCTGCTCACCTTTCCGCTCCACCCACGGCTCGCGCGACTCGTGGTGGCTGGAGAACAGCGCGGCGTCGCCGAGGAAGCCCTCACCATCGCGGCGCTGTTGAGTGAACGGGACATTCGCCTCGAGGCGCGCGCGAAGTTCGGTGACTCGCGGCGCGGTGCCGATGCGCTCGCGGGGCCGTCAGACGTGCTCGAGCTGCTGGAGCGCTTCAAGGAGGGTCAGGCCACGAGCGCCCGGAGCGCAGGTCTCGATGCGTCGGCGATGCAGTCGGTCGATCGCGTCCGCAAGCAACTCGGCCGCTCGGTCGATCGCCGAACGCCAGGGCCCACGTCCGATCACGCACGCGAAGAGGCGCTGCTCCAGGCGGTGCTCGCCGGCTACCCCGATCGCGTCGCCAAACGCCGCCGTCCCAAATCACCCGACGTCGTCTTTGCCTCTGGTGGTTCGGCGTCGCTCGACGTGACGTCGGTCGTGCACGAAGCAGAGCTGATGGTCGCCGTCGACGCAGAAGAGCGCCGTGGTGGAGTGGCCGTGCGCATCGCGTCGCAGATTCAGCCCGAGTGGCTGCTCGAGTTGTCAGGCGATCTGCTCGGCGATGTCGACGCCCTCGAGTGGAACGCAGACGCCAAACGCGTCGATCGCGTCACCCGCATGACGTTCGGGAACGTGGTGCTCGAGGAGACGCGCAACCCCGCGCCCGCCTCCGAAGGCGCGACGAAGCTGCTCGCCCAGGCCGCCCTCGACGCTGGTGTGCGCACCTTCGCCGAGCCCGAGGCGGTGAGTGCCTGGCAGTGCCGGGTCGACGCGCTCCGGGCCGCGTTCCCAGAAGCAGGGTTCCCCGTCGCCGACGACGCGTTCCTGAAAGCACGCCTCGCGGCGTTGTGTGAGGGGCTTCGCTCGTTCAACGAGGTGCGCGAGGCGGGCCTGCTCAACGCGCTGCAAGCGTCACTCACGGCGCAACAGGCTCGGCTGCTCCACACCGAAGCGCCCGATCGCATCACCCTGCCGGGAGGCCGAACGGTGCAGGTGCACTACGAGCCCGCGCGCCCGCCGTGGATCGAGTCACGCCTGCAGGACTTCTTCGGGTTGCTGAAAGGCCCGGCGATCGGCCGCGCGCCGCTCGTGCTGCACCTGCTCGCGCCGAACATGCGCGCCGTTCAGGTGACGACGGATCTCTCGGGCTTCTGGGATCGCCACTACCCAGCGGTTCGAAAGGAGCTGATGCGGCAGTACCCCAGGCACTCGTGGCCTGAAGATCCGCGCACGGCAGCACCTCCGCCTCCGCGACCTCCACGCCCACCGCGACGCTGACTCAGGCCATGCGGCCGTAGCCGTTGATGACCGACGAGTCCGCCGGGTACGTCTTGCGGCGAACCTGATCGCCCGAGTTGCCTTCGATCGTCTGAACGTACGTCCTGCCGTTCTGCTGGAAGACCTTCTCGACGATGCCGACGTGATCCGCCCAACCGCGGCTGCCGTCCCAGCGGAAGGTGACGGCGTCTCCGGGCTGCGGGTTGCTGCGGCCCTTCCACGTGCCCTTCGCCTGCAGCGCGTTCGCGACGCCCTGCGCGCTGGCGGTGTTCACCGTGAAGCCGGCCTTCTTGCCGACGTAGCTGACGAAGTCGGCGCACCACGGCTCGGGAGGACGTCCGAGCGCCGTGCTGAACTTGTTCCGGTTGCCAGCGCCCTCGCGGTAGCCGAGGTGGGAGCGGGCTTCGTCGAGCATCTTCTGAACCTTCGACGACGTGGGCGCGTTGGTTGGGCCCGTGACCGGGCCGGCGGAGCCGGGCCTCGTCGAGCCGGAGTTCGAGGGGCGAGCCGGGTCGAACCCATCGGTCATCATCTTCTGCCAGGTCCTCGGGCCGACGATGCCGTCCTGCGTGAGGCGGTACTTCGCCTGGTAGGCCTTCACTGCTGCGAGCGTCTTCGGGCCGAACGCGCCGTCGATGGGGCCCGGGTTGATGCCAGCCGCCTTCAGCTCGCGCTGCACCCTGGTGACGTCGGCTCCGTTGCTTCCGCGGCGAACCAGCATGGTGTGCTCCTCAGCAGCAGGGTCTGAGGAAGTGTCGGCAGTGGGCCGACCTCGTCTTCTGAGAACTCCGCAAAGACGCCTCGCAAACGAGGCTGAATTCCCGGCGGCATTTCGGCCCGAATTTCAGGACGGGGTCTCGACGCTCCAGGTACCGGTCTCGACCGGGGGGGCGCGTCACCAGGGACTGCGCAGTGGCGCTGGCTTGAGCAGGCACGGCGGCTGCGATGGCTGTGGCGCATGAACCTGCTCAGCCACTGCATCACCACCACCGGCCGCCGCTCGAACAACGAAGACAACCTGTGTGCGGCGCCCACGCTTGGCCTCTTCGCCGTCGCCGATGGCCTGGGCGGGTACGAAGGCGGAGAGATCGCCAGCGCCCTCACCGTCGAGACGCTTCAGACGTTCGTCGCGAGGAACCAGCGCGACCCGGGCGGCACGTGGCCCTGCAAGGAGGACAAGAAGAAGTCACTCACCGAGAACCTGCTCCAGTGCGCGGCGATGGAGGCGCATCAGGCGATCGTCGACAAGCGCGCAGGCCGGCTCGGCCAGATGGGCTCGACGATCGCGTCGATGCTGATCGCCGGCTCCACCGTCGCCATCGCGCACGTGGGTGACAGCCGCGTCTATCGGCTGCGCACCGGCGTGCTGAAGCCGCTCACCCGCGATCACTCGGTCTACGCCGAGATGGTGGCTGCAGGTCGAGAGCTGCCGCCGCGGCACGACTTCCCATTCAAGAACCAGATCACCCGCGCGCTGGGCCTCGTTGGAAGTTCTCTCGCCGACACCGCCGTCGTCGATGCGCTCCCCGGAGATCGATTCCTGCTCTGCACCGACGGGCTCTACGATCCCTTCGAGGACGAGGAGCTCGGCACCCTCCTCCGCCCCGATGACGCCGCGACCGCGTGCAAGCGCCTCGTCGAGACGGCCTTCACGCGAGGGAGCGCCGACAACATCACCGCCATCATCGTGGACGTGGCTTGACCTTCGAGTACGCGAACACGATCACGTTCACGCCGCGCGAGGGCTGCACGAGCACGGTCTTCCCCTTCTTCGCGAGGGCGAGCGCAGGCGTGAACCACGGCAGCTTCAGCAGATCTGAATCCTTCTCGACGTACTCGGGCACGAGGAGATCGAGCTCCGCGTAGCCACCGTTCGTCTCGCGGCGAAGGCGGGGCCCAAACGAGTACGGCGCGTCGTCAGCAGATGGCTCGAGATCGTTGTGGAGCGCGCCGCCGTACAGGATCAGCATCTTCCCCGGCAGGCCGCCTTCTTCGTTCTCTCGCACCTCGAGCGCCTTCTCTTCGACCTTGCGCTTCATCAGCAGCAGCGACTTCTCGGCGTCGAGCTCCTTGTCGGCGTCGAGCATCGAGGCGTAGTCGGCGCAGGTGATGAGCAGCGTGTGGTTCTTGAGCCCGAGATCGTACGCCCTGCCCATCATGGTGGTGACTTCGTCCTCGGTCTCGGCGGGCCGCTTCGTCGTCTTCTCGACCGCCGCCGCCGCCTGCTTCTCGACCTCGCCACACCGGCCGTTCAGCATCCACGTCTCGACGATCATCGACGTCGCGCCACCGTCGAGCACCGGCAGCGCCTCCGCCGTGAAGTGCCGAATCGCGCTGGGTACCTTCGGCGCGCCTTTGAGCTCGTGGTACTCGCCGACCCCGAGGATTTGAGGCCGCGTCGCCAGCACGTGAACGAACGCCTCCTTCGGCGTCGCGAACGCCGTGATCGACACGCCGCCGTCGAGCGCACCCAACATCACCAGCAGGAGCGTGTTCACTCAGTCCTCATCGGGCCCATCGAACAGACGGTGCTTGTTGAGCAGCGCTCGCCAGTGTTTCCGGTCGACGCCGGCCTCTCGCGCCGCAGCCGAGAGGTTGTCTCGATGTCTCGCCATCAGATCGCGCAGGTACGTGCGCTCGAACACCTCGAGCACCGCCTCTTTCGACTCCTTGTATGGCAGGTCCGTTCGCACGCCGAGCTCGTCGCCCGAGCCGACGGAGGCCTCGAGGGAGATCTTCAAGTCGGCGAAGCGGCGCGCTCCGGGAGACAACACGATCGCGCGATCGAGCACGTTGCGGAGCTCACGCACGTTGCCGGGCCAGCGGTGGCTCTTGAGCCGATCGAGGTTCGGGCCCTCGAGCCCTTCGGGGTCCAGGGCCCTGCGCCGAAGCAGCTCGCCGACGATCAGCGGAATGTCTTCACGCCGGCTCCGCAGAGGCGGCAGCTCGAACGCGAGCACCGAGAGTCGATAGTAGAGATCGGATCGGAAAGTGCCGCTGGCGATGGCGCTCGTGAGCTCGGCCGGGGTCGCCGCGACCACCCGCACGTCGACGGCCCGCTCGGCATCGGCGCCGACGGGTTTCACCTTTCGCTCCTCGAGCACCCGCAGCAGCTTCGCCTGCACCGCAGCGCTGACCCGCCCGAGCTCGTCGAGGAAGAGCGTTCCGCCGTCGGCGCGAACGAAGGCGCCCTTTCGATCGGCCTGGGCCCCCGTGAACGCGCCCTTCACATGTCCGAAGAGCTCGGAGTCGAGCAGGCTCTCGGGCAAAGCGCCGCAGTCAACCGCCACGAAAGGCCCTTTGCGGCGCGGGCTCGCCTCGTGGAGCGCTCGCGCGACCAGCTCCTTTCCCGTTCCCGTCTCCCCCGTCACCAGCACCGTCGCGTCACTGGGCGCGGCCAGCTCCAGCACCGCGAAGATCTCCCGCATCGCGAGGCTCTCGCCGACCAGCTCCCCGAAGCGACGCGCCGCGCTCGGCCGCACCTCGAGCGCCCGCGGCTGCGGCTCGATGCGGAGCGTCGTTCGACCGATCCTCAACGACGCCCCGGCCGACACCTCGAGCTCGGCGACCCGCGAGCCCTCGAAGAAGGTGCCGTTCGTGCTCTCGAGATCCCGCACCAGAAAGCGCGCGTCGACCGGCGTCACCCGCACATGCTTCGACGACACCCGCTCATCGGTCAGCACGAGATCGATCGACGCCGCCGTCCCTGCGACCCGCGCCACGTCGAGCGAGACCGCGCGCCCCGCGTCGGGTCCGTCGACCACCACCAGCTGGCACCGCAATGGAGAACCTGTCTCATCGAGCTGCGTCGACAACCGGGTCTGGGCCACGAGGAGTAGTGTAGCCGGGTGCGACTGCCCTGCGGGTTTGGACCCTTCGAGCTGCTCGAGCGCGCTGGTGTCGGCGGCATGGCCGAGGTCTTCAAGGCGACCGCTTTCGGGGCCAGCGGCTTCGAGAAGACGATCGCGCTGAAGCTGCTGCGTGAAGAGTACGTGGGCGACTCGACGTGGGAGCGCATGTTCCTCGAAGAGGCGCGGCTTCAGGCTCGACTGGTGCATCGGGGACTGGTGCAGGCCCACGATTTCGGAGCCGTCGAAGGTCGGCCGTGGGTGCGGCTCGACTGGATTGACGGCGCCGATCTCGCCGCGCTGGCCGCAGGGGCGCCGATTCCCGAGCGTATCGCCTGCTTCGTGCTCGCAGAGGTGCTGACTGCGTTGTCGTTTCTCCACGCCGCGTCCGACGAGCGTGGGCGCCCACTCGGCCTCGTCCACCGCGACGTCAGCTCGACCAACGTGCTCGTGTCTCTGGCCGGCGAGGTGAAGCTCGGAGACTTCGGGATCGCGAAGGCCACGCTGCTGAAAGATCAGACCCGCGGCGGCGTTCGGAAGGGTACGTATGCGTCGATGTCACCCGAGCAGGTGAGCGGCCGCCCGCTGTCGAGCTCGAGTGACGTGTTTTCTGCAGGTGTTCTGCTCGTCGAGTTGCTCACCGGCAGCCGGCCCTTCGATGGCGCGACGCCGGTCGAGACCATGGAGCGCATTCGCGAAGCGAGCCCGCCCTCACTCGAAGGTGTCGCTCTCGGGCTCAGGCCCACGATCGCCACCATGTTGTCGAAGGAACCCGGGCATCGATCGACGGCGCGCGCGCTCGCGCAAACGCTGCGCTCCTCCGCTGCCGACGAGTTCGAGGTGGCGGTCTGGGCCCACGAGCGGAATGCTCTGCGTCGCACGACGTTGGAGGCCTCCGATGAGTGACTTCACGCACACGACCCTTCGTCCGCTGAACAAGCCGACGCACCGCCTCGGGCTCGCGATCAACTACGGCATCGACGCAAACGGCGTCTCGGCCGCGATCGAGCGCGGCATCACCTACTTCTTCTTCCAGCAATACAAGACCAGCCACTCGGTGCCAGTGCTCAAGCAGGCGCTCAAGGCGAACCGCGAGAAGCTCATCATCGCGACCGGGCCGTCCCTCGGCTTCTTTGGCGGCTCGGTGCGACGCGGCTGCGAACGAATGCTCAAGCGCTTCGACACCGACTACCTCGACGTCTTCCAGCTCTACTGGCTGGGCAAGATGTCAGCGTGGACACCTGGCACCATCGACGCGCTCCTGAAACTGAAAGAGGAAGGCAAGGTGCGCTCGATCGGCGTGTCGATTCACGATCGCCCGCGCGCGGGTCGCCTCGCCGAGGACTCGCAGCTCGATCTGTTCATGATTCGCTACAACGCCGCACACCCGGGCGCCGAGCGCGACATCTTCCCGCACCTCGAGAAGCGGAAGCCATCAGTCGTCGCGTACACGGCGACCGCGTGGCGCAAGCTGCTGAAGGCGCCGAAGGGCTGGACTGGGCAGACGATGAGCGCAGGCGATTGTTACCGGTTCTGTCTGTCGAACCCGAACGTCGACGTCGTGCTGACCGGCCCCGCTTCACAGGCGCAGCTCGAAGAGAGCCTCGGCGCGCTCGAGAAGGGCCCGCTGTCGACCGACGAGCTGACGTGGATGCGCGAGTACGGCCGCCTCGCCCACGGGTGAGTCGTGAGCTGACCAATCGAAGGGGCGAACATGGACTCGACGAAGCTGGTGGTTGGCACGCCCGACACGTTCGATGGGCTCCTCGCGGCGCCCGCCGAGCAGCTGGTCGTCGTCTATTTCTGGGGCCCGCAGTGCCCCAACTGCGAGGTGTTCGCGCGCGATCTGCCGGATCTGCTCGAGGCGTTGCCGAAGAACGTGACGTTGGTGAAGACGAACGCCTACGAATACCCAGAGCTCGCCCGACGCTTCGCGCTGTTCGGCATCCCCGGCTTCGTGTTGTTCAAGGGCGGCACGAAGCTCGGAATGATGCGGCAGTACTACGGGCGCGAGTACTGGCAGGCCGTCATCGACGAGAAAGCAGCAGAGGGACCACCGGCACAGGGCTAGGGTTCCGCGCCGTGCACGTCACCTGGTTGGGCCACGCAGCACTCTTCCTCAGCGTCGCGAACAGAACGTTGCTGCTCGACCCGTGGTTCCACGAGCCCGTCTTCGCGGGCGCCTGGTTCCGCTACCCGCCGACGCCGTTCCCCGACAGCTCGACGATGCCGAAGCCAGACTTCGTGTGCCTCTCGCACACCCATGCCGATCATTCGGGTCTCGGCACGCTCCAGCAACTGAGGAAGGACCAGCTCGTGCTGGCCGTCGACTTCCCCTCGGGCGCGATGAAGCGCCGCCTCGCGAACGCCGGGTTGACCAACGTGCTGTGGCTGGCGCCGTGGGAGAGGAAAGAGATTTCCCCCGGCCTCTCCGTCACCTTCGTGCCGCACGATGCCGGCTGGGAGGTGACGTCGATCGTCGTCAGCGGAGAAGGAACGACGCTGTACCACGGCAACGACAACACGCTGTCGGTCGAGGCCTATCGAGCGGTGGCGAAACGCCTCGGCCCCATCGACGTGGCCTTCCTGCCGTACGCCGGCGCGTCGTCATACCCGACCAACTTCGACGGCGACGAGGCGACGCTGAAGGCTCGCTGCGCCGAGAAGAAACAGGAAGGCCTGCAGCGGTTCCTCGACGGCATCGAAGGGCTGAGGCCCTCCGAAGCGATTCCCTTTGCGTCCTCGTGGGCGCTGCTCGAGCTCGACGAGGTCTGGAAGAACTTCGCTGATCGGTTGACGGCTCCCGAGACGCTCGCCCGCTCGATGCAGTTCGCGCACGAGCGGGACACGCACCTGCTCCACCTCGAGCCCGGTGACGAGTGGAGCCCTGAGACCGGCTCGATCAACCGTGGCCTCACCAGCCGCTGGCCGCTCACGGTCGAAGGCGTGCGCCGGTATGCCGAACTCGAACGTTCTCGCGTGACGAAGGCCATCGCGGCGGCGCGCCGCCCCGAACACGAGGTGCCCGATCTCGACCCCCTCTTCCGCGATTTCTTCGCCCACGATCTGCCGCGCTCGTTCGCGAAACACGAGGCGTTCGAGGGCGCCTTCGGCTTCGTCGGCGGCAACGCGTCGTGGACGGTGCACTTCTCGAACGGCGCGCTCGAGCGCATCGACGCAGGCCTCGCCGCCGATGTGCCCGAGACACTGAAACTCTCTGCGAGCGAGCTGTTCGACGTGCTCGTCGGCGACTCGAGCTGGGAAGACGTCTGGTACGGCTATCGCCTGCACGTCTCGAAGCGCCCGGGCACTGGCTATGCGCGCGCGTTCTGGGAACGTCTGCTCGGCGTCGATGCCGATCTCGTGAAGGCTCGCAGGGCCGGAGCGCAGTCGTGAAGCGCGTCTGGCTGCCGGTCGCTTTACTCGTCGCAGCCTGCCGCATCGAGTCCGCCGCGCCTGCGTCGGGTGCCCACGTCGAGACCGACGGCGCTCCGAAGGGCGACCTGTGGGTCTACACCTCGATGTACCGCCACGTGATGGACGCGTTCGAGCCGCTGCTGAAGGAGCGCCTGCCGCAGGTGACGGTGCGTTGGTTCCAGGGCGGCAGCGAGAAGATCGCGACCAGGCTCGAGGCCGAGCTCGCGGCCGGTGGTTCGCCGTGCGACGTGCTGATGACGAGCGACCCGTTCCTCTATCGGCGCCTCGCGAAGGAGCAGCGACTGTTCCGTGCGGTCTCTCCAAACGGCGTCCGCACGCCGCGCGCCGTCGTCGATCCCGAAGGGCATTGGGAGGCGGTTCGCCTCTCCACGATGGTGCTGGTGCACAAGGCCGGCATCGAAGGGCCTGCCTCGTTCGCCGAGCTGCTCGAGCCGAAGTGGAGAGACGAAGTGGTGATCGGCGACCCGCTCACGAGCGGAACGGCGTTCACGTGGGCGGTCTCGATGGAGCGCACCCACGGAGAAGAGTTCTTCAAGCGGCTTCGTGCGAACGGTGCGCGCGTTGGAGGCGGCAACGCGGCGGTGCTGCAGAAGATCGAAGGGGGCGAGGCAGCGGTCGGCGTGGTGCTGCTCGAGAACATTCTCGCGGCGAAGCGACGTGGCAGCCCGGTGGAAGAGACGTGGCCGTCCGATGGCGCAGTGGTGATCCCCGGCGCGGTGGCGATTCTGGCCTCGAGCCGCAACACGCCTGCGGCGCGCGCCTTCATCGACGTACTGCTCTCGCCCGAGGGTCAGCGCGTGATTCGCGAGCTGGGAGACATGCACGCCGTCGATCCGCGGCAACCCGGGCCGCGAGACACGCCGGGCGTCGAGGCGTTGCTGACGAAGAGCGCTGCGTTCGACGAAGCGTTGCTCGATCGTGGCCTGACCGATGGCCCGGCCCTGAAGGCGCGGTTCAGCGCTGCGTTCTCGAAATGAAGCGAGCCCTCGTCATCGCGGCCGCGCTCATCGCGACGGTCTTCCTGCCGCTGCTGGTGCTCCTGCTCAACAGCGGAAGCCCGGCGACGTGGCCTGCGCTGTGGTTGGCACCACAGGCCCTCAACGCGCTCTCCGGCACACTGCTGTCGTCGTTCGGAGCCAGCCTCGTCGCGTTGGTGTTCGGTCTTCCCTTCGCGTGGCTGGTGACGCGCAGTGACGTCGCGGGCGCACGTGGCCTGAAGACGCTGGTGACGCTGCCGTCGGCGATCCCTCCGTATCTGTGGACGATGGGGTGGATCGCGCTGGCCAACCCGCGCTCCGGCTGGCTCACCCTGGTGATCGGACAGAACCGCCTCGACGTGTACGGGCTCGGTGGCATCGCGTTCGTGTTGGGGACGTCGGCGCTCCCGCTCGTCGTGCTCGCGACCAGCGCCGCGTTCGAGCGCATCGACTCGTCACTCGAAGAGGCGGCGCGGCTGTCGGGAGCCTCGGCGCTGCGCACCTTCACGACGATCACCCTGCCCCTCATCACGCCCGCGGCGCTCTCGGGAGCCGCGCTCGTCTTCGTCTTCGCGTCGGCCTCGTTCGGCGTGCCGTATCTGCTCGGCGTCTCGGCAAACCCACCCACGCCGACGCTGACGACGCGCATCTACGGCGAGGTGCTGATGGGTGAGGCGGGGCTGTCGCGTGCGGCCGTCTTGAGCGTCGAGCTGTTGGTGGTCGCCGTCGGCGTGTTGTTGCTCAACGGGTGGCTCGCGAAGGCGGGCCGGGTGCGGCTGCCGCGCGGCAAGGGGCTCGGCCAGAAGGTGCTCTCGCTCGGTCGGCTTCGAGGGCTCGTCTCGACGGCAGCGTGGGCCACGGCGATCACGATCATCGTGCTCCCGCTCGGCGCGATCTTCCTCACGGGCCTTCAGCCGACCTGGGGCCAGTGGGGCTCGTTGACGTTCAAGCATTGGGGCGTGGTGATGCAGGCGCGCACGCTGCAGGCGATCGGCGTGAGTCTGGCGTTGGCGCTGGTGGCGGCGCTCCTGGTCGGCTCCATAGGCCTGATGATCGCGATGACGAAGCGCCGTTGGCTCGAGACGCTGGCCGATGCGCCGTCGGCGATCCCCGGCACGGTGCTGGCTCTCGCCCTGCTGGTGACCTTCTCCCGTGACGTGCGCTTCGTGGCGGTGGAGCGCGTGGCCTTCGTGCTCGCGCTGGGCAACACGTTCTGGCTGTTGCTGCTGTCGTACGTGGTGAAGCACCTCGCGCTCGGTGTGCGCAGCTCGAGTGATGCGCTCTCTCAGGCCGATCCGACGCTGGGTGAGGCTGCGCGACTGAGCGGTGCTGGCCGATTCCGGGCGTTCGTGGATGGCATCTTCCCTCAGCTTCGGGGAGCGCTCTCGGCCGCGGTGCTCCTGACGTTTCTCACCTGCGTGAGCGAGCTGACGATGTCGGTGCTGTTGATTCCGACGGGCAGCGACGTGTTGGGCACCCTGCTCTTCGAGCTGCAGAGCTACGCAGATCCTGGATCTGCCGCGGTGATCGCCTCGGCGTTGCTGCTGGTGGTGTTGGCCGCGCTGCTGGTGGAGAGCGCGATGGTGCGGCGCGCGGAGGCACGGTGATGGCGGCAGTCGAGCTCCACGAGATCGAGAAGTCGTTCGGCTCGACGGCGGTGGTGAAGCGTTTGTCGCTCGAGGTGAAGGAGCACGAGCTGCTCGCGCTCCTCGGGCCGTCCGGGTGCGGGAAGACGACGACGCTCCGAATGATCGCGGGGCTGGAGCGGCCCGACCGCGGCGTCATTCGGCTCGCTGGCCGGCTCGTCGACGATGGGAAGGAGTTCGTGCAGCCGGAGCAGCGCGGCCTGGGCATGGTGTTCCAGAGCTACGCGGTCTGGCCGCACAAGAGCGTCTTCGAGAACGTCGCGTACCCGCTGCAGCTGCGACGGGAGCAGAACGTCGAAGCCAAGGTGATGGAGGCGCTCGGCTGGGTCCGCTTGTCCGCCCTCGCGCAGCGCCGGCCGCACGAGCTGTCGGGCGGTCAGCTCCAACGTGTCGCGCTTGCCAGGGCACTGGTCGGACGGCCCAAGGTGCTGTTACTCGACGAGCCGCTCTCGAACCTCGACGTGGCGCTGCGTGAAGAGCTGCGCGGCGAGATCGCGAGCCTGCGGGCCACACTCGGAACGACGATGGTGCTGGTGACGCACGACCAGGGTGAAGCGCTCGCCCTCGCCGATCGCGTTGCCGTCATGAACAAAGGCGTCATCGAGCAGCTCGCCGAACCGGACGTCGTCTATCGCGAGCCCGGCACGCCCTTCGTCGCAGGCTTCGTCGGCGGGGCGAACGTGCTCGAAGGCGTCGTGCAGGACGGGCGCTTCATCGTCGAAGGCCAGTCGTTCGAGCTGCCGCCCAGAACGGCTGTGACTCCGGGTCCGGTGACGGTGGTCGTGCGCACCGAAGACGTCGCGGTCGGCGGTACCGGCCCAGCACTCACACTCCAGGCGAAGTTGTTCCTCGGCAGCACCACGGAGTACCGGTTCGCGCTCGGCCAGCAGGTGCTGCGCTCGACCGGGCCGGCGATCGACGGGCTCAAACCAGCGCAGGCAGCGGCGGTCTCGTTTCGGGCAGTCAGACTCTTCGCGAGGTGAAGCACTTCCCGCTGACGAGCCCCCGGTCCATGACGTATTGAGGCTGCATGACGATGCCAGTCACCTACCGGGTCGCGATGTCGCAGCCGCACACCCACCTCTTCGAGGTCGAGGCGATCTTCCCCGCCGCCGGCAACGAGCTCACCGTCGGCCTGCCCGTGTGGACGCCCGGCAGCTACCTCGTGCGCGAGTACAGCCGGCACGTGCAGGACCTGTCGGTCACCAACACCGCCGGGGTCGCGTTGCACTTCGATCGCCTCGACAAGCGCGCGCTGCGAATCAAGGCCAACAACGAGCCGGTGCACCTGAAGTACCGCGTGTACGCGAACGAGCTCACCGTTCGAACCAGCCACCTCGACGGCTCTCACGGCTACTTCAACGGCGCGACGCTCTTCTACTACTCGGAGCAGCTCCGCTTCCGGCCGCACCACGTCGCCATCGACGCGCCGCAAGGCTGGCGCACCACCGTCGCGCTCGATCAACAGGGCCAGGAGTTCGTCGCGCCGAACTACGACGAGCTGATCGACTCACCGTTCGAGGTCGGGCCGCACACGCCAATTCACTTCAACGCCGCTGGCGTACCTCACGAGATCGTCCTCTGGGGCGAGCCGCAGCTCGACGAGAAGAAGCTGGTCGCTGATCTCACGCGCATCGTCGAGATCGAGGCCGCGCTCTTCGATGGCCTGCCGATGAAGCGCTACGTGTTCTTCATCTACGGCACCGACAAGGGCCGCGGCGGGCTCGAGCACAAGGCCTCGACCGCCCTGCTTTTCCCACGCGCCGGCTTCTCGTCACCCAAGGGCTGGGAGGACTTCCTCACCCTCGCCGCGCACGAGTACTTCCACCTCTGGAACGTCAAGCGCATCAAGCCGAAGCGGCTCGTCCCGTTCGACTACTCGCAAGAGAACTACACCCAGCTGCTCTGGTTCTTCGAGGGCGGCACCAGCTACTACGACAACCTGCTCGTGCGCCGCGCAGGCCTGATGACGGCCGCGCGCTACCTCACGCGCTTCGGTGAGTCGCTCACGGCGCTCCACGGCACGCCGGGCCGCACCGTGTTGCCGCTCACCGACGCCTCCTGGCTCGCGTGGACCAAGCACTATCGGCCCGACGAGAACTCACCGAACAGCGCGATCAGCTACTACCTCAAGGGCGAGATCGTCTGCGCGCTGCTCGACCTTCACCTCCGCCGCGCGACGAACGACGCGAAGAGCTTCGACGACGTGCTCGACCTGCTCTGGAAGCGCTACGGCGACGAGTCGGGCGTGCCTGAGAACGGCATCGAGCAGGTGGCGACCGAGCTCGCGGGCACCTCGCTCTCGGCGTTCTTCGATCACGCGCTCCGCGGCACGAAGGAGCTCGACTACTCGGTCTTCAACCACGTCGGCCTCGAGGTGCGCTTCAGGCCCCGCGACGCGTCCGCTTCGGACAAGGGCGGCACGCCGCCGCGCAAGGGCAACGACAAGACGCCGGGCGGCTGGCTCGGGCTGGTGCCGAAGGCCGGCGCGGCCATCGCGACCGTCCTCGATGGCTCTCCGGCGATGCAGGCCGGCGTCTACGCCGACGACGAGATCGTCGCCCTCGATGGGCTGAAGTGCGACGCGGCTGGCCTCATCACGCGCTGCGACGACAAGAAGCCGGGCGAAGCGGTGAAGGTGACGCTGTTCCGCCGCGACAGGTTGATCGAGCTCAGCGTCACCCTCGGCGCCAAGCCAGCTGACGGCGTGTACCTCGCGCGAGTCGATGCTCCGACCGAGGCGCAGCGGGCGGCGTACAAGGCGTGGCTCGGCACGGCGTGGGACGAGAGCGAGGCGAAGTGATGATCGATTCACTGAGGCTGACCACGATGGAAGAGCGGTACGCGCACCTCGAGCAGGTTGTCGCGGAGCTCTCCGAGGTCGTCTACCGCCAGCAGCGGGAGATCGACTCGCTGCACCTGCACGTCACCCAGCTCAAAGAGAAGGTTGGCGGAGATCCAGGCCTGGTGGACCCCGGCCAGCACGAGCGACCTCCGCACTATTGAGCGGTTGCGGGGCGGGAGCGCGAATTCGGGAAGGCCAATGTCCCATCAGCGCCCACACCTGAGTCTTCTCACACATGAGCATCGCTCCGACCCGAATCAGTGGTGCAGCCCGTTCCACCCAGCTCGATCAAGACTGGAGCGGCGCTCTGAAGGACCCGAACCGGAAGATCCCGCTCGCCCTCACCGACGACCTCAAGAAGAAGGACCCCGAGGCGTACAAGCTGCTCGCCTCGCTCAAGCCCGATCAGCTCACCGCGCTGAAGGCCGCCGACAAGGATGGCTCGGGCTCGTTGTCACTGAAAGAAGCCAAGGCGTTCTTGATCAAGAACGGCCAGCTCCAGAGCGGCGGCAAGTACGACACCTTCACCCAGGCCCTCAACGCGCTCTTCACCACCGCCGCCGGCAAGACCGTCGACGTGCGCACCCCGAACGCGAGCGTCTTGTACCTGCAGGTCAACAACCACACCGACAAGGGCACGTACCTCTCGAACGGCGCCCGGCAGACGGCAGAGCGCAACGCGCTGAGCACCGTGGTCTCGAAGGACCCCGACAAGGCAGAGCTCACCGGCCTCGACATCACCAGAGAGTTCAACAAGGGCCCGGCGCAGGCGCAGAAGGCGTTCCGCGACGGCATGCAGTCGTACCTCGACAACCTGGTGAAGACGGGCGGCTCGATGACCGGCCTCGTCATCTCGGGCCACAGCGACGGTACGAACATGCTGTTCGAGCAGGCGAACCACTCTGGCTACTCGCAGAACCTCGACATTCGCGCCGAGCTCAAGCGCTTCCGCGACATGGAGAGCCCCGCCGGGAGCGGAAAGTTCCCGTACAAGGAGCTCTTCGACAAGACCGAGAAGGTCGGCCTGCTCGCCTGCTTCCAGGGCGGAAACCTGCACGAGTGGCGCGCCCTTTTCCCGAACGCCGTGCTCGCGGGCACCGAGAACTTCTCGCCTGACGCGGGCAGCGCTGGCTCGCCGGCCATCTACGGAGCCGCCGCCGCTGCGCGCCAGTACTACGAAGACGGTGGAGACTTTCAGAAGGCCGAGAAGGCCGGCCGCAGCGCCCCCAACGCCCACGCCGATGGACTTCAGGGCCGGCGCGGCCTCCAGCTCTCGGTGCCCGCGACCCCGGCTGAGGTGCTCAAGGCCGCGACGGCCGACTTCGAGAAGGCGAAGAAGGCGTACGCGTCAGCTGCTGCGGATGTCGAGAAGGCCATTCGCGACGGGAAGGGGGCTGTGAAGCCCGAGCGCATGAAAGAGATCTACAAGCTCGCCCGCACCTACGAGAGCGCTGCCTCGGCCCTCAAGGCCGCAGGCGGAACGCCGACCGCCGCCGACGGCACGCCCATCGACGTGGCCAAAGCCAAGCGTATCGCGGACCGGTTGTTCGAGCTGCGCTTCTGATTACTGCGCGCGCGTCAGCAGCGCCGCGAACTCAGGGCGCTCACGCAGCGGAGCCAGATCGTGGTCCTCGGTCAGCGCCTCACGCAGCTTCGGCATTCCCGCGCGCACGGCCTCCGACAGCCACCGCATCGCCTCGTCAGGCCGCGACAGCTTCACGAGCGCGCACGCCGCGTTGAACGCGTCTTCGCCTTTGCTGAACTTCTTCCAGAGGAACTCGCTCAGCCGCAGGCAGCTCTCGGTGGCGTTGGCGTGAAACAGCCGCGCGGTGAGATCGGCCGCGACCCGGCCAGCAGCGTCTTCGCGGGTCTTCGCGTTCGCCAGCATCAAGGTCGCGACGGCCTCGACTTCTTGCAGGCGCTCCTGCGCGAACAACGCTGACGCGAGCAGCGGCGCCGCCGTCACCGCGAGGTGGCCGTTCGTCACTTCGGGCATCAGGATCGCGATCACGCCGTCGACGTCGTCCTTCGTCGCGAGCAACCGCGCCTTGAGCTCGGGCGCGACCTGCCACCCGCTCGGGAGCGTTCGCACCAGCTCAGCCGCGGCCTCGGGCTTCCCGTTCATCAGGTGCAGCCAGGCGAGTTCCTGCGCGACACGCGCGCGCTGCTCGTCCGTCGTGGCGACCTGCTTCAACATCAGGAGGATCGTCTCGGCGCCTTCGCGGTTGCCGCTCCAGCCGAGCGCGACCGCCTGCTTGAGCGCCTGATCGAAGTCCGGGCGTTTGTCCTTCCAACGCTCCCAGCCGCGAAGAATGGCGAACACCCCGATGAGCCCGAGGAACGGCTGCTCGAATCTCGCAGCGCCCGCGATGACCCCGAGCCCCGTGACGATGCTGACCAGCCCGACCCACCGCGGCCGAGGCGTGCCCGTGACGATGGTCGCGCCGGTGTCGAGCAGATTGCCGCCGTCGAGCGGCATCAGCGGCAGCAAGTTGATCGCGCCCCAGATGAGATTGATCCAGATGGAGACTTCGATCATCGCCGAGATGGTCGGCGACCAGGGCCCGAGCGACTTGAGCACCCAGGAGATCGTTCCCAGCGCGATCGAGATCGCCGGACCCGAGCCGCTGACGATGAACCTCTGCCTCACGGTGGGCGCCGCGCCTTCGGGCCAGAACGTGAGGCCGCCGAGCGCGTAGATGGATACGCGAGGCGCAAACTTGAACACCCGCATCGCGACGGCGTGCCCCAGTTCGTGCAAAAGCACGGAGACGAAGACCCCGATCGTCCAGATCAGCACGAGCTGCCACCCGCCACCCCACGCCAGGACCATGAGCGGCACGATCAGGAACGACCAGTCGATCCCGACCGGAATGCCGAACAGCTTGAACCGAACGAAGCCTTCTCCAGTGCCGCCGAACATCACGAGCCTCCCAGCAGCCGGCCGAGCAGCACATCAGGGTCGCGCTCGACGCGAAGGGTCGCCCGCGTCGCGCCCGGAGCAAACCCGTCGGCGACCGCGCCATCGAGCCAGGCCACCAGCGGCTCGTAGAAGCCGTCGACGTCGAGCAGCCCCAGCGGCTTGTGGTGCATCGCCAGCTGCCGCCACGTGAGCGCTTCGAACAGCTCATCCATCGTCCCGAACCCGCCCGGCAACGCGACGAAGGCATCGGCACGGTCGGCCATCACGGCTTTGCGCTCGTGCATCGAGCCGGTGTCGATTCGTTCGCTGAGCTTCGGGTGCGCGAACTCGACGCGATCGAGCCCTTTGGGAATGACCCCGATCACCCGCTGACCGCCCGCGAGCACCGCATCGGCCACCGCGCCCATCAACCCGTTCGCTGCGCCGCCGTAAACGAGATCGAGCCCTCGACGCGCCATCGCTTCGCCGAACCCAGTCGCTGCTTCGCGGAACACCGGCCGTGACCCGTCACGCGAGCCACAGAACACCGCGACCGTCTGCTCACGGCTCACGGGTGACCGCCGTGTCGATGAGCCAGTTGTGATCGTCCGACGCGAGGTAGTCGAGCGTGTAGTGCAGGCCGCGGCTCTCTTTCCGGCGCGACGCACACTCGACGATCAGGTGCGCCACGTCGGCGATGTTGCGCAGCTCGATCACGTCGCGCGTCACCTTGTACTGCCAGTAGTACTCGCGGATCTCTTCACGGAGCATGTCGAGGCGCCGTCGCGCGCGCGCCAGCCGCTTGCCCGTGCGCACGATGCCCACGTAGTTCCACATCAGCCGTCGAATCTCTTCCCAGTTCTGGCTGACGACGACGATCTCATCCGACGTGACGGCGGCGCCGGGATCCCACTCGGGGACCTCGTCGGGCAGCTTCACGCCTTCCTTCACCTCGGCGGCCGCGGCCACCGTCGCGCGATGCCCGAAGACGAGCCCCTCGAGCAACGAGTTCGAGGCGAGGCGGTTGGCTCCGTGGAGGCCGGTACACGACACTTCACCGACGGCATACAACCCGGGCACCGACGTTCGCCCGTGCTCGTCCGTCACCACGCCACCGCACATATAGTGCGCGGCCGGCACGACGGGGATCGGCTGCACGGCCATGTCGATGCCGAACTCCTTGCAGGTCCCGTAGATCGTCGGGAAGCGCTCGACGAGGTACGCCTTCCCCAGGTGCGTCATGTCGAGGTGCACGCACTCGTCGCCGGTGCGCTTCATCTCGGCGTCGATCGCGCGCGCCACCACGTCACGAGGCGCCAGCTCTGCCAGCTCGTGGTACCGCTTCATGAAGCGCTCGCCCGAGCCCTTGAGCCGCAGCTTGCCGCCTTCACCGCGCAGGGCTTCGCTGATCAGAAAGCTCTTCGCCTCGGGGTGGAAGAGGCAGGTGGGGTGGAACTGGTAGAACTCCATGTTGGCGATGCGTGCGCCCGCTCGGAACGCCATCGCCACGCCGTCACCCGTCGCGACGTCAGGGTTCGAGGTGTAGAGATAGACCTTCCCTGCGCCGCCGGTCGCGAGCACCGTCACCCGGCCCAGGAACGTCTCGATGGAGCCGTCCTCGAGCAACACGTAGGCCCCCTGCACGCGCCCTCCGCCTGGCGGCACCGCGCGCTCACGGATGAGATCGATCGCGGTCGAGTCGGGGAAGAAGCTGATGTTCTTCTGCTCGTCGCACGCGGCCAGCATCGCGCGCTCGACCTCTTTGCCCGTCACGTCGCCCGCGTGCACGATGCGCCGCTTGGAGTGCCCACCCTCGCGCGTGAGATCGAACTCTCCGTTCGCGCGGCGGTTGAACTCGGCGCCCATGGCCGCCAGCGCGTTGAGCCGATCGGGCCCTTCGCGAACGGTGATCTCGACGATCGCGCGCTTGTTGAGCCCCGCGCCGGCCACCATCGTGTCCTCGACGTGCTTCTCGAACGAGTCCTCGGCCGACAGCACCGCCGCGATGCCGCCCTGGGCGTAGACCGTGTTGCCCTCGGAGCGGCTGCGTTTGGTCAGCACCGCCACCGTGCCCTGCTTCGCCGCCTCGAGCGCGAAAGACAGCCCTGCGACGCCACCGCCCATCACCAGAAAGTCGAAAGACCGAGCCATGCCGCCGCCTCTAACAGCCCGAAGACAGCCTGCCGACCCCTTCATCCGCCCTGACTGAACTCGCAGGTGAATGCCGAGGGGGTGCTGGTGGTTCTCACCCTCGCTGGCTTTCTTCGGGAGCCGGGCGATCGGGTGTAGGCTTTGCCCCGACCTCACTGTCGAGGAGTTCTTCTGCGTCGACTGCTGCCCCTCCTGCTGGTGCCCTCCCTGGCCTTCGCCGGGGGCATCTTCCGTTACGTCGAGGCCGACGGGACCGTCGTGTACACGAACGTGCCGCCCAAAGGCGCGGGCGCCCGGAAGGCGAGGAAGGTCGAAGGGGAGTTCCGCCCTGCGCCGCCGCCCACCGCTCCCGCGCGCGTCAGCCCCTCGAGCAGGAAGCAGCTCACGGCGTTCGACGAGATCATCGACGAGATGGCGCTGAAGTACCGCATGCCCGTCAACCTGGTGCGCGCCGTCATGCACGCCGAGTCGGCGTTCAACCCCAACGCCATCTCTCACGTCGGCGCGTCGGGGCTGATGCAGCTGATGCCGCAGACGGCCCGCGAGATGTACGTGAAGGACATCTTCGACGCGCGCGAGAACATCGAGGGCGGTACCCGCTACCTGCGCGTGCTGGCCAACGAGTTCGACGGCGACATGGTGAAGATGGTGGCCGCCTACAACGCGGGCCCCGACGCCGTTCGAAAGTACGGAGGCCAGGTGCCTCCCTACGCCGAGACCCAGGCCTACGTGCGCAAGGTGCTCTCGCTCTACTTCCAGTACAAAGCGCAGTCTGACGTCGCGAAAGCTGACGGCGTCGAGCGCTGATCCAGGGGAATCAATGTCGACGACGGCGCGGGCTCCAGTGAACGAAGAGGAGTTCCTCGGAGCCCTCTACAAGGGCGGCGAGCTGCTCGCGGCCGGGAAGATCGTCGAGGCGCGCTCCTTTCTCGAGAAGGCACACCAGCTCGCGCCGAAGAACGAGAAGGCGCAGAACCTGCTCGGCCTCACCTACTTCAAGCTCGGCCTGTTCGATCAGGCCTCTGACATCTACGAGAAGCTCGTTCGCGAGAACCCGGCCGACCCGACGCTGCGGGTGAACCTGGGTCTCGTGTACCTGAAGACCAACAACCTGCCCCGGTGCATCAAGGAGTTCGAGACCGCGACGGACCTCGAGCCCGATCACAAGAAGGCGCACAACTACCTCGGCCTCGCGCTCGCCCAGGCCGGTGACTACGCGAAGGCAAGAGAGCACTTCGTGCTCGCCGGCAGTGAGCAGATGGCCGAGAAGATGGGCCGGGCGCTGACGGCCAGGGTCGAGAGCGCTCCGTCGAACCACGGGCTGGTCGTTCCACCGGCGCCCGCGGCCGTCGCGCAGGCCGTCACCTCCCAGCCCGCGCAGCTGATCACCCCGAGGCCCTCGGGTCCGCCGGCCCCGCTGCCTCCCGCCTCGCCGCCTGAAGAGGAGATCGAGGTGATGAGCGAGTCGGAGGTGATGGACGCCGACGTCGTCTCGGGTGAGCAGGTAATTCCCATCGAGCAGCTGATGGTCACGCGACCGGCCCCTGTTCCGGAGCCCCTCGATGATTCGGGCCCGCTGGAAGGCGCACCGATCGAAGACGCACCGATCGAAGAAGCGCCAGTCGAAGCCGTGCCCCTCGAAATCTCGGAGGATCGGCCTGTCGAGTTCACCGAAGAGCGACCGCTCGAGCCGATGCCAGCCGAGATCGACATCGCGCCGCCCGCGCCGTCTGGCCCGCGGCTCGACCGTGACTGGGGCGCGCAGTTCGGAATGGAGCCCGAAGCCTCGGCGCCTGCGGAAGTCGAGCCGACCGCCGATGAGCTCCCGATGATCGACGTCGAGTCCGAGGTGTCGACGCAGAAAATCTGGGTGGCGCCCCTCGTCAACAGCTGGGACTCCGCGTCGGGTATGACGCCCCCTCCTCCTTCGGCTCCGGGCGAGCGCTCGGTCAACGTCGATCCTTCCGCGTTCGTCGGCTCGCCGAGCCCCGTGCCGCAGATGGAGACGGCGCTCGACCCTGCCGCGGAAGATCCGCTCTGGAATGCCGCGAAGTCGGCCTCGGGCGGCACCGCCGAGCCTGCGCCGGTCGCCGAATCGTCGACTGACTGGAACACCCCGCCGGACCCGAGCCAGGAGATGAACTTCTCCGACGTCGCGCCGCAGGAGGCCGCCGCGCCCGACGCGCCATCGTGGTCCGAGCCGTCGACCGAAGCGTCGTGGGAGCAGCCCGCCCCGGAGCAGCCGCCGTACGATGCCGCTGGCGCGGAGAGCCAGTCTGTCGAGCAGCAGGCGGCAGTCGAGCAACCGGCCGCAGAGCAGCAGGCATGGGCAGACGAGCAGAGCTCCGTTCAGGTCGAACAACAGGCGTGGGACGCGCCACCAGCCGAGCAGCAGACGTGGGATGCGCAGACGGCCGAACAGCAGAGCACTGCGCCGGTGGACCAGCAGACATGGGACGCCCCTCCCGCCGAGCAACACACCTGGGACGCTCCGGTCGAGCAGCAGACGTGGGACGCCTCGGCCGAGCAGCAGCCCGACGCCCAGCAGGCCTCCGGTGGCGACCAACAGACGTGGGAACAACAGCCCGCAGATGCACAACCCACTGCTCCCGACGACCTCGCGCGCCCGACGGCCCCGGGCTGGTCCGATGCGCCGCCGCCCGTCGAGCCTTCCTGGGTCGCGCAGCCGCTGTCCGAGTTCACCCCCGACACCCCTCCCACGCCTGTCCAGCCCCCGCCCAGCGCACCGGGTCGCGGCTACACCCCGATGGAAGCGCGCACCCTCGTCGAGCTGGGCGCCAGCACGAGCGACATCGAGCAGCCTCAGGCCGGCCCCTTCCACGTCGGCCCGCACGGCCTCGCCGTCACCGTCAATGGCGAGATGCTGACCCGCATGACGAACCTCGTGGCGATCGTCGGCAGCGTCACCGCGCACCCCGAGAACCGCCGCGCTCGTGGCCGCGCCGTCGAGCAGCCGTTCGGTGAAGGCCCTGCCCAGATGCAGCGGCTGACAGGGCATGGCGTCGTGCACCTCGAGATGGGCGGCGCGCGCTTCCACGCGCTCGATCTCAACGACGACAGCGCCTACCTGCGCGAGGAGCACGTCTTCGGCTTCGAAGAGACGATCGGCTTCGAGCACGGCCACCTCAGCGAAGACGGCATCAAGGTCGGTCTCGATCTCGTTCACCTCTCGGGAGACGGCCGCGTGTTGCTCCAGCTCGGCGGCGCGATGAAGTCGCTCGCGATCCCTCCGGGCTCTCCGATGATGGTGCCGCTGCAGCGCCTCGTCGGCTGGTTCGGTCGCGTCTCTCCACGTCTCACCGGCTTCGCGGGCCAGGGCGCCGTCGAGCTCACCGGCGACGGCTTCGCGCTGCTGGTCACACCAGGGTGACGTGATGGATCGCGAGACGGCTCAGAAGCTGAAGCACGAAGCGCGCCTGCGGAAGCGGGAAGAGAAGGCCCGCAAGAAGGCCGACAAGCTGACGCGGAAAGCCGAGCGCAAGACGCGAGTCCCCTCTGCGCTGCTCAAGGAGTTCTGGAACCTCCCCAACATGCTGACGATGGGCCGCATCGCGCTCATCCCGCTCTTCGTCTGGTTCACCTACGACGCCGACCCGCTCTACTCGTACCTCGCCGCCGCGCTCTTCACGCTGGCGGCCATCACCGACGTCATCGACGGCTTCCTCGCGCGACGCTGGAACATGATCACCGTCGTCGGAAAGCTGCTCGACCCACTCGCCGACAAGCTGATCGTGCTGGCGGCGCTGGTGATGATGGTGCGCCTGGGCCGCATTCACGCGTGGATCGTGATCGTGTTGCTCTCCCGCGAGTTCATCGTCACGGGCCTTCGGCAGATCGCCGCGAGCGAAGGCATGGTGATCGCCGCCGGGCAGGAGGGCAAGTGGAAGACGTCGCTGCAGCTCGTCGGCATCGTCTCGCTCTGCATCCACTACACCCACCCGATGTTCTTCCTCTTCGCGTGGCACGACGTCGACTTCAACCTGGTGGGCAAGTTCATGGTCTACCTGTCGACGGCGTTCTCGGTGTGGAGCGCGGGGGTCTACTTCCAGGCGTTCCTCAAGATGCTCTCGACACGCGGTCAGCCGTCCGCGCCGCCGGTCTCCTGAGAATTCTCTCATCGAAGGTTCAGGGACCCCGGGCGCCCAGCCGTTAGGACTGGGGGATGATCGCGTGGTTCCTGATGGTGACGGTGCCTGCCCAGGCGCTGAGCTTCGAGCAGACCCTGTCGCTGGCCGACGCCTCGCCCTCGCTCAGCGCCGCGTCGACCGCCATCGAGCGACGGCGGGCCCTCGCCGAGGTGATTCCCTGGCTGACGGCGAACCCATCGGTGCTCGTGCAGCCTGGCGGCCGTCGCATGGCACAGGGAACGTTCGGGCCTGAGCTGTACCTGGGCCTCTCGCAAGAGGTGAGCCTCGCAGGGGCAGGCGTCGCCAGGCGCGCAGCGGCGATGGCCGAGGTGGACGCAGACACCGAGGAGCGGGCCGTGCTCCGGCGAGGGCTCGTGATCGCAGCGGCGCAGGCGTGGCTCTCGTTGTGGGCCGCGCAGGTGGCCCTCGAGGCGGCCCGAGCCGAGCTCACCCTGACGAAGGAATGGCAAGCCCGCGTGGCGAAGGGCGCGGCGGTCGGCGGCTTCACGCGCGTCGATGTCGCGGTGGCCAACGCCTACCAGGCCGAAGCACACCTCACTGCGCTGTCGCTCGAAGGTGAGGCCTTCGTCAGAGGCGTGCAGCTGAACCGCGTGGTGGGGCGCGATGCCAATCGGCCCGCGGTCGCGACAGCCGCGCTGCCTGTCGTGACGATCGACGACGAGCGCGTGAGTCACGTGACCGAAACGGCTGAGACCAGCCCGCCGGTGCGCTCCGCGAAGGCCACGGTCGAGGTCGAACGTCTCAAGGAGCGCGAAGCCGAGGCGTCGCGAGGCACGTCGCTCCAGGTCGGCGCGCTGGCGTGGAGGGAAGGTGCTGGCGATCTCGCCGCCGTCGCGTCGCTGCAGCTCACCCTGCCCGTCTTCGAGCGCGCGCAACGGGAACGATCGGTCGCGGCTGCGGCGCTGAGCCGGGCCGAAGGCCGCACCCTCACCGCCCTCGCCGATGAACGGGCCGAACGGGTCGATGCGCTCCACGAGCTCGAGCACAGCCTCGAGACGCTGCGGGTGGTCGAGGACGAGCTGCTCCCGGCCTCGCGTGAGGCGCTCGACGGCATGCAGCGCCGCTTCGACGCTGGCGAGGCCACGGCGCAGGAGCTCGTGCTGACGCGCCGCGCCCTGATGTCGACGAAAGCCCGTCACGCGCGCGCACAGGCCGACGTCGTCTTCGCCCGTTTCCATCTGGCCATGTTGACGTCTGAGGTGACGCGATGAACCGCCTGATCGCCTTGAGCCTGCTCGCCGTCGCCTGTGACAAAGCGCCAGCGCCACCCACGACGCCAGCGGCTCCACTGACGGCCACCAGCGCGACGACACGGTGGGTCGACACCCGCAGCGCCGAAGACACTGCCCTGCTCGAAGCGCCAGCCCGCGTATTGGCCAGCCCCGAAGGCCTCGCCTCGATCGCTCCGCCGCTGCAGGCGCGAGTCGTCAGAGTCCGCGTCCGCCCGGGGCAGCGCGTGGAAGCCGGAGAACCGCTCATCGACGTGTTGATGCCGGAGCTCCTGCACGCGGCCGGCGATCTCGCTGGCGAACAACTGAAGGTCGACGCGTACGCCCGGCGACGAGCGCAGCTCGAGCTCCTCAAGAGCGAGGGCCTGGTCCGGCTCGCCGAGCTGGCAGAGGTCGAGGCCCAGCTGGCGACGGCGCGGGCCGACGCCCAGGCCGCTCGGGCGACACTGCGAGCCTCAGGGGTCTCGGACAAGCAGGCCGAGGGGCTGGTGACGGGTGACGGCGTGTTGTCGCTGCGCGCACCGATCGCCGGTCTCGTCACCGCCGTCGACGCCACGCGTGGCGAAGTCAGGGATCCCGCAGGCCGCCCGCTCGCGCAGCTCGTCGGGGTCGGTGAAGGCCGGGTCGAGGCGCGGTTGCCGTCGACCCCGAGCGAGGGAGCGCGCTTCTCCTTTCACTCGGGAGCGCTGGTCCTGCCCGTCGAGCTCATCTCCGTCTCTCCGCGATTCGAGCCCTCTGACGGCTCGCGGCTGGCGTGGTTCTCGGCGCTCGCTGACGGCGGGGTTCTTCCCATCGGCTCGACGGGGCGCGTGCGGGTCTCGGCCGATGCGTCGTGGCGGGTGGTGCCGTCACGCGCGCTGCTCGAGAGCGGCGAGAGGGTTCAGGTTCGCCAGCGGACCGGCACCGGCTCTTCGTTGATCGACGTTCGCGTCATCGCGCGCAGCGGCGCCGAAGCGGTCGTCGTCGGGCTCGAGCCGGGCACGCAGGTCGCGGCCGACGGCACGGAGTCTCCATGATCCGCCGGCTGGTCGAGTTCTCGGTGGACGCGCGTGGCTGGGTGACTGGGATCACGCTGCTCCTCGCGGGCGCCGCGCTCGTGGTCGGCCTGCAACTGCGCCTCGACGCCCTGCCCGATCTCACCAACAACCAGGTGATCGTCCTGACGCCGAGCCCGGGCCTCACGCCAGAAGAGGTCGAGCGGCTGATCACGCGGCCCATCGAGGTCGCGCTCGGCGGAGTGGCTGATCTCGTCGAGCAGCGCAGCCTCTCGTTGTCCGGCATCTCGTCGGTGACGGTGATCTTCGAGAAGAGCGTCTCGCCGTGGCTCGCGCGGCAGATGATCGCAGAGCGCCTCACCAGCCTCGAACTCCCCACGGCGGCCAAGCCAGAGCTCGCGCCCCTCACCGGCGGCCTGGGAGAGATCTTCCACCTCACGTTGTCATCGCCTTCCCGAACGCCCGCGGAGCTGCTCGAGCTGGCGACGTACCGGGTCGCGCCGCTGCTCAAGTCGGTCTCTGGCGTCGTCGAGGTGAACTCGTGGGGCGGCGCCCAACGCACGTGGGACGTCATCGCCGACGACGCGCGGCTCTCGGCGCGCGGCCTCACGCTCTCGCAGCTCAAGACGGCGCTCGAAGGCGCGACGGGCGTGTCGACCGGTGGCGCCCTGCCCTCAGGCCCGACCCAGGTGCTGCTGCGTGGGCAGGCGCGGCCCGCCACGCCCGGTGAGTTCGGCGCGGCGTTCGTGTCCGGCAACTCGGTGCGTGTCGGCGACGTGGCCGAGGTGCGCGAAGGCGCGCGGCTGCGGCTCGGCGCAGCGACGGCGAACGGACAGGGCGAGACGCTGTACCTGATGGCCCAGATGCTCCGCGACGCCAACGCACTCGAGGTGATGGATCGCCTGCACGCGCGCATGCCCGAGGTCCGCAAGGTGCTCCCGGACGACGTGCGCATCGACGTCGTCTACGACCGCTCGACCCTGGTGAAGGCCACGCTCAAGACGGTGGCGTTGAACCTGCTCGAAGGCGGACTGCTCGTGGTGATCGTCCTGCTCCTTTTCCTTGGGAGCGTTCGCGCGGGGTTGATCGTCGCCAGCGTCATTCCACTCTCGATGGCCTTCGCGACGGCGGCGATGGCGCTGCTCGACATTCCCGGCAACCTGATGAGCCTCGGCGCGCTCGACTTCGGCCTGCTCGTCGACGGCGCCGTGGTGCTCGTCGAAGGGCTCTTCCACGGCCTCTCGCGGCAGGAAGGCACCCTGGCGCCGACGGAGCTGCGAGCACGAATTCGCGCCATCTCGGCGAAGAGCGCGCGGCCGGTGTTCTTCTCGGTGCTCGTCATCCTCCTCGTGTACGTGCCGGTGCTCTCGCTCACCGGCGTGGATGGGACGCTGTTTCGACCGATGGCGCTGACGGTGGTGTTCGCCCTCGGCGCGGCGTTGGTGCTGTCGCTGACCTGGGTGCCTGCGGTGGCGTCGCTCGTGCTGCGCCAGAAGGACGTGCCGCACCGCCCGCCTCCGCTCGTCCGCTTCGTCGACTGGGCGTACCCGAAGATCCTGGCGCCCGGGCTCAAGCGTCGGCCCGCCGTCGTCGCAGGTGCGGTCGCGATGCTGGTCGTCGGCGTGATGCTCGGCCGCACGCTCGGCGTCGAGTTCACCCCCCAGCTCGACGAGGGCGACCTCATCATCCAGACCGTGCGCGCCCCTGACATCTCGCTCGAAGAAGCGGTGAAGGCAGCGACGAGGACCGAGGCGCGCGTTCGCGGAGCGTTTCCCGAGGTGGCGCAGATCGTCTCTCGCATCGGGAGCCCGGCGGTCGCGACCGATCTGATGAGCATCGATCTGGCCGACGTCTTCGTGAAGCTCCACCCGCCAGAGATGTGGAGGCCGGGCATGACGAAGACACGACTGACCGAAGAGCTGGAGGCGCTGCTCCGTCGCGAGGAGCCCGAGATGGAGGCGTCGTTCACCCAGCCCATTCAGATGCGCTTCAACGAGCTGCTTGGGGGCGCCGTCACGGACGTCGCGGTGTCGATCTACGGCGACGATCTGGGAGCGCTGCGCAGGACGGCCGACGCCGTCGCGGCCCGCATCGAGCAGGTGCCCGGGGCCGCCGACGTGCGGGTGCTCGCGCCCCCGTTCGTGCCGCTGATCACCGTGCGGCCACGAGCGCTCGACGCCGCGACGGCAGGATTCTCGTCGAGAGACGTGCTGGACGCGATTCAGGCTGCGCGCGTCGGCCTCGACGTCGGCCTCACCTTCGACGGCCCGGTGCCGATTCCGCTGCGGCTCAAGACGGCTGGCGCGACCGACGCATGGAGCCTCGACAGTCTGCCGCTCCCCGTCGCGGCTGGCGGCGCCGTTCCGCTCTCGCGCGTCGCCGACGTGATCCGCACCGAAGGGCCTGCGCTCATCTCGCGGCGCAACGGCGAACGTCGCCTCGTGGTTGGCTTCAACGTGCGTGGCGCCGATCTCGGCTCGGCGGTCGCGGGAGCACAAGCGGCCGTCGATGGCGTGAAGCTGCCCTCGGGATTCCGGCTCGAGTGGGGCGGGCAATACGAGAGCCTCACCGAAGCCTCGCGCCGGCTCGCGCTCGTCGTGCCCGTCGTCCTCCTCGGAATCCTCGCGCTCCTCGCCTTCACCTTCTCGCGCCTGCGCCCTGCCATCTTCGTCTTTTCGCTCGTCCCGTTCGCGGGCATCGGTGGCGCGGCGTCGTTGTGGGCGCGTAGCATGCCGGTGTCGCTCCCCGCGGCGATCGGCTTCATCGCGCTCTCTGGCATCGCGGTGATGAACGGCGTGGTCTGGGTCTCTCGCGCGCTGGAGCTCGTCGATGAAGGCATGCCAGCCGACGCCGCCTCCGAACGCGCCGCCCGGGAGCGCGCTCGCCCCGTCTTGATGACCGCGCTCGTGGCAGCGTTCGGGTTCCTCCCGATGATGATCGCGACGGGCGTCGGCGCCGAGGTGCAGCGGCCATTGGCGACGGTCGTGGTTGGCGGTCTCGCCTCGTCGACGTTGCTGACGCTCCTCGTGCTGCCGGCGCTCTTTCCCGTGGTGGTCGGCGCTCGCAGGCGTCGAGGGGAGGCGTAAGGTGCAGCCCGTGAAGCTGCTGCTGGTCGAAGACGAAGCCCAGATGGCGAGGCTGCTGCAACGCGGGCTCTCGGAAGAAGGCCATCAGGTCGACGTCTGCTCGCGCGGCGAGGACGCGCTGATTCAAGCCGCCAACGTCTCGTACGACGCGATCGTCCTCGACTGGTCGTTGCCCGATCTCGACGGCGTGTCGGTGCTCCGGCAGTGGCGTGAGAGCGGGCTGTCGACGCCGGTGCTGATGCTGACGGCGCGCGGCTCGACGGGTGAGAAGGTGACGGGCCTGCGCGCGGGCGCAGACGACTACCTCGTCAAGCCGTTCGACTTCGACGAGCTGCTCGCGCGACTCGAGGCGCTGGCACGACGCGGCGCAGGGACGAACGCCTCGGCGCAGCTCGGCTCGGTGTCGCTCGATGCGAAGCGCCGCTGCCTGGCGCGCTCCGGAGCCGAGGTGACGCTCACCGCGCGTGAGTTCGCGCTGGCGAATGAGCTGTGGAGCCACGCAGGCGACGTGCTGTCCCGTTCGCGCCTCCTCTCCTCGGTCTGGGGCACCGACTTCGACGGCCTGCCCAACGTGGTGGACGTCTACGTCGGCTACCTGCGCACGAAGCTGTCGGAACTCGGCGCCGACGACATCGAGATCGCCGCGGTGCGAGGCATCGGCTACCGGCTGCGCAAGGTGACGCAGTGACGTTGTCGACGCGCCTGTGGCTCTGGGGCGCGGTGCTGCCGGCGTGCGTGTTGGGTGGAGTGCTCTTCGGGGCCGATCAGCTGTTTCACGGGGCGCTGGAGCGCAGCCTCGATCAAGCGCTCCTCGCGCAGGCCGCCATCGAGAGCGTCAGCCTGTTCGACGGGCCGAAGAACGAGCCGCACCTGCACATGGCGACGTCTCCCCTCGTCGACAGCGTTCGTCCGTTTGCGCCCGAAGGCATCTTGTTCGGGCCCGACGGTGAAGAGGTGATGCGCTACCCGCCGCCGCTCGGAGGCGAGCCGGTGGAGCACGTGGCCATCACGCAGATCAGCTCGACGCCGCTGCTCTCGACCGTCGAGCACGAGGGGCATCGTCACCGCGAGCTCGTCGTCGGCGTGAAGAGCCCTGGCGGCGAGGCGTACGCGCTCAAGCTCTCGGCCTCGCTCGCGCAGACCGACGCGTCGACGCGCACCTTCCATCTCATCGCGCTCTTCTCGACGGCTGCGACGGCGATTGCCCTCGTGCTGGTGCAGGCGCTCCAGGGCCGTGGTCTGCGCGCACGGCTGGCTGCCTTGCGGAGCCACCTCGAGGCTGTTCGCGCTGGAGAGCTGGAGAAGCGGCTCGAGCCTGATCGTGAAGGTGACGAGGTATCGGAGGTGCACGAGGTGCTGGGCCAGGCGACCGAGCGGTTGCAGTCGGCGCGTGACTCCCGGGAGCGTTTGCTCGCCGACGCGGCCCACGAGCTCCGCACGCCGTTGTCGCTCATGCGCACGCGGCTCGATCTCGCGCTCCGACGGGAGCGCTCGACCGATGAGCTGAAGACGGCGCTGTCGGAGACGAGGGAGGAGGTCGTTCGCCTCGCGACATTGGCTGGACGCCTGCTCGATTCCGCCGCGCACTCACATGGCCCGCTGATCCGTGAGCCGGTAGACCTCGTCCTGCTGGCCCGTGACGCAGTGGCATCTGCGCAGAGCGGCGCGAGCCCACGGCACGTCACGATCTCCATCGAGGGCCCTGACACCTGCGCCGCGTCCGGCAACGTCGAGTCACTGAGGCAAGCGCTCGACAACCTGCTCGCCAACGCCCTCAAGTTCGCGCCAGACCAGTCGACGATCGTGGTGACGGTGAAGCGGGAGAACACGACACTGTCGCTCTCGGTCAAGGATCAGGGCCCGGGCATTCCCGAAGCAGAGCGGGAGATCGTCTTCGAGCCGTTCCACCGCGTGCGTGGTGGTCCTCCGGGAACGGGGCTAGGGCTCACCATCGTCCGTGAGATCGCCACCCGTCACGGTGGCCGTTCGTACGTCGCGCCAACCTCAGGCGGAGCCGAGGTCGTTCTCGAGCTTCCCGCCGTCTGATCGTTTGTCGACGTTCGCGAGCTGGCCACACGCCGCGGCGATATCTCGCCCACGGTTCGCGCGAATGAACGCCGCCACCTCAGCCGCCTCGAGGATCTTCTTGAACTGCTCCGCACGATTGTCGCCGGTGGAGCCGAACCCAAGGCCCGGGTTCTCGTTGTACTGAATCAAGTTCACCTTCGCCGGCACGTCCTTCAAGAGCGCGGCGAGCCGGTGGGCGTCGTCGTCGGTGTCGTTCACGCCGCTCATCAAGACGTACTCGAACGTCACGCGTCGGCCGTAGCGCGCGGGGAAGCGCTTCACCGCGTCCATCAGGTCGGCGATCTTCCACTTCTTGTTCACCGGCATGATGCGATCGCGCGTCTCGTCGTTCGAAGCGTTGAGCGAGATGGCGAGCTTGACGTCGGTCTCGGTGGCGAAGCGCTCGATCATCGGCACGAGGCCCACCGTGGAGACGGTGATGTGGCGCGCGCTGAAGTTGGGCCCCTCTTCGCTCTCGAGCAGCGTCAGCGCCGTCTTCACGTTCTCGAAGTTGTGGAGCGGCTCGCCCATGCCCATGAACACCAGATTCGTGATCGGGCGCAGTGTCTCGAGGCCTTCGTTGCGGCGCACCTCGCGGTTGACGGCGTGCACCTGCGCGACGATCTCCGACGGCGCGAGCTGCCGAACGAGCCCCAGCGTCGCGGTCGCACAGAACTTACAGCCCATCGCACAGCCGACCTGCGTCGACACACACAGCGTCTTGCGATCGGGCGACGGCATGTAGACGGACTCGATCATGCGGCCGTCGTGCGTCTGGAAGCGGTACTTGATGGTGCCGTCGATACTGCGCTGCTCGAGATCCTTCGTGACGCTTCGCAGGAGCGCTGTCGTCTTCAGCCGCTCCCGCAGCGCCTTGGAGAGATCGGTCATCTCGTCGAACGAGGTGACGCCGCGCTGGTGCAGCCACGTGTAGACCTGCTTCGCGCGAAAGGGCTTTTCGCCGATCGACGTGAAGAACGTGGTGAGGCCTTCGAGGGTGAGGCTGGCGAGGTCGACTGCGGGCTGCTGCACAGCGCCGCAATACGTGACTGATGGCTTTACTTTCAAGCGACCCATGCGTTCATTCGCGACGCCATGACTCGTACCCGACGAACGGTTGAGATCTCCGATGCCCTCTGGGACGCGCTCGAGCTGATGAGCCGCGAGATGAGCGTCGATCGCGATTCGCTGATGAATCAGGCGCTGTTTACGTTCGCGCGCTTCAACGGGTACGTGACGCCCGGCGCCGTCGCGCCTCACGCCAGGCCAGCGCCGGGGCCAACCGCGACCGCAGTACCGCCTGTCGCGCAGCCGCTCGCGTCTCCGCCCAGCGCCGTTCGCCGCGAGCAAGACGCCGCCCCGCCCCCGTCTGCCCAGCCCGAGCCGGAGCGCGCACAAGAGGCCGATGACAACCAGCCGCGCATGGCGACCGGCTCCGTCGCCGCGGTGACGTCGGCACACACCGCGCCGCAGCCCGCCCTTGCAGACCCGTCGCCCGCGACCGATCCCAACGCGAAGGTCACGCCGAACGATCCGGCACCAACGCCGCCGTCTGCGAACGCAGCGCCCATCGCGGACCCGGCGCCCACGCCACCGTCTCCAGCCCCGGCGGGAGCCGTCGATGACGCGGAACCGCCAGAGGACGAGGAGCTCGATGACGGCCTCGAGGCCCTGCCTGAGAACGGCGCGGTCGAGTGGAAGGTGCCGCGGCACATTCTGGCCGACCCTGCGGTGACGCTGGTGAAGGGCACCGTGAAGGGCCGCGACTTCCAGGGTCCCGTGCAGCTGTTCGACGCGAGCGGAAACCTGCTGCACCGGCTCGAGCTGGGCGCTGCCATCGACGACGCACGCATCGAAAGCGTGCTGGTTCACGAGGTGCGTGAGCCGAAGGCGTGGAAGCAGCTGAGCCAGGAGCTCGCGAAGGAGAACCACATCGGCGAAGCGACGCTGGCGCTGGTTCGGGCCGTCGGGGCGGGCGATCTCGTGCAGACGCTCACGACGTGGCTTTCGCAGCACACCATCGCCCGCAAGGAGCGCGCGGCACGGGAGCGCGCTCAGAACGCGTCGTTCGTGTTGTCGAACATGAACCGGTTTGGGGCTCCTCCACCGCGGAAGGCGGCGTACCTCGTCGAGGAGCTGCTCCAGGGCGCGTTCCCGGCGACCATTCTTCGCGAGCTGGCCATCGATCAAGATCAGTACGCGAGCTCGCGCGCGGCGGCCGATCTCATCCGCTGCGCCAAGGCGATCGACTCGGCCGACAAGCCCTTCTACGCGTACACGCAGGCGCTCATCGAGATGAGCCTCGGCAACCCGGACGCCTCGCGGGTGTGTGCCGATGAGCTGCGCGAGCGCTCGGAGGAGCAGGCTGACTTCCTGACCACGTATTTGAACGGGCTCTTCCCCGAGTGGAGCTTCTGGCCCTCGAAGGATCCGATCAGCAACATCGAGCTCGAGGTCGAGGCAGTGCCCTCGGCACGCACGCTGGCCGACTTCCGCAACGCGATTCAGAAGACGGCGCTGCGCTTCAAGTCGTTGCAGGAGAAGCTGGAGACGCTGGTGCCGGCCGAGACCAAGTGGCTGCCTCCGTCGGTCGAGACGCTGCTCGCGCGTGGGAAGGTGACGCTGAGCGACGACGAGACGCTCGAGGTCGAGGAGTGGCAGGAGAAGAGCCTGCCGCAGTTGCTGCGATTCGCGCACAACGAGTGGGCGCGGCTGACGTGGTTGTGTTGGCTCGCCGGCCTCGACGCCGTGAGCCTGCCTTCGGCCACCAGCAAGCCACGCTCGCCGTCGGTGGTGGGCCGTGCGCTCGCGCTGCGTCGACAGCTCTTCATGGCGAAGGCTGAAGACGCGGCGATTGAAGAGGCTTTCGAGGCCAACGATCTCGATGACGCGCGGCTGGTGTCGACGCTGGCATGGCTCGACACCACGGCCGGTGAAGTCGACGGCGCCAACGCCAGTGAACTGGGCGTGCCCGAGGTGGATGCCATTCTCGCCGCGTTCTCGTGGGCGACGGATGCCGAGGTCGCGTCGCCGTTCGGTGTCGAGGCTGGAGAGAACGAGGAAGAACAAGAAGAGGGAGAAGAAGAAGCCGCAGAACAGGACGGAGCAGACGAGCCTGAAGCTGACGACGCGGCCGAGAACGTGGCTGAACAGCCTGCGACCGAAGCGGCTCCGGTTGGTTTGGAAGAGAAGCCAGCGCTGGGCGGCGACGAGGATCCGGCTGCACAAGACGACGCTCCGCCGGAAGAAGATGACATCAACGATCCACCGCCGGCCGATCGCACCAACATCGTGCGCCCGTCAGGCCGGACGATCTGGATTCAACGCGACGGGCACGACACGCTCGAACTGTCAGGTATGCGGCTGTCGGTGGGCCGCGACCCGAAGTGCGAGATCGTGATCGCGTCTCCGCGGGTGTCTCGCGAACACGCAGCCATTCTCGTCGACGCCGACACGGTGCTGATCACCGATCTCAACTCGTCGAACGGCACGTTCTTCAACGGCGAGCGGATCATGAAGCACACCGTCAACGATGGAGACGTGGTGCAGTTCGGCAACGAGAAGGTTACGTTCCGCTTCACCGACCCCGGGTGAGCTGTCGCCCGTCATTCTTTCGGTCGATGGCTGCCCCCGCCGACTCGCCTACGGTGGCCACGATGAAACGCGACAGTGCGTGGTGGGTTCCCCTGGTGTTCGCGCTGCTGGCGCTCGTCGAGGTGTCGGTTCGCCACGACTTGCCGAGCCGCCCCGGAGCCCTGGCCTTCGCGCTCGCGATCGCCGGAGCGGTCGGCTTCCGCCGCTCCCACCCACTCGCGGCCACGGCCTTCGCGTTCAGCCTCGCGACGATCGCCACCCTCGTTCGACACCACTTCGCGCTCCCCGAAGTCGCGACCGCGTCGTCGGCGGCGATTCTGATTCTTCCGTACGCGCTGTGCCGGTGGGCGACGGGACGTCACGTGATCGCCGGCGCCGCGTTCATCGTCCTCACCTGGCTCACGTCACTGCTCTCTGGGGAGCTGCTGACGCTCGAAGACGCCATCGGCAGCGCGGTGGTATTGATTCTTCCCGGCACCATCGGCGCCGTCGTTCGGTTCCGCGACGAAGCGCAGGCCCGCTCGGTCGACCAGGCGCGAATGCTCGAACGGGAGCAGCTCGCTCGCGAACTCCACGACAGCGTCGCGCACCACATGACCGCGATCACGCTGCAGGCGCAGGCCGCGCGCGCGGTGCTTCGCAGCAGCCCCGACGACGCGGCGAACGCGCTCGCCGCCATCGAGGCCGAGTCGAAACGAACGCTCGTCGAGCTCCGCGCCATCGTCGGAGCGCTGCGCGACGACCCGACGCTCGCTCCCGCCGCAGGCCTCGCGCAGATTCGCGACCTCGCGCGCACCTCGTCACGACCGACCGTCGACGTCGCGTTCGTCGGCGACCTGGAGGGCCTCTCCGCCGTGATGGAGCGTGCGCTCTTCCGACTCGCGCAAGAGGCCGTCACCAACGCCATCAAGCACGCGCGGAACGCGTCGACAGTGACGGTGCGCATCGCCTCCGAAGGCCGCTCCATTCAGCTCACCGCACGAGATGACGGCGAGGCGGGCGCTCCCGGTCGCGCCGGCTTCGGGCTCGTCGGCATGGCCGAACGCGTCGCCCTGCTCGGAGGCACCTTCCACGCAGGCCCGCTCCCGGAGCGCGGATGGAGCGTTCACGCGCTGCTCCCTCGTGATGGAATCGCGCGATGACGCTGCGAGTCCTCATCGCCGACGACCAACACCTCGTGCGCAGCGGCCTGAAGATGATCCTCCAGGGGAACGGCCTCACCGTCGTCGGAGAAGCCGAAGACGGCGCGCGCGCGGTGAAACTGGCGCAGTCGCTCCGGCCCGACGTGTGTCTCTTCGACATCCGCATGCCGGTGATGGACGGCATCGAAGCCACGCGCACCCTCGCGGGCCCCGGCGTGGAGCACCCGCTCGCGGTCGTCGTCGTCACCACCTTCGATCTCGACGAGTACGTCTTCTCGGCGCTCAAGGCCGGCGCGCGTGGGTTTCTGCTCAAGGACGCGGGGCCTGAGTTGCTCGTGCAGGCCCTTCACGCTGCCGCGAGCGGAGACGCGCTCATCTCACCGAAGACGACCGCGCGGCTCCTCGAGCGCTTCGCCACCGCCGCGGCGCCCTCGCGACAACCGTTCGAGCCGCTGACGGATCGCGAAGAAGAGGTGCTCCGAACGCTCGCGCGAGGGCTCACCAACGAAGAGATCGGCGAGCAGCTGCACATCTCACTGAGCACCGTGAAGACCCACGTCGCGAGCCTCATGGGCAAGCTGGCTGCGAGGAACCGGGTCGAGGTGGCGATGTGGGCGTGGGCGACCGGGCGCGTGCCTCGTACTTTCGGCTGAGCGCGCGCAGTCCTTCGCCCGATGTGGCGACACCCGGCCGGCCGTCATGGTGGCCGCATGAAAAAGAAAATCGCTGGGCTGTTGGTGTTGAGCGCGGTGCCGATGTTCGCGGGCATCAGTCGCCTGCTCTCGTTGTCGACGGGCCGCTTCACGCTCGATGGGCACGAGCGCTTCGCGGCGGATCCATGGGTCGCGGTACTCCACATGGTCGGCGCGACGGCGTTCGCGACGCTCGGAGCGTTCCAATTCGTACCGTCGCTCCGGCGCGGCGCGTGGCATCGCATCGTCGGCCGCGTGCTGAGCGTGCTCGGCCTCGGCGGCGCGATCGCAGGCACGGTGATGGCGCTGCGCTGGGCTCCCAAGGCGTTCGATAGCGCCGCGCTCAACGCGGTTCGTGCCGTGGTGGCCATCGCGATGGTGCTCTTCATCGTCCTGGGCGTCATCACCGCCCGTCGTCGTGACTTCGAGGCGCACGGCGCGTGGATGCTGCGCGCCTACGCGTTGTTCCTCGGAGCCGGCACACAGGTCTTCACCGCAGGCTTCACCGCCCTGCCCTTCATGCAGCCCCACATGAGCGAAGGCCTCGCCGCGGCGTCGATGGCAGCCGGGTGGATCATCAACGCGCTCGTCGCGGAGTGGATGCTCCGAAAGCCTCGTGTGGCGGAAATGAAAAAGGGACCCTGGCTGAGCGCCTGAATCGGAGAGCACGCGGCTTGACGGTTTCGCCCTGCCCGCCCACGCTGTTCACGTGAGTCCCGCAACGATCCGCCCGCTGATACTCGCGACCTGCGTGTCGGTTGGAGCGGTGGCGTTGTTGACGTTCACCTTTCGCTTCGACGGAGGAATGAGACTCTCGGCGGCGCGTGACGTCATCGAATACTCGTGGGTACCGTTACGAGAGGTGGAGCCGATCGACGTCCTCGGCGCGTTCCTGGCGCCGGTCAATGAGGTGTACCAGGCGCTCTCGGACCACTCCTTCGCGAGCAAGTGGGATGTCAGCCGCCTGTCCCTTCGCCTCGAGTACGACTCGGGGCAGGTGGTGCTGCCGTCAACGCCGCGATGGAGCAAAGGCAGGATCGACTTTGACCGCGCGTCCCTGCCTCGGGGCCGTGCCTGGCTCACCTGGATTCCTCTGACCTCCGCGCCAGGTCTGGGGCCGCCGATCAGCGGCTGCGGAAATGGCAATCCGCCAGGAAGAGTCCCCATTGCCGCGGTTCGCAGAGGAGAAGATCGCGTTGGCGTTCAGGTCGACGTCACCGACCGCGATCTGGCGCCGGTCGGCGCACGATGGAAAGTACCCAGCGTCGACGGGCTGTAGGCCGCGTCGCAGACATGAAAAAGGGACCCTGGCTGAGCGCCCGAGTCCCTCGTTCATCAGCCATGCGACGGCTGCTTACTTCTTGTGCGAGTACTCGAACAGCTCGGTCGCGCGGAAGAAGTACGCGATCTCGTTCTTCGCGTTCTCGAGGCTGTCCGAGCCGTGCACCGTGTTCGCGTCGATCGACTTCGCGAAGTCAGCGCGGATCGTGCCCGGGTCCGCCTTCTTGGGATCCGTCGCGCCCATCAGCTCGCGGTTCTTCAGCACCGCGTTCTCGCCCTGCAGGCACATGAGGACCACCGGGCCCGACATCATGAACGAGACGAGATCCTTGAAGAACGGGCGCTCCTTGTGGACCGCGTAGAAGCCCTCGGCCTCGCTCTTCGACAGGTGCTGCAGGCGAACGCCGATGGGAATGAGCCCCGCCTGCTCGAAGCGGGAGATGATCTTGCCGATGGCGCCCTTCTCGAGTGCGTCGGGCTTGAGGATCGACAGGGTGCGTTCGATGGCCATGCGTTTTCTCCGGGTGCGTGCTGCGGTTCGCGCGTCGGGTACACCGCGCTCCCCAGCGACGCAACCCGAAAGCTCTACAGCGACTTCAGGTACGTGATCAGCCGGCGCTTCTCGAGCTCCGTCAGCCCCTGACACGTCATGCCGTGCCCATCGCTCCGCTGGCCCTCGACGCGGGAAGGATCTCGCGGTGACAGACAGAACAGCTCCTCGAGCGTGGCGACGGAGCCGTTGTGCAGGAAGCGCGTCTGGCTGAAGAGGCCCGCCATGCGAGGCGCCTTCACTCCACGCGTCACGAAGAAGTCTCCGACTGGCGACTTCCCGTCGGGGCCCGGGTTGTAGATCGTCGCGTACGTCGGGTCGGTGCCCATCTCGTCGAAGGTGAACACCCGCGCGCCTTCACCGCTCGCGCCTTTGTGGCACTCGAGGCAGCCCATGCCGACGAAGAGCCTCGCGCCTTCTTTCACCTCATCGGCCTCGAGCGGCGCCAGCGTCGCCGGAGCACGCAGGCTGCGCACGTAGTCGGCCAACGGAGACAGCCGCGCCGGGCTCCACTCGACCTGGCTCTGGCCGTAGGTGACGAAGCCCGCGAGGAAGCTCTCGAGCGTGTCGACGCCACCGTTCCACGAGAGCATCTCGTGCGGCATGCCGGCGCTCGTGCGGCGCTCGGCGTCGGGCAGGTTCCACAGCGACATGATGCGGCTGACCGTCCACACGTTGTCCTCGACGAGCGGCCTGGTCATGAAGTCCATCGTGCCCGTGCGCAGCGCGAGGAAACGCCCCTGCTCGTCGACCGAGAGCTGGGCTCCCATGCCGGCGCCGAGCAGCTGCAGCCCCGCGATGCCCAGATCGATCTGGTAGCTCGACTGCATCTTCGCGGCGGCCACCGGACCGGCCAGCTCCTGCCGCAGCTGCATGTGCACTTTGGGATCGTTCGCGTTCGACGAGAGCGTCAACGGCGCGCCCAGGGACGCGAGGAGCTTGCCGTAGTCGAGCGACAGGTTGCCGTAGCCGACCGCGTACCGGCCGTCAGGCATCTTCCCGAAGTGACACGAGGCGCAGGTGAACGCGAGCGTCGACACCGTGCCCGCTTTGCCTGTCGTCGGCGCGAGGCCCAGCGGCATGCCCTTCATGCTCGCGGGATCGGGAATGAAGCCGAGCCGGGAGAAGCCGCGGCCGTAATACGAGTCGCCGTAGTGCTTCTGCAGGAAGTCGAGCAGCGGCACCGGCACGCCCGTCGTTCCGAACGTCTCGTAGAAGAACATCCACTTTCCGCAGCGCAGGCGCGTCCGTTGATCGGTGGCGCCGTTCTTCACCGCGTCGCAGGCACCGGCGAGGGCCTGCGCCTCGAGCACGGCAGCGAGATCGGTGTCGACGTCATGCGTGACGCTCGGGACCAAAGGCCATCGCTTCGGCGCGCGCTCGGCGAGATCGACGGTGCCGCCTGCGCTCGAGCCGCCGCTCGAACCACCACCGCTTGAACCACCAGTCGCCACCACGCCTCCCGCTGCGCCGCCTGCCGTGGCGCCGACGATTGGTGGCTGAGCGGGCTCAGGCTCGCGGTTGCACGCGGTGGTGAAGACGATCAGGGCGAAGACGAGACAGCGCATGGAGACTCCCTCAGTGGTCGCGCAGAAAGCAGAGGCCCGCATACGCGACCAGCGCCGCCGCGAGAACCACGAGCGCCCTCGGGTTTTGGCGGCCGACCACGGCTGCGCGGACCGAGAACAACTTCAACCACCTGGGTGGTGGTGAAAGTTGTTCTCGAGGCGGAGCGCGTCGTTCGCCCGGCGCACGCTCGGAATCGCGGCGTTCATCCGTGCCAGCGAACGTAAGTGGGAAGCCTGCTACGTCACTGTGTGCACGGTCGGCGCCTCGGGCATCGAGGAGGGCGACGACTTCGCGAACGCCACCTCCGCGAGGTCGAGACTCGTCGTCCTGCTGCTCGAGAAGTGCGGCGAGGCGTGCGGAGCCTTCAGGCGGCGGGCGTGGGCTCGGCCATCAACGCGAAGAAGATCACTCCCGCGTCATCGGGCAGCTCGGCGCGGAAAATGCCCCGAGCCCCGAGGCTCACCACGATCGAACCCGCGATCGCCCACGCGAAACCCTCGTCGCAGTGGAACTCCGGCCGCCACATCGCCGAGAGCCCGGGCTGCGTCACCTCGGGAGCACAGACGCGCTTCACGCGATCGACCAGGGCCTCGCGCGGCTCGTACGCCCAGCCCCACGCCCAGGTGAACGCGTCAGGGTAGTACTGCGCGACGACCTGCACTGGAGCCGTCAACGCCGGGCCCTCAGCCTGCCGCAGCGTCAACACCCCCGAGGGCGGATCGAAGACGAAGCCCACCGTGCGGCGCAGCTTCGTCTCGAGGCCCAGCTGCAGATCGTGAAACGCCCGCTGCGAGCCCTCGAGCAGATCGAACATCGCGTCCGTCATCAGCAGCGAGTCGAGGTGCTCCTTCGCCAGGCGCGTGAACCAGGCCTGCGAGCCATCGGCGCGAAGGAGCTTCCAGTCAGCGAAGTCGGGCGTGCGGCTGACCGTGATGAGGCCCGGCTCCCAGCGGCCCTTGAGCAGCTCGGCCAGCTCCGACACGCCTTCGGCGAGGCGTTGCGCTTCGGCGCGCGGGTCGATGTTCAGCTCAGGCTTCGGCTTCGGAGCCTTCGCGCCATCGCCACGCGTCTGCAGCTCGGCCAGCTTCAGGCCGTTCGGCGTGCGCACGAAGCGCAGCTCCACGGCCGTCCAGCCCGCGGGAGCCAGCACCATGACGCTGTCATGCAACGTCTGGATCAGGGGAGTGAGGGACTCAGCCATCGCGCCGCCCTCTATCGCCCTGCCCTCACGCCGTCACTGAATGCCGAAGCGGCAGGTGCACGAGCCCATGCCGGAGCACGGCAGGAAGTTCTGATCGAAGCACCCGAGGCCCGAGCAGCACGACTGGCCGCCGGCGGTGCACGTCTGGCCCTGTGACACGCACGTCGAGGCACTGCAGGTGCCGGTCTGCTGGCCCGCGGGGATGCTGCAGGTAGTGCCCGAGCAGCAGTCAGCGTTGGCGCTACACACTCCACCGAGCGGCGAGCACGTCACGGCGGGTCCGCAGACGCCTCCGTTGCACTGCTGCGAACAACACTGCACCGAGAACTGACAGCCTGCGCCGTTGGCGCGACAGAGCGAGCCCGCGTCGATGCCGATGATCACACCACCGTCGCTTCCACCGTCGGGTCCACCGCTGCTCCCACCGTCAGTCGCGGTCCCACCATCGACCATCGGGAGCGGCGGGCGGCAGACGTTGAGGATGCACGCGGTGCCCGCACAGCAGTTCGCGTCGCTCTGGCAGCTCGCGCCTGACGACGCGCAGCTCACGCCCTGGCAGCGCAGCACGCCACCGTCGGCACCCGGCAAGCACAGCTGGCCGTTGCAACACTGATCGCGGAACTGGCAGACGTCTCCGGTCGCGATGCAGCACGGCGCCTGCCCCGTGTACCCAGACGGGCACATGTTGCCTGGAGGGCCACCGAAACAGCGCGGAATGCCTGAGCGGTCGAGCTTGCACGCGTCGTCGCCGCCACAGCAGTTCATCGAGGCGTTGATCATCACCGTGCCACCATCGGTCAGGTTCGCACGGCCGCAGATGTTGCCGACCCCGTTGCAGGCCTGGCCGTTGTCACAGCGGCCGTTCGAGCACTGCACCGAGCCGTTGGGGTTCACTCCGCCGCCGCAGCACTGGTCGTCGTTCGAGCACCAGGTACCCGTGAGACGACAACCGCCAGCGGGGAGACACACGCTCGCCCCAGTGCCTGGGTCGAAGCACGTCCTGGAGCAGCAGCCCGAGCCGCCGGTGCAGGGGTTGCCTTCCTGCAGACACCCGCCTCCGCCGCCGCCCGAGATGAAGAGACACCGGCCCACGCCGCCGTCACCGCTCGCCGCGCACCGCTGGCCGCAGCACTCGGCATTCGAACGGCAGACATCGCCGTTGGGCTGACACGAGTACGCGCGCTGGCAGACGCCGCTGCGACAGAGCGACGAGCAACACTCGCCGTTGCCACCGCAGCTGTCTCCGAGCACCTTGCAGGTGCCTCCGGGCACGGCCTGGCAGGTGCCGTTGCAGAGGCCGGAGCAGCAGTCGGTGCCGGTCGTGCATGTCTGGCCAGTCGCGGTGCACTGCTGTGCCGCGCAGGTGCCGTTCGCGCAGCGGCTCGAACAGCACTCACTGGGCGACGAGCACGCCACGCCGGTCTGGGAGCAGAACATCGCGGCGCGGCAGAGGCCGGCGACGCAGGTTCCGCTCGAGCAGCAGGATGAGGTTGGACCGCAGGGCTGCCCCGCCGGAGTGCACATACCGCCGTCCGCGAGCATGTTGCCACCGCCCGTGCCGCCCGCTGTGCTGCCGCCAGCCGTGTTGCCGCCAGCCGTTCCGCCGGCCGTGTTGCCGCCAGCCGTTCCGCCGGCCACGTTGCCGCCAGCCGTGTTGCCGCCAGCGTTGCCGCCCGCTGCGTCTCCGCCAGCCGCGTCTCCGCCCGCCGTTCCACCTGCCGTGCCTCCGTCGTTGTCAGGAGGTGTGACTCCGCATTGGCAGGCAGCGGTGAAAGCAAGGACAGCACAGCAGAGTGCGAGACGGATCAAGGAGGGCTCCCGGGAAATGCGCGGGAAAGCCTACTTCAGGGACACGTCACTGGCTTCACTTCCCACTCGCGCCGAGGGCCCGATGGACCGTCGAGTACGACAAGGTAGGTCTGCCCCGCAGCTGGCTCCCACCCCATGCGCACGAGCGTCACCGCCGAGAGCCTGCCGTAGCCGCCCTGCATGATGTCGACTCGAACGGGCAACACCACGCCGTCACCAACGCGGGTCACGGTGGCGGTCGCTCCGGTCTGTGGAATGGCGCCGTGCACCGACCACGTCCATCGCGCGACCGAGATCGGCGAGTAGCCCGCGGGCGGGTAGGAAAACCACGCTGGGTTCGGCCCCGGATTGCCCGCGCCGAAGACCGCCGAACATGACGCGGAGCCGTAGTTGTTGCCGCCCCGGTAGAAGCCGATGCCGACGTCGTCGAGCGAGGGGTAGACGAACCAGCGACGGTGGCCGAAGGTGGTGTCGTTGCCGAAGTCGATCATCCACTGATCGATCGCGTCGGCCGCGTTCACGCTGCCCCACGCGATGTTGCTCGAGCCCGCTCCGCCTGCGCCGGTGGCCGAGTAACAGGTCGACGTCGCCGGAGGGAAATGCGCCGCGGGCCCTGCCGGGTTCCACGCCGAGATCACGCTGCACGCCTGCGCCGCGGCGTTCTGGCCTGCGTTGTCGTTCACTGGCCCGAGCCCCGAGAGCCAGCGGTGAAAGTTCAACCGCGCCAACGCGTCGTCGATCGCTGGGCGCGTGAGCGTGCCCACGTCACACATGCCCGCGCCGGCGATGAAGTCCATGCCGGTCACGCGGCTGCGATAGCCCTCGGCATACGCTGCACAGACCTGCGCCTGGGTCCGAAGCGCGGGCACGCCGGGATCGCCGGCCTGACACGGGCCTCCATCGGCCACGAAGCCAGGGTTGCACTCGCACCGCACCGGGTTGGGCCGGCAGCTCGCGTTCGCGCCGCAGGGCACGGTCGCGCACGCATCAATCGCGCCTGCGTCGACGACTCCCGAATCGATCACGGCCGAGCCGCCCGCGCTGGCGGATCCGCCGCCGACCATCACGGTCCCGCCGCCAGCCGTCCCTCCGCCGACGTTCACCATGCCGCCACCAGCGCTCGTCCCGCCCGCCGCCGCCGCCGAGCCCCCTGCCGCCGACCCTCCAGCAACCGAACTCCCACCATCGATGAACGAGCCCTCGGCGACGCCCATGCACCCCGACCACGCCACCACGAACGACAGCCACCGTGCCCGAATCATGCGGAGTCATCGCGGTGCGCGCTGATTCGGATTGCTCTTCTCGAAACGTGGGAACGTGCGTGTGACCGGCGCTTGACGCCCGCGCGGGAAAGCTCTCTGAAGCGCCCATGCTCCCTCCCCCGACTCAAGCGGCGCCGAGCCTGATTGCCGACGTTGCCCGCCGCCTCGAGCTGTCGCCTGACGACCTGCTCTTCCAGGGACCCCACCTCGCCAAGCTGTCGTGGGCCACCATGGCGCGCCTGCGTGCGAAGCCCCCGAGAGGCAAGCTCGTGCTCGTCTCGGCGATGACGCCGACCAAGTACGGCGAGGGCAAGACGACGACCACCATCGGGCTGGTGCAGGGGCTCGTTCGAAAAGGCGCGAAGGCGATGGCGGCGTTGCGCGAGCCGTCACTGGGCCCGGTGTTCGGAGCGAAGGGCGGCGGCACGGGTGGCGGCAAGGCGAGCCTCGAGCCCAGCGCGCGCATCAACCTGCACTGCACGGGCGATCTCCACGCGATCACCGCGGCCAACAACCTGCTCGCGGCGCTCGTCGACAACGCGATCAACTTCGATCAGAAGCGCTTCAAGCAGGTGACGTGGAAGCGCTGCATCGACATGAACGACCGTTTCCTGCGCAGCACGGTGATCGGCCTCGGAGGCACCGCGAACGGCGTGCCCCGCGAAGACGGCTTCGACATCACGGCCGCCTCCGAGATCATGGCGACGCTGTGTCTGGCCGATGGGGTCGCTGACCTGAAGAAGCGTCTGGCCCGGCTCATCGTCGGCATCGGTATGGACGGGAAGCCGATCACGGCAGGCGATCTCAACGCGGTCGGGTCGATGGCGGCGCTGCTCGGAGACGCGCTGCTCCCGAACCTCGCGCAGACCACCGAAGGCGTGCCGGCCCTGGTGCACGGCGGTCCGTTCGCCAACATCGCCCACGGCTGCAACTCGGTGATGGCGACCCGCGCGGCGCTCTCGCTCGCAGACGTGGTGGTCACCGAAGCGGGCTTCGCGTTCGATCTCGGCGGCGAGAAGTTCCTCGATCTGAAGTGCCGCATGTCGGGTCTCTGGCCGCACGCCGTGGTGCTGGTGGCGACGGCGCGCGCGCTCCGATTCCACGGCGGCGATCAGCCCGGTCTTGCGTCGATCGAGAAGGGCTTCGGCAACGTCGCCAGGCACATCAGGGCCATCAAGAGCTTCGGCCTCACGCCAATCATCTCGCTCAACGTCTTTGCCCAGGACACCGAAGAGGAGCTCGCGCTCGTCGAGAAGCTGGCGAAGGCCGAGGACGTGAAGGTCGCCAGGAACAACGGCTATCTGCAGGGCGGCAGCGGGGCCGAGGCGATCGCGGCCCTGGTGCTGGAGGCGCTCGAAGGCCCCGCACCGAAGCCCCAGTTCACCTACCCCGCCGAGGCGCCCTTCGAAGAGAAGGTGCGCGCGATCGCGAAGACCGTCTACGGCGCGAAAGACGTCGAGCTCTCCGCTGACGCAAAGAAGGACCTCGCCAGGCTCGAAGCGTGGGGGCTCGCGGGACTTCCGGTCTGCATGGCGAAGACGCACCTCTCGCTGTCCGACGACCCGACGAAGCAGGGAGCGCCTGAGGGCTTCACCGTCACCGTTCGCCAGGTTCGCGCGTCTGCAGGCGCCGGTTTCCTGTTGGCGCTGACGGGCGAAATCCTCACCATGCCTGGACTTCCCAAAGTCCCCGCGGCCTACAACCTCGACCTCACCGAGGCCGGCGACGTCATCGGCGTTCAGTGATTTCAGCAGCTTGAAACAGACCCATCGAGAGTTCACAACAACTGACTCAACCCTTGAGACAATCGCCAGTCTCGACACTTCAGGAACCCGACCATGACCAGCCGCGCCTCCGGTTACCGCCCCACGACGCTCGCCACCACCGCCTCGAAGTTCAACGCGAAGACGAAGTCGATGGGCGCTGCGACACCGATCGGCAAGCAGAACTCGTCGGTGGGGTCCGTGTCGAAGCAGACCGAGAAGGGCTGGGAGTTCGGCACCAACAGCAAGAACAACAAGCGCACCGACATCACGCGCACCAGCGTCAACGACAAGGAGACCACCACGGTCCAGTCGAAGGCGTACACGAACAAGAAGGGCGTGACGGGCCCCGAGAAGACGCTGCACCAGGGCTCGGGCACCACGAAGACCGAGAAGCCCGGCATGCACAAGGAGCTGAAGAGCGAGGCGTTCTACACCAAGGAGTTCGGCACCAAGGGCCCGGACGACAAGGTTCGCCTCTACGGCGCCGGCGATCTCAAGGCCCCGACCAAGACCGACCTCGCGCACGGGTTCAAGGCCGAGACCTACGTGAACGGCCCGTCGTTCGAGATGACCGGCGGCATGTCGGCCCGCACGAGCGGCATGGGCCTCGACGTCGACGTCAACCTCAAGGTCGACGCCAACCTGCTCAAGGCCGGCGCCTCGATCGAGCGCGAGTTCAAGGTGAAGGTGAACGGCGAAGAAGTGGCCGTGAAGGTCAAGCTCGGCGCTGATGCGCAGGTCGGCATCAACGGTGAGATCAAGCTCCGCCTGCACATCGGCAAGGACGGCGTCTCGATGCAGGCTGGCGCTGAAGGTTTCGCGGGCGCCCGCGGCTCGCTGTCGGGCTCGCTCGAGGTGAAGGTCAACGACAAGAAGGTGCTCGGTGGCGAGCTCAAGCTGACCGCCGCTGCTGGCGCGATGGCTGGCGCGGAGTTCGAGATGGGCAACGGCAAGTTCAAGGCGAAGGCCTACGCCGCGGTCGGCGTCGGCATGGGCGTCGAGCTGACCGGCACCTACGCTGGCCTGCAGATCGCGAAGGCGGCGGGTGGTCTGGCGCTGCCCGGCACGCAGGGCTGGTAATCGGAGCCCGCAGCCCTGCTCTTTCGGCGCACGCTAAGCGCCGATTTCCCCGAAGGAATTCACGTTGACCGGCGAAGACCGCGTCCCTATACCTCGGCGCGTTCTACGGAGTCCCTCCCCGCCGGAGTTTCCACCACGTGAGCACCTTCGCGCTGGACCAAATCCACCAGCAACTGCCTGAGGCCCTCGTCGAGCGCTACGTCGATCGCGCCGGTGACGCCTGGGGTGTCATCAAGCCCGAGCACATTCCGCACGTCGCGAAGCTCCTCAAGGAGCGGCTCGGCTTTCGAATGTTCATCTCGATGGACGCGGTCGATCGCCTGCACCTGCCGGCCGAGGAGCAGGACCCGCGCTTCGAGGTGCTCTACTTCCTGCGCAACGTCGAACGAAACGAGCTGGCGCGCCTGAAGGTTCGCGTCGCTGAAGGCGCCGAGGTGCACTCGATTCGCTCCATCTTCCAGGGCGCGAACTGGGGCGAGCGCTTCGTGTGGGACTTCTACGGTGTGCCGTTCAAGGGCCACGGCGATCTGCGCCGAATCCTCATGTACGAGGAGTTCAAGGGCCACGCGCTCCGCAAAGACTACCCGCTGCGCGGCCGCCAGGGCCTGATGCCCGAGCGCCCCTTGAAGGACATCTTCCGCGGCCCCGGCACCAACGGCGTGGCTGACTGATCGCGTTTCCGCTCGCACTCTCTTTTCGAGAACACTCATGGCCTCCGCTGACGACCAGTACGATCCGACCCCGAGCGACGACGAGCTCGAAGCGCATCTGCAGACGCGCAACATGGTGGTGAACCTCGGGCCCTCGCACCCCGCCACGCACGGCACGGTGCGGCTGCGCATCGAGCTCGACGGCGAGACGATCGTGAAGATGGACCCCGAGATCGGCTTTTTGCACCGCGGCTTCCAGAAGAGCTGCGAGAACGTCACGTGGACGCAGGTGCTGCCGTACACCGATCGCCTCGACTACGTCGCCTCGCTCGCCAACAACTTCGGCTACCTCACGGCGGTCGAAGCGTTGATGGGCGTCGAGATCCCCGAGCGCGCGAAGTACGTTCGCGTGATCGGCGCCGAGCTGCACCGCATCGCGAGCCACCTCACCACCGTCGGCGCGGCTGGCCTCGAACTCGGCGGCTTCACGGCCTTCCTGTACGCGATCGAAGCACGTGAGCTGATCACCGACCGCGTCACCGAGCTGACCGGCGCGCGCCTCACCACCAGCTATGGCCGCATCGGCGGTCTCAACCGCGACCTTCCCGCCGGTTGGGAAGAGAAGGTCTTGAAGAGCCTTCTGAAGATCGAAGAGCTCCTCGACGAGACCGACAAGCTGCTGACCCGCAACCGCATCTTCACCGATCGCCTGCGCGGCACTGGCGTCATCACCACGGAAGACGCGCTCGACTTCGGCTTCACGGGCCCGTGCGTGCGCGCCAATGGCGTGAACTACGACGTGCGCAAGGCGAAGCCCTACTGGGTCTACGAGCAGCTCGACTTCACGGTGCCGCTTGGACACAACGGCGACAACTTCGATCGCTACTACCTGCGCATTCTCGAGATCCACCAGTCGCTGAAGATGATCCGCCAGTGCTTCAAGCAGATGCCTGCTGGCCCGGTGATGATCAACGACTGGCGCATCGCGCTGCCCCCGAAGGAAGACGTGTACAGCTCCATCGAGGGCGTCATCGCGCACTTCAAGCTGGTGATGGAGGGCGTGCCGGTGCCCGTCGGCGAGATCTACCACGCCACCGAGTCGCCCAACGGCGAGCTGGGCTGGTACCTGAAGAGCGACGGCTCGGGTCGGCCCTATAAGTGCCACGTGAGGGCGCCCGGCTTCCAGATTCTCAGCGCGCTGCCGCGCATGTGCGAAGGCCGAATGCTGGCGGATCTGATCCCGACCTTCGACACCATCAACATGATTGGCGGGGAGGTCGAGCAGTGAGCGAGGACAAGAAGGTCGAAGCACCGAAGCCGGCGCCGCCCCCGGGACCGCCGCCCCCGAAGAACCCCGGCATGGTGACGATGACGATCGATGGCCGCGAGGTCGTCGTGAAGCCCGGCACCAACCTCATCGAGGCCGCGAAGACCGTCGGCAGCGAGATTCCCTATTACTGCTACCACCCGCGGCTCACCATCGCGGCCAACTGCCGCATGTGCCTCGTCGAGGCCTCCAACGCGCCGAAGCTGGTGCCGGCCTGCCAGCACAGCATCGGTGAAGGCCTCGTCGTGAAGACGACGACCGACAAGGTGAAGGCCCAGCAGAAGTCGGTGATGGAGTTCCTGCTCCTCAACCACCCGGTCGACTGCTCGATCTGCGACCAGGCCGGCGAGTGCAAGCTGCAGGACTACTACATGCGGTACGACTTCAAGCCCTCGCGGCTCGACGGGCCGAAGATTCTGCGGAACAAGCGCAAGGTGCTCGGCGATCTCGTGGTGCTCGACCAGGAGCGCTGCGTGCTCTGCACCCGCTGCGTGCGCTTCATGGACGAGGTCGCGCAGGAGCCCCAGCTCGGCGTGTTCGGCCGCGGCTCGCACGAGGTCGTCGACGTCGCGCCCCACTACGGCAAGCTCGACTCGAACTATTCGGGCAACATCGTCGATCTCTGCCCAGTCGGCGCGCTGCTCAACCGCGACTTCCGCTTCCGCGCCCGCGCGTGGTTCCTCTCGGCGGCGCCGAGCGTCTGCACCGGCTGCTCGCGCGGCTGCAACATCAACGTCGACTTCATGGGCCAGGACACCTACCGCTTCCGGCCGCGTGAGAACGAGGCCGTGAACAAGTCGTGGATGTGCGACCAGGGCCGCCTCTCGTACAAGCAGCTCAACCAGAAGCGCGTGCAGCAGCCGCTGGTGGGCAAGGGTGCAGAGGCCAAAGAGGCGCACTTCGTCGACGTGGTGAAGCTGCTGGGCGCGAAGCTCAAGGGCGCGCAGGTGACGGTCGCGGTCTCGCCGACGTTCTCGAACGAAGATCTCATGGCCGCCCTCGCCTTCGTGCGCGACGGCCTCTCGGTGAAGAGCGTCTACGTCACCGGCCGGCCGCAGGGTCAGGCCGACAAGCTGCTCGTCACCGCCGACAAGAACCCCAACCGCAAGGGCCTGGAGTGGATCGCCAGGGGCTTCGGCGTCGAGCTCAAGCCGTTCTCGGAGCTCACCGCCGCGCTCGACAAGGGCTCGATCAAGAACCTGCTCGCGTTCGGCGCCGACGTTCCCGAAGATCAGGCCGAGTTCGTCAAGCGCCTCTCGGGCGTCGAGCACTTCGCCGTCGTCACCACCAACGAGAACACCGTCACCGCGGCCGCGAACCTCGTGATCGGCGCGTCGGCCCACGTCGAAGACGAAGGCACCTTCACCCAGGAGGCTGGCATCACGCAGCGCGTGCGCCGCGCCTACCCGCCCAAGGGCGACTCGCACCCGCTGTGGAAGTGCGCGGTCGAGCTGGCGAAGGAGCTGGGGCTCGAGCTGAAGGCCGGCTCGTCGCGCGAGGTGTTCAAGCTGCTCGCCGCGTCGGTGCCCGAGCTGAAGGACTATGCCTGGGACAAGAACGCGCCGATGAACCAGACGCGCCCTGGCATCTCGACGATGGCGTCGGGGGCCGACGGCCGGCCGCCCGGCTGGCGCGAACAGGGTGCGCCCAACCTTCGCGGCCTCACTCTTCCTCCTCCCTCGGGGACCTGACCTATGCGCCTCGGAGTCGTCTTCACCGGAGTCTTCCTCATCCTCGGCGCCTTCTTCGGCCTGATGGCCGTGGCCTACGCGGCTGGCGCGTTCGTCGAGGGGCTGCTGCTCGAGAAGTTTCAGATCTCGGGCGGCGGGCACCTGGTGCAGGTCGTCCTCATGATGCTCGTCATCGTGATGGTCATCGCGACGCTGCTCACGCTCGCCGAGCGTAAGTGGTCGGCCTTCATGCAGGACCGCACCGGCCCCAACCGCGCTCGCCTGCCGATCCCTGGCCTGTCGAACAGCTCCCTCGCCGGCCTGCCGCACATCGCGACCGACGTCGTGAAGATGCTGACGAAAGAGGCGTTCCGCCCCGAGTCGGCGAACAAGTTCCTCTTCGCGCTCGCGCCGATGTTGGCGTTCGCGCCGGCGTTCGCGCTCTTCCTCATCGTCCCCTCGGGGCCGACCCTCAGCATCGCGCTGCCAGCGTGGGCCGGCGGGTACACCTCGACGGTCATGATGTCGCCGACGAACCCCGACTCGGGCCTGTTGATGCTGTTCGCGATCGCGTCGCTCGCCGTCTACGGCACGTCGCTCGCCGGCTGGTCGTCCAACAACAAGTTCGCGCTGCTCGGCGGCGTTCGCGCGTCGTCGCAGATGGTCAGCTACGAGGTCGCGCTCGGCCTGTCGCTGGTCGGCATGATGGCGGCCTTCTCGACGGTGCGCCTCGCCGGAGACGATGGCATGGCGGCGATGCAGGCCCGCTACCTCTGGTCGTTCAACGCGGGTGGCTTCGATCTCGGGCTGCCGGCGTGGGGCATCTTCCTGCAGCCAGTTGGCTTCATTCTCTTCTTCGCCGCGGCCTTCGCCGAGACCAAGCGCGCGCCGTTCGACTCGCCTGAAGGTGAGTCCGAGATCGTCGGCTACTTCCTCGAGTACTCCGGCATGCAGTTCGGCATGTTCATGATCTCGGAGTTCGTCGAGGTGGTCGTGCTCTCGGGCGTGCTGGCGGCCATCTTCTTCGGTGGCTGGTCACTGCCCTTCGGCAACGAGTGGATCACCAACCTGAAGTTCATGAAGGACTACCCGATTCTGCTCGGCGCGTTCTTCGGCACCGTCTTCTGGGTGAAGGTCGTGTTGCTCTGCTACCTGCAGCTCGCGATCCGGTGGACGTTCCCCCGCTTCCGCTACGATCAGATCCAGACGCTGGGCTGGAAGATCCTGCTGCCGATCGGCCTGGGTAACCTCTTCGTCTCGGGCGCGTTGATCCTGTGGGACCCGACGCTGCGCGCCCTGGCGATCGCCGGCTTGCTGCAGATCATCGCCGTCGCGATGCTGACCCTGACGCCGCCGCGGCAGATCCGTCGCGAAGAGGAAGCAGCAGCGCACCACGGTGGCGGCCATGGTCACGACGATCACGCTGCAGTCGTTCCAGCGCTGTCGGCTGGCCCCAGCGGGCACTGAGCGAGGACACATGGCGAACATCACCCACGGACACGCGCACAGCGCAGTTCAAGAGAAGCGCGAGCTCATCGAGCAGGACATTCGTGAGCGGGCGTATCTGCCCGAGCTGATCAAGGGCCTGGCGATCACCACGAAGCACTTCTTGCGGAACCTCTTCGGTGAGCGCGACACCAACACCGAGGTGGTCGATCGCACGGGGCTCGCGTCGATCAGCACGATTCAATACCCGGAAGAGAAGACGCCCTACCCGCCCGGGTACCGCGGCCTGCACCGGCTCGTGCCCCGCGAAGACGGCAAGCCCCGCTGCGTCGCCTGCTACATGTGCGCGACGATCTGCCCGGCGCAGTGCATCTACATCGAGGCCGACGAGTACGATCCGGCCGACGACGCGGCCGAGTCGCGGGTGATCGAGAAGTTCCCCAAGACGTTCGTGATCGACGAGCTGCGCTGCATCGTCTGCGGGCTCTGCGTCGACGCGTGCCCCAAAGACGCGATTCGCATGGACACGTACACGCACACCCCGAGCGAGTACACGCGCCAGGGCTTCGTCTACGACATCCCCAAGCTGCTGGTCGGCCCGGCCGTCACGCACCCGTCGGACCCGTGGTTCAAGCGCGGCTCGTCGGAAGCGCCCGATCATCAGCACATGGAGAAGCACACCCGCATCGGAGAGGGCCTCGTCGCGCTCGGGCTCCCGCACAACACCGTCGAGATCGACACCTCGAAGCCGGTGGCCGTGACCAAGTTCATCAAGTGAGGCCGCGCAGGACCTCGATGACGAGCTGACGAGCCGGAGGTGTTCGCTGCTTCGGAGGCCTCCGAGGTCGTGCGACACTCCTCGTTCGTGGCGGACCCGAAGCAGTCCTCTTCTGTGTTGGTGGCCTTCAAGAGCTGGCGGGTGGGGGCGGTCGCGCTGCTGTCGCTCTCGTCTGGCCTGCCGCTGGGCCTGGTATGGCTCTCGGTGCCGACGTGGATGGCGGCGGCTGGCGTCGACATCAAGACGGTCGGGTTGATCACGCTCGCGCAGGCGCCCTACTCGTTCAAGTTCGTCTGGGCGCCGCTGATGGACCGGGTGTGGCCGCCCTTCCTCGGCCGCAAGCGAGGGTGGATTCTCCTCACCCAGCTCGTCCTCGCCGCCCTCTTCGGAGCGCTCGCCTCGGTCGCCACCTCACCGACGGTCGGCACCATCTCGGCGCTGCTGCTCGCGATCTCCTTCGCCTCGGCCACGCAGGACATCGCCGTCGACGCGTACACGGTCGAGGTGCTGCGCGAGGGAGAACAGGGAGCGGCCGCCGGCACCCGAACCGCGATGTACCGCGTCGCGATGTGGATCTCGGGGAACGCGGCGATCTCGCTCGGGCCGATCTGGGGCTGGGACGTCACCATCTGGGCGCTCGCGGCGCTCTTCCTCGCGCTGATTCCGGTCACCGTCTTCGCGCCCGAGCCCGTCAGCCAGCCGGCACCACCAACTTCACTGCGGGCGGCCGTCTGGGAGCCGTTCGTCGGTTTCCTCTCGCGACCGCGCGCGCTCGAAATCCTCGCCTTCGTCTTTCTGTACAAGCTCGCCGACAACCTCGCGACGGCCCTCATTCGACCGTTCCTGCAGCAGCACGGCTACGACGCGTGGGACGTGGGCGTCGGAAGCGGCACCGCCACGCTGATCTCGATCGCGCTCGGCACGATCATCGGCGGCCTGCTGACGGAGCGCCTGAGCGTGCCCCGCGCGTTGTGGATCTTCGGGATCATCCAGGGCCTCACCAACGTCGGCTACGCGGTCGTCGCGGCGTCTCCCGTCGATCGCACGTTGCTCTACGTGGCCGTCAGCCTCGAGAACTTCACCGGAGGCCTCGGCACGGCCGCGTTCTCGTTCTTGATGATCAAGCTGACCGCAAAGCGCTTCTCGGCGACGCAGTACGCGCTGCTCTCGAGCCTCTTCGGTCTCGGGCGCACCTTGACCGGGCCGCCCGCCGGAGCGCTCGCCGATGCCCTGGGCTGGAGCGTCTTCTTCCTGCTCTCGATCCCCGCGGCGATTCCCGGCCTCGTGATGCTCCACCGGTTCGCGCCGTTCGGGAAAGCGAGCCTCATCGAACTCTCCGCAGACGAGGTGAAGCCCATCGAGCGGGGCCTGCCATGGGAACCGAAGGCGCTCTGGCAACGAGGCGCGGCAGCGGCGGCGATCGCGACGCTCGTCGGGATCCTCGGCGCCAGCCTGCTGACGGCGCTGAAGGCGTGGCGGGAGACGAAGACCTTCGATCTCGGAACCGCGCTGCTGAGCACCGTCACGCCGCGCGCTCCGGCCGAGGCGATCGATCTCATCGGCTCGATCCTGTTCGGAGCCCTCACCGGCCTCGCCATCGCTGCCACCCTGGCCGCACGGGGAATAACGAAGCCCGTGTGAAGTCTCGTGAAGCGAAGGAGCCCGGGAAGCGAAGTGCGAGTTCCCCGGTTAGGGTGCGCACATGTTGGGTCTTCGCATCGCGTTCGGGCTGGTGGCGCTCCTCGTCTTCGGGGGGCTCAACTTCTTTCTCTTCAAGCGGCTGATCGTCGACGTCACCACCAACGCGTGGGTGAAGCGCGGGCTCAGCGTGTTGCTCGTCTCGACCTACGCCGCGGTGCCGCTGCTGCGCTGGTGGGGTGCTGACGGCATGCCTCCGCAGACCGCCACGCTCGTCGTGCTGATCTTCTGGGGCCTGCTGCTCAACGTCTTGCTGGTGTTGGTCGGCTTCGAGGCCGTGAAGTGGTGGGTGAACCGGCGCGCAGCGAAGGGCGCACCGGTGCACGCGGTCGCCAGTGGCGTGCCGACGCTCGAGAGCGTGTCGGTCGTCCCTCCCGTCACCCCAGCCGTCGACGACCCCCAGCGGCGCCAGTTTCTCGCGCGCGTCGGAGCAGCGACCGCCCTCGGCGTCGGCGGCGGCCTCACCACCTTCGGCGTCTACAAGGCGCTCACGCCACCCGAGATCACCGAAGTCCCAGTGCGCATTCCTGGCCTGCCGAAGGCGCTCGAGGGCTTCACGATTGTGCAGCTGTCGGACATTCACGTCGGCGCGGTCATCCAGGAGAAGTTCCTCGACGTGCTGGTCTCGGAAGCGAACCGCGCGAAGCCCGATCTCGTCGCCATCACCGGCGATCTCGTCGACGGCTCACCGAACTCCCTCGGCCGGTACGTGGCGCGCCTTCGAAACCTCAACTCGAAGTTCGGCACGTATTTCTGCTCGGGCAACCACGACTACTACTCGGGCTGGGAGCGCTGGGCGGCGGTGCTCCCCGACTTCGGCTTCACGGTGCTGCGCAACCGCTTCGTGACCATCGGAGACGCGGGCGCCTCGTTCGATCTCGTCGGCGTCGAGGACTGGGGCCGAATGGGTGTCGGCGACTACGATCTCGAAGCGGCGACGGCGGGGCGAGATCCTTCCCGCGCGTCAGTCCTCCTCGCGCACCAGCCGTCGAACCTCGAAGCGGTGTCGGCGAAGAACCTCGGCCTGCAGCTCTCAGGGCACACCCACGGCGGGCAGCTCTTCCCCGGCACCCTGGTTGGCGCGCTCATGTGGCAGGAGCGGAACACCGGCCTCTCGAAGCACGGCAACAGCCAGCTCTACACGTCGCGCGGCTGCGGCTTCGTGGGGCCGCCCATGCGAATCGGTGCGCCGCCTGAAGTGGTGAAGCTGGTCCTCACGAGCGCCTGACGTCAGCGCAGGTCGCCAGCCAACTTGAAGCCGATGATGCAGCCGCGCACGCCGGCCATGTTCGGCGACCGCGAGATGAGGCTGTTCTCAATCAGATCGCACTCGGCGCCCCCATCGGGCGTGTCCGAGACGAGGCCCAGGATATTGGTGACGTCGAGCTCGAACTTCGGGCCGTTGTCCCGCATCGTCCACGTCTCGAGCTGGGTCAGGCTGCAGGTGCTGTCGCGCTCCATGCCCGTGGTGTCACGAACGCGAAGGGGCTCCTTCAGCAGATCGCGCACGAAGGTCAGCTCGGTGCCACCGACGACGAACACGATGCCGCTGTTCGAGTCGGTGCACGTCCTCGGGTCGAGCGAGGTGCAGGTCTGAGCCGTGGCCTGCGTGCCCGCGTCGTTCGTCTTGTAGATGAGGAAGCTGTTCATCCCGACTGGCAACGCCGAGACGCTGGCCCGGAAGTCTTCGGCGTCGCTGCAGGCGCCCCACTCGAGCGTCGAAGTGGCGACCTTCCAGAAGTAGATCGAGTCCTTCTCGACGGTGGTCCGCCCTTGCGCCGGCTGCGGGCTCACCGTGCCAGGACATCCAGAGACCACCGCAACCATCGCCATCACCAGGAACGCACGCCACATGGCGAAGACGCTACCTGAAGCATGGCCCACGCGTCTGCTCACCCGACGATGATGCCCTTGCCCTGACGCAGGACCTCGATCTGGTCCTCGAACAGCGAGACGACCGTCGAGGGCTCGTTGGGCTGCACGCCGCCATCGAGGATCAGATCGAGCCGATTGCCGAGCTTCTCCTTGATGTCCTTCGCGTCGATCAGCACGTCACCTTCGAGATCGGTGGCAGACGTCGTGACGATCGGCCGGCCGAGCGCCGACGCGATCGCGAGCATCAACGGCGCCTGGGGCACCCGAATGCCGACCTGCCGCTGCTTCGTCTGCATCATGTCGGGCACCAGCTTCGTGGCCGTGAGCACGAACGTGAACGGGCCGGGCGTCAGCTGCTTCATGATCCGGTACGCGAACTTGCTGACGACCGCGTACTTCGACACGTCGGAGAGATCCGGGCACAGGAACGCGAGCGGCTTCTTTCGATCGCGTCCCTTCACGCCGTACAGCCGGTCGATGGCCTTGCGCGAGTTCAGATCGCAGCCGATGCCGTAATACGTGTCCGTCGGGTAGGCGATGAGGCCGCCGTCCTCGAGCACCTTCGCTGCGCGCTCGACGATGCGCGGCTGAGGGTGGCTGGGGTCGACCTCGAGAATCGGTGCTGAACTCATGACGGGTCTGCTGTACCCGAAGTCGTCACCCTTTGCAGGACTTCCACTCGGCCTTGAAGGCCTCGATGGAGGGATCGTAGGTGAGCTCGAGCTGACAGCGATCGCCCACGACGACGGCCGACATCACGCCACCGAAGTCGGCGTGCAGCACCGCTCGCGTCTTGCCCTTCGGATCGAACATCGCGATCGAGAGGCGCGGTTGGCACGCAGCAGCGGCAGGCCTCACGATCAGCGCAGATGACGGCGCCTTCTTCACCGTCATGAACTGCTCCACCGGAGACTCGGGCAGCTTGCTCGGGCACAGCTTGCCGAAGTCGCTCGCCGGCCACTTCCATTCCTCGACGGGCGCGACGGGCTTGCACGGCACGAGCGGCGTGAACGCTCCCTGGCTGACGTGCTTCATCACCACGCCCAGCGTGCCCTTCTTGAAGAGCTTCGCCTCGGCGCCCGGGTTCTCGTCGAGCCAGCGCTGCAGCTTCTCCAGCATCGTCAGCGCCGCGCCCATCGCGCGCAGGCCCGAGACCGCCTGGGTCGGGCACTCGGCGCCGGCATACCGCAGCAGGTGATCGCCATCCTTCGCAACGCCCGCAGGCTGCAGCACCTCGACGGTGAAGACGGCGAGCGGAGGCTGGAGCGGCTTGAGCGCAGGCAGCGCTGAGAGCACGGTCGCGGCGAGGACTGAGAACATGCGCGCCTTATGCCGCGGGAGCGCACCGACGGAAAGAGGCTCAGCCTCGGCGGAGGAACTCCACCGCGAGCTCGATGGCCCGGGCCTCATGCCGGCCGAACGAGTGCCCAGCGCCCTCGAGCACCGCGACCTGCAGCGCCCGGTTCTTCGCCACCAGCGGCTGCAACACCTCGAGCGGCCCCTTCTCGTCGGCGTCTCCCTGAACGATCAGCGTCGGCACCCGCACGGCGAGCAGCGCGGCTTCGTCGTCGGGCCGTGGGCGTCCTGGAGGACGAACAGGAAAGCCAAGCAACACCAACGCTCGCACCCGGTGCGTCAGCGCATGACGAAGCGCGATCCTCCCACCGAAGGAGCGCCCCACGATCGACGGGATGGCCCGCGGTGCGAGGTGCGCCGCCAGGTGCGCCAGCTCCCGCTCGAAGCCAGGTGACGGCCTCCCACGAGGCAGCCCGGGGAACTCGGCGCTGAAACGGTCTCCCGCGGCCTTCGCGACGGCGACGAGGATCGGCTGTCGCGCCGCGCCATTGAAGCCAGGCAGCAGCACCAGCGATCGTCTCGCGCTCATTTCGCGCCGAGCAATTGAGCGAGCACGCTCGGCCCACCCTCGAAGTGCAGCAGGAAGGCCTCACGGAAGCGCTTCAGCTCATCCCAGCTCAGGTCGATCGCCAGGCCATGCGCGACGGGATCGCGGAGCCGCTCCTTCGCCGTCTGGACGAAGCGGGCGAGCGCGTCGAGGAACACTTCCGAGAACCCCAGATCGCGGCTCAGGAACGTCGCGAAGTCAGCCAACGGCCCGTCGTGGCGGCGGGTGATCGCGCGCACGACCTCACCGAGCGACGGGGCCTTCGCCTCGAACGACCGATCGAACGCCTCGACGAACCGATCGAAGTACTCCGGCCGGCGGCCGCGCTTCTCACGCACGGCGCCCTTCAAGAACGGCTCACGGCGGCCTTCCCGCTCCAGCCACTCGTCGAAGCGCTGCACCAGCAACATGAAGAGCGCGCGCTCCAGCGCCCCAGAGAACAACACCGCCACCGCGGCCGACGGCAGCTCGGAGTACAGGCCCTTCTGGTAGGTACGCTCCGCGACGAGCACCATGCGCAGGAGCGTCTCGGGACACTTCGGGGCGACGCTGCCGAGCCCCTCGTCGACGACCTGCCGGGCCTTCTCGTCGCTGTCGCGGTCGCGGGCCTCGAGCTCTTCGCGCAGCCGCAGCGCCTGCCCGTCCTTCACCTTCTTCGCGTCGCGCTCGAGCTGCCTCGCCCGGCCCTCCGCGTCGGCCGAGAGGTGCTTGAGGCGCTGGAGCTCGCGGCGCATGGCGTCGAGCTCGCCTTCACGCGCGAGGAACCGCCGCTTCATCGCCTCGGCCTCGGAGCGGGCGGCCTCGACGCGGGCCTCCGCCGACGCCTTGAGCTCGTGTTTCCACGCGACGCGCCGCGACGACGACTGCGACGCCAGCCGTGCTTCGGCCTCGTTGGGATCGAGCTCGAGCGCCTTCGCGAACGACGCGTCGGCCAGCTCGAAGTCTCCGCGTTCGGCCGAGAGGTGCCCCAGCTCGAGCCACACCCGCGCGCCGAGGAGCTTCAGCTCTGCCTCGGGCAGCGCCTTCGCGCGATCGATCATCGCCCGAGACTCGTCGAGCTGGCCCAGCAGCCGCATCGCGCGCGCGCGGGCGACCAGGCGCTCGAAGTCGTAGCCCGGGAGCCGCTCGCCGACCGAGCCCTCGGAGCGATCGAGCTCGGCCATCGCCTCGATGGGCCGGTTCCGGCTCAGGTACACCTGCGCGAAGAGCAGCCGGTCTTCGGCGCTCGCCGCTTCGCCACAGCGCTGAATGAAGGCCGTCGCGAGGGCCTCTTCACCGTTGAGCTGCGCGGCCAGCGCGGCGTGCGGAAGATGCTCGTGCTCGAGCTGCCCATCGGCGTCGAGCGCCCGGAACCGCTCGAGCGAGCCTCGCGGATCGCCCTGCATCAGCCGGCAGTCGGCCTCGATGGCGCGCGCGGCGGAGCGGATCGTCGCGTCACGCGAGTTCGTGCCGATCTGCACCGCGATGGCTTCGGCGCCGTGCGCGTCGCCTCGCTGCGCCTTGGCGAGCGCGAGCACCAGCCGCGTGTCGTCCCCGCCGCCCGTCAACAACGCCGCGGCCAGCGTCGTCTCGGCCTCTTCGATGCGGCCGACCTTCAGCAGCCCGGCCGCGAAGTGCGTCAGGAACGTGGGGTCGCGTCGCATCTGGTTGCGCACGCGCGACATGAGCTCGACGGCCCGGGCCGACTCGTTGGCGTGGAGCAGCAGCGCGCCCAGCCGCACCATCAGGTTCGGTTGGTCTGGAAACCTCGTGAGCGCCTTCTCGACGAAGAGCCTCGCTTCCGCCCGCCGGCCCGACAGCTCGAGGGCCTCGGCGTACAGCGTGTGGGCATCGGCACCGGGGAGCACCTGCACCTCGACGACCGGCTCGAGCACCTCAATGGCCCGGTCGTACGCCTTCGTGCTCAACAGGAGCCGCGCCTGGTCGAGGAGCGCCGAGGCCTTCCGCTTGTTGAGCCGACCCGCCACGAGGCGAAGTCTAGCGGGCGATGCCCCGGGCCCTCAGGGCTTTTCGCGCGGAAGAAAGAAGTCCTTCACCACGAGCCTCGGCTGCGGGGCTGGTGCAGGAGCCTCGGCCGGAGGGAGCTCGACTGGCGTGGCGCCCAGACCGAGGGCGTCGAGCAGCTCCTGTCGCGTCTTGTAGCGAGCCGCGTCGGCGCCGAACCGCTCTCGCGCCTGCGTCAAGAGCTCTCTCATCGTGTAGGTGCGGCCCGGCATCGGCGTGCGTTTCTCACTCAGCCCCGTGCCGGTCAACGTGGCATCATCTTCCTCGGCTTGACCGAGTTGCCACGACTGCTGTTCTGCTGTTTCGACGTGGTGCCGGCACCGCATGCGACCTCACGCCGAATCACCGAGTACCTGAAGGGCCTCGTCGACCAGTACCAGGTCGTCGTGCTCTCGGTGAAGACGCCCGACCACTCGCACATCGAGCGCTACCATGGCGCGCGGCTGCTCCGGGTGCCCGTCGGCAGCGGCGATCTGCGCTCGCGCATGGAGGCGTTCGATCGCGCGGTGCGCCGCCAGCTCGAGAGCGAAGAGTACCTGTTGGTGCACTTCTTCGATCCCGTCAGCGGCTACCCGCTCTGCGAGCGACGCGGCGACTTCGGGTACAAGCTCGTCTACGGCGCGGCCCGGTTCCCTTCGAGCGATCTGCCGTCGCTGCTGCCGGGCGAGGGCGCCAACAAACGGCTCCTCGCGCGATCTCGCCGGCAGGAGCTGTTCTGCCTGATGAACGCCGACGCGGTGGTGGTGGGCAGCGAGGCAGCTCGCACGCACTGCCTGGGGCTCGGCGTGCCCGAGGCCAACGTCAACGTGCTCCGCGCGCCGGTCGAGCTCGCGCCCTTTTCGCCCGAGGTGATGGGCAAGCCCGATGGCGAGCCCACCCGCCTGATTCACCTCGGCAGCCACGGCAAACACCAGGATCTGTCTCTGCTGCTCGAGGCGCTCGCGAAGACGAAGACGGCGGTGAAGCTGGCGCTGGTGGGCCCGTCGTCGCCCGAGCTCACGCCGGCCCTCAAGGAGCGCGCGGCCGAGCTGAAGCTGACCGAGCGGGTCGAGTTCCAGGAGCCGGTCGTTCACGACGATCTCCACAAGGTGCTCGCCGCCGCCGACGTGGGCGTGTTGACGCTCACCGACGAGCCCCGGAACCGGGCGATGACGCCGCTGGCGCGCATCGGAGAGCTCCTCGCAGCCGGCCGGCCCATCATCGCCGCCGACCTGCCGCTGACGCGCGAGCTCGTGCCTGCGGCAGCGGCGCGCTTCTACACGCCGGGCAACGCGGACTCGCTGGCCGAGGCCATCGACGCGCTCGCGGCAGACCCCGCCCTGCGGTGCACGATGGGCGCGGCGGGGAGGACCGCGGCCTCGGCGATCGACTCGCAGGTGGTGTGCCAGCAGCTCATCGCGCTCTATCGCCGCGTCGCGCCGGGCGCCTCGGTGCCGGCCGATGCGCACGTCGACGACGTCGACCCCAGCGACGCGACCCAGCTCGGCGCGCCTGCACCCGACGAGCTGACCCAGGCCGTGAAGCGGGCGCCCGAGAGCGACTCGCAGAAGGTCGACATCGGCACCAACAAGGTGAAGACCGACCCTGCGGCGATGGGGTTACCTCCAGAGGCCGACACCGGCACCGATCAAGCCGTCGTGCGCGGCCGACCGCCCGTCATGGGCGTGTTGTTGAGGGACGACGCGCCGCCCGTGCCGGTCGAGACCACCGATCCCGCGGTGGTGTCTGACCGCGAGGCCCCGGTGGTGATGGGGTTGCCGCTCAACGATCGGCTCCCCGACGCCGACGCCGTCGAAGCGCCGCCGCCGAAAGAGCCGCCGCCCGTCGCTGAGGAGGAGGCCCCAGGGTCCCTGGCGGTGGCAGACCCCCTGCTGGAGGATCCACCAACCCAGGCGTCCGAGCCCCCGGTGTCTCCAGCGTCGACGTCGGTCATCGCGCCTGCTCCAGATGCTGCGCTGGCGCCAACGTCTGCTCCCGCGCCGGCGCCCACGGCGACGCTCAACACGAGCGACGACGAGCCCCTCGACTTCGTGGCGATGCTCCGGCCGAGCGCGCCGGTGCGCTCGTCGAGCAGCGTGACGATTCCGTCGCCCGACATCACGGCGCCGAACCCGCCGGCCGCTCCCCGCGCGCCCGCGCCGATTCCCATCGCCGTGCCGACGTCGTTCTCACTGGCGGCGAATCGAGCAGGAGCACCGCCGGGCGCGACATTCGTCCCCGTGCCGCTGGGCGGTGTTCCCGTCTCCACCGTGCCTGCCCGGGTGACGACGGTGCCGCTGACCTCCGCTGGTGTGTCCGCTCCAGGCGGGGTGCGCCCGTCTGCGGCGCCGGTGCCGAGCTCGGGGAGCGGCCTGCAGCCCAGTCCGCCCCCGCTCTTCGGTGGCCAGGGAGCCTCGCCGAGCGGCGTGCGCCCTCCGCCGCTCACGGCCCCGACCGAAGCCCCAGGGTCGACGACGAGCGGCGTCCGCGTGCCGCCTGCCGTTTCGGGCCCCGTGCCTCCACCCGCTCCGGCTGGCTCGACGACGAGCGGCGTCCGCGTGCCGCCGGTGGTTTCGGCACCCGCGGCCGGTGTTGCCAGCACGCCCAGCACCGTTCGGCCGGCCGCGCCCGAGGCGCTCCCTCCCATGGTGAGGCTGGTGCCCAACCCCAACCCGGGCGGTCCTCCGCTGCTCACCAAAGAAGGCGCGGCGACCCACGACGACGTCGTGGAGGTGGACGAAGACGAAGTCGAGCTCGTCAACGACGAGTCGTTCCTTTCGATGCACGACGGTGATGAGCACGATGAGATCGACGAGGGCGAGCTGCACGCGCTCGAGACCTCGGCCGCCCCCCCGCCGTCGAGCCTCGACCCCTGGTTCGCGCAGCTGGTGCACGGGTATTGCCCGCCCGAGTCGCAGCTCTTCACCCGCCACGTCCCGCCCACCACGATGCCGGGGCGAGACACCTGAGACACCCCGCACAAGCCGGTTTACCGGCCTCGTGCGGCGTAGCAGACTGCTTCGCCGCCTTCGTCTTCCCCTGAAGAGAAAAGAGCCTCATGGAGCGCCGCGTCCTCATCGTCGAAAGTCAGAACGACTTCGCCCTCACCATGGCTTCGGTGCTGAAAGACGCCGGCTATTCTACGAGCCTGGCGACCAGCGCCGCTGAGGCCACTCGCGAGCTCGAGAAGCGGCGGCCCGATCTCGTCGTGCTGCGCGCCGAGCTGCCGGACCAGAGCGGGTTCGTGCTCTGCGGCAACATTCGCAAGGGCAAGTTCGGGCAGAACCTGCCGGTCATTCTGCTGTCGAGCGAGTCGCGCATCGAGGCGCTGCAGCAGCACGCGGCCTCGCCCAACGCCGCGCACGGCTACCTCGCCATCCCCTTCGAGATGAGCGAGCTGACCCGGCTCACCACCACCATCGCGCCTCCAGGCCAGGCGGGCGGCCCGTCGTCGACCTCGGAAGAAGAAGACGCGGCGCTCGACAACGCGCTCACGGGCGCTGGCCCCACCACCGAGATCCCCGCGCAGGGTGCACCGCCGCCGCTCAAAACCACCGCCGGAGGCCCGCCTCGCCTGCCCCGCCGTGAGCGCCGCAGCCAGCTGACCGATGAAGATCGCGCCTTCCTCGATCGCGCCTTCCAGTCGATCGCCGATCGAAAAGCCGAGCTGCTCGCCGAGTCCCGTGAGCTGCGCCGCACCCCGCCCCGCCGCGACATGCTGGGCACGCCGGAAGCGAAGATTCAGATCCTACGCGACGAGCTGAAGACGCGCGAGGCGCAGATCGCCCGCTTGTCGGAGATCTGGACCGTTCGTGAGCGCGAGCTGCTCTCGGTCGAGGACCGCATCTCGGAGAAGGACGTCGAGATTCAGGGCCTGAAGATGCAGGTCGACGACTTCACCCGTCGCCTCAACGACTCGCAGAACACCCTCGTCGAGAAGGAGCGCGAGCACGGCAGACAGGTCGAAGATCTGCTGCTGCAGAAGTTCATCGGCGAGAAGGAAGTCATCGAGGTCGTCTCTGCCAAAGAGAAGGACATCAACGGGCTCCGGAAAGAGCTGAACAACAAGGAAGACGAGATCGTTCGCAAGAGCGGCGAGCTCGAGCAGCAGCGCAAGGAGTACGAGGCCCTCGAGAAGGACTACCAGCTCGCCACCCTCGAGTTCGAGGTGAAGGAGAAGGAGCTGCAGCAGACCGTCGCCGCGCGCGACGAGCAGGTCAGCGGACTGAAGACCGATCTCGAAGGGCTGCAGCAGACGCACGAGACGACGGTCTCGGAGCGTGACGCGAAGTACGCCGAGTTCGAAGGCATCGGCAAGGCGCTACAGGAGACCATCGACGCCAACCAGGCCGAGCGCGACGCCACCGTGCAGACGCTCGAGAGCCAGCTGCGGTTGTCGACCGAGCGCGGCGATCGCGGCGAGGCCGAGGTCGCGCGCCTCGAAGGCGAGCTGTCGGACGCGCGGGCGAGATCGTCCGAGAAGATCGGCGAGCTCGAAGGCGAGGTCGCGGGCCTCAAGAGCAACCTCGAGGCGCTGGCCGCCGAGAAGGCCGAGTCGGAGCAGAACCTCACCGAGAAGATCGGCGAGCGCGACACCCGGGTCGCCCAGCTCGAGCAGGAGCTGACCGACACCGTCGAGCGCAAGGATCGTCAGGAGGCCGAGCTCCAGTCGCAGATCCAGGAGCGGCTCGAGAAGATCGGCGAGCTCGAAGGCGAAGTCGAAGCCGCCAAGCAGGCCCTGGCCGATCGGGAAGCCGAGCTCCAGGGTGAGCTCGGTGACGTCGGCGGCCAGCTGCAAGAGGCGCAGGGCCTCATCGCAGCGAACACCGCCTCCATCGCCGAGCTGTCGCAGACCTCGGAGCAGCGCCAGCGCACCATCGACGGCCTCAACGCCGACGTCGCCGACCGCGACGCGCGCATCACCGATCTCGAGGGCCGCTTCTCGAACGCGCAGCAGACCATCGCCGACCGCGACGGAGAGATCGGCGCCCTGAAGCAGACGCTCGAGGAGCGCGGCAAGGAGGTCGAAGGCCTCGAGGCACGGGCGACCGAGCGCGACCAGGAGATCACGAACCTCACCACCACCCTCGACGAGACGCAGAAGGCGCTGCTCTCGACCCAGGACACCCTCAACCAGACGCAGGCCGCCCTCGAGGCGAAGACGAGCGAGCAGGAAGAGACCGCCGGCACGCTGGAGCGCACGCAGCTGGAGCTCGAGCAGACCCGCAAGGAGCGCGACGAGCGCCAGGGCGAGATCGTCTCGGCCCGCAACGAGATCCAGCGCGTCACCGGCCTGTTCCGTCAGACCGAGTCGGCCAAGGCGCAGCTCGAGGAGCAGCTCTCTGGCGAGATCGGCCAGCTGAAGACGTCGCTCTCGGAAGCGCAGGGCAACTACGAGGCCGAGGCCTCGGCGCACCAGCAGCTCGAGAAGGAGACGTCGGCCACGATCGCGCAGCTCACCGAGGAGCGCGACGGCCTCGCCGGCAAGCTCGAGGTCACCCAGGTCGATCTCGCCGCCACGCGCTCCAACCTCGACGACACCGCGAAGTCGCTCGACATCGAGAAGCGCGCGCTCGCCGACACGCAGAAGCACTACGAAGAGCGCGTCGCCACCCTCGAGGAGGAGCTCAATCAGACCCGTGAGCAGGCGCAGGATCTCACCGAGCAGCTCGGCCTCACCAAGCAGGAGCTCGGCGCCCGCGTCTCGGATCTCACCCAGCTCAACGCCAAGCTCGCGCACGCCGAAGACACCCGCGCCAACCTCGACGAGCGCATCACCACGCTCACCGAGGAGTCGCAGCGCCGCGAAGAGCTGCTGCAGAACGACGTCGCCGCGAAGTCGAAGGAGCTCGCCGACACGCTGCGCAAGCTCTCGACGCAGCAGCAGGAGAAGGTGCGGCAGGTCGACGTGCTCACCCGAGAGGTCACCGCGAAGACCGAGCTGTCGAAGCAGCTCGAGCTCAAGCTCAAGTCGCTCTTCGACGAGTCCAAGAAGAAGACCGACGAGCTGTCGAACGCGAAGGCCGGCCTGGCCAGCGAGCTCGACTCTGCGAAGAAGGAGCTCGTCGAGAAGAGCGCTGCGCTCGAGAAGATGACCGAGGCGCAGGCGCACGCCGTCACCGAGCGCGACCAGGTCAAAGCGCAGATCGGCCAGCAGCTGCAGCAGGCCAACGCCCGCCTCCAGGAGGCCGGCAACGCGCTCAACCAGGAGAAGGCGGCCGCCAAGAAGGCCCACGACGACTTCGCCCAGAAGCTCCAGCGCGCCGAGGCCCGCATCGCCCAGGTGCAGCAGGAGTCGCAGACGAAGGTGTCGGAGATGGAGACGCGCCTGAAGGAGGCCCAGAGCCAGCTGGCGACCCGGCAGCGCCGCGTCGGCGAGCTCGAGCAGGCCATGGAGGGAGCCAACGCCGTGCGCACCCGCGCCGAGAAGGAGCTGCAGGCGAAGATCACCGGCGCCGAGCAGAAGGCCAACGACGCCGCGGCCAAGCTGCAGGCCGCCATCGCCGAGAAGAAGGCCATCGAGGGTGCGCACCAGAAGTCGCTCGAGGACTCGAACACCAAGCACAAGGCAGAGATCGAGCGCCGCGAGCAGGTGAAGGCCCAGGAGGTGAAGCGGCTGCAGGAGGCCGTGCAGGAGAAGTCGAAGCAGCTCAAAGTCGTCGAGCTCGAGCTGGCCCGGTACAAGAACAAGCCGGCGGGTGGTGCTGCGACGTCGAGTCCGTCGGCCGCGCGCCCCGCTCCGCCAGCGGGCATTCCCGTGACGACGACGCCCAACGCGGCGCGCTCACCTGCCGCTTCGCTGTCGCAGCTGGGCGAAGAGTTCGAGGAGGCGACCAAGGTCAACATGATCCCCGAGGCGGCCACTCGCCCGGCTGCCGCGGTCGCTCGGCCGACGGCCGCTCCGCCTGCAGCCAGGCCCGCGACCCTGCCCGCGCGCCCCGCCATCACCGCTGCGGCCCCCAAACGAGCCGGCCAGTCCGACGACCGCACCGTGGTGGGGCAGCTGCCTCCCGCCGTGAAGGACGAGGACGCCGACTTCACCAGCATCATCGACAAGCTGGGCGAGTAGCCCTCCGCGGGGCAGGTGGGCTAGAGGCTCACCTCCATGCGCCGAGCTCTCTCCCCTCTGCTCCTTCTCCTGGCCGCGGCCGGGTGCGACAAGACGCGCGTCAGGCCTCCTGAGGTCGACGCCGGCCCGGTGTGTGAGGCCACCGAGCGCCTCGTCAACGGCCAGTGCCGCTTCGTGTGCCGGCGTGATGGCGACTGCGCCGCCGACCAGCGCTGCAACCTGCTGTCGGGCACCTGCGAGCCCAAGCCGCCCGAGCCCGACGCGTCGGTCTTCGTCCCCTGCACCGAGGGCGCGCGCCGCTGCTCCGTCAACGGTGGAGCCGTCGAGCTGTGCGGCGCCGATGGGCGCTTCACCACCGAGACGACGTGCCCGATGCCCGACGGCTTCTGCTCCAACGAGCGCTGCCTCGACTGCCGGCCGAACTCCACGAAGTGCAGCGCGACGCCGACCACCCTCGAGGTCTGCCAGGGCGACGGCTCGGGCTACCGCACGGTGATGTGCGCGGGCATGGCGACGTGCACCATGGGGGAGTGCCGGGAGTGCACCGCCGGTGAGCGCCGCTGCTCGCCCGACGGCAAGGCCGTGCAGGAGTGCCAGCGCCGCACGCAGCTCAACCTCTCGACGACGTGGGTGAACGTCGGCGACAACTTCGACGGCACCTGCATCACCCAGCGGTGCATGGGCACGGCGGCGCAGTCGGCCTGCGTCACGCCTGCGTGCATTCCGGGCTCGAGCCAGTGCATGGGGTCCGCGACGCTCCAGAGCTGCAACGCGACCGGCTCGTACGACAACATCACCTGCACGACGGTGCCGGGCCTGGGCCCCACTGCGGAGTGCCAGAACGGCGCGTGCGTCGACGAGTGTGGCGAGGCCGTGCGCGAGAAGAGCTACTTCGGCTGCGAATACTGGACGGCGGTGCTGGACAACCCGGTGGTGGCCGCCGTCTTCAAGGGCAACGTGCTCACGGGACAAGGGGCGCAGAACAACGACTCGGAGTTCGCCTTCGTGGTCACCAACCGTTCCACCCTGACGGCGACCGTCGCGGTGACGCGCTTCTTCGGGGGCGTCACGCAGGTGGTGAAGAGCGTCACGGTGCCCGGCCGCCTCGATCCGATGTCGCGCGGCCTCGCGGTGATCCGCGTGCCCTGGCAATCGGTCGGCGATCACCCCGTCATGGCGAACGGCTTCGACTCGGCCTCGCAGAGCGGCTTGCGACGCTATGGCTACCGCCTCACCAGCACACGGCCGATCACCGTGTACCAGTTCAACCCGCTCGCGGCCTTCCGCGACACGGGCTCGTGCGCGAGCGCGAACTCATGCACCTTCGCCGTACCCGAGACGGCCAACCCGTCGTGCATCAACAGCGTCTGCCGCCACTTCGCGTACAGCAACGACGCCTCACTCCTGTTGCCCGCGCACATCCTCGGCACCAGCTACGTGGCCCTGACGCCCGAGCACACCATCGACCGCGCGACCGACTCGCCAGGCAGCGCGGCCACCATCGCCTTCAACGGAATGATCACCATCGTCGGCACCCAGGACAACACCGTGGTGACCCTGCGCAGCAACGCACGCACGCGCCCTGGCAGCGGCGTGACGGCGGTCGACAGGGGCGAGACGCGCGCGTTCACCATCAACGCCTACGACGTCCTCCAGCTCGCCAGCGACGTTCCGGTGAACAGCGGCGCGGCGGCGAACGTCGAGTGCGTTCCCAACCCCTTCCTCCTGCGCCGGGGCTCCTGCTCGGTGGGCGGTCTGTGCGGCTTGATCGTGCCCTGCTGCCCGCTGACGTGCCGGGTGGACAACGATCTCACCGGCTCCATCGTCACCTCGGACAAGCCCATCGCGATGTTCGGCGGGTCGGCCTGCACCAACCGCAGCGTCACCGACGTCGCGTGCGATCACGTCGAGGAGCAGCTGTTTCCCTTCGTGACGTGGGGCCGCAACTTCGTCGCGAACCGGACCGCGCCTCTCCGCCTGGTGAGCAACGCGTTCGCCTCGGCGGCCAGCGCGGGGCCCGACTTCTACAAGATCGTCGCGGGTTGTCCGGCCAGCGCCTGCCCGAACGGAACGCTCCTCACCCTCACGCCCCCGCCGTTGGCGGCAGACGTGCTGCTTCCCAACCGGTGTCTGCCGGGCACCTCGCTCGCGGCGAACAACTGCCGGCTGGCGGGCGGTGCCTTCGTCGAGTTCCGCTCGAAGACGAGCTTCACGATCACGGCTGATCAGCCCATCTCGGCGGCACAGCTCTTCTCGAGCCAGAGCGCCACCGTGGGCACGGGCCAGAGCGCGCCGGCGCAAGGCGACCCCTCGCTCGTGCTGCTGCCGCCGATCGAGCAGTGGCGCAGCCAGTACACGGTGCTGACGGCGCCGGGGACGCGGGACAACTACCTTGGCCTCGTCATCGACGCGAGCCGCGTCCAGGAAGTCCGCGTGAATGGCACTGCGGTGCCGATGACGAGCTTCGCGGCCGTCGGCTCGACGTCATTCAGGGTCGCGAACGTGCCGGTACCGGTCGGGACCCACACGATCCTCGTCATTCCCATTCCTGGCCAGATGACGCTCCCCGGCGCAGGCGTGACGGTCTACGGCTTCGACAGCTTCGTGAGCTACGGGTACACGGGCGGGCTCGATCTCACGACGATCGTCACGGGCATCAACCCCGGCGGGTGACGGAAAGGTGGCGACCCGTCGAACGCCAGCGGCGCCGAAGGCACCCGGCAAGCGGCTGGCGGAGAAGCTGTTGCCGACCCTGCCGCCCCTCGAGGAGCGACGGCGTGCGCTCTACCGCGCCCAGTTCACCGAGCTGCAGTGCCGGGCGTGGGGCGATCGCACGTGGTCGAAGGACGTGCTGCGTGACGCGGAGCGCAGCATCGGCCTCGCGCGCTCCCTGCTGACGAAGCACGAGGTGCCGGGGTACCCGCTCGTGCGGCTGAGGTGGTTGTGCGAGCTCGTCGTCGAGCTCCAGCGCGAGGTCGCCGACGATGGGCTCGAGGACCTGAAGGTCGCGCGCGGCAACACGAGGGCGCTGGCGGCGCGCGCGAAGAAGCTCCGCACGCAGGCGACCAACCGACTGAAGGCGGTGTTGCAGGGCAACCGGGCTGCGCTCGCCGCCCTCTCGAAGCAGCGGATCGACACGCCCACGCCGTGGCAGTGGGTCCAGGTGCTGACCGGGCTGGCCGACGAGGGGCGGCGACTGCGGGAGGACGACGACACGGCGCTCCTCGCCGACGACTGTGCCCTGACACCCGGGTTCCTCGACTCGCTCGACGCGCTGGCGAACGAGCTCGCCGAGCTGGTGCCCACCACCTGGCGCGGCGTCGGAACGAACGACTCCACCAGGACGAACGCCCTCGAGGGCCGGGTGCTGCGCGAGCTCGCGTTCCTCTGCGACCAGGTGAAGGCGGCGCGCCGTGGGGGCTCGACGGTCGGAGCGCTGCCGCTCCCGCCCAGTGTGCGCGCTGCGTCCAGGCGCAGGTAGGCACGTCACCCTCGACAGGCGCGCGGGGCCGAACGACCAGCGGTCGTGTCTGCCTCGACATGCGGTCGCTGACACCTCGACAAGCGCTCGTCGGTCGCTCGACACACGCGCTGCGGACCTCGACACACGGTCGACCGATCCTCGACAGACGTCGATCGGCGGATTGACACACGCTCAGCGAGCTCTCGACACACGAAGGTGGGTGGCCCGTCGAGCGCTCCGCTCGACCTCGACGAGCGGAGCCCACCCGCCGGAGGACCGCCCTCACGGGCTGGGCAGACCACGACGCGACGGTGGCGGGCACGAGGCACCCTGGGGTCGCGAGCCATCGGCGTGCGGCAGCGAGCGCTCCAGCGCCTCCTGTTGGGCTGTGCGCCGGAAGCCCGAACCAGGGCCACGCGCGCACCGTGGGTAGCGCGACCGACCGAGGGAGTCAGGCGACGTCGACCGGGCGCCTCGCGCTGACGTTCCAGGCACGCGGCAGCTCCGCGTCGCAGAACGGGCAGACGAACCAGCGCTCCTTCACCACCGACAGCTCGCCGCAGGCGTCGCAGCGACGGAACAGGAACTCCGGATCGAACCCAGAGGGCGCGGCCACGTCGGCCTTCACCAGGGCATGGTCGAGCGCGCTCCACGAGTCGAGGTCAGGGCAGTAGCCGGTCGATTGGTTCGTGGCGCGCACCAGACGCAGTCGACCGCCCACGCTCGCGAAGAACAGCTCGCCGGCGGCCAGCACCTCGAGGCCTCCCGCGCACGCGACGTGCTCCGAACGCCGGGGCGCCACCAACACCACTCCGCCGAGCGACACCACGAAGGTCGCGCCCTCCTCGAGGAGCCCCGGCACGACTCGGGCGAGCGCCTGATCCGCGCTGAGCCACGGCACTCCGGTCGGTCCATCAGCGCGAGCGTCTTCGAGCAGCGCCCGGTTGCCGACGAAGGGATACGCAAAGGGCATGGCGCCCTGACGTGCCCCTCCGCTCATGCTGACTGCAGGGCGAGAACGACGCTCTACGGGATCGTCACGTAGATGCTGCGGCCACCCTCGAGCTCTCCACCGGTGCCGAAGCCTTCGGTGAACGCACCCGAGAAGCTGATCTGCGAGTCGGCGGAGAACGCCGTCACCGTCGGGCGAATACCACCGCCACGGGGATCCCACGCGCGGGAGTCGCTGAGCTTGCGAGCCGGGCGCTTGAACCAGCCGCGCACGTTGCCGGCAGGCGTCGGCTCCTCGAAGTCGAAGGGCACCGCCCAGAACTTGAAGTCGTTGCCGGCGCCGCCGCCCTGGCGCACGCCGACCAGCATCGACAGCCACACCTTCCCGTTCGGGAGCGCGGCGAACACCGGCGAGAACGCGTCGACGAGCCGTCCCTGGAACTCCGGGCCCGGGAAGAGGATCTTCGTCTGGTTGTCGACGTCGAGCGTGAAGACCGACAGGTCCGAGCCGGTGGCCCAGATGCGCGAGGTGGGGTTCCACAACGACAGCTGAATCGACGAGAGCCCCTCGGCGCCCGGGAGCAGCGTCGTGTACGCGGCGATGGCGCGCTTCGTCTTCGGGTCGATCGTCACCGTCGCGTAGTCCTGCGGCAGCGGGTTGCCGAACGGCGGCACGCCGGTGAAGGTCAGCGCGATCGGCGGTGTGAAGGTGCCCACCATGCCGTCACGGTAGATGCCGTAGGTCTCGGCATCACTCAGGCCGCCCGACAACGTGCGCGTCGCGGTGAAGACGATGTGCACCTGACTGTCTGCGGGGAGCGTCGCGATCGACGGCCGAAGCGGGCTGTAGACGTTGCCGGCGTCGGGCGCCGACGAGGTGAAGGCGAGCTGGCCGGCGTCTTCGACGTCGAGGCCCGGCGTCACGTTGCGCGTCACCATCGTGTTGTCTTCGACCGTCACCATGATGGCGCCGCCCTGCCGCCACGCCGCGATGTCGCACTCGCTGATGACCGAGCCGAGGCCGCCGTCGTCGAGCGCAGGCGGCTCGATGGTGACCGCGCCCTCGCCCCACGTGCGGCCCTCGTCGAGGCTGCGGCGCACCCGCACGCCACGGCCCACGATGTAGCAGGCGTAGAGCGTCTTGCTCTCGTGGTTGTACGCGACGCGCGCGCGGCTGCCGACCGTGTCGATGGACGACGAGGTGGCGCTGTCGTCGAGGAAATCAAGGCCGCGGCGGAAGCTCGCGTGGCCGATCAGCTGCCCCTCCTGCTCGAGCGCCACGAAGGTGCGCGCGGAGTCGATCGCCGCGATGTCGGGCCGCCGGCCGGGGAAGCCGCCCAGGTACACCTGCGGCGCCGGCGCGATCGGCTTCGTCAGCGCGATGAAGTCATTCGAAATGAACGGCAACGGCACACCTGACGCCATCATCATGCCGCTGCCGGCATCGAAGACCGTGCCCGCGTCGAACGCGGTGCGGTTGCAGGTGCCGTTGGGGAAGCACTGGTACGCGTTGGGGCAGGTGATCGGGCCACCGGGCTGGCACGTCTGCACCTTGCACTGGCCGAGGTCGCAGACGCGGTCGGTGCTGCAGTCGAGCGGGCCCATGCACATCGAGCCTGCGTCCATGCCGCTTGCGCTCCCGGCGTCAGGCGTGCCGAAGGCCGCGCGGCTGGTGCCGTCTTCGCCGATCATGAACCAGCGCCGGTATTCGTTCGCGCCAGCGTCGCTCACGATGAAGTCACGGCGCGACGGCATGGTGACGAAGATGGGCTGGTCGCGAACGCCCGCGTCCGAGATGCCGATCAGCGCCCAGTTCGTGACGGCGTTGGCGCCCTGCAGCGTCGTCCACGCGAAGGCGAAGGAGCCCTCGTCGGCCACCACCACCAGCGAGAGCGCGTTGCCTCCGTCGTTGATGGGCTGAGGCCCTGCGTCAGGGACACCCGCGTCGAAGATGCCGCTCGGATCGGGCAGCACGCCGACGAAGGCGTCTCGGCACGCCGACGAGATCCCCGAGAGCCGCATCACGCAGCCCGTGCGGGCGCCGACCCAGGCCTCCTTCGAGGGCTCACTGCAGACCGGCAGCTTCTCGGCGCAGGTGAGGACGTCGAGCAGCAGGGTGCGATCCTGCACGGAGCACCTTTCCGCCGAGATGCGACACCTGTCTTCGTCTCCGAAGAGGTTGCCGGGCGGAATGCGCGTGCAGTCACCCACCTTGGCCGACTGATCGACCTGGCTGTTCTTGTCGCAGACCTGCGCCGACGTCGGCCCCGCCGGGCCGCAGGCCGAAGCCACCGCCAGCAGCGCTGCCGTGAACCACCGTGAAGTCGTCGTCATGTCGTGCCCAATCCGTCGAGAGGAGACTGCCCAGCCAGAGAACCCGAATACTCAAGGCGGTGGGGGCTCGCCACTGTCACGAACAGTCACATTGCACGGAGCCGGTCAGAACGAGCGCCGCGCCTCGCGCACGACGTCACGCCACCGGACGTGCGCCACGGCCCTCGCGAGGCGCCGGCGCTGGGGGCCTTCTTCGAGTTGCATCTGCTGCGTCACCAGCCGGGCGAGCACGAACGCCAGCGCGATCAGCAACCCGCCGGGCACCAGCGCCATCACCACCACGCTCAACACCTTCGCCGCAGCAACCATGACCGTCACACCCCGTCGCAGAGGATCAGGTGCAACTGCAGGCTCCGTGCCCTGCGCTTTCTCGCCCCAATTCGCTGATTTCGTTCCCGGTGGCGGTGTGGGCGCCTGAGGTTTTCTGAGAGCCTGGGGCAGGAACGCCACGGCACGCGTGTCAGGGGTGAGGTAGAAGCCCGCCGATGCCGTCTTCCTTTGAATCCGTCGACGACGCCGGCGCCCGCCTCGAGGCCGTGGGGTACCTGCCGTCGAAGTCCATCTCGACCGTCGCGTTCCTGATGGATCGGCTCGAGAAGCCGGTGCTGATCGAGGGGCCTGCCGGGGTGGGCAAGACCGAGTTCGCCCGGGCCCTCTCGCAGTCGCTGGGCCGCGAGCTGGTGCGCCTGCAGTGTTACGAGGGGCTCGACGAGGCCAAGGCCCTCTACGAGTGGGAGTACGCCAAACAGCTGCTCTACACCCAGCTCCTCAAGGACAAGATCGGCGAGCTGATGGCCGGCGCGATGTCGCTGAAGGAGGCCGCCGACAAGGTGGCCGCGAGCGACAGCATCTTCTTCTCCGAGCGCTTCCTGCTCCCCCGCCCCATCCTCAAGTCGCTGACCGCTGACCAGCCCTGCGTGCTGCTGGTGGACGAGATCGACAAGGCCGACCCGGAGTTCGAGGCGTTCCTGCTCGAGGTGCTGGCCGACAACGCCGTCACCGTGCCCGAGCTGGGGACCATCAAGGCGAAGCACGTGCCCCGGGTGGTGCTGACGTCGAACAACGCGCGCGAGCTCTCCGATGCCCTCAAGCGCCGCTGCCTGCACCTGGCCATCGACTACCCCACCAGAGAGCGCGAGCTGGCCATCGTTCGCCGCCGCCTGCCGCACGTGTCGGAGCAGCTGGCCACCGCGGTGGTGAACGCCGTCGGCAAGCTGCGGGCGCTGGAGCTGAAGAAGGCCCCGTCGATCTCCGAGACGCTCGATTGGGCGCAGGCGCTGGTGCTCCTCAACGCCGACTCGTTGTCGCCCGACCTGGTCGCCCAGACGCTCAACCTCGTGCTCAAGCATGAGACCGACGTCGAGAAGGCGAAGGCCAACCTGCATTCCCTGACGCAGGCTTGAGACACCCCTGCTGATACAGCCCCACTGCACCCAGCCCCGGAAGCTGTGCTAGCCACGCGCGAATGAACGGACGTGCGTTCCTCGTCGGGGTGTTGATTGGCGTCGTCGGCGCGGTGGCTCCTTCGTGTGGCACCACCACGAAGCGGTGCCTGCGATCGAACTGCGCGGGGTGCTGCGATCAGAACGACGAATGCCAGAGCGGGACGGCGGCGTTCGCGTGTGGCGCCGATGGGCGGACCTGCTCGGCGTGTATGCCCGGCCAGGCGTGCGCGGCGGGCGTGTGCATCGCGGGGATGACGGGCGGCGGCGCGGCTGGAGGGAGCGCAGGCGGAGCGGGCGGCGGCAGCGCAGGCGGCGCGGCGTTGTGTGCCAACTGCAACGGCTGCTGTGACAACGGCGCGTGCCGCGGTGGCAATACCTTCACGGCGTGCGGCCAGGGTGGCGTGGCGTGCCAGAACTGCCAGGCCCAGAACAGGGCCTGCAACACCATGGGCCAGTGCATCACCTTCACCTGCCCCGGCTGCCTGACCGATGCTGGAGCCTGTACGCCCGGCAACTCGAACCTCGCGTGTGGTTCGGACGCTGGCGTGTGCGCCCAGTGCGCGAGCAACCAGACCTGCGTCGCTGGCGCGTGCGTGATTCCGCCGATGTGTTCGCCCGCGAACTGCGGCGGTTGCTGCGACGGCACCACGTGCGTGCAGACGCCATCGGCAATGAAATGCGGAGCGGGCGGCTCGATGTGCACCACCTGTGGCGGCGGGCTCGTGTGCTCATCGGGCTCCTGCGTCAGCGGCACGGGCGGCGGCTCGGCGACTGGAGGTGGCTCAGCGGTCGGCGGCGGCACGCCCGTCGGCGGTGGGATTCCGGTCGGCGGCGGCATCGCCCTTCCTTGCGGCATCATCACCTGCACCAGCGGCTGCTGTGACACCGCCGGGGTCTGTCAGCCAGGCACCTCAAACTCGGCGTGCGGCCTCGGCGGATCGAACTGTCGCCAGTGTGGTCTCGCCTGCACCCCCTTCGGGTGCATCTGAACTGAAGCGAGCGAGCGCGATGAGGCACACGGCGGTGCAGTGAGCCTGCTCACGTGCGTCATCTGAGTCGCTGTCGACGAAGCGCCCGTCTGGCCGTTGCTCGGCGAGGAGCCGTTCGAGGAACTCCGGGTCCACCGCCCTGCCCGCGGCCTGCAGACAGAAGATGATCTCGGCGGCGGGATCGATTTCCCCCCAGGCCAGGCGAACCGGGAGCGCAAGCGCAAGCTCGTCCAGCGCTTCGTCCGCGCCCTCCGTCTCGAGCGGATCGCGCAGGTAGCTCGTCCACAAGAGGATCTGGTGGGTGCGCCAGTACGTGCGCTCCATGCCGGTGAGGCCTGATGGGTCGGGGACCTCGACGTCGACGCCGAGGGCTCCGGCGAGCTCGGCCAGCAGCCAGCCAGCCAGCACCGACTGCTCGGTCACCCCTGCGACCGCCGCGCGCACGTCAGCGACTGGCAGCGGCGGGTTCTCGAGGCCGTACAGCGCGCGGAAGTAGTGCGCGTCGAGGCGCGCCATGACGACCTCCCACGGCAGGTCGGCCGGGAACGTCGAGGGGAGCGCCGCCAGCCCCTCGAGCGCCGCGTCGAGCGTCGGGCCAAGCTGGTGCGCTTCGAAGAACTCCGGCGCGTGCGCCCTGAGGCAATGGAGCGTCACGGCGCGATCGCTGATGTGCGCCTCGAGCGTGGTGTTCGTCAGCTCGAGGAACCGCTCCAGCGCCCGATCACACGCGGCCCGGCTCACTTGCGCTTCTCGAAGAACGCGATGGCCGAGGTGCGGTGACGGGCTCTCCACGCGAGGCAGAGGTCGATGCCCTCCATGGCGATGGCGAAGTTGCGCGGCCCGCCGAGGTACTTCGTGGAGCGTCCGTCGAAGAACGCCTTCGCGGCGTCACGGGCCTTCTCATCGCAGATGCCGGAGGCCAGCCACACCAGCCCTGCGCCGCTGTCCTTCGGGAGCCGATCGATGAGCGCGTCCCAGTTGGTCTGGACGAACTTGAGCGCCTGCTCGCGGGTGCGGAAGTCGTTCGCGGCGCCCCACACGAAGCGCATCGCCTCACGGGTCTCGAAGGTTTCGGTGAGCACGAGCGGGAGCTGCTGCTCGACGATCGACCGATCGTTGGACTCGGCGAGCGCGCCCAGCAGGCGGCCACGATCGGCGCGATCTTTCTCGGCCTTTGCTGCGGTGAGGAGCTTCGCGTGGAGCGCAGCGTCACTGCTCTCGCCGGCGATGCCGAGGACCACGTCGAGCACGTCAGGGTGCACCGCCTTGCGATCGACCAGCCACGCCTCGACGAGCTTGCGCGCCTGCGCGATCACCTTCGGGTCCTTCCCGTTGAAGCCCAGCGTGCCGATCAGCTGAGGACGCAGCAGCCGGGTGTCTTCGTCTTCGCCAGGCTTCGGCGCAAACCCCAGCCCGTCGAGCCGCTTCGAGAACAGCGCGCGGACGAAGGCCTCGTGTTTCGGGCGCAGCGCCTCGGGCAACAGATCGCCACCGGGCGCCGACGCGAAGCCGAGCGCGTAGCCGAAGACGTGACGGTCCTTCTCCTTCGCGCCGTACTCGGCGAGCTCGAGCATCGTGCCCAGCTCGGCGTCACCGGAGCGCACCAGCGCCGAGACGTCGCCAAGCATGCCGACACGCTCTGGCACCGACAGCTTCGCGCCCGCCTTCTTGTAGACGTCGACCAGCGAGATCGGGCCCGCGAGGCTGGCGCGGTAGTAGCCGTCGTACCCATCGTTCGGGAGCACCCAGTCAGGGCACGTCTTCACCTCGCCCAGCGGCATCGACGCCTTCGCCGCGTCGAGCATGGAGCACAGCCGCGTCTCTTTGCCCTTCACGGAGACGCGCACACAGAACGGCACCTGCCACGTCTTCGCCGCGTCGCCCGTCGAGCCGACCGGCAGCGCACGCCGCTGCGTGACGGAGAGGCTCGGCGCGCCGCCCTTCGGGCACTCGAGCGTGAAGGAGAGAATCGGGGCTCCGGGCTGGTCCAGGAACGTGCGGAACGGCGGCGCGACGTCTTTGCCTGCCGCTTCGGAGATCGCCGCGAGGAAGTCGTCAGCCTTCGCGTTCTTGAACGCGTGCTTCGCGAGGTACGCGCGCACGCCCTTCTGGAACGTCTCTCGCCCGACGTAGGCCTCGAACATGCCGATGACCGAGGCGCCCTTGCCGTAGGTGATGCCGTCGAACGCGTTGGCGATGTCGTCGTTCGAGGCGATCGGCTGCCGAATGCGTCGCGAGTTCACGAGCGAGTCGCTGCCGATGGCGCCGTGCCGACGGTTGACCTGCGCGACGTCCATCGCCCAGCTCGGCTGCCACTTCTCGAGGATGCGAGGTGTCATCCACGTGGCGAACGCCTCGTTGAGCCAGAGATCGTCCCACCAGGCCATGGTGACGAGATCGCCGAACCACTGGTGCGCGAGCTCGTGCGTGCAGGTGCCTGCGAAGCCCCGCTGACGGCCAGGCGTGTCGAGCTCGGGTTTGGAGAGGATGATCTGGTGGCCGTAGGTGACGAGGCCCGGGTTCTCCATCGCGCCCATGTTCGCGGGGACGGAGATCTGATCGAGCTTCTCGTATGGGTACGGCGAGCCGAACCAGGCCTCGAGCTGCTCGAGGATCGGCCCGGTGGACTCCGCGGCCCACTTCGCTTCGGCCGTCTTGCCTTTCGGCACCACGATGCGCACCGGCGTCTTCTTCTGGCCGTGCAGGCCGGCGTCGACGAACTCGAAGGTGCCGACGGCGAAGGCCACCAGGTAACTCGGGAGCGGCAGCGACTTCGCGAAGCGCACGCGCTTTCGGGCGTCGCCGAGCTTCTCTTCAGAGACCTGCGGGGTGTTCGCGAGGGCGACGTGATCCGCCAAGACGGTGATCGACAGCTCCCAGGGCACCTTGAACTGCGGCTCGTCGAAGTTCGGGAAGGCGCGGCGTGCGTCGATGGGCTCGAAGCTCGTGTACGCGTACCAGGCATCGCCCTCCTTCACCTGAAAGAGGCCGTCGGTGTCTTTCTTCGAGAGCACACCGGTGTAAGCGAGCACGATGTCTTGCGTGCCCTGCGCGATGAGGCACGCGACTTCACAGCGCGGCACCAGCGCGGCGAAGTGCTCGTCGACGATGACGGCCTCGGCGGTGCGCGGGCCAAGCTGGGTGAGGAGCGTCGTGGGCGCGATCTTCAGATCGGTCGCGTTGATCCACAGCACCTCGAGCGGCTTCGTGAGCTCGACCTTCGCGGTGATCCGCCCTGAGAACGTCTCCTGGCCGGGGACGATGTCGAGGTCGAGCTGGTAGCCGAGGGGCCTGGCGCCGTCGGGGAGTCGCACGCCAGGTGAGACCAGCTTCGGCAACGGCAGGAGCGCCGACACGACGGGCGCGGTGTCGGTCTTGATGGCAGGGGCGGGCGCGGTGCAGCCGACGAGCAGAATGAGCGCGGGGATGAGGGGTCGCATTGGCGCGCACCCTATTCCCGGTGTCGTGGAGGTGTGAGCGACTTTGAGCTCTCACTGGCAGACAGCCGGTCATTGGTCGGCGACGGCCGGCGCTTCGTCCAGCCCTCGCAAGAAGACGATCCGGCCACTCACACAGGTGACGAAGATCGTGCCGTTTCGAGCAACCGAGACAGCAACGATGCCCTCGGGCAGGTGAGCTTCTGCGATTGGCCGCTCACGAGGCCTCGCCGGGTCGAGAATCCTGATGCGGTGGCCATGCTCCCCGACCACCAGGAGGCGTCGTCCTGCGGCATCGACGAGCGGCTTTACCTGACGCATCCTCGTTTCTTGGAGTGTCAGGAGTGGCCTGGCGATCGTGGGGTCGGCCTTGGCGTCGAAGAACTGGAAGAGGAAGCCATCTTCTCTCGCGACCACGCGGCGGGATCCGATTCTGAAGTTGGGCTCTTCGTCCGATTCTCCCGCGAAGTTTGCTGAAAACAGAGGCCTGGCATCCGCCCCTGCGTCTGGTGCGTAGACGCTGACGTCGGCCCTCCGTCGCTGCCCGGCATCGGCGACGTGAGAACCGAAGAGCACTCCCTCGACGACTGGTCTGGCATTGAGCCCAGCGGATGGATCGAACACCTGTGCTCCACGATAGCCCTCGACGAGCAGGTACGACCGGCCGCTGCTGGTCCGAAGCGACGCGAGGCGTTCAGCCGGAGTTCCCGAGCTCGCGGTGAAGCGTGGCCGGGCGACCGAGGTCTTCTTGATTTCGAAGACAGACACATCAGAGACGCCATCCCCCGGGTCAGCGAGATCGCACGCACTGATATTGAATCTCCCAGTGTTCGTCACAACGACTCGCAGGGTCCCCAGTTCGTCGTTGATCGGGAAGATTCCACTGACGGACCCACTGAGCCGAGCCGAGAAGATGGGCTGGGCGTCGAGCCCGCCCATGGCGTCGAACACCTTGAAACTCCCACTGTTGTCACCGACAAGAAGCAACCACTCACCGTCCCGGGAGCTGGCTTTCTCGATGAAGCGCGTGCCCGGTGAGCCTTCGAGTTCCCGGGTGGAGAAGATGGGTTTCGCATGGAGACCCGCTGACGGAATGAAGATGCTCAGTTCACGTTCGCCTTCCACCAGGAGCACTGGCTTCCCGTTGGGGTCGCTCGACGGAGTCACGGTGGCGCGACCATCGAGCGTCTTCGAGAACACCGGCCTCGGGCTCTGAGCCGCACCAAACTCGAAGAGAGACACCGTCGACTTCGAGTTCTCCACCGCGTTCATCATGAACTTCGCCTGACCGGCGACATCGCGAATCTCCTCGAGAATGAACTGACCCGGATCGCCTTTCACAGTCACCGAGAACACGGGCTGCGCATCGCGACCTGCGTTCCGCTCGAAGCCCCTGATGGTGCCGTAAACGTCGCCAATCACAATCAACGAACGGCCTCGCCTGTCTCTCAGCGCAACGACGGCCTGAAAGCCGGGCACCGTCGTGGCCATGAGCGCCTCGGCGCCGTCTCGCGCCATCACATCGAACAGCCTGAAGCTCCCAGTCTCCGACCCCACCACCGCGAGCGCCGTCGAATCGGCGATCGGCATCACGTCTTCGTCACTCCTGAGCTTCAACGAGAAGCGAGGACTGGCCTCGAGCCCTGCCTTGAAGTCGAAGATCTTCAACTCGCGAGGCCAATCGAGCAACGCCAGGGAACGTTCTCCGCGAACACTCACGAGGCTGAAGAGGCCACGAGGAGATCCCGTCATCAGCTTCGCGCTGAACACCAGCTGCACCCGAGACGTGCCGCGGAACTCGAACCCCTTGAGACTGCCGCTTCGATCGGCGACCGCGAAAGCAGCCAGTCCTCTTTCGTTCTCGCTCCAGATGAAGTCGACGATCTCGTCGTTCATCTCTGCCCTGAAAAAGGGAGTCGCATCGAGCCCTGCAGCGGGATCAAAGAACTCGAACTCCTTCTCCTTTCGGCGGACGACCGCCAGCACGGCACGGCCCCGATTCTTGAATGTGTGAAGCTCCGGCCCTAGGTAGTCGTCGCGATCGACCTTTCTCATCGTGGCCCTCATCGTGACTCCCGCGTCCTTGCCCGCGAGCGGATCGAAGGCGCTGAGAAGACACCGCGCAGCCGAATCGCCACAGTCCAGGGTCGCGACAATCACTCCACCGTCTTCGCCATCGACTCGAACCGCGTTGTTCGCAACAGACCTGAATTGCCGCGAAAACAGTGGCTGGGCGAAGTTGTGACCCGCTGCCGGTTCGAACACCGCAATGGTACCGCTGCGATCGCCCACCGCGATGGTGCCGTCGGGTAACTCCACCGCACCGGCGGAGAAGGCGATGGGGCTGGTCATCTGAAAGCCCAGGCGCTCAATCACGCTCAGCGGTGGTTGCTTGCGCTCCTCGTCCGTCAGCCAGGTGGTGCTGAGCGACCCGCCATCTGGTGCGATCGCCAGCGTCTTCTCGTGAGCGAGGACTTCACGACCCACAGGCCAGAGGAACATCAGCATCAGGGAAAGACGACGAGCAGCAAGCGCCATGGCGCTGGTGCGGGTAGCACCATTCGAGCCAGCGGCTGGAGACGCAGCTCAGTGCGGTTGCGCTCGAGCCCGCGTGGTCCTCGAGCCGCACAGTCGCGGCTCACCCCGTTGAGCTTTCGATGGCCACGTGGCCGACCAGCCTCGTTGCACGAGTGACGACGCAGGCGTGAGACTGCGGTTCGTGAAACGGCTCGCGCTGCTGCTGCTGATGATCACCCTGCCCTCGCAGGCGCTGCCGCCGACGTCGGCAAAATCGCTGCTCGAGCGCGCACGCAGCTACCTGGGAACGCCGTACGAGTTCGGAGGGAGGAACCGGCTCGTGAGTGGCGGTCGGCGTGAAGGCATCGACTGCCAGGGCCTCGTGTTCCTCGCGGCGCAGGCGTTGACGAGGTGCAGCTGGAGGTCGTTCTCGACGCTGAACGTGGAGCAAGTGGCGCGGAAGGAACTGGGAACACCAGTCGAAGGCCTGGCGCCGATCGCGTCGGCCAATCTCGACGTCACGAAGCTCGAGCTGGGCGACTACGTGATGCTGGTGGCGCCAGATCAGAACCCGGCGGAGGCCGCGATCGGGAAGCTGGGCGAGCAGGACGTCTGGGTCTGGCACGTCGGGTTGTACGCGGGCGAAGGCAAGTGGATCGTCGGCGACCACTACGCGGGCGCTGTCGTCGAGACCGACCTCGAGACCTACCTCACCGATCACGCCGACGTGTACACGGGCGTCTTCGTGATGCGCATGGCGAGCGCACCGAAGCCCACACGGTGCCGCTAGAGCCAGTCCATTCGCCCGATGCTGATGACCAGTCGAACTGCGCCAGAGTCAGAGGGTCATGACCGGAACTTCGGCCCTGCACGAGCGGCCCTTCGCCCGAACCTTCGACCGCCTGGTGAACTGGTTCGGAGGCCGCCACGATCAGACGCCGCACCAGGCACTCCAGCGGCGGTTTCTCCTCGGCTGCGCGCTGATCGCACTCGCGGAAGCCGTCGTCGCGTCGATTGCCAGCACCGTCTCCGGTCAACCGCTCCACACGTGGATGACGGCGGGGTTCGGCGTGTTGATCGTGGGGTGCCTCGGGCTCCTCCGCCGAGGCGTGGCCGTGCATGCCGTCGTGTGGACGGCGATCGGCTCGGTCGCGCTCTTCTTCTTCTTCATCTCGATCACCACCGCGCGCCTGCACCCCGAGCAGCTCCCCTGGCTCGTGCTGCTGCCGCTCGGCTCGGCAATCGCCACCAGGCCAGAAAGGCAAAAGGAAGCGGCCTTCTGGGAAAAGCCGAACGTCGTGATTGCCTCACTGCTCGCGTTCGTCGACGGGGCAGCCATCGTCGTCGCGCATCACTTCGGGTGGACCTTCGAGGCCGTCGACGTGGTGAGTGACTGGGCCGCGCTCTTCGACTTCGCAACCCTGCTCGCGGCTGTGAGCGCGATGGTGTGGCTCCTCGAACGCGAGCTGCGCCGGGCAGAGCACGAGAACCGGCTCTTGCGCGAGTTGCTGCCGATGTGCGCGTGGTGTCAGAAGATCCGCGACGAGCGCGGCGGCTGGGTGCCGGTCGCGAGGTACATGCAGGAGCAAGGCGCGCACGTCACGCACGGCATCTGCCCGACCTGCAGCGAGGAGCACTTCTCGACTCCGGAGTGACGCGCTCAGGGCAGCTCGAGCACCTGCCAGCGAATCGTCTTCGGCCCGGTCGACGACACCGTCACGTCGTCGAATGCCACGACGCCTGTGAGCCGAACGCGCTTCACCGCTCCGAACGTCTCGACGCTGCACGCGGGGCACGACGCGCTCGTCTTCGAGCCACGTCGCACCTCGAGCGACGTGCCATCGGCCAGGGTCATCGACGCGAAGCCACCGGGCCCGAGTGCTGCCACCACGTCGAGCACGTCTGCGCGTGAGGCCTCAGTGACCACGCCGGGCACATTCGACGGCGCGAGCGTCTGCACCTCGGCATCGAGCAGCGGCACCAGCTGGTTCTCGACGATGAACAACGGCAACCGGCTCAGCGGCGCCGGCACCACCACGAAGCCGGGGCCTTCGTGCACCGTCCCCTCCGTCCACTCCACGAAGCGCCCCGGCGGCAACCACACGCGACGATCACGCACGCCCCGGCGCACCACCGGCGCGGCGTACAACGACGGCCCGACGAAGAACGCGTCGTCGAGCGTCCACGTCTCGGGCATCGAGGGGAATAGCAGCACCGGCGCGCGGGTGATCGGCGCTCCGTTCAGGTTCGACTGCCGCGCCAGCGTGCGGAAGTACGGCGCCAGCCGCGTGTGCAGCCCCGCCGCCTCGCGATAGAGGTCCTGCGTCTCGACGTCGTCCCACAGGCGAGCCTTCGTGCGCGCACCACCGACGGGGTTCGAGCACGCGTCCTGCTCGTGCATCATCGGGCTCATCACGCTCATCTGGTACCACCGCACCAGCATCTCTTTGTCGTGCGGCGCGTCGGTGAGGCACTTGAAGCCGCCGATGTCGGAGCTCCACGCGGGCACGCCGACCATCGACAGGCTGAGCCCACCCCGGAGCGAGCTGGGCAAGCCGAGCGTCTCGTCGAAGCTGGCCTCGGGGTCTCCGCCCCACGCGTCGTACACGTACGCCTGACTGCCCGTGTACCCGGAGCGCGCGAAGCACATGCGATCCGTGCCGTTGAGCAGATCGAACGCCGCCTTCGCCGACAACACCGGGTAGCGGTTGTGCATCGACGCTCCGGTGCTGCCATCGAAGAACCGCGAGTCGCGCGCGACGTACTCACCGAAGTCGTGCATCCACCCGTCGTAGCCAAGCTCGATGGAGCGCCCGAGCAGCGAGTGGAACCAGCGCACCGCGTCGGGGTTCGTCAGATCGATCGCCGACACCGTCTGCGGCCCACCCGAGATGAAGAACGTCGTCGCGGGCCCTCCGTCAGGGAGCATCTCGAAGAAGCCGGCGTCGGCGCCGAAGTTGTAGTCGTCGACACTGCGCGCGGAGGACCGTGAGACGTACGGGTTGTTGTACGCGAACACCTTGAAGCCGTTGGTGTGCAACACGCTCGTCCACGCCTTGAGCTCGGGCTCGAGGCCCCGCTGCGCGCCGTTCGGCAGCACGTGCATTGCGTCTTCGACGGTGGTGATCGGCAGGCGGCGATCTCGCATCGCCTGCCACTCGGGAACGCCGTCCACCATCGCGTCCCGGTTGATGCGGCGGCGCGGCCCATACGCCCAGTCGGGCGGCACCAGCGGCCGGCCGGTGTCTGCCGTGAAGTCGTCGATCGCCTGGAGCGGCAGGTCGCGCACGTAGAACGTCACCGCCATCGAGGTCTCGTTCGCGACGAGGCGCACCGTCTTCGGCTCGTCGGCGAGGTTGCCGAAGTGCACCGTGTTGCGGAAGTCGCTGGCGAGCCACACCGAGACGCCGTGCGTGGTGTGGAAAAAAGGCACCGGGAAGTACGTCATCGACGGACCGTTCGGGTACGGATTGGTGGCGGAGGGGCCAGCGTCTTCGCCAGCGCCGAGCCCGCCCTCCTCCGGCCACGAGTAGAGCGACTGCCCGAGGTGATCGAACGTCGCGGTGCGCTGCCCCATGCCGAAGTAGTGCGCGCCGTCGGGCATCACGAAGCCGAGGCCCGAGGTGTTGCTGTTCTTCCCGTCGTCGGAGCTCTGCGTCCACCTCAGGCGCGCCCCGACGATCTGCAAGGTGAGCCGCACCGAGCCGAGCTCGTCTTTGAACGTGAGCGTCGCGTTCTTCTCGTCGCTGCTCTCGAGCACCCCGGTGTCGAACAGCCGCCACGGCCGCTCCTTCGGGCGATAGCCGTCCCACCCGGGCACCAGCTGCGGCTCGATGACGTAGGTGTCGAGCGTGACGCGAGGGCCATGGCGGGTCTGGAGCCGTGTCTTGCCGTCGACGCCGACGATCTTCATCGAGAACGGCGCGGGTACGACTTCGACGGTGAACCCGTCACCCTTGAGCCGAACCGCCTCGGGCCCACCGCAGACACAACCCGCACTGCAGAAAAGGAGGAACCACCAACGCATCACTCGTCCATAGCAGTTGGCCGCAAATCGACGCCCTCGGATTCCTGAAGAGTCGCCGTGCCTGAGCGGCCAGGACGATCGCGCGGAAGAGGTGGAGTTCCCTCGGAATCGTCAGCCTGCGCGACGGAACGACTCGAGCGACTCGAGCACCCGGATGAGCCCGTCGAGCCGAAGGGGCTTGGACAGGAAGTCATCCATGCCCGCTTCGCGACACGCCTTGACGTCGCTCTCGAACGCGTTCGCCGTCAGCGCCACGATGCGCGGCTGGCGGGCGAGCGGCAGCACCCGGATCGCCCTCGTCGCTTTGAACCCGTCGAGCCCGGGCATCTGCAGGTCCATCAGCACCAGATCGAATTGAGTGAGACGAACACGCTCCACTGCTGCCAGGCCGTCATCAGCCAACTCCACCGTGCACGAGAGCCGCTCGAGGAGCCGCTTCGCCACCAGCTGGTTGATCGTATTGTCTTCGACCAGCAGCACCCGCGCGGCAGAGGCAAGGAGCGGGCCGCCCGACCTGTGCACGACGACCGACGCCTCGCCCCGGAGCATTCGAACGTCGAAGGCCAGAGTGGTGCCCGCCCCTTCCTGGCTCTCCGCGGTGATGGAGCCGCCCATCTTCTCGACCAGTCGCGCACAGATCGAGAGGCCGAGACCCGAGCCGCCGTACCGCCTCGTCATGCTCGAGTCGACCTGGGTGAAGGCCTGAAACAACCTCGGCAGATCTGCCGCGGGAATGCCGATGCCCGTGTCGGTGATCGACACCCGCACACGAACGAGCTCGCCTTCATCGTGCGCGTCCACGTCGACCGTGATGGAGCCCCTGTGTGTGAACTTCACCGAGTTGCCGAGCAGATTGCCGACCACCTGCGACAGCCGATCGGCGTCGCCACGAAGGGTCGCCGGAAATGGCTCGCGGATGTTCAGGCGAATGACGACCCCGTTCTGTGCGGCGACGGGACGATGCAACGCCACCACCGCCTCGAACTCTGCCCGTGGCTCGAAGGGGCGCGAGACCAGCTCGAGCTTCCCTGCCTCGATGCGCGAGAAGTCGAGCACGTCGTTGAGAATGGTGAGGAGCATCTCTCCGCTCCGCCTCACCACCCCCAGCGACTCGGTCTGAAGCCGATCCAGCGGCGTCGTCTGCAGCAGATCGGTCGTCGCGAGAATGCCGTTGAGCGGCGTGCGAATCTCGTGGCTCATCGTCGCCAGGAACTGACTCTTCGCGCACGTCGCTTCTTCGGCCCGTTCGAGGGCTGCGCGGAGCTCAGCGGTCTTCTCGTCGACCCGCGCCGCGAGCCCTGCCGAGAGTTCGCGAAGCGCTTCTTCGGTGCGCTGAAGGGCGGCGATGTCGCCCTCGCGGCTCACCACCGACGCCTCGACCTGCGCAGCGAGTTCTCGACTGATCACCTGCTCGGCTTCGAGTTCGAAGATGGCGCGCCGCTGGCGGACGGTGAGCGCGATCGCCAGCCCGAAGACGATCGTCGAGATGAACACGACGTTGAGCACGAAGAAGAGCGTGATGACACCCGCCGAGGGGTTGCTGCTCGCCGCCGCGCTCAGGCGGGAGTCGAGCACCCCGCTGACCAGGGTGAGGACGCAGTACGTCAGCAGCCACAGCAGAGACGCGCGCGCGGTCGAGAAGGTCAATGACGCGACCAGCGCGATCATCGCCCACAACATGACGCCGCCGCTCTTCACGAACCCACCGAGCGCCCATTGAAACACGAAGGGCAACAGCAGGCTGATCAACACCTGCACGATCTTCGGGCCCTCGAGCCGTCGTGTCGCCGCGAGCACCGTGAAGTTGATGGCGGTGACGACGGCGTAGCCGAATGGAATCACAGCAGCGGCAACGAGGTTCTGGCTGACCGCAAGAAAGCCCCAGACGAGCCCACCCAGGCTCATCAGGGCTCCCCCGAAGACCACCACCTGCCGATCGAGCCTCGCCGCCGAGCCCTCGCCCTCAGGCTCTCCCAGCTGGACGAAGACCATCGGAAGCGAGGGCATCACGACCGAACCGTGCAGGTACCGCGCCATCACTGGCGCCGACAGGGAGTGCGGCCCCGCGTGTGGTCAGTCGTGACCTGTCGGGGTCGCAGCGACCTCGCCGTTCAGCGTGCCACCCGCTTCCGGCGCGACCACAGCAGCAGCGCGATGGCGAGCACTCCGTTGGTGCCCATGCCCTCGAGGCCGGTGGAGCAGCTGCAGCCCATCTTCGCGCCCTCGACCGTGAAGGTGACGACCTCGCCCGGCCCATCACCCGCGAAGTTCTGGGAGAAGAGACAGCCGAAGTACGTGCCGGGTCGAATGTCGCTCGCCACCTGCGAGAGCGGCACGTCGGTGAAGCCCGCGGGCACATCGATGGCCACCGTCGGGACCCGCGTGCCGAAGCCGAAGGTGCAGCTGCCGGGGTTGCTCGCGCCGTAGCGGAAGGCTGCGGTCGACGCCGAGCCGTTCGGGTTGACCGTGCCCTTGAACACCACCGTGCCATCGGCTTGCGGCTCGATGCTCACCGTCTTCGCGATGGGAGGCGCCGACGTCGTCTGGAACTCCTGCAGCGCTCCAAACGCCGCACCACCCATGTTCGAGGCCACCGCGCAGAAGTAGTACTTCGTGTTCGGCCGCAGGCCCGAGATGGCGAGCGTGTACGGCGCCGCCGTGGTGCCCGCGCCGAGCGTCATGCCGCCCATCGCCGGCACGCGCGTGCCGAACAGATCGTCACACGAGGTGGGCATCACGTCGGCGTAGCGGAACCAGCCCGTCGCCGTGGTGCCGTTGGGGTTCACCGTGCCGCTGACGGTCGCGCTGGTGCCGATCACGTCGGTGGCCATGCCCGTCGTCACCACCGGAGGCGGCGCGAACGAGTTGAACTGCAGCACCTGGCCGAAGCTCTTGCCCAGCGGGTTCTCGGCGATGGCGCAGAAGAAGTACGTCGCGCCCGCGTCGAGGCCGGTGACGACCTCGGAGAACGGGGTGTCCATCGTGCCTGCGGGAACAGTCGAGCCACCCGTCGCCGGAGCGCGTCGACCGAAGGTGTCGTTGCACGTGCCCGGGTCCACCGTGGCCAGACGGAACCAGGCGATGGTGGGCGCTCCGGTCGGGTTCACCGAGCCGTTGAGGCGAGGCGTCGCGCCGTTGAGCTGAGAGGCCGACGACGTCACCACCACAGGGACTCCCGGCGTCGTGAAGCTCTGCACCGTGCCGAAGCTGGTGCCGACGACGTTCGTCGCCGCGGCGCAGAAGAAGTACCGCGTGCCACCGGTCAGCCCCGTCAGCTGCTGCGAGACGGCCTGGCTCATCGCCCCCGCAGGGACCGCGATGCCGCCCGTCGTCGGGAAGCGCGTACCGAAGGTGTCGGTGCACATGCCGGGGTTCGTGGTGCCGAAGCGGAAGTACGCCGTGGCTGCGTCTCCATTCGGAGTGACGGTGCCGTTGACGGTGGCCTGCGTGGCCGTCGTGGGCTGGCCCGTCGTCGTCGTCACCGTCGGCGTGCGAGGCGTGGTGAAGGTTTGCACCGCGCCGAAGGTGGTGCCGGCTGTGCTCGTCGCTCCCGCGCAGAAGAAGTACGCGGTGCCCGGCATGAGGCCCACGATCGCTTCGTTGAACGGCGTCGCCGTCGAGCCGGAGCCGACCGAGGTGCCGCCCGTCGCCGGAGCCCGCGTACCGAAGGTGTCGGTGCAGGTGCCGGGGTTCGTCGTGCCGTAGCGGAAGAAGCCCGTCGAGGCCGAGCCGTTCGCCGTGCCTGTGCCGTTGAGCCTCGCGCTCACGCCCGTCACCATCGTCGCCGCTTGCGTCGTGGCCGCTGGCGGCGCCGCGCCCGTGGTGAACGAGAGCACCGTGCCGAAGCTGAGGCCGACGGAGTTCGACGCGATGGCGCAGAAGAAATACGTCGCGCCAGGCGTGAGACTGGTGAGGGCCTGCGTGAAGGCCACGGCCGTGCCACCGCTGCCGAGCGCCGAGCCCCCAGTCGCAGGCGCCCGGGTTCCGAACGTGTCGTTGCAGGTCGTGGGACTCGTCGTCGCGTAGCGGAAATACCCCGTCGTCGCCGCGCCGAAGGGCGTGCCCGAGCCGTTGAGCGTCGCGCTCGCCGAGGTGACCGCAGTGGCGGCCGCCGTCGTGACTGCCGGCGCCGCGAGCGTCGTGAAGGACAGAACGGTTCCGAACGACGTGCCGATCGAGTTCTGGGCGATGGCGCAGAAGAAGTACGTCGTCGCGCCAGTCAGGCCGGTGAGGTTCTGCGTGAAGCTCTGCGGCGTCGTGCCACTGCCGAGGCTCGCGCCACCCGTCGCGGGGAAGCGCGTACCGAAGGTGTCGTTGCAGGTGCCGGGGCTCGTCGTGGAGTACCGCACCCACGCCGTCGTCGCGTCGGCGCCGGGGTTCACCGTTCCTCCAACGAGCGCTGCTGCCGACGTCACGTTCGCGGCCGCAGTCGAGGTGACCGTCGGTGCGCCCGGCGTGAAGAACGTCAACACGGAGCCGAAGCCGGTGCCGTTGCCGTTCTGCGCGATGACACAGAAGTAGTAGGTGGTGGCGCCGGTGAGTCCGCTGAGCGTGGTGCTCGCTGCCGTGGGAGAGTTCCCGCCCCCGACGTTGATCGCGACGATCGGCGCGCGCGTTCCAAACGTGTCGTTGCAGCTGCCGGGGTTCACCGCGCTGAAGCGGAACCAGGCGGTGGTGGCGCTGCCCAGCGGATTCACGGACGCGTTCAACGTCGCGCCAGTGCCCGTCACGCCCGTCGCCGCGCTCGTGGTGACCGTCGGCCCCGTCGGCGTCGTGAAGGACGTCAGCGTGCCGAGCGTGGTGCCGACCGAGTTCGTGCCGATCGCGCAGTAGTAGTACGTCGTCGACGGCGCGAGGCCCGACAACGAGGCAGAGAACGGAGACACACCCGCGCTGGCCAGAATCGTGGTGCCGCCCGCCCCAGGCGCGCGGATACCGAAGGTGGTGTTGCAGACGCCTGGGCTCGTCGTGCTGAAGCGGAAGAAGCCTGTGGTGTCAGAGCCTCTGGGATCGGCCGAGCCGTTGAGCGTGGCAACGCTGCTCGAGACTCCGCTCGGCGCGACCGTCGTCACCGTCGGCGCGCCCGGCGTGCTGAACGTCTGCACCGTGCCGACGCCCGTGCCGACCGCGTTCGAGGCGATGGCGCAGAAGTAATACGTCGTGCCTGGGGCGAGCCCGACCACGTTCGCGAGGAAGGGGACGGCGCTGGTCCCGGAGCCGAGCGACGTGCCTCCGCTGAAGGGCGTGCGCGTGCCGAACGTGTCGTTGCAGGTGACCGGGTTCACCGTGCTGTACCGGAACCACCCCGTCGCCGCGGAGCCGATCGGCGTCCCCTGCCCGTTCAAGGTCGCCGAGCTGCCGGTCACGTTGGTGGCGACTTGCGTGGTGACGGTCGGCGCCGCGAGCGTGGTGAACGTCTGCACCGTGCCGAACGCGGTGCCCTCGGAGTTCTGCGCGATCGCGCAGTAGTAGTACGTCGTCGACGACGAGAGCCCGGTGACGAACTGGCTGTACGTCGTGCTGATCGATCCCGCGCCCAGGTTGCTGCCGCTGCTCGCGGGGAAGCGCGTGCCGAACGTGTCGTCACAGGTGCCGGGGCTCGTGGTGGCGTAGCGGAACCAGCCCGTCGTCGTCGCGCGGTTCGGGTTGGCGGCGCCGTTGAAGGTCGCCGTGGAGCCCAACACCGACGTCGCGGCGTTCGTCGTCACCGTCGGCGCGGCAGGCGTCGTGAAGGAGAGGAGTGGGCCGGGCGTGGTGCCGATCGCGTTCGAGGCGAGCGCGCAGAAGAAATACGTCGTGCCCTGTACCAGGCCGGTGATCGGCTCCGCGAACGCGACGCTCGTGCTGCCGCTGCCCAGCGAAGTGCCCGCCATCGAAACGCGCGTGCCGAAGGTGTCGTTGCAGGTGCCGGGGCTCGTCGCGGCGTAGCGGAACCAGCCAGTGCCTGCCGTGCCACGAGGGTTCGCCGAGCCGTTCAACGTCGCGCTGGTGCCGGTGACGAGCGTCGCAGCCGAGGTGATGACGGCAGGCGCCGCGGTGGTGGTGAAGGAGCGAACGACGCCCACGCGGGTGCCTGCGGAGTTCGAGGCGATCGCGCAGAAGTAATACGTCGTCGCCGGGAGCAGCCCCGAGACGAGCTCGGAGAACGGCGCCGGCATCGTGCCACTGCCGAGCGAGGTGCCGCCCGTCGCGGGGACGCGCGTGCCAAAGGAGTCGTTGCACGTCGAGATGAAGCTCGTGCTGTAGCGGAACCAGCCGGTGGTGGCGCCGACGTTGGGGTTCGCGGTGCCCTCGAGCGTCGCGGTGGTGCTGCCAAACGTCGCGATGGGCGACGTGACGACGGCCGGCGGGCCTGGCGTGACGAACGTCTCCACCGCGCCGAACGACGTGCCGGCTGCGTTCGAGCCGACCGCGCAGACGTAATAGGTGGTGCCCGCGAACAGGCCGGTAATCGCGCCGGAGTACGCGGTGGCCGTGTTCCCTGCGCCGAGTGGATAGCCGCCAGACGACGGCTGTCGGGTGCCGAAGGTGTTGTCACAGGTGACGGGGTTCACCGTGCTGTAGCGAAACCAGCCCGTCGTGCTCGCGTTGTTCGGGTTCCCGGTCGCGTTGAGCGTGGCGCCGGTCGCGGTCACCAGCGTCGCGGCTCCCGTCACCATCGTCGGCGCGTTCAGCGTGGTGAACTGCTGCACGGCGCCGTAGCTCTTCCCGACGACGTTGTCGGAGATCGCGCAGAAGTAGAACGTCGTGCCGGCAGCGAGGCCAGTGAGGCTCTGCGAGTACGAGACCGCGCTGGTGCCGTTGCCGAGCGGCGACCCGCCCGTCGCCGGAGCCCTCGTGCCGAACACGTCGTCACAGCTCGTCGGGTTCGTCGTCGAGTAGCGGAAGTACCCGGTCGTGTCGGCGCGGTTGGGGTTGCCAGTACCGTTGAGCAGCGCGCCCGAGCTCGTGACGGCGGTGGCAGAGACTGTCGTCGCGGTCGGCAGACCCGGCGTGGTGATCGTCAACACGCTGCCGAAGCTGATGCCCACCGAGTTCTGGGCGATCGCGCAGACGTAGTACGTCGTGCCCGTCGAGAGGCCCGTCACCGGCTGCGAATACACGACCGGGGAGTTGCCGAACGGAATCGCCGTCCCGCCCGTCGCAGGCACTCGCGTGCCGAAGGCGTCGTTGCAGACGCCGGGGTTGGACGTCGCGAAGCGGAACCACGCCGTCGCCGCTGCGCCGTTCGGGTTCGCGCTGCCGTTGAACGTGCCGGTCGTCGCCGAGAGAATCGTCGGCGCTCCGGTGGTGACGCCGGGAACCTGGGGAGGCGTGGTGAAGGTGAGCAACGCGCCGAGCTGCGTGCCGATGGTGTTCTGGGCGATCGCGCAGAAATAGTACGTATTGCCAGGCAGCAGGCTCGCGATCGACGCGGCGTTCGATGACGCGGTGCTGCCGGAGCCGACGAAGGTGCCACCCGAGAGCGGCGTGCGCGTGCCGAAGGTGTCGTTGCACGTCGTCGGATCCGTGAGGCTGTAGCGGAACCACGCGGTCGTCGAGGTGCCGTTCGGCGTGATGGTGGAGTTGAGCGTGGCTGTCGTCGAGGTGACGGGCGACGCGGCCTGGGTGATCGTCGTCGGCAACGCGACCGTCGTGAAGGTGACGATGCTGCCGAAGGTGGTGCCGATGGCGTTCTGCGCGATGGCGCACCAGTAATACGTCGTGCTGGGCGCGAGCCCGGTCAGCAGCTGGGTGAAGGTCTGCGCGGTGTTGCCCGAGCCGACGCTGGTGCCTCCGCTGCTGGGCGTGCGCGTGCCGAACGCGTCGTTGCACGCGCCCGGGTTCGAGGTGGCGTAGCGGAACCAGGCGGTGGTGGCGTCTCCCCGTGGCGTCGAGCTGCCGTTCAGCGTCGCCGACGTGTCGGAGATGAAGGACGTCGAGGCCGAGGTCACGAGCGGCTGGAGCGCCGGCGTCGTGAAGGACAACACCGCGCCGAACGACGTGCCCACCGCGTTCGAGGCGATCGCGCAGAAGTAGTACGTGGTGCCGGGCAGCAGCGCCATCGGCGTCACCGAGAACGGCGTGGTCGACGAGCCGGAGCCGAGCGCGTTGCCTCCCGACAGCGGCGCCCGCGTGCCGAAGACGTCGTTACAGCTGCCGGGGTCGGTCGTCGCGTAGCGGAACCACCCTGTCGCCGAGCTGCCGTTCGGAATGCCCGTCGCGTTCAACGTGCCTGCAGTGGCGGAGACGCTCGTCGCGGGCAATGTCGTCACCGTCGGCGCAGCAGGCGTCGCGAACGTCACCGGCAACCCGACACCGACGCCGACCGAGTTCGAGGCGAGCGCGCAGACGTAATACGTGGTGCCCGGCGAGAGGCTGGTGAGGCTGACGCTGAACGGCGTGTTCGAGAAGCCGCTGCCCAGGCTGGTGCCCGACGACACGGGCGCGCGCGTGCCGTAGCTGTCGTTGCACGTACCGGGGTCCGTCACGCCGTACCGGAAGTAGCCGATGGCCGAGGCGCCCTGCGGGTTCGCCGAGCCGTTCAGGAAGGCCGAGGTGCCAGTGATGCTGTTCGCGGCGCTCGTGAAGACGATCGGCACGTTCGGCGTCGCGAAGCTCAACACGTTCCCCAAGCCAGTGCCCACCGCGTTCTGGGCGATGGCGCAGAAGTAATACGTCGTTCCCGGCAGCAGGCCCGTCAGCGCCTCGCCGTAGGCGATCGAGGAATTGCCGCTGCCGAGCGCCGTGCCGCCCGTCGCTGGAGCGCGGGTGCCGAAGCTGTCGTTGCAGGTGCCGGGGCTCGTCGTCGAGTAGCGGAAGTAGCCAGTGCTGGCCGCTCCACGAGGCGTTGCCGAGCCGTTCAACGTCGCCGTCGTGCCGGTGATCAGCGTCGCGGAGCTCGTCGAGACGATCGGCGCGGTCGCTGGCGCAGTGAACGTTTGCACCGAGCCAAAGCTGGTGCCGACGCCGTTGCTGCCGACCGCGCAGTACCAATACTGCGTGCCCGGCGTGAGGCTGATGCTCTGTGAGTAGCCCTGCGCGACGAGTCCGGAGCCGAGGAAGGTGCCGCCCGAGAACGGCGCGCGGAAGCCGAAGCTGTCGCTGCACATGCCGGGGTCGCTCGAGGCGTAGCGGAACCAGCCCGTGGTGCTCGAGTTGTTGGGCGTGCCAGTGCCGTTCAACGTCACGCTCGTCGCGAGCAACGACGTCGGCGGGTTGGTCACCATCGTCGGCGCGTTGGGCGTGGTGAAGGTGACGACGGCGCCGAAGCCCGTGCCTTCTGCGTTCGTCGCGATGGCGCAGAAGAAGTACGTCGTCGACGGGGTCAGCCCGCTCACCGACAGCGCGAACGACTGGTTGAAGCTGATCGACGTTCCGCTCGACACCGGAGCCCGCGTACCGAACGTGTCATTGCACGTGCCCGGGTCGGTCGACGAGAAGCGGAAGTACGCGAGGGCCGTGGCGAGGTTGGGGTTCACCACGCCGTTGAAGGTCGCGAACGTTCCGCCGAGACCTGAGACCGCCGACGTGGTGACGGTGGGGATGTTGGGCGTCGTGACGCTCACGGGCGAGCCGAAGCCCGTGCCCGCCGAGTTCGAAGCGATCGCACAGAAGAAGTACGTCGTGCCGCGCGTGAGGCCGGTGATGGGCTCGAGGAAGGTCTGCGAGGTGTTGTCTGAGCCGAGGTTGGTGCCTCCGCTCGCCGGCGCGCGTGTTCCGAACGTGTCGTTGCAGGTGCCGGGGTTGGTCGTCGCGTAGCGGAAGTAGCCGGTCGCGACGGCGCCGCGAGGCACCGCGGTTCCGTTGAGCGTCAAGGTCGTGCCCGTCACCAGCGTGGCGGAGTTCGTCGACACCGAGGGAATCGCTGGCGGCGTGGTGAAGCTGCGAATGCCGCCGAAGCTCGTACCGACCCCGTTCGCCGCGATCGCGCAGAAGTAATACGTCGTGCCGGGCAGCAGGCCACTGACCGTCTGCGAGTACGCCACGGCGACGAGCCCTGCGCCGAGGGCCAGGCTGCTGGAGATCGGCGCGCGCGTGCCGAACGTGTCGTTGCAGACCCCGGGGTTCGTCGCGCTGTACCGGAAGAAGCCAGAGGTGGAGCTGCCGTTGGGGTTCGCGGTGCCGTTCAGCGTCACGGTGGTCGAGGTCAGAAACGTCTCGGGCTCGCTCGTCACCACGGGCACCGCCGGCGTCGCAAAGCTCTGCACCGCTCCGAACGTCGTGCCCTCGGAGTTCTGGCCGATGGCGCAGAAGAAATACGTCGTGCCAGGCGTGAGCCCCGTCGCGCTTTGCGCGTACGCGCTCGCGAACGTCGCAGAGCCCATGTTCGAGCCGCCAGTGAGCGGCACGCGTGTTCCGAAGGCGTCGTTGCAGGTGCCCGGATTGCTGGTCGAGATGCGGAACGAGCCGGTGGTGGGCGCGCCGTTCGGGTTGATCGTCCCCGACAGCGTCGCGCTGGTGCTGGTGATGCTGGAGGCTGAGCTCGTGACTGTCGTGGGCGCAGCCACCAGCGTCGTCAACGAGAGCGGCACGCCGATGCCGGTGCCCTGTGAGTTGTTGGCGAACGCGCAGAAGAAATACGTGGTGCCGGGCAGCAGGCCGGTGACGGTCTCGGTGAAGTTCTGCGACGAGTTGCCCGCGCCGAGCGCCGAGCCTCCGGTGACCGGAATGCGCGTGCCGTAGGAAATGCTGCAGCTGCTCCCCGGGCTCGACGTGGAGTACCGGAAGTACCCCGTCGTCGTGGCGCCGTTCGGCGTCGCCGAGCCGTTGAGCTGCGCCGAGCTGCTCGTCACCAGCGTCGCTGCCTGAGAGAACACCGTCGGCGACAGCGCAGGCGTGGTGAACGTGAGGATGTTGCCGAACGCCGTGCCCGACGCGTTCTGCACGATCGCGCAGAAGAAGTACGTCGTGCCGGGCAGCAGGCCCGTCGTCGACACCGAGTACGGAACGTTCGTCGTGCCGGAGCCGACCGCAGTGCCGAGCGTGCCGGGAACGCGCGTGCCGAAGACGTCGTCGCAGGTGCCAGGACTCGTGGTGCTGTGGCGGAACCAACCCGTCGTCGCCTCGCCTCCAGCGTTCGCCGTTCCGTTGAGCTGGGCCGAGCTGGCCGTAATGCTATTGGCCGAGTTCGTCGTCACCGAGGGCGCCGCCGCGAACACGGGGAGCGAGAGAACCGTCACCAGCGCTGCAAATCGTCGAACCATGAACCACCCCTGTCGGGCGCGTAGACCCGCGAATCCCGGTCGGTGTGCACCTTTTCCCTCCACGGTCCTGGAGTGCGCGGCGCGTCGATATTTCCGGCCTTTACGGAACATCCATGGCGCACCCTGCCCTCACGCCGTCGACTGCCGTCTCGCTCGCCGACGCTGCCTCTCGCGGCGACACCGAGGCGATGGCGAAGCTGCTCAAGAATGACCCGCGCGGCCCAGGCGCTGCTCAGCCGAACCCGCCCGCACGTTGCTGATGTCGCCCAGCAGTCGCGCTCGTGCAGGCGACGAGCTCACCGCGCGCTGCGCGAACGGCCTGGGAGCCCCTGACGCCGGCACCTGTCAGGCGCCTTGACGTGGTGGGCAGCGCCGCCTAAGCACCCCACTCCGTTTCACCCTTGTCAGGAGCAGCTCCATGGCTCGCGTCACCGTCGAAGATGCCCTCCCCTACGTCGACAACCGCTTCGCCCTCGTTCTCCTCGCGGCCAAGCGCGCTCGTCAGCTGATGGCCGGCGCCCGCCCGATGGTCGAGACGTCGAAGAACAAGTCGTGCGTGCTCTCGCTCCGTGAAGTCGCCACCGGCCGCGTTCGGTTCGACCGCGATGTCCGCCAGGCGCTCATGGGCCGCTACGACGCCCCCGGCGCGCGCAGCTAAGTCGCGGTCAGTCAGCGTTGCCGCTGAGCCGACGCCTCCTCCGGACACCCGGTGGGGGCGTCTGGCGTTTCAGGGCAGCGGAATCGTCAGCCCGCCGGCGTTCACCCGGCCCGGTGCGTCGGGCATCGGCCGCAGGTCGAGCAGGCCCCGGTTGTACGTCGCGACGGCGCTCGTGAACTGGGTGCTGGCCGAGATCGAGAACGGCAACGCCACCAAGACGAGGGTCATCGCCACCAGGTCGAGCACGAGCCCGGCGATCAACAACGGCAGGAACGCTCCCGACGCGAGCAACGGAGCCAGGAGGACCAGGGCCGTCCCTCCCCCCAGCGCCGCCAGCCCGACGATCTGAAGCGTCGACGAGGTCCGGAAGTTCTCCTGCGCCTTCTGCGCGAGCCCATACGCCTCGGGGACCAGCTTGAACGCGTCGGGAAAGTCGTCGTCCTTGAGGCTGAAGGTGTGCTCCCGCTGGCGAAGGCGCAGCGCGCCCTGACTCATGTCCGGGTCGAGCGTGAGCAGGTGACGATCGACGAACTGCGCGAAGGCCTTCACCTCGGCCGGCTCGTCGGCGGGCGGCTTCATGGCCTCGCTCGAATTCACCAGGGTCGTGGCCGGATCGCCTGCTGACACCACCGGTGGCGCCGACGGAGCCTGCGACATCAGGAGACAGACGAACGAGAGCATCATGGGGTGGCCGGACGGAGGTCGATGCCGCTCATTTCACGGCGCCTTCGGAATCAACAGGCCCTTCGCTTTGCCTGCCATCTCACGCTCGCCCGGGTACGTGAGCCTCGCGAGCGCCTCATCGAGCGGGAGCCAGAACGCACGATCGACCTCTTTGCGCATCTGCTCGGTCAGCACGTCGATCTCGCCGGACTGGTAGCGGAACAAGAAGAACGCGACCTCTTTGAAGATGGTGTTGCCCCGCCAGCGGTAGACGTACTTCACGTCACCGAGCTTCTGCTCGAGCGTCGCGACGAGCCCGGTCTCTTCCTGCACTTCGCGCGTGGCGGCCTGCTCGGCGTTCTCGCCCGGGTCGATGTGGCCCTTGGGGAGCGCGGTGACCGACTTGCCCGCCGGCCGAATCACGGCGACCTCGAGGACCCCTGCGACGTCCCGAATGACGATGCCTCCGGCTGAGAACTCCCGCGTCGAAGTCACGTCGCGGTTGTACACCAGAGCGCGGCGAGCGCCGTCTGCTGCGTTGGGTCAGCGCGCGAAATAGGCGAGCTTGGCTTCCGCGCCGAGCCGGTAGCTGTGCCGGAGCTCCGACAGCAACGTGTCGAGCCGGCGCTCCCGAATCGCAGGCAGCAGCCGCGCGCAGTACCGACGCGCGAGCCGGTTGGCCTCGGTGTACCGCCACCTCTCTGGCCCGGTCAGCCGCTCGGCGTACCGCACGCGCTCGAACAAGGTGCCCATCAACCGCGACGCCCACGCCGCCGCGTGCTCGCCCCAACGGAGCAACGTACACACCGCGAACTTGTCGACCTCGGCCTGCGCTTCGAGCTCGAGCATCGACACCCGCCGCTCGAGGTTGGCCGTCTGCGCGACGTAGAGGAAATGAGAGACGCCCTCGGTCACCTCACAGAAGCCGCCGAGCTCCTGATCGAGCAACGCGTCGGGCTGGGTCTCGAGGCGAGAGACGCGCTCCAGCATCGCGGGCTCGAGGTAGAGCGCGAGATCGAGCGTCTCGCCGTCGTGCGCCACCAGCAGCTCTTCACGAGAACGGCCGGTGCCGCCGAGCTCCTTCGCGGCCTCGGCGTCGACGAGGAAGTCGCGCGCCCGGTATTCGCAGCGAATGCCGTAGAGCGTCTCGAGCTGGGCCTGCAGCGCGTCGAGCATGGGATTTCAGTTTCAGTTCGCGAGGATCTTCTTCTTCGGCAACAGCCCCGCGTCCATCAGCACGGCCTCGAGCCGCGCATCGCCCGTCTTCGCCCACGTCTCGAACACACGCATCTGGCCCTGCGGCCCCGAAGCGACCTGGCCGCGCGCGGCGATCTCCTGGAGCACCTCGACCAGCGACGTGAACTTCTGATCGAGCTCCATGTAGACGTGGCTGAAGCTGCTCGACGGCGCAAGGTCGGCGATCGCCGCGTACGCCTTGCGGCCCATCTGCATGTAGTAGTCGGCGCCCACCACGCGGTCCTGCAGCGACTGCTGGAAGAAGCCTGCGGTGTAGAGCGACTGATCGCCGAGCTGACGCAGGGTGCGAATGCGCTGATCCCGCTCCTGCTGCAGCGCGCGGGTGTACATGATCGCCAGCGGCTCCGAGTCCTTCTTGCCCTCGAGGTCCTGGGTGAAGAGCTTCTCGGCGGCGGCGAACTCGCTCAGCAGGTTCACCACGTAGAACTCGGTCACCTCCGCCAGGCTGACCCGCTGCCGCTGGATGACCTCTTCCACCAGCAGCTTGAAGAACTCTTTGAGCGACCCCGACAGCACCAGTTGCGACATCGTCGACTCCTTCATCACGCGATGGGTCGACTGCTACCCATCGAAGAGGCGAAGTGCCCGCCCCTCCATGTCGATCGTATCGACACAGGGCCGTGACTTCAAAAAGAGCACTGGAATTTCAGTCGGTTGCGCTGGCACTCCGAGCGAGCGACCGCCAATCGGAGCTCAGGTCAACGTTGGCACTCGATAGGCCCGAGCGCCAGGTTGCGCCTTGACCGCACGAGGATGGTGGTTATATCCGGGGCACCTCAAGCCTTGGCACTCGCCTCTCGTGAGTGCCAATTCTCAACGGCAGCACCGTCAACCCCCAAGGAGAGACCCCATGAAGATTCGTCCCCTGCACGACCGCCTCATCGTCAAGCGCCTCACGGAAGAGGCGAAGACCAAGGGCGGCATCATCATTCCGGACAGCGCCAAGGAGAAGCCCCTCGAGGCGAAGGTGGTCGCGGTCGGCAATGGCAAGATCCTCGAGGACGGCAAGGTTCGCCCGATGGACATCAAGGCCGGCGACACCATTCTCTTCAGCAAGTACGCGGGCACCGAGATCAAGATCGAGGGCGATGAGCACCTGATCCTGCGCGAGGAAGACGTCCTCGGCGTGATCGAGAAGTAACGCTCTCCCCTTCCACCCTTTCAAAGGAACATCACCATGGCAGCCAAAGACATCATCTTCGACACCAAGGCCCGCGACGCGATCTTGCGCGGCGTCAACACCCTCGCCGACGCGGTGAAGGTCACGCTGGGGCCCAAGGGCCGCAACGTCGTCATCGAGAAGTCGTTCGGTTCTCCGACGATCACCAAAGACGGCGTCACCGTCGCCAAGGAGATCGAGCTCGAGAACAAGTTCGAGAACATGGGCGCGCAGATGGTGAAGGAGGTCGCGTCGAAGACCTCTGACATCGCCGGCGACGGCACCACCACCGCGACGGTGCTCGCGCAGGCCATCTTCCGCGAAGGCGCCAAGCTCGTCGCGGCCGGCCACAACCCGATGGAGATCAAGCGCGGCATCGACAAGGCCGTCATCGCGATCGTCGGCGAGCTCAAGAAGCTCTCGAAGCCCACCCAGGGCAAGAAGGACATCGCTCAGGTCGGCACCATCTCGGCCAACGGCGACACGACCATCGGCAACATCATCGCCGAGGCGATGGACAAGGTCGGCAAGGAAGGCGTGATCACGGTCGAAGAGGCGAAGGGCCTCGAGACCGAGCTCGACGTGGTCGAGGGTATGCAGTTCGACCGCGGCTACCTCTCGCCGTACTTCGTGACCAACCCCGATCGCATGGAGGTCGAGCACGCCGACCCCTTCATCCTCATCTACGAGAAGAAGGTCTCGTCGATGAAGGACCTGCTGCCCCTGCTCGAGCAGGTCGCTCGCGCTGGCAAGCCGCTCATCATCGTTGCTGAGGACATCGAGGGTGAGGCGCTCGCCACGCTCGTCGTGAACAAGATCCGCGGCGTGCTCAACGTGTGCGCGGTCAAGGCGCCTGGCTTCGGCGATCGCCGTAAGGCCATGCTCGAAGACATCGCCATCCTCACGGGCGGCAAGCTGATCGCCGAAGACCTCGGCCTGAAGCTCGAGAACGTCACCCTGAACGATCTCGGCAAGGCCAAGCGCGTGAAGGTCGACAAGGACAACACCACGATCATCGACGGTGCTGGCCAGCAGAAGGACATCGAGGCCCGCGTGAAGCAGATCCGCGCGCAGGTCGAAGACACCACCAGCGACTACGACAAGGAGAAGCTCCAGGAGCGTCTCGCGAAGCTCGTGGGCGGCGTGGCGGTGATCAACGTCGGCGCGGCCACGGAGACCGAGATGAAGGAGAAGAAGGCTCGCGTGGAAGATGCGCTCAACGCGACCCGCGCGGCCGTCGAAGAGGGCATCGTCCCTGGCGGCGGCGTGGCGTACATCCGCTGCCTCAAGGTGCTCGAGGGCGTGACGGTCAACACCGAAGAGAAGTTCGGCGTCGACATCATCCGTCGCTCGCTCGAGGAGCCTCTCCGCCAGATCTCGGCGAACGGCGGCCTCGAGGGCTCCGTGATCGTCAACAAGGTCAAGGAAGGCACGGGCGCGTTCGGCTTCAACGCGGCGACTGGCGCGTTCGAAGACCTGCTCGCGGCTGGCGTCATCGACCCGGCCAAGGTGTCGCGCTGCGCCCTGCAGAACGCCGCGTCGGTCAGCTCGCTGATGCTGACCACCGAGGCGATGGTGGCCGAGCGCCCGCGTGACGACGACAAGCCGTCTGCCGGTGGTGGTGGTGGCGGCGGCATGGGCGGTATGGGCGGCATGGGCATGTAAGCCCCTCCGACTCGTCTTCGGACGAGTTGGGTGCTGTTCGAGGCCTCCGGAACCTTCACGGTTTCGGGGGCCTTCGTCTTTCGTGGAGACGTCGCGCGCGTCGTGCTCAACCAGCAGCCATGCGGTGGCTGCTCATCGTGGCGGTTTTGACGGCGGGTTCAGCTCGGGCCCAGGCGATGGAGCATGAGCTCGCGAGCTGGTCGCTGCTGACGGTGTGGGGCGGCGAAGGCAAGGCCCGCTGGTTCGCCGAAGCGCAGTCGCGGGTGAGCCTGTCGACGGGCGGCTTCGATCGGCTCCTCCTTCGGCCTGCGGTGGGCTTTCAGCTGACGCCGGAGGTGTCGCTCTGGGTCGGCTACGGGTGGACGCCCTCGTTCACGCCGTCGTACCGGGACGAGCAGCGGCCGTGGCAGCAGCTGCTGGTGGAGCAGAAGTTCGGGGTGGTGAGCCTGGTGAACCGGTTCCGCACCGAAGAGCGCTTCATCGCCGATACCAGCGGGCCCTCGTACCGGCTGCGGCACATGGTGCGCGCGGTGATCCGCTTCGGGCCCGAGTCTCCCTGGGGCCTCGCGGTGTTCGACGAGCTCTTCGTCACCTTGAACTCGGTCGAGCGTGGGCCCGCCGCCGGCTTCGATCAGAACCGCGCGTTCGCCGGGGTGAACGTGAAGGTGGCCGAGTGGCAGTTCGAGCTTGGGTACATGAACAATGTCGTCAACCGCCCTGCCCCGCAGGCCGATCGCATGAGCCACAACGTGACGGCGATGATCGTGCTCGTCGTGCCGTGAGCGGTCTCAGCCGCCCGGTGCGTCGTCCGCGGTGTCGACCTTCAGCGACTGCCGCTGAACCACCGACAGCGAGAGCGCACCCAGTTGTTCTCTCGTGACGATCGCGCCATCGAGCCGCGCCCCGCTGAAGTCGCAGCCATCGAACGAAGAGCCCCGCAGATCGCAGTGTTCGAGACGGGCGTTCTCGAAGCGAGCGGCGACGAACTGGCTGTTGCGCAGGTCGCTCTCTCGAAGGTCGGCGCTCGAGAAGTCGACGTGTTCGACGTCGCACCAGGTGATCACGCTCTGGTGCAGGTCTGCGCTCACGAACGACGAGCGGCTCAGCAGCGAGCGGCACGCGAACAGATGCGGCAGCGTGACGCGCTCGAGGGCGACGCCGGTGAGCCGCGTCCGAAAGAGATCGATGCCCTCGACTTCGTCGTGCCGCGGCCTGCGCCGCAACAACACAGGAGGTGGCCCCTCTCCGCCGAACTCTGCCCACGATTGGAGATACGTCTTCATTCGCCCTCGAGTTCGTGCTCCGCGCGCGGCGGAGGTTCAGGCGCAACCAGTGAATCGCCTGAACAGACCGCCGACCCTCGCGGCCGGTCAAGCAGGTCATCAGGGACGCAGACGAGCCTGTTCGACGCCGTCCATCGATCGCGCAAGCGACTGGTTCAGCGTCTCGCTCGGTCGCTGGAGCCTGACCATCGTCGGGACGATTCGCCGCCCGACGCCTGGCTCTGCCACTGGAGCAACGCAGAGCGAGGGACGCACCGAGGCTCACTGCTTCGAGACAGGAGCCCTTGAGGGACTCCCGAACATGCGGCGTCCCTCGGCGACCGTCTTCGTCGGGTAGAACGTGTCGCGCCAGATCACCCCGCCGCGCCACAGCGCCAGCACTGCGGAGCGAATCATCACGAAGCCGAACGGCAGCACCCCGAGCGCGGCCAGCGGGCTGGTCGACGTGGGAAAGCCCAGCCACCGGCCGACGAAGAAGGTGAGCGCGGGCCCGAGCACGGCGACGACCGTCGCGCCGACGGCCCACCCACCACCGAGCGCCCACCCGGCGACGAAGCCCAGCTCGAGGAGCACGAGCCCGCCCGACGCCGCGAAGAGCGCGGCCGCGGGGGCCGACGCGCCGTTCTTCTCGACTGCGCGCATCATCACGCCGTAGCTCGGGTAGAACTCGAGGTGCACGGCGTCACCGCCGAGGAACACCTCACACGCGGCGCCGCTGACCTTCATCATCCGGCCGAGCGCGACGTCGTCTCCAGTCTCCATTCGCAGCCACTCGAGCCCGCGCGTCTTCGCGAACGCGGACCGACGAACGAGGTTGAAGGCGCCGACGCCCATGAACGCGCTGGAGCGTCGGTCGCGCACCGCCCAGGGCCGGGTGAACAGGAGCAGCACCCTGAACATCGTCGCCAGCGAGAGCCGCAGCGCGAGGCCCGTGAGGCGAAAGCGCGGGAAGATGGTGATGAAGTCGAGCGCGCGACGTTGGGCCTCGGCGATGACGCGCTCGAAGGTGCCCGGCGCGATGACGATGTCGGCGTCGCTGAAGAGCACGAACTCTCCGGTGCAGGCCTCGAGGCCCTTCGCCATAGCGTGCACCTTGCCGAGCCAGCCAACGGGGAGCTCGGTGAGGTGGACGACGTGGAGCCGCGGGTCCGGCGCCGCAAGGCGATCGGCGATCGGCGATCGCGCCCGTGTCATCGGTCGACCGATCGTTCACCAGCACGAGCTCGAGGTTCGGGTAGGTGCTTTCGAACTTGCTGCGCAGCGCCGCCTCGAGGTGCGCAGCCTCGTTCCTCGCCGGCATCACGAGCGAGAGCTTCGGCCAGCCGCCCGGGGGCATCGTCGGGTCCACGGTCCCGACCTGGTCCACGCTCCAGCGCGCTCGGAGGAAGAGAAGCGCCTGTGCGCCCCACCACGCGAAGCTCACGACGCTGAGGACGATGAGGACGGTCATGGAGAATCCTCGCAGGCGGCTGGCCGCCGAACTGTCGCAAGCATCGGGCCACGACAACACCGCTCAACGCACCCAGTCCTGCCCTCGAGCGGCCGACGCGCTTCGCCATTCTGTCAGCGATTCGCGACACCGTTCGCCGTTCCGAGGGCACTTCGTTCGTCGCCGTCCTGTCTGAGTCCGGTCTCGGCAGTCCAGACTGCGCAGTAGTGAGCACTCCACCTTCGCGCGACCGACCTGACCGCCTCGAAGAGTCCGCGTTGCTCAGCGTCCCCAGGCCGCCGCGGTCGGTCGGCTTGCGTCGACGCCGAGGTCGTTCAGGGCTCGGAGGACCGGCGACGCTTCGGCACGACCAGCCCACGCGACAGGCGCTTGAGCACCACGTCACGCTGCCGCTGCTTGTAGCGCTCGTGCGAGTTCTCGCCCTTCTCGTTCTCGGCGGCCTGCTTCGCGTCGGCGATCTGGAACTCGCACGTCGCCAGCGTGATGCGGCCTCGCCGGCTGCGATCGTCGTACTCGGGCGGCGGCAGGTACGCATCGAGGCGAATGGGCACGTCGGCGACGAAGTTCAAGATGCGGTACGTCGAGCCCGAGAAGGCGTTGCCGCGTTTGCTCTCTTCGCGCTCCTCGTAGTCGACGTCGAGGTGCAGCTGCTTCGCGTACTTCCGGAAGTTCGGGTACTGCGCGAGCAGATCCTTGAAGCGCAGGAGCGTGTTCTCGGTCTGCGCGGGCACCATGAAGTTGAACGGAATCAGCCGCTGCATGAGGAAGTAGAGCGTCGGCAACACGTCGTCACGCTCCTTCACGATGATTCGAAAGCGCGTGCGATCGTAGACGGCGGCCGCCGTCGAGTCCTTCTTGGCGATCAGCTTGGTGATCACCGACTCGCGCGCCTTGATGGAGTCCGAGAACTCGACGATCGGCAGCCCCTTGGCCTTCGCGTCGTCGATCACCGCGACGACCCGCTCCGTCACCATCTCGGCGAGGCCGGCCTCCGACACCGCGGTCTTGAAGAGCAGATCGCGCGCTTCGATGTGCTGAATGACGTGCATCACCTTCAACACGACACAGGCGATCTTCCGGTACTTCTTGTCCACCTGTCCTGACGCCAGCAGGAACAGATCGTGGATCATGTTGGGGTTCGCGACCGCGTCGGCCACTTTGTAGTCGAACGTGCGGCGCAGGTACTCGACCGCATCACTCAAGACCTGACGGACCCACGCTTCGTCGTGCCGTTGGGTCGGGTCGATCTGGCAGAGCCGGATGAACCGATCGACCTCGTCCCAGGTCGTGAAGTGCATCCGGCGCCACTCGATGACGGAGCCACCACGCAGGACGAGCCGAAGACGCTCGAGCTCCTTGAGCCCCATCTCCTCGACTCGTCTGACCGGCAGGTCCGGCAGCGTCGGCTGGTGTTTGAGCGCCACGCGCGGGAGTTACCGGAAGGTCGAGGGCGCCTCCAGCCGATTCAGATCGCCTCGTGTTCGAGACCAGCCGACGCGAGACGAACGCCGGAGCCGGGAGCGCTGCCGGCGCGTCAGCGGCACTTCACGGCAGGCTGACGCAGACGCCGTTGCCGTTCTCGAACGCATAGCCGAGGGTCAGCGACGTGACCGACTCTGGGCCGCACTGCGAGATGAGCAGCGTCGCGGTTCCCCCCTGGTTCGCGGCGGCGACCGAGACCCCGCTGGTGACGGTCCCGAAGGTCTGCCCTTCACGGTAGAGGAAGAGCCTCGGGTACCCACCGTCGACGAAGCCAGACCGGAAGTCGTAGGCGACGAGCTCGACGACCGCCCGCCGCGCCGAGCCGACCGGGCACCCGCCGTCGTCCACCGCAAAGGAGACTCCTCGAGCCGCAGTGATCACCGGGCCGAAGTTGACGCCAGGGTTCCACCGGAGAGGCGCCGACTGTGGCCCGAAGTTCATGCACCGGGGCCGCGCGACGTCTCGGCACCCTGCCGCCGTGCACACATGGCCTGAACCACAACCCGCTGGCTGCGCCGTCATCAGATCGCAGCTGGCGCCCGTCTCGCAGGCCCCTGAGACGACGTTGCAGATCTGCTCGCCGCACAGGCCGATGGAGCAGCCCCCGTCTGCGGCGATCGTGCCCGCGTCGTCTGTCCCACCATCTGCTGCGGAGCCCCCGACACACACCTGTCGGGTGCAGCTCCCGCCCGGGCTGCAGGTCGAGCACTCCTGACCGCGTCTACCGCACGCGGCGACCTGGGTGCCGACCTGGCATTCGCCGCTGGCGTCGCAGCACCCGGCACACGTCTCTGCGTCACAGGGCTCACGACACGAGGCGATGAAGAGCCCCACCAACAGTCCAACTCCGAGCGCGAGGCGCAGCGACATGGGGAGCACCAAAGCACACGCCCCGCCGGTCACGGAGACCGAACGGGGCGCGAGCGACTTCCGTCACGAGAGTTGTTTCAGGCCTTCTTCTCGGTCTCGGTCTCGGTCGTCGGAGCGGCCTCGAAGGCCTTCTCCTTGCGATCGACGAGCTCGATGATGGCGATGTCGGCAGCGTCACCCTTGCGGAAGTGACCCTTCAGAATACGGGTGTAGCCACCAGCGCGCTTGGAGTAGCGATCCTTGAGCTCTCCGAAGACCTTCTGGAGCACGTCGCGGTTCTTCACGTGACGGGCGGCCAGGCGGGCGTTGTGCACACCACCCTTCTTGCCCAGCGTGATGATCCGCTCAGCGAGCCGGCGGGCCTCCTTGGCTTTCGGGAGGGTGGTCTCGATGCGCTCGTGCTCGAGCAGCGAGGTGACCATGTTGCGCAGCATCGCGATGCGGTGTGCGGTGGTGCGCTGCAGCTTTCGGTATCCGACTCGGTGTTCCATGACGCCTGCTTTCGAACCCCACCGGCCGTCTCAGGTACCGGGAGGAGGTAATCGCGACGAAGAGCTCGTCGCGGTTTTGTGGAGCAGCCCGGCGACCACCGCCAGGCTGTGGGCCGCTCCCCGTTTCGAGGGAGCGGGACGATTTACATGCGGGGACCGGTCGAGGGAGCCGGCATCGTCTTCGGCGGCCAGTTCTCGAGCTTCATGCCCAGCGACAGGCCCATCTCGGCCAGGATTTCCTTGATCTCCTTCAGCGACTTGCGGCCGAAGTTCTTGGTCTTGAGCATCTCGGCCTCGGTCTTCTGCACGAGGTCGCCGATGGAGCGGATGTTCGCCTGCTGCAGGCAGTTGGCCGAACGAACCGACAGCTCGAGCTCGTCGACCGAGCGGAAGAGGTTCTCGTTCAGCTTCGCCTCTTCACGCGGCGACTCGACCGCCGTGGGCTCCTCGGTCTCTTCGAAGTTCACGAAGACCGAGAGCTGCTCCTTGAGAATCTTCGAGGCGTAGGCCACCGCGTCCTGGGGGCTGACCGAACCGTCCGTCCACACCTCGAGGGCGAGCTTGTCGAAGTCCGTCTGCTGACCGACGCGCGCGTTGGTGACCTGGTAGTTCACCTTCACGATCGGCGAGAACAGCGAGTCGATCGCGATGCTGCCGATCGGCGAGCCGGCGACCTTGTTGTTCTGGGCCGAGACGTAGCCACGGCCACGGCGCGTGATCATCTCGATGCGGATCTTCCCGCCTTCAGCGAGCGTGCAGACGTGGTGACCGGGGTTGAGCACCTCGACCTGGTCGTCGGCGATGATGTCGCCCGCCTTCACTTCCTTGGGGCCCTCGGCCTCGATGCGGATCGTCTTGGGCTCGTTGGTGTGCATCCGCAGACGCACTTCCTTGAGGTTGAGGACGATGTCCGTCACGTCTTCGCTGACCTCGGGCACCGAGGCGAACTCGTGCTCGACCATGCCGCCGTTGCCTTCGATCTTCACGGTGGTGATCGCGGCGCCCTGGAGCGACGAGAGCAGCACGCGGCGAAGCGAGTTGCCGAGCGTCGTGCCGAAGCCCCGCTCGAGGGGCTCGGCGACGAACTTGCCGTAGGTGCCCGTGAGGGTCTCCGCGTCGACGTCGAGGCGACGGGGCTTGATGAGGTCACGCCAGTTCTTCGCGATCAGCGCTGATTCAGCCATGGGTGCTGCTCCTGTTGACGATCGAGCCACCAACGTACCCGCGGAGTGCAGGAGGGCTCGGCCGGTGAGAGACACCGGAGCGAAGACCGCCGCTCCGGAGTGAAAATGAAACGCGCCCCACGCCGAGCCGTGAGGCCCGGCAGCAGGACGCGTGGTCGATTACTTCGAGTACAATTCGACGATGAGCTGCTCCTGAATCGGCATCGTCAGGTCCTCACGGTTCGGAGGCGTCTTGACGGTGCCCTTCAGCAGCTTCTTGTCGACGTCGAGCCACTGGGGAATGCCGCGGCGGTCGACCGTCTCGATGGCCTCCTGGATGCGGAGGATCTTCTTCGACTTGTCGTGAACCTCGACGATCGAGCCCGGCTTGATGGCGAAGCCCGGCATGTTCACGCGCTTGGCGTTCACCGTGAAGTGACCGTGGCGAACCAGCTGGCGTGCCTCAGCGCGGGTGTCAGCGAAGCCCATGCGGAAGACGACGTTGTCGAGGCGCAGCTCGAGCAGCTGGAGCAGCATCTCGCCCGTCTTGCCCTTCGACGAGGCCGCACGCGCGAAGTAGCCGCGGAATTGGCTCTCGAGCAGGCCGTACATGCGCTTGACCTTCTGCTTCTCGCGCAGCTGCACGCCGTAGTTCGAGAACTTCACGCGACCCTGGCCATGCTGGCCGGGAGGATACGGGCGGCGCTCGATGGCGCACTTGTCCGTGTAGCAACGGTCGCCCTTCAGATACATCTTCAGGTTTTCGCGTCGGCAGATGCGGCAGACGCTGGCGGTGTAACGAGCCATGGAAGTGGGTGTCCTTGGTGTGGAGAGAGTGAAGGGTCAGACGCGACGGCGCTTGGCCATACGGCAGCCATTGTGCGGAATCGGCGTCACGTCGCGGATCAGGGAGATCTTCAGGCCAGCTGCGGCGATTGCGCGCAGCGCCGACTCACGGCCCGCGCCGGGGCCCTTCACGAGCACCTGAACGTTCTTCAGGCCGTGCTCCATCGCCTTCGCGGCGGCGTCGCCAGCGGCGACCTGCGCGGCGAACGGCGTCGACTTGCGTGAGCCCTTGAAGCCGCGCGCGCCTGCCGTCGACCATGAGATCACGTTCCCCGAGACGTCGGTGATGGTGATCATCGTGTTGTTGAAGGTCGAGTGAATGTGAACGATCCCGTTGAGGATGTTCTTCTTGCCCTTCTTCGCCTTGGCGACCTTCTTCTCGCCTTCCGCTGCCACTGGGGCAGCCGGAGCGGCGGCCGGTGCTGCAATCTCTTCAGCCATGATGTTCTCGCTTCGTGGAGGTGATCAGCTTCGCGTCGTGAACGGCCCGCGAAGCCAGGGGTGAATTACTTCGCGGCAGGAGCGGCGGGCTTGACGCGCTGCACGCCACGCTTCGGGCCCTTGCGGGTACGCGCGTTGGTGTGGGTGCGCTGGCCACGAACCGGCAGACCGCGACGGTGACGCAGACCGCGGTAGCAGCCGAGGTCCATCAGGCGCTTGATGTTCATCGTGATCTCGCGGCGCAGGTCACCTTCGACCGTGAAGTCCGCCTCGATGATCTCGCGGATCTTCCGCGACTGCTCGTCGGTCAGATCCTTGGTCCGGGTGGTCATGTCGATGCCAGCCTTCGTCACGATCTCGGCCGCCGACTTCTTGCCGATGCCGTAGATGTACTGGAGCGAGATGACGACGCGCTTCGCAACTGGGAGGTCAACGCCTGCAATACGAGCCATGTTGGTTCTTCTTCCTGACGGGAGGTGATCAGCTGAGGACGACTCAGCCCTGACGCTGCTTGTGACGGGGGTTGGCCGGGCAGATGATGCGAATGACGCCGGCGCGGCGAACCACCTTGCACTTGTCGCAAATCTTCTTCACTGACGGACGGACCTTCATGACAACCCTCGTGATGCGTGATGCGTGAGAAGTGAATTACTTCGCGCGATACGTGATTCGGCCACGGGTGAGATCGTACGGCGACAGCTCGACCTTCACCTTGTCGCCGGGAAGAATGCGGATGAAGTGCATACGCATTTTTCCAGAGATGTGCGCAAGCACCTCGTGACCGTTCTCGAGCTGCACCTTGAACATGGCGTTCGGGAGCGGCTCCTTCACGGTTCCTTCCACTTCGATCGAGTCTTCCTTCGCCAAACGCCGCAACCTCTCTTCAAGGAGAACCGCTAACCCCTACAGGAGCGCGGCCCGTACCACTTCTGCTCACCAGACGCAAGCGGGGCTGCCCGCGCATGGAGAAACCCGTGTTTCCAGCCTGGTTCTACCGGCCGATTGACTTCTTGATGGCGGCGTAGATCTCGTCGAGCGAGCCGACGCCGTTGATGGTCCGGAGCAGACCGCGCTCCTGATAGTAGGCCTTGAGCGGGGCCGTCAGCTTGCGGAACTCATCGAGGCGCTTCTGCACGGTCTCGGGCGAATCATCAGCGCGGCCGCGGCCCTTCATCCGCTCCTGAATGACCTCGTCAGAGACCTCGAGCGAGACGACGTGCTCGATGTGCTTGTTCTGCTTCTGCAAGACCACTTCGAGCGACTGCGCCTGAGGAATCGTCCGCGGAAAGCCGTCGAGGAGAAAGCCCTTCTCGCAGTCGGGCTGTTTGATGCGCTCCTCGACGATGCCGATGACGAGCTCATCTGGCACCAGCTTGCCCGCCGCCATCAACGGGCCGGCCTGCTTCCCGAGCGCCGTGCCGTTCGCGACCGCCGCCCGAAGAATGTCTCCGGTCGAGATCTGCGGAATCTTGAATTCGGCGACGATGCGCTGCGCCTGGGTGCCCTTACCGGCGCCCGGCGGCCCGAAGAAGACGAGTTCCATGGTTTCCCCCACTTGTTCAGGCCGCGTCGCCGACACGCACACGGCCGCGAATGCGCGGACCACGTGGCCCAGCAAAGCCTTCGTAGTTGCGGCTGATGAGGTGCTGCTCGATCTGCTGCACGGTGTCGAGGGCGACGCCGACGACGATCAAGAGGCCGGTGCCGCCGAACGCGAACGGCACCTTCAGCTCCTGCGCGAATACGGTGGGGATCACGCAGATGACCGAGAGGTAGATCGCTCCGCCGAAGGTGAGCCGGTGAAGCACACGCTCGATGAACTCTGCGGTCTGGCGACCGGGCCGAATGCCCGGAATGTAGCCACCCTGCTTCTTGATGTTGTCAGCGACGTCATCGGCGCGGAAGGTCAGCGAGGTGTAGAAGAAAGCGAAGAAGATGATCAGCAGCACGAAGAGGCCGTTGTAGACCCACGCGCTGTTCTGGAGCGCACGCTGTACGTCACCGAGCGCTGGCACCCAGTTCGACAGGGTGGCGGGGAACGAGAGCAGGGCTCCGGCGAAGATGGGCGGGATCACGCCCGACGCGTTCACCTTGAGCGGGAAGTACGTCGCCTGGCCTGCGAACATCTGACGGCCCTGCATGCGCTTGGCGTACTGCACGGGAATTCGTCGCATGCCGCGTTCGATGAAGACGACCGCGCCGATGATGGCGACCATCAACACCAGCAGCGCGAGCACCGCGGCCGGGTTGAGGGCGTCGGCTCCGTACTTGTCGGCGTCCATCTGCTGCCACAGGCCCTGGGCCGCAGGAGGAATGCCGGCGACGATGCCGCCGAAGATGATGAGCGAGATGCCGTTGCCGATGCCGTTCTCGGTGATGCGCTCGCCCAGCCACATGATGAACGCCGTGCCAGCGGTGAGCGTCACGACCGTCATGAACGTGAACCACAACGGGTCGACGCTGTCGGGAACCACGACCTGATCGAAGGCCTGGTTGTTCTGCCCGCCACTGCGGCCGAGCGAGTAGATGAAGCGCGCGATGCTGACACCCTGCACGATCGACAACAGGATCGTTCCGTACCGCGTGTACTGGTTGATCTTCTGGCGGCCCGCGGCGCCTTCTTTCTGAAGGCGCTCGAAGGTCGGCACCACCACAGCGAGCAGCTGCATGATGATGCTGGCCGAGACGTACGGCATGATGCCCAGGCCGAAGATCGACATCTGATCGAGCGCGCCGCCCGAGAAGAGGTTGAAGAGGTTCAGCAGACCGCCCTCTTTCCGCTGGCGATCCATGAACGCGTTCATCACCGTGCGGTCGATGCCCGGGGTGTTGATGAAGATGCCCATGCGGTACACCGCAAGGAGCGCGATCGTGTAGGTGAGCCGGGTCCTCAGCTCTGCGACACGGAAGATGTTGGTGATGGCATTCAGAGCCACGGGTCCGTCCTTCGGTCGAAACGGTTTTCGGGTACGTCAGAAACCAAACGCCCCACGGGCCTTTAGGCGGTCCGAGGGGCGAGGTTCAACACCTGTTTGAACAGGTCAGCACGACGTCGGTCAGGCCTTCACGGCCTTCACGCCTTTGCCGGCGTGGGCCTTCGCGGCCGCCTCGGGCTTGTGCACCATGAGCGGGAGCTCTTCGACCGAGCCGCCCAGCTTGGTGATGGCGTCCTTCGCCGTGCCCGAGAACTTGTGCGCCTTGACGGTGAGCTTCTTGTTCAGCTCACCGTTGCCGAGCACCTTGATGCCGTCGAAGCGGCCCTTGACGAGGCCGGCCTTCGCGAGCGCCTTGCCGTCGACCGTCGCGCCGTCTGCGAACTGCTGCAGGTCGCCCAGGTTGACGATGGCCCAGTCGAGCCGGTTCGGCGGGTTGAAGCCGAACTTCGGCAGGCGGCGCTGCAGCGGGCTCTGGCCGCCTTCGAAACCTTCGAAGCGCATGTTGCCGGAGCGGGCCTTCTGGCCCTTGCCACCGCGGCCTGCCGTCTTGCCGAGACCAGAACCCTGGCCACGACCGACGCGCTTCTTGCGGTGGGTGGAGCGGTGAGGAGCCTTGAGCGTATGGAGCGTGGTCATGTCTTCCTCACTTCGCCTGCGATTTGGCGGCGGCAGCGCGCGCAGCATCACGCACGCGAACGGCGCGGGGCTTCGTGCGTGCGCGCACCTTGGGCTCGTCCTTCACGATCTCATGGGCCACCAGGTGGCGGACCTTGTCGATCATGCCCCGGATGGCCGGAGTGTCTTTCAGCAGCTTCTCGGAGCCGAACTTCTTCAGCCCCAGGCCGACGATCGTCGCGACCTGACGCTCCGAAGCCCCCGAGTGGCTCTTCACCAGCTTGACCTTGATTCCCATTGTCAGGCCTGCGCCTTCTTGCCGAAGTGGATTTCCTTGCCGCGCAGGCGAGACACCTGCTCGGGCGACCGCATCTGCTTGAGCCCGTCGACGACGGCCTTGAGCACGTTGTGCGGGTTGCGGCTGCCCTGGCTCTTGGTGAGGATGTTGCGAATACCAGCCGCCTCGAGCACGGCGCGAACGGCGCCGCCTGCGATGACGCCCGTACCTTCAGAAGCGGGCCGCAGGAAGACGCGACCGGCACCGAAGTGGCCGAGCGCCTCGTGGGGAATGGTGCTGCCCATCAGCGGGACGCGGAAGAGGTTCTTCTTCGCGTTCTCGCCGCCCTTGCGGATGGCCTCGGGAACTTCGTTCGCCTTGCCCAGGCCGACGCCGACGTGGCCGTTGCCATCGCCGACGACGACGAGCGCCGCGAAGCTGAACCGGCGGCCGCCCTTCACGACTTTGGCGACGCGGTTGATGCTGACGACCCGGTCATTGAGGTCGAGGTCGTTTGGATTGATCGGAGTATTGCTCATGAGTGGTTGTCCTCGTTCCTCGGTCAGAACTGCAGGCCGCCAGCGCGTGCGCTATCTGCCAGCGCCGCGATGCGTCCGTGGTACGGGAAACCATTACGATCGAAGACCACCTTCTCGATCTTGGCAGTCTTGCAGCGCTCGGCGACCAGGGTACCGACCTTCTTCGCCGCTGCGGTCTTGTCGTCTTCGCTGAGCTTGCCCTTCAGCTCCTTCGACAGCGACGAGGCCTCGACCAGCGTGCGGCCGGTGCTGTCGTCGATCACCTGGGCGATGATGTGCTTGAGCGACTTGTAGACGGTGAGGCGCGGGCGCTCGGTGGTCCCCGAGACCTTCTTGCGAATGCGCTCTTTGCGGTTGAGACGTGGCGTGTTCTTGCTCATGTGTGGTTCCTTTCCTTCCGCCAGCGATCAGGACGTCCGCCGGCGGATGAGGGGTAGTGGCTTACGCCGTACCCGTCTTGCCTTCCTTGCGACGCACCGTCTCGTCGTGCAGCTTGATACCCTTGCCCTTGTACGGCTCGGGCGGGCGGAGGTTGCGAATGCGCACCGCGGTCTCACCCAGGAGCTGGCGATCGGCCGCGCGCAGGGTCACGTCGATGGTGGGGAGTTGGTCTTCCGTGCGGGGCGTCTTGGCGACTTCAGCCACGATGCCTTCGGGAAGGTCGAACACCACCGGGTGCGAGTAGCCGAGAGACAGGTGGAGCTGCTTGCCCTTGACCTCGGCGCGGTAACCGACACCGCGAATCGCGAGCGCGCGCTCCCAGCCAGTCGAGACGCCCTTCATGGCGTTCGCGACAATGGCGCGGGTGAGCCCGTGCAGCGCGCGGTGCTTGGCAGCGTCGGAGGGACGAGAGATGACGATCGCGCCATCCTTCATCTCGACCTTCACTTCGGGGTGAATGACCACCGACAGCTTGCCCTTGGGGCCGTCGAGGTTCACCTTGCCCGGCGCGAGGGCGACCTTCACCTTGTCGGCGACAGGAATGGGGAGTTTTCCAATTCGGCTCATGGTCGTGTCCTCAGTACACCGTGCACATGAGCTCGCCGCCCACGTTCTGCTTGCGGGCTTCGCCGTCGCTCATGATGCCGCGGGAAGTCGAGAGAATGGAGATGCCCGTGCCGCCGCGCACGCGCGGGAGCTTGCCGACCGGGAAGTAGCGGCGCAGGCCAGGCTTCGAGACGCGCTTGATGCCGGTGATGACCGGCTCGCGGTTCGGGCCGTACTTCAGCATCACGGTGACTTCGTTCTGGGGCTTCTTCTCGTGAACGACGAAGTCCGCGACGAAGCCCTCTTCCTTGAGGACCTTGATCACTTCGACCTTGAGGTTCGACGACGGGAGCGTCAGCTTGTCGTGCTTCGCCAGCGTCGCGTTGCGAAGCCGCGTGACGAGGTCACCGACGGGATCATTGACCGGCATGAATCACTTCTTCCCTGCAGGCCGGGTGTCCCCCAGCCACGGAGCTTCTGGCGCCTTCCGGGACCATCCCGGTGGTTCGTCAGAAGCGTTCACCGCGCTTCTTTGAGCGCGGGGTGCCCGCCCTATCAGGCGCGGAACGGAACGCCAATGGCCTTCAGCAGCGCGAGCGCACGCTCGTCGTTTCCAGCCGAGGTCACGATGCTGACGTTCAGACCCTTCACCTTCTCGATCTGGTCGTAGTTGATCTCAGGGAAGATGATCTGCTCGCGCAGGCCCAGGGTGTAGTTGCCGCGGCCATCGAAGGCCTTCGGCGAGACGCCCTTGAAGTCACGCACGCGCGGGAGCGCGACGTTGATGAGGCGGTCGAGGAACTCGAACATGCGATCGCCGCGCAGGGTCACCATCGCGCCGATGGCCTGGCCCTCGCGCAGCTTGAAGTTTGCGATGGCCTTGCGCGAGCGGGTGACGACGGGCTTCTGGCCTGTGATCGCGCCGAGCTGGTCGACGGCCGACTCGAGGATCTTGTTGTTCGCCAGCGCCTCGCCGAGGCCCATGTTGACGACGACCTTGTTGATCCGCGGAACTTCCATCGGGTTCTTGAGGTTCAGCGTCTTCATCAGCTGGGGCACCACTTCCTTGCGGTAGCGGAGCTTCAGCCGGGCAGGCTGCACCTGCAGGCCCTCTTCGATGTTCGCGGCAAAGCCGGCCTTCTTGACGTCTTCCTTCTTGCGCTTGACGGCCTTCTCCTTCTTCGGCGCGTCCGGCTTCTTCTCTTCTTTTTCGTCAGCCATCGTGGTGTTTCCTTTTCGTGGGCGGCGTGTTCTCCAGGTCCGCGGTCTTTCTCCGCGCTCCAGAGGCCGGTTGATTCAACGACTCACTCGATGGTGGCGTCGCACTTCTTGCAGAAACGCTTCTTCTTGCCCTCGACCGTCCGCGTGCCGATGCGGGTGGCCTTGTCGCACTTCGGGCACACCAACGCGACGTTCGACAGCGCGATGGAGCCCGGCTTCTCGATGATACCGCCGTCAGGGTTGGCGCGGTCGCGGCCCTTCTTGACGTGGCGCTTGACGACGCGAAGGCCCTCGACGCGAACCCGCAGCGCCTCTTTGTCGATTGAGATGATCTTGCCCCGATTGAGACTGGCCGAGCGCTCAGCGCCCGACGTGACTTGAACCGTGTCTCCAACTTTCAGCTTCTGCATGACTCAGAGCACCTCAGGCGCGAGGGAGATGATCTTCATGAACTTCTTGGCTCGCAGCTCACGCGCGACGGGCCCGAAGATGCGAGTCCCGATGGGCTCGAGCTCTTTGTTGATCAGCACTGCCGAGTTGACGTCGAACTTGATGTACGAGCCGTCAGCGCGACGAATCTCTTTGGCGGTGCGAACGATGACAGCCTTCGCCACGTCGCCCTTCTTCACCTTGGAGCCCGGCAGCGCCTCACGAATCGACACCGTGACGACGTCGCCGATCGACCCGTAGAAGCGCGTCGAACCTCCGGCGATGTTGATGAGGAACACTCTCTTGGCGCCCGAGTTATCGGCCACCTCGAACTGACTGGTCATCTGAAGCATGGTCGTTTTCCTTTACGCCGGTGAGGCGTGCACTTCAGGCCTGGCCAGCCTTCTCAATGACCTTCACCACGCGCCAACGCTTGTCCTTCGAGAACGGGCGCGTCTCGGCGATGAGGACCTTGTCGCCCTCATTGACCGTGATCTTCTTGGGGTAGTCGTGGTCCTCGGCGTGCGCCTTGTACTTCACGCGCAGCGTCTGGATCTTGCCGTACTGCGCGTGGGCCGCGCGGCGACGAACGGTGACGACGACGGTCTTCTGCATCTTGTTCGACGTGACGACGCCGATGCGGGTCTTGGGACGCCCGCGGGAAGCATCAGCCGCTTCAGTGGTGGTGGTCTCAGCCATGATGGTTCGTCCTTACTTCTTCGCCGAAGCAGACTTCTGCTTCTGGGTGAGCACGGTCAGGATTCGAGCGAGGTCGCGCTTGTGGGTGGTGCGCTCCGACGGGTTGTCGAGCGCGCCCGTGCGCAGCTTGAGCTGGTCCTGGAACAGCGTCGCCTTGAGTTCGTCGGCGCGGCGCTTCAGGTCGTCGGTGGAGAGGTCTTTGAGTTCCGCGGCGGTCGTCATGATCGGTCCTTTACAGGCTCTGCTCGCTGCGGTGCACGACGCGAGTCATGACCGGCAGCTTCGCGGCGGCCAGCGCGAACGCTTCCTTCGCGAGGGTTTCGTCCATGCCGCCCATCTCGTACAGCACGCGGCCAGGCTTCACGACGGCCACGTAGTACTCGACGCCGCCCTTGCCGGTACCCTGGCGGGTCTCGGCCGGCTTCTTGGTGATGGGCTTGTCCGGGAAGATCCGAATCCAGATCTTGCCGCCGCGCTTGATCTTGCGGCTGATGGCGATACGCGCGGCTTCGATCTGCCGCGAGGTGAGCCACCCCGGCTGGAGCGTCATGAGCCCGTACTCGCCGAAAGCGAGCGTCGACCCACGGTAGGCGAGGCCCGGGTTGCGGCCCTTTTGCATCTTGCGGTGCTTGGTTCGTGCAGGCTGAAGCATGACGTGTCCTTACCGGTTCGCGTTGGCGTTCGGGTTGGCGTTCGGGTTGTTCTCGCCGCGCGGGCCACCCTTGGTGGGGAGCACTTCGCCGCGACACACCCACACCTTGCAGCCGATGGTGCCGTAGGTGGTGCGACCGATCGCGTAGCCGTAGTCGATGTCGGCGCGGAGCGTGTGGAGGGGAACGCGACCTTCCCGGTACCACTCGTAGCGAGCCATTTCAGCGCCACCGAGGCGGCCCGAGCAGGCGACGCGAATGCCCTTGGCGCCGAACTTCATGGCGGTCTGAATGGCCTTCTTCATCGCGCGGCGGAAGGCGATTCGGCGCTCGAGCTGGGTGGCGATGTTCTCGGCCACGAGCTGCGCGTCGATCTCGGCCTTACGGACCTCGACGATGTTGAGGAAGACCTCGTTCTTGGTGAACTTCTGCAGTTCCTTCTTCACCGTCTCGATGCCGGCGCCACGCTTACCGATCACGATGCCGGGACGCGCGGTGTGCACGTTGACCTTCACCTTGTTCGCGGCGCGCTCGATCTCGACGCGCGACACGCCGGCGTGGTTGAGCGACTTCTTGACGTGCGCGCGGATCTTGATGTCCTCGTGCAGCCACTGCGCGTAGTTCCGCTCCTCGAACCACTTCGAGTCCCACGTGCGAATGACGCCGAGGCGGAAACCAACTGGATGAACTTTCTGTCCCACGATCTCTCCTGGATTCCGGTTGGTGTTACTTCTTCGCCTTTTTCACGGCCACGTCGCTCAGCACCACATGCAGGTGGCTCGACTTCTTGTGCACCGGCGTGGCCCGGCCCATGGCGCGCGGCAGGTAGCGGCGCTGGGTGGGGCCCTGGTCGACGTGAATCGACTTGACGTAGAGCTTGTCGATGTCGACGGCGCCTTTCGACAGGTCGGTGGCGTTGGCCATCGCGCTCTCGATGAGCTTCTTGATCGGCAGGGCAGCAGCGCGCTTGGTCCAGGTGAGCGTGTTGATCGCTGCCTCGACAGGCATGCCGCGAACGATGGCCGCGACCACCGAGATCTTGCGCGGCGCCATCCTGAAGTGGCGGAGGTGTGCAGTCGCTTCCATGGGAATCAGCCCTTCTTGCCCGCAGGGGCGACCTTCTTCTCAGCCGAGTGGCCAGAGAAGGTGCGCGTAGGGGCGAACTCGCCCAGTTTGTGTCCGACCATGTTCTCGGTGACGTACACGGGAATGAACTTGCGCCCGTTGTGCACCGCGAACGTGTGACCGACCATGTCGGGGATGATCGTCGACCGGCGCGACCAGGTCTTGATGACCGTCTTCTTCTGGGCCTTGTTCATCGAGTCGACCTTCTTCTGAAGGCTGAGATCGATGAAGGGGCCTTTCCATGTTGAGCGAGCCATGAATCAGTCTCCTTACGTGCTTCGGGGGCCCTGACGGCGCCCGGTGACGATGAACTTGTCAGTGCGCTTGTTCACGCGCGTGGTGAGACCCTTCGTCTTCTTGCCCCAGGGCGAGACCGGGTGGGGATTCCCCTGGCCGGACTTGCCTTCACCACCACCGTGCGGGTGGTCGACGGGGTTCATCGCGAGACCGCGAACAGTCGGGCGAATGCCGAGCCAGCGGCTCTTGCCGGCCTTGCCGATGCGGATGATCTCGTGGTCGATGTTGCCCAGCTGCCCGATGACGGCGCGGCAGTTGATGAGCACGCGGCGAACGGTGCCAGACGGCATGCGCACCTGCGCGTAGTCGCCTTCCTTCGCCATCAGCTGGCCCCAGGAGCCGGCCGAGCGGATCATCTGCGCACCGCGGCCCGGCTTGAGCTCGATGTTGTGGATGACGGTACCGACGGGGATGTTCTGCAGCGGCAGGTTGTTGCCGGCGCGGATGTCGACGTTGGCGCCCGAGTGCAGGGTGTCGCCGACGTTCACGCCCGTGGGCGCGAGGATGTAGCGCTTCTCGCCGTCCGCGTAGTGGAGCAGCGCGATGTTCGCCGTGCGGTTCGGGTCGTACTCGATCGAGAAGACCTTGGCCGGCACGCCGTCCTTGTCGCGACGAACGAAGTCGATGACGCGGAAGCGACGCTTGTGGCCGCCACCCTGGTGCCGGCGGGTGATGTGGCCATCACCGTTGCGGCCGCCCGAGCGCTTCATCGCCTGGGTGAGGCTCTTCTCGGGGCGATCACGCGTGATCTCCGCGAAGTCTGCGACCGTCGTGTGGCGGCGAGCCGCCGACGTCGGCTTGAATTTCTTGATACCCATTTAAGCCGCCCCTCCTTCGAAGAGCTCGATCTTGTCGCCCTCTTTCAGGGTGACGAAGGCCTTCTTGAAGTTCGAACGCTGGCCCATCGACATGCCCACGCGCTTGATCTTGCCGCGCATGATGAGCGTGCGAACGCCCGTGACGGTGACCTTGAACTGCGAGGTCACTGCGTTGGCGATGTCGTGCTTGGTGGCCTTCTTGTCGACGACGAACGAGTACTGGCGGTGCTTCTCTCGCGCGAGGTCGAGCTTCTCGGTGATGATCGGGCCCTTGATGACGTCGAAGTATTTCATGTCAGGCCTCCACCTTCGAACCGCGAGCGCGTGAGAGCGCCTCGTTGATGGCCTTCGCGGCAGCGACGGTCAGGACGAGCGTCTTGTGACGGAGCACGGACTCGACGTTCACGCCCTCGGGAGCGAGGACATCGAACTTCTCGAGGTTGCGCATGGCGCGGTGCAGGCCGGCGTTCGCCTTCGCGTCGATGACGAGCGCGTTGACGAGCTTGAGGCCCTTGACGAGCTTCTCGGCGGTCGCCTTCGTCTTCCCGTCCGAGGGGAATTCGTTGACGATGACGAGGTTCTTCTCGCCAGCGCGCAGGCTGATCGCCGAGGCGATCGCGTTGCGGCGCACGGTGCGGGGCGGGCGGTACGAGTAGTCACGGGACTTGGGCCCCATGGCCTTGCCGCCGCCGACCCAGTGCGAGGCGCGGGACGAACCCTGACGCGCACGGCCGGTGCCCTTCTGCTTCCAGGGCTTCTTGCCACCACCCGACACGAGCGAGCTGTTCTTCACGCCCAGCGTGCCGCGGCGGCGGTTGATTTGCTGCATCTTCGCCGCCTCGTACAGGAGGTGTTTGTTGGGCGAGGCAGCGAAGATCTCGTCCGAGAGTTCAATCTCGGAGACCTTCTTCATCGACAAATCGACGACATCGAACTTGGCCATGGCGTCCTCAGCTCTTGATCTCGACGTCGACACCAGCCGACAAGTCGAGCTTCATGAGTGCGTCGAGCGTTTGCTGCGTGGGCTCGAGAATGTCCAGGAGCCGCTTGTGCGTGCGGATCTCGAACTGTTCACGGCTCTTCTTGTCCACGTGCGGCGAACGCAGAACCGTGAACCGGTTGATGCGGGTGGGAAGAGGAATCGGGCCCGACACTCGCGCGCCGGTGCGACGAGCCGTCTCGACGATCTCCGTGGCGCTCTGGTCCAAGAGCTTGGAGTCGTAAGCCTTCAGCCGAATGCGAATTTTCTGTGTTGCCATTCTCGGTCAACCCCGTTTCGCGACTATCTGACCAACGCTGACGGATACGACCGTCCCAGGGGAAAACCGAGGGCTGTCACAGAGCCGAACAACGAAGGGGCGCCGCGTATACCCGGAGATTCGTCAGAGTGTCAAGCGGGTGAATGCGAAGATCGTCAATTGGGCGTTTCCCGAGCGATTCCGAGGTCGTTGGTCAGGGGAACCCTCCGCTGTTGGCAGCGTTGGTGCCGCAGTTCGCAGGGGTCGCCGCCCCACCGGGTCCAACCGAGATTGCCCGTCAAAGGCTCACCGTCCGCAACGATACTGAGGACTGAACCCTTGACCGGCAGAAGGAGGCTGCCGAGTCGATTCAAGTACGGAGCGAAGCCCATGGGCCTGGCGCCCAACCCCATGACTCGCTCAGGTTCACCGTGGCAATGACGCGGAGACGGAGGTCCTGGTCGACCGCGTAGAGGAGCCCTTCAGGAACAGCCGAGGGCGCTCGAGTGAGTTGCCGGAAGACCGGTGGGACACCACTCGCGACGGGAGGGGTGTGCTCGGTGCAAAGTTCGCTCGAGGTGGATTCAGCCCGGTGAGTGAGGCTCGGACGAGGGCCGCGCTCTCGGTGAACAGGTACCAATCGACCCCCATCACGAGGGTATCGACCCCGCATGGATGCCAGGGGTGGCCCACCGAAGGTCCTCATGGGCGTCTGCACCTTGATCGGGTTTGGCACTCCGGCGACGACGCGGCGCCAACGCCAACGGGTGACGGTGAGCCGTTCTCCGAAGGTCGACCTCTCCGCGGAACGCGTTGAACTCGACGTCTTGCAGGCGAAAGGAGGAACAGCCTCCATCGCACCACACGCCAGCATCGATGATCGCAGCGCTCGCATCGGGGTGATCGTGACGGGCGATCACCTCAGCCCCGGCCAGCTGCGGAACGGCACGACGTCATCGCGCCGCCACGCGTTGCCTTCGGGACCGTTCGGCTCGAAGTCGGCGGTGTTCACACCGTGACTCGGAGGATTCGCGCCCACGATCTCGAGCGCCCTCGTCGGGAGCACATTCACCACCGTCGTCGCCTGCGGGCCGCCGCTCCAGCCCGCAGAGAGGAGCAGCCGGCGTCACAGCCGCTGGGGACGTCGTTGCCACGGACGCCGGGCTCGACGGCGGCGTTGATGCTGGGCGCATCGATGCAGGAAGCATGGACGCACGCGCACCTGATGGAGGCGTCGATTCAGGCGTCGAGCGGGGCTGCGCGACGGTGCGGTGTTCCCCGTGGACCACGTGCTTCGAAGACGCAGGAGCCCTCGTCGGGCACGCCGACCACCGCGGCCTCCTTCACGCCGGCGATGTTCATGATGGCGCCTTTGTGCCCGCGTCGACGATATGGCGCCGCCATCGAGTTCGAATCGGGCGTCCTCAGTCACCGGCACGAAGCACTGACAGCCGCCCAGCCACCAGCGCTCGAAGTTGAAGCTGCATCAGTCTCGACTTCCGACCCTGCTGGTCGTCTCACGAGCCACCGACACGCGAGCTCCCGACGCATCCACATGACGGGCTTCGCGACGAGGCTCGCAGACGAGCCGAGCGCGCTCGCGCGTCGATCGATTCGAACCAGACCTTCGCCTACGCTGCCGCCCCTTCCTGGAGGAGCACGCATGCCCGACACCATCGAAGAGTCGAAGTCGAACCGCGCCACCTGCCGCACCTGCAAGCAGAAGATCGACAAGGGCGTGCTGCGCTTCGGAGAAGAGACGGTCAACACGTTCAGCTCCGATGGTGGCTCGAGCTACTTCTGGCACCACCTCGAATGCGCGGCCGGCAAGGTGCCCGCGAAGGTGAAGACCGCGATGGCGAACTTCAGCGGAGCCATTCCAGACCGCGAGAAGCTCGACGCCATCCTCGCAGCGCCTCCGAAGGCCAGCGCGAAGGGCGGCGCGAAAGCCGCCTTCCCCTACGCGGAGCGGGCCTCGACCAGTCGATCGAAGTGTCTGCAGTGCGATGAGGCGATCGAGAAGGGCACGATGCGCGTCGCGGTGGAGCGCGAGGTCGACACGGGCTCGTTCACGACGACCGGGCCCGGGTATCTGCACCCCGCGTGCGCTGCCGAATACACGGGCGATGATGCGCTGATCGAGAAGATCAAGACGAACATGCCGACGATCTCGCAGGAGGATCTCGCGGCCCTGGGTGCAGAGTTGTAGGCGCTCTGCACGACCTGGCTCGGAGCTCTGGCGGGAGTGCACCGCAGTCCAAACTCATCGCTCGGCAGCCACCCATCGCGCCGTCGGAGAGAGGCGAGCGCAGGCCGCGGGTGATCCAGGTTGGACTCGTCGCGCAGCAGCACGACGGCCTCTGAGTTCGGTCGTGGGCGGGCTCAGCAGCCCCGCCGGGTTGATGCGCCCGTCGTTGATGGTGTTTTCCGTGGGGAAGCCCAAGCTCGGTAAGCGCGGACCGCAGACGCGCAATGAGCGCCGATGGGCTGGTCGACTCGTTCGGGGTGCGGACGACCTACCCGAAGCGTGTCGCTCAGGCCGCGCGCCGTTGGTTGTTGCTCAGCGCGCGCTGCAGCTCGGCAACGAGTACGTCAGGGCGATCCTCGAGCGCGGCCCACGTCCAATGCAGAACGACGAAGCCACGCGCGGCCAGAGCGTTCGCGCGCTGCCTGTCCTTCTCGAAGCTCACCGGGTTCGCATGCCACGCGAAGCCATCGGCCTCGATCACCACGTTCGTCCCTGCGAACCGGAAATCGAGCCGGCGCGTCCGGCCTCCGAGCTTGACCGACTGCTGACGCACCGGGCGCGGAAGTCCGGCGTCGTCCACGAGCTCGAGCACCCGTGACTCGAGCTCGCTCTCTGACGGTCCGTCCCCTCCTTCGTAGCGCTCGAGCAGGCGCCGGAGCACGACCACGCCCCGCTCCCCTGCGTGGCGATCGACGAACCGGCGCAGGTCTTCCGGAGTCGTGAGCTTGCGAGCCAGGGCCGAGTCGAGCGCCGCCTCGACGTCGCGCTCGCTTTCGGTCGCCGCGAGATCCAGCACCGTGCGGAGCAACGAGGTGACCCTCAGCCCGCGGCGCATCGCGACCTCGTTGGAGGAGAGCCGCGATTGGTGGGTCACGACCGTCGGAGGCGGCGGAAGAAAACAACCGACCGTGACGTGAATCGGCTCCGCTTCACCAAATCGAGCCAGCCCCCACAGGGTAGCGGCCGTCTGGTGCGAGAGCACTGCGCCCTTGCCTGCCCAGAGCATGGTCGCCGTCACGTGCTGCAGCCACCCGCGCGGTGAGCCCTCGACGCGGTAGACGCCAGGACGGAGTCGAACCCACGCCCCGCGAGCGAGGCGCCCGTCGATCTGCCGCGGCGACAGGCCTTCACCGAGCACCTGCGCGCGCGACACGACCCCCTGCTGCCGCGCCGCGATTCGAAGCACCCGCCGTTCCCGTTCGTCCACCCTGCCCTCCCGACTCACGAAATAGCAGCCGGGGCTGACATCGAATCGGGGGTGCGACGCGCCGAGAACAACTTCGGCTACCGGGGCAGTGGTGAACGTTGTTCTCAGCCGGCGAGACTCACGCCAACTCAGGCACCTGCGCGGCGGAACCGACCCGGCGAAGGGTCACGGCCCACAACACCGACCCGGCGGCGATCACGTCGGCCCCGACCACCCAGCCGAGCGGAAGAACCTGCGCTGCCCCCAGCGCGCTGATCACCAGGCCTGCCCCCACGAGCCGCGCGACCTCGAGCTTGAGCGCCCAGGGCTTCGACTCGAGCATCCCGCTCCACGACGTCGCGCCCGCCCAGATCACCAGCGAGACGGCCACCTTCTGCCACCACGCGAGCGGCGACTGCCCGTGGATCACCAGCAGCATGATGGGGAAGCCCAGCAGCACCTGCACGATGAGGTACGGCTTGCTCCCGGCGATCGCGTTCGACTGGAACTTGATCTCCTTGCCGTCCTTCGACTTCCACCCGCCCCCGCTCTTCCGCTCCGCAACCCCCTCCGGACGCCACCCAGTCGGCATGAACCAGATGCGCAGCTTGTCGAAGGACGACGGCGCATCCCACGCGTCGCGGAGCACCTCACGCCACACCTGGAAGTTGATGAACGTCGGGTCCCACGTGTTCGGCGGGTTGGTCACGCCGTACGAGCACTCCTCGGTCTCGTCCTCGTAGCTGCCGAAGAGCTTGTCCCAGATGATCAGGAAGCCACCGTAGTTCTTGTCGAGGTAGCGCTCGTTGCGGGCGTGGTGCACTCGGTGATGGCTGGGCGTGTTCATCCACGACTCGATCCACACGGGCAGCTTCGGCACCACGCGCGTGTGGGGAATTAGCTGGAGCACGAGGTGGAAGGCCACCATCGCGATCACGGACTGCGCGTCGAAGCCGATGAACGCCAGCGGCCAGTAGAAGAAGAACGAGAAGAACCGCTGCGTCACCGAGGCGCGGAGGCCGACCGCGTAGTTGAACTCCTCGGTCGAGTGATGCGGCATGTGCGCCGCCCAGCCGATGTTGGTGCGGTGGCCGAACCGATGGAACCAGTAGAAGAGGAAGTCGACGCCGAGGAAGAGCGCGAGGCCGGTCCAGAGGCTGGCTTCGACCTTGAAGAGGCCGTGCTCCGAGAGCCAACCGAGCACCGGGTACCACATCACCGCGACCAGCACGTTCACACACTGGTTGATGATGGCGGTGCCCAGGCTCGAGATGGAGTCCTGGAATTCGTAGTACCCGTTGTCCCGCTTGAGGCAGAAGAGGACCTCGAGCGCGATGAGCACGAGCACGAAGGGGGTCGCGACGGCGTAGATGTTGATCGGCATGGGCGGTCTCGTACCGGGAGCCGCTCCGTCGCGCGTTAACCCGGGTTAAGAACGCGAGGCCCGATGCTGACTGCTCTGGAAGAACGCGCGCTGCACGATCGTCTTGGAGCGCTGGCGCCGATCTCTCCGAAGACGTGGAAGGCCATCGTCGCGCTTGGTTTGCGCATGTCGCTCGCGAAGGGCGAGTATTTCTCGCAGCCGGGCGAGAAGGCCACGCGGTTCGCGGTGGTGATTTCGGGACTCCTGCGTCACTACTACCTCGACGCCGCCGGCAAGGAATCGGTGAAGGCGTTCCGCGGGCCGATGGAGCTGAGCGGACCGTACGCCGAGATCATTCAGGGCCGGCCATCGCGCACCTTCATCGAGGCGCTCACCGCCGCGGAGCTATTCGTCTTCGAGGTCGCCGAGGTCGACACTGCTGCGGAGTCATCGCTCGAGCTGCAACGCCTCTTCCGCCGCTTCGTCGAGGTGCAGTTCGTCGCGAAGGAGCAGCGGGAGTACGAGTTTTTGCTCCTTACCGCCGAGGAGCGGTACCGGCAGTTCTGCGCCAGCCTGCCGGAGCTCCTGCAGCACATTCCGCAGCACCAGATCGCCTCCTACATCGGAATCACCCCAGTGGCGTTGAGCCGCATTCGTGGGCGCGGACGAGGACGCGGCAAGGGCCAGTAGCGGAGCGCGGGAGGCGTTCTTCCCCCGCTCCGACGGTGAAGAATCTGCGCGGTCACGCAGGCTGTGCGCACTCCGGCAACCCGTGCGCCCGGCACAGCCGAAGCACGGCGCGTGCAACTGCCCGTCGTCCATATGACTCAGGAGATCCTGTTGGGCGATGAAGCCGTCGCGCGCGGCGCCATCGATGCTGGCTTGAGCGCCGCCTATGCCTACCCGGGCACGCCCTCGACGGAGATCTTCGAGACGATTCACTCGCTGACGAAGCAGCACCACCTGCCGATCCGGGGCTTCTGGTCGACCAACGAGAAGGTCGCGCTCGAAGAGGCGATCGGGGTCTCGTACTGCGGCAAGCGGGCGATGGTGTCGATGAAGCACGTCGGGCTCAACGTGGCCGCCGACCCCTTCATGAACGTCGCGGTCGCGGGCGCCTGGGGAGGTCTGGTGCTGGCCGTCGCGGACGATCCGTCGATGCACAGCTCGCAGAACGAACAGGACTCGCGCTCCTTCGCCGACTTCGCGCAGGTGCTCTGTGTCGAGCCCGCCGATCAACAAGAAGCGTACGAGCTGGCCCGCGAAGCGTTCGAGGTGTCGGAGCGCCTCCGGGTGCCTGTCGTGCTCAGGTTGGTGACGCGGCTGGCGCACAGCCGGGCGTTGGTGACGCTCGGAGAACGGCGCACCCAGAACGAGCTGCGCTACGTCGAGGACGATGGGCTCTACACGCTCATCCCCAGCAACGCGCGGCGGGCGTACGCGGGGTTGATCGACAAACAGCCCGCGCTCCAGAAGTTCTCGGAGGAGCACCGGCTCAACGCGCTCACCATCCGCGGCGAGGGCAAGCCGGGCATCATCGTCTCCGGCATCGCGTGGACGTACCTGCGTGAGGCGCTGGGACCGAAGCTCGACGACTTCAACGTGCTGCGCGTCAGCGTGTACCCGCTGCCGGTCGGCAAGGTTCGCGAGCTGCTCGATCACTCCAGTGAGCTGATGATCGTCGAAGAGGGCTACCCGTTCATCGAGCGCTTCGTCAGCGCGCTGGGCCTGTTCCGCGAGAAGCCGGTGAAAGGAAAACTGACCGGCCACGTGCCGCGCATCGGAGAGCTCAACCCCGACCTCCTCCGCAAGACCTTCGGCCTGCCCGTGAAGACGTCGCTCGCGGTCGCCGGCCTCGAGGACGTGCTGATGGCGCGGCCTCCACGGCTCTGCGACGCCTGCCCGCACGGAGACTCGTACAACCTCATCAACGAGGTCCGTCGCGAGCTGGACAGCTCGATGCGCGTGATGGGCGACATCGGATGCTACGCGCTCGGCTATTCGAAGCCGTACCAGGCCATCAACTCGTGCCTCTGCATGGGCTCGTCGATCGGCATGGCGATCGGCGCGGCGCACGCGGGCATCTCACCGTCGCTCTGCGTGATCGGCGACGGCACCTTCACGCACACCGGCATGAACGCGCTCCTCGACGCGGTGATCGAGAACACCAACATCAAGGTCTTCATTCTCGACAACAGCATCGTGGCGATGACGGGCGGGCAACCCACCACCATGTCCGACGCGCACCTCGAGGAGCTCGTCGCCGGCCTCGGCGTGAAGAAGGCCCACGTGCGGACGATCACGCCGGTGCCACAGAAGCACGCCGAGAACCTCGCGATCGTGCGTGAAGAGCTCGCCTACCAGGGCCTGTCGGTGATCATCGCGAGGCGCGCGTGCGTTCGGTACGTGAAGGAGATCAAGGAACACAAACGGGAGCGCGACGCGGCACACGCGCACGAAGGTGACTGCGCCAACTGCTCGGGGAACTGCTGATGACCTTCGATCTCGTCCTCTGCGGAGTCGGTGGCCAGGGCGTGCTCTCCACCGCGTACGTGATCGATCACGCCGCGGTCGACGCGGGGCTGCACTTCAAACAACCCGAGATTCACGGCATGTCGCAGCGAGGCGGCGCGGTGTCGGCGCAGGTCCGGTTGGGGAGCGCTCCCATCGCGAGCGATCTGATCTCGACGGGCGAAGCGAAGGCCGTCCTGTCCGTCGAGCCCATGGAGAGCCTGCGCTACCTGTCGCTGCTCTCGAGCGATGGCTGGGTGTTCACCGACGTCACGCCGCTGAAGAACATGGCCGGGTACCCCGACACCGCGAAGCTCTACGACGTGCTCTTCAGCCTGCCGCACGTGGTGGCGGTGAACGCGACGAAGCTGGCGGCGAAGGCGGGCGCGAGCAAGGCGCAGAACATGGTGGTGCTGGGAGCCGCTGCGAGCCACCTGCCCTTCCCTGTCGAGCTGCTCGAGAAGCACCTGCGGGCGTTGTTTCAGGTGAAGGGCGAGCATGTGGTGACGGCGAACCTGAAGGCGTTTCGCATGGGGCTGGCCGCGAGCGCGTTCGGAGCAGCGCTGATCGCGCGTGGAGTCAGCGCTCCCATCGCAGCGCGGGTCGTGGCGCGGCTCGACTTCGACGCGACGCCCGTCGCAGAGGATGTGCTGAACGCGTGGGTCGAGCGGCTGCTGCGCAGCGATGCTGAGGCGCTCTCGAAGCGGGTGCTCGCGGCCGGTGACTCGTTGCCGTTGGAGGCGCAGCTGCCGGCGAAGCTGGCATGACGAGCGAGGTGCTCGGCAGTCTGGTGCGCGAGGCGATCGCGAAGGGTGCGTCGGTGTTGACGGAGCCGGAGCTGTATCGCGTGCTCTCTGCCGCAGGCCTTCCGGTCCCCGACCACGAGGTGCTGACGGGAGCCGCGCGCTGCTCGCTGCAGGGACCCGTCGTGCTCAAGGTCGTCTCGCGCGACGTGCTCCACAAGAGCGACGTTGGAGGCGTCCGCTTCCTCGACGCGGCGGAGGTGACGCCTTCGGTGGTGTCGAGCTTCCTCGCCGAGGTGTCGACCCGCTGGACGTCTGCGCACGGGCGAACGCCTTCTCTCGACGGCGCGCTCGTCATGCGTCGGGTGGACTTCGATCGCACCAGGCTCGGCGCCGAGGTGATCGTCGGCCTGCGCCGCACGCCTGAGTTCGGCCTGGTGGGGATGATCGGTCTGGGCGGCGTGAAGACCGAGATCTTCGGCGGCCGGCTTCCGCGACGTGAGGCGACGGCGATCTTCTCTCCTGCAGATCCCTCCGCGGCGCTGGGCGAGCTGAAACAGACCCTGGTCTATCGAGATCTCGCGGGAAGGCTCCGCGGGAGCGACCGGCTGCTCGACGACGCTGCCTGGCTCCGGCTGCTGGAGTTCCTCCGCGACGTCGCCACCGTTCCGGGTCTCGAGGAGCTCGAGTTCAACCCGTTCGTGGTGACGAAGACGGGAGTGCTGGTCCCGGTCGACGCGCTCGCACGAGTCGGCACCGCTCCGGCCGAACGCGCTCGACCACCTATCGACAAGCTGCGCGCGTTCTTCGAGCCAAAGTCGATCGCCGTCGCTGGCGTGTCGTCGAAGCACGTCAACATGGGCCGCATCATCTTGCGCAACCTGCTGCGCGACGGCTTCACGCCTGAGCAGCTCACGGTCTTGAAGCAGGGAGACACGGCGATCGACGGCGTGCGCTGTGTCGCGACTCCGACGGACCTCGCAGGGCCAGTCGACCTCGCCGTGCTCGCCGTCTCTGCGAGCGCGGCGCCCGAGTTGATGCAGTCGCTCGTCGAGCATCAGAAGGCCGAGTCGATCATCGTCATCCCCGGAGGCATGGCCGAGAAGGAAGGCGGCGCCGAGAAGCAGCGCGCGCTCGAAGACGTGCTCGCGCGATCGCGATCGACGCCATGGAGAGGCCCCGTGGTGTGCGGGCCGAATTCGATGGGCGTGGTGTCGGTGCCCGGCGGCTACGACACGACCTTCATTCCCGCGCACAAGCTCCCGCGAAAGACCGGGAGCGTGCGCAACCTCGCGTTCATCAGTCAGAGCGGCGCGTTCACGATCACCCGCGGCAGCCACCTGGAGCAGCTCGTCCCCCGCTACCTCGTGAGCGCCGGGAACCAGGCCGACCTCGGCATCGCGGACTTCGTCGGGTACGTGGCGAAGGATCCTGAGGTGAAGGTGATCGCCGCGTACGTGGAAGGGTTCACGCCGGGAGATGGAAGCCGCTTCCTCGAGGCGAGCCGCGTCGCGCAATCGCTCGGCAAGCGCGTCATTCTCTACAAGGGCGGGCGCTCACCGGAAGGCCAGGGCACCGCGGCTGGGCACACCGCGGCGATCGCCGGTGACTACCGCGCCTGCTGGCACCTCTGTCGCGCAGCGGGCGTGCTCGTCGCCGAGTCGTTCGCCGAGTTCGAGGGGCTTGTCCGGGTCTCGTGTGCGCTGGCGGGGAGGCCGCGTGGCTCCCGCGTGATGTTGATGAGCAACGCCGGGTTCGAGGTCGTCGGCATGGCCGATCACCTGCGTGGTGAGACGCATGCACTCGAGTTGGCGAAGCTGAGTTCGCTCACGAAGGATCGCGTTCGCGCCGCCCTCGCCCGCTGCAAGGTGGACGAACTGGTCGACGCGAAGAACCCGCTCGACATGACGCCGTCGGCGCCTGACTCGGCGCACCTCGAGATCGCGCAGGCCGTGCTCGAGGACGATGGCGTCGACGCGCTGGTGCTGGGCGTCGTGCCGATGTCGCCGGCGCTCGCGTCGCTCGGCAGTAGTGAGAACGACGCCGAGACGATCGCGTCGGCCGACAGTCTGGCGCGGACGCTCCCAGCGCTGTTCAAGGCGACGACGAAGCCGATGGTCGCGGTGGTCGACGCGGGGCGGCTCTACGATCCGTTCGTCGCAGCGCTCGAGGCCGGGGGTGTTCCCGTCTTCCGCCGAGGCGACGAAGCCGTTCGCGCCCTCGGCGCGTGGCTTGCTGACTGAGCGGCGCTCGAGGCTGGAGCCGTTCCTCTCGTCGTAGCGATGAAGCCGGCCCTCGGCACGGCGTTCCCGTGTTCCGGCGCGGCGATGCGCGCGCCCGCCCTCGTCGCGTGGCTCATTGGCTGAGCGCTTCGACGACAGTGCGATTGTCGGCTTCGAGCCCGACCGAGATGCGCAGCCCCTCGAGCGGAGGAATCGCCCTGACGATCACTCCACGCGCGCGTAGCTTCGCCTCGGCAGCCTTCCATCCATCACCGGGGAATCGCGCGAGGACGAAGTTGGCGCCTGACGGGAGCACCTCGATACCTGCCTTCGTCAGCTCCGACGCGAGCCACGGACGCCAGCGCTGGTTGTGCTCGACCGAGCGGCGCACGTGTTCACGATCGTCGAGCGCGGCGACGGCAGCAGCCTGCGACGGCGACGTCACCGGAAAGATGAAGCGCGCCCTCCGCAGCAGCGTGATCGTCTCGGGGTCAGCATGCAGCCAGCCGATCCGCAGCCCAGCGAGCGCGTAGAGCTTCGAGAACGTTCGCAACACGACGACGCGACCGGGGAACGCCGTCACGTGTTGGTGGCCGGGATCGTACGCGGCGTCGGTGAGGTACTCCGCGTAGGCCGAGTCGAGCACGAGCATCACGCGCTCCGGGAGGCCAGCGACGAGCCTGGCGATCGCGTGCCGATCGACCCACGTGCCGGTCGGGTTGTTCGGGTTGGCGATGAAGACGAGGCGCGTTCGCTCGGTGACCGACGCGATGAGCGCGTCGACGTCGGCGGTGAAGTTCGGAGCGGCTGACGTCACCACCGTCGCGCCCACCGCGTTCGCGAAGATGGAGAACATCGGGAAGCTGAAGCGCGGCATGAGCACCTCGTCGCCCGGGCCGGCGAAGGTGCGGCAGAGCACCTCGATGAGCGACTCGGAGCCGGTGCCGCACATGATCCAGGAGGGATCGAGGCCGTGGTGGTGGGCGATCGCCTCGTTGAGCGCGCAGGTGTCGGCGTCTGGGTAGAGGTGAACGCTCGAAGCGGCGGCGCGCGCTGCCTCGACGGCACGCGGGCTGGGACCGAGGGGCGACTCGTTGGCGGCGAGGAGCGCAGGGCTCGCGACGCCCGGCAACGTCCTGTCACCGGCGACGTAGTTCGCGATCTGGAGGATTCCCGGACGTGGCGCAGGTCTCATGACCGCGTGCGTACACGGCGGGCTCCGGCGCGTCTTTGGGCTTCATCAAGCGAACGCGCTACTCGAGCAGATCGGGTTGCTCGTGAACGATGCGCTGCCAGAGCGGCTGGAACTGGAACCAGCCGGAGAGCGGGTTTCCGGTGATCTGGAAGGCCTGCTTGGCGGCGTCTTCTTTGATGAGGCGGGGTTCTCCGGCGGCGCGCGCGAGCAGCTCGGCGCGGCAGGAGCGATCCATGGTGATGAACCACCACGCCGCGGCGTCGATGGTCTCGCCGACGGTCAGCAGGCCGTGATTGCCGAGGATGACCGCCTTCTTCGTGCCGAGCGCTTTGCCGATGCGCTGGCCTTCGTCGATATCGACCACCACGCCGCCGAAGTCGTCGAAGAGGGCGTGGTCTCCGTAGAACGCGCAGCTGTCTTGCGTGATCGGCGAGAGGAGCTGGTTGAGCGACGAGAACGCCTTGCCGTGGAGCGAGTGCGCGTGCGCGGCGGCGACGACGTCAGGGCGGGCCTGGTGCACGCGGGAGTGGATGACGAAGGCGGCGCGGTTGACCGGGAGCTCGCCTTCGACCGTCTCGCCTTCATGATCGACCCGGATGAGATCGCTGACGCTGATGCGGCCGAAGTCGACGCCGAACGGGTTCACCCAGAACGAGTCGGTGTGCTCCGGGTCGCGCACGGTGACGTGGCCCGCGACGCCTTCGTCGTAGCCGAACTTCGCGAAGAGACGGAACGTCGCGGCGAGGCGTTGTTTGCGGTGAAGGCGTTCTTCTTGAAGCGTGTTGAAGGTCGGCGGAGCGAACGAGAGCTTGAAGGGTCCGGTTTCCATGCGAGCGAGTGTCGCCGGACGCTGACCCAGCGACCATGGCAAAGCTCGGCGTGGTTGAATCGGGGTGCCATGACCGAGCTCGACAGGTTGTTCGCAGCGACGCTCGTCGAGGACGAGGACGCGAGCTGGCAGGCCGTCGTCGCGTTGCAGCGACTGGGGTCGGAGGAGGTCCTGCAGCGAGCGCTCGCGTCGAGAAGGTCACCTTCGGCCAGGGAACGGGAGCGCGCGGTCGACGTTCTCGGCCAGTTGGGCACCCCTCGGCCGACGGAGGAACTCAGGCTGCGCTGTTCGAACGGACTGCTCGAGATGCTCGGGACAGAGCAGGAGCCCGACGTCTTGCACGCCATCGGTGTCGCCCTCGGCCACCTCGGTGACGCGCGGGCAGTTCTGGCGATGGCCCCGTTCGCGACGCACCTCTCGGCGAAGGTCCGGTTCGGCGTCGTCCAGGCGCTCTCCGTTCACGAGGCCGGTGTCGACACCCTCATCCAGCTCTCGGCCGACTCCGACGACGACGTTCGGAACTGGGCGACGTTCGCGCTCGGCACCCAGCTCGAGGAGGTCGACACGCCTGCGCTCCGCGAAGCGCTGTTGGCTCGAGTCGCAGAAGCCGATCTCGAACTGCGCGGTGAAGCGCTTCTGGGGTTGGCGTTGAGGAAAGACCCGCGCGTGATCGAGCCGCTCCGTCGCGAGCTCGCGAGCGGCGTGATCACGGTCCTCGCGATCGAGGCAGCGCAACGGCTCGGCGACCCACAGTTCGCGCCTGTGCTGCGTGCGGAACTCGACGGCGCACCCGCGACAGCTCCGCAGCACTGGAGGAGCGCACTTGAAGAGGCGCTGCTCGCACTCGAATCACACGGGCGACACCAAACCTGAGATTCCAGTCCTCGCTACCCGTGAGGGCCATCAGCCCGACCGGTCGCCGTGAGCCGCCCGCGTTGCGCAACAACGCCGCTCCGGAAGCTGCGACGCCAGGAAGCCTCGTCGAAGCAGCTCTCGAGCCTTCTGAAGGCGCGCCAGAAGGTGCGACCAATGAGAAGCGCGTCGCCCTCGTGAACGAGAACGACCTCCGATGCGCCCCTCGACCGGTCTCGGCGCTGGTCCGGCGAGAGGATCACCTTCACCCGAAGCGAACTGGGAACGCTGCCAGCCTCGAGCACGATGTCGTAGCCGTCTGGCTCAAGGGACCACCTCGCAATGCCTTCCCGGCGCGTCTCGAGAAATGCAACCAGTGCGCTTGCCAGTTCGCTCAAGAAATCGTTCGGGGTGTAGGAGACTCGATCGTCGAGTTCCATGTGGTGGCTGCGGAGCGTGACGTGAAGCCATCCGTTGATTGGCGGCGCGAATTCGACGCTGAGTCTGTCGGTCATGGATGTGAGCCTCGGGCTGGCTGAACCCAAAACCGAGACGCCGGAAGAACAAAGGCCCTGACTCCGTTGGCTTTAGCCTCTAGAATCAGGGCCCTCAATGGTCGGACCGACAGGATTTGAACCTGCGACCACTTGCACCTTGCCGAGTGCTCCTCGCTCAGCGCCGAGGAAGTCCTTGCCAAGCTGTCGAGGTGAGGCGCAGCAGGTCAGGGAGCACGACTGTACGGGCCTGACCAGAGGTGAGCGCTGACGCCTTTGGGCAGCGAAGGTGTGATGCCAGGCTCAAGCATCGTCCAGCCCCCGGAGCGCTGCGGGCCTGAGGACCACACCACGACCCGGTCACCCATCAGGTCCGCGAGGAAGGCCATGACCTCGCCGCACACCCAGCGCACGCGCGCTTCCTCCGACAACGACTTGTCGTACGGGTTCAAGTGACCATGAGTCAGCTCGCCGACACACACGGTCGCTTCCTCCCCATCGTAACCCACCGTTACGAAGTCGAGGCCCTGATGAGGAGCGTCGATCCGCAGTTCCCGAAATCGACCCTCGATGATCGTGAACTTTGTGGTCGGGAAGCGCGACCTCAGGTCTGCAGCCAGAGCTTCGAAGAAGTCCACGAGTGTCTCCCACCTCAGACCGAGGCCGACGCGCCCGGATCCTCTTCTCGCTCAGCGGCTCCGGTCTCCGAGTTACGCGGAGAGCGCTTCAGGAGCGATCCTGATCGCGTTGCTGAAGCGTACGTGCGCGAGCTGCCCGCGCTCCACGAGCGCGTAGACGGTCGCGGGGCTGACGCTGAGCTGCTCGGCGACCTCACCGTGAGGAACTCACCGATAGTGCGGACGCTTGGTGCGAGAGCCGGACTTCGCGCAAAACAAAGCCCCCGGAGGCGGTGGATTTCTCCAACGACTCCGAGGGCTCAATGGTCGGGGCGACAGGATTTGAACCTGCGACCACTTGCACCCCAAGCAAGTTTCAACGCGCTACAGGTCACGGCATTTCGAGTCATCGCGGAGGTCGTTCTACGGGGGGATTCAGCATGGAAACCACGTTCTGAACCCGCATGCAACGGTCTGACGTGAAGTGACACGGCGGGGCCCAAGTGTTACCCCGGAAGCCACTTGGGGTAACGCTTTCGCGGCGTAGGCCGCACTCACCTTCGATTCGGGGTAACGCGATGAAAACCAGCACGCACAGGCCACTCACCGACACGAAGATCGCCAGCCTCAAGCCCCCGGAGGAGGGACGGTACGAGGTGACCGACGCCGGCGCAGCGGGTCTCCAACTCCGCGTGACAGCAGCCGGCATCAAGACCTTCCGCCGCGCGGTGAGGGATGGGGGCGCCCTCGTATGGGTGACCCTCGGGGAGTGGTCGCCGACCGCTCGGCCCGGGTTCCTCACCGTGAACCAAGCCCGCATCTGGTCGGTGCGGCTCGGCGAAGCGGCTCGAGCTGGTCGGGTCTCCGCCGTTCGCCTCGAGCTCGACAAAGAGCTTCGCCCTTCCCTCGTCCCCCGTGGCTCGGGCGAGCGGACGGTGCGGGAGGTGGCCGCCGACTTCATGGCCGCCCTGAAGCGCAAGCGCCCAGAGCAAGCGCGGCGCCCCTTGGACTGCGACATCTTGCCCGCGATCGGGGATCGGCTGATCTCGACGGTGGGGAGAGAGGACGGCCGCTCGATCATCAAGGCGGTGAAGTCGGTCAGGGATGGCGGAGAGGCCCCGCGAAAGGCCGCCGTCGTTCTGGCGATCCTGAAGCAGCTCTTTGCCTTTGCGGTTGACGACGGTGCGATCGCTTCGAATCCGATGTTCAGTCTCAAGGCGAGCACGTTCGGTCTCGGGAGCAACGAGCGACAGCGCGTACTCAGCGACAGGGAGATCGGCGCCTGGTGGCGGGCGCTCGACGCCTACAAGGGACTGACGCCCACCACGCGGATCGGGCTGAAGCTGCTCTTGCTCACCGGAGTTCGCTCGGGCGAGCTGCTGAAAGCGCGCGTCGACAGCGTCGACTTCGACACCGCAACCCTAACGGTCCCCGTCGAGAACCAGAAACTGACCTTGCGGGCCGCGAGAAAAGCGCGGGCCTGGAAGGTGCCGCTCTCGAGCACCGCGTTCGACCTGGTGTGCCAGCTCCGAGCCCTGGCCCGAAGCTTCGGCTCTGATTTTCTCCTGGCGAGCTTCAGCCCCGCGAACCCGGGCGGAGCGCTGACCGACAAAGCACTCACTCATTCGATGCGACGGCTGTTCGAGGGCTCTGCCCCGCTGCTGTCCTTCGCCGATCCGCGCCCCACCCCTCACGACCTACGCCGGACGTTCAGGAGCGGTCTGGCGTCCATCGGAGTTCCACACGAGGTGGGCGAGCGGTGCCTCAACCACAAGCTCGGAGGAGTCGCGGAAACGTACCTTGCCGAGGTGAACGACATCGCCCAGCGGCGCGACGCTGTTGAGCGTTGGGCGAAACACGTCAGGACTTTGATCGCTTCGAGTTAGCGGATTCGTACCGGCATCGCGGGCTGCAGAATTTCGCGTCTCGTCGGACCGGAGTGAAGTCGGCACCGCACTGGGGGCACTCGCGCTCCAGCTTGCCATTGACGAGCCCTCGCACGCTCTCCGCTGCTTGGAGCCAGAGCACCCCGGCGATGCTCTTCGGAACCGGCTCGAGACTCTTGCCGTCGTCGGTGAGTGCCGCTCGCGTCGTTCGCGCGAGGTGCGAGTTCACCGCGGAAACCAGATCGCCGATCAGGTCTTCGCGACTTCGCTCCGCCATGTAGCTCTCGAAGCTCGCGGGGTGAAAGCCCGGAATCGGCCTCGTGGGCTTCCTCTTCTCGTCGCTGACCAGCGGGGTCACGGCGTCGAAGAGCCGAACAAAGAGGGTCATGGCCTCGCGCTCCCTCTGCCAAATCGAAATGTCTCGGTTCGCGTGGGGGAACCCAGAGAGAACTCGGCCGATCCCCCGGTCGTCGATCGTCTTCGCGAGTTCGCGCCAAAGGTTCGCCGGGAAGCTCTTCGAGAAGCTCGGTTTCATGACACGGATTTATGCGTGTACACGCATCTTGTCAATGCATGTCGTGACGTGAGACCTGTAGAACATGGACACGACCCAAACGACGTTCGTTGACGCGGCGCGACTCGAGGAGCGGTACGGCTGCGACAGATCGGCATTCCCCCGATGGATCGCGAAGCGGGGGTTCCCCGCGCCGCGCTACCTCGGGCACCGCCGGGTGTGGCTGCTCTCGGAGATCGAGGCGTGGGAGGCGTCGACGCTGACGAGCACGCCCTCTCCGTCGACGAAGAACCTCAGGGCCTTCAAGCGCGCTGCCGAAACCGCTGACGCGACCGCCTGAAAAACCAAGGGCGTCGACCCCCGACGGATCGACGCCCCGCACCGGCCTTCCAGAGAGACCAAATGCAATCCGATTCTACCTCAGATCCGCGCGGCACGCTGATCGTGACCCGCTACCCCAACGAGAAGAGCAACCGCCCGAACTCGAAGCAGCGCGGCACGTTCAACGATCTCGCCGTCGAGCTGAAGACGCACCATCGAACGATCTGCTCCATCAAGAGCTGCGAGGGCAAGACGTGCCCCTACAAGCACGGTCGCGCGTTCGCTGCTCACGAGCTCAAGTCGGGCACGACGAGGGCGACCGCGAACGTGCTTCGCATCTGGGCCGCGATCTTCGACCTCGACGACCTCACCCCGGACCAAGCCAAAGACCTGATCCGCCGCCTCATGGCGTCGGGCCTCGCGTGCGTCGTCTCGTCGACACACTCTCACCGACCTGGAGCACCGAAGCTCCGCCTCGCGATCGAGCTCAGCCGCCCCGTTTCTCCCGTCGAGTGGCCGGCAGTCTGGGAGGCGATCAACAAGGGCCTCGAGCTTCGAGCCGACGCGAACGCTCGCGACCCGGCCCGGTTGTTCTTCGCTCCAACGTGCCCCTCTGACGTGAAGCCGTTCGCGTGGTCTCGGGCCGGCGCGCCCTACGACGTCGAAGCGGCCCTGTTCGACGTTCCGCCCGTTCTTCCTCGAGTCGCGATGAGCGGCGGGGACTGGGTCGGCGTCCTCGACTCGCTCCGAGAGGGGAACCGAGACAACGGGCTGACCAGACTCGCCGGCGTGCTCTTCCGGGAGCTGTCCCCGCGTCTCGCCGAGGCGCTGATCCACTCGGTGAACTCGAGCCACTGTCGACCGCCCCTCGACTCGGCGCAGGTCGAGAAGATCGCGGCGTCCGTCGCTCGTCGAGAGCTCGCCCGCGGTCCCCAGTTTGTCGGGGGTCGACGATGAGCGCCGCAGAGGTGCTGCAGCTCGAAGCGATGCGGGAGCGGTCCGCTCGAAAGCCCGGCATTCCCCTCCGCGAGTCCATCATTTCGCTCAGCCTCGAGGGACTTCGACGGGACTTCCCGCCCCGCGAAACGCTGCTCAAAGACTCGCGAACGGGTCGCCCGATCATGGTGCGCGGAAAGACGGGCATCGTTGGCGGGTCAGGCGGGGCCGGCAAGACCATGGCTTTCACGATGCTGGCCATCTGCGTTGCCTTGGGGCGCGCCTGGTTCGGCGAAGGGGGCTTCGACACCGCGCAAGGTCGGGTGCTGATGCTCCTGGCTGAAGAGGATCGGGAAGAGATCGAGCGCCGCATTGCCTCGATCTCGAGGGCGATGGGCCTCGGTGACCTTGAGCTCGAGATCCTCACCTCGAATCTCGTTCTCCTGCCCCTGGCCGGTCAGGGTGTGGCCTTCACGAGTGGGGGCGATGGGGCACGGGGCGAGCTCCCCGAAACCGAGCGCCCCGAAGAGATCCGAGAGCTTCTCCGTGAAGCGCATGACTGCGGCGAGGCGTTCGCCCTGGTGATCCTCGATCCCCTTTCGCGCTTCGCAGGCTTCGACGTCGAGAAGGACAACCCCGCGGCGACGCGCTTCGTTCAGGTCCTCGAGTCCTTCACCTCGAAGCCTTGCGGCGAACCGAACGTGCTCGTCGCGCACCACCTGAGGAAGATCGGGCAAGACGAAGACCGGGAAGCCTCTCAGGCTATCCGCGGCGCTGTAGGCCTTGTTGATGGCGTTCGCTTCGCAGCCATTCTCTCGCAGCAGAAGGTGATCGCGGGGGCGCCCGATCTCCTCCGCTTCAAGGTGGTCAAATCGAACTACGCGGCGATGCCGGAGCCTCTTGAGCTCTGCAGGCCCGTTGATGCGGGCGGAACGCTCCGGGTTGCCACTCCAGACGAGCTCGAGACCTACGGGGCGCTGAAGGGTGGACGCGGATCGAAGAGCACCGATCTCCGCTCCGACGTGATCGCCCTTCTGACCGACGAGAGCGCGAGTGGCACCGAGATCGCCCGACGCCTGAAGAAGGGGAAAGGGATCATCCTGGGCGTTCTCGCGGGGCTTGAAGCCGACGGCGTCATTCAACGTGAGGGTCGAGCGTGGGCGGTCCGGGACCGGTCCAACGGTTCTGAGACTGATCGCGGTACCGGTCCGGTCCGGGCCCCTTCTTTAGAAGGGCCCGAGACTGGAACCGATTTCTTCGAGGAGACAACGTGAAGACGATTCCGACCGAAAGGCTGAACACCCTCTCCCGCGCTGAAGAGGCCCGGCGCCGAGCGTTGGAGGCTGCGTCTGATGCAGGTCACGCCATCGGGAAGTTCGTTGTCGGAACGCACGAGGTCGACGAGGAGCACGTCGACGCGGCTCTCGAGGTCGTCACGCAGAACCTGGGCGCCCTGGTCCACCTGAAGAAGAACAGGAAGCACCCCGCGGTCAGGCTCATGCTCAAGCAGCGGATGGCCCTCGCGGCTGAGCTGGTGATGGCCTTCGTCAGGACGACCTCGAAGGGCGCTACCCAACCCCCCCTACGGGTGCCGAAGGTTCTTCCCACGCCCCCCGGGATCGCGGTTGCGCAGAGCCGTGATACCCACTCAGACAGTGGCACTGAAATATTCGGTCGCCGCGATTCCTCCCGCGGGTGTTCGCGATGAAGGCCCTGAGGCACTCGCTCCGCGCCCTGGCTGAAGAGCTCGGCGTTTCGCTCAGCTCGTTGCAGGAAGCCCGAAAGACGGGCCGGGTCACGATCCCGAAGCACGGCCCGGTTGACGTTGAAGCCCTCCGCGCCGAGTGGGTGGCCTCGAGCAAGGTGCAGGGCCCCGCGCCGATGGCAGAGCGAGCCGCGCCGGCCGTCGAGCCTGACGACGCTCAGGTCTCCCTGGCTGAAGCCCGACGGCGGAAGGAGCTCGCGAGCGCGCGCCTGAAGGAGCTCGAGTTCGAGATCACGGCCGGGAAGTACTGCCTGGCGGAAGACGTCTACCGGGAGAGGGTCAAGGACTACACCGCGATCCGAACCCGACTGCTCGAGCTTCCGACCCGCGTGAAGCAGGCCGTTCCGCACCTCACACCCAAAGAGGTCGAGGTGGTCAGGGATCTGATCCGCGAAGCCCTCACCGAACTTTCCGAGGACAAGTCATGACCAAACGCCAGAAGGCTCGCGCTGCGTTTCGAGCTCGCCTGAAGAAGCTCGATCACGAAGCCGCGGTTCTCCACGTTGCTGACCTCGAGCTCGGTCCCTTCCTCGGCGACTTGAGCAGGGCCCAAGCGGAGAAGATCACCGCGGAGAAACTCTGGTGGCTCGAGCGCCTCGACCAAGCGGAGATCGTCGGTGCGTTCTTCAGCGATCCACCGATCCCGTTTGAACGCAGGCGCGCCCTCATCTTCGCGGACATCGACGATCACCGACGCGAGGTGCTCGACGCGCTGATCGTCCACGGGCGCCGGGCCCTCAGCCCCGCTCACGTTCCCCCGACGTTCACCGAACAGCCCAACCCCGCGGCCGACCGCGTGATCACCGCGGCACTCCAGAAGGCCTTCAACCCGAAGAAGGGAAACACCCCATGAGCAACGTCACCGAAGAGAAACTCCCCGATCCCGCCTACCTGAACCTGGTCGCTGAGCTCGTGCTCCGCGGCGCGAGCGCTGGCCTGCGCTACTTCGACGCCTGTCAGCGCGCCGGCCACACGCGGAAGCTCGGCGCCGAAATGGAGCGCCGGCTCGAGCACCTCACGCCCGACGATCGCGGCGCGCTGCTGAACGAATGGCTGAAGGTCGATCTCGTGGCGCCGGTGGTCGAGCTCATCCGCGCGGGTGCCGTCGAGGGCCTCGATCGCGCTGAAGTTCTCTCGAGGGCAGAGATCCTCGGGGAGGCCGCGGTCTCGCGACTGTTCGTTGACCAGAACAGGGCAAACTGACCGATGGTTCCCCCCTTCGACGGCCCCGAGATCGTCAGGCTTCATAACCTCGGGTTCGCCGACGCGGTCGCGCGTCTCTTGGCGGGGGCGAAACGTTGCGAGCGCTCGAGGGAGCGGGATCGCTTCTTCCTCCTCGCGGGCACGTTGCTGGGCGGGGACGCGCGACGCAGAGCAGGGCACCTGCACCGGCGCCTGGTCGAACTCGCGCGGCGTTCGTCTCTTCGCCTGGTCCCGATCGACAACGTCGGCACCGTCGACGGCGCCCTGATCGCCGGGCTTCTCGTCGGCGGGTGGGACGTTCCCCATCAGACGACCGTCTACCGCGCCCTCGTCGAGGCCCGTCCGACGTTCTTGCACCGATGGCCTGAAATGCAGTCTCAGGCAGGCGAGAAGCTTGGGGATGAGCACGCAAACGAGAGACGTGACCCCGCTCAGCACGAGGGCCGCGCTGGGGTCAGTGGACCTGAAGAACCGAACCGCTGAAGTGACTTTCACCACGGGCGCCAAGGTTCTGCGCTCGTCCTGGCTCGACGGTCCCTTCTACGAGGAGCTCAGCCTCGATCCCGCTCACGTGCGCATGGAGAGGCTCCAGAGTGGCGCGGCTCCGTTTCTCGCTGACCACGATGCTTCTTTGAGCACGACGTTGGGCGTCGTCGAGAGCGCGCGCCTGGAGAAGACCCGCGGCGTCGCGACGATCCGGTTCGCCCCTGAGGGCGTCGACCCCGAGGCCGACAAGGTCTTCGCGAAGATGGCCGCGGGTGTGATCCGCAACGTCAGCGTGGGCTACCGGGTCCACAAGCTCTCGAAGGTCGAGGGCGGAGACTCGACGACGCCGACGTTCCGTGTCGTCGACTGGACGCCCCTCGAAATCAGCGCGGTGGCCATCGGCGCTGACGCCGGCGCGATCGTTCGAAGCGAAGTGAAAACCAACCCGTGCCTGATTGTCGGGCACACAACGAGAGGAACCAGCACCATGGAAGGCAACGAAGTGAACACGGAAGATCTCGCGCAAATCGAGCGCGAGCGGATCAGCGGCATTCGTTCGGCAGTGAAGGCAGCTCACCTCGGCGACGATCTCGCCGTTCAGCTCATCAGGGGAAACGTCCCGATCGACAAGGCGCGGATCGCGGTGCTCGACGTGCTCGCGACGCGCGATGCGATGGTTCCGACCGCGCAGGCACACGTCAGCATCGAGGGCGATTCCTCGGAGCGCTCGAGCGGGATCACGATGGGCACGACCGAGGGCGACAAGGTTCAGCGCGGCATGGTCTCGGCGCTGTTGGCGCGCGCGAACCCCGATCTCGTGAAGGAAGCGAAGGCGAAGCAGGTCCCTGGCTTCGAGAGCGTCGACACCGGCTCGAGCGATTTCCGCGCGATGAGCGTTCGCGACATGGCCCGCTTCTACCTCGAGCGGCGTGGCGTGAAGACGCACGCCATGGGGAACATGAAGCTCGTCGGCGAAGCGCTTACGCGCTCCGGTCCCTACGGTGGTCGCGACGACTTCCCCGTGATGCTCGAGAACGCGATCGGGAAGAGCCTTCTCGCGGCCTACCTGGTCACGCCTGACGTGTGGTCGAAGGTCTGCGGCACGGCCAGCGTGCCTGACTTCCGCGCTTCGCCTCGCTACCGCGCCGGCTCGATTGGCGTCCTCGACTCGCTGAACGAGAACGGCGAGTTCAAGAACAAGTCGATCCCCGATGCCGCGAAGCTGTCGATCAGCACCGCGACCAAGGGCAACATGATCGGGATCTCGCGTCAGGCCCTGGTGAACGATGATCTCGGCGGGTTCATGGATCTCGCCGCGAAGCTCGGCCGCGCCGCGAAGCTGAGCATCGAGGCCGACTTCTTCACGCTCCTGGGCCTGAACGGTGGACTCGGCCCGACCGTCGGTGCGAACCCGTTCTTCCACTCGACGAACGGCAACGTGAACGCGGTGGCCTCGGCGATCACCGCCGCGGGCATCGACGCCGACCGTGTCGTCATGGGCGCCCAGCGCGACGCGCAGAACCTCGAGTTCCTCTCACTGCGCCCCGCGGTCCTGCTGATTCCGCTGTCGCAAGGCAGCACTGCGCGCGTTCTGAACGCTTCAGCGATCAACCCCGCTGGCACGGTCGCGAACGCGCCGAACCCGGTTCAGGGCGTGTTCCGAGAGGTCATCGACACGCCCCGCCTCTCGGGCACTCGCCGCTACCTGTTCGCGAACCCGAGCGAGCTCCCCGCCTTCGTGTGCGCCTTCCTCGACGGCGTTCAGGAGCCGACGCTCGAGAACGAGCAGGGCTGGCGTGTCGACGGAACCGAAATGAAGGTTCGGTTCGACTACCTCGTTCAGGCGTTCGACGTGAAGGGCGCCCTCACGAACGCCGGCGCGTGATGCGGTGAACAGGGGGGCTCGGGCTGGTCTCGAGCTCCTCGATTCCTCGCAGCACCCCGGAGTCACCATGATTCGCCGCTTCCTTCGCGCGTTGGTCGCTCGCTTCAAGCGCACCGCTACCGTTCAACCCGCGCCGCTCGCCGTGGGCTTTCGCGTTGGCGCTCGACTCGCTCCCACGAAGGAGGGCTGAGATGCACCGCATCGACGCTGATGCTCACGTTGGAAACCTCTTCGACGAGGGCGATCCGCTCGTTCCGCGTCAGCCGACGCAGATCGATTTCCACTGGCTGAACGCCGTTCAAGAGGAGCTGGTGAACGCGATCACTGCGGCGAGCGTCGCCCTGGTGAAGGGCACGAACAACCAACTCGCCGGCGTGATCGTCGACCGGATGCGCGCTCAGGCGATCAGCGGGGTGAAGACCTTCAACGACAACCTGATCGCCCTCAGCGCAGTGACGATCACGGGCGCTCTGAACGCGAACGGCGTCGTGAACGCGAAGGCCGGCGCCGTCGTCGACCAGACCGCCGCGGCGGGAGCTGACCTGATCGCGATGGACGTCACGGGGAAGGGCAACGGTCGCGCCGCGACGTTCACCGGGGGCACGACAGGCGGAGGCTTGCAGGCGGTCGGCAACAGCGATCAGCCTGGCGTGCACGCGGTTCAGACCGCGAGCGGCTACCCTCTGCTCTGCAGCGGTGACACGACGTCACCCGTTCGCGGAGCGATCCGCCTCGTTCCGCAGAACGCCGATCCGTCGACCCCCGACACGGGCGCCATGTACGTCACGACTGCAGGCGTGTTGAAGATCTACAACGGCTCCGCGTGGGTCGTCGTCGGCACGCAAACGTGATGCCGCCCGCTGACTCGCCGCGCAATCGTTCTTGAGCAATGGCGTACACTTGGAACCATGCAGAACTCTGACTGGATCGCTCTCGCTGGTGTCGTGGTCAACGCACTCGGGATCGGCGCGATCGTCTGGGCCGCAAAGTCGACCATCTCGAACGAGATGAAGAAGTACGAGGCCCAGAAACGCGCAGATGCTCGGTCGCAGGCGGCGCTCTCGCTCTGGCGCGCCGCGCAGGACTTGTCGATCGCGATGCGCACCGTGTGCAGCCCGGTGGTTCGCCCCGATGCGGTCGGCGAGTCGACGGAAGCGCGAATCCTCAGCGACATTGCACTTCGGTTGACCGACCTGGCGGGGGCGCGGAATCGCTTTCTGGGCGCGTCGGCTGACGCCGAACTTCTCATCGGAAGAAAGGAGGCCGCGATCGATGAGCTCTGGAAGCTGTCCGCAACGGTCGACGCCAACGTGAGAATGAGCGGGGCTGGTGTCGATGCCCGGCGAAAGGCCTTGGGCCAGCTGTACGAGCAGCTCCCCAGTCAGATCGACGCGATGGAGAGCAGGATTCGAGAAGTTCTCGCGCCTGTCGCTCTCGGATCACCGAGGGTGTGAAACGCCTGTCGCCGCTTCCGCTCAGCTACCTTGGCGTGCGCGACCTGCTGCCGCGCCGAACAGCGCGAGCACCACGAGGGCAATCTTCTGGATCGTCGTTTCGTCGAGAACGTGAAGCTGAACGAGAACGACCATCGCGACGATCAGCAGAACGAATGCGATCAGGGCGATCGTCGTGTGGATTCCTTGCCAGCGCTGAGCCACTAGCTTCCGTTCGTGGTCGAGCTTCGCGGCGATGTTGGAACCCTCCGCCTTCGCGACAACGGACTTTGCGAACGCATCGACCAAAACCTCAGCCGACTTCGTGGCCATGATGGAGTGCAGCGTTTGGAGCATCTCTTTGACGTCGAGAGCGTCGCTCTCCTCTGGCGTGAGCACCTGCGCGCTCTTGCTGGTTGTCGTCGTTGATCCGTCGTCCGCCATGGTCGTTCTCCCGAGCGCCGCAGACGAGCCCTGCCGCGCGAAATTCAACGTTGCTTAGTGCTCTCGCTGTGCGGTGAAAGTTGGGTGGCTCAAGAGATCTACGGTCGTGACCTCGGAAGAGAGGGCGTCACCCACCTTCCAACAAAGGTCGACGACGTGATCACGAACTGCGACCACCACGGCCTTTCGCCCTTCGAGAACGACAGTCTCGCCACAGATCGGCCAACGCTGAGGTTTGGTCATGATCGAGAGACTCGCACGCCACCCTGACATCGACGTAAGCCCTCGAGTTTCTGGGCGACGAGAGCCGGTCAGGAAAACGTGCTAGTGTCGTGACCGGAGGCCCGGTGCGCTCCTGGTACTGGCGAGTCTTCCGCAGTCGGTCGTTCACCTGAGCCGCTCACGCAGCTCGGTAACCCGGAGTCCGCATGGACAACCTGGAAACTCTGACCCTCGTTCTGAGGTTCATCGGCGCTGTCAGGGCGCTTCTACGTTTGTTGAAGAACCGCAGTCGGTAACCCACCTCGCGGGGTCGAGCGCGATCTTGTGCTCGACCCCGCTTCCTCGCGTCGGCGATCAGAGACTTCGAAGTCGGCGGCACGGGGTACGCTTCAAGGTTCGCAATGACCAACAAGAGACAGAATGAGATCAAAGCGCTTCGTTCGGACGCAGTTGCCTTGCTTCGAAAGTGGCCGTTCTCCGAAGTCGAAGAAGCCGCGTGGGCCTTCGCGCTCGATGGGTGGCAGACCGTTCCACCACTGGCGGCAGAGTTCGATCAGTTCACCGAGCGGTTTCTGACGCTGGTCGACTCGGCGAATCTCTCCGACCAAGGCGAGAACGCCGTCTTCGAGCTTCTCAGGATCTCGATGGACGAGCTTCGCATTCGGGTGCAGTTCATCCAGACGCGCGCCGGCGACATCAGACTCAGCCACCAGTTGAGAGAGCTGATGACAGCCTCGGAGGCTCGAGTTTCCGCCATTCTTGACCGCGCGATCGCGAGCGACGATCCCGCCGCAGTGCTGCTGAAGCACAAACCCATCCTCGACGCGTTTGAGAACGCGATCGTGCGAGCGAAGGAGCCGCCACCTCTATCGATGAAGGAGAAGGCGGCGAAGCTGGCAGGCGTCGCTGGTCCGCTTGCGGTGAAGTACGGGCCAGACCTGCTGGCATGGCTCCAACGCCTGGCGCACTGAACCGGGCCGCCTAACCGACCGCCAGCGCCCCGAGCTCGCAGTCATCGCCGATCGTGCACGTCAACGGCGGGCGGCCGCTGAAGCGAACGAGGACGAGCGGATCACCATGGCTGAAGTCTTCCACCTGGCCGACCTCGCCGGCGCTGTAGACGTGGCCCTCGTCGGTCTCTGCGCTGACGGTCAGGGTGATCTGCGATCCGACTTCGAGTTTCTGGTTCATGTTTGCTCCTGGTGGGTGCTGCGGGTGAGCTGGTGACCACTGGCGCTCTGAAGGGCGTTACCCCGAGCGTTACCCAGTGAGAGACCGACCGCGTTACCCCGAACAACAAGGGCCCTGACTCCGTTGGCGTTTGCCTCGGGAATCAGGGCCCATTGAACTTCGGGGCGACAGGATTTGAACCTGCGACCACTTGCACCCCAAGCAAGTGCGCTACCAGGCTGCGCTACGCCCCGGAAACTGCTGAAGCATTCAGTGAGACGCGCGCCTTCTGCCAGTCTGACTCGTGACCGTCAAGCAAGCATCGCGAACGACGACTTCATTCGTCGTCTTCTTCGAGCTCGGCGTCGGGATTGTCGTCGAGATCTTCCGCCGAGATCTCTCCTTCGGGTACGAAGCCGTCGTTCAAGTCGGCCTTGAGCCCGGTCGACGGAACGAACACCACCACGCGTCGCGCCGTGATCTCGATGGGCTGGCCCGACTGCGGGTTGCGTCCCGGGCGGGAGCGCTTGAAGCGGGGCTGGAAGATCCCGAAGCCGACGATCTTCACCTTGTCGCCGCGCTCGAGCGTCTCTTTCACCGTGTCGAAGACCATCTCGACCAGCTCCGCCGAGTCCTTCTTCGAGAAACCCACGCGTTCGTAGACGTTCTCGATGATGTCCGCCTTGGTCATGGGCTGAATCGTACTCGCGACCACAGGGGTGTCAACATGCCGACTTTGCTGAACTTTCTGCCACCCTGCGTCAGAGGCCCCAAAACCGCGGCAAATCGGGCCCTGGAGCGTTCGGCGAAGCCCACGAAATCAGGTGCGAAGTGCTCCGCCGAGGCGCCTCGTCACCTCTGCGACGATCTTCTCGTGGGCCTCGGTGACCTCGACGTCGGTGAGGGTTCGTTCCGGCGAGCGATACCTCAACGCGTACGCGACGTTCTTCCGCCCCGCACCGACCTGGTGGCCTGAGTACACGTCGAACACCTGTGCGTCTTCGACGAGCGGCTGGCCGACCTCGAGGATCACCGCGCGCACCGACTCGCTCTGCATCTCGGCCGGCACGACGACCGCGAGATCGCGCAGCACCGCCGGGAACTTCGAGAGCGGCTTCGCCTGCGGAATCAGCTGCGCGACCGACTGGAGCGCCTCGACGTCGAGCTGGAACAACACGATGCCCGCCGGAGCGTCGAGCTTCTTCATCACGCGCGGGTGCAGCTCTCCGAGCGTGCCGAGCACCTTGTCGCCCTTGCGCAGCACGGTGGCCGAACGCGGGTGGTACCACGGCGACTCGAACGTCTCGGCCGTCACGCCGTCGATGTGGAGCGCCTTGAGCGTCGCTTCCACGATCGCGCGCGCATCGAAGTAGTCGGCCTCGGAGTCCTTCGCGGTCCACGTGCGCTGGCCGTGACGCAAGCCCCACACGACGCCGGCGACCTCGAGCGTCTCCTTCGCGACCGGCACCGCGCCCTGCCCGCCCGACTGCTCTGGACGGTACGAACGCGCCCACTCGTAGAACCGCACGCCCTGCGTCTGATGCCGCGAGGCCCGGCTGACGTTCTGCACGAGCGAGGGGAACAGCGTGGTGCGCATCACCGACTGCTCGACCGAGAGCGGATTCCCGACGGCGATCGCGTCCTTCTCCGCGCTGAACGCCGCGAGCTCGGCCGGGGAAACGAACGAGTAGTTCACCACCTCGTCGACGCCCTGCCCTGCCATGGCGGCGCGGATGAGGCGCTCCACACGCAGCGCGGGACGCTCGGGCTCGAGCTCGGACAACCCACGCGGGAGCGCCTCAGGGATCGCGTCGAAGCCACGCACACGCGCGATCTCTTCGACGAGATCTTCTTCGATGCTGACGTCGACGCGCACCGACGGCACTTCGAACGTCGCGGTCGCGTCGTCTCCGGACAGCTTCTTGAAGCCGAGGCTGGCGAGAATGCGATGGCAGTCAGCGGCCGGCACGACGACGCCGAGCAGGTCAACGACCTTCTGCGTGCGCAGCGACACCTGACGGTTCGGCTTCGGCGCAGGGAAGATGTCGACACGGCCCTTGAGCACCGTGCCGCCCCCCAGCTCGGCGATCAGCGCCGCGGTCCGATCCAGCACCTCAGGCACGACGTTCACATCCGTACCGCGCTCGAAGCGATGCGACGACTCGGTGTGGAGCGCATGACGCTTGGACGAACGCCGCACCGTGGTGGGCTGGAAGGTCGCGCACTCCAACAGCACGCGCGTGGTCTTCTCGGTCACTTCACTCGACGCTCCGCCCATCACACCGGCGAGCACCAGCGGCGTGTCGCGATCACAGATGAGCAGATCGTCGGCGTGGAGCGGGCGCTCCTTGCCATCGAGCGTGGTGAGCTTCTCGCCACCCTTCGCCGTGCGGACGACGATCTGCGCGCCACCGATGCGATCGAGATCGAACGCGTGCAGCGGCTGGCCGTACTCGAGCAACACGTAGTTCGTGATGTCGACGAGGTTGTTGATGCCGCGCATGCCGGCCGCCTTGAGGCGATCCTGCATCCACTGCGGAGACGGCTTCACCGTCACGCCCTCGATCACCCGCGCCGCGTAGCGCCAGCAGCGCTCGGCGTCGTCGATACGAATCGTCACCTTCGTCGAGGCCTCGGTGGACGACTCCGTCAGCTTCGCCTCGGGCTTCTTGAGCGGAACGTTGAACAGCGTCGCCACTTCACGCGCGATGCCGAGATGTGACAGCGCGTCGGCGCGGTTCGGCGTGACGTTGACGGTGAACACCACGTCATCGAGGCCCAGCGCTTCGGCGATCGGCTGGCCGAGCTTCGCGTTGGCGTCGAGGATCAACAGGCCCGCGGAGTCTTCTGTGATCCCCAGCTCCTTCGAGCTGCAGAGCATGCCGGAGCTGTCGACGCCCCGGAGCGCCGCCTGTTTGATCTCAGTCCCGTTCGGCAGCTTCGTGCCCACCGTCGCCAGCGGCACCTTGTCGCCGACCTTGTAGTTCTTCGCGCCGCAGACGACCTGCAACTGCGCGCCGCCGCCGAAGTCGATCTTCGTCACCGACAACTTGTCCGCGTTCGGGTGTTTGTCGCTGGCGACGATCTGCGCCACCACGACGCCCTTGAGCGCCTCGGCGGGCCGCTCGATGCCTTCGATCTCCAGACCGGCCATCGTGAGCCGGCTGGCGAGTTCATCGACCGACGCAGGAAGCGCGACGTAGTCCTTGAGCCACTTGAGCGAGATGCGCATGTCGTGTGCCTTTTCAGAACTGCGCGAGGAAGCGCGCGTCGTTCTCGAACATCGTGCGGAGATCGTCGATGCCGTACCGGAGCATCGCCAGTCGCTCCACGCCCATTCCGAACGCGAAGCCGGTCACCTTCGAGGCGTCGTAGCCCGCGTGCTTGAAGACGTTGGGGTGCACCATTCCGCTCCCCAGCACCTCGAGCCAGCCGGTCTGCTTGCAGACGCGACAGCCCTTGCCGCTGCAGAACACGCACGACACGTCGACCTCGGCCGACGGCTCGGTGAACGGGAAGAAGCTGGGCCGGAAGCGCGTCTTCGTCGACGCTCCGAAGAAGGCCGTCGCGAACGCCGCGAGCGTGCCCTTGAGCTCCGCGAACGTGACCTTCTCGTCGACGAGCAGGCCTTCGACCTGGTGGAACATCGGCGTGTGCGTCTGATCGCTGTCCTTGCGGTACACGCGGCCCGGCATCACGCCTCGCAGCGGCGGCTTGTGCGCGAGCATCGTGCGGATCTGCACCGGAGACGTGTGCGTGCGCAGCACCACGGGCCCCACGCCCTTCGGGAGCCACGGCGCGTCGACGTAGAACGTGTCCTGCATGTCGCGCGCGGGGTGATCGGCTGGCACGTTGAGCGCTTCGAAGTTGTACCAGTCGAGCTCGATCTCAGGACCGGCGTAGACCTCGAAGCCGAGGCGCGAGAACACGCGCACGATGTCTTCGAGCGTCTGAGAGACGGGGTGCCGACGGCCGAACGCGGCAGCGCGACCCGGCAGCGTGATGTCGAGCTTCTGGCCTTTGAGCTCCTGCTCGAGGGCGGCATCTTCCAGCCGGCTCTGCGCCTCGCTCAGCAGGCCCTCGACCTCGCCCTTCACCTTGTTGGCGATCTCGCCGACGGCCTTGCGCTCCTCGGGCGCCAGCTTGCCCATCGAGCCGAGCACCGCCGACAGCTCGCCCTTCTTGCCCAGGAAGCGACCCTTCAACGCCTCCAGGTCCTGCGCGGTCTGGGCCTTCGAGATCTCGGTGCGCGCGGCTTCAGCCAGCGCCTTCAAGCGGTCTTGCATGACGTCGGGCATTACCCGAAATGACGCGGCGCCTCTACGTCACTGACAGCCCTCCAGACACGACTCGGGGCCGCCCCTCGAGAAGAGAAGCAGCCCCGTTCGATGACCAGCAGAAAACCGGTCTCAGGCCTTCGCGAGCGCGGCGACGGCGTTGAAGCCGGCCGGATCGTGAACCGCGAGGTCCGCGAGGATCTTGCGATCGATCGCGACCTTCGCCTTGGTGAGGCCAGCGATCAGGCGCGAGTACGAGAGCCCAACCAGACGGGCCGCCGCGTTGATGCGAACGATCCACAGGGCGCGGAAGTCGCGCTTCTTGCGAGCACGGTCACGCGAGGCGTAATCGAGCGCACGCTCGACAGCCTGGTTCGCGCGCTTGTAGCAATTCTTCCTGCGGCCCCTGTAGCCCTTGGCGAGCTTGAGGATTGAGTTGCGGCGACGACGCGCCTTGACTCCTTTTTTGACGCGCATGACTTAGTTCGCTCCGTACGGAAAGAGTTCCTTGACGACCTTCTTCGCGTCCATGTCGCGAAGGAGACCGGTGCCGCGTGCACGGCGGCGCTGATCCATCGACTTGGCGTGCGTGAACAGGTGCTTGCCGAAGGCCTTGGCGTGCTTCACCTTGCCGGACTTCTTCACCTGCATCCGCTTCTTCGCCCCACTGCGGGTCTTCAATTTGGGCATGACGTATTCCTGGAAAACATCGGAAAAGGACGGCGGCACTACCGCCTCGGTCCGGGCCTGTCAACTGGTGTGGCAGACCTCGTGGCGATCAGGCCTTGGGGGCCGCAGCAGCGACGGGCGCAGCAGGCGCCTCAGGGGGCGCGGCGTCGGGTGCAGCCGAGGGTGCGGGCGCGGCGGCCGGCGGCGGCGCCGAGACGTCGGCGCTGACCGGAGGACGCGGCGACGACGGGGCGACGCCCTTACGCGCGGCCTTCTCCTTCTCGGCCTCGAGCACCGACTGGCGGTGCAGATCGCGAGCGCGCTGCGCCACCTTCGGGTTCGGCCCGAGGATGATGAACATCGTCTTGCCTTCGAGGCGCACCTGCTGATCGACGACCGCGATGTCCTTCGTGTCCTTCATCACGTCGTCGAGGATCGCGGTGCCGAGCTCGCGGTGGGTGATCTCGCGGCCACGGAACATGATCGTGATCTTCGCCTTGTTGCCCTCTTCGATGAACTCTTTGACGTGGCGAAGCTTGGTCTCGTAGTCGTGCTCCTCCGTCTTGGGGCGGAGCTTCACTTCCTTCACCTTGACCACGACCTGCTTCTTCTTGGCCTCGTTCGTCTTCTTCTTCTCTTCGTACTTGAACCGGCCGTAGTCCATGATCTTGCAGACCGGTGGACGGGCCATGGGGTTCACTTCGACGAGGTTGAGGCCTTCGGCCTGAGCTCGCGCCAGCGCCTGGTCAGTGGGCATGACGCCCAGCTGTTCGCCGTTCGCCCCGACGACACGGACTTCACGGGCTTTGATGCGGCGGTCTGTTCTCTGGTCGCGTGCGGTAGCGATGGCGCTGTCTCCAAAAGGAAGTGAAAGAGGCGCGCTTCTTAGCGATCGGCCTCGTCAAGTCAAGGCGCGCCAACGTTCCTTCCGCACCTGGCGCCGTGGGCTCGATTCAGGGGCCGCTCCGAGCGCTGCGGGCCCGACGGACAGGCCCACATTGAAGCAATCAAACTGATCGGGTACTCCGCGACGCATGCCCGTCAGCCACGACTACAAGGTCTTCTCTGGCAACTCGAACCGTGGCCTGGCTGAGCGCATCTCGGAGTACCTGAAGCGACCACTGTCGAAGTGCGACGTGGGCCGGTTCAGCGACGGCGAGATTCAGGTCGAGATCGGCGAGAACGTGCGCGGCTTCGATGTGTTCGTCATTCAGTCGACCTGCCCGCCGGTGAACGATCACATCATGGAGCTGTTGATCATGTGCGACGCGCTCAAGCGCGCGAGCGCGGCGTCGATCACGGCGGTGGTGCCCTATTACGGCTACGCACGGCAGGACCGGAAGGTGGCGGCGCGCACGCCCATCACCGCGAAGCTGGTGGCCGACCTGTTCGAGACGGCCGGCGTGACGCGCGTGGTGTCGATGGACATGCACGCCGGGCAGATTCAGGGGTTCTTCAACATCCCCACCGATCACCTCTACGCCTCGCCGGTGTTCCTCGATGATCTGCGAAAGAAGTTCGCGACCACCGACAACCTCGTGATCGTCTCGCCAGACGCGGGTGGCGTCGAGCGCGCGCGGGCGTACTCCAAGCGGCTCAACTGCCCGCTGGCCATCATCGACAAGCGCCGCCCACGCCCGAACTCGTCAGAGGTGATGAACCTCATCGGCGACGTGAAGGGCCGCGACGCGATCATCATCGACGACATCATCGACACCGCCGGCACGCTGACGCAGGGCGCTGCAGCACTGAAGGAAAAGGGCGCCAGCAGCGTGTACGCGTACATCGTGCACCCGATCCTCTCTGGGCCGGCGATCGCGCGCGTCAACGAGTCGGTGCTCGAAGAGCTGGTGGTGGCCGACACGGTGCCCTTGAGCAAGTCGGCTCAGGCGTGCACGAAGATCCGCTCGGTCGGCTCGGAGCGGCTGTTCGGTGAGGCGATCGCGCGCATCTATCGCGCCGAGTCGCTCTCGAGCCTGTTCGTATGAAGGCCGGTCAGGTCGCGGCGACACTCTCGAGCCAGCTCGAGGGAGAGGTGCTGCAGCCGACCGACGCTCGGTTCGAAGACGCTGCGGCGATCTTCAACCGCGAGTTCCAGCACCAGCCGGCGCTCATCGCGCGGTGCAAGACGACACGTGACGTGGTGAACACGGTGCGCGCTGCCACTGGGGCCGGGTTGCCCTTGACCGTGAGGAGCGGTGGGCACGCGCATGGGGGCCACTCGGTCGGCGCTGATGCGCTCGTCGCCGATCTCCGCGGGCTCGACTCGCTCGAGCTCGACGAGGCCGCGATGACCGTCACGGTCGGAGGCGGCGTCAACGCGCTCGCGCTGATCGAGCACCTGTACGACCGGGGCCTGGCGACGGTGACCGGCTTCGACCCGCGCGTCGGCGTGAGCGGGCTGACCCTGGGAGGCGGCTACGGCCTGCTGTCCCGCATGCACGGCATGGCGTGCGATCAGCTGCTGTCGGCCGAAGTGGTGCTCGCCGACGGCTCGGTCGTGGTCGCGAGCGCGAACGAGCACCCCGAGCTGCTCTGGGCGTTGAAGGGAGCAGGCGCGAACTTCGGGGTGGTGACGCGTCTGACGCTCGCGGTTCGCCCGCTGCCGGAACTCTACGGCGGCGTGATCTCCTACCACGCAAGCCGGAGTGACGAGCTCCTGCCCCGGTACGCCGAGCTCGTCGCGGGCGGGCTGCCCGACTCGACGACCGTCTACGTCGGCATCGACACCAGCCCCGATGAGATCTCCTCGCTGTCGTTGATCGCCTTTCACCTCGGCGATCTCGAGGAAGGTGCGCGAGTGCTCGCGCCGTTGACGTCCTGGGGCCGGCCGCTCGCAGGAGCGTTCGATGAGTTCGACCTGCTCGCGCTCCACCAGCCCGGCGGCGACACCTTTCCCGAGGGGTTCAAGCACTCGTGGCGCAGTCACTTCCTGCCGTCGTTCGAAAGCTCGACGGTCGCGACGCTGGTGGGCGCCATCGAAGAGGCCCGTGCGTTTCCGAGCTGGACGGTGATCGAGCACATGGGCGGAGCCATCGGCGCGCTGGACGGCGCTGCCACCGCGTTCCCCCACCGACGCGCTGCGTTCGGGGTCGTCAGCGCGCTCAAGTGGGAGAGCGACCCGCCGGCCGAGCCCCTCGCCTGGCAGGAGCGGCTCTGGCGCGAGCTCGCCCCCGCGTCGCTCGGCTCGTACGTGAACTACGCCTCGGACAAACACGGGCCCCAGGCGATCAGGGCGGCCTACGGGGCCAACCTGCCGCGGCTCATCGAGCTCAAGCGTCGGTACGATCCCTTCAGGGTCTTCTGCGGCAACATCACGATTCCCGCGGCGTGAGCCCCCAGTCGAGCAGCGTCTGGCGGTCCCGCTCCGCGTCGTCCATCGCGAGCGCGGCGAGCAGCTCGGCCTTTGGCGTCGCGCTGTAGCGCGCGCGCGGCACCTCGGCGGTCAGCGCTTCGACCACGAGTCGAGCGACCGCGGGTGCCGGGGTGGCGAGGGCGCGCGCCTCAGCGAGCACGCCGCGCACGTTCGCCCAGGGGATCTTCCAGGCCGCCCGTGACGCCGCCGGCGCTTCCCGTTCGACGCGGGCCATCTGGGCCTCGAGACGTTCCCACAGCGGAGTCGCGACGGCGCCGGGCTCGATCACCGACACGTGCACACCCGCGCTGGCGAGCTCGAGGCGCAGCCCGTCAGAGAGGCTCTCGAGCGCGAACTTCGAGGCCGAGTACGCCGCGGTGCCAGGCGCCGTCACCTGCCCTGCCCCTGAGCTGACGTTGACGATGCGCCCCCGGTCGGCGCGGAGGCGTGGGAGCACGGCGCGGGTGACTCGAAACGCGCCGGTCACGTTCACCTCGAACAGGAGAGAGAGATCGGCCGGCGACGTCCACTCGAGGGGCGCCGCGAAGGCGATGCCTGCGGCGTTCACCAGCCCGTGAAGACGCCGGGCCCGAAGGCTCCGACGCAGCCGCGCGACGAGCCCCAGCACGTCGCGGTCCTTCCGAACGTCGAGGCGCACCGGCACCACGCGGGGCCCATGGGCGGTGACCAGGGCTTTGGAGTCGACGTCGCGTCGAACGCCCGCGAAGACGCCGAAGCCGCCACCGATGAGGGCGTCGACCGACGCCGCGCCGATGCCCGACGAGGCGCCCGTCACCAGCACCCAGTCCTTCGGTGTCTTCATGCCGCAGAGTGTGGCGCGCCCCGTCGGCGCTGCCCAGTCTGGTGTAAGCACCGGCCATGCGCCTGCCCACGTTCGTCGCCGCTGCGGTCCTGGTGTCCTGCACCCCGCCGGTGAAGCCCTTCCCCGACGGCTTCCTCTTCGGGGCCTCGATCGCCGGCTTCCAGGTCGACATGGGCTGCCCGACGATTCCCGCCGAGCAGTGTGAAGACCGGCGCAGCGACTGGTACCAGCTGATCACCGGCAAGGCGCAGGTGAACCCGACGGTCGCCGCGAACTTCACGTGGGATGCGCCGACCACCGCGCCCGGTCACTGGGAGCTATTCGAGCAGGACTTCACGCGCGCGAAGGACGAGCTGGGCCTCGACGCCATGCGGCTGTCGATCGAGTGGAGCCGCATCTTCCCCACCGCGACCGACGGCCTCGAGGGCGCCGCGCTCGCAGCCGTGGCGAACCGTGACGCCATCGACCGCTACCACGCGATGTTCGCCTCGTTGAAGGCGAAGGGCATCACGCCGCTGGTGACGCTGAACCACTACTCGCTCCCGGTGTGGATTCACGACGGGCTCGCCTGCCACCAGAACCTGGCGACGTGCACGAACCGCGGCTGGCTCGACAAGGAGCGAATGCACCGTGAGATCGCGAAGTACTCCGGCTTCGTCGCGAAGGAGTTCGCTGGGGAGGTCGATCTCTGGGCGACGCTGAACGAGCCGTTCGCCGTCGTCATCCCCGGGTACCTGCAGCCCGGGAAGGACCGGGTGAATCCTCCGGCGGCGTCGCTGCGCTTCGAAGAGGCGCGCCAGGTGGCGATCGCGATGATCGAAGGCCACGCGCGCATGTACGACGCGGTGAGGTCGAACGACACGGTCGACGCAGACGGCAACGGGAAGCCCGCCGAGATCGGCATCGTCTTTCCCATCGTTCCGGCGCTGCCGAAGGACCCTGCGAACGCGCTCGACACCCGCGGTGCCGAGAACGTCTTCTACTTGAACAACCAGCTCTTCCTCGACGGCGTGATCAACGGAACGATGGACGCGAACATCGACGGCAAGGCCGATGGCCCGCCTCGCGACGATCTCGTCGGCCGCTGCGACTGGCTCGGCATCAACTACTACTCGCGCGTGAAGGTGACCGGCACCGACTCGCCCAGCTTCCCGCAGTTCTCGGTGCTCTCGACGTTCGACCCGTTCTCGCTCGAGCTGTGGGACGACACGCCGCAGGGCATCTTCGACGCGATCACCTGGGCGAAGGGCCGCTACGGCAAGCCGATGTACATCAGCGAGACGGGCGTCGACGGCGCCGCTGATGCCGAGAAGACCGCGAGCTGGCTGGTGCGGTACCTGTCGATGACGCAGAAGGCGATTCGCGCCGGCGCCGACGTGCGCGGGTTCTTCTACTGGTCGTTGATCGACAACTACGAGTGGAACCACGGCATGGCGATGAAGTTCGGGCTCTACGCGGTGGGTGCCGACGCGCAGAAGACGCGCACGCCGCGGTCGGCGGTGAGCGCGTACCGGCAGATCACGAAGGCGAAGGACGTGCCGGCCGAGCTGAAGAAGCAGTACGCCGCAGAGTAGCGCTCCGCGCGGTCGTTGCGCTGACCACGACTCGAGGGGCCAGCACCCTCACGTCGAGCAGGTGCCGGTGCCCGAGCCATCAGGTTCTGGCACCTGCCCGCCGTGCAGGACGGCGCCCCACCGTCGAGCTGCAGAACGAGCTGCTGGTGCTCCCGAGGACGCAGCTGGAGGCCGCGCGCACACAGCGTCTGCGCGGTGCGATCACCATCGTTGCCGACGCTCCCGCCCTGAGGCCGGAGGCGCTCCCTGGCACGCCTCGCCCTGAGCGCGCCTGCATGAAGGGTTGCACGCGAGGATCGCGGGGCTAAGCAGGCACGAATGCACCGCATCATCGCCGTCTCACTCCTCTCGCTCACCGCGGGCTGCCGTTCATCGTCGGCAATGGATGCAGGCCCGACTCTCGCGACGCCGACGCCGGCCATCCGCTCCGAGATCGAGGCAGCGCTCGCGAAGCGGCAGCAGGGCAACGCGCCGGTCGCGACGACGCTGTTGCTCGAGGCCGCAACGCACGCGAGGGCCGCGAACGATCTCGCTGGAGAAGCCTGGGCGCTCCACCGCGCGGGCGACACGCTGCTCGATCAAGATCGCTGTGGCCCATCACGGGCGCGCTACGTCGAGGCGATGACGCTCCACCAACGGCTCGGCGATCGCGCGAAGGTCGGTCTTGCTGCGAACGATCTCGGGCTCTGGGCCCGCCGCTGCGAGCTCGACGAGGCGATCGGCTGGTTCTCGGTCGCGATGACGTACCGCCGCGATGATCCCAGAGCGTTCGCCACCAGCGCCAACAACCTCGCGGGCACGTTCTGGAACATGAATCGTCCTGACGAGGCGCAGCTGACCTGGGAGGAAGCACTCGCTGCCGCCGAGCGCGCGAACGAGCTGGTGATGCAGCGCAAGGTGCTGGCCAACCTCGCGCTGCTCTGGGTCCTGCGCGCCGAGGGCCGGTATGACGATGATCCCCTCGCGCGGGAGCAGTCCATCGACGAGCTGCTCGCCCGGGCCGAGAACGCCGATGGTGGAGCAGACGAGCTCGACGCCGACACGCTGCTCGCCGAGCTCGACCGCCGCCGTGAGCGCTTCGACGGTGCGGCGGCCACGAAGAAAGAAGTCCCCGAAGACTCCCCTGCCCTGGCTCGTGCCCGCGACTACTTCAACCGCGCCATCGAGGCGGCGAAGCGCGGCGGAGAAGATCCGATCGTCGTCTGCGGCTCGTTCGGCACCTTCGACGATCGGTGCGAGCTGCTCACGCCGAAGACGCCATGACGAGGTGGGCTCGCGTGACGGTGCTCAGTCTCGGTGCCCTTGAGTCGGCTGCCAAGGCTCGGCGCGTCTGACCGCAGACGTTCTCCGATGGACTCGACGTGGTGAGGCGGTGACTGGGTGCTCGCGGGTCAGCTCGGCGCCGTCAGTACACGAACGGAATGATGCGCCACTTCACCCGCTGCACGTACGCGTCCCACAGCGGGCCGTACTTCTTCGCGCAGCGCCGATCGTCATCGAGCTGCCGGGGCAGGAAGAGCGCCACGTAGTACAGGGGGTACAGCCAGGGCTGCCACGCCGTGACGTAGCCGAGCGACAGCGCGAGCCCCGACGCCATCAACAGCTCGCCCAGGTAGTTCACGTGTCGAGACAGCCCCCAGAAGCCGTTGACCAGCACGCGCCCTTCCAGCGCGATCGGCGCGATCAGCCCGAACGCCTTCTTGTTCGGGTCGCGCTTGAACCAGTACTTCTGCATGTTCGCCCCGCGCGCGAACGACCACCCGGTGAAGAAGACGAGGGCGATGAGCGGAAGCACGACGGCCGGCAGGTGCGGGTTTGGTTGCTCCGCGAGCGCCCAGAGGCCCACGCCGTAGAAGTACGGGTAGAAGACGAGGCAGCCCCACGTCAGCTTGAAGCCCACGCGCTCGGCGACGAAGTCGTACGTGTAGAGGTGCACCTCTTCGAAGAAGAGGTACTCGCACAGGAAGAACGAGAAGAGCCCAACGTAGAGGAAGACTCCCGGGTTCGGATCGTCACGGTGCAGCGACAGGTGGTGGGCCGCGAACGACAGCACGTTGAGTTCGAGGATCACCGCGCCGATCAGGTACAGGTACATCTTCGCGTCGACGCGCCCGCCCCAGAGCTGCGGCTGCTCGATGCGGCCGAGGAAGAGATCCTTGAAGAGGTTGGAGCCCTCGACTGGCTTCGCGGGCAGCACGATCGCAGCCGAGGCGAGGAGCCCGGTCACGCACGCGCCGATCACCAACTCCCAGCGGTGCACGTAGAACGCGTTCCACTCGAGCAGGCCCTGCCAACACGCGAGCGCCCAGAGGCCGACGCAGATCAGGAATACCACCAGGCCGTTGAGGTGGTACCGCAGCTTCGCGCCCGTCACCGGGTTGGTGACGTAGCCGTCGACCCATCGGCCTGGCACCACGGCGTTGAGCACGAACACCACCAGGTACATCACGAGCGGCCACAGGAACGCAGGCATCACAACTTCTCCAGCGGGGTCGAGAGGAGCTTCACGTCGGCCTTGTTCAATACGAGCTTCGCGAAGAGATCAGGGCGTCGCGCCTTCGTCAGCTGGAGCGCGTGCCAGCGGCGCCATCGCTCGATGCGCGCGTGATCGCCCCCTTGCAACACCTCGGGCACGGTCATGCCGCGGAACTCCACGGGCCGGGTGTAGTGCGGGTGCTCGAGCAGGTTCGCCTCGAAGCTCTCGGTGGTGGCCGAGGTGGCGTTGCCGAGCACCCCGGGCACCAGCCGCGCGACCGCGTCGATGACACACAACGCGGCGACCTCACCGCCGGTCAGCACGAAGTCTCCGAGCGAGAGTTCCTCGTCGATCCACGCCAGCGCGCGCTCGTCGACGCCCTCGTAGCGGCCGCAGACCAGAATCGCCGAGCCCTGCGCCGCGAGCGCTCGGGCCTTCGGTTGATCGAACGTCGGCCCTCGTGGGCTCATGAGGATCACCCGGGCCTCAGGGAGCCGTGCTTTCGCCGCCTCGATGGCGCCGACGAGCGACTCCACCTTCATCACCATGCCCGCGCCGCCGCCGTACGGCGTGTCGTCGGTGTTCCGGTGCTTGTTGTTGGCGAAGTCGCGCACGTCGGTGGCGGTGACGTGCAGCAGGCCCTTGTCGCGCGCTTTGCCGAGGATCGACTCCGACGTGTAGCCGGTGATCATCGTCGGGAAGAGCGTGAGGACCTCGAAGCGCATGCTCACTTGTCGTCGTCGAAGACGAGCGGCTTCAAGACGATCGTCCGCGCGTCGAGATCGATCTTCACCACGAAGTCGTCAGCGAACGGCACCATCTCTTCGTGCTCGCCGTTCTTGAGCACCAGGTTCGGCACTGGGCCCGAGCTCCACACCTCGGCGACGATGCCCAGGGAGCGCCCATCCTCCGTCGATGCAGCGAGCCCCACCAGGTCGCCCTGGAAGAACTCTCCCTCTTCCGGCTGATCGATCTCGTCGCGGTGCACCGACACCGTCGAGCCGACCAGCAGGTCCGCGGCTTCACGGCTCGAGAGCCCCTTGAGCTCCACCAACAGGTCGCCGCCGGCGTCACGCACGGTCAGCAGCTCGAACTCGCGGGGGGCTCCCGCTTTCGGCGTCAGGCGCAGGCGATCGACCGTCCCGAGCGCCGACGACGCGGGGTCGAAGGTCTTCATCATCACGGCGCCCTTGAGGCCGTGCGCGCGCGACACGTAGCCGATGCCCAACCACTCGTTCACGGCAGGAGTCCTGGCAGTCACGGGCGCCCCCTCAGAGGCTCTTGCTTACGGCGCGGCGACGTTCCCGTTGGCGTGCTGCCCGGCTCGGCGGTCATCGACCAGCTCGAGCCTGATCTTCTCACCCTTTTTCTGTGCGGCATGGGTGACGACGGTGCGCAGCGCGTTGATGGTGCGGCCATCGCGGCCGATCACCTTCCCGACGTCGTCAGGCGCCACTTTGAGCTCGTAGAGCGAGTGATCCGCTGCCGGGGTCACCGTCAGCTCGACCACCTCAGGCTTGTCGACGAGCGCCTTCGCGAGAAAGACGATCAGGTCTTTCACGGTGAGATTCAGGCCTTGGCGACGGGCTTCTGCGTCTTCTTGTAGAGGTTTCCGACCGTCTCGGAGGGCTGCGCGCCCATCTTCGTCCAGTGGGCCCAGCGGTCTTCGTTCACCGCGAACTTCGCGGGGCTCTCGTTGGGATCGTACATGCCGATGTTCTCGATGAAACGACCATCGCGGGGCATGCGCGAGTCAGCGGCAACGACGTGATAATACGGACGCTTCTTGGCACCAGCGCGAGCAAGACGGAGGACGACGCTCATCTGACAAACTCCTGAAAAGACGTTGGGAGGGTTGCCCTACACGGTTCCGGGCCAATCAGTCAAGCAGCGGGAGGAGGGCAGCTCCCAGCCAGCCTGTTCGTTGCACTCCGCGCCTCGCTCGGGGGTCTTCTGTCACTGGAGCTTTCATGACCTTGCGCACCCTTCTGGCCTTCGTCGCAGCGTTCGTCGTCGGGCTCACGCTTCAGGCGTGCGGCACGACGCCTCAGCGATGCTCAGCCGCGACGTGCCCGACCGGGTGTTGTGACTCGAGCGGACTCTGCGCATCGGGCAACACGCAGTCGACCTGTGGAAGCCGGGGCGCTGCGTGCGTCGGGTGCTCGTTCGGGTTCCAGTGCATCAGCGGGGCGTGCGTCGCCACCGGAACAGGGACAGGCGGCGGCTTCTCGGGAGTCGGAGGCGGAAGCACCGCGGGCGGAGTCGGTGGCGGCAACACGGCGGGCGGCTCGGCGGTCGGCGGGGGAAGCTCGGCGGGAGGTTCTGCAGGCGGAAGCACCGCGGGCGGCTCCGCAGGCGGAAGCACCGCGGGCGGCTCCGCAGGCGGAAGCACCGCGGGCGGCTCCGCAGGCGGAAGCACCGCGGGCGGCTCCGCAGGCGGAAGCACCGCGGGCGGCTCCGCAGTCGGTGGTGGAAGCTCGGCAGGCGGCTCGGCAGTAGGTGGTGGAAGCTCGGCAGTCGGCGGTGGAAGCTCGGCAGGCGGCTCCGCAGTCGGTGGTGGCTCGGCAGGCGGAGGAAGCGCGGGCGGCTCGGCTGGCTGTTCTGCCTCGTGCGCAGGCTGCTGCCTCAACGGCGTCTGCCAGCCCGGCAACACCACCGGCGCCTGCGGCGCGCGCGGCGTCGCGTGCTTCGGCTGTTCGACGAACCAGTTCTGTCAGGCCGGCGCCTGCACCGGCGCGAACACGGGAGACACCGGCGCGACCTGCACCGTGAGCGCCGACTGCAAGGTCGCGTTCCTCGGTGGTGCTGCGCGCGAGTGCGTCGGTCCATACAACCCCGACGGTGGGCCGTCGGGTTGGCCCGGTGGGTATTGCAGCAACTCGGGCTGTGACTCGTTCCTCGACTGTCCCGGCGCTACAGGATCCTGCAGCAATGATGGCTTTTGCTACAACACCTGCTTCCCCGCGAACGCTGGTCAGGGAAACTGTCGGCCGGGCTACGTCTGCTCCGACGCGCAGACCGTCGATGGCGGCACCTTCCCGCTCTGCCTTCCCGACTGCCGAAACCCCGGGAGCCGATGGTGCGGCCCCACCGGCACCTGCGGCGCGCTCGGCTACTGTCAGTGACGCCGGGGAGGACTCGCCTCCTCCGTCAGTGACGCGCTGTTCGGAACTCGCTGATTCAACGAAGGCAGGTCGTGGCACATGGCGTGCTGTTCGCTGAAGCACATGCGTCTCTCGAGTCTGGGTGGACTGCTGTTCGCTGCGTGCTCGGCGCCGATGGTGGCGCCGGCGGCGATCGATGCAGGGGTGGTCGTCGACGCCGGGCCGGTCGAAGACGCAGGCATCGAACCTGATGGGGGGCTCGCCGAGCCTGACGCGGGGCTGGTGACGCCGGCTGTCTCGACTCCCTGGGGCGCGACCATCGACGACGCACGCCAGGAGCTCGTCTTCCGCGTCTTCTCCTCCCGCGCGACACGAATCGAAGTGAGCCTCTACCGCCACGCGCTGCAGAGCGTGCCGTTCGTGAAGCAGGTGCTCGACGCCGAGGCCGATGGCGGCTGGTCGACGCGCGTGCCCTTCTCAACCCTCGGAGCGTCGTCCCTCGACGAGCCCGTCTTCTACGGCTACCGCGCCTGGGGCCCGAACTGGCCGTTCGTCGAGACGTTCGCGCCGGGGTCGAGCGAGGGCTTCCGCGCCGAGGTCGACGGCGAGGGCAACCGCTTCAACCCGAACAAGCTGCTGATCGATCCCTTCGCGCTCGAGCTGACGCACGACCCGAAGACGCCCGGCTCGATCGACTTCAGCCCGTATCTCGGCGGCGCCACGAATCGGGTGAAGGACTCGGGCCTCGTCGTGCCGAAGGGCGTCGTGATGCGCAGAGAGCGAGTGGACCTCGGCGTGCGACCGCCGCGAGCCCTGAAAGACGACGTCATCTACGAGGTGCACGTTCGCGGGTTGACGATGAACGACACGTCACTGCCCGAGGCCGTGCGCGGCACGTACGCCGGCGCAGGGCTGCGGGCGCGCGCCCTGGCGGAGCTCGGGGTGACGGCCATCGAGTTCCTCCCTGTGCAGGAGACGCAGAACGACCTCAACGATCTCGATCCCACCTCGGTCGACGGCGACAACTACTGGGGCTACGCCACCCTGGCCTACTTCGCGCCCGACCGCCGCTACTCGAGCGACAAACGGCCCGGAGGACCGACGCGCGAGTTCCAGCAGATGGTGCGCGCCTTCCACGAAGCGGGCCTCAAGGTGTTCATCGACGTCGTCTACAACCACACCGGCGAGTCGGGGACGATGACGTTCCGTGGGCTCGACAACCCCACGTACTACTCGCTCACGAACGACCGACAGCGCTCGGTGGACAACAACGGCGTCAGCGGCAACTTCAACACCCGCAACCGGGCCGCGCAGACGGTGATCATCGATTCGCTGAAGTACTGGCACGAGGTGCTGGGCGTCGATGGCTACCGGTTCGATCTCTCCTCGGTGCTGGGCAACACGTGCGAGCACGGCTGCTTTCAGTACTCACGCGACGATCGCAACACGGCGCTCAACCAGATCATGCAGCGCCTGCCGGTGCGCTCGTTCAGCGGAGGCCCCGGCGTCGATCTCATCGCCGAGCCCTGGGCCATCGGCGCAGGCACGTACCAGGTCGGCAACCACCCCTCGGGGTGGGCCGAGTGGAACGATCGGTTCCGCGACGCCGTGCGCTCCCACCAGAACCGGCTTGGCTTCAACGAGACGACCCTCGATGAGCTCGCGAAGCGGCTGGGAGGATCGGTCGATCTCTTCGGCGATGACGGCCGGCCGCCGGGCGCGTCGATCAACTTCGTCGTCGCGCACGACGGCTTCACGTTGAGAGATCTCTACTCGTGCAACGCGAAGAACAACGGGCAGGCCTGGCCGTGGGGGCCGTCGAACGGCGGGAGCGACTCGAACCGCAGCTGGGATCATGGAGGCTCCGCCGCGGCGCAACGACAGGCCGCGCGAAAGGGCATGGCGTTGACGCTGCTGGCTGCGGGCACGCCGATGTTCAATGGCGGCGACGAGCACCTGCGCACGCTCCGGTGCAACAACAACCCGTACAACCTCGACAGCGAGAAGAACTGGCTGGCCGCGACGCTGGCGAATGACGAGCAGACGTTTCGAACGTTCACGCAGCGGCTGCTCTCGTTCCGCGCCGCGCACCCTGCCCTTCGGCCCGCTCGCGCGCTGCGCTTCACCGATGGGAATGGAAACGGCATCGAGCAGCTCAGGTGGTTCACGCCGACCGGCCAGGCAGCTGACGCGGCGTATCTGCAGAACCCGGCGAACCACGCGGCGGCGTTCCGGCTCGATGGCACCGAGCTGGGCGAGCAGGACCTGGTGCTGGTGATGATCAACGGGTGGACCGACGAGCTGACGTTCACGCTCCCGTCGGCAGGGAGCGGGCGAACGTGGCGGCTGGCGGGCGATACGTGCTCCGCGAGCGAAGGGCCGGAGCAGATCGCGATGCCAGGTACTGAACGCCCGCTGATGGGAACGAGCGTGCGGGTGTGCGGGCGAGGGCTGGCGCTCCTGGTGGCGAGATGAGCATCGGCCTCGGCTGCGGAGCGCTGGGCGAGCCGTCGCTCGACGAGCTCCAGGTGCAGGCGTTGCTCGACGGCGCTGTTCAGCTCGGCGTGACGGTGTTCGACGCGGCGCGCAGCTACGGCGTCGCCGAGGAGCGGCTCGGACGCGGCCTGCGTGGGCGCACGGTGACGATCTCCACGAAGGGCGGCTACGGCGTCGAACCGGTGCCCGAGTGGACCGGCGCGGCGATCACCGAGGGCATCGAGCGCGCACGTCGCCTGCTGGGCGTGGAGTGCATCGACGTCTTCCACCTGCACTCGTGTCCGCTCGAGGTGCTCCAGCGGGCAGAGCTGACCGACGCGCTGCAGGCAGCGAAGCGGGCGGGACGGATCGCGCGCGCGGGCTACTCCGGCGACAACGAGGCGCTCTCGTGGGCCGTGCAGTCGGGCCTCTTCGACGCGGTGCAGGCGTCGTTCAGCGTGTTCGATCAATCGAATGGTCCGGCGCTGCGACGGGCGAAGGCGCGAGGCCTGTGGGTGATGGCGAAGCGTGCGCTCGGTGGGGCCGTGTGGCGGGGCCACGGAGCCGATGACGCCGGCCGCGAGTACCGACGGCGCCTCGAGGTGATGGGCCTGCGGGTGGACGAAGATCTGGCGGCGCGCTTCGTTGCCCATGCTCCGGAGGTCGACGTGGCCCTCGTGGGGACGACGCGCCTCGAGAACCTGCGCCAGGTGATCGGGGCCGTCGCGAAGGGTCCGCTCCCTGTGGAGGTGGATTCGGCGGTCCGGGAGTCGTTCACGCGCAACGGGGCCGGCTGGCGTGCGCAGATCTGAAAGCCGCAACAAGTGCTTGACGGCCCGTCAGGCGCTCGGTATTTCGCGCGTCCACTTCGTCGCTGGCCGGACGTGGTGAACAACGGAATGCGGGAATAGCTCAGCGGTAGAGCATCGCCTTGCCAAGGCGGGGGTCGAGGGTTCAAATCCCTTTTCCCGCTCCATGATGAATCGAAAAGCCCCGGTACCCCCGGGGCTTTTTGTTTTTTGCGCGCTTGAGACGGATTGAGGCGCTACTCGCCGGGCGAAAACCTGAACGGGTAGACGACCCGCACCACGCCCCCCCGCGGCGGCACGGTCTTCACCCGTTTCACGGCGTCGAGGACACACTCCTGGAGCGTCGTGGAGAGTCCAGCGCCCACGCTCTCGACGCCTGCTTCGGTGACATCGCCAGTCACGCCGACCACGAAGAAGATCTTCAGCACGCCACCGCTCGAAGGGCCGTCGCTTCGGAGCGCCTGGTCGTAGCAACCCCGAATCGCGCGAAGCTGGGGCTGCAGCCCGGCCTTGAGCTCCTCTTTCGAAAGGCTGCCGAGAACGCCGGGAGCGGTGGACACTCGAGGGCTGCGGCTCGAACCGATCGGTCCCGATCCGAATCCACCTGAGGGCGTCCCTCCATCCATCGTGACCGGAGCGAGCAGTCCGATCATCATTTTGAACTGCTGCTTCGGCCCGAAGTGCGGGCCCTGCTGCGGCGGCACGCGCGACAACTGGAGCTTCACGCCCACGTCGACGAACGGCTTCAGCTCCGCCAACACCTCGCCGAACCTCAGGGTGTCGAGCGCGTCGGGCACCAGCACCACCCCGCCCCGCTTCGTCCGTGACGACTCGATCAGGCTACGCGGCGCCTTCCCTCGTGAGAACTCCGGCTGCTCCTCACCCGCGAGGCGAACCCGAACCGACTGGCTCCCGATGAACAGCTCGAGCGGAGCTCCGGCCGTCGCGTCGGCCCACGCCCACACCACGCCGCCATCTCCGTCCTGCACCACCAGCTTCGGGTTCGGTGTCGCGACCAGCGTCGTCAGCACCCGACGCACCACTCCGAAGGGCACGTCCGAGGCGATTCGCACCGGGAGCTGGCGATCGCGCTTCCTCGCGACCAGCGCCTTCTCGAGCGCCGGCACGGTGAAGAACTCGTCTTCCGTCGGAGTTCCGATCGCCGTCACCAGCGCACCGTCGAGCATCAGCGTCTTCGACGTCAGCGCGATGCCGTCAGCCGGGGCCTGGCTCATCAGGAGCGAGACGAAGAGCGCGTGCATCACGTCACCTCCGCACGAGCGCGATGGCCTCGGCCAGCTGCGCCCGATTGAACGGCTTCTGCAGATGCGTCACCTTCGGCTCACTGAGCAGCCGCGCGGCGACGTCTTCTGGCGCGTACCCGGAGCACAGCACGATCGGCACGCCAGGCTTCACCCGGCGCAGCGCCGCGAAGGTCTCTTCCGGCGAAGGCCCCGGCATCATCACGTCGAGGAGCACGACGTCGGCCTCTGGCCACTGCGTCAGCATCGTCTCGGCCTCGGTGCCGTCCTCAGCTGCGCGGACCTCGTAGCCCAGCGCCTCGAGCAGCCGACCCGTCGCGCGGCGCATCAACGGCTCATCGTCGACCAGCAGGACACGGCCGATGGCAGGGCCCTTCGTTGGCTCTTGATGCATGAGCGCGCCCGGCGGGACTCGAACCCACGACCCCCGGCTTAGAAGGCCGGTGCTCTATCCAGCTGAGCTACGGGCACTACGAACGATGCGACCAATCGGGGTGGCCGGATTCGAACCGACGACCTTCTGCGCCCAAGGCAGACGCGCTACCAAACTGCGCTACACCCCGTGATGATGAGCGGGCCTTCTGGCCCACCTGCCGGTGACGCGCAAGCCTCGGAATCACTGACGCGTTACTCTCCGGCCGCTTGCGAGTTCAGCCCCTTGCGCAAGAGAAGCTCTTTGACCACATTCCACAAAGCCTCGTTGCGGCCGGGCCGGCCCTCTTGCAACGTATGCTGGTGACTCTGATGACCTTGTCGCGAAGCGGCCTGATGGTGCTGGTGGTTGCAGCGCTGTGTGGCTGTCCGAAGAAAGAACCACCTCCCGACGAGATCCCGCCGCCGTTGGCAGAGTGTGATGGCGTCGCCGATCGCACGCCGATGCGCCTGCTGACCCGGGCGGAGTTCGACAACACGATCGCCGATCTTCTCGGCGACACGAGCAACCCGTCGAAGGACTTCCCCCGGGAGCCGATCGTTCACGGCTTTGACAACGACGCGAAGTCGCTCCAGGTGACGGACGAGTCGGTGACGCGCTACCTCGAGGCCGCCGAGTCGATCGCCGCGGGCGTGATGGCGAGCCGGAAAGATCGCGTCCTTCCCTGCCAGACCCGCGACACCGCCTGCGCCGACACCTTCATCTCGACCACCGGCCGCCGCCTGTTCCGCCGCGCCCTCACCGTCGAGGAGCGGGCCGCCTTCAAGGTCTTCTTCCAGCAGGTCTTCGCCTCGCAGAACGGCAACTTCGAGACGGCCATCGAGTGGACGTTGCAGGTGATGCTGCAGTCGCCGCAGTTCCTCTACCGCTTCGAAGAGGGCGTGGTGCCGCCGTCGAAGTGGGACATGCGCACGCCGCTGCTGGGCACCGAGCTCGCGAGCCGGCTGTCCTATCTCCTCTGGGCTTCGGCGCCTGATGACACGCTGCTCGATCTCGCCGAGGCCGGTCAGCTCGAAGATCCCACTGTGCTCGAGGCCCAGGCGAAGCGACTCTTGAGTGACGCGCGCGGCATGCGCGGCCGGATGCGCTTCGTCTCGTTGTGGCTGCGCGCCGAGGACATCTCGCGGTTGAGCAAAGACCCGGTGAACTACCCCAACTTCTCACCCGCGCTCGCCGGCGCCTGGCAGCAGTCGTTCGATCTGTTCCTGCGCGACTCGCTCTCTCGTGAGGGCACGCTCAAGGCGCTGCTCGTCAGCGACCGCCTGTACGTGAACGATCTCATGCAGTCGTATGCGAACCGGAGCGGCCTCAACGCCGACTTCACACCGGTCGCGATGCCAGACTCGCAGCGGCTCGGCGTGTTGACCCAGCCGGGCTTCCTCGCACGCCTCTCGTCCCCCGATCAGTCGTCGCCGATTCGCCGCGGCATCTTCGTGCTCGAGCACCTGCTGTGTCAGCCGCCGCCCGCTCCGCCCCCAGGCTTCAACCCCGTGCCGCCTGCGCCCAACACCGGCGCGACCACCCGCGAGCGCTTCGCCCAGCACTCGGTCGATCCCAACTGCTCAGGCTGTCACGCGCTGATCGATCCCGTCGGCTTCGGCTTCGAGAACTACGACGCGGTCGGCGCCTACCGCACCGTCGAGAGCGGAAAGACAGTTGACGCCTCAGGTTCGGTCTACGCCGCGCGTGATGAGAAGCTCACCGGGCCCTTCAACGGCATCAGCGAGCTCGCCCGCCGCCTCGCCGACTCCCGCCAGGTTCACGACTGTGTCGCCTCGGAGTGGATGCGCTTCGCCATGGGCCGCGGGCTCGGCGACGGCGATCAGTGCAGCCTCACGCAGGTGCAGGAGAAGTTCACCGCGTCGCAGGGCCGGTTCGACGATCTGCTGACCGCCATCATCATGAGTGACACGTTCCGGACCCGTCCGGCAGGAGTGGCGCGATGAAGCGCTTGAGCCGGCGAAACGTCCTCCGCGGGGCTGGCGGCATCGCCGTCGCCCTGCCCCTGCTCTCCGACTGGGCGCGCGCTGATGGGCCGCTGCCGAAGCGCTTCATCGCCTCGTACGTGCCCAACGGCGTCTTCACGCCACAGTGGTTCCCGACCGCGGGCGCCGACGAGCGCACCTTCACCCTCGGCCCGATTCACCAGCCGCTCGTGCCGTACAAGGACAAGTGCCTCTTCGTGCAGGGCATCGACATGAACGTGGCCATCAATGGCACGGGCGAGATGCACCAGCGAGGTCTCGGCGCCCTGCTGACCGGCGCGAAGCTCAACAGCGGCACCTTCATCGGCAACGACGGCAGCTCGGCTGGCTGGGCGAAGAACAAGTCGATCGATCAGGAGCTGGCCGCGATGATCGGCCAGACGACGCGGCTCGGCAGCCTGCAGCTCGGCGTCAACGCCCAGGAGCGCGATGTCTCGGGTGTCATGAGCTACGGCGGCGACGCGATGCCGCTGCTGCCGCAGAACGACCCGAGGGTGACCTTCCGGAACCTCTTCATGGATGGCAGCCCGGGCCCGATGCTCGACGCGACGCAGGCCCGTCGCAAGTCGGTGCTCGACGCGGTGCTCAGCCAGGTCTCGGTCGTGAAGCGCCGCATGGGCGCGGTCGATCAACAACGGCTCGACGCGCACTTCACCAGGGTGCGTGAGCTCGAGCGGCGCGTGACGGCGTTGCCGCCGGGCGCCTGCCCTGCCCCGATGCCGCCCGGCGAGCTGCAGTTCCTCACCGAAGCCGCCATGCCCGAGGTCGCCAAGCTGCAGCTCGATCTCACGCTGCTGGCCTTTCAGTGCGATCTGACCCGCGTCGTCACCATCATGTGGAGCGACGCGAAGAACCACCGCGGAATGCCGTTCCTCGGCATCAACTCGTCGGTCCACAACATCACGCACTACGGCGACAGCGACATGGGTCGCCTGAAGCTGATCGATCGCGACCGATGGCAGATGCAGCAGTTCGCGTACATCCTCGAGGGGCTCAAGAGCGTGACTGATCCGAACGGTCAGACGCTGCTCGACAACACGCTCGTCTTCCAGGGCAGCGACGTGTCACGCGGCAACGTGCACTCGCACGACGACATGCCGCACCTGCTCGCCGGCGGCGCCGGTGGGTGGGCGATGGGTCGCTACGTGCGGTTCTCGGGGCAACAGCACAACAACCTGCTCGTCTCGATCCTCAACGCGTTCGGTGGAACCCACACGACGTGGGGTGACGCCGCGTTCTGTACGGGACCGCTGCGCGGGCTGTAGTGCATCAGCCACAACGCGAACGACGCCGCCCGTCAGCCGCTTCTCCCTTTGCATCGGGCCGCACGTGCGACCGCTCCACGGGCCTGCGTGCGGTCTCACTCGAAGATCTTGGTGGCCGTCGCCAGCCTCGTGCTGGAGCTCCGGCCCCGGGAAGCTCAGGGGCCCCGAACCCGTGAGCGCTCGCGGCGACGGGTACGACGCGGCGCACCTGCGGGAGCGTGGCCACAATCTCGTGAGCATCGCGTCGCCGTTGCGCGCTTCAGCCGACCTTTCTGCGCGATGAGCCACGTCGTGTCGCAGAAGGCCGGCAAGCGGCTGTAACCGGGGGACCGAGGTCGGCGCGATGGCGACGTCGACGCGGCCCGGCCCTGCTGGCACGAGCTCGACCCCGGCGCCGGGGATCGACACGCTCCCTGCCGCCGGTGGTGACGGGCCGGTGCGTGCGGTCTCACAGCCCCGCGGCGGAGAAACCGGGCGATGCGGCGCCACAAATCCCAGCACAGCGGACTGAGCCAGGTTCGACGCGCCATCGTCAGCTCACATGCTGCGCACGCCGAAGCGACGTCGTCGAACCCACGCTGCAAGTACCAGCAGACCGGTCACGAGTTCGCCGCCTGACGCTGAGCAGCCGCAGCCTGACGTGCTCTTGATTGAACCTGGGCCAGTCGGTCCGGCATCAGGTGCGAGCATTCCCGCGTCGACCACGACACCTGCGTCGGCGAGTTGCCCAGCGTCTGGCGGATCACGTGGACGGTACCGCACGCCGTCACTCAACCGCTCCGACGACGCGCCTGCTGGCCCGTTGGCGCGCACCGCGAAGACGTACCTCGCGTTGTCGCGGAGCATCGCCACCGCCGTCGCGCTCGTGACGCCGGCGGCGACTGGCACGAACGGGTTGCCCGGAACCGTCGGGTGCCGGCTCACTGGCGTTCCACCTGCCGTCAGGAGCGCCCACTCGTAGCCCGTCGCGCCTGGCACTGAGTCCCACTCCACCGAGAGCGAGCCAGGGGTGTTCGACTCATCGACGTCACCTGCGTCCGGCTGCGTGGGGTCGACGTCACGCACGCCAGCCGGCGACGGGAAGCGCTGCGGACCGATGCCGTAGAGAAAGCCGTCGGCCGCGGTGAGCACGAGCTCCTGCTGCCCGTCGCCGTCGAGATCGCCTGTCACCGGCTCGCCCACCGGCGCCCGCAGATCCAACGCCCACAGCAGCGGCGCACCGGCGGCGCAGGCATCGACCGCGTAGAGAAAACCATCGGTGCTCCCGATCAACACCGCCGACTGTCCGGGCCAGAGCGTCTGCAACGCGGTGACGTTGCCGAGTGAGCCGGCCAGCACCCCCGCGTCAGCCAGCTCGCCGTCGGAGGCGAAGCGTTGGCCTCGTGAAAGCAGCACGCGTGCGCGCTCCAGGCCCGTCTGCACGTCGACCACGACGAGGTGCGGCGATTGGAAGCCAGTGTTCGCGATCACCAGCCCCGAGGGGCACGACAGCGTGGCGGCGAGCGCGTTGTAGAAGCGCTGCGGCAACGAGACGCTCCAGCTCGCGGCCGTGGTGACGGCGACCGGGCGCGCCAGCGAGAGGCCCTGCAGCTCGTGGTAGCTCGCTGCGGCGACGGTCGTGATCGGCCCCGCCCTGCCCCGCACCGTCACGGGCATCACCGAGTAGGTCGGGGCCGCGGTGCCGAGCGTCACGCCGTCGCTCCCTCGATAGAAATGGAGCGATCCCCGCAAGCTGGCGATCAGATCGTCGTCACCGTCGCCGTCGAGGTCGTCCACCGTGGTGTAGCCCTGGCCCGAGCCCGCCGTGACGATCGATGGTCCCAGCCACACCATGCCTGCGGGCCCTGCGACGACCGCGCGCCCTTCACCCGTGCTGGCGTTCATCTGGGGAAAGCCGAACACCCAGCCGCCGTCACTGCGCATCGGCGTCGGCGCACCGGCCGAGCTCCACGACGCCTGGCCCGGCACCCGGAACTGCTCGACGAGCATCGGCGAACGTCCCACGAGCACGTCACCTTCGAGCGCGACGAGCAGCTCGCGTGAGCCGTTCTGATCGACGTCCATCGCGACGGGGAACGCGGCGCCCGGCCACGACCACAACTCGAGGGGGTCGGTGATGAGGTTGGCCGCGCGCGGATCGAGCCGGAGCAGCCGCCCCAGTGAGTCACGCACCAGCACGTCGTCATGTCCTCCGTCGAAGCGCGCGGTGATCGGCGAGTGCCCCAGGCCACGCGGGCCGGAGTACGAGCCACCCGTTCGAATGCCCGGCTGGGGCAGCTCACCGTCCGAGAAGTTGATGGGCTGCAGCGCGGCGTTGAGGGCGATGAGGTAGCCGTCGGAGCGGGCGATCAACAAACCCTCCGCCGCGCCCGACACGCCCTGATGCGGTGCGACGCCACGCAGGCCGAGTCCCGCAGGCAACGGCAACGCGTGCACGACGGCAGGAACGGCGCCGGTCGACCACGCCTCGACCGCCTGGTTCCGCACGACGACCAGCGCGCGCCGGGTGCTGGCCGGCATGGAGACGGTCGCCCACTCCACGCCGGTGTTGACCGCGCGACGGAGCCGGCGATCGACCATGCCCAGCACCGTGGCTGCGGGCAGCGTGAACTCGGGCGCAGGAAACGCCTGGCTCGTGAACGCGGTGAAGCGATGTGCCGTCAGCCCGGCTGCACCAGACACCAACAGCACGGGCGCTTCTCCCGGCGCCAGCGCCTGCATCGCCACCACGCGTACGTCATCGGCGCGGGCCTTCACCACGCCGGTCAGCGCGTCGAAGACGTACGAGGTGGTGCGGCCGCCCTCGACGAACGTGGAGACGAGCTCGGGCTGACCATCGAGGTCGAGATCGGCGCTCAGCCGCGCGGGGAACGAGTGCACGTCGGTGGTGAGGTTCGCGACGTCGCGCCGCCACTCGAGCTTCATCCGCTCGGCCACGGGTCGCGCCCGGTCCCACGTCATCACGAAGAGCGCGCGGGAGTTGATCGAGGGCTCGTACCCGTTGTTCGTCGCCGCGGCGATCGCGCGACGGCCGCCAGCGAGCCCCACCAGCTCGGTGCGCATGACGCCGTACGGAATCGAGAAGCCCAGATCGTACCCGGGGTCGGTCGCGCCCGACGCGAGCGCGGCTCCAGTGAGGCCGTCGTAGGCGTACGCGCGGCGAATACCGAAGGCGATCACCTCGAGCCGGCCGTCAGCGTCGAGGTCGGCCACCACGTCAGCGACGCCGCAGTGGTACTCGCGGTTGGGGGGCAGCTCCCAGAGCACCCGGCTCCCGTCGTCGATCGCCGGCCCGAACCCGCCGCGGAAGCGCCACGCCAGCGCCCGGGGCTTGCCGTTCACGCTGCCGCAGGCGTTGTCCGCCACGTAGAGATCGTCGAGCCCGTCGGCGTCGAGATCGGCGATGCGCACCGAGCCGACCGCCGTGCCGAAGGTGCCCGGCGCCAGCCGCCACTTGAGCGCTCCGGTGCGCGCGTCGATGACGCCGACGAACGCGCTCTCACCCACGACGATGAGCTCTCGGGCGCCGTCGCCGTCGAGATCGGTGACCTGGGCGATCGACGTCAGCGCGAGCGGCGGCGTCTCCCACACCACGGTGTCGTCAGGCCGCTTGGCGACGAGCTTGCCGCCCGCGATCAGCACCACCTCGACCGAGCCGTCACCTTCGACGTCGAGCGCCACCACCTGCTCCGCGCCCAGCTCGCCGCCGAGGTACTTGCGCCAGGTGACGACAGGCTCGCGCAGGTTCGCCGGCTCTGCCGTCTCGGCCGTTCGTTTCGAGTCGCGGCGCGCCATGGGCCAGTCGGCCAGGGCGGTCGCAGCGAGGACGATGACGAGGAGGCTCGCGAGCTGGCGCATGAGGGGCTGACACTCCAGACGCCACTGCAGCGCAACCCTCAGTACGGCACGTACGCCGGCCGCGTGCGCTCGCTCCACTTCTGAATCGAGGGGCGGGCCCAGTTCGCCTCGACGTACGCCTTCACCCTGGGCGGGAGCGGGTCGGCGTTGGCGTTGAGGCGATGGAGCATCATCGTCAGATCGGCGTCGGCGATGCACCACTGCGCGAAGAGCGTCGTGCGGCCCTCGGTGATGAGGCGATCACACGCGGCGAGCAACCGGGCGACCGCAGCGACGCCGGCCTGGCTCAACGGCTTGGTGGTGGTCTCGTACCAGACGGTCGCGGTCGAGCGCTCCTCGCGAATCGGCATCAGATCGCTGCGCACCCACGACATCACCTCGCGGCAGATGCCCCGCTCCTTCAGATCTTCAGGGAACAGCCGCGGGTACTTCGGAAACGGGAAGGTCTCGGCCAGGTACTCGACGATCGCCTGCGACTCGGCCAACCAGAAGTCGCCGTGCTGGAGCGCGGGAATGCGGCCGGTGTGGGCCCGGTACTCGGGCGAGCGGTGCTCGAGCTTCGGGAGTGAGATCTCCTTGACCGTGTACGGCAGGCCCTTCTCTTCGAGGGCGACGAAGGCAGACATCGCGTACGGCGAGATCCAGTGCGTGTCGACGTAGAGCGTGAGCGGTTCCATGGGTGACCCTTTGGGGCGAGGCGACGTGGCGGTCAAGGCGTGCGTGCGGCTGCTTCGAGCCACTCGCGATAGAGGCGGTTCAATGACGGGCCCGCGAGGAAGAGGAACTGGCGGCCGGCGCCTCGAACGAGCTCTCCAGACGCGAAGAGCCTGACGCCGTCGGGCGTCGTCCACCCGTCGGCGAACGGGACGAGCGAGAGCCCCCAGGCGAAGCCATGCCGCCGCCGCGACAGCGGGAGTACGGCGCCGGTCTCGAGTTCGACCAGCACCGCGTCGTGCTCGTCACAGACCCAGTCGACGTTGGGGCGATCGAGGGACCGGGCGACGGAGGCCGAGAGTGAAGTGCCTCCGAGCATGAAGCGCGTCGTGGGGTGCCGCTCGACGAGCTCGCGCAGCTCGGCCGCGCGATCGGTCAGCCGCGTGGCTTCGAAGTCGAGCGTCTGCCACCCACTGGCGACCAGCACGTCGACCAGCGGCGCGAGCGGCCCGACGGGATCGGCGAGGTGAAGGCGCACCGTCTGGGCCTTCGGAGGGCGGACCCGCAGCGCCATCAACGACGCGATGGGCACGGCCGAGTGAAATTGTAGCCCCACCACCCGCACCGTCTTCGGCATCGCGGCCAGGACCGTCTCGAGCCGGGCCCCCGACTCCGTCCCATTGCACTGGAGCGTCACGCTCGAGACGGCGCCGAACTGCGCCGACCCGAGGCCACGCGCCAGACGCTCTGGCTCGGCGCGATCTCTGGGCCCGAGTGAGAGGCTGCACGCCACCACGTAGCCGCACTTCCACGTCACGTGATCGAAGCGCAGCTCGCTCAAGACGTGCCGCTGGCGCCGCGCCGAGGCGTACTCCCCGAGGAGATCGGGATCGTTGGTGCCGTCACGCAGCTTGAGTTCGTACGCCGCCATCAACGCGTGCGGCGCCTCGTGCTCGATCAGCCAGTCGGCGAGCACGTGCCAGCGGCCTTCATCGAGCGGTCGCTCGGCCACGGCGTCGAGGAGCTCGGCCGGAGGCTCGCAGCCAGCGAGGGGTTGGTCCGCGTCGACGAGCTCGAAGATCAGCGCTCTCGAAGGGGCCAGACGATCGCCGAGGACGAGCGGCGTCGTGGGCCGCACCAGCGCCTCCCCGTTGAGGAAAATGCGGCCGCCGTGCCCGAGATGATCGGCCGTCCAACGACCATCGTCGTCGACGGCGAGGCCGGTATTCCGGCGGCCACCCCAACCGTCACGGCAGAAGTCGTCCCACGCCCACGGCTCGACCCTCACCAGAATGTCGCAGCGCTCATCGATGCCGATGGTGAAGACGCCTGCCCGACCGAGGAGAGCAGTGCCACCTTCTCTGAACGAGACGGTGACGCCAGGAGGCGTCTGGACCAGCTTGAGCGCGAGGCGCGGCACGACCGACTTCGTACCGCGTCAGCGCCTCAGACGTCGATCTCGTCGACGTCTCCCGCGCGCTCCATGATGAAGTTGAAGCGCGCCGAGACGTCGCGGCCCATCAGCTCGTTGATGACCTTGTCGGTCTCGAGCTCGTCGTCCACCGACACCTTGAGCGCCACGCGCGTCTTCACGTCGAGCGTCGTCGCCTTGAGATCGTCAGCGGTCATCTCACCGAGGCCCTTGAAGCGCATGATGCTGGGCTTCGCGTTCCCCTTCGCCTTCTCTTTGATGATCTTGTCGCGGTGATCTTCGTCGAGGGCCCAGTACCGCTCCTTGCCGATGTCGACGCGGTAGAGCGGCGGCTGCGCGATGTACACGTGCCCGCCTTTGATGAGCTGGCGCATGTGCCGGTAGAAGAACGTGAGCAGCAGCGTCGAGATGTGCTGACCGTCGGCGTCGGCGTCCATCAGCAGGAAGATCTTGCCGTAGCGCAGGCGAGACAAGTCCACCGCGTTGCCGAGGCCGCAGCCGAGCGCGCTGGCGATGTCCTGGAGCTCCTTGTTCGCGCCGACCTTCTCACCCGAGGCCTGCTCGGCGTTGAGCACCTTGCCACGCAGCGGGAGGATCGCCTGCGTGCGGCGATCGCGCCCCTGCTTCGCGGTGCCACCTGCGGAGTCGCCCTCGACGATGAACAGCTCGCTCTCCGAGGGATCCGCCGACGCGCAGTCCGACAGCTTGCCCGGCAGGTGCGTGCGGTTGACCGGCCCCTTGCGTGAGACGGCCAGGCTCGCCGCGCGAGAGGCCTCACGGGCCCGCGCCGCGAGGATGATGCGCGCGATGATCGCCTCGGCGATCGTCTTGTTGTCGTTGAGCCACTTCTCGACGGCCGGCCGCACCACGTTGTCGACCTGCCCCTGCACCTCGGGGTTGTTGAGGCGCTCCTTCGTCTGGCCCTGGAACTGCGGCTCGACGACGTAGGCCGACACGATGCACAGCATGCCTTCACGAATGTCTTCGGCGGTGAGCGTCACGCCCTTGGGCGTCAGGTTGTGCGTCTCGATGTAGTTGCGCACGGCCTTCACGATGCCCGACTTGAGCCCGTTCTCGTGCGTGCCACCCATCTTGGTGGGAATGCCGTTGACGTAGCTCTTCACGAACTCTTCGGTCGACTCCGTCCACACCAGAGACAGCTCGAGGCGAATGCCGTTGTCGTGCGACTTGTAGAAGGGCTGCGTGCCGGCCGGCACCATGGCCTTCTGGCGATCGGTCACCAGCTTCACGATGTACTCGGCGATTCCGCCGTCGTGTTTGTAGGTGACCTCGACTTTGGGCGACTGGGTCTCGTCGATGAAGACGACCTCCATGCCCTTGTGCAGGTAGCTCTTCGACTCGAGCCGCTCACGAATGGTCTCGGCGTCGAACTTGAGCTTGGCCCCGAAGATCTCGGCGTCAGGCGTGAACGAGATCGTCGTGCCCGTGCCGCGCACGTTCGCGCCTGCTTTGAGCTTCGTCTTCGGAGCGCCGCGCGAGTAGCTCTGCTCGTGCAGCTTGCCCTCGCGCTTGATCCGCACCTCGAAGTCGCTCGAGAGCGCGTTCACCACCGAGCTGCCCACGCCGTGCAGACCGCCCGAGTGCGTGTAGTTGCCCTGCTTGAACTTGCCGCCCGAGTGCAGCGTGGTGAGGATCACCTCGACCGCCGGCTTCTTGTACTTGGGCATCACCGCGACGGGAATACCGCGGCCATCGTCGCTCACCGTGACGCGCTGCCCGCCCTTGTGGAGCGTCACCTCGACGCGGCTGGCGTGCCCGTTCATCACCTCGTCGACGGAGTTGTCGACGATCTCCCACAGGAGGTGGTGGTAGCCGTCGAGGCCGGTGCCGCCGATGTACATGCCGGGGCGAATGCGCACCGGCTGCAGGCCCTCGAGGACTTCAATCTCGTCAGCGTCGTACTTGCGGGTCGCGGCCATGGCTCACTTCTCCTTCTTGTCGGGCTTCTCGTTCTTCTCGGTCTCGGGGAGCACCACGATCAGCGGCTCACGCACGACCGTCTTCACGGAGTCCTTCTTCGACATCTCGCGGCCCTTGCCGGCGCGGCTGGTCACCTCGTACTTGCCTGGCGACAACGTCAGCGTGCGGCCCTTGGCCGTCTCGAGGCTGATCGCCTGGTCCTTCTTCGTGGTGCACAAGAACGCGAGCACCTCGTCGTCGGGAGCCACCTTGATGACGGTGACGCCCTTGCCCGGGCCGGCGAGCTCGTTGACCTCGTTGACCTTGCAGACGAGCGCGAACGTCTTCCGCGTCACCACGGCCAGCAGGTCCTTCTCTTCGCAGGGGCGAACACCGATCAGCTCGTCACCCGTCGGAGGCCTGGCGTACCGGCGGCCCGCGCGCGTCGACACCTCGGCGTGCGGCGCGAGCACGAACCGGAGCCCGAAGCCCCGCTTCGAAACGGCCACCAGCTTCTCGGGTTGCGGCAGCCGCTTGTCGAGGGTGACGGCGCCGACGATGCGCTCGCCGTCGTCGAACTTGAACAGCTTCTGCATCGGGTCGCCGTAGCCAGTCGACGCGGGAATGTCGTTGAACCGCGTGACGTACGCCGTGCCCAGGTTCGAGAAGAACACCACGTTCGACTTCAGCGAGCCCGAGAGCACGGCCATCAGCTCGTCGCCCTCACGCATGCGCGTCGACGTCGGATCTTTCAGCTCGCGCACCCGCTTCACCCAGCCGTCGCGCGTGAGCACCACCTGTGCGTCTTCATCCGAGATGAAGGCGTCTTCGTTGTATTCGACCTCTTCGACCGCTCCGCCGATCTTCGTGCGGCGCTTGTCGCCGTAGATCTTCTTCAGCTCGAGCAGCTCGTCGCGCACGATGTTCCACCGCGCCTTGTCGGACTTGAGGAGGTCGGCGATCTCTTTGGCCGCCGCGCGCTTCTCTTTGGCTTCCTTCTCGATCACGAGGATCTCGAGGCGCGCCAACTTATAGAGCTTCATCTCGAGGATCGCCTCGGCCTGCTCTTCGCTCAGCTTGAAGCGCGCGATCAGCTTTCCCTTCGCGTCTGCCTTGCCATCCGACTTGCGGATGATCTTCAGCATCTCGTCGAGGGCGTCGTAGACCTTCTCGAAGCCCTCCAGCAGGTGCAGGCGCGCCTTGAGCTGCTCGAGATCGTACTGGAGCCGCCGCGTCACCACCTGGAAGCGGAAGGTGAGGAAGTGCTGCAGCATCGACTTCAAGTCGAGCCGCTTGGGCGTGCCGACCTCGACGTTGTCGGTGGGCACCAGGCACGTCATGTTGACGTTGAAGTTCGTCTGCAGCGCCGTGTGCTTGTAGAGGAACGCCATCACCAGCTCGGCGTCGGAGTCCTTCTTCAGCTCCATCACGATGCGGACGTCTTTGGTCGACTCGTCGCGCACGTCGGTGAGCGGTGGCAGCTTCCGCTCCATGATGATCTCGCCGATGCGCTCGACGAGGGTGCCCTTGTTCACCGCGTAGGGAATCGACGTGATGATGATGTTGGTGCCGCCACGCGGGCGCTCTTCGGTCGTCCACTCGCCGCGCAGGCGCACCGAGCCCTGGCCGGTCTCGTAGATGTCGCGCAGCTCCTTCTTGCTGTTGAGGATCTGCCCGCCGATGGGGAAGTCGGGCCCTTTCACGAACTTGAGCAGGTCCTTCGTCTCGAGGTTCTTGTCCTTGATGAGCTCGACGCAGGCCTCGATCACCTCACCCGCGTTGTGCGGAGGAATGTTCGTCGCCATGCCGACGGCGATGCCCGTCGTGCCGTTCATCAATAGCTGCGGCAGCTTCGCGGGGAGCACGATCGGCTCGACCGTGTTGCCGTCGTAGGTCGGCCGGAAGTCGACCGTGTTGCGCGAGATCTCGGCGAGCAGATCGTCGGCGATGCGAGCGAGCCGCGCCTCGGTGTACCGGAACGCTGCCGGCGCGTCGCCGTCGAGCGAGCCGAAGTTGCCGTGCCCGTCGATGAGCGGGTAGCGCAGCGAGAAGTCCTGCGCGAGCCGGACGAGCGCGTCGTAGATCGCGGTGTCGCCGTGCGGGTGGAACTTGCCCATCACCGAGCCGACGACGTTCGCGCACTTCTTGTGCTTGGCGTCGAACGTGATGCTCTCGTTCCACATGCCGTACAGGATTCGACGCTGCACCGGCTTGAGGCCGTCGCGCACGTCAGGCAGCGCGCGCGCGGTGATCACCGACAGCGCGTAGTTGAGGTACCGGCGCCGCGCTTCGTCAGCGAGCTGAATCGGTTTCTCATTGCCGCCGCCGCCCGAGCCAGAGCCTTTGCCGCCCTTGCCCCGGCCGCCGCCCTTGCCTCCGCCCGACACCGCGTTCGCCTCTTCGAGCATGCTCATCTGTTCAGCCATCGCGCCCTTTTCCATCGTTTTTCCCGTGCCTTATTCGGCGTGTTGCGCGTGCTACAGGACTGTTCGCGGTGGACCTTACCCATCGCCGATCGACACACAAGAAAATGACTGCACGCACGTGTAGGTCGATGTCGGCGCCAAGCTGCCCATCGGGCGTTCGACGGACGTGCGTTCGCAGAGCACTCGGCTAGTGTCGCGCCGTGCTCTCACTCCTGCTCGTGGTGCTCGCCGCGCCTGCCAAAGGTGCAGCGGCTCCCTCTTCGTCGCTGCCGAACCGCGCCTCGCTCTTCGTCGTCTCGAAAGAAACCGCCGAGACCAGTGGCGCCAAAGTCGAGGTCGAGCTCCGCAAGGCGCTCGACGAGCGCTCCGTCGCGCTCACCGATCTCGAGTCGTTGTTCCCCGATGAGCTGCCGCCGAACACGGGCGCCACGCTGATGAAGGAAGGCGTCGACGCGGTCGACAACCTCGACTTCGAAGCGGCCAGCGCCAAGTTCACCGAGGCGCTGACGTTCTGGAATCAGAACCCCGCCCTCGCCGACGTGAAGGAGATCGGCAACGCCCACCTGCACCTCGCGAACATCGCGCTGCAGACCGCGGGCAAGCCCGGCCAGAAGACCGCCGCCGAGAACATCAGCAAGGCGCTCGTGCTGTTGCCCACCCTCGAGATCGACCCGAAGTACTTCGGCCCCGACGTGAAGAAGCTGGTCGACAAGGGGCTCGTCGAGCTCAACAAGGCCCCCAGGGCCGCGCTCAAGATCAGCTCGACGCCGGTTGGGGCCGAGGTCACCTTCCGCGGAGCAGTGCTGGGCTTCACGCCGCTGAACGAGTCGCCGTCGGTGCCCGTGGGCCGTCACCTCGTCACCGTCAAGCGGCCCGGGTTCAAGCCCGCCGCCGCGTACGTCACCGTGGCGAAGGAGGGCGGCGAGGCGTCGATCGAGCTCTCCGAGGTCGAGGGCTATGGCGCCGCGCGCAAGACGATGAACGGACTGGTGCCGGCGAACCTGGGCAAAGGCGTGCCCCGCGAGTCGCGCGAGATCGCCGAGACGATGAAGTCACGCTTCCTCATCGTCACCGAGGTCGGCTCCGGTGGAGACGGTCAGCTCGAGGTGTGGGACGTCGAGACGAAGGCCCGCCTCAAGGACGTCGCCCTGCCAACCGACGGGAACTTCGGCCCCGTCGTCGACAAGGTGAAGGCCTTCCTCGCGAATCCGTCACCTGTGACCATGGCGAAGAACACCAACGCCGACGTCACGGCGACGGCGGAACCGGCCTCGGGGGACTCGGTGTTCACCAAGTGGTGGTTCTGGACGGCCGTGGGGGTCGTGGTGGTCGGCGGCGCCGCCACGGGCATCGGCATCGCAGCTTCGCAGTCACAGCCCGCAGCGCCCGCTCAGCAGCCCGGCTTCAACCCTGTGTTGTTCCCACTCTAAGGTTCTCATGCGCGCGCCCCTCGCTCTGCTCTGTGTCCTCGTCGCGACGGCGACGGTGGCAGCGCCTCCTCCAACCGAACGGCGCATCGCCGCCCTCCTCGTCCCCATGGACAAGGGCGCCGAGTCTCACGCGCTGAAGATCGAAGGCTTCATCGGCGAGGCGCTCAAGGAGTACCAGGGCTTCACCGTCAAGACGTCGGACGATCTGTTCGGCATTCTCCCCGACGAAGACGCGGCCGCGAGCCTCAAGCGCGCGCAGACCGGCTTCACCGAATCGCGCATCGACTTCGACAATCGGCAGTACGAGCCCGCTGAGCGCAAGCTGCGCGCGACCCTCAAGGAGTACGACAAGGCCGTCGGCGCCATGAAGACGTGCGGCGATCTCTGCGACGCGTGGGCGATGTACGGCTCGGTGCTGCAGGCCCGCGGAGAAGTCGAAGAGGCCAAGCTGGCGATCCTGAACCTCATCGCGCTGGCGCCGACCTTCGAGCTCGACCGCAAGAAGTACCCGCAGGGCTTCCTCGCGCTCAAGGCGCAGGTCGCGATGAGCCGCAACGCCCAGCTCCGCGGCAACATCGCGGTGAAGACGAAGCCGGCTGGCGCGCGGGTGTTCCTCAACGGTGAGTTCCAGGGCTTCAGCCCGGTGACGCTCCAGACGCTGCCGATCGGCAAGACGATGATCCGCGTCGAGAAGCCGGGCTTCCGTCAGGTCGGCACGATGATCGAGGTGACGCCCGACGACGTGGAGTTCTCGCCCGAGCTGATCGCCTCGTCGGGCTTCAAGGCCTTCGACGCACTGATGGACAGGCTGGCGGCCGAGGCCGTGAAGGACAAGGGCGGCACCACCATGGCCAGCGTGGGCAAGACGCTCGGCCTCGATCGCGGCCTCGTCACCATCGTGAAGGAGCTCGACAGCGGCGGCACCGAAGTGACGATCGCGTACTTCGAGCTCAAGAGCGGCAAGCGCCTCGCCCTCAAGCGCGCCACCATGCAGGGCGACGAGTTCGGTCAGATGAAGAGCGAGATTCAGCGCATGGTGACGTGGGTGATCAACAACGCCGAGGGCTCTGGCGAGAAGGTGACGCGCTCGGCCGACCCGCTCGACAACCGCGCCGGCACCGAAGACTGGAACTCGGAGGATCGCGGCGGCCGCACCCAGCAGCGCGAGAAGAAGAAGAAGGGCAACGATCCCCTCGATGGCGTGAGCGGCACCGAAGACTGGTGACCTGAAGACTTGGCGTCGGGCGCGCGTTACACCGTGCGCCATGGCCCGACTGGTTGCTTCTTTCGTTGCGCTCCTCGCCGCGACCTCGCTCGCACAGACGATCAACCTCGCGAACGGTGACTTCTCGCGTGGCGTGACGCTGCTGCCCGACTCGCTCGCCTTCGCCGACGAGTCCACCGCCCTCACCTACAACCCCGCCGGCCTCGGCCGCGTCGACTCGTGGAACCTCATCTACGTTCACGAGCGCAGCCAGACGCGTCAGCTGACGGGCAACGCGGTCTTCGCAGCCACCAGCCTCGGAGACACGTTCGGGCTCGGCCTCGGCGTCAATGCGCTCAGCGGCGGCAACAACCTCACCCGGTTCTCCGCCGGCGCCTCGTTCGGCCCGCAGGCGTTCTCGGGAGGCGTGACGGCGAACTGGCTCCTCAACGGCCCGACGCGCGGCGTCTTCGCGCTCGATCTCGGTTTGCAGTCGCGCCCCGTCCGCTGGCTCAGCTTCGGCGCCACCGTGCGCAACGTGAACGCGCCAACGACGCCGACGCCCGACCTGGTGCTCGCGCGCGAATGGGCCCTGGGCGTCGGCCTGCGCCCCTTCGACGAGATCGTCACCCTCGGCGTCGACTGGTACTTCCCCGAGCAGCGGCTGAGCGAGCTGAGCCGGCTCCAGTACACGGCGAAGGCGACCATCATTCGCGGGCTCCGCGTCTCGGCCGGGGTGAGCCACGGCTTCACGCCGCAAGCGCCGCTCGCCTTCCAGGCCGGGCTTGGCGTCGACCTCGAGAACTTCGGCTACACGCAGGGCTTCGGAACCGCCAACGGCGGCTTCGACTTCCAGTTCATGGGCCGGCTGTCGGGCGAGAAGTACGGCTCGATCGTGCCCGCGAAGAAGCTCGCGGTGATCAGCGTGGGAGACATCGGCTCCGAGGGCGGCTCGACGGTCGGCTCGTTGCTCGGCATCGCGTCGGAGGATCGGTACCTGCGCTTCCTTCGGTTCCTCGACCGTGCGGCGGGCGACCCCGATCTCGCCGGGGTGCTGATCAAGATCGAAGGCGCTGGCGTCGGCCTCGCGCGCGCCGATGAAGTGCGTGCAGCGATCGAACGGCTGAGAGCAGCGGGCAAGAAGGTCTACGCGTACATCTTGAGCGTCGGCGACGCCGAGTACCTCATGGCGTCAGCGTGCGACGAGATCTTCTCGGCGAGCGAGGCCATGTACATCGTCGACGGCGTGCGCTCGGCCATCACCTACTTCGGTGGCGCCGCGGAGCAGCTGGGCATCACCGTCGATGTCGCGCGCGTCGGGGCGTACAAGTCGTTCCCCGATCAATTCACCCGCAAGGACATGAGCGACGAACAGCGCGAGACGCTCAACGCGTACCTCGACACCGCCGACTCGCTGCTCGCCGAGCGCGTCACCGCGCGTCGAGGCATGACGGTGGAGGCGTGGAAGGCCGGGCTCGACGAGGGCATCAAGCCTCCGCGTCGCGCAAAGGAGCTCGGGCAGATCGACCACGTCGTCACCCCGCAGCAGCTCGACGAGCGCGTGAAGGCTGCGTTGCCTGATGGCAAGGCGACGCGCTCCTATCGCCCGTTCGATCAGCGCGACACCCGCTGGGGCAGCAAGCGGAAGATCGCCGTGGTGCCGGTGCTCGGGAACATCGCGGGTGGGAAGAACCAGTCGTCTCCCATCGGCGGCGCGATCTCTGGCGCTGAGAGCTTCATCGCGGCCCTGAAAGAGGCCGTCGACGACACCGACGTGAAGGCGATCGTCCTGCGCATCGACTCGGGCGGCGGCGACGGCCTCGCGTCCGATCTCATGTACCGCGCGGTGCTCGAGGCGAAGAAGAAGAAGCCGGTCGTCGCATCGATGGGCGATGCCGCGGCCTCGGGCGGCTACTACGTCGCGATGGGCGCCGATGAGATCTGGGCAAACCCCACGACGCTCACCGGCAGCATCGGCGTCTTCTACGCGAAGCCCGCCATCAAGAACCTCGCGAACAGGTACGGCGTCACCCAGGAGTCGATCACCCGCAGCAAGCTCGCCGGCGTCGCCGACTTCTTCGAGCCGTGGACCGAGGGTCAACGCCTCGCCGCGCAGAAGTGGATCGACGACTTCTACGACACCTTCATCACCGAGGTCGCCGCGAGCCGGAAGATGAAGAAGGAAGACGTCGATCTCGTAGCGCGGGGCCGGGTGTGGAGCGGCAAGGACGCGAAGGCGAAGGGCCTCGTCGATCAGCTCGGTGGCCTGATGGAGGCCGTGCGCTCGGCAAAGGTGAAGGGCGGCCTCTCCGAGAGCGACGACGACTTCCAGCTGTCGATCTTCCAGGCGCAAGGCAGCGTGCTCGGCTCGCTCCTCGGCCTGGCCGCGCCCTCGCTGCTCGAACAACCGCTGCCGAATGCGTCGGTGATCCCCACGGCGCTCGACCCGATCGTGAAGCAGCTCGGCCCGTATGGCTGGCTGTTCGGGCCTCCCGCGGTCCAGGCGCGCATGGAGTACCAGGTCGACCTTCGGTAGCCTTCACACCTTGAGACTCTTGCTTGCAGCGGTCGTGCTCGTCTGGGCGACACCTTCGTGGCCATGCAGCGTGATCTGCGGTGGACGCGGCTGGCTCGGTCCGAGCGATGGCACGACCGACGTGCCGCTGAACGTGCAGCTCCGATTCTCGAGCGGGATCTCGGGCGTTGAGCTCTTCCGCGGAGACGAGCGGGTGCCAGCAGATCGCGTCGACGAAGGCGGCGTCGCTGCGCTCGTGCCGCAGCGGGTGCTCGCGCCTCTGACGAAGTACTCGGTCCGTCTGCCGTCGACTGGAGTCCTCTCGACCTTCACGACCGGGACTGAGGTCGACTCGACCCCTCCGACGCTTGGCGCCCCGACTCTCCAGGCATTTCGCCACCCCGTCGTCGATCTCTCATCGTGCGGCGATCGACGGTTCGAGTTCTTTTCCCTGGCCTACGGAGGGCAGGACGATCGCACCGCGGCTGGGCAGCTCATTCACCTCGGGTTCATCGGTTCGACGATCGACGACATCGCGCTCGACGCTCCGGCCCTTGGTACGACTGGCGGTCTGATCATCGAGAGCAGCAACTACTGCAGGGACCAATCGACCTTGCCCGGCCTGATGGAGCGGCCTCAGCTCGCAGCCCTCGCCGTCGTCGTCGATCTCGCTGGCAACAGGTCAGCACCATCGCAGGCCGTTCAAGTGAAGGGCTGCGGCGGCTGTTCCGGCGCTGGAGGCAGCCTGGCCGTTGTCAGCGCGATCCTCCTGCCCCTGCGCAGACGACGCCGCACCTGTTGAAGCACGTGCACGCTGGTACGTGACCTGCTACTACCTCTCCGTCACCTCGCTTGGCCCGGTCAGTCGACGGTCCCGGGGTGATTCAGGGTCGCATCGATTGGTGGCCTCACGGCGACGTGCTCCACCCGGTGGTCTGGACCCTGCCCCACCCCAAGCTGGACACGCCGCGACGGACGCTTCCGTCACGACGCGCGAGAAGCCCATGAGCGAAGAGAACGAACCGAACGACCCGACTGCCCCGACGCCTCCGAGCGCACCTGCGAACGCAGGTGGCGGCGACGATGGTGGCGACGACGACGGAGGCGATGACGGCCCCGACGACGGCCCCGAAGAAGGTGGCGAAGCCGGCGCAGCGCCTGGCGGTCAACCTGGTCAGCCGGGCCAACCTGGTCAACCCGGTCAAGGGCGGCGCCGCCGTCGTCGTCGTCGTCGCAAGGGCAACCCGGTCTTCTTCACCGAAGACGGCCAGGCCTTCCGGAAGGTGATTCAGCCCGACGGCCAGGTGGTGAACATCTTCCTCACCCCCGCCGAGCTCGAGCAGCACAAGCAGCGCCTCGCGCAGGCCCAGGCGACGCAGCAGCAGGCCACGCAGATGCGGGTCGCCCAGCAGTCGGGGCAGCCCGTGCAGGCGCCGACCTCGATCGTCGAAGGCGTGCTCGACACCGACGTGAAGGGCCAGAACGCGATGCTGCGTTCGCTCAAGCGAAGCCTGCTCCCCGGGCCTGAGGACGCCGAGATTCCCAAGAACCTCGTGCAGAAGCTGAGGCTCCGCCCCGGCCAGTACCTCACGGCGAAGGCGCAGATGAAGGGCCTCAAGGGCACCATCGTCAGCGTCGAGACCGTCGATGGCGTGCCGATGGACAAGGCCACGCGCGCGCCGAACTTCAACGATCTCACCTCCGTCGATCCCGTCGAGCGGCTCAAGCTCGAGCACGTGCACAACGAGATGCTCACGCGGGTGCTCGATCTGATCGCGCCGCTCGGCAAGGGTCAGCGTGCGTTGATCACTGCGCCTCCGAAGACGGGCAAGACGATCATGCTGCAGAAGATCGCCCAGGCGATCCTGCACAACCACCCCGAGTGCCACGTCATGGTGCTGCTCATCGACGAGCGCCCCGAAGAAGTGACGGACATGCGGCGCAACATCAAGGCCGAGATCCTCTCGTCGAACAGCGATCAATCGCCGGCGAACCACCTCAAGGTGGCCGAGCTGTCGATGGAGCGCGCTCGCCGCCTCGTCGAGAACGGCAAGGACGTCGTCGTGCTCCTCGACTCGATCACCCGCCTCGCGCGCGCGTTCAACAAAGAGGTCGACTCGTCAGGCCGCACCATGTCCGGCGGCGTCGACTCCCGCGCGCTCGAGCGCCCCAAGCGCATGTTCGGCGCGGCCCGCGCGACCGAAGAAGCCGGCACGCTCACCATCATCGGCACCGCCCTCATCGACACCGGCAGCCGCATGGACGAGGTGATCTTCGAAGAGTTCAAGGGCACGGGAAACAGCGAGATCGTGCTCGACCGGCTGCTCGCCGAGAAGCGCATCTGGCCGGCGATCAACATCCCGCAGTCGGGCACCCGCAAGGAAGAGAAGCTCTTCGCCTTCAAGGAGTACGAGAAGGTGAAGAAGCTGCGGCAGATGCTCTTCTCGGTGAAGCCCGTCGAGGCAATGGAAGCCCTCATCAAGCGGCTCGGGAAGTACACCTACAACGACGAGTTCCTCGAAGAGCTCTGAGCGAAATACCGGTCGCGACCGACGTGGGTGGGCCCTAAGCTCGCCCACGTCGATGAGCCTCGGATCCGGTCGTTGTCACTACCACCCTGATCGCGCCGGCCTCGGCATCTGCGTCGAGTGTCGCAACGTGATCTGCGTGGAGTGCACAACGCAGTTCGAGGGCATCAACCGCTGCGCCACGTGCCTGGGGAAACGCCTCGCGAAGGCACGGCAGTTGGTGGCGCGCAACGACTGGTCGATCGGCAACCTCCTCCTCGCCGCGACGTGTGTGCTCGTCGTCTTCGGCGGCTTCTACGGGCTCGCGACGTTGCTGGCGAACTGACCGATGGCCGTCGACGCGCTCCAGCTCAGGCCCCGCACCACCCTCGCGCTCTACGACGCCGCCCTGCGCGCGTCCGCCGGCTCGTCGGGCGTCTGGGTGTTGATGATGCCGGCGGCGGCCGCGCTGGTCTTCACCTTCTTCACACTCGCGGAGGCGATGCAGCGAGGCAAGCCGCTGTTGCTCCCCGTCGCTGGGCTCACCGCGGCGTGGATCTTCCGGAGCATCTCTCAAGGCGCCGCGTCGCACTTCCTCGAGCAGCAGATCCTCGGCCAGGAGGAGCCGACTGCCCGCGGGAGCTTCATCGCGGCCCTCAAACGCACCCCGAGCCTCGTCGTCGCAGGCACGCTCCAGCTCGTCATCGACGCGACGATCAGCCTCCTCACCCTCGGCATCGGCTTCTTCTTCATCGGCGCGCACCAGGCGATCTTCGCGGCCGCGATGCGGGGCGAAGGCAGCGCGCTGGGGCTCTATGGGAACGCCTCGAAGCTGCTCGGGGCCGCGCGCCACACGGCGCCGTTCCTTCGCTTCTGCAACGGGCTGCAGTTCGTCCTCGTCATCAACCTGCACGCCGCCACTGCGTTCCTGATGCTGATCGGCCAGCAGCTCTTCGCGCTCGATCTCAACTTCATCTCTCGCTTCTCGTCACTCGACAACCCGGTCTGGGTCGCCACGATCTTCGTCGTTGCCTTCTCGTTGTTCGAGCCCGTGCGTGTCGCCACCGGCGTGCTGCTGCTGATCGACGGCCGCGTGCGCCAGGAGGGGCTCGACCTCACCGCGCAGGTCGAGCAGCTGCCCCGTCGGAAGAAGCCCAAAGCGCCGCTCATCGCGGTCTCCAGCCTGGTGCTCCTCCTGTCAGGCACCGTCTTTGCTCAGGCCTCGACAGAGCCCACCGCCCTCAGGCAACGCGTCGAGCGGCTCGTCGACGAATGCGAGATGAAGGCGCGGGTGAAGCGCGACCAGCTCGAGCGGCTGGAAGGAGTGCCCGAGCGCGATCACTCGGCCCTCTCTCGTTTCATCAGCCGCGTCGAGCGCCGCGCGTACGACGATCAAGACTGCGACGCGGCCGAAGACGATCTGCGCGAGGGGCTGAAGGAGCTGCAGGCCGCGCGTGAGCTCGAGAGCGCCACCGCAGCGCAGGAGGCGCGAGACGACGCACAGAAGATCCTCGCCCGCCCCGAGTTCCAGGTCGTGGAGAAGAAGAAGGACACCGAAGAGCCGAAGGTCGACGAGCCCGAGGCTGAGAGCGGCTTCTGGAAATGGGTCGTGAAGCAGCTCAAGCGCTTCTTCGAGTGGCTGCTCGATCGCGACGACACACCGACGGTGCGCACACCGTCGTTCGGCGGAGAGATGGCTGGCGCGAACGTGGTGATGATCGTGATCGTCGTCGCGCTGGTCGGCCTGCTCGTGTTCCTGCTGCTCCAGTTCCGCCGCAAGTCCGACGAGGCCGACGCTCAAGGCGAGACCTCGGGAATCGCCGAGTCTCCGTTGTCGACCGACCCGATGAGCGCGCTCTCGAAGCGGCCTGAGACGTGGGCCGGTCTCGCCGACGAGCTCGCCGCCAAGGGCGAATACCGCGAGGCGATTCGCCACCTCTACCTCGCCTTGCTCTCGCACCTGCATCGCGGCGGCGTCATCGACTACGACCCCACGAAGTCGAACTGGGACTACCTCTTCGGCTTCAAGGGCCCGGGCGACGCGAAGTACGCCTTCCGCGATCTCACCCGCCGCTTCGACTTCGCCTGGTACGGCAACCTCGACGTGACGGACTCCGCGTACGCCACCTTCCGCAGCATCGTGCAGCCGCTCCTCACCCGAGCCGAGGCGCCCACGAATGCGTGATCGGTTTCCGCTGCTGCTGATCTCGGGACTGCTCCTGCTGGGCGCGTTCGGGTCGTTCGTCATGCAGGGCGCGAGGCGTGGGGCGTTCGCCGATCGCCTCTCGACCTACCGCTCCGAGCCCAGCGGCGCGCGGGCGCTGTTCCTGCTGCTGGGTGAAGCCGGCCTCCCTGCCGAGCGGTGGCAACAGGACTTCCAGGTGATCGATCGCGGCACCACGCTGGTGCTCCTCGGCACCTCGTTCCGCGACGCCACCGACAAGAAGAGCAAGAACCCCGGCTCTGCCGACGCCGGCTTCTTCGACGACACCGACGATCTCACCGACGAAGAGCGCGAGGAGTTCAAGGAGCGCGGCCTCAACGCCTTCCGCAGCCCGCCCGTCTCGTCGGACGAATCGAAGAAGCTGCTCGAGCACATCCGCAACGGCGGCACCGTCATCTACGCCCCGTGGGATCAGGACGAGAACGATCTGCTCACCGCCGTCGACGTGTACCTGGAGCGCGCCGAGAACCGGAAGGAGATCACGACGCTGGTGCCCGCCCAGCCCTCGCGCTTCACCGTCGGCGTGGAGCGCCTCGAGACCCGCGTTCGGCTGTGGCTCGATCTCCCTCCCGGCGCGGTCGCGCTGCTCGTCGATGAGGGCGCCGAGAAGACGGTGGTCGGGCTCGTACCGTACGGCCAGGGCCGGCTGATCGTCATCGGCGCACCAGAGCTCGCGATGAACTCGGCGCTGACCCGGGCCGACAACGCGCTCTTCTGGCGTGCGGTGGGCCGCGCGATCGCGCAGGTCGGGCCGATCGCGTTCGACGAGTTCCACCACGGCTTCACTGGAGATCGGTCGATCGCCGAGTTCGCCGCGCGCTACGGCCTGCAGTTCGCCGCCGGCCAGCTCCTGCTCGGCGTGATGCTGTGGGCCGCGTCACTGAAGCGGTTCGGCCGCCCGCGCGTGCCTGCCGACACCGCCCGCATCGGCGCCACCGACGCGCTCTTCGCGACCAGCCGGCTGTACCGCGAGGGAAAACACTACGCCCACGCCGCCGCCTCGATCGCGAAGGAGCTCGCCGCCGAGTTCGCGCGAAAAGCCGGTGTGCCGGCCCGCGCAGAGGCCTCGGAGATCTCCGCCGCCCTCGACCTGCGCGGCCGCAAAGATCTCGCCACCGCGCTCCTCGACGTCACCCGCGCCGCACACGCGGCCTCCAGTGACGCCAACGTCGAGACCGTTGCCCGCCTCGCCGCCCTCGCCCGTCTCAAGCTCGACGCCTCAACGAAGAAAGGCAGCACCGCATGACGCCCACCGGTGGTCCCATCGCTCCAGTCCCCGTCGCGCAGCCGCAGTCGGCCGCCGTCACCATCGCGCACCGCGTTCGAGAGGCCGCGCTCGCCGAGGTGAGAAAGGCCGTCGTCGGCCAGGACGAAGCGCTCGAGCTGATGCTGTGCGGCCTCATCACCGGTGGCCACGTGCTCCTCGAGGGCGTGCCCGGGGTCGCGAAGACGCTGATGGCCCGCGCGCTCGCGCTCAGCGTCTCGGCCGAGTTCCGCCGCATTCAGTTCACGCCCGACCTGATGCCCGCCGACATCCTCGGCACCAGCGTGTTCGACATGAAGTCGCAGACCTTCGTGCTGGTGAAGGGACCAATCTTCACCGACCTGCTGCTGGCCGATGAGATCAACCGCGCGCCCGCCAAGACGCAGTCGGCGCTGCTCGAGGCGATGCAGGAGCGCAGCGTCTCGCTCGAGGGCAGACACACCACGCTCTCACCCATCTTCACCGTCTTCGCGACGCAGAACCCCGTGGAGTCCGAAGGCACGTACCCGCTCCCCGAGGCGCAGCTCGACCGCTTCCTCTTCAAGATCGACGTCGGCTACCCGAGCGATCAGGAAGAAGAGGCGATTCTGCAGTCGGTGCACCGCGGCTTCGACTCGGGCGATCTCACCCGCGCCGGCGTACAGCCCGCGATCACCCAGGAGCAGCTGCTCGCGACGCGCGAGTCGATGCGGCAGGTCGCCATCGAGCCGCCTGTGCTCACCTACGTTCGCAAGCTCGTCGCCGCGACGCGCGTCTCGAACCGCATTCGCCTCGGCGCTGGCCCCCGCGCGGGTGTGCACCTGCTGCTCGCCTCCAAAGCCCTCGCCGCGTTGCGAGGCCGCTCCTTCGTCACGCCCGATGACGTGCGCTACCTCGCCGGCCCCGTGCTCAAGCACCGCCTGCTGCTCTCTCCCGACGCCGAGCTCGACGGCGCGACGCCCGCCGAAGTGCTGCGAGAGGTCGTCAACTCCGTCGAAGTGCCGAGGTAACGGTTGGTCCCTTCTGCACGACTGTGGGCGACGCTGTGCCTGCTGGCGATCCCCACGATCGCCGCGGGCTTCATCGGAGGCATCTGGCCTCTGGTGCTGCTCGTCGACGTGTCGATGCTCGCGCTGACCGGCCTCGACTGGCTGGTCGCGCGCCGGGCGACGGTGAAGGTGACGCGGGAGCTGCCCCACCGCTTCCAGGTCGGCGTCGAGAACAAGGTGCACCTCGACGTCATCAACCCGGCGGGCCAACGCCTCGTGCTCGAGCTCAAAGACGACAGCCCCGATGGGTTCGGCGCCACGCCGGAGCAGCTGCACTTCACGCTGTCGGGCAAGAGCCGCGTTCGGCTGCCGTACGTCTGCACGCCGAAGAGCCGCGGCCGCTTCGAGTTCGCCGATCTCAACCTGCGCGTCCGGGGCCCGCTGGGGCTCGTCTGGCACGAGCGCGTCATCGCCGCGAAGACGCAGGTCAGCGTGTTCCCCGACATGCGCGGCGCCAGCCGGCTGCTGCTCTCGGACGCCGCGCTCGACTTCGTCAACCTTGGCCTGCGTCAGCTCCGCCGTGACGGCCGCGGCACCGAGTTCGCCCGCCTGCGCGACTACGCCCAGGGTGACTCGGGGCGTGACGTCGATTGGAAGGCGACCGCGCGCCGCGGAAAACCGGTCACCCGCGTCATGGAGTCGGAGCGCTCGCAGACCGTCTTCATCGGCGTCGACGCAGGGCGAAGCATGGCCGCGCAGGTCGATGGGCTCTCGAAGCTCGACCACGCAGTGAACGCGGCGCTCTTCCTCGCGTTCGTCGCCATTCGAAACGGCGACAAGGTCGGCCTCGTGGTGTTCGCCGACGGGGTGAAGTCGTTCCTCGCGCCAGGCTCGGGCCGCGCTCAGTACCGGAAGATCGTCGACACGCTGTACTCGTCGCGCCCGAACCTCACCTACGTCGACTACCTCGCGCTCTTCAAGGAGCTGAACGTTCGCCTGATGCGCCGCAGCCTGCTGTGCGTCTTCACCGACTTCCTCGATGAGGATCAGGCCGCGACGATGGTGGGCCCGATGCGCCGGCTCGCGAAGCGGCACGTGCCGGTGTGCCTGTCGATCAAGGACGCGGCGCTCCACCGCCTGCTGCGCACGACGCCGCCCGACGCCGAGATCGCCTACCAACACGCCGTCGCGAGCGAGCTGCTGCTCGAACGCGAAGCCGCCAAGCGCAAGGTGGGGCAAGATGGCGTCACCGTCATCGACGTCGAAGCTGACGCGCTGTCTCTCGCCGCGGTGAACAAGTACCTGGAGATCAAGTCACGCGGCGCGCTCTAGCGGCGCCCCACTTCGAGGAACACCATGAAGGTCTTCTGCCCCAACTGCGGTACCGAAAACGAAGGCACGCAAGCCAGCCGGGTCACCTGCCGCGCGTGCACCGCGAGCTTCGAGGTGCCCAACGAGAGTGGGCAGGGCCCGGCGCCCCAGCCGCAGCAACCGAGCTTCGGTGGCCGCCCCGTGCAGAGCTTCGATCGCGCCACGCCTCAGCCCATGCAGCACGCGCCGCAGCCGGTCGTCGTGCAGCCGCCACCTCAGGTGTGGAATCCCAACGCGCCGGGCGCTTACTCCGCGCCGCCGAGCGCCGGGGGAAAGAACAACGTCCTCGCCGTCATTGCGCTCGTGTCGAGCCTCCTCGGGTGTCTCTGTCTGCCAGCGATTGGCTCGCTCACCGGCATCATCACCGGCTTCGTGGCGCTCTCGCAGATCAACGCCTCGAACGGCGGGCAGAAGGGCCGCGAGTTGGCCATCGGAGGCATCGTGATCAGCTTCCTCGGCTGCTTCGGGTGGCTCGGGTACTTCGTGCTCGCCGCCGCCAGCGGGCGCTGATTCAGCTCGACGTCTTCGCCCCCGTCCACCGGCGAATGAACGCAGACAGCAGGTACGCGTAGACACCACCACCGACGATCAACGCGAAGCCGATCTTGAACCACACTGGCAGACGCGGCGGGTGGATCTGCGAGATCGTGCCTTCGATGAGGCCCGCGAGCACGAACAGCACGATGGTGCCCAGCACCAACTTCACCGCGACGACGCCCTCTCTCCGCAACGCCACGCGCCGCGCGAGCCCCCGAGGCGCCACCAGCCCGCGCGCGATCGTCAGGCCCGCCGCGCCCGCCAGGCAGATCGCGGTGATCTCGGGAATGCCGTGCGGAAGAATCCACGCCCAGAACCACGCGGCCTGACCCTTCGCCGCGTAGACCCACGCGAGCGAGCCGAGCAGCACGCCGTTGCCGAAGAGCAGAATCGACGTGCCGACACCCGCAGTCAGCCCGAGCGCGAAGGCAAAGAAGGCCACGCCGATGTTGTTTCGCATGAGGAACGCCGAGAACGCGGCCTGCTCTCCGACGTCGGAGCCTTCGTTCTTCTGCTCGTTCTTCACGCGCTCCGTCGGGTCGAGCTTCTGATGTGACGTCGGCACGAGGTACGGCGCGGCGTCGGGGTCGAACATCATGCCGATCCACCCGAAGCCTCCGCCGGCCACGAAGAGGAGCGTCGAGGCCACCAGCACCCGCCACTCGGCCATCACCAGCTCGGGGAAGCCGTGGGTGATGAAGCGAAAGACCTCACGCGGCCGCACCTTTCGCCCCGGGTACGTCACCGCGTAGGCGCGGCCGACCAGATCGTTGAGGTACCCGCTGACGTCAGCCGCGCCCGCCCGGGCCCGCACCCACAGCAGATCGGACGAGGCCGTGCGGTACAGCCGGGCCAGCGCTCGCGCGTCGTCGAGGCCGAGTGTCTTGAGGCCGGTTCGTTCGGCGCGATCGAGCAGCCGCTCGAGGGCTTCCCACTTGGGCCGACGCAGGGCGATGAACTCGGGCAGCTCCATACGGTGAGCCTAGTCCTGACCCGCGGCTGTCGTATCGCACGGCGCACGGGCTCTCGTCGCAGGTCGCGCTGTCGACCGGCTCAGCTGCCCTGGTTTGCGCGCTGGTGTGGCGCGCCGCGCTGCGAAAGACTCACGTCACGCATGGCGGACGATCGTCTTCACCTCGATGGACATCATTCGGTGCTCACGCCCGAGTACGTCGAGTTCGACTTCGTGCTCGCCGGCATGCTCACGCGCTTCCTCGCGTGGTTCGTCGACAGCCTGGTGACGATCGCCCTGTCGATCGCGATCATCTTCCTGCCCTTCATGTCGCTGTATCTCGGTGGCGCCATCGCCGTGACCGGCGTCGTCATCTTCCTCAGCCGGCGGTTCAGTGAAAAACGCGAGGGCACCGACGCGGCGAGCCTGGTGCTGCCCATCGGGCTCATCGGTGGAGGGCTGCTGCTCGCGCTCGGCGGCCTGGCGATCAACCTCATCTCGCCCGCGATCGGCATCGCGCTCGTCTTCATCCTCTATTTCCTCGTCGACTGGGGCTACGCGATCTTCCTCGAGGGCCTGTGGAGCGGGCAGACCGTCGGGAAGAAGCTCTTCGGCCTCAGGGTGATTCAAGAGAGCGGCGTGCGGCTGAGCTGGCTGCAGGCCTTCCTGAGAAACCTGACCCGCCCCGTCGATCGGCTGCCGCTCTTCTATCTCGTGGGCGGGCTCTCAGCGCTCTTCACGCCCTCACAGCAGCGGCTGGGCGACCTGCTCGCCGGCACGGTCGTGGTGCGCGAGCGCCGGCTCAAGATCCCCGCGTCGCTGTCCCGGCCCGAAGGCGACACGGCGCTGCTCGGAGACCCCGACTTCCGCAATCGCGTGGCGAAGGTCTCGGCAGAAGAAGAGACCGTGCTCTTCAGCGCCGCGATGCGCCGCGAGGAGCTCGGCATGGAGGCGCGCTTGAATCTGTTCTCGACGCTCTCCCAACGGCTGCAGGACGATCTCGGCTTCTTCAAGCCCCCACACCTGTCGGACGAGAAGCTGGTGCTCCTGGTGACGGCCTCGCTCGCGGCGCGCAAGACGGAGCGCGCACGTCAGGCCGTTCGTCGCAAAGCCCCACCGGCGCCCCGCGCTTCGGCGTCCTGAGGCGCTCGTTAGAAGTAGGTCGCGACGGTCAACGTGCTGCCCAGGCTGAACCGCTGCGGCCCGTTCAGCGAGATGAACCAGTCGGCGAACCCGCGAAGCTGAAGCGAGACGCTGTCACCGACGAAGTACTCGACGCCCGCTCCGACGCCAGGCCCTGCCAACAGGTTGCTGCCGATGTCGACGCTCCCGGCCTGCGTCGGACGCAGCACGTAGATGCCTGACAGGTGCAACGACACGAACGGGCGAATGGTCTCTTCGAGGAAGAGGTAGCGCACGCCGAACTGACCGCCCGTCGCGACGACCAGGCCCGCGCCGCTCGTCGTCGGTGCCCCGATCTTCACGTTGGCCAGGGCCAGCGGAATGCGGATGTACACGTCGAAGCCGTTCTCTGCGTAGTACGAGCCTTCGAGCCACAGCGGAATGGCGAAGTCAGGCACCGTCGAGTCGTCCGAGAAGATCCGCATGTAGCCGAGGCCCAGGCCCAGGCCCCGGTTGGCGAAGCTCGTCGCGTGTGCGGCCGAGGCGGTGATGAGGCTGAAGGTGAGCGCGAGCTTGAGGGCAGTCCGCATGTGCGCGCATCGTAGCGGGTTTGCGGGTCTGCAAAGCTCTGAATTCTATCTGGTTGGCGTGACTTCCATCGTTGCCCCCTCGAGGTGGACTTTCTACACTCGCTCTCACCATGACGCGTCGTCTCCTCATGGGCCTGCTTCCGCTGGCCTTCTTCGCCTGCGTCACCACGCCTCCGCCCCACCCCCGCGCCCTCGAGGCGAACAACATCTGCACCGAGTACCTCTCGCAGGGCGATCTCACCCGCGCCGAGGTGCAGTGCGATCTGGGGATTCAGTTCTCGCCGCAGTACGCCGATCTCTGGGTCAACAAGGGGCTCATCGCGCTCAAGCGCGGCCAGAAGGACCAGGCCAAGGAGCTCTTCATCAAGGCCCTGCGCCTCAATCAGGATCAGGCGCAGGCGTACAACAACCTCGGCTACATCTACCTGGGCGATCAGCAGTTCGGAAAAGCCCACGACAACTTCCAGCGCGCCCTCAAGGTGAACCCCGACTACACCGAGGCCCGCTACAACCTCTCCCTCGCCTTCCGCGGCCTCAACCAGAGCGACAAGGCCAAGAAGGAGCTGCGAACGATCATCGAGGTGAACCCCGCCCTCGCTGACCCCTACAAAGAGCTCGGGCTCATCGCGATCGAAGAGGGCGCGCTCGAGACCGCCGCCGAGGAGCTCACCAAGGCCACCCAGCTCGACCCGCAGTTCGTCGACGCGTGGATGGCGCTCGGCAACACGCTGGTCGAGAGCGGCAAGCCGTGTGACGCCAAAGACGCCTTCAGCTCGTGCATCGAGGCCGACGCGAACAACATCGTCTGCCGCAACAACATCATCAACGCCGAGAAGAAGTGCAAACTCCAGGACAAGGCCCTCACCGACGTGAAGGAGCGCGCCGCCGGGCAGAAGACGCCCGAGAGCGAGTACTCCGCCGCGCTGAAGTTCCGCGAGCAGGGCCTCGTGAGCGACGAGGAGCGCGCCTTCAAGCGCTGCCTCAAGTACGACCCGAAGTACGTGCTCTGCCACTTCGGCCTCTTCGAGCTCTTCAAGAATCGCAGCGACGAGAAGCTGGCTTCCACCGCCTGCAAGAACTTCCTCAAGTTTGCCAACGAGACCGAGTTCCAGACTCAGGTCGCGACCTGTCAGCAGTACGTGCGTGACTGATCTCCATGGGCGTTCGCCTCACCGTCAAACGGCGCGCCGAAGCCGGCGGCGCCGAGAAGCCCCAGGTGGTGACCCTCACCGAGGACACCATCACGATCGGCCGTGACGACGGCTGTGACGTCGTGCTCGCGCAGTCGGCTGTCTCTCGAAACCACGCGCGCATCGTTCGCGACGACACGCTGTTCTTCGTCGAAGACCTGGGCTCGAGCTTCGGCACGCTGCTCAACGGCTCCAAGCTGAAGAAGAACGAGAAGCAGCTGTTGAGCAACGGCGACACCATCGCCATCGCGCAGTTCGACGTGGTCTTCGATCGCATCGCCGACGTCACCGAGAGCAACGCCGGCAACACCATGTTCGTCAGCCGCAACCTCGTCAAAGACGTGATGAAGGGCCTCGGCACCGGCGGAGAGCAGCCCTACTTCCGCCTGATGAACGGCCCTCGCGAGGGTCAGCGCATCGAGATGGGAGACGCGCAGGAGTACGTGTTCGGGCGCGATGACACTGCCGACATCGTGCTCAACGACGATCTCGTCTCGCGCCGCCACGCCCGCGTGCGCCGCGACTGGTCAGGTACGCACGTCGAAGATCTCGACAGTCGCAACGGCATCAAGGTGAACAAGAAGCGGGCGAAGAAGGTGACGCTCAAGGACCGCGACGAGGTCGAGATCGGTGGCGTGAAGCTGCTCTTCCTCGACCCCTCCGAGGTGCGCGAGACGCCCGTGCTGATGCCGTCGGAGTCACAGGAAGATGAAGGCACCGTCAGCGTCGCCGAGGAGCAGAAGGAACCCGAGCCCGAACCGGAACCGGAGCCTGCCCCCGAAGCCCCTGCAGACGAGCCGGCCCCGGAAGAAATCGCTTCATCGGAAGCAGGAACCGAGGGCGACCCGTCGGAGCAGCCCGCCGAGGGTGACCCGGACAACCCGTCGAACACCTCGGAAGACCCGCCTCTCGACGACGAGCCCGCAGGGAATGGCAGACTGATCGACTTCTCGAACAAGCAGACGCTGATCGCGCTCGGCGCGGTCGGCCTGTTCGTCCTGATCGCGATCGTGCTGGTGGTGCTCGTCTTCGTCGCCTGAAGCGACGAGCCGTCAGCGGGTGCTGATTCGCGCCACGGGCTGAATGTTCAGCTCGGGCGAGAGCTCCTGGTAGCTCACCACCGAGAACGGCGGGTTGAACTCGTACTCGAGCAGCTTCCGCACGTAGCGCCTGATGTCCATCGAGGTGAGGATCACCGGGCGCTGCGCCGTCGGTGGCAGGTGCCCGCACTCGTTCTTCACGGCCTGAACGATCTCCTGCGCGATGTCGGGCTCGAGGGCCAGATGGGTGCCCGCTGACGTGCGCTTGATCGAGCTGCGAATCGCGTCTTCGATCTGCGGGTCGAGCAGGTAGACGATGAGCGTGTTCGTGCCTCGCGCGTACTTGTGCGACACGTAGCGCTTCTGCGACGAACGAACGTGCTCCGTGAGCATCACGCTGTCGGCTTCCGTCTGGCCGTGCTCGGCGATCGCCTGGAGAATGCCGCGCATGTCTCGAATCGAGATCTCTTCCTCGACCAGGCGGCCCAGCACGTCGGTGAGCTTGAGGACGTTGACGACCTTGGGAATGACCTCTTTGACGATCGCGGGAAAGGCCTTCTCGAGCTGATCCAGCATCGACTGGACTTCCTGAACGCCGAGGAACTCACGGGCCTGCCGGCGAAGCACGCTGGCGAGGTGGAGGATGATGTAGCCCGAGACATCCCACGTGGTGAGCCCTGCGGCCTCGAGCATCTCTTTGTTCTGCTCCGGCACCCAGGCGGCGGGCTGGCGGGTGGCGGGGTTCACCGCCTCGAAGCCCTCCATGTTCATCAGGCGCAGACGGTCGACCGTGTCGTTGACCAGAATGTGCCCGAGGGTGGCCTGACCCGTCACCACCGGCACTTCGTTGATCTGAATCTGGTACGCGCCCGGCGGCAGGCCAGGGTTTCCGCGCGCACGCACGCCGGGGAATCGAACGCCGAGCTCGACGAACAGACCGTCGCGCATGAACGGAATCAGCTCGTAGAGGAACTTGCCGCCGTCCTGGCGCGAGTCGACGAAGGGCACCAGCGCGTCGGAGACCTCGAGCACGATGGGCGTGACGACGGGGATGAAGAGCTCGGAGTCCGGGTTGATGGGCTCCTTGGGCTGGGGCTCGGCCGCCGCGGGCGTCTCACCGTTCTCGCCGTTCTCTCCAGCGGCCTCGCCGTCGACCCCGCCCTCGGCCTTCTTCTTGTCCTTCTGCATCAGCTTCCAGGCGCCAGCGCCCGCCAGCGCCCCCATGATGAAGAAGGGAATCTTGGGAAGGCCAGGAATCAAGCCGAGGCCGATGAGCATGCCGCCGGCGATGGCGATCGCGCGAGGGAAGGCCACCAGCTGGCCGCCGATGTCCTTGCCGAGGTGGGCACCCTCTTCTTCACCACCGACGCGCGTCACGATGATGCCGGCCGCCGTCGAGATCAGAATCGCGGGGATCATGCCGACCAGACCGTCACCGATCGTCAGCAGGGAGTACTTCTTGGCGGCGTCTCCGACGGCCATGCCCTTCTGCGCGACACCGATCGCCAGGCCGCCGACGACGTTGATGACGGTGATGATGATGCCCGCGATGGCGTCGCCTTTGACGAACTTCATCGCGCCGTCCATGGCGCCGAAGAGTTGGCTCTCTCGTTCGAGGTCGCGGCGCTTGCGCTTGCCCTCATCCATGTCGATGGAGCCGGCCCGCAGGTCTGCGTCGATCGACATCTGCTTGCCGGGCATGGCGTCGAGCGTGAAGCGCGCCGCGACTTCGGACACGCGCTCCGAGCCCTTGGCGATGACGATGAAGTTCACCACGACGAGAATGACGAAGATGATGCCGCCGACGACGAAGTTGCCGCGCGCCACGAAGTTGCCGAACGCGTAGACGACTTCGCCTGCGTCACCGGTCGACAGAATGAGCCGCGTGGTCGAGACCGTCAGCGAGAGCCGGTACATGGTGGTGAGCAGCAGCAGCGTCGGAAACACGCTGAACTGGAGCGCACCGGGGATGTAGATCGTCATCAGCAGAATGATGACGGAGAGGCTGATGTTCACCGTCAGCAGGATGTCGAGCAGGATCGTCGGTAGCGGCACGATCAACATGCCGATGATCGAGATCACGATCACTGCGAGGACGATGTCGGAGTACTTGCTGAGGAAACTGTTGGGGCCAGAAGCCATCGGCCCGAGAGCCTAGCCCAAACCGCCTGCGCGCGAACGTCTGCTCAGCGCTTGACTGCCCGTCTGGCCATCTGAAGCAGACGACGCGCGCGGTCGACGAACGGTTCGCTCGAGCTCCCAAGGCCGATCGCCTTCTGGAGATCGTCGATCGCCTGGCGAACTCGCTTCTTCTGCAGGCGAATCTCGGCACGGTAGACCAACGCCGCGAGGTCTTCGGGGTCGAGCTTGAGCGCCTCTTCGAAACGAGCCAGCGCCCTGTCGAGTTCGTTCTGGGCGAGGTGAATCGTGCCCAGCATGGTGAAGACGAACGGGTCCGCGGCCTCTGCGGCGAGCCCCTCGAAGATCACCCGCGCTTCGGCGATCTTCCCTCGCGAAAAGAGCTCATGCCCCAATGCGGCCATGTCGGCGCGCGCCGTGTCGGACTCAGGTGCGGGTGACTCGTCGCTGAGCGTCGTGCGAGCAAACGAGCCGCTCTTCGTCCGCCGCTTGCCGCGACGTTCGGAGGTGTCGAGCTCTTCTGTCTTGGTGTCCTCGCCCAGGAACAACTCAGGGATGGTCTGGGTCCGGCTGACGGTCCTCGTCGCCTTCTTTGGAAAGTAGACGACGGGGACCGGGGTGTGCTTTCGAGCTGCCTTCACTGCAGGTCACTTCTTCTTCGCAGGAGGTGCCGGCTTCTTGGCTGGCTCGGCCTTCTTCGCTGGCTCGGCCTTCTTGGCTGGCGCAGCCGGCTTCGCGCCTTTGCCTTCGGAGTCATTCTGCGCATTCTCGATCATCTCGAGAGCGGCTGCCGCGAGCACTCTCGCGCGAAGGGCCAGTGGGTCCTTGCCGGTGGGGTCGAGGTCGACGCACTGCTTGAGATCCTGGGCAGCCTCGTTGACCTGTCCCATCCGCAGGAACACCTCGCCGCGGTTGAGGAAGGACGCGAGCTCCTTCGGGTTCAACACGATTGCCGTGTCGAATTCGGTTTTGGCCTTCTCGAACTCTTCCTGGGCCATGAACACGCAGCCCAGGGCCGTGTGATAGTAGGCCTCGGCCGGGTCGAGCGCGATCAAGCCGTTGAACATGGTCTCGGCGTCCTGAAACTTGCCGCTCGAGTACAAGTGGAAGGCGATTTGCGCCATCTGCAGCATCTCAGGGCCGCTGATCGCGTGGTAATCGCGCAAGCTCAACTCACCTTTCAGGAGCTTCCCCTGACGCTCTGGAGAGTAGAGAATCTCCTTCCAGTCCTTGGTGACCTCGCTCGAAATCAGCTGGCCGTCGGCGGTGATCGGAACGTCCGGGGAAATCGGCTCCGGCGTGTTCTTCGTCGTCATGGGTCCCCTCGAGTAGTCGCAAAAAATCAGGAAAAAAAAACTGGAGGCTCCAACCGAGGAGCCTCCAGCAATCTACCTAAGCTACAGCGCGTGTCATCAGATACGGACGTTCGCGCCGATGGCCTTGGCGGTGCTCGCCATCGCAGCCAGCGTGTTCGACAGGGTCGAGTACATCAGCTGGATGTTGTTCATCGTCTGCTGGTAGCGGGTGTTGTCCTGCTGGAACTTCGCGGCGCCTTCCGGCGTGTCCATCTTGTACTTCGACGGGTCCGGGGGACCACCGCTCCAGCCGAGGTTGCTCATGGTGGCGTTCTCGGAGGTGCTGGCGCCGTTCGTGTTGCCGACCTGTGCGTTGGTGTTGCTGGTCGGGCTGGCCGGGCGCGGCGTCGCCTGCACGATGTCTTCAGCGCGCTGGGATTGCGGGGGCGGGGTGATGGTGGTGCCGGCAGGAGCGCCAGGCAGCGGGCGCGACGTCGGGGTACCCATGATCTGGCCGAGGAGGCGGTCGAGCTGGCCGCTTGCCCAGTTCTTGGCCGCGTCCTGCAGGCCGGGGGCGTACTTCCCGATCAGGTTGGAGACCATCGGGCCGAAGAAGGGGATCTTGGAGGCGAGACCCTGGAGACCCTTGGTGCCGGCTTCGAAGAGGCTGCTGATGCCCTTGCCAGCGAGGCCCTTGAGCGCGTCCATCGCCTTGGGAGCGACTGCCTTGACGATGTTGCCCACGATGGGTTTGAAGATTTTGCCGAGATTCAAGCCGCCGCCGATGAAAGCCATGTGTTTCTTCTCCTTGTAAGCCGAGGAGTATTCCCCGGCGCTGATGTGAAGATTATCTCGACACTGACTTCTGAGTTGCGTCTTCGTTCTTACTTCCTGGAAAGCCGCTGCAGAAGTGCCCCAATCTTCTCCTTCAGGGGGTCTTCCGGCTGAACGAACTGCGCGGCCCGTCTGAGGTCCTCGACCGCGCCGGACCGTTGCCCTTGTGCGACCTTGACCTCCGCACGCCCCACGTAAGCAGCTGAATCTTGAGGCGAAAGTTTCAGACAGACGTCGTAGGCGGCCATCGCTCCCACGGGGTTTCCGGCGGCCATCTCGACAACGCCAAGAGCCTTTGCAAAATATGAGTCGAGCGGGTTGACGGCATAAAGGCCCTGGAAGATGGTCCGAGCTTCTTCGAGCTTGCCCTGGTAGAAGAAAAAGTAGCCCATTCGCGCGATCGAATAGAGCTCTTCGTTGCTGTAGCCGCGCACCTCCTTGAGGGTGGCTTTCCCATCGGCCCACTTCTGGAGGCGGCTGGCGAGGGCGGCGTCGGTGTCAGGCATGTCAGAAGGCCTCTTCAGCCTGCTCTTCGCGGCGGCGGCGTTCGACCTCGCTCATGGCCTCACCGACGGTGCCGACGAGGTTGAGCATCTGCGCCTCACGCTGCAGCAGTGAACGAAGGCGATCGACGCGCTCGGGGGCCGCGCGAACGGCCGTCATTCCACGCTCGAGCTCGGCCTGGCGGTACTCGCTCATGCGCTCGGCGACCGTGGAGACGTGGGGCCGGTCGAGAAACCCTTCGAGGTCGCCACCATGCCCCGCAGGGGTCGGAGGCATGGGAAGGCGGAGCTCCTCGGCCGAGTGCGCCGGCGCGATGAAGTCGAGCAGGGCCGCTGAGGCGAGCGCAGGGTTCTTCGGGTCGCCCTTCTTTTTGACCTTGCTGGTGACCTGCGCCTGCCCGACGAGCTTGTCGCGGACGCTTCGCGGGCCGCCCCACGGCCACAACGGTGCTTTGGGCTGTTGTCCGACCTTCGCCATCGTTCAGGCTCCTGCGCGAGTTACTTCTTCTTCTGTTCCTGCTGCAGCGCGTACACGAAGTTCAACACCTCGGCGACCGCGTCATAGAGCTCTTCGGGGACCTCCTGGCCAACATCGACGCGGTAGAGCGCCGCAGCCAGGGTGGTGTTCTTCATGAACGGAACGCCGGCGGCCTTCGCGATCTCTCTGATCTTCTCGGCCTTCAGTCGCATGCCCTTCGCGATGACACGCGGGGCGCCGTCCTTCTCGCGATCGTATTTGATCGCGATCGCCATGTCGGGGTCTTCAGCCACGGCGACAGGCTAACACCGGGTTGGTCCGGGAATTAAGCGCGCGCGACCGAAGGCGCGGGGTTCTTGAGTTGGTAGACGAAGTTCAGGACCTCGGCGACCGCGTCGTACAGCTCCGCGGGCACCTCCTGGCCGACCTCGGTTCGCAGCAGCGCATGGGCGAGCGGAACGTTGCGCAGCATCGGCACCTCGCACTCGCGGGCGATCGCCTTGATCTTCTCGGCCTTGAAATCGAGCCCCTTCGCGATGATGCGCGGTGCACCGTCTCGATCACGATCGTACTTGAGCGCGATGGCCACGTGGTCTGGGTTGGTGACGATCACATCAGCGCCCTGGACGGCCTCCATCTGAGCGCCCTCCATGATCTCCTGGTGCATCTGCTTTCGATGCGCCTTGTGGTGCGGGTCGCCTTCGCTCTGCTTGTACTCCTTCTTGACGTCGTCCTTCGACATCATCTGATCCTTCATGTACGACTTGTGCTGCCACCACACGTCGAAGATCGCGAAGCCGATGAAGAGCATCGTGACCTTGGTGACGACCCGCGACACCAGCTCGCCCAGCACGGTCATCGTCATGGCCGCGTCGCCGTCGATGGTCGCGACGACCAGCGCCATCGCGTCCCGAACGACGCCCCACACCACCCAGCCCGTCACGCCCAGCTTCGCCATCGACTTCACGAGCTCGATGATCTGCTTCTTGCCGATCAGGTTCTTCAACCCGGTGATGGGGTTGAGCTTGTCGAGCTTGGGCATCAGCGCGTTGAGCGCGAGCAACGGCCCGACCTGAAGGAACTCGACGAGCCCGCCGGCGATCGCAGCGGAGAACGCGATGGGAATACACACCAGGAGCAACGTGGTGAGCGCGAGCGACAGCAAGTGAGCGATCGCCATGTTCAGCGCGACCGGGTGCGCGATGTGATCGAAGACGAAGCTGAAGAGCATCGTGATGCGCTCTTCGACGCTGCCCCAGGTCGCCTTCACGACCCCCATGGCGATGGCGAAGGCGAAGACGCCCGACAGGTCCTTCGACTTCCAGACGCTGCCCTCTTTGCGCGCGTCGTCGAGCTTTTTCTGAGACGGCTCCTCGGTCTTGTCACCACCTTCGGACATGGCGGTTCTCCGTCACGCGAGGAGGTGCATGGCGAGCCTGAGCCAGCGGAACATGACGCTGAACTCTTCGACCGACCGGTTCAAGATGAGGTGCATCGCCGTCAGCATGATGATGATCGTCACCGCCGGCTTGATCTGCATGGCGACGAAGAAGACCTGCACCTGCGGCGCGACGCGGTTGATCATGCCGAGCGCCAGGTCCGTGAGGAAGGTGGCCAGGAGCACGGGTGACGCGATGGCGAGCGCGATGCGCAACATGTCGCCGGCGATGCGGATGATGGTGTCGAAGAACGGCCAGAAGCCCGAGCTGAACCTCGGCAACTGATCGAGCGGAATCATCGAGAGGCTGTCGGCGAAGGCGGAAATCACCAGGTGATGACCGTTGAGCGTGAGGAACGTCACCGTCGTCAGCTGCAGGTTCAGGTTGGCGAACAGCGTCACCTGCTGACCCAACTGGGGAACGAAGAGCTGCGCCTGGTTCGTTCCCGACATCACGTCGATGAGCCCGCCCGCCACGTTGGCGGCGTCGAAGATGATGTTCACCACCATCGTCAGCGCCAGCCCGATGAAGAGCTCCTTGAACATCAGCCCGATGAAGATGAGCGGAGACACCGGCACGTTCTGCGCCTGGACGATGAGCAGTGGGTAGAGGACCAGCCCCAGCACCACGCCGAGCCCGAGCTTGACCTCCGACGGCACGCTCTCGCCGCCAAGGAACGGAGTGAGCATGATCACCGGCAGGATGCGCCCCATCAGCAGGGCAAACCCGAGCATGACCTGCGTGAGGTCCGTCTGGAGGCCCAGCTGGTTGCGGACTTCGGCGAGGATGCCCGTCAGATCCATGAGTCGTCAGTGCGCGATGAGCGCGGGGAAACGATCGAAGATGTTGAAGGTGAAGCGAAGCAGCTGCGACCCGATCCACGGGCCAGCCAGCCCGAGCACGCCGAAGACGATGACGAGCTTGGGCGCGAACGAGAGCGTCTGTTCCTGAATCTGCGTCGCGGCCTGGAAGACCGAGACCGCGAAGCCGACGATGAGGCTCATGATGATGGGAGGCCCGGAGGCGACCAGCACGAGAATCAGGGCCTGCTGGGTGACGTAGGTGAGTTGGTGCATGAGCCCTCAGAGGTAGCCAACGACGAGACCCTTCGCGATCAGGTACCACCCGTCGACGAGCACGAAGAGCAAGAGCTTGAACGGCATCGAGATCGTCGTCGGAGACAACATCTGCATGCCGAGCGCGAGCAGGATGTTGGCGACGACCATGTCGATGACGAGGAACGGCACGAATAACAAGAAGCCGATCTGGAACGCCTCCTTGAGCTCCGAGACGACGAACGCGGGCACGAGGATGAGGAAGTCGTTCTCGGTGATCGACTTGCGATCGTCGGGCTTGCGGAGCTTGAGCGCGAGTCCGTAGAAGAGCGTGCGGTCCTTCCTGGTGACCTTCTTGTTCAAGAAGTTCCGCAGCGGCTCCTTGCTGCGGTTCGCGGCGCCGAGCAGGGTGTCGACGTTCTTGGCGTCGAGCACGCTGCGGCCCTCGGCTACCTCTCCGTCGTCGGCGGCCTTGAACATCTCCTGGCCCACGGGCGCCATGATGTAGACCGTGAGGATGATCGCGAGCCCCGTGATCACCTGCGTGGGGGGGATCTGCTGGGTGCCGAGGGCCGAACGCACCACCGAGAGCACGACCGAGATCTTCACGAAGCTCGTCACCATCATGAGCACGAAGGGCGCAAAGCCGAGCGCTCCCAACGCGATCATCAGCACCAGCGGGCGATTCGCGAACGACACCTCGCCGCCGACGGCCGGCTCGGCGTCTCCGCCGCCCTTCTTCGCGAGCGCGAGCGCCGGCGCGAGCAGCACCGAGGCAAAGAGCAACCAGTGAGCCAGGCGTCGCGTCATGCGAAGAGTCCAGTCAAGTGGCTGGAGGAGGAGGCGAAGCATCCTTCTTCCCCAGCAGTTTCTGCAAGAACGGGCTGAGTGAGACCTGCCCAGTTGATTTCGGAGCGCTCTCTTCGATCACCTTCGCGTCGAGCTTGGTGAGGAAGGTCACCGACAGGTCGCTGCCGCCGAGCAGTAACACCTCGTCTCCTGCGCGCACGACGTACAGCGTTCGCTTCTGATCGAGGGGCACCCGCTCGACGACGGTCACGATGCCGCGCCTTCCGGCCGCCGGCCCGAGGCCCATCAGGCGACGAAGCCCGACGTTCAGCGTGAGCCACGCCAGGCCGATCACCAGCCCGAGCACGACGAGGGTTCGAACGAGCGACCACCCCAGATCCGTCTCGGACTCGCGCAGCAGCTCAGGCGGCTCCGACACGGGAATCTCAGGCTCGGCAACGAGGGGTTGCGCGGCTTCGACCGCCGTCGTGACGTCGGGCCGACCCGCGTCGAGACCTGCGTCGGCCTCGGCAACGGCGAGAGCCGACAGGAGCAGCACGCTCAGCGACAACCAGCGCTCCATGTCAGCCCGCGAGCGAGACGATGCGAATGCCGAGGTTGCCTTCGATCTCGACCAGCTCGCCACGGGCCACGATCTTCCCATTCACTGAGAGGTCGAGCGGCTCACCGACCTGGCGATTGAGATCGAACACGTGGCCAACCTTGATGCTCACCACCTCTTCGGCGGTGATGGGCAAGCGCCCGATCTCGACTGCGATTTGCAGCGGCACGTCGTTCAGCAGGTCCGCGCCTTCTGCCTGGCCTTCTTCCATGTCTGCCCTCTCGGCTCCGGGGTTGGTGGACTCGTCTGGACCATCGCCCAGAGCCCGTTGTTCGTCTTCAGCGGCTTCGCCTTCGGCTTGCGCCTCGACCGGCGCTTCGCCTTCGATCGGGCCACCCGGTGGCGGAGGCTCACCGATCTGAATCGCCGTGACGGTGGCGAGGAACCGGTCGGACTCGATCGCGATGTCGGCCGCGAGGTACCCCGTTCGGGCGAGCCCGAGCTTGAGCTTCGCCGTCCCGCCCTGCCCCTGATCGGGCCTCGCGGACAAGCCGTCGACCAGCACCACGTCGCGCTCGCGCAGCTGAGACAGATCGCCCGCCGAGATCTCGACCTGGGCGATCTCGGCGCGCAGCCACACCTTCACGTTCGACAGCCGCGAGGCGTGCTCCGCCGCGTCGACAGCGCGCCGTTGGCGCCGCACCATCGCGTCGGGAGGGGGCTCGGCGACCGCGAGCACGCTCTCGGGAACGAAGAGCCGAACGTAGCCGGTGTGCCCGCCGAAGATGGCCTTGAGCTGAACCACCGCGAGCGTCTCTTCTTCGTTCAGCACCGACATCGCCTCTTCGAGCGACGGCGCAATCGTCTCGAGCCGCAGCTTCGGCAGCGAGCTATCGAGGCTCGGCGCGAGCGCCTTGAGGGTCTCGAGCACCACGAACGTCATCACGCCTTCTTCGATGTCGGTCAGCGGCCGCAGCCCCACGGCCTCGCCCGTGCCGCCGAGCAGCGTGTCGATCGCCCAATGCGCGAGACCGATCTCGACCTCGAGCAGCCCGCGCGCCTTGTTGGGGATCGGGGCCAGCACGCCGAGGAACGTCGGATCGCCCACGTAGCGCTTGAGCTTCGAGGGGTGAATGAAGTGCACGTACTCGGCGCGCAGCGAGATCTTCTCGTCGAGCATCTCGCCGAGGCGCTTCTTCACCGACTCGCTGACCTCGCCGGTGGAGCGCACGTTGGGCAACATCCACTCGAGGTTGCGCACCAGCCGGCTGTGCGTCTTCGAGACGCGCTCGAGGTTGGTGAAGGTGAACGGCTTCCACTCGCGGCCGACTGGAGCGGGGGGCGGCGCGGCGGGCGGTCGGCGCGTCTGCGTGCCCGAAGCCGGCGCCTTGGGCCGGATCTTCGAGACGTCGATCATCATCGTCCGCTCGCCCTTGTCACTCACGGACGGCCTTCGATCTTGAAGTCCTCGAGCGTCAAGCCGCGGGCCGCGAGGGCCTTGGTGAGCGACTCCTTCTGCTCCTCGATCAACTTCATCACGTCGCGATCAGAGCCCTGAAAGACGGCCTTGATCTTCCCGTTGTGACTCGACACCTTCACCGAGAGCCCCTTGAGCACGTCGCTGCGCAGATCGATCTGGAACTCGACCTTGCCGGCGGCGTTGGTGCCGATGCGGACCTTCTCGACGATCTTCTGCGCGAGCTCGTTGGCCACCTGGCGGAGGCGCTCGGAGCCCGACACGTCTTTCTGTTTGGCGACTGGCACCGGCGCCATGAGCGCCGGGTTGAAGCGGAACCCCGGCTGCATGGCCGGCGAGTCCTTGCTGTCTTTCTGGCCGCCACCGCCCTGCCCGCCTCCGCCCTTGTCAGCGTCGGCCTTCAAGTCGCCCTTCTCTCCGCGCGCGCCACCCGCTGCGCCAGCGCCACCAGTCGACGACAGCTCCGACGACTCGTGCGCCTCTGCGAGCGCCGCCCGGCCGTGCGCTGCGTCGGACTTGCGGCCCTCGAGCGCGCGCGAGGTGTTGCCCTTGTCGGTCTGCGCGGTCTGCGTGCTCTGTTGATCGACCTGCCGCCCGCCTTCACCGACGGCCTGCTGATGTTCGCCTTCGTTTCGCGTCGCCTTGTTCAAGGTCTCGCTCGCGTTCGACCCCTTGAGCCGAGACGTGAACGTCTGCTGCCCTTCGCGGGTGCCCTTGGTCTCGTCTTTGGCGTGAGCCTCGGCGCCTTCGAGCAGCGAGGCGATCGCGCTCTTGCCGAGCTCGTGCTGCTTCTCAGCCGACTGGCGTTGCTGCACCTGGCCCTGGGTCTGCTGCTGGCCGACGAGCTTCTTGAAGGTGGTGCTCTCGGCGGCCTTCTTGCCCTTCTGAAGCTCTTCGTTGCGGCGCGCCTCCATCTGGCGTTCGGCCGCGCGGGCTGCCTGGCGATCGTCGTCGACTCGACTCATGACTTCTTCTCCGCGGCACGACGGCGGGCGAGGTGGAGCACGCCGCCGATCTCTTCCTGGTTCATCTCTTCCTTCTGCTGCCGCTCGAAGCGCACCTGTTTGGTCCAGGTCTCTTTGTGTTTCTCGATGGCTTTGCGCTCCGTCGCCGCCTCGGCCATCTCCTGCCGTCGTTGCTCGACGAGCTTCTCGGCCTCGGTGACGGACTCTTTCTGGCGCTCGATCTCGAGAGACAGCTGGGCCTCTTCGTCTTTGAGGCGCTGCTCGAAGCGGTTCATCTGTTGAAACCCTGAGATGCCGCCGCCCTTCTTGGTGACCTCGGTCAGGAATGCCGCCACCTTGGCCTTTCGGCCGACCTTCCGGTCCTCGAGATCCTTCTGCATGCCGACGAGCTTCTTCTTCTCGACATCGAGCGCTTTGACGGACGCAGAGAAGGCTTCTTTGGCCTCGTCCTCCGCCTTCATGCGGATGTCGAGCAGCACCTGGAGTCGATACGGAGGCATAAGGCTTCGAAAAGCCTAGCACCGCTCACGCTCAGATGGTGGGCGCGTCAGCAAACATGTCGACCAGTCGCTGCACGGTCTCGTCGAACGGGGTGCTGTCGTGGGTGTCCTGCTTCAAGTACCCGATGATCTGATCATACTTGTCGATGGCGTAGTCGGTGCGTGGGTCGGTGCCGTACTGGTAGGCGCCGAGCAAGATCAGGTCGCGCTGCTTCTCGTACGTCGACAGCGTCTGTCGCAGCAGGCCCGCCGCCTTCTTGTGCTCGGGCGTGGCGATCTGGCTCATCACACGAGACAGGGAGGCCAGCACGTCCATCGCGGGCCACTGGTTTCGCTCACCGATGGCGCGGTTCAAGATGAAGTGACCGTCGAGAATACCGCGAACTTCGTCGGCGATCGGCTCCTCCATGTCACCGCCGGCCACGAGGCACGTGTAGATCGCGGTGCAGCGGCCCTTGTCGCTGTTCCCCGTGCGCTCGAGCATTCGGGGGAGCATCGAGAACACGCTCGGCGGGTAGCCTTGTCGAGCGGGCGGCTCGCCGATCGCCAGACCGATCTCACGTTGCGCGCGGGCGAGACGAGTCACGGTGTCGAGCATGAACAGCACGTTGCCGCCGCGTTCGCGGAAGTACTCGGCGATCGAGGTCGCGACGTAGCCTGCGCGAAGACGAACGAGCGAGGGCTGGTCGGACGTCGCGCAGACCACCACCGAGCGCTTCATGCCCTCGTGGCCGAGCGCGTCTTCGATGAACTCGAGCACCTCGCGACCACGCTCGCCGATGAGCGCGATGACGGATAGCTCGGCGGTCGTGTTGCGCGCGATCTGCCCCATCAGGGTCGACTTGCCGACGCCGGAGCCGGCGAAGAGTCCGATGCGCTGCCCTTCTCCAACCGTGAGCAGGCCGTCGATGCACCGAACCCCCAGCGGCAGGGCCCGGGTGATGCGCATGCGCTTGAAGGGATCCGGGCAGTCGCGATCGACCGCCCAGTCCGACATGCCCTCGATCGGCAACGGCTTGCCGTCGATGGGCTCGCCGAGGCCGTTGAGCACGCGCCCGAGCAGGCCATCGCCCGCACGAATCGTCAGCGGCCGCCCCGTCGGAATGACCTCGCTGTCGGGCCCGATGCCCGAGAGCTCGCCGAGCGGCATCAACATCACCTGCTCACCCTGGAAGCCGACCACCTCGGCACGAACCGACTGGTGGCCACGCTTGATGATGCAGACCTCTCCAATACGAACGTTGGGAACGGCGGCCTTGATGACGAGGCCCGTCAGCTCGGTGACGCGCCCCCGCACGCGGACCATCTGCGCGGTCTTGAGGATCTCGTGGTACCGGCGCAGATCCATGACTACTTCGACTCCTTCTTCTGGCCGTCTGGCATCAGCACGTTCTTGAGCATCTCGAACTGGGTGCGGATCTGCCCGTCGATGACGCCGTACTCGGTCTGAATCACGCACCCGCCGCGCTCGATCTCTGCGTCGTCGCGAATGGCGATGTCGACGGCGCGGCCGATCAGCTCCATCAGCCGGGGGCGCTTCTCACGGAGCACCTTGCCGTCCTCAGGGTGCACCTTGAGCACCATCGCCTTCGAGCCTCGCGCCGCTTCGATCGTGGTCGCGCAGATCTCGAGCACCACCTCGGGATCGCGCTCGAGATCCCGCCCGATGATCTTCGCCGACATCTTCAGCGCCAGCTCGAGCACGTCCTTCTCGGCGTCAGCGACGATCTGCCCGGCCTGCATCTTGGCCCTCGCCAGCTCTTCGGCGGCACGCGCCTGCACGTCGGCCTTGGCTTCGTCACGCGCTTTCGAGAAGACCTCTTCCTTGAAGCGAAGGGCCTCGGTCTTGATCTCTTCGGCCTTCTGTTGCGCCTTGGCGATGATCTCCTTCGCGGTCGTCATGGCCTCGTACTCCTCGGCGTTGACGACCCCGCCTCGCCGCGGAGGCGGCAGCATGGGCTTCTCAGTGACGGGACCGTGCTCGCCACTGTCGCTCTTGATGACCTTGCCCAACACTCGCGACGGCGGCCGACGTTCGTCTTCCATTCACCAGCGACTCTAGCCCGAACGTCCGCCCGGTCCACGCCCTGAGGGCCCCTTCACCAGCGGGCTGCCATCTGGCGCGCGTTCACGTCGCTTTGGCACTTCCTGAACCGCGGGCGACGTCATGGCGCGTCGGGGGGCCTTCGGGGGCAACACCGTCTCGGAGGGGTCGCGTGGCAGCGGCTTGCCGTCGCGCATGATGCGGCGGAGCCCAGAGGCAGACGGGTCGTTCGCGCTTCGGCTCTGCTCCGGGCTCTGGCCAGAACTCGAGCCGGGCGCAGGCCGTGACGAGGCGACGCCGGCCCGTCGCGCGTTCCGCTCGGCGATGGGGTCGCGGCGCGCACCTGCGGGGCTCTGGCCTTCTGGCCGGCGAGGGGCTCGCGGTTCGGGCGCGGGCTCGGGCGGCTTCACCGGCGGCAGCGGGCTCGAGCTGCTCCGCCTGACGGGCGGTCCACTCGTGGGTTGAACGGGCTGCAAGACGGGCGGCCCGGGCATCCCCGGCGGTTTCATCGGCGGCGGCAGGCGGAGCGGGCGATCGATCACGCCCTTCTGCGCGAGCCGCTCGATCTGCTCGACGATGTCGAGGCGCCCACCGTCGCCCTTGACGGGCTTGTTCTTCTCCTCGCGCAGCCACCGCTGCATCACCTTGCCGAGCTCGCCGCCGAGGTGTCGCTCGACGAGGCGCTGCGCAAACTCGGGCGACTGGGCGACGGCCGCCCGTATCACCCGCTGCGCACCGGCCGAGCGCATGCCAGTCGAGGGGGTCTCGAGCGCGGAGTGGATCTCGAGCACCGTCTTTGCGTCGGCTTCCGACAGTCTCCGGGCGCGACCCGCTTCGGCGGCCTTGGATGCCAGGGCCCGTTGGTCGGGCGGGAGCTTCGCGAAGAGCGCGTCACGATCGCCGTCGTTGAGGCCCGCGACGGCCGTGGCCAGCACGCGGGCTCCCATACGATCGCAGATCGAGATGACCTCGCGCTGCGGCATCATCAGCAGATCCGTGAAGCGGAACGTGCCTACCTGGGGGGCTCCCTGCTTGAGGCCCTCTTCGAGCTTCCAACGAACGATCGAGAGGATGTCGGGCCGAACGTCGCGCCCGAGCTTGACCGTTGGACGCGGGCCGAGCTCTGCGCGACAGGCATCGGCCAGCTCCGACGGCAGCGCTCGCAGCACGACCTCGACGAGCGAGGTCCGCTCCTTCGACAGCAGCGCGGCCAGACGCTTGGGGTCGGCGTTCGCGAGCTGACGCCGGCGCATCGTGACGATGCGCTTGATCTCCTGAATCACCAGGGGAATGCGCTTGTCGCGGGGGATCTGCAGCAGGTGCTGCGCGCGGTGTTTGAGCAGCTCTTCTTCTTCAGGCGCCAGGTGCTCGAACGAGCCGATGGCGTCGGACCCTCCGAACGCCAGCGACGTCAGCAGCAGCATCGTCTGCCGCTTCGAGAGTGACGCGAAGAACTGTTCCACTCGTCACCCGTTCCGACCGTGCGGTCAGCCTTCCTGGGTCTTCGCGCGCGTCGGGCGCCCGTTGCCGCCGCTGGGTTTCCGCACGACCAGGAACGCAGCCACACCCGCAAGGGCCAGGAAGAGGAGCGCGTTGATGGCGACCATCACCTTGAACGAGTCAGCGCTCGCCTTCTCCATTCGAAGGCCGAGCACGTTCTGCATGCGCTTCTCAGGGTCGATGTCCACCGACACTGCCTTCGCCTCGACCATCAATACCTTGACGTTCTCCTTCTTCATTTCGCTGACCGAATTGGCGACGAACTCCTGCACCTCACTCGCGCTCACGGGCGCTTTCGTGTCTTCGGGTGTGAACTTGATGAAGACCGAGGCCGACGGCTGGGGCCGCTTCTCGGGCTGGGTGAGATCGTTCACCTCGGGGATCATCACGATCGTCCTCGCTTCGAGGACGTTGGGAATGCGGTTGAGCGTGTTCGACACTTCACCCGCGAGCGCTTCGATGAACATCGCGCGCTCTTCGGTCTGGGTGGGGATCATGCCCTTCATCTTCTTGAAAATCGCCAGGCCGTCGGCCTTGGGGCGCGGCAGCGAGTGATCCTTCAGCAGCTGGGCGGCTGCCGCGACGTCCTGCTTGGGCACGCTGATGATGTACCGGGGCTCGTTGCCGCCCTCTTCCTTCATCTTGGAGGCGCTGATGCCGTGGAACTGCAGCAGCACGTAGATCTCATTGGCATCGTCTTCGGGCAGGTCGTGCTGCAGCTCGACCGAGCAACCAGCGAGAGCGAGGCCAGCGAGAACGAGAACGACACGAAAGAAGGGCCGGGGCATGCGGCGCGAACCCTACTACGGCTGAAATCGGCATAGGGGCTGAAAGGAATTCCCTTTCAGTCCCCTGCCACACCACCGGACATGCGGGTCCGCATCCGGCGGTTCGAAGAGTTGAGGTCAGTTCGCAAGCCGAGGGACCCCTTC
>JALHMW010000004.1 GCA_022843845.1 Archangium sp.
TCCGGGCTCTCCGGCGATTACCCGTGCGGGACTTTCACCCGCTGGAGACGCGCAGCATGGCTCGGCTTCGGCGGTCGCTTCCGCGATCTCCTCCGCTTTGCCTTCACGACGCACCATGGCGCGCACTGTATCGGCACTCCGCGCGTCGCCCATGACCTTGCACGTCATGGCGCGCGTCACCTCGGCGCGTCACCTTGCGCGGGCTGAACCACCTCAGGAGCCCCGCACATGCGCCTCATCGTCCTCGTCGTCGTCTTCGTCGCGTTCACCGTGTGGACAACCACCATCGGCATGTCTCACGGGTTCCTGGGCGCGTTCACCCTGGCCGCGAAGGAGCCGTGGGCGGCCCAGCTGTTCGTCGATCTCTTTCTCTCGATCTTCGTGGCCTGGTCGTGGCTGCGACACGACGCGAAAGAGCGCGGAATTCCCGCGTGGCCGTACATCGCCGCCACCCTCACCCTCGGCAGCATCGGCACGCTCGCATACCTGATTCACCGCGAGCTCGTCGGGCGGCGCACGGCAGTCACCGCATGAGCGGAGCAACGAGTGTCCCGTTCCGTGCTGGGTGCTCGCTTTTCCCGACACCCGTTGCGCGCAGCCCACCAAGTCCGCTTTGGTGCGGCCCGCACGGCCGGTTGCACCTGGAGTCACTGCATGTCCCTTGCCCGCTCCCTCGCGCTCGTCGCGTCGCTCGTCTTCGCTGCTTCGTGTGGAACGAAGCTGCCCTGCGACGCGACCAGCTGTCCCACCGGCTGCTGCAACCCCGGGTCGGGTCGCTGCGAACTCGGAAACTCGGCGGAGTTCTGCGGTGCCAGCGGGAACACCTGCGTCACCTGCACCGGCGGCCAGCAGTGTGTCGCAGCATCCTGTGGCTCGACCAACGGCGGCACGGGCGGCGGAGCGGCGGCGGCAGGCGGCGGAGCGGCGGCGGGCGGCTCAGCTTCGGCGGGCGGCTCCGCGTCGGCTGGCGGCTCGGCCACCGGCGGCGGCGCGGCGACGGCGACGACCTTCTACAAAGACGTGTTGCCCATCACGCAGGTCAGCTGCGCGAGCTGTCACCGGACCGGCGGCGTCGCGCCGTTCGCGCTCGAGACCTTCGCGCAGGCCAGGCCGATGGCCGCGGCGATCAAGAGCGCCGTCGTCGCCAGGCGCATGCCTCCGTGGATGCCCGACCCGAACTGCGGCGGACCGTTCGTCGGCGATCGCCAGCTCACGCAGGCGCAGATCGACACCATCGCGCGCTGGGCTGATGAAGGCGCTCCCGAGGGCAACCCGGCCGATGCGCCCGCACCCCCGGGCCCGGTCGGGCAGCTGCCGCGCGTCGACACCACGCTGACGATGGCCGAGGCGTACACGCCCTCGGCCACCAACCCCGACGACTACCGCTGCTTCCTCGTCGACCCTGCGCTCACCGCCAACCGCTTCGTCACTGGCTACGACATCGTGCCAGGCGTCGCCGCCGAGGTGCACCACGTCATCATCTACATCGTCGATCGCAACGCGGCCCGCGCGAAGGACATGGGCGAAGCCGGCCCGGGGTGGACGTGCTTCGGAGACTCGGGTCTTCAGAGCCCCGGGCCCATCGGCGCGTGGGCTCCCGGAACGGGCGCCGTCATCTACCCGGCTGGCACCGGGATTCAGCTGACCGCGAGCCAGGGCCTCGCGATGCAGATTCACTACAACACCAGCAGCACGCCGCGAGTGCCGGACCAGACCGCCGTGCGCATCATGTACTCGGCCCCCGGAGTCAACCTGACGCAGGCGTACCTGTTGCCCCTCGTCGCCAACGGGTTTGCGATTCCGCCCAACGCGACCGGCTACTCCTACACCGACACGTTCCCCAACCCGACGCAGTTTCTGCCGATCAAGATCTACGGCCTGATGCCGCACATGCACACGCTCGGGAAGCGCATCACCATCAAGGGCCCGGGCGACACCTGCCTCGTCGATATTCCGAAGTGGGACTTCCACTGGCAGCAGCAGTACTTCAGGGCGCAGCCGTTCACGGTGCCGGCCAACGGTGAGCTCTCGATGAGCTGCACCTGGGACAACCCGACGACGCGCACCGTTCGGTGGGGCGAAGGCACCAACGACGAGATGTGCTTCGCGTACATCTACGCGACGCCGTGATCGGCGCCGAGCCTGATGCCTGATCATCCGATGCACTCGCGCGCGAGTTCGGAGTAGACCCGCGCGCATGAGCTACACGGTCCTCGCACGGAAGTACCGGCCGCAGACCTTCGAAGACATGACGGGCCAGGAGCACGTGGTCCGCACCGTCGAGAACGCCATCAAGCTCGATCGCGTCGCGCACGCGTACCTGTTCGCGGGGCCTCGTGGGGTCGGCAAGACGACGGCGGCACGACTGCTCGCCCGCGCGCTCAACTGCGAGAAGGGTCCGACCTCGACGCCGTGTGGTGAGTGCCGCGCCTGCACCGAGATTCGCGACGGCATCAGCACCGACGTCCAGGAGATCGACGGCGCCTCGAACAACGGCGTCGAGAACGTTCGCGAGATTCGCGAGAACGCGAAGTACCAACCGCAGCGCGACCGCTTCAAGATCTACATCATCGACGAGGTGCACATGCTCTCGGGCGCCGCGTTCAACGCGCTGCTCAAGACCCTCGAAGAGCCGCCCGGGCACGTGAAGTTCATCTTCGCGACCACCGAGGCGCACAAGCTGCCCGACACGATCCTCTCGCGCTGCCAGCGCCACAACTTCCGCCGCATCTCGCAGGTCGCGATGCTCAAGCGCCTGAAGGAGATCTGCGCGCTCGAGAAGGTCACCGTCTCGGAGTCGTCGCTCTCGCTCATCGTGCGGCAGTCGGAAGGCGGCATGCGTGACGCGCTGTCGTTGCTCGATCAGATCTTGAGCGCGTGCGGCAACGAGCCGAAGGACACCGACGTCGCCGAGGCGCTCGGCACGATCGACCGAAACGTGGTGCACGGCCTCGCGAAGGCGCTCGTGATGCGCGACGCGGCCACGGTGCTCAAGCACACCGAAGAGGTCTGGAATCGCGGCGTCGATCTGCGGCGGCTCGCGGAAGAGCTCGCGTGGTGGCTGCGGCACCTGTTCGTCGCGAAGGCCACCGGCGCTGCGCCCGAGGAGTTGGCCGACACCGATCGCGAGGCCGTCACCTCGCTCGCCCGCGACTCCGACCCGGCGCAGCTCGCGCGGCTCTTCGACGTCGTGCACTCGGGAGTGTGGGAGATCGCGCGCGCGGCCCAGCCGAAGCTCGCGCTCGAGATGACGCTGCTCAAAGCGCTGCACCTCGCCCCCGCTGCGTCGATTCCCGAGCTGATCAGCAGAGTCGAGCGGCTCGCCTCGGGTCAGCCGGCTGGCGGAGCGTCCGGAGGTCGCTCCCCTTCCGCGCCCTTTCGCGCCTGAGCCTGACAGGCCAACGCCCGCTGCGCCGCCGGCCACCGTTGCCGCAGCGGCGCCGCGCGCGCCTCCGACGGGCACCGCGCAGGGTGCTTCCGGTTCTTCGGCGGCTCCTGCGTCGACGACCGCACCTGCCTCTTCAACGCGCGCACCGCTCGCTTCCACTGCAGCTTCGGAGACCACCCAAGCCTCGCCTGGAGCGGGAGTGAGTGGGCCATCGACGGCCGCACGGTCGACCGGTCCCAACGTGGCGCCGGCTGCGTCGACCGCTGGCGCGCAGTCCGCTTCGGCGCCCTCTGCTCAATGGCCCACCGGACCTGCACCGTCGACGCGCGGCCTCGGCTCGCCGGCGGCGTCGACCGCCGCAGCACGTGCCACTTCGACGCGCGCCGTCGCATTGACCCCTGGCGGACAGACATCGTCCAATTCGTCGGCGCTGCCGGCCCCCCCTCCCGAGGTGCGCCTCGTCAACCGAACGCTCGCGCCGAATGCCGTCGAACCCGTCGACGACGAGCCAGACGAGAAGCTCTTCGCGCCTGAAGGCAGCGCCGAAGGGTGTGCGTCGGGCGAGTGCCTGCCTGATGGAACGCCGATTCAAGCACCGGCCGCTGCGACGCCAGCTCCAGTTCGTGTGGCGACCGCCACCGTGCCCAACAACCAGCTCGATCGCTGGAAGCTCGCCGTCGACGCGGTGCGCGCTGCTTCTCCGCGACACGGCAAGTCGCTCAGCCACGGCCGCTTCGTCGGCATGGAGCCCGGCACCGTTCGCATCGCCTTCCCCGCCGACGCTGCGTTCCACCGCACCACCGTCTTCGGCATGTCGCGCCAGCTCATCGAAGACGAGCTGACGAAGCACTTCGGCCGGCCCACGAAGGTCGCCGAAGACAACACCACCCAGGCGCTCAAGGCCGCCGCGCCCAGCATCGCCGAAGACGAAGCGCGAGAGACCTCGGCGCGCCATAGCGCCATCGACGCCCGCGTCTCACATCACCCCGCCATCAAGAGCGTGCTGCGAATCCTCGGCGGCACCGTCGAGCACGTTCAGTACCTCGAGCCCGTTCGTGAAGCGCCGTCGCTGCTGCCCGCCGCGAGCGCCTCGCCAGACGACGAGTGACGTCTGTTCACGACCTCGACAATCCGCTACGCCCTCACGCCTCACACCACCTGGAGTCGTTCATGCCTGGAGTCGATCTCAACTATTTCATCCGTCAGGCCAACAAGCTGACGGAGAAGATCGAGAAGCGGAAGCAGGAGCTCGCCACCGAGACCGTCGAAGGCAAGGCCGGCGATGGTCTGGTGATCGTCGTCGCCACCGCGACCCAGGAGATCAAGAGCATCAAGATCGACAAGAAGGCCACCGACGATCTCGCCATGCTGGAGGACCTCGTCACCGCCGGCGTGAACGCTGCCCTCGCCTTGAGCAAGGAGCACCAGCAGAAGGAGCTCGCGAAGGTCTCTGGCGGCATCAAGATCCCGGGCATCACGTAAGCGCCGATGTCGATGACGCCTGACGCGATCAACCGCCTCGTCGCGCAGCTCGCCCGCTTGCCTGGCATCGGCGAGAAGACGGCGCAGCGCCTGGCGTTCCATCTGTTGCGAACCCCCGATCTCGCGCGCGGTCTGTCGAACGCGCTCGTCGAGGTCGTCGATCGCGTCAAGCTCTGCCCGGTCTGCTTCAGCCTGCACGACGGGCCCGAGGCGTCGCGATGCAGCTTCTGCACCGATGGCCGCCGCGAAGATCGGCTGCTGTGCGTGGTCGAGGGCATCGCCGACGAGCTCGCCATCGAGCGCACCCGTGAGTTCCGCGGGCGCTACCACGTGCTCCACGGCGTCTTGTCGCCGCTCGAAGGCATCGGCCCCGAGCAGCTGCGCATCAAGGAGCTCCTCACCCGCCTGCAGGAGGCCGCGGTGGAGGAGATCATCGTCGCCACCAACCCCGACGTCGAAGGTGAAGCCACCGCGCTCTACCTGACCCGTCTGCTCAAGCCGATGGGCCTCAAGGTCTCTCGCCTCGCACAGGGCATCCCCATGGGCGGCGATCTCGAATATGCCGATCAGGCGACACTCGCTCGCGCGCTCACCTCTCGCCGAGAGCTGTAACCGCTCGTTCGGCCTCGTCGCCGAGCGCGGTGATTGAATGGTGGACCCCGAGGCCTTTCGCGGGGATAAAGCGTGAAACACCTTTCGTCGTCTGGTAGACCTTCAACGCCTTTTTCTCCCTCAGGAGAGCTTCGACCTCATGGCTTCGCAGCTCGTGATGTACGAAGAGGAATTCCACCGAATCAACGCGGTGTGCGATCGCTTGACCAAGGACGCAAACGCGAAGGTGGTGTTCCTCGTCGACAAGAACGGTCAGCTCATTGCGGCTGCCGGACAGACGAACAACATCGACACGACGTCGCTCGCGTCGCTCACCGCCGGCAACGTCGCCGCGATGGGTGGTCTCGCCAAGCTCATCGGCGAGAACGAGTTCCCCAACCAATTCCATGAGGGCGCGAAAGACTCGCTCTACATGACGCTGGTCGGCGGCCGCGTCGTGCTGGTCGTCATCTTCGACAACCGCACCTCGCTGGGCCTGGTGCGACTGCGCATCAAGAAGGCTTCGGACGAGCTCGAGAAGATCTTCGTCACGCTGGCGGCACGGTCTGCCCAGCCCGGTGCGGGGTCTCCGTTCGCGGAGATCTCCGACGCCGACATCGACAACCTGTTCAGCGAGTAATCGGGCCCGCCAAATGTCCTTCATCAACTACTCAAGCCGCGAGATTAACTGCAAGATCGTCTATTACGGCCCGGGCCTCTGCGGGAAGACGACGAACCTTCAGTACATCTACAACAAGACCAACCCTGAGACGAAGGGCAAGCTGATCTCGCTCTCCACCGAGACCGATCGCACCCTCTTCTTCGACTTCCTGCCGTTGTCGCTCGGCGAGATCCGCGGCTTCAAGACCCGCTTCCACCTCTATACGGTGCCGGGTCAGGTCTTCTACGACGCCTCCCGCAAGCTCATCTTGAAGGGCGTCGATGGCGTGGTCTTCGTCGCCGACAGCCAGGTCGAGCGCATGGAAGCCAACATCGAGTCGATGGAGAACCTGCGCATCAACCTCGCGGAGCAGGGGTACGATCTCAACAAGATCCCCTTCGTCATCCAGTACAACAAGCGCGACCTGCCGAACGCCGTGGCCGTCGATGAGCTTCGCAAGGTGCTCAACCCGCGCAACGTTCAGGATCATCAGGCCGTCGCTCCGACCGGCGTGGGCGTCTTCGACACCTTGAAGGGTGTCGCCAAGCTCGTGCTCACCGAGCTGAAGAAGGGTGGACAAGGATAATGATCGCACGTCGTCTCGTCGGGCTCGCAGCGGCGCTTCTCTCGCTCGCTCCCGCCTTCGCGCAGACGCCGGCTCCGGGGGGAGCACCTTCACCCGCACCGGCCGATTCGCCCGCTGCTCCAGCAGCTCCCCAGACCGCTGACGAGGCGTTTCAGACGCGCGTCAAGCAGCTCGAGGAGCAGGTCGTCGACCTCAAAGAGAAGATCTTCCGCACCAAGGCGCGCCTGCTCCTGCTCCAGGAGACCGTGCTCGGCGGCGACATCTCGCAAGGCGCCCGGGCCGTCATCTACCACCGCAAGGAGATGAGCCCGCAGTTCGTGCTCGAGTCCGTCGCCTACGCCCTCGACGGCGCGCCCATCTTCACCAAGGTCGACACCAACGACGACCTGAACAAGCGCGAAGAGTTCGAGATCTTCAACGGCCGCATCGTGCCCGGCAACCACCAGATCGCCGTGCGCATGGTCTACCGCGGCGCTGGCGGCGTCTTCAGCTACGCCGAGGGGTACAAGTTCAAGCTCCAGTCGAACCAGACGTTCACCGCCGAGGGTGGGAAGATCACGACGGTGAAGGTGGTCGGCTACGAGAAGGGCGGCATCACCGCCGAGATGAAGGACAAGCCCGCGATTCGATACGACATCAGCAGCACCAAGGAGCAGGCGGGATCGAACGCCGGCTCGGGTGATCAGTCAGCGCCTGGTGCGGCAACCAACCCGCAGTAACGGTCGAAGGATCTCTCTCGTGCGTCGGGCCTCACCCAGGGCCGTGGTCGCTGTCTCCCCGCTGCTGCGGGCGGCCTGCTTCTGCGCGGCGTTGGGAGCCCTGCCCGCGTCGGCCCAGTCGCTCACCGATCTCACGGCCCGCACCGAGACCGCCGCTGCGCTGGTGAAGAAGGCAGCCAACGACGTCGAGCTGGTCGAGCGCCAGTACACGCTGGTCGACGAGCAGACCGATGAAGCAGCCCTGCTCGCGCGCTTCTCCGACGCCGAGATCCGCAAACTGCTGGGCGACTACGCGACCGCGTCGGTGCTCTTCTACGATCTCGTCGCGAACAAGGACTTCCAGAAGACGCCCCGCTACATCGACGCCCTCTATTCCCTGGCCGACTCGCTGTACGAGATGAAGAACTACCTCGGCGCGCGGCTGTACCTGCGCCAGGTGCTCGACCTCCGAGGGAAGTACTACAAGCAGGCGCTCGCCAAGTACCTCGAGATCGCCGGCCGCTTGAACTTCTTCGTTGGCATCGATGAGTACATCACGCAGGCCCGCGGGCTGTCGGGCGGCGCGTTGCCTGCTGAGCTCTCGTACGTCTACGGCAAGTGGCTCTTCAGCCGCGACGACCTCGAGATCGCCGACCGTGTTCCCAGGGCTCAGGCGGTGTTCGACGGGCTCGCGCGTGAGGCTGGCGGCCCGCTGCGGCTGCAGAGCATCTATTTCATCGGCGTCGGCCACGTGCGCCTCAAGGCCTGGGACAAGGCCATCGAGTCGTTCACGCAGGTGACGAAGATGACGGCCCGCGACGCCCGCGATCGCAAGGTGCAGGAGCTCGCCGAGGTCTCGCTGGGCCGCGTCTACTTCGAGGTCGCCAAATACGACGAGGCCGTCGAGCACTACTCCCACGTCCCTCAACAGTCCGACAACTTCCCCGACTCGCTCTACGAGATCGCCTGGTGCTACGTGCGCAAGGGCGAGCTCCGCAAGGCGAAGGACGCGACCGAGGTGCTCCTGCTGGTCGCCGAGAACTCGGTGCTCGCGCCCGAGGCGAAGATCCTCCAGGGCACGCTGCTTCAGAAGCTGCAGAACTACGACGAGGCGCTCGACACGTACAACGGCGTCATCAACGAGTACGCGCCGGTGCGTGACGAGATCGAAGCCCTGCTCACGGTGAACAAGGACCCCGTCGCGTACTTCGACGAGCTGCTCGCGCGAAACGAGAAGACGCTCGACGTCACCAAGCTGCTCCCGACCGCGGCGCTCAAGTGGGCCAGCACGCGTGACGACGTCGCCGACGCGGTCGCCATCACCAACGCGCTCGACGAGAGCCGCAAAGGCCTCGCCGACTCGCGCGACATCGCGACGCGCATCCTCAAGTCGCTCGACGAGCGCGGCGTCGATTCCTTCCCGCTGCTGCAGGAAGGCTACAGCCGGGCGGCCGCCGTCGAGACCATCGTCACCCGCGCCGAAGAGGCGCTCACCGAGATCGAAGGCCAGCTCGTCGGGAGCAAGCTCTCGCCGGAGCAGCAGCAGCAGCTCGAGGCAGCCCGCGCGCAGGAGAAGACCCTCAAGGCGCGCATCGAGACCCTGCCCACCACCAGCGAGCAGCTCAGCGAGCGCAAGGCGCGCATTCAAGGCGCCATCGACGCCCTCGAGAAACAGGCCTTTCAGCTGAGCATCGAGGCCCAGTCGCACGCCGCGCAGCTGGTCGCCGTTCGCAAGTACGTCGATGACACCCGCGCGCAGCGCAAGGGCGGCAAGACGGCGACGGAAGACGAGAAGGCCTTCCTCGAGCGCGTCACCAACGAGCAGAACGGCATCGACGCCACGCTCGCCGAGATCGACGACCTGCGAAAACGCCTCGCCGCCGAGCGCAACAACGCCGACAAGGCCGCCAGCGGCGAAGACGCCCTGCGCAAGCAGTACACGGGCGTGCTCGACCAGGAGCGCGCCATCTTCAACCAGCTCCGCGCCGGGCTGCCCGACGACAACCGCCGCCTGCTGGGACGTATCGACGTGGTGCGCGCCGACGCCGACGCCCTGAAGGACCGCGTCAACCGCGCCAAGGGCACCATCCGCGAGCGTGTGCAGCGCCGGGCCCAGAAGCTGCGCGACCAGGTGCTGGCCGAGGCCACCCTGCTCGAGGGCTTCTCGAAAGACACCGACGCCATCACCGGCGAGACGCGCAACCTCGTCGGCCGCATCGCGTTCGACAGCTTCCGCCGCGTGCAGAAGAGCTTCTACGATCTCGTGCTCAAGGCCGACGTCGGCGTCGTCGACGTGTCCTTCCAGCGCAAGCAGGACAAGACCTCCGAGATTCAGAAGAAGTCGGCCGCGAAGGACCGCGAGCTCAAGCAGCTCGAAGACGAGTTCAAGGACGTTCTGAAGGACGTGGATTGACCGATGAAGACGGCTTCGTTGCTCAGCTCCGCTCTCTGTTGCGTGCTCATCGCGGGCCAGGCGGACGCGCAGGCGAAGAAGACCGACAAGAAGGTCGATGCCGGCGTGGCCATCGACGCGGGCGTGCCCGGCGGGCCTCAGATGCCCACCCTCTCGGCGACGGGCGAGACGAAGTCAGACGCCCCGCCAGCACCTGCCAAACCGGTCACCCGCTACTACGAGGGCATGGGCCGCACGCCCGAGCAGAAGCGCATGCTCGAAGAGGTGAGCCAGGCCCTGCAGACGTATGAAGAAGAGTCTCGCGAGTTCAAGCGCGAGGTGCAGCTGCTCATCGAGAAGAAATACGAAGAGAAGCGGAACACCCTCGCCAACTCGTACGAGAAGGCCATTCGCGACCTCGAGGTGCTCGAGCGCAAGGAGCGCCTCGACGCCATCTCGGCCTTCGAAGAGTTCCTCACCCGGTACCCGAACGACGCGCGCTACACGCCCGACGTGATGTTCCGCCTGGCCGAGCTCTATTACGAGCGCTCGTCGGACGATCAGACCATCGCGATGCGCGACTACGAGGAGAACCTCAAGAAGCTCGACCCCGAGAAGAACCCGACGCTCCCGACCGAGCCGCGCATCGACTTCACGAAGTCGATCGCGCTCTACCAGCGGCTCATCAAGGACTTCCCGACGTACAAGCTCAACGACGCCTCGTACTACCTGCTCGGGTACTGCGAAGAGAAGCAGGAGAAGTTCGAGAACGCGAAAGCGGCGTACCTCGAGCTCATCGCGGCGTACCCGAAGTCGAAGTTCACCACCGAGGCCTGGGTGCGCCTGGGCGAGTACTACTTCGACGCGTACGAGGAGCCCGACGCGCTCACCAAGGCCGCTGACGCCTACGAGAACGCGATCGTCGACGTCACCCACCCGCTCTACGACAAGGCGCTCTACAAGCTCGGCTGGGTCTACTACCGCATGGACCGCTTCGACGACGCCGTCGCCCGGTTCTTCTCGCTCGCCGACTTCTACCAGGCCGAAGCGAAGAAGAAGGGCGAAGAGGAGGTCGGCGGCGATCTGCGCACCGAGGCGCTCCAGTACACCGCCATCAGCTTCGTCGACGAGAAGTGGGGCTCGCTCGCCAAGGCCCAGGAGATGTTCGCCAAGCTCGGCGGCCGCCCGTACGAGGCCGAGATCTACCGCCGCATGGCCGACGTCTACTTCGATCAGACCAAGCACCCCGAGGCCATCGAGGCCTACCGGCTCGTGCTCCAGAAGGACCCGCTCAACAAAGACGCACCGCAGATTCAGCAGCGCATCGTTCAGGCCTACGAGCGCGATCGGAAGCTCGAAGAGGCGTTCGCCGAGTCGTCGAAGCTCGCCAACATGTTCGTGCCGGGTACGCCGTGGCACGAGAAGTGGAAACGAGACCCCGACATCGTGCTGGCCGCCGCCGAGATGGCCGAGTCGAGCCTGTACCGCACGGCGATTTACCATCACCAGCAGGCGCTCGCGTACAAACAGGAGCAGAAGTTCGAGCTCGCGAAGGCGGCGTTCGAGACCGGCGCCAAGGCCTACCAGTCGTATCTGGGCCGCTTCCCCCGCTCCAAGAACGCTTACGAGATGGAGTACTACTGGGCCGAGTGCCTCTACAACTCGTTCCAGTTCGCCGAGGCTGCGAAGCACTACGCCGCCGTTCGCGACTCCAGTCAGGACGTGAAGTACCTCAACGACGCGGCGTACTCCGCGGTGCTCGCGTGGCAGAAGCAGCTCGACTTCGAGATCAAGGGTGGCCAGACGCCGGCGCTCAAGGTGCTCGTCTCGAAGGACCGGCCCGAGGGTGAAGGCATTCCCAAGCCGATCGCGCTCACCGCGACCGAGCAGCAGTACGTCGACAACTCCGACAAGTTCATCGCGCGCGTGAAGGCTGGCGACGAGAAGGCGCCGGGCATCGCCTACCGCGCTGCAGAGATCTTCTACACGCACAACCAGTTCGACGAGGCCCGCAAGCGCTTCGAGGCGATCATCGCGGCGTTCCCGAAGTCAGAGGTCGCGAAGTACGCGGTCAACCTGATCGTCGAGTCGTACCTGATCGACAAGAACTACGCGAAGGTCGAAGAGGTCGCCGCGCGGCTCCGCGAGAACAAGGACGTCATCGACCCGAAGAGCGAGCTGTTCGCCCAGCTCACCAAGTTCGAGCTCGGCGGCAAGTTCAAGCTCGCCGAGGAGCTGATGGCGAAGGGTGAGTACGACCAGGCCGCGAAGAAGTACATCGAGCTCGTTCAGGCCGAGCCCAAACACGAGTTCGCCGACAAGGCCTTGAACAACGCGGCTGTCTGCTACGAGAACGTGCAGCGGTTCGACTCGGCGCTGCGGCTCTACGAGCGCATCTTCAGCGAGTACCCGACCTCCAAGCTCGCCGACTCCGCCCTCTTCCGCGTCGCCGTCAACGCCGAGAAGTCGTACGACTACGACAAGGCGATCGAGAAGTACCAGAAGCTGGTGAAGGACTACCCGCAGGCGAAGGATCGCGAGAACGCGCTCTTCAACACGGCGCGGCTGCTCGAGGCGCTCCAGCGCTACAACGAGGCGGCTGCGGCCTACCTGCGCTTCGCCGACACGTACCCGAAGAGCGAAGAGGCTCCGAAGAACCAGTTCCGCGCCGCGCTCATCTACGAGAAGCAAGGCGACTGGAACAAAGAGATCGGCGCGCTCAACGAGTTCGTCCAGAAGTTCTCGAAGGACAGCAAGCAGACCGAGCTCGTCGTCGAGGCGCGCAAGAAGGTCGGCGACGCCTTCGAAAAGCTGAACAAGGACGTCGAAGCGCGGAAGAACTGGCAGGCAGCGGCCGATGACTTCGACCGTCGTGGCCTCAAGCCCGAGACGTCTCCCATCGCGGCCGAGGCCGCGGCGTACAGCCGCTTCCAGCTCGCCGAGGTCGTGCTCAAGGAGTTCGAGCGCATGAAGATCGGCGGCTCGGGCAAGGCGCTCGAGAACTCGCTCAAGAACAAGAAGGAGTCGGTGAAGAAGGTCAACGCGGCGTACGACGTCGTCGTCCCCTACAAGCGCGTGGAGTGGACGCTCGCCGCCTTCTACCGCAAGGGCTACGCGCTCGAGCGCTTCGCGCAGGCCGTGCTCGAGACGCCGGTGCCTCCCGAGGTCAAGCGGCTGGGTGACGAAGCCGTCGTCATCTACCAGGACTCGCTGGCCTCGACGACCGTCGCGCTCGAAGACAAAGCGGTCGAGAACTACGCCGCCACCATCGCCGAGGCCCGTAAGGCCCGCATCTCGAACGAGTGGACCAAGAAGACGCTCGAGTCGCTCAACCGCTTCCGGCCCAAGGAATACCCGGTGCTCAAGGAGCCCAAGGTCGTCATCGAGGGCGACGGCACGTTCTCGGACGGCGCGGTCGGCACCATCGACGGCGAGAAGGAACGCGCCGCGGCGCAGAAGCTCAAGACGGAGGACGAGAAGTGAGTGTCCTCCACGTTCGCCTGTCGCTGGTGACCTTCGCGCTGCTCCTCGCGGCAGCCTGCGCCACCACGCCTGAGAAGAAGGCCGAGACGGACCCGACGAAGGCGCCTGCCGAGACGCCCGAGGTGCCGTACGAGCCGAAGGCCTCTCAGCCCGCCGACGTCGCCGCTGCTGACGCGCCGAAGCCGGCAGCGCAGCCCGCCACCGGTGGTCCCTCACCTGCCCCGGCCCCAGCTGAACCCGCGCCCCCTCCAAAGCCGAAGTTCGACGCGGGGCTGGCCAGCCAGTTCAAAGACGCCGCTGACGCGCTCCGCAAAGGCGACCTCGACACCGCCGAGCGTGGCTTCCGCAGCGTGCTCGACCGCAACGCCCTGGCCGATCATGCCTGGACGAACCTGGGACTCATCGCCGAGCGCAAGGGCGACGTCGACGGCGCCGAGAAGTCGTACCGCCGCGCGCTCGGTATCAACCCCGCTCAGGACGCCGCGTGGGACCGGCTGGCCCGCCTCTCGTGCCGCACCCGCCGCTGCCCGCAGATCGACGGCGAGCTCCGGTCCACCATCGCGCAGAACCCCGTCGCCCTCGGGCCCCGCATCGCGCTCGTCTACGCACAGCTTCAGCAGAACAAACTCGAGGCGGCGGCCGGCGAAGCCAAGAAGGTGCTCAAGGCCGACGAGCGCAACGTGCGCGCGATGCAGCTCCTCGCGCAGGTCTTCCTGAAAGACGGCAAGGTCGAGCTCGCCCGCCTGGTGCTCGAGAACGCGCGTGATGTGGATCGCGAAGACGCGACGACGCAGTACTACCTGGGCCTCGCGTACCTGAAGCTCAAGCAGCGCCCGCAGGCCGTGGAGTCCTTCCGCCTGGCCTCGCAGCTCCAGCCCGACTTCGCCGAGGCCCGCAACGCCTTCGGCGCCGTGCTCGTCGAGAACCAGGACTACGAAGGCGCAGCGCGCGAGCTCGAAGCCGCCGTCGCTGCAGCTCCGGAGTTCACCCTCGCCTACGTCAACCTCGCGTCGGCCTACCGCGGGCAGCAGCAGCTCCCGAAGGCCATCGAGACCTACCAGAAGGTGCTGAAGCAGCGCCCGGACTACGGCGACATCTACTTCAACCTCGGCATCGCCTATCTCGACTCCGAGGTGCCCGGGACCGAGACGGTGCAGCGCTTCCGCACCGCCATCGACTACTTCAATCAGTACCGCGCCAAGGGCGGCAAAGACGAACGCGTCGAGCAGTACATCAAGGACGCCAACAAGGGCATCGAGAAGGAAGAGCGCAAGCGCGAGCGCGACAAGAAGGACGCCCTGCGCAAGGTCGAGCAGGAGAAGAAGAAGATCGAAGACGAGGCGAAGGCGAGGGCCGAGGCAGAAGCCAAAGCAAAGGCTGATGCCGAAGCCGCTGCGAAGGCCGAGGCTGAAGGCAAGCAGAAGGCCGAAGCCGACGCGAAGAAGAAGGCCGAAGAGGACGCGAAGAAGAAGGCCGCCGACGACGCGAAGAACGCAGCGCTTTCTGCGGCCGAGGCCAAGAAGAAGGCCGCCGACGACGCGAAGGCGGCTGCGAAGGCTGAAGCCGAGGCGAAGAAGAAGGCTGCTGCCGACGCCAAGGCCCAGGCTGCGCTCGAGAAGGCCGAGGCTGCTGCGAAGGCGAAGGCTGACGCCGCGGCCAGGAAGCAGGCTGCCGAAGACGCGAAGAAGAAGCCGGCCGCCAAGCTCAAGGATGACGACGAGCCCGCCCCCGCCCCGACCCCGGCTCCCAAACCGCCCGCAGGGAGCGGTAAGCTCTCCGACGACGAGAAATGAGGCGCCCGATGCGTGCTGTGACTGTCCTTGCCATGCTGCTTGCGTCGACCGCCCTTGCCCAGGCGCCAGCCGGAGGCGCCAAGAAGAAGAAGGTCATTCGCCTCGACGCGATCACCGTCGAGGGCCGCATCCAGAAGCCGCAGGCGTTCTACATTCTTCAGCGTTCGACGCTGAACTTCGACGAGCTGAACCGCGCCGAGACCTTCATCCCCAAAGTCGAAAAGAGCGTCGACAAAGAAGCGTTCTGATCCTTGTGGGGTCTGCGGTTCGGGTTTAGAAAACCGCTTCGTTTGTCGAGAATTCAACGGTTTTGAGCGGCGGAACTTCCGACCGCATGAGTTGTCGAAGAGGCACTATGGCGACCGCGCCGGCTCCTGGAAAAAATCTCCGCATCGCCCTCATTCAGGGCTCGAAGATCACCGAAGACCGCACCTTCAAGAAGCGTGTGCCCGTCACCGTCGGGCAAGACGCGAAGAACACCCTCGTGGTGCCGGTCTCGAACCTTCCCTCGTCCTTCACCCTCTTCGAGCTGGTGAACAACCAGTACGCCCTCGTCTTCAAGGCGGGCATGGAGGGCAAGGTCACCGTCAACGGCGCCGAGGTGACGCTGCAGCAGGCGCGGGAGAAGGGCCTCGCGAAGGCGCGCGGAGACACGTTGGTCCTCCCGCTGACCGACGCCTCGAAGGGTCGCGTTGTGCTGGGTGAAGTCTCGGTGCTGTTCCAGTTCGTCACGCCGCCGCCAGAACCGAAGCGCGAAGAGCTGCCCCTCACCATCAGGGGCAACTTCCTCTCGCAGGTCGATCACTTCTTCTTCCTCTGCCTCGCCGCCTCGGTGTTCGTGCACTTCTCGGGAGCGACGTTCATCGCGTGCCAGCCGATCCCCGAAGAGAAGGAGCTCTCACTCGAGGAGCTGCCCGATCGCTTCGTGAAGGCGATGATGCCGGTCGAAGTGAAGAAGCCCGAGCCCAAGGCTGAGCTCGCCAAGGGCGACGACAAGAAGGAAGAGAAGAAGGAAGAGAAGGTCGCAGAGGGCGAGAAGAAGGAGAAGGCGGCCACCAGCAACGAGAAGAAGGCCGAGCTTCAGGCGCGGGTCGCCAAGTCAGGCCTCCTCAAGATCATCGGCGCGGCCGGTTCGGGTGAAGGCGCCTTCGCCGACGTGCTCGGCAGCTCCAACGGCGTTGGTGACGTCGCGAGCGCGCTCTCTGGCGCCGGCGGCGTGAACATGGCCACTGCCGACGCCCTCGCAGCGGGTGGGCCCAAGGGCAGCGGTACGGGCTCCGCCGCTGACATCGGCTCACTCGGCACCGCAGGCGCCGGCAAGGTCGACCTCGCCGAGAAGGGCCCCGCTGCCATTCGCGGCAAGGTGGCCGATGCCGCGCCCGAGGTCGAGAGCGCCGACATCGATCGCAACAAGCTCAACGCCTTCCTCCGTGGCCGAATTCGCGCAATTCAGGGGTGCTACGAGAAGGAGCTGAAGCGAAACCCGAACCTCAAGGGCAAGGTCGTCGTTCGTTTCGCGATCACCACGGGCGGTCGCGCCGCTGAGATCGAGATCGAGCAAGACACCCTGGGCAACGACGCCGTCGGCAGCTGCATCAAGACGGTGATTCGAGGCTGGGTGTTCCCGTTCAAGCCCGAGTCCGACGTCTCGGTCGCGTACCCGTTCGTGTTCTCGCCTGCCTCCTGATTTCGACGCGGGGCACCGATGCTGGCAGACTCGCGGCGTGGCTCCGACGCAGCGCACAGGTGAGGACTCCTGATGGACCGGGTCGCCGTCCTCTCGGGGTCTTCGCTCTTCGACATGTTGTCGAACGACGAGCTGGCGGCCATCGCCAGCCTTGCCAGTGAGGTCCCGGTCACCGCTGGGCAGGTGCTCTTCGAAGAGGGCGAGCTGGGAGACAGCATCTACGTCGTGGTTCAGGGGGAAGTCGAAGTGACGCGCCGCGATTCCACCGGAAGCCCTGCGTGCATCGCAACGCTCGGACCTCAGCAGTTCTTTGGAGAGATGAGCCTGATCGACAAGGAGTACCGGTCAGCAACCGTACGGGCCAGGACTGCGTGCGAGCTGCTCCACTTCACGTCCGACAACCTGACGAGCTTCCGCAAGCACCACCGCGACGGCTTCACCCTCATCGTCATCAACATTGCCCGCATGTTGTCGGCGCGGTTGCGCGAAGCCAACGTTCGCGGCGCGCGGTGAATCGCAGGCGACCCGCCGGGTACTGATCGACAGGAGTCACAACCTCCATTGACTTACATGATGCTGCCCCTTAGGTTTCGTCAGTTCTTTCGCTTCTCCCGGGTGGGGGTTTCCGTGTCGTCACGCTGGATCATCATCGGTAGCGTCGTCGCCATGGCGACTCTGGTCTTCGCGCAGAACGCGCCGCCCGCCCCCGCGCCCGGTCAGGCCATCGAGGCCTCGAAGGTTCCTGACAACGAGAAGCTGAAGGTCAGCTCCGACTCGGTTGCGGTGATGCGCGTCGCGCTGAAGGACGTGCTGCAGAAGCTCGAAGAGGCGCGCAACACGAAGGACGTGGTGAAGCTCACCTGCGTCAACGAGAAGCTCACGCAGATCAAAGGCCTCCTGCGCATCTCGGAGCAGTCGGACGTCGCCCTGCAGGAAGCGCTCGCGCGCCGGGAGTCACAGTCGGCCGATCACGAGTTCACCAAGGTGACCATCGCGCGCTCGAAGGTCGACCAGCTTCGCGCCGAGGCCGAGCAGTGCATGGGCCAGCTCGCGTTCCGCGCCGACGAGAACGCGACCATCGAAGTCGAGACGCCCGACTACCTTCCGAAGGGCGATCCGTCGATCGTGACGCTCGCGCCTCGAACGATCGACTCGCGGCCGCCGCCCGCGAGCCCGACGATGTGACGATTCCCTGACCGCAAAACTACTTGGACACCCGAGAGGGTGTGCTACGGACCGCTGACCGATGATTCGGAGGGGAGACGGCTTGAAGTCGGGGGTTCTTGCACTCGTCGTTGCGCTCGTCGCTTCGTCTGCCATCGCGCAGGCGCCGGCGCCTGTCGGCTTCAAGGTCGGCGATGGACGATTGCATCTTCTGGCTGAGGTCGACAGCCGCTTCGACTCGCTCGTCGGCTACTTCGAACGTGCTGGTGTCCCGAGCCCCGAGATCATCTTCGCCCCGCGGGTGGGCGCCACGTTCGCGCTCGAGAGCCCTGGCACTCTCGTCAAGTTCGGCGCGAACGTTGAGTACCTCATCTTCTCGGGCCTTCTGTCGCCGTCGTCGCGGCAGCTCTCGAGGCCTCAAGCGCTCGTCAGCCTCGACACGTCATTCAATCGCGACGGCGCGGTGTCGTTCGAACTCGGAGACACCTTCACCCGCTCGGACCGAACGCAGAACCCGTCGGCCGGCATCGGTGTGATCTCGCTCTTCAACTCGCTCTACGTCGCAGCACCGATTCACCCTGGTGGCCGCGCGCTGGAGATCACGCCGCGCATCACGTGGGGAGTCGAGTTCTTCGAACCGCTGCTCACCGGCACGACGACCTGCCCTCCCGGTGACATCACCTGCAACCCGACGCTGGTGTCGGGCATGAACTACAGCAACCTGAACTTCGCGCTCGGGGCTCGGTACAAGTTCCTGCCCAAAACGGCCATCGTGCTCGACACCAACTTCGACCTGCGCACCTACTGGAACCCGAGCATCCAGAATCTGCCCGCGCAGATCCTCCGTGGCCGGGCTGGCCTCGCGGGTCTGCTGACACCCCGATTCTCCCTTACGCTGCTGGCTGGCGCAGCCTACGACTTTGGGCCAACGCAACGCGCAGCGCCCATCGGCCAGGCCGAGCTGATGTACCTCGTGGGCGAAAGCACCTCGGTTGCCATCGGCTACCTGCGCGACATGATGCCCGTCCCCGTCTATGGCACGGTCTCTGTCGATCGTGGGTACCTCAACGCCCGGCTCGGTTTCCTCGGCGACCGCCTCACGCTGAACGGGACGGCCGCGATCGACTACTTCACCTTCTTTGGACCGATGGGCACCGTCAGCACGCGGAGCGACCTGCTGATCGGCGTGAACGTGGGTCCGAGCTTCGTCGTCACTTCGTGGTTCGTCATCGGCGCCAGCTACGGCCTCGGGTACCGCACCTCGACCCAGACCTCGCAGACCGCCATCAACTTCGTGCGACACGAAGCGAACTTGAGACTGACCTTCCGGTACTGACGTGACGATGCGTCACCTCACGTTCGTCACCTGCCTCTGTCTCGTCGCGGTCGCTGCCTGCCGCACTCCGAAGCCACTTGGCGGCCAGGTTCGCCCTGAAGATCTGCCAGCGGTCGACGGTGGCGTTCGCGCCAACACGCTGGGCACGGGCGACTTCCTCGAAGTGCGCGTCTACCAGGAGCCCGATCTGTCGGGCATCTTCCGGGTCTCACCCGAGGGCGTCATCGACTTCCCCCTGTGCGGCAAGGTCCGGGTGACGGACCTGACGCCGAGCCTCGCCGCCGACGCCATCAACTCGTGCCTGAAGCAGGGCTTCGTGCGGCGCCCGCAGGTGACGGTGATGGTGAAGGAGTTCAACTCGAAGCGCATCTTCGTCTTCGGCGACGTCTCGAAGCCGGGCTCGTTCCCCTACGAAGAGGGCATGACGATCGTCGCCGCCGTCAGCGCGGCTGGCGGCTTCAACCGCACCGCGGCCCGCAACGGCGTCAACATCACGCGCTTGATCGAAGGCCGTGAGACGCGTGTACCGCTGCGCGTGGAGGACATCATCAACGGGAACGAGAAGAACTTCGTGCTCCAGCCCGGAGACATCGTCTTCGTGCCAGAGGGCTTCCTCTAAGCAGGGCGCGTCGGGTCGAAGGGCTCGAGCACCACGCCCTGCGTCGCCACGAAGTCTCGACACTGACCCACCAACTGGCCGAAGAGCCCGGGCCCTGCGGCGACGACGTCACCGCAGCGTGCGTCCCACGGACTTCCGTCGAGGCAGGCGATCGAACCACCAGCCTCTTCGATGAGCAGCGCGCCCGCGGCGACGTCCCACGGCTTGAGGCCGAACTCGAAGAACCCGTCGAAGCGGCCGGCCGCGACCCACGCGAGCTCGAGGGCGGCGCTGCCCATTCGCCGCATGCCCCGGGCCTGGCGGACGAGCCGATCGAAGAGGCCCAGTGGCGCGTCAGGGTTGAGCTGAAGGTCATACGGAAGCCCCGTGCAGAGCAGCGCGCGATCCAACGCGGTCTCGGCGCTGGCCTGCAGCCGACGGCCGTTCAGCGTCGCGCCCTGCCCTCGCGCGGCAGAGAACAGCTCGTCACGGAGTGGATCGAACGTCGCCGCGGCCAGCACTCGTCGCCCGCCGTTCCATGGGCCCTCCGCCGCGAGTGAGACGCAGAAGTGTGGAACGCCGTGCGCGTAGTTGGTGGTGCCATCGAGGGGGTCCAGAATCCACCGCAGGTCGCCGGTGCTCACCGTGCCGGACTCTTCGGTCAGCAGCCCATGCTCGGGGAACCGGCGCCGAAGGGCGTCGACGATGAGCGCCTCAGCCGCGCGATCGGCGTCGGTGACGAGGTTTCCCCGGCCGGGGCCCTTGAAGTCGATGGTCCGCACCGAGCTGAACCGGTCCTTCAGGACAGCGCCGCCCGCACGAACCAGCACCTCGGCTTCCAGGCGCAGCTCGGCGGGCGTCACGCGTGCTCCTGACGGGCGGTGCTGGGTGGCGTCGCCAGGGCGGTCACCATGGCACCGAGACTCGCGTCCGCGAGGGAGTCGCTGCCGGCCTCACTTCGCGGGCTCGGCGAGGAGCAGCTCGACGTCAGTCAGGGTCTGTTGGAAGTAGTCATCGCTGAGCCCCTCGTGGACCCGCCGCACGACGCCGCGCCGATCGATGAGGAAGCTGGTGGGCATCTGCTTCACCTTGAGCGCGCTCCCGGCGACGGCGGCCTCTGGATCGTGCAGCACCGGCAGGCTCAATTTCAGCTCCTGAACGAAGGGGGCGATGACCGCGGCGTCAGCGTCGACGCTGATCGCGTACACCTTGAGGCCCCGCCCAGCGAACTGCCTCGCGACGTCTTCGTAGAACGGCAGCGACTCGCGACACGGGTCGCACCAGGTCGCCCACACGTCGAGCAGCACCACTGAGCCGCGGTCGTCAGCGAGGCGATACGGCGTGCCCGAGGGATACCGGGTCACGGTGAAGTCGAGCGCGACGGCCTCGCCTTTCGGCACCAGCCCCCGTCGCACGTCGTCGTCGACCAGCAGCGGAGCCGTCGGGAGACGAACACACCCACCCGTCACCAACACCAGGAAGATCAGGCGCAGCGTCATGGCGTCACTCCGGCCGCTGTGAGAGCCGCGTGAGCAGCGAATCGATGAAGCCACCGAACCCTCCATTGCTCATCACCAGGACGAGGTCACCACGGCGCGCCTGCGAGCCCACCTCATCGAGCAGCTCGTTCACCGTCGCCGCTGCGACCGACGGAATCCCCGCGTCACCGAGCTCCCGCGCCAGACGAGGAACCTCGAGCTCCTCGCCGGGTGGAATCTTGTCGTGACGCTCGGGCACCTTGATCGACGCGCGGGCCGCGCCGCCGAAGCTCTTCGCGTACTCCGCCTGGTGAAGGCTCCGACGGCTGGTGTTGCTCCGGGGCTCGAAGACGGCCCACAGCGGTCTGGAGGGCCAGCGCGACTTCACGGCCGCGATCGTCTCGCGCACGGCGGTCGGGTGATGCGCGAAGTCGTCGATCACCAGCACGCCCGCCGGCTCGCCGCGCACCTCTTGCCTGCGCTTGACGCCCTCGAATGACGCGAACCCTTCGCGCACCTCGTCGGCCGAGAGCCCGAGACCCCGCGCGCACGCGTACACGCCCAGCGCGTTCTCGAGGTTGTGGCGCCCCGCGAGCGGGAGCAGGAACTCGCCCTGCGACTCACCCCGCTCGACGATTCCAAACCGCGCGCCCTCGGGCCCCAACACCACGGTCCGGGGAACGACGTCGGCGGTCGAACCCTCTCGGCCCTCGTAGGTCGTCACGCGGGCCTTCGAGCCCTTCGCGAGCCGCACGGCACCAGGCCAGCCGGCGCTCACCGCGACCTGTCCATCGGCGGGCACGAGAGCCATCAGCTTCTCGAAGCTCGACTCGTAGTGCGCGAGGTCGCGGTAGATGTCGGCGTGATCGAGCTCGATGCTGGTGAGGATCACGCTCCGCGGTTGGTAGTGCAGAAACTTGGGCCCCTTGTCGAAGTAGGCCGTGTCGTATTCGTCACCTTCGACGACGAAGTGCGGACCTTTTCCGAGGCGATAATTGCCCGAGTAGTTCTTCGTCACGCCGCCCACGAGGAACGTGGGATCGCGCTGCGCCGAAGCCAACACGTGCCCCATCAGCGAGCTGGTCGTCGTCTTCCCGTGAGTACCCGCCACCACGACGGCGTGACGCTGCGCGAGGAAGAGCGAGCCCAGCGCGGCCGGGAAGCTCATCTGCTTGACGCCACGTTCACGGGCCGCGGTCGCCTCTGCGTTCACCCGTCGAATGACGTTGCCGATGATCACGAGGTCGGGCCGCGCCGCGTCGAGGTTGGCGGGCGCGTAGGGCGTCATCGCCGGAATGCCCCACGCGCGGAGCATGTCGCTCATCGGTGGGTAGACGTTCTCGTCGCTGCCGGTCACCTCGTAGCCGGCGGCCTTGAGCATTCCGGCGAAGCTGCCCATGCCCGTGCCGCCGACCCCCACGAGGTGGATTCGCCGAATGGAGTCCGGATCGATCGTCGCGAGCACGTTGCCGTTGTCGAGGTCACTCATCCACGTCCTTCCAGCACGGGCTCGGTAGATCGTCCATGCTCGCGCGTCGCGCCGTTGGCCAGAAGGCGAGTTGAACCCACGCGCCCGCGATCACGAGCTCATCCTTGCGCGCGAGGCCGCAGCGCACGCAGAGAGCGACTCGAAGCCAGCGGAGCTGCGGACCGAAGGTCATCCACCACGGAGCCAGCGGTCTGCGCCCCACCCGCTGCCGCGCTGGAGCTCACAGCAGCCACGTGCCGGCTCCGCCTCGTGTCGAGCGCCAACTCAGCTGCGGAAGACGTCGAGCACGGAGTCGTGAAACGCAGGCCGGAACGCGCGAATCAGCACGTTGCTGCGCCCGAAGACGACGCGATTGGTGAGCAACGCCACGACGAGCTGGCGATCGAAGTCGATCCACAGGCTGGTGCCGGTGAAGCCGAGGTGACCGATGGCGCCGTGTGGCCCGCCGCGGCCAAAGCGGGGACCGCAGGAAGCCCCGACGGTCGAGGGCGTGTCGAAGCCGAACGTGCGGGTGCTTCCTGGCGTCCCCACATCGGGTTTCCAGCCGACGGGAGACGTCACCCAGCCATCGAGGACCGCCTGCCCGAAACGCGCGACGTCGTTCGCAGTGGCGAAGAGCCCCGCGTGGCCTGCGACGCCGTCCATCACCCACGCGTTGTCGTCATCGACCTGCCCAACGAGAGAGGGCCACGTGGGGCAACGCCACATCGTCTCCTGGCCGGGCGCGGGCTCACGAGGGCGGGTGCCGCCGGTGTCGACCACCCGGTCTGGCGACGGGAGGAGCGAGAGCCTTCGGAAGCCGGCCGAGAGGCCAAGCGGCCGAGCGAGCTCGTCGGCGAACAGCGCATCGAGCGGGCGACGAGCGACCGCGCTCAAGGCCTCACCCAGAAGAATGAAACCGAGATCGCTGTACACCGCCTCGGCGGCGACCGGTCGCTCGGCCTTCACCCGGAGCACGCGATCGACGACCGTCTTCCGCACCTGCTCCCGGAGCGCAGCCGGTGGGCTGGCGAACAGCTCGGGCTGGTCGCGCGCCACGTCAGCGAAGAACGGCAGGAACGCAGGGAGCCCGGAGCGATGAACAGCGAGGTCGGCGATGGTCGCGGCGACGCTGGCGCCCGGGAGGACGGTCGACAGCGGCGCGTTCACGTCGAGCTCACCGCGAGCGGCCAACCGGCACGCGAGGGCCGTCGTACACAACACCTTGGTGACCGAGGCGAGATCGAAGATCGCGTCGGGCGACGCCGAGCCGCCCTCGTAGACCGGCTGGCCCTTCCACCAGATCGCGGCGCGCGCCTGCGAGAAGACGCCGTCAGCCTTCGCCTGCGCAAGGGACGCATCGAGTCGCTTCACGCGAGGCCCTCGAGGAACTCCAGGCGCTTCGCCGTCGCGTCGAGGCGAACCTTCGCGCCGAGCACGACGGGGTGGTTCACGGCGCCGTGACCGATGGGCAGCCCAGCGAGCACGGGCACCCCGAGGGCAGACACCAGCTCGTGCAACACCTCGCGAGAGGTGAACGTCGCGTCATTCTCTTCGCAGTCGGTGAACTCGCCGAGGACGACCCCGACGATTCCATCGAGCGCGCCGGCGAGGGCGAGGTGCGTCCACATGCGGTCGAGGCGATAGGGCCGCTCGCCGACGTCTTCGATGAGCAACACCGCGCCCGACAACGAGGGCATCCACCGGGTGCCGACGAGGCTCGCCAGGAGCGAGAGGTTGCCGCCGAGGAGCGGCCCTTCGACCACGCCGGCTCTCACCACCTCGGTGCCTGAGAGCGGCTCGACCGCCCGGCCTTCGAGCAGCTCGAAGGTCCGCGCGATGACGTCTGGGGGCTGACTGCCCAGCTGGGTCACCACGGGCCCGTGAATCGAGCGATAGCCCCGCGCCTGCCACGCCAGGTGAATGGCGGTGATGTCTGAGAACCCCAACACCGTGAGGGGACGTCGAATCGCGAGCGCGGGCAGCAGCCGCATCGCTCCGTAGCCCCCGCGCGCCGCGACGACAGCCGCGAGCCCCTCGTCGTCGAGGCAGCGTTGAAATGAGGCAGCGCGGGCCGAGTCTTCACCGGCGAGGTAGCGGTGACGACCCGTCGCTTCAGGGGCGACCTCGACCTGATACCGCCCCGCCAGCACCGCCACACCGCGGTCGAATCGCTCGCGCTCGAAGGGCCCCGACGGGGCGAGCACGCCGAGACGACGTCCAGGCACCAGCACCGGCATCGAAGAGAACGTCATGCAGGGGTTGTACACGGCCCGACAGCGAGCGCGCAGGTCTCGGGCGTTCGGCGGTACGCTGCGCCGGCATGGCCGTTCATGAGTACCGCCCCGCGGCGCCGAAGAAGCCGCCTCCTCCGAAGTTCCCGGTGCCCTGGGGCCTCTTCGTCGTGCTCGCGGTCTACGCGCTCGCGGTCGTCGGCTACATCTGGAAGACGTACTGGGAGTCGCCCGGGTACCAGGCCGCCGAGCACTACGCGCGCGCTCTCTCGCTGCTGGGCGTCGATGACGGTCGCAAGAGCACCGCGAAGGAGCTCGAGGCGGCGTTCGGGCACGTGCTCGAGGCCGCGCGACTGATTCCCGAGGACAAAGGCCTCGCCCAACACACCGAGCGGCTGCGGTGGCGCTTCGAGGAGCGCGGCTTCACGTTGAACCCCGACCTCGTGCGCAAGTCGGAGCTGGTGTCGAAGGCGGCCCAGCGCGTGGAAGAGGAGCGCTCGCCCTGGCTGGCGATCGGCTCGCGCGATCGCGGCTGGGCACCCGATCAGCTCCTCGCAGGGCCGGAGCGCGTCGTGTGGTGGTCCTCGCCCGGCGCGGTGCTCATCGTCGCGGTGTGGGTCTACGGCCAGTTCGGCGCGAAGAAGGCGCGAGAGAAGGAGCACGAAGAGAACCTTCGCAAGGACGAAGCGGCCGCGAAGGCGCTGGGGGCGTGGCGCGATGGACTCGGCACGTCGGCGCGCGAGGATGATGAGGAGGCCGACGCGACCATCGCCGAGGCCGCTCCGCCATCGAAGCCCAGGACGACGAGCGCAGGCAGACGCGCCGTCGAGCGCGCGTCGAGCCCGGGCCGGCCCGCGGTCAGCAAGAGCAGCTCTGGCAGACCTGCGGTGAGCAAGAGCACGGGTGGCCGCCCCGCGGTGAGACGAAAACTCGAAGGAGATGACGAGTCATGAAGCACCTCGCCGCGCACCTGCCGTGGCCGCGCATCAAGGCGCTGGCCCACTCGAACGCCTGGGCCTTGTTGCCCATCGGCTCGACCGAAGCGCACGGCCCGCACCTTCCGCTCAACGTCGACGTCGTCATCGCGCAGGAGGTGTGCAGCCGGGTGAGCAGCAGCCTCGAGACGGTGGAGTTCCCGCCTGTCACCTATTCCCTCACCGACTTCGCGGCGCCGTTCGCAGGCACGGTCAGCGTTCCGGCGGAGACCGCGAAGGCGATGCTGGTCGCCATCATTCGCGGAATCGGCCACGCAGGCTTCACGCAGGTCTGTGTCGTGAACCATCACCTCGAACCGGCGCACTTCAAGGTGGTACACGCCGCGGCGCTCGAAGCCTCGAGCCCCTCCTTTCGAGTCGTGGTGCCCGACCATCGCCGCAAGCCAACGGGCCCGCTCCTCGGCGACGAGTTCATGCACGGCGGCAGCCACGCCGGCGCCTATGAGACGTCGCTGATGCTCGCGGCCGCTCCGCACCTCGTGGACGAAGACGCGCGCCGCGCCCTGCCCTCGCTCAGCGTCGATCTGCCCGCCGCCATCAAGGCGGGCGCGACGAACTTCCTCGAGGCAGGAGGAGCCGACGCGTACTTCGGAGCCCCGGCCGCGGCGTCGGCCGAAGAAGGAAACCGCCTCTTCGACATCATCACCGCCGCGACCCTGGACGCCATGAGGCGGCGCTGACGAGAACGAAGGATCTCCAACGCGCAAGTGTGCACAGCGGTGGTGCCCACTGCAGGTGGCAGCAAGGCACACCTCTTGCGCGAAGAGGACGCGACGGCTCGCCCGAGACCGGCGACACTTCGCCCATGCGCTCGTTCGTGTTGCTCCTCGCCCTGCTCGTGGCTTCCGTGGTCTCTGCGGCGCCGAAGAAGAAAGCGCCGAAGGCCTCCGGCGGTGGCGGCGCGAAGCAGGCGGTCGTCGTCGATGCCCCGCCAGCCATGGCGAAGCTGCTGCAGAGCACGCTGAGCCCGCGCTTCAACGTGACCATCAACCGCGACGCCTTGTCCGACGCGCCGACCAGCAAAGAGGTCCGCTCCGTCACGAGCCCGGCGAAGGCGCTCGCGGTGGTGCTGGCGCGATCGGCCGGCGACGCGTGGACGATCACCGTGCTCAACGGCGCCGACGGTACGCCGCTCGAGACCCAGAACTTCAGGGCCGCGGCGCGCAAGCCACTCAAGGCCCTGCCGAAGAGCGTCGCTGGCTCGCTGATTCTGGCGTGCGCGACGGGGCAGGCGCCTGCCGCCCCAGCCGCGCCGGTCACCGACACGCCGAAGAGCGACCCGAAGCCCGAGCCCACGAAGACGGAGCCGGTCGCGACGCCCACGAAGAGCACGCCGAAGAAAGACGTCGTGGCCGCGAAAGACCCCGAGCCCGTACCCGAGCCGAGCGTCTCGACGCCGTCATCGAGCACCTCATCGACGACCTCGGCGCTCCCCGCGATTCGAGCAGGCCTGGGGTTCCGCGCGTTCGGGCGTTCGTTGACCTGGTCTGGAGACCCCGATCAAGCGCTCGCGCGCTACGCCCTGGCCTTCGCGCCAGCCATCGCCCTCGACGCCACCTGGTACCCGGGCGCGCACTTCACCTCGGGTGTCGCGGCGAACCTCGGCATCGCGTTCAGCGGCGACATCGGCGTGGGCATCTCGTCGAAGCAAGACGCCTCGCGCTTTGGCACGCGCTACGACCGGTTCCGGGTCAGCGCGGCCTTCCGGCAGCCGTTCGGCTCGATGTTCTCGCTCGAGGCGGTGGCGGGGTTCTCGACGCAGACGTTCTCCATCGACCCGGTCGCGGCGAACGACGGCTCGGCACGCCCCAACATTCCCAGCGTCACCTTCAACGGACCGCGCGCGGGGCTCGGTGTGCGATTGGTCAAGCTCGGGCCGGTCGGCATCGACGCGATGGCCGGCTTCACGTTCCTCGCGTGGACGGGTGAGCTCGGCACCGAGGCGTACTTCAAGCGCGCCGGAGGCTTCGGCATCGACGCGGGTGGCGGCGTCTCGATCGAGCTGGTGGAGAACGTGCAAGTGCGCGCTGGCCTCGACTGGACGCGCTACCTCTTGTCGTTGCGCCCCGAGGAAGGTGCGCGCTTCACCGCGCCGTCGGCCGCAGATCAGTACCTTGGGGGTTCAGTGGCGTTGCACTGGGTCATGTAAATCGACGTCAACCATCTCTTTTACGAATCCTCCGCAGCGTGAGTTGCGCTAATGGCACCCGCCGATTAGCTCTGCTCGCCACGTCACCCCCGGAGGAGCTCAATGCAGCTCGAGTCGCTGAAGATGTTCGTCGACGTCGTCGAGACGGGTTCGTTCTCGCGCGCGGCGCAGCTCAATCACGTCACGCAGAGCGCAGTGAGCCAGCAGATTCGAGCGCTCGAGACGAGGTACGAGCAGCGACTGTTGTCGCGCAGCGCCCGCCAGGTGACGCCGACGCCCGCAGGTGAGCGCCTCTTCCGCGGGTGCAAAGAGATCCTCGCGCGCTTCTCCGAGGTCGAAGGCGAGATTCGGGAGCAGGCGACCGAGATCTCGGGCACGTGCAACGTGTCGGCGATCTACTCGGTCGGCCTGCATGAGCTCTCGAACGTTCAGCGCGAGCTGCTGCGCTCGCACCCGAAGGTGAACCTGCGCCTCAACTACCGCCGGTCCGACCAGGTGTACGACGACGTCATCCTCGGCGCGGCGGACCTGGGGCTGGTGGCCTACCCGCAGCAGCGCGCCGGCGTCGACATCATCCCCTTCCGGGAAGACAAGCTCGCGGTGGTGCTGCCGCCGAACCATGCGCTCGCGTCGAAGGCGAAGATCTCGATGAGCGCGGTGGCGGGGCTGCCCTTCATCTCGTTCGACCGTGAAGCGCCGTCACGCAAGGGCATCGACAAGCTCTTCCGCGACAAGGGGCTCGAGCTGAACGTCACGATGGAGTTGGACAACGTCGAGACGATCAAGCGCGCGGTCGAGCTGGGGCTGGGCATCTCGGTGTTGCCGCAGCCCACGGTGTACCAGGAGGTGTCGCAGGGCTCGGTCGTCGCCAAGCCGTTCGCCGAGGGCACGTTCACCCGCCCCATCGGCATTCTGGTTCGCAAGGGCAAGTACCTCTCGCGCGCGTCGCAGGCGGTGCTCGACACCTTCAAGAAGCTCACCCTCGAGGAGTGAGACGCGCATGCCGTTGGCCGTTCGCAGAGTGAAGGTGACGGATCTTCCCGTGCTCGAGACGCTGGAGCTCGAGACGACGAAGCGTTTCCCGGCGCGCAAGCGGTGGGTGGAGACGTTTCGGGCCTTGATCGAGACGACCCTCTCGGAGGAGCCCGAAGGCCTGCTGGTCGCTGACTATGAGGGCCGGGCCATCGGCGTGGCGGTCGCGCGCGTGGCCGGGCCGCACCCGCTCACCGGGCAACCGCTCGGGCGAATTCTGGTGCTGTCGGTGGCGCCGGGCTGGCGCAACCAGGGCATCGCAGAGCGGCTGCTCAGAGAAGCCGAGGCCTCCCTGAAGTCGCGGGGCTGCCAGGTGATCGCGTTCTCGCTCCCCAGCGACGCGGGCGCCGACGCCGACCTGTTCAAGCAGGCCGGCTTCAAGGTGTCGTCGTGGGAGCTCGAGAAGACCTGAGCTACGGCGTCTCGGCGGCGGGCTTCTGCTTCGACTCCTGCATCAGCTCCTGGAGTGACTTCTCGCGAACGGGCTCGGGCGGTGCCGGCGCGGCGGCTTCGGGACCGGCGTCGTTCGCGTTCTCTTTCGCCTCACGCATCAGCTCCTGAAGCGACTTCTCGGGAGCGGGCGCGTCTTCGCCCTTCTTCTCCTTCGCCTCGCGCATCAGGTCCTGCATCGACTTCTCAGGCGCCGCATCCTCGCCGCCGTCGACACCTTCTTTGTTGGCGCGCATCATCTCTGCGAGTGACTTCTCACCAGGCTCCGTCGGCACCGGCTCGGTGGGCGCCGCGCCGGGCGTGGGCGTGGACTCGGGCGCCTTCGCCTCGGTCCGCAGCGCCATCACCAGGCCGGTCGAGAGCTGCGGCACGTAGGAGATCAACCCGAGCGCGACCAGCATGATGATCAGCGTCGGGAGCACGGCGCGCACGACGAACCCGATGCTCTCCTTGAAGAGCGTCGAGCTCACGAACAGGTTCAACCCGACAGGCGGCGTGAGGTAGCCGATCTCGAGGTTGACGATGAAGATGATGCCCATGTGAATCGGGTCGACCCCGACCGCCGCAGCCATCGGCGCCAGCATCGGCGCGATGATCAGGATCGCGCTCATGATGTCCATGAACATGCCGACCATCAAGAGCAGGATGTTGACGAAGATGAGGAAGCCGATGCGCGAGAGGTTCTGCTCCTTGAGCAGCGCGACCATCTTGTCGGGCACCTCTTGATCGACGAGCACGTAGTTGAGCGTGAGCGCCAGGGCGATGATCACGAGCAGCGAGCCCATCACCGTCATCGAGTTCTCGGCGACCGACAGCAGCTTCTTCCGGTCCATCTCTCCGTGAATGAAGACCTCGACGGCGAGCGCGTAGACGACCGACACGGCTGACGCTTCGGTGGCGGTGAAGATGCCGCTGTAGATGCCGCCGAGGATGATGACGGGCAGCATCAGCGACCAGAAGCCCTCACGCGTCGCGTGCCAGAGCCCGGCCGTCGAGAACGGCTCGCGGGGGATCTTGAAGCGAAGGCCTTGCGTCACCGCGTAGATGGCCAGCATCGAGCCGATCAGCAGGCCGGGGCCGATGCCCGCGACGAAGAGCTCGGTGGGGTCGACCGGCGTCGAGCCCGACACCATGATCGAATAGATGATCATCGGAATCGACGGCGGAATCAGAATGCCGAGGGAGCCCGCCGTCGTGAGCAGGCCGATCGAGAAGTCCTTCGGGTACTGCGCCTTGAGCAGCGCCGGCACCATGATGCTGCCGATGGCCACGACGGTGACGGGCGACGAGCCCGAGATCGCCGCGAAGAAGACACAGCCCGCGACGGCCGAGACCGCGAGACCGCCTGGAATCCACCCGAAGGCGGCGCGCATGAACTCGATGAGCCGGCGCGCCAGCGAGCCCTGCGTCATCAACTCGCCGGCGACGACGAAGAACGGAATCGCGAGCAGCACCTCTTTGCCCGCGAGCTCGAGCACCTTGCGGACCGCGACGGGAAGATCGTCGCTGGTCAGCAGCGCGATGCACATCGTGCCGATGCCGCCCATCAAGACGAACAGCGGCAGGCCCAGGAGCAGCGAGGTCAGGATGATGGCGAAGACGAGGAAGCCGACCTTGCCGGTGAAGACGAACAGCCCGGTGAGAATGGCCAGCCAGATGATGAGGCCCGTCTTGCGTTGCCGGTAGGCCAGCACGGCGAGCGCCGCGACCGCCACGAAGGCGAGGATCTTGAGGAGCGAGAAGTCCATGCTCAGGCCCCTTCTTTCGCGGCGGCGACCTGCTCTGCGTCTTTGGCGAGCTGCTCCATGTCGACGCCGTGCGCATCGACGCCGCCCGTCGGCGGGCCCCACACGAAGTCACGCACGCCAGCGCCGAGAAACCGCAGCGCCATGGTGCCGAACGTCACCGGGATCGCGAGCGTCACCACCCACTTGGGAATCGGGAGTGCGTCGAAGACGCCGACGCCATCGCCGTCACGCCAGAGTGAGAACTCGTCATGCAACTGCGTCAGCGCGAGCACCGTGAACAGCGCGCAGAACAGGAACGTCACCACGCCCCCGACGAGCGAGAACACCCGGCCCATCTTCTCGTCGAGCTTCTTCTTCACCGTGTCGAGCACGATGTGACGACGCTGGCGGGTCGCGATCGACGCGCCGAGCATGCCGCTCCACAACATGAGCCCGAGCGAGAACTTCTGCGCGCCCGGCAAGCTCGACGGAAAGACGGCGAGCAGGCCTTGAACGAACGCCGCGAGCCCGACCCAGATACCGAGCCCGAGCCCGAGCGAGAGTCCCACGCCGGGCTTCGCCGCTTTCAGGCGCTCGGCCTTGATCGATCGCGACGAGTGCACCGCGAGCATCACGAACACCAACGACCCAAGCGTGAAGAGCCAGGGGCCGATCTTCTCGATGACGAGCGCGCGCGTCTCGGCCGACGGGTCGGCCATGAACCCGAGGATCACCGACGCCGTCTTCGACACCGGCCGCGAGAACGTGCGCTGCACGACGTCGAGCGACACGAGCAGCGTCATCAAGGACAGCGTGGCGAGCAGCAAGACGCGCTCGACGGCCAGAACGGCGTCATCGAGCTTGTCGACGACGGTGCGAAACGAGTTCATGCGAACTCCAGAGGAGGGACACAAACGAAGACGCCGACCGAGCGTGACTCGGCCGGCGTTGAAACGTCACGAGAGGCTGACGGTCACTTCTTCCCGGCAGCGAAGTCCTTCTTCGCGGCGAGGATCGCGTCGAGCAGCGCTTTGTTGCCAGCGCTCTTCTTCGCGTAGATGTCCCACACGGGGCGGGCCTTGTCCTGCCAGAGCTTCGTCTGCTCCGGCGTCAGCTTGCAGACGACCTTCTTCGCGGCCGTGAAGTTCTCGAGGAGCGGCCCGGTGAGGTTGCGCACGCCCTCGATGCCAGAGCGCTCGTCGGTGCGAACCAGAAGCAGCGTCTTCAGATCGTCGGGCTGCGCGTCGAACACCTTCTTCGACATCACCACGATGCCCGGCTGGTAGATGTGGCGCGTGTACGTGTAGTGCGTCACGCCCTTGTACCAACTGGTCGCCTGCGACAGCAGCGGGCTGTTCGAGTAGCCGTCGACCGTGCCCGTCTGGAGCGCGCCGAGGACCTCGGGCGTCGACATCTCGACGGGCGCGGCGCCGAAGGACTTGTACGTCTCCATGTGCACGTACGACTCCTGCGAGCGCATCTTGAGGCCCTTCATGTCGTCGGGCTTCTCGACGCACTTCCCCTTGATGCCGTAGCCGTGCCAGCCGTTCTCGCCCCACATCACCATCACGAAGCCCTTGGCCTCGAGCAGCTTGGTGACGTTGGGACGGATCTTGTCGAGCACGTAGTCGGCTTCGGCATCAGTCGCGTACAGGTAGGGCAGCTCGATGCCAGCGAGCTCGGGCACGAAGCTGGCGAGCGCGCCGGCCGAGCCACCGAACATGCCGATGTTGCCGTTGCGCGTCTCTTCGACCATCTCCTTCTCGCCGCCGAGCTTGCCGCCCAGGAACAGCTTGAGCTTGACCTTGTTGCCCGAGTCCTTCTCGAGGCGCGCCTTCACGCCGTCGAGCCAGTCGGACCACGGCGTGCCTTCGGGCGCGACGGAGCCGACCTTGATGACGAGCGGCTTGGGATCTTGAGCGAGCGCGGGACTGGCGATGAGCAGCGCGCCGACGACGAGGGAGAGCAGGTGCTTCACGGAAGACCTCCAGAGGTGCGGAGACAGACGAGTCCCGCGAGGGTGGTGGGTGAGTCGAAAGGACCGACGCGAGCGCCCCGGGCAAATTTCAACCCGGAGCGCGCAGCGGGTCAGGTCAGAACTTCTCGTCGATCTGCGAGAGCAGCTTCTTGGCCTTCTCCTGCTCGAGCAGGTTCTCGGCTTCGATCTCGGGCTCGGCGGTCGCGCTGGCGGCGATGACGTCCTTCAGCAGCTTCTCGAAGGTCGCCTTGTCCTGGCGCTTGACGCACAGATAGTCGGCCCAGAGCACCTTGGTGCCGAGGTAGTTGGGCGCGAGCTGAACGGCCTTCTTGAAGTTCTCTTCGCTCTTGTCGAGCGAGCCACCGGCGAGGCCTGCGGTCTGCGCCTCGTAGCCGCCGAGGTACCGCCAGGGCGCGGCGTAGAAGAACATCTCGTCCATCGACTTGACGTGATCGATGGTGGCCTTGATGTCGTCCTTGTAGCGAAGGCGGGTCGCGAAGCCCTTGCTGGCCGCCCACTTCCCGAGCGACGACGCGTACCAGTACATCGCGGGAATCGACTCTTTCGGAGCCTTCACGATCGACTCGGCGTGCGTCTTGCCCTCGGCCATCATCTTCGCGAACTCAGGCGCAGAGAGCTTCAGTGACTTGGTCGCCCAGTCGAGGCCCTTCTGGTACGCCTCGTCGCGCTTCTCGTTCTTCTCTTCGAAGGAGTAGCGCTCACCAGCGAGGTACCAGCCGCGCGCCAGCTTGGCGTACAGCTCGGCGTCGGCGGTGGTGGTGGCCAGCGCTTCCCACTTCGCGACGGCCTCCATGTGCTTGGCGGCGTCCTTGCGCGCGGCCCACAGGGCGTCAGCGTCACCAGCTGCGGCTGCGTCGACCGTGCCCGTCGCCGTCGTCACCTTCTCGTCCCACTTGGCCGAGTGCTGCGTCGCGCACCCCATCAGCGCAGAGCTGACCAGTACGGCAACCACCGTCAAAAGCTGCTTCATCGTTTGCTCCTTTGAGAGAGAACCCCGCGCGCCTTCCTAGCGGGTCGCTCCCGGGTGTCTAGCGTCGGATCTCAAGACATTTCGAAATGACGCGTTTCGTCACTCCTGATGGCCGCGGCTGCCGGAGCGAAACTCGACCAGGCGGAACAACCAGTCTTCAGGCCCGCGCACCCCGACCTTGCCGATGTTGGCCGCGTAATAGTGCGTGTGCGGGGCGCTGCCGTCGAGGCCGGTCTCGAGCACGGCGAGGCAATGCTCGACGTTGATGCCGTTGGGGAGATCGACCTGCGCGTCGAGCGCGAGCACCTCGTACTGGGACAGGTCCCTGGTGCCCTTCTCGATCGACGCTGGCGCCTGCCACCTCGAGCCTCGCGTCATCACGGCCGGGAGCACGACGACTTCACCTTCGGCGCGGCTGCTCGAGCGCTCCAGCCATTGGCCTTCCTTCACGCGCCACGTGCCGCTGCCCGACTTCTTCCCCAGCGAGAACGAGAACGAGGCCTTCCACTCGACGAACGAGTTGATCGAGACCTTGCCCTTGCCGCCCGACTGGAGCTGGTAGGTCCACGAGGCGCCGGCCTTCTGAATGAAGTACTCGGCGCCGAGGCGGGTCGCTTCGGTGGTGGCGGTCGCTGGCTGACGCGCGGTGGGCGGCTCCGTGGCGACGGCGGCAGACGAGACCACGACGAGCGCGACGACGAGAGAGCACCGATGCACGCGCGTGACTATGGCCGTGGCGCGCGCAGAACTGAAGAGCTCAGTGAACGGCCGGGCGCAGCAGCACCAACACGCTCGAGGCGCCGTGCAGGCAGGAGCGGCCCAGCAGCGGCGCGAGCTCGCCGTTGGAGAACAGGCCAGCCATCGGCGTGGCGGGAAACCGGGCCGCGACGAGACCCGCGTCGTGATCGTCGACGCCGAACAAGGCGCGCCCGCGGCTCGAGCACGAGAACAGCAGCACCGCGGCGGGCGTCGACTTCAGCGCGGCGAGGCTCGACGTGAGCGACGACTCGGCCGCCTCGGCGTCACGGAGCATGAAGTGGATGAGCTGCAAGGGCTCCAGCACCGCGCCGATCGCGATGGCTTTGCGGGTGGCTTCGAGCCCGACGAGCTTCCGCACCACCACCGCCGACGCGTCCTGTTCGACGTGCCCGGTCTCGAGGCCGACGCCGACGAGGAGGCCGTGGCGAAGGCGCTCCTGGACGTCTGGCGTGGACGCGGCGTGGAGCTTCTGGAGCGCGTCGATGGGTGACTTCCCGTCGAGCTCGAGCACCAGGTGCCCTTCGACCGCCGTCGCGAACATGGGAGGCCCGACCGGACGGCAGCCCTGCGCGACGACGGCTTCGACCTCGAGGTTGCCCGAGAGCGCGACACAGACGGCGCCCGAGGTGTGGACCCGCTCGTCGAGGAAGAGCCGATGGCCGCCCGGTGAGCTGCCGCCACTCGCCAGCGCGCCAGTCGTCACCACGCCGGGCGCCGACTCGTCGAGCCACGCGAGGAGCGGCTCGGGCTTGAAGGTGAAGGGATCGCCGAAGAGCAGCACGGCTTTCGGCCGCGTCGTGAAGGTGGGGCGCTCGCCCAACCGAAGTGACTGCGCCTCGAGTCGCACGCCCGGGAGTGACGCCGCCATCAACGAGAGCGCCGGCACGTCTTCGGCCTCGCGCGCAGCACCGATGACGCCGCTTCCCGAGCAGCCGATGAGGGTGGCGGCCGGGAAGCGCTCACGCAGCCGCGCAAGGACGATCGGCGCCTCTTTGAGCAGCCCCGTCGAGATGAAGACGAGCAGCAGGTCAGGCGTGGCGTCGAGCTCACGATCGATGACCTCGAGCGCACGCGAGACCGCACCTTCACCACTCGGGTCCCTCGCCAGCGCCGACGCCCACTTCATCGATCACTCCTGCCGTCGTGGAACGGCGTGCAATTTCACCCCGCGCTCCCTACACGAAGGCCCATGCGCCGTGGCTTCTTCCTGTTGTCGTCACTCCTCGCGTGTGCGCCTGCCGCGCCGGACCCGAACGTCATCGAGCAGTCGGGGCCCATCTCGATTCGGCGCGAGCTGCTGCGCGTTCCAGCGCCCCGCCCTCCTCCCAACCCGCTGACGCAGACGCCCACGCCTGACGAGCTCGATGGCGTGACGGTGGTTCGGTATCGCGTCGACACCGGCCAACGTGCACCTCGGGCCGCGCGCGCGATCGTCGTGCTGATGCCGGGCTTCATGGGCGGCGCTGGCTCGTTCGACTCCCTCGCGCGCGGCATCGTGCGGCGCTCGTCGGGCGAAGACGCGTTCGAGGCGTGGGCCATCGATCGACGCAGCAACGCGATGGAGGACCGCACCGGCATCGAAGCGGCGCTCGCGGCGCAGAACCCCGATGTGCTGACCAATTACTACTTCGCGGGCGAGCCGATCGCCGGCAAGACTTTCGAGGGCTTCAAGCGGCAACAGGACGTCGCGTTCGAGTCGGAGTGGGGCCTCGCGTCGACGATGAACGATCTGCGCGCGGTGATCTCCCTCGTGCCGGCCGATCAGCGGCGCGCGCACGTCATTCTCGCGGGCCACTCGCTCGGCTCAGGCCTCGCAGGCATGTACGCCGCGTGGGACTTCGACGGCACGCCAGGCTTCTCGGAGCTCGCGGGGCTGGTGTTGATCGACGGCGTGACGGGCTCCGAAGGCGCACCGCTGGGCTTCACGAAGGAGGAATACGAGACGACGGGCCTGCCCAACTCGGGCTTCGGAGGCCGGCCGAGCCTCAAGCAGGTGCGTGAGGAGAACCGGTACTTCGCGTTCCCGTTGCTCGAGGCGAAGCTGTTCCCGATCGGCGTCGGCACCGCGCTGCGCTCGACGTTCCGGCCCGACGCGATCGAACGAGACCAACCGCGCCGCGACGCGCTCGAGACGCTCTTCCTCTCCAGCGACCTGCCCCGCATGACGAACCGCGCTGCGTTCGGGCTCGCCTTCGATGCCGCGACCTGTCCCGTCAGCATCGCAGCCGTCAACGCGGGCCAGACCGATGGGCCGCTCGTCGACACGACCTCTGCCTTTGGCGGCACCATCAAGAAGCCGGCGAGCAGCAACCAGACGTTCAAGTGGGTCGAGTTCGACCAGACCGAGCCGAAGGAGCTCACCTCGTTGACCGAGTTCGCGCTCGCCTGGGCCCGACCCGGCGCCGACTTCGGCGAGTGGTACTTTCCCTCACGGCTCTCGCTCGACACCGCGCTGGGCGCCAGCCTGACCCTCGGCCCGACGGAGTGGCCCGCGACCGACTACGCGATTCGAACGTTCCACGGCCGGAGCATCGACGCGCCGGTGCTGGTCGAGGCGGCCGGCATCTTGAGCGGCGACGTCACGAAGTACGACCGCCTCAAGGCGTTGCTGCCACCCGTGGGAGAAGGCCGCCCTGGCGCCGGCTCCACGCGGAGCGAACAAGCTGGCTTCGAGGCGCTCTCGCACCCCTCGTTCACGCACATCGATCCGCTCGCAGGCACCGACGTTGCCGGCGGCGAGGTCGCGCGTTGGTTCGACGCGGTCGTCGGGTTTGCCCGGCGCTCCACCACGAGCCCGGGTGTCGTCGTGCCTTGACCGTCGACGCGCGTTGAGGTCGCTTCACTTCAATGATCGCGCACGTATTCGCCGCGCTGGTGCTGTCGCAGGAGGCGAGCGCCGGGCGACGACTCGAGCTCGAGCTCGAGCAACGCCTCATGCAGCTCGAGGCCCAATCGCGAACCTCGCGCACCTTTCGGACGCTGGGCATCGTCACGCTCGTAGGCACTGGCGTCGCTCGAGAGCTCAAGGGCGTCTTCGCCGCGGTACAGCGCTGGCACGAGTATCAAGCGCTCCGGTACGAGCCCTCGGGCGAACGCGGCTTCAAGGAGATGGAGGGCGCGCTCATCGTCTCGTGGATCGTCACCGGCGCGCTGGCCGGGATGACGGCGATTCTGTTCGGCATCGGCTTCTCGTCCGATCCGGGCGACGAGGTGGCTCGCGTCCGAGATGAGCTGAAGACGACACCCTGAGGCATTCCGCGCCATTGGCCAGGCGCCCGGGGTGCACCACGTGCGAACTCCCTCTCACGGAGCCCGCCATGAACGTTCCCCACCTGTACGTCGTCGCCTTCAACTTCACCGTGCTCATTCCCCTCGCAGCCTTCTGGGTCCTCAGCGCGCGCCGAGGGCCGCCGACCGACTTCACCATCGGCGTCTTCGCGTTCGTTGCTGGGCTGGTCGGGATCGCCGATGCCGTGATGCTGTCGAATGACCTCTTCTTCGGGTTCATGCCGGGCCTGATTGGGACGGCCGCCACGATCTTCGGCGCCAGGAAGCTCTTCATCTGGAAGCGCAACGACGAGTTCCAGCGGCGCTGACGCGTCCCCTGCACCACACGAGCGCGTCTCCCACCACACAGTCGCGCACCGGCCTGCGGTTCCGCTGACGCCATTTCTCGGAATGACTGGGCTGGCGTGAGGCTTGCTGTAGCGTGCCGGGCGCGCATGAGCCCGACACTCCTTCTTCCGTGGTTGGTCGTGCAGGCCGCGTCGCTGAGCCAGAGTTCGGTTCCAGCGACGGGTCGACACGAGACGATTCTCACCCTCGACGCCCCCGGGGCCGTGCATCTGTCAGCACGAAGCGGGAGCGGCACCTCGTGTGAAGTCATCGATCGCGTCCGCGGGCCGTTCGCGCGCGCCGGCACCGTGGGCCGCACCAACTGCGAGCTCGATCTGCTCCTCGACGCCGGCCAGTACAAGGTTCGGCTCGAGTCACCGGTGAAGGGCAAGGGCGCCGTCACCATCGCGGTGACGCCGTTCGCCGAGCGCAACACGTCTCCGGTGCAGCTCGCCAACGGCGCCGCGGTCGAGCTCACGCTCAAGCCGATGCAGCAGGCCTCGTTCTGGCTGCCGGTGCCGACGCGCGGCGTGCCGTACGTGCGCATCTCAGGACGAAACGCGGGTGACGTTCGGCTGTGGAGAAACGGTGAGTGGCTCGAGCCCATCACGCTGCGACGGACGACCGTCACCAACACGCCCGGCTACCCGATGCACGAGTGGTGGCTCGATCAGACGCTCGAGGCCGGCGACTACCAGCTCGTGGTGTACGGCCGCGACGCCGTCACGGTCACCGGCTCGACGCAAGACGACTCACTCACGCTCGAGCGCGGCTTTCGTCCCGGGCCCGCGGAGCGTTCGGTCTCGTTCACCCTGCCCGTCTCTGGCGTGTTGACGCTCGAGCTGCCGCGCACGCCGACGGCCGGGTACGTCGCGCTCGACGCCACGCCCGAGGCCCAGGTGCAGCTGCAGGTGGCCGAGCTCAGCTCCGGCGCCCCGCTCTCGTTCGGGGCGAGCTGCACGATCCCCAAAGCCGCCCTCGTTCCCGAGTGCGCGGTGCGCAGCTACGGCACACCCGATCGCCGGGTGGTGTTGCTCCGGGGGCCGAGGGGCACGAAGGGCACCATCGAGTGGGCGACCGCAGTCAGCAACGATCTCGGCTGGCTGACCTCGTGGAACGGCGGCTACTACGGCGCGGCGAGCACCAACTTCAGCTTCTCGACGCGCATGTCGGGCCGCGTGATGGTCGCCACGCACGACCTCCCCATCGACTCCGACGCCGCGCCGCTCGGCTGCCAGCTCGAGATGTACGACTCTGGCGGCGTCGCACAGGGTGGCCTCGGCTTATCGCCACAACCCAAGCTCTGGGCCAGCGACTCGAACAGCAGCCGCGTGATCGCGCGCTCGATGACGACGCTCGGTGACGGCGAGGCCCTCGAGAAGGAGTTCAACTACGACGAAGGCGGCGCGCTGATCTGGTTCGAGCTGACGTCGGCGAACAAGTACCGGATTCGCACCGACGGCGGGCGCAAGAACCGCTGCGAGGTCTACCGCTTCAAGCCCGACGGCACCCTCGAGCGCCTCACGCAGACGAAGGCGACCGAGACCCCCGGCTGCGATCAGGTGCTCGCGCTGGGAAAGGGCCAGTACCAGGTGCAGCTGTTCGGCGGCGTCTCTGGCATCGAGAAGCTGGTCGTTCGCGAAGACTCGAAGCGCGAGCTGAAGAAGGCCTCCGTGCGGAGCACCTGCCAGCTGCCTCCAGCCGAGCTCAGCCCGGGCCGCTACCGGCTGATCCTCACGCGCACCGGCGCCATCACCGCCCGCGGCGTCACCCTCACCCAGCTGCCCGTCGACACCAGCGTGCCAGTGCACGTGAGCCTCGACCCGAAGCAGACCCTCGCGTTGCCGCTCGCGCGGGGCTCGACGTTCGTGGTGCGTTCTTCGGGCGGCGTGAAGTTCGGCTGTCAGCTTCCGGGAGCGCCGTCGGCCGTGAGCGTCTCTGATTGCTCCGTTCCGGCCACGTCGTCGGGCGACACGTTGACGCTCTCGAACCCTGGCGAACTCCCGGTGCAGGTGACCCTCTTCAGGCCGGTGCCGACCCCGAACGCAGGCGCCATCACCTCGTACAGCCCGGCGCTCAAAGCCTTGCCGAAGCTCGCGCCTGAGCAGCCAGCCTGGTTCGACTTCGCTCGCGATCAGTCGAACGCGGCCATCTTCGAGGTCGAGACGCCGGGCCTCTACAACGTGACGACGCTGGGCCTGCTGAGCACCTCGTGCCGGCTGCGAACGCCGGTCGTCGATCTCGTCGCGCAGAACGAAGGCGGAGGCCGGGGGCGCAACTGCCTCATCCAGACCTACCTGCAGAAGGGTCGCTATCTGTTGAGCGCGACGACGCGAGGCCAGAGCATGGGCCGTGGCGCGCTGTTCCTGCTGCGAAAGCCGGCGAAGCTCTTCGCCGGCGTGTCGGGCGAAGGTGAGTCGTTCTTCCGCGTCGACGCGAACGACCTCGTCCAGCAGAAGCTCGTCGTGACGAAGGCTGGCGACTACCAGCTGGGCACGACGGCGCAGGGCGCGAGCCTGCTGTGCCGCATCGACGACCCGGAGGGCTGGCCGGTCGAAGCCGTGCCGTCACCGTGCGTCGGTACGCGCGCTCTCGGGGCGGGCACCTACCAGTGGACGCAGATGCCCCTCACCGTGGAGTCGATGCGCCGCACGAAGCTCGAACGCGTGCGTGAGCCCATCGTGCTCAAGGGCAACCGGCCGCACACGGTGCAGGCCTTCACCTGGTACGACGCCGAGCTCGGCAGCGACGGGAAAGACGAGTTCACCTTCACGCTCGAAGGTGAGTCGACGCTCGACGTGGTGCTGACGCAGGGCATGCAGGGGCGCGTGTTCCTCCTCGAGAAGAACCAGGCGCCCAAAGCGGTCGAGGTGATCGCGCCGCAGGTGTCTGCATACGGCTCGTCAGGGCAGGAAGAATCCCAGGAGTCCGGTGAGTCCGAGGGCCAGGGCGAGCAGGAGTACAGCGGCGAGGGTGACGGCGAGTACAGCCGCGATGGCGAATCGGAAGGCGACGGCGAATCGGACGGCAACAGCGACCCGGTCGTCGCAGCGGGACCGACGGGTCCTGCGATGCGCGCCGCGCCACCGCCGCCTGGAGGCGCGAAGATCACCCTGCCCGCAGGCAGCTACAAGCTCGTCACCGAGCACAGCAAGGGCGACGTCGGCATCACCTACAAGCTGCACTTTGGCAGCGCGGTGTTGCTGCCCGGCATGACGCGCACGCTCCCGGTGCCAACCACGATTCCGCTGACGGTGCCGCGCGACGGCACGCTGCGCCTGCGCACCGAAGGAGAAGCCGACGTGCGATGCCGCCTCTTCGACGAGAAGCGCAAGCTGGTGCTGGAAGGCAGCGAGAACGGCTCCGACTGGAACTGCGCGCTCGCCGAGCCCATCAGCAAGGGCCGCTACACGCTGGTGCTCGAGAGTGAGACGCAGCTGGCAGGCGAGACGAAGCTCACCGTCAGCCTGCCGACCGTCGAGGACAAGGGTGTGTTCCCCGATGGCCAGAAGCTCACCCTTGGCACCTCGGTCGTTCAGTACACCGTGCCGCCCGGAGACGCCGTGCAGGAGCTCAGCGTCACCGCCGCTGGAAGAACCCCGTTCTCGTGCGCAGTCGTCGGGCCTGACGGGGTCGCGGCGAGGCGCTCGCGGGTCACCACCTGCTCGGTGCTGGTGATCGCGAAGCAGGAGCCGTGGACGTTGCGACTGTGGACGACCGATGGCTCCTCGGCGGTGGCCACGACGTTCAAGACGCGCGCGTTCACCACGTCAGGCGCAGAGGTCTCGGCGGCGCAGGCGTCGTCGACGAGCGTCGCGAAGCCCGGGCGATACAAGACGTCGCCACAGGCCTTCTGTCTGCGCGGAAAGTCGACCGGCGTCTTCGAGTCGTGCGGCCCGGAGGTCTCACTCGAGGCAGGGCCGGTGGTGTTCGCCGGGTTCGGCGCGAAGTCGATTCCGGTGCCCCTCGACGAGGTGCGCTTCGCGGCGTCGAACACCGGCGCGACGTTCGACTTGAGCCGCACCGTGCACGTTCAGACCGTGACCGCTTCGCAGCCGTCTCTGTTTTTGCTCTCTGCGGTGTCCGGCTGGGCCGAGGCGGCGCCGCCGGTGTGCGCATTCGACGGAGCGGGCGCGTTGAGGGAACGACGAGACGCGTCGTGCTTCGCGGTCAGCCGCGTGGGCACCGAGGCGCTCGGGCGGGTGTGGGCGCCGACGGACGGCACCGTGCGGGCCTCGATCGTTCGTCGCGACGTCGCGATTCCGTCGAAGGCCGAGGCGCTCACGCCAGGCCGGCGCCGCGTCAGCTTCTCGAACGTCGGAGCGTTCGCCCTTCCCGCCTCGAGCCGCTCGCGCATCGAAGCCACCCTCCCTCGCGACACGTGGGGCGTGCTGGTCGACCAGTCTGGCAACGCGCTCGAGCTCTGCGCGCCGACGAACGAGCTTCGCCGGTGTGTGGTGTCGGGCCAGGGCGGCACGCTGGTGCTAGTCGGCGGGAGTGATGGGCAGGCCGATCTCACGACGGTGCTCCTCGAAGCCGCGCCGATGTCGGTCGCCTTCACCGGGCTCTACGAAGACGCGCCGCGCGCGCCAGGGACGGTTCGCCTCACGGTGCCCGCGGCCGATGCCGACCGCACCGTCCTCGTCGAAGGCGCGCTGCGCTGCACGCTGGTGCTCGCCTCGGGAGAGCGCTTCACGAGCTGCCGCACGAAGCTGCCCGCGAAGTCTGGCGCCGAGCTGATCATCGAGCACGATCTCACCGCCCTCCGCGCGATGGTGCACACGCAGGGTCGAGAGAAGTGGGCGCGCCTGGGCATCGAGCTCCCGGTCGTCGCGGGGCCGGCGCTGCAACCTGCGGTCGCGATTCCGCTCCAGCAGGGCCGGGTCGATCGCACCATCGTCGTCTCGCAGAGCAGCGTGGTGCGCGTCACCTCTGAGACGGGCGTCTGCGGCCTCTTCCGTGGAAACGATCTGGTCTCGGTCGACGGCAACGACACCGGCTGCGAGCTGGTGCGCGTGCTGAACCCAGGCACGTACCGCCTGCTCGTGCGGCCGTTCGCGAACCGCGCGCTGGCAGGCGGGAGCTTGCGCTGGCTCGCTGAGCCGGTGACGGCGCTGACCGAAGGTGTCGGCGCAGAGACCTGGTTGGCTCCCGGTGAGGTGCGGCTCTTCACGTTCGACACGAAGGGGAAAGGCCGCGTCGGCTTCGGCATGCAGGCCAACCGCGAAGACCTCGAGTGCTCCGTCTACAACGACGGCTACCAGACCGTCGGCGAGGGCTGTCACCAGTACCTGAACCTCGACAAGGGCCGCTTCCTGTTGACGGTGCGCAACCCCAATCGACCCGGGGCGAGCCCGATCGCCGTGAAGCCCGTGCTGCTGGGGTTGTCTGGCGAATCGAACGAGGTGCCGCCCGAGTACCTGCAGGACTTCTTCGGCCGCGTGGGGATGACGCCATGATCCGACCCCACGCCGCTCACCGGTTCTTCACCATGACTGCTCCACTTCGTTGCCTCGTCGTCGTCGCTGCCCTCGTCTCGACCCACGCGCTCGCGCAATACACCGCGGCCGACGTCGGCCAACGCCCTGCCACAGGTGGCACGAGCGTGTTGCCCGAGACGTTCCTGCGCGGGTTCGACCCGGTCACCGTGTACTTCAGCGGCGATCAGGTCGGCGCGAAGGGCCCTGCCGATGACGGCCCGAAGTTCCTCTCGTTCGCGCCGCCGTGGCCTGGTGCGTACACGTGGGTCGACAAGCGCACCTTGCAGTTCCGGCCTGCGGAGCCCTGGCCCGCGCTGGCCCGCTTCGCCATCGACGCGCGCGGCACGAAGCAGGTGCTGACGACGATGATGTCGCCGCCCGCTGCGATGGCGCCCGCGGCCGGCAGTGAAGGCCTTCGTCCGTTCCGGGTCGTCACGCTCACCTTCCCCCAGGCGCTGCCGCCCGCGTCGCTGAAGAAGATGGTGTCGCTCGAGATTCGCGATCTGCCCGGCCTCGCCGACAGCCCTCGCAAGAAGGTGCAGTCGTTCTCACTCGCGCCGCTGCCTCGCGCGTCACAGCGAGACCCGGCGAGCTGGGCGCTCACGCTCGATGAAGACGTGCCCGAAGGGAAACAGCTGGTCGTCTCGGTCAGCCTCGCGCTGGGCACCGAGGGCACCACGCTGTGGACGGGCCGGCTGTCGACGCGCACGCCGTTCACCTTGCAGAGCGTTCAGTGCGGCAACGCGACGTTCCCGCTCGTTGGCGGCGCCTCGACGCCGAAGGATCTCGCGCTCGGCTGCGGCAACCGTGGCGACATGCCGCAGCTGGTGTTCTCGGCCCAGGTGTCGGACCTGACGCTCACCAGCCTGCACAAGCTCGTGCACCTCGAGCCGTCGGTGCCCGACCTCCGGTTCACGCCGTACGGAGAGCGCGTGCAGCTGCAGGGCAAGTTCGTGCCTGACACGCTCTACAAGCTGACGCTTGGCTCGGCGCCAATTCGTGACGACGCGGGGCGCACGCTGCGCGACGTGAAGCCGGCCGATGTCTACTTCCACCTCGGCTGGAAGGCCTCGTTCCTGCGCTTCACACAGTCGACGGCGATCGTCGAGGCGCGCGGCCCTCGCATGTTGCCGCTCCAGGGGTACGGAGAGCCGAAGGCCGACGTGCGCGTCTATCGCGTGGACCCACTTCACGCGGGCCTCTGGCCGTTCCCCTCGTCGCCCATCGTGGTGGACGAGCAGACCGCTCCGCCGTTCCCCGGCGAGGAGCCGACGACCCCGGACATTCCCGGCGCCATCGACTCGCAGTCGCTGCAGAAGCACCTGCGGCTGCTCGGGAGCCCGCTCGTGTCGCGGCTCGTCGACCTGCCGCTCGCCGACAAGGCGAACACCACGACGTTCGGGCTCGATCTGAAGCCGCTCGTCGATCAACGCCCCGGCACCTACCTCGTTGGCCTGCGCCGCCTGACGGGCCGCTCGGAGCGCGCCTACGTGCGTGTGCAGATCACCAACCTCACCATGACGAGCGTCGAAGAGACCGACAAGGCGGTGCTGTACGTCCGCACGCTCGACACGGGTGACGCCGTTCGTGGCGCGACGGTGCGTCTGGAGGGCACGTACGCGACGTCACCCGGACTCGCAGTCGAAGAGTTCACCACCGATGGAGACGGCCGCGTCGTGCTGACGCCCCGGAACGCCTGGAGCTCGATCACCCGCGTCTCGGTGCGCTCGGGCGATGACGTGCTGGTGCTCGACCCGCGTGAGTCGTTGCCCTCGTTCGCGAACAACCACTGGTCGAGCTACGGCAGCTGGCTCAACTGGCTGCTGAGCACCATTCCCCGGCCGCCCAACGACGCGACGCTCGGCTTCGTCTTCAGCGAGCGACCCATCTACAAGCCCAGCGAGCCGGTGTTCCTGAAGGCCTATGTCCGCCGCAAGGAGAACGGTGGGCTCCAGGTGCCCTCGGGGCTCTCCAACTACAAGCTGCGCGTTCGCGGCCCTGACGGCACCGAGTACCCGGTCACCAGCACGTCGACGGCGCTGGGGGCGTTCGCCGCGACGTTCAAGGAGGACGGCCTTCCGACCGGCGACTTCTCTGCCGAGCTGGTGCACGCGCCGATTCGTTCGGGCGAGACCGTCATCGCGACGCGCTCCTTCAAGATCGAGGCGTACCGGGTGCCCACCTTCGAGGTGCAGCTGACCGGCGCGCCGCGCGTGCGCAACGACGCCGCGTTCAAGGTGAAGGCCGTCGCGCGCTACTACGCCGGCGGCAACGTCGCGAACCAGCCCATCGCCTGGAGCGTGACGCAGCGCCCATACTCGTGGACGCCCAAAGGCCTGCCCGGCTTTCTCTTCGCGTCGTCGGCGCAGTTCGCCCGGCCGCAGAGCCAGCGCACGCCAGGCGTCACTGCGCAGCAGGGAGAGCTCGACGACAGCGGCGCAGGTGACATCACCACCAACCCGCAGCTCGATCTCGACGGCTCGGGGCGCGTGTACCGCTTCGAGGCCACCGTCACCGGGCCCGACGATCAGCCCGTCACCAGCGCGACCGAGGTGAAGGCGCTGCCGCCCTTCGTCCTCGGCCTCAAGGTGCCGCGCTATCTCGAGAAGGCCACCGAGCTCAAGGCCGAGCTGATCGCCGTCGGCATCGATGACAAGCCGCTGCAGGACCAGGAGCTCCGCGTTCGACTGCTGCGCCGCGTGTGGCACTCGACGCTACGCGAGACGAGCTTCGCGACGGGCAAGGCGAAGTACCAGACCGAGCAGGAGGATCTGCAGGTTGCGGAGAAGACGCTCAAGACGCTCACCACGCCGCTGGCGCAGGTGTTCCCCATCGTCGACTCAGGTGTCTACGTCGTCGAGCTGTTCGCGCGCGACAAGCTGGGCCGCGTGCAGACGCTCTCGGCCGATCTCTACGTCGGAGGCTCCACGCCGCAGTCCTGGCAGAAGTCTCGCGACGGCGTCTTCGAGGTGAAGCCCGACAAGAAGTCGTACCTGCCTGGAGACGTCGCGCACCTGATCGTGCAGAGCCCCTACGCCACGGCGCGCGCCCTCGCGATCATCGAAGACCCGACCGGTAACCGCTACCTGTGGAAGGACGTGTCGGGCTCACGCGTGGTGATCGACGTGCCCATCACCGATCGTCACGCGCCGAACCTGCCGGTCCACGTGGTGTTGATGCGCGGCCGCATCGGCGAAGGGAAGACCGACGACTCCCGCTACAAGCCGGCGACGGCGGCCAGCACGATCGATCTCGAGATCGAGCCCGTGAAGAACCAGGTGACCGTGAACGTGACGCACCCCGAGGTCGCCAGGCCCGGTACGAAGCACGACTTCACCATCACGCTGTCTGACGAGGCGAAGCGGCCCGTCGGTGGCGAGGTGACGCTCTGGCTCGTCGACGAGGCGGTGTTGTCGCTCGCGAAGGAAGCGACGCTCGACCCGCTGTCAGAGATGATCCGCCGCAACGCGCGCACCGTCAGCGTGCGTGACTCCCGCAACCTCGTCGTGGGCCGCATCACCGAACTGGAAGAGGACCCCGGCGGCGACGGTGGCGACGACGAGACCCAGGGCAGCAAGCGTCTGGTGCGCAAGGAGTTCAAGACGGTGCCGTACTACACGGCGACGTTGACGGTGCCGGCGAGCGGCAAGCTGGTGGTGCCGATTCAGCTCTCGGACGATCTGACGAACTTCCGTGTGCGCGCAGTGGCCATCTCGGGCGCGACCCGCTTCGGCCTCAAGCAGTCGACCCTTCGGGTGCGTCTGCCGGTGCTGGTGACGCCGCAGCTCCCGCGGCTGGTTCGGGTCAGCGACTCGTTCTGGCCTGGCGCCGTGGCCCGCGTCGTCGAGGGTCCTGACGGTCCGGCGAGCGTCGACATCTCGATCACTGGATCGATCGAAGGCAAGGGCAAGCTCGCCGAGCGCATCGAGCTCAAGTCGACGAAGGCGCAGTCGGTGCTGACGCCGGTGACGGTGAAGGCCGCTCCGATGGGCAAGGAGTCGGTCGTCACGGTGCGCGTCGACGTGACGCGGCTCTCGGACAAGGCGGGCGATGCGTTCGAGGTGAAGTTGCCGCTGCTGCCCGATCGCAGCATCGAGCGCGCGGCCAGCCTGGTGACGCTCCAGACCGGCGCGAACACGCTCAAGCCGTTCCCCGAGCCCGCGCGGCCCGGCACGGCGAGCCAGAGCTACGTGTTCACGAACCAGCCCGGCGTGCTCGAGCTGGCCTCCAGCCTCGAGTACCTGTCGGCGTACCCGCACGGGTGCCTCGAACAACGCATGAGTCAGGTGTACCCGGACCTCGTGCTGGGCTCGCTGCTCAAGAAGCTCGAGCTCGAGACCCGCTTCACGCCGCAGGTGCAGGCCAACACGCGCAAGCTGCTCGAGGAGCTGGCGCAGCATCAGGACTCGTCGGGCTTCCTCGGCTACTGGCCCGGCTCCAGCGGCAACGTGCAGCTCACCGCGGCTGGCGTCGAGTTCATGACGATGGCGAAGAAGGCCGGCGTGACGGTCGACGAGAAGGTGCGGACCCGCGCCATCGACGGCCTCAAGCGCGTGCTCCGAAAGGACTTCAACGGGCTGTGGAGCGAGTACCGCTTCAACCAACAGACCGCCGCGCTGCGGGCGCTCGCGCGGGTCGGCGACCTCGACGACAACTACGCCGTGGAGCTCTTCTACGGGCGAGCGGCGATGGACTCGTCGTCGCTGGCCGATCTCACCTCGGCGATGTCGGAGCGGCCCAACGTCTTCGCGTCGAACCTCGGCACGCTCAAGGGCGAGCTCTGGGACGAGCTGGTGTTCAAGCTCGTCAAGGGCAACCAGGTGTTCGATCGCATGCGTCGAGATCGCACGGGCTGGTCAGGGCTGTACCTCGGCAGCTCGGCGAGCGCGGTGGCGGCGGTGTGGGAAGCGCTGCTCCGCGTCGACCCGTCGAACCAGAAGCACACGCTGATTCGTGACGCCCTGCTGGCGAAGGCGACGGCGAACCAGGGCTTCGGCTCCACCTACGACAACCGCCGCGCGATCTCGGCGTTCGCGCTCTACCTCGAGAAGGGCACCACCAACGGGGGCAAGAGCACGGTGACGTTGAGCGGACTGCCCGAGGTCGTGCTCGACGACGTGAAGAAGGCGGGCCGCCGCATGCTCGACTCCGATCAGGTCCCCACCGTCAGCGTCTCGGGTGGTCCCGTCGGTGCGCGCATGCAGGTGAAGTACCTGCCGCTCCAGCCGGGCGATCAGGCCGAGGCGAAGAAGCAGGGCCTCATCGTCAGCCGCAGCCTCACCCGCTACCCCGCCGATGGCAGCGCGCCGGTGAACGTCGAAGACAAGGCGGGCCAGACGCTCAAGGTGCCGCTTGGCGAGGTGATCGAGCTGCACGCCCAGCTGACGACCGACGAGGCGCGCCAGCACGTGGCCTTCGTGGTGCCGTTCGCCGCAGGGCTCGAGCCGATGAACCCCAACCTCGAGAACGCCGGGAGCGACGCGAAACCCTCCCAGGCCGACTCACTGGCGCCGACGTACGTGCAGCGGCTCGATGGAGAGGTGCGGTACTTCTTCACCGAGCTCCCGCGCGGCACGCACACCTTCCACTTCCGCGTGCGCGCCTCGAGCGAAGGCAGCTTCGTGCACCCGCCGCCGTTCAGCGAGCTGATGTACCGCGAAGAGGTGCGTGGCCGTGGCGTCGGCGCGCGCATCGTCGTCACCGGCACTCGGCAGCAGTGAGGGCGTGATGAAGAAGCCGACCCTGAGCTCCAGAGCGTGGCGTCGCGTCAGCGCGAGCTGGAGCACGCCTCGTCGTCGCGTGGCGCTCGGGGTGCTGTGCCTCCTCACCATCGGGAGCGCCGTTCGTTTCTGGCGCTCTCTCGACGACTCGCTCGCGACCCGCACGCCATCGCAGGTGTTGCTCGATCGCCGGGGCCGCTTCCTCGGTGAGGTCTTCGGCGCGAAGGAGTCGTACGGCTTCTGGCCGCTGCCGCCCTCGTTGCCGATGAAGGTGGTGGTGACGACGCTGGAGACCGAAGACCGAGGTTTTTACGAGCACGGGGGCGTCGCGTGGCGCTCCGTGCTGCGCGCGGCCTGGCAGAACGTGTCGAACCGGCGCGTCATCTCGGGCGCGAGCACCATCGCGATGCAGGTCGCCCGCCTGCAGCACCCACGCGCACGCACCATGTCCGCGAAGCTCCATGAAGGGGCAGAAGGACTGCTCCTCGTTCGCAAGCACGGGCACGACGCGGTGCTGCGCCAGTACCTCACCATCGCGCCGTACGGGAACCGCACGCACGGCATCGTCCGCGCGGCGAACCTCTACTTCGACAAGCCCATCGACGATCTCTCGTGGCTCCAGGCGGCGTTCCTGGCGGCGCTCCCACAGCAGCCCAGCCGCATGTCTCCGTGGACGAAGGATGGCCACGCGCGCGCGATGACGAGGGCCCGCCGAATCCTCACGCAGCTCCACCAGCGCGGCGTCATTGGTGATGACGATCTCCACGTCGCCCTCACGTCGAACCTCGCGCTCTCGAAGCACCCGGCGAGGCCGAGAGAGACGATGCACGCGGTGCTCGCCTGGAGCCGACGGCTGCCGAAGGGCCAGGTCATTCATCGCACGACCCTCGATCTCGACGTGCAGCGCGCGGCCTTCAAGGCGTTGACCGACAACCTCGCCTCGTTGAGGAGCGCGGGCGCTGGCAACACCGCCGGCCTCGTCGTCGATCTGCCGACCGGTGAGGTGCTCGCGTACGTGGGGAGCGCCGACTACTTCGACGCCGACGCGCGCGGCAGCATCGACTACCTCGCGACGCGGCGCTCACCGGGCTCGGCGCTCAAGCCCTTCATCTACGCGATGGCCCTCGAGAACGGCACACACACGCCCGCGACCGAGCTGCCCGACACGCCGGTCGAGTTCGCGACGGCCAACGGTGGCCTCTACGTGCCTGAGAACATCACCCACACCTTCCTCGGCCCCATGCTGCTGCGGCAGGCGCTCGGCAACTCGCGCAACATCCCCGCGCTGCGCGTGCTGGCCGAGGTCGGCGTCGATCGTGTGGTGCAGCGGCTCGAGCGCGGCGGCGTGAAGCAGGTGAAGTACGACCCCTCGGCCTACGGGCTCACGCTCGCGATGGGTTCGCTCCACGTGACCCCGCTCGAGCTCGCGCAGCTGTACACCGCGCTGGGCAACAAGGGCGTCACGGTGCCGCTCAAGCGCTTCGTCGGCGAGGTGCCGGCCGCGGGTGTTCGGCTCTTGAGTGAAGACGCGGCGATGCTGACCGCACACATGCTCGCCGACCCCGAAGCGCGGCGCCCGGCGTTCCCGCCTGGAGGCTCGCTCGACTACGACGTCGCGGTCGCGGTGAAGACGGGCACCAGCCAGGGCTACCGGGATGCCTGGGCCGCCGCGTTCTCCGATCGACTCCTGGTGGTGAGCTGGGTGGGAAACCACGATTGGCGCCGCATGAACCTGGTGTCAGGCGCGACGGCCGCAGCGCCCGCGGTGCACGCGGTGCTCGAGAAGGTCAGCCCCGACATCAGGCCGTGGGTGCCGCCGATGCTGGCGTTTCCGCTGCCCGGTGGATCGATCGCGGTCGACGTCTGCGGCCTCTCGGGACGACTGCCCGGGCCCAGCTGCCCCCACGTGAAGACCGAACACTTCGTGCGCGGCACCGAGCCGAGCCAGCCCTGCCCGTTTCACGCCGACGTGAGGCTCGACCGGCGCACTGGCCTGCTCGCGGGGCCTGCGTGCCCCGCAGCGGTGATCGAGACCCGGCCCATGCTCGCCCTGCCTGAGGTCTACGCGTCGTGGGCGAGGCGGCAACGCCTGTCGATCGCCCCGACGGTGGAGTCGCCGCTGTGCCCGACGACCGACCCTTCGATTCGAACGGTGCGCATTCGCGAGCCGGCGCCCGCGTCTCGATATCTCTTCGACCCCGACACGCCTCGCGAGTTCTCGACGGTGAAGCTCTCGGCAGCCGTGCAGCCAGCGACGGAAGAAGTGGTGTGGATCGTCGACGGCACGCCGATCGCGCGCGTGGGTTACCCTCACGAGGCGCGGTGGCCGATCGCGCCGGGCGCGCACGTCATTCGCGCCGTGTTGGCAGGTGGGCGTGAGGCGAGCGCACCCGTGCGCATCACCGTCGACGACTGACGTCTCGGTCGGTGACCAATCCGCCGGTCGAGGGCTGACGCCTCCGGGGTCGGGTTGAGCCACACTTGTGGCATGCGACTCCTCGCGCTCGCCGTCCTGCCGCTGTGGGCCTGTCAGCCGCCCCTCGCGCCGATCCCCGAGACGGAGGGCTGCGACAACTTGAACGCGCAGCACTGCCTGCTGCCATGGCCGTCTGATCGGTTCCTCTCGAAGGACGCCGCGACCGTCACCGGCCTTCGGCTCAACTACGAGCCCAACGCGCTCCCCGCCAACGCGCAGGGCATTCGAACCAGCCCTCGGGTCTTCTCGCGCCTCGACGGTCACTCACCGGCCGCGCAGCTCATGACGCGCTTCGTCCGCCCCGCCGATCTCACGGCGTCGCGCGCGCCGATCCAGAGCGACATCGGCCGATCGCTCGACGCCGACTCGCCGACCGTGCGGCTCGAGCTGTCGACGGGTCAACGGCTCGCCCACTGGGTCGAGAACGACGTTCGCGAGCCAACCCTGTTCTGGCTGCACCCCGCCGAGGTGCTCGAGCCGAACCGCGACTACGGCGTGGCGATTCGAGGCCTCGTCGATGCTGACGGCGTCGCGCTCCCGGCGGAGCCCGGCTTCGCGGCGCTGCGAGACTCGGTGCCGACGCAGGTGAAGGACCTCGAGGCACGGCGGCCGGCCTATCGTCAGCTGCTCGACACGCTCCTGTCGGCCCACGTGCGCACCTCGCCGCTTCAGGCAGCCTGGCGCTTTCACACGGCGAGCCTCGAGTCGATGCACGGCGACATGCTCGCCGTTCGAAACGATGGGCTGGAGCGGCTCACGGCGGCGGGGCTCGGCTGCACCATCACCAGCGTCGAGGACGACTACGGCAGCAGCACCCCGCTGACGACCTTCCGCCGGCTGCGCGGCACCTACACCGTCCCCTCCTTCATGGACTCGCCACGGCCTCCCGCGAAGCTGGTGCGCGGCCCCGATGGGAAGCCGACGTTCAAAGAGAACGTCGAGGTGCCGTTCACCATCATCGTGCCTCGCGCGGTCGGCGCTCCAGGGGGACGCGCCCTGACGCCAGCGCGGGTCATCGTCTACGGACATGGGCTGATGGGTGACGGCGAGCGCACCATCTCGAGTGAGCCCTTCCGGGGAGTGGCTGAGTCGCTCGACTCGATCCTGGTGGCGACCGACTGGGCGGGCATGAGCGTGCCCGACTCGGGCGCCGTCGCTGACGCGTTGAACGACGCCTCGAAGTTCACGTTCGTCGCCGAGCGGCTCCAGCAGGGGCTCCTCAACCAGCTGGCGCTCGTGCGCTCGATGAAGGGGGCCTGCTCGAAGCTCCCCGAGCTGCGGGTGCAGGGCATCGATCTCGTCGACCCATCACGCGTGTACTTCGCGGGCGGCAGCCAGGGTGGCATCTTTGGCGCGACGGTGATGCGCCTGGGCCCGGACACCGATCGCGGCGTCGTGCTGGTGAACGGCGCGGCGTTTCCGTTCATGATCGAGCGCAGCATCGACTTCGCGCCCTTTCTCCCCGTCTTCGAGCAGGCCTACCCAGACCGCACCGATCGCGCGCTCGCCCTCGCGACGCTCCAGAGCCCGTGGGACGCGACCGACCCAGCGACGTGGCTGCGCGCGCCGAGCGACTGGCCGTGGGCGCGAAGGCTCTTGAGCATCAGCGTGAAGAACGACGCGCAGGTCCCGAACGTGGCGACCGATCTCGTGACACGCACGGCCAGGCTCCCGCTGTTGCCTGGCACGGCGCGGGCCCCATGGGGGAGCTCACCCGCGGCAGAAAACCCCGCCGACGCGGCGCTGGTGATCGACATGGGCGATCGCCCCGTGCCTGAAGGCATCATCGCGCCAACCATGAATGACAAGGGCCACTCTCGGGTGCTGGGCGCGCCGAGTGCGCAGTTCGCCATCGACCGCTTCTTGCGGCCCGACGGCGTGATCGAGGTGAAGTGCGACGGCGTCTGCGACCCGACGTGAGGCTCGTCAGAGGGCGATGACTGGGGGCGGGGTGCTCCGCGGCGTCATCGCGAGCGAGGCCTCACTGGCGAGCCGGCGCGCGCGTGCATCGACGAGCGGCGCCCAATCGGTGAGGTTCAGCATCTCGTCGCGGAGCATGATCTTCGGGTCGCTGCCGTCGCCGAGGCGACAGACGATCGCTCCGACCCCCGCGTTCGACACGGCGCGCGCGGCGTCGTGGAGCATCAGCTCTGGCTTCGTCTCGACCACGCCGAGCGTGGGCAGCAACCCGACGCGCAGATCCGAGAGCCGCTCGCCGTGCCGAAGGACGGCGTCGCGCATCACCAGCCCACGCGGCGCGCCTCCTTGATCGACCACCAGGACCGCTCGACACACGCCGTGCTCCAGGGCCGCGACCACCGCCTTGAGAGGTGCCGATTCCAGCGCGATCACCACATCGACGAGGGGCAAGTCGCGAACCTGGAATTGGTCGAGCATGCAGCCTTCGGGAGCAAGACGAATGCCCGCCCAGAACCGAGGGAGTTCAAGCTGTTGGTCGAGCCCCGTCTTTCATCGCTGCACGGTTCATTTCAGGACTGCAATGCAGCCCTGACACGGCGCAAGCCGGGTCGTTCGGCACCTCGCGACAGGCTCAGCGGAACGCGACCAGCCTGACGTCTTCAGCCGACGCGCGGTCTTTTCGGAGCAGCCCGACCGGCGCATGGCGCGCGAGCACCCGACGGGCCGCGCGCAGGTCGGCGTCGCTGCCATTGCCGAGGGACGTCGCGCACGCCGTCGTCACCAGCCACAGCAGCGCGGCGCGATCGGTCCAGTCACGAAACGCGTGCTCGGCCTTCGGGTCCTGGCTCAGCTCCACGAGCGCCTGCTTCGCCTCGTCGAGCAACGCGCCGACCCGCGACTGCACGTCTGCAGGGGCCTCGGCAGCGAACCGCTCGACCTCGGCGAACAACACCTCGTGGCCGCCTTCTTTCCGCAACGCGCGGAAGGCATCGAGCACGAGGATGTTGGTGGTGCCTTCCCAGATGGGCAGCACCTGCGCGTCACGCAGCACGCGCGCCATCGGCCAGTCTTCGATGTAGCCGTTGCCGGCGAGCACCTCGACGCCTTCGCTCGCGACGCGCACGGCCCACTTGCCCAGGACGTACTTCAGGAGCGGCGTCAGCATGCGAAGGGTGCGTCGCTCGGTCTCGCTGCTGGTGCCGTTGTCGATCGTGTCCATCAACTGCACGCCGCGAAACGCCCAGAGCAACGCGAGCCGCTGTTCGCTCGCCATGTCGAGCAGCACCTCGGCGAGCAGCGGGTGATCGATGATCTTCTTGCCGAAGGCCACGCGCTGCTCGGCCCAGTCGAACGCCTCGACGACCGATCGGCGCATCACCGCGACCGAGGCGATGGCGTTGTAGAGGCGCGAGAGGTTCAGCATCTCGGCCATCTGGTGAAAGCCCTGCCCCGGACCTCCGAGCAAAAAGGCCTCCGCGCCCTCGAGGGTGACTTCACCCGTCGGGAAGCTGCGCTCCCCGAGCTTGTCCTTGATGCGATCGATGCGAAACGCGTTGCGCTTTCCGTTCTCGAGCGTGCGCGGCAGCACGTAGAGGCCCAGGCCCCGCGTGCCCGGCCCTGCGCCCTCGGGCCTCGCGAGGATCATGATCACGTCGGCGTCGACGTTGGAGCAGAACCACTTGTCGCCCCACAACGTCACTCGCTCTCCCGGCACACCGGCGCCGCCCTTCGCCACGGTCGCGATCTGCCCGACGTCGCTGCCGCCGGCCTTCTCGGTGAGGAACATCGCGCCGGTGAAGAGGGTCGACAGCTCGGTCGACGAGAGCCGGGGCACGAAGCGCCGCTGCAGCTCGGGCGTGCCGTGCTTCACCAACAGCCGCGCGGCGCCGTCCGTCATGCAGACGGGACAGAACATGCCAGCCTCGGCCTGACCGAAGAGGTACCCGAGCCCGAAAGTGAGCGCCTTGCCGGCCTGGCCACGCTCGGCCGCGAGCTCGGGGTTGTAGGTCGCCGCGACGATGCCGCCGCCGTAGCCGAGGCGCTGAAGCTCGCGGTAGCTGTGGTGGTAGTCGATCTCGTCGATGCGCGCGCCGGTGTGATCGTGCGTCACCAGCGTCGGGCCGTGATGATCGGCCTCGTGGCCCCATCGTGCGCCTTCGTTGGCGACGGCATCACCCATACGGGCGAGGCGCGGCTTCGCCCTCTCGAACGACGGGCCCAGCTGCCGGGCCAGCACACGCTGCAGCGCCACGTCGGTCTCGAACCAGCTCGGCTTTCTCGTCGTCATCACCGTTCTCCTCGTCCGTTCAACAGCGAGTCCCACACCTCGGTGAGCTCGGCCTCGCGCGCGAGCACCAGCGTCACCGCGTCGTCTCCGAACTTCGCGCGCTCGGCGTCGAGCGAGGCGCCCTGCTGCGCGCGGGCCTTCACGTCACCGAACGCCTCTTCCACCTTCTGACGCTGCTCTGGCTTGAGCGTCAGCGTCACCTTGTCGAAGCCGCGCAGCGCCTCGGCGCCCGTCAGCTTGCCGATGGTGCGTTGGGTGACGACGGCGCCGATCAGCTCTTCCAGACGGTCGACGTCGGCCTCGGTCAACCCGGCCTCGGCTCGAATCGCGCGCTCGCGGAGCGCCTTGCCCTTCGCGTCCAGCCCTCCATCGACACCCGACGCAGCGCTGAGCGCGCGGTGGTACCGCAGCCAGCCGTCGAGCTTCTGGGCCGAGATCGGCGCGGCGGCCTCGGCCACGGCGACCATGGATGCGCCGCCCGCATCCGCATCGACAACGGCAGACGACACCCCACGCCGCTCGGGACACCCGAGGAGCACCAGCGTCAGGAGGGTCAATCGGCTCGACATCGGCGGGCACCTTACCGTCTGCATTCGATGCCACTGCTGTCTGACAAAAGAGACGACGCGGCGGGCCGTACAGGGCCACCAAAGCCCTTTGACCACACTGGAGTCGGTGACCTATTCCGACCTTCTCCGATGCGAGTCTTTCTGGTCCGACACGGTGACGCCGACGCAGAGATCCCCGACGGCCTCGACGACGAGGCCCGGGCGTTGACGGCGCGCGCCCGGCTGGCACTCCCGGGGCACTTCCAGAACGTGAGCTCGTTGATCGGCACGCCCGACGTGATGGTGATGAGCCCGCTGGTGAGGGCCGTGCAGACGGCGACGATCCTCGCGCAGGTGGTGGGCTACGAGGGGCCGCTGCGGTCGACGCGCATGCTGTTCCCCGATGGTCCGGTCGGCGCGCTCGAGGCGCTCCTGGCAGAGCACGACGGCAAGGCCGTGGCGCTGATCGGCCACCAGCCGTCGATGGGCGCAGCCGCAGCCCACTTCCTCGGCATGTCGTCGTTCCCGAAGCCCGTCACGCCGGGCACCGTCATCGGCATCGAGCGGCCAGAAGGTGGCGGCGTGGGCACGCTGTTTCTCTACGCGGCCCCTGGACAGCCCATCGTGCAGGCGCTCGAGCTCGAAGCCTCCTGAGCCGCAGCGCCCGCGCCGTCGCGAGGCTATGAGGGCCCCATGGATGACGCCGCCTTCGCCGCAGCCGTTGCGCAGACCTTCAAGAAGCTGATCAAAGCCATCGACGCCGCCGACCCCGACGTCGTCGAATGCGACTCGACCGGCGACATGGTGACGATCACCGCGTCGAAGACCGGCGAGAAGGTCGTGGTGAACACCCAGCGCGCCGTGCACCAGATCTGGGTCGCCGGCAAAGGCGTCGGCGTGCACTTCTCATGGAGCGCCGATGGCCGCTGGCTCGACGACAAGCAGAAGGGGCTCGAGCTGAACGCGTGGATCTCGGAGTGCGTCGAGTCGGCCTCGGGGCATCGACTTTCACTTTGAGCCGAATCAGAGACGTGGGCGCTCTTTAGTCGCGTGGACCCTCTGCCGGAGACCGCCTCATGATTCCACTGCTGCTCGCGGCCGCCCTGTTGGCCCAGGCCCCCAGACCCGAGTGCATCACCGTGACTGGCGGGCGCGTCTGCGGCTACCAGTGCAAGACGGCGAACGGCATCAACGGCAAGTGCGCCGAGTCGCCGATCGGCATCTGCGTTCAGCACGAGGGCAATGTCACCTGCTTCGACCCGCCGCCCTGGCTCGCCGTCGCATACGGGGGCAAGCCGCCGGCGCCGAAATGCCTGACCGACGGGTCGGGCGCCGCGTGCGGCTACAACTGCAAGAACGTCGTCGGCGTGGTGGCGTGCGCGCAGACGCCGGCAGGTGCGTGCGCGGCGGGGCCGAAGAACAAGGTCGTCTGTGCCGACCCGCCGCCCGAGGTGTACGGCGTGTTCGGCAACAAGACGCCCCCGATGGCGTGTGAGGAGTACGTTCAGTCGATTGCGTGCGGCTACGGGTGCGTGGTGTCAGGGGGCGCCCTGGCGTGTCACAAGACTCCGTTCGGTCTCTGCGACATACGCGAAGGCGTTCCCGTCTGCTTCGACCCCGACAAGCACGTCATCTGCGCGGGCGGGACGCAGACCAGGAAGCCAACCTGTACGCAGCACGCCGGCAAGCTCGTCTGCGGGTACACGTGCGCGACCGTCGGCTCGAACATCGCCTGTGCGAAGACTCCGCAGGGCAGGTGTGACGATCAGGGCCCCACCGAGCCAGTCTGCTTCGATCCGCCCGTGCGTGGAGGCTCTTCGAACTGTCTGAAGGTCATCGGCGCCGAGTAACGTCGTTTCGAACGGTCGAGGCGGCCTCGCCATCACACGATCGGCCGCGTGAGCCCGTTTCAACCGAGCGAGATGCGGCTCTTCTTCGGCTTCGGCGGCGCTTCGGGCATCGCCGGCGCGTCGACCTTGTTGCCGCCAGACTCCTGCGCGCGCTTGAGGGCGACCGAGGCCTCACGCACCAGCGCGCCGAAGCTCACCGTGGCCTTGGGGTCGAGCGCCGGGTCGAAGCTCGCCAGGCCGACCGACGCCGTGCCCTGAGGAAACGCCGCGAGCGCCGCCAGCTGCTTCACCACGCGCTCCGCCACGATCAACGCGCCTGGCCGGGGCGTGTGCGGGAGGAACACGAGGTACTTGTCTTCGGCGAAGGGCATCGCCACGTCGATGTCGCGAACGAGATCGCTGATCGCCGTCATCGCCTCGCTGCGAATCGCTGCGCGCTGGAACTCGGGGCTCGACTCTTTCGAGAGGTGCTCGGTGAGCTTGTCGAGGCCGACGAGCAACAGCGCGACCGGGTAGGCGTAGCGCTTCGAGCGCTTCACCTCGAGCAGCATGTACTTTTTGAAGAACGTCTCGTCGGCGGTGTTCACGCCGGGGCCGCGCGGCTTCGGCGCAGGCGACGGCTTCGGCTCGGCCTTGAGCTTTTCGACCTGGCCGGCGAGCTCCACGATGCGCAGGCGCAGCTCGCGCAGCTTCAACACCGCGCGCACCGCGTTGAGCACCGCGCTCTTCTTCAGCGGGCCGTTCAGGAAGCAGTCGGCGTTGACCGAGGTCGCGCGCTCGAACGCCTTCTCCTCGTCCGGCGGGTACACGAGGATCAGACAGAGATCGGGCGAGAGCTTGCGCAGCTGAACGGCCAGCACCTCACCGTCGAACGAGCCCGACACCGACGCGATGACGACGTCGGGAGGCTTCGCGCGGACCAACTGCACCGCCTCGTCGAGGTAGTGCACGGCCTGCACGTCGGCGCGGCCGTCGAGGAACTTCCGCAGCGCGTTGCAGATGGGGGCCGAGGGCTCGGCGACGAGGACGCGAGGAGGGGGCACGGGGTGGCGCTCAGACCTCGAGCACTTCCTTCTCCTTCTTGGCGACCACGTCGTCGACCGCCGCGATGCCGGCGTCGGTCTCTTTCTGCACCTTCTCCTGGGCGCGCTTGTTGTCGTCCTCGGTGATCTTCTTGTCCTTCAGCAGCGTCTTGAGCTTCTCGTTGGCGTCGCGGCGCTCGTTGCGAATGGCGACCTTGTGCTCCTCGCCCTTCGCCTTCACGTCCTTGGCGATGTCCTTGCGGCGCTGCTCGGTGAGCGGAGGAATCGGCAGGCGGATGATCTCGCCGTCGTTCTGCGGCGTGAGGCCCAGGTTCGCCTCGTGAATCGCCTTCTCGATGTTCTTCAAGATCGTCTTGTCCCACGGCTTGACGGTGATGAGCCGCGCCTCGGGCACCGCGATGGCGGCGCACTGGGCGAGCGGCGTGGGCGTGCCGTAGAAGTCGACGCGCACCGAGTCGACCATCGCAGCGCTCGCGCGGCCGGTTCGAATCTTCGTCATGTGCCCCTTGAGGGCGTCGACGGCCTTCTTGATCTGCTCGGTGAGGCCCTTCACCACGTCGTCATGCGCAGCCATGTGTCACTCCTTGGTCAGAAGCCGTTCGTGAAGCATTTCGTCAAACGAGGGCGGTCTCGGCGTGGCCGACGATGGTGCCGATCTCGCCTGGGCGCAGCACGGCGCGCTCGATGTTGCCGGTCGTCATCATGTCGAACACGACGATGGGCAGCTTGTTGTCCATGCACAGCGAGATGGCGGTCGAGTCCATCACGTTGAGGTTCTTCTGCAGCACGTCCATGTACGTCAGCGTGCGGTAGCGCCGGGCCGTGGGCACCTTCTTCGGGTCGGCCTCGTAGACGCCGTCGACCTTGGTGGCCTTGAGGATGACGTCGGCGTTGATCTCCATCGCGCGCAGCGAGGCGGCAGTGTCGGTCGTGAAGTACGGGTTGCCGGTGCCGGCGGCGAAGATGACGACGCGCTCCTTCTCGAGGTGGCGCACGGCGCGGCGGCGAATGTAGGGCTCGGCGATCTGCTCCATCTTGATGGCCGAGAGCACCCGCGTCTGGCCACCGAGCTGCTCGAGCGCGTCCTGCATGGCGAGGGAGTTGATGCAGGTGGCGAGCATGCCCATGTAGTCGGCGCTCGCTCTGTCCATGCCGCGCGTGGCGCCCTGCACCCCGCGGAAGATGTTGCCGCCGCCGATGACGAGCGCGACCTGCACCCCGGCCTTCTGGAGGTTCAGCACCTGCTGGGCGATGCCGGTCAGCACCTCAGGGTTGATGCCGTACTTGTCGTCACCCATCAGCGCTTCGCCGGACAACTTCAGCAGGACACGTTTGTACCCGCCGGTGCTGCTCTTGGAGGCGCTCATGGCGGAGAAGGGCTTGTAGTCCCCCGCCGTGCGCTTGGGGAGCGAGAAACGCTGAGCCGGCCACCAACGTCGCGCGCGACCTCGTCGAGGACGTCGAGCACCGCCGCCACGCGAGGCACGCGCCGGAGCGCCTGGTGGGTGACGACGAAGACGGGCGCTGGAGGAACGGCGGGAAATGGGGCGTCGACGCGCACGAAGCCGCGAATGGCCGCCTGGGCTGACGTCGTCACCATCGCGCCCAGCCCAGCCTCGGTGGCCGCGCACATCACGAGGAAGTCGTTGGTGACGAGCACCCGCGGGCACGGGAGCGCGGCCAGGGCGTTCGAGAGCGTGGCGAGCTCAGCGCTCCAGTCGATGAGGGGCACCTGGTCGAGGCGGGGGCGAGCGGGGAGCCGTCGCACGAGGGCGGCGCCGGCGTAGAGGCCGATCGGCAGCTCGAAGAGCTTCTTCGCCACCAGCGGCCCGCTCGTCGGCATGGCGTTGCGGAGGGCGATGTCGGCCTCGTGCGCGACGAGATCGCGCGTGCGCACGTCGGCGAGCAGCTCGACGACGATCTTCGGGTGCTTCACGCGCAGGCGCTTGAGCACGAGCGGCCCGAAGTCGACCGCGACGCCGGGCGCGCAGGTGAGTCGAACCCGGCCTTCAGGCGCTGACTCGAGCCCAGCCAGCGCGGCTCCCGCGTCACGCATCGAGGCGCCCATCGCCTCAGCCCAGGGCCTGAGTTGGAGCGCGGCGTGCGTCGGCGTCAGTCCGCCACGGCTGCGATCGAAGAGCGGGTGCCCGACCTCGGCCTCCAGCGCAGCGATGCGGCGCGACATCGTCGCCTGCCCGATGCGGAGCGCCTTCGCGGCAACGGTGAAGCTCTCGTGCTCGAGCGCCGCGAGGAAGAGCCGGACGTCGTCCCACGAGGCATTCGAAAATGGATGGCTGGTCTTCATCATTGGCGGCTGTCGTCCTTTTATGAATGCGTACTGTGCGCCCATGACCAACGCAAACCGACTCCTCGTCTTCCTCGCCGTCGCCTCCTCGGCCTGCACCTTCACCACCCACCCCACCCGCGCCGAGACCATCGTCTCTCCGCGCCAGCCCACCTCGTGGAACGACGCGCTCAACGGCCCGGCCCGCGTCGAGTGGGAGCCGGTGCTGTCAGCGAAGTGGAAGGTCGAGCGCAAAGGGCTCATCAACCTCGAGCGCCCCGAAGCGAAGGACCTACCGAAAGACGAGATGGACATCGTCTTGCCGGTGCACGTGATTCGTCACCCGACGCGCGGCACGTTCATCATCGACACCGGCATCTCGAAGGGCCTGAAGGACGGCACGGGCGGCGGCATCGGCTGGCCGGTGTCGTCCTTCCTCGTCGCGATGAAGCCTGAGGAGCCGCTCGCATCGATTCTGGCGCGGCAGCCGGCTCCGCTGGCGGGCGTGTTCTTCACCCACCTGCACCTCGACCATGTGCTCGGTCTGCCTGACGTGCCGAAGGGAACGCCGCTCTACACGGGGCCGAATGAGACGACGCCGTCGTCGTTCCAGAACGCGTTCTTGCGCGGCACGTACTCCAGCTTGTTCGCGGGCCAGAACGCGACGACCGAGCTCGACGTGACGAAGGGCGTGGCGATCGGCGAGGTGAAGCAGGCCATCGACTTCTTCGGCGACGGCTCGTTCTGGGTCCTCTCGGCAACGGGCCACACGCCGGGCAGCCTGGCCTTCATCGCGAACACCGAGAAGGGCCCGGTGCTCTTCACGGGCGACACCTGCCACACGCGCTGGGGCTGGGAGAATCAGGTCGAGCCGGGCGAGTTCACCGGCGATCACCCCGCGAACCAGGCCTCACTCGCGCAGCTCGCGTCGATCGTGAAGGCGCTGCCGGGAACGACGGTGATGACAGGCCACGAGTGGGACGCCGCCGGTCCGCTCGTCGCGAAGTGATCAGGTGCCGGCGTCGAGGCCGCCGTTGAGCCGAGCGATCTGCGGCAGGGGCCAGGACGCACCTCAGCCGCCTGAGCGGGCGCGAAAGGCGCCTAATCGCGCCCGCGCAAGGTCGACGCTGATCTCGCACTCGGATTTCAGTCTGCTCTTTCGAAGTCCCTTCATTTGCGACGCGGTCTGCTCGATGAAGTGTTCGCTGCGAGTCATGGCCTCGAGGTCGGTGGCGCTCCGCAGCCACGAGCTGAGGAGTCCCATCACATTGACCCTCCTCTCAACGCTCAGAAATCCAACGTCCTCCAACTCGAGCAGGAGCGAATCGATGACGGCAAACGGCTGAGCTGTCGTGCAGGCAATGAGAAAGATCTTCTCGAGGATGCGGCGCTGCATCTCGGCTTTGACAGACCTTGCCCTGGCGCGAGGGAGCATCTCTGCCAACAGAGCGCGCATTCCCTGAGCGTAGGCGTCGAATCCCTGGTCCTCGAGCGCTCCTTCGTGCCGCCGGATCGATTCGACGAACTGCCGCTCGAGACTGGCACTCAACACCGACCTCCATCCGAGAGTGGCTCCAGACGACTCGAGGCCCCGCGATCACTCACGGAGCCCCGGGTCTCATCGTTCAGCTGGCCTTCAAACCTCAGGCCTGGCCGATCGTCTTGGCGACCTCAGCGGCGAGGTCTTCCTTCTTCTTCTCGATGCCTTCGCCGACCTCGAACCGAACGACGCGGCCGACGCTCAACGTCGCGCCGACAGCCGTGCCGGTCTCGGCCACGAGCTCCTTCACGCGCTTCTTGTCTTCCTTGATCGAGAACTGATCGACCAGGCAGACGTTCTCGAAGAACTTGCCGAGCTTGCCTTCGATGATCATCGGCCAGCGCTCTTCGGGGGGCGGCTTCTTGTTCGGGTTGCGGATCTCACCGGGCGCGGGCGGCGGCGGGTTGCGAATCTCTTCGCGGTAGATCTCGCGCTCCTTCTCGAGCACCTCGGCTGGCACCTGCTCGCGGCTGACGTACTTCGGGTTCATCGCGGCGACCTGCATGGCGAGCTCCTTCGCCAGGGCCGCGACCTCGGGCTTGTCGCTGCCGAGCACCTCGACCATGGCGGCGATGCGGCCGTTGGCGTGGAGGTACGTGCCGAGGCTGCCGGCGTCGACGACGAAGCGCTCGAAGCGGCGCACCGAGATGTTCTCGCCGATGGTGGCGATCTGCTCGGTGATGGCGTCCTTCACCTTCTTGCCATCGGTCCACGCCTGCTCGTGCAGGTTCTCGAGCGAGGTCGGCGCGTGACGCGCGACGTGCGCGACGAGGCCGTTGAGCAGCTTCACGAACGCCTCGTTGCGCGCGACGAAGTCGGTCTCGCTGTTGAGCTCGACCATCACGCCGAGCTTGCCGCCATTCGACGCCTCGAGGGCCACGAGGCCTTCAGCCGCCACGCGCGCGCCCTTGCTCGCCGCCTTCGAGATGCCCTTCTTGCGGAGCCACTCTTCGGCCTTGGTGAAGTCGCCGGCGGTCTCCGTGAGGGCCTTCTTGCAGTCCATCATGCCCGCGCCGGTCTTCTCGCGGAGCTCTCTCACCATCTGTGCACTGATGTCAGCCATGTCGTGATTCCTTGTGAAGTGATCGAGCCGAACTCACTCGGCAGCAGGCGCAGGAACGACAGGCGCGACCGGAGCGGCGGCAGCCTCACCAGCGCCCTCAGCCGGAGCAGCGTCACCCTCGGCGGTGGCAGGGCCACCCTTCATCTCGACCACGGGGCCACGGCCTTCACGGCGCGGGGCGCGGCGGCGCTCGCCACCACGGTCGTCGTCACGGCCACCACGGCCTTCGGAGCGGCGGCGGCTCTCTTCGGCGTCACGCTCAGCGGCGCCCGAGGCACGGTAGCGAGCGGCGCCTTCGATGCAGGCGTCGGCGATCTTGCCCGTGAAGAGCTTGATGGAGCGGATCGCGTCGTCGTTGCCGGGGATGACGTAGTCGATGCCCTCGGGATCACAGTTGGTGTCGACGAGGCCGATCACCGGAATGCCGAGGCGGTTGGCCTCGTGCACAGCGATGTCTTCCTTCTTGGGGTCGATGACGAACAGCGCGCCCGGCAGACGCGACAGCTGCTTCACGCCGCCCAGGTTCTTCTCGAGCTTCTCGCGCTCACGCTCGAGGCCCGCGACTTCCTTCTTGGGGAGGCGGTCGAACGTGCCGTCTTCCTTCATCGTCTCGAGCGCCTTGAGGCGGTCGATGCCCTGCTTGATGGTCTTGAAGTTGGTGAGCGTGCCACCCAGCCAGCGGTTGGTGACGAAGTACTGGTTGGCGCGAGCGCCCTCTTCGCGAACGACGTCCTGGGCCTGCTTCTTGGTGCCGACGAAGAGCACCGCGCCACCGCGGGCCGTGAGGTCGGAGACGAAGCGAAGGGCCGCGCGCGCGAGGCCGACCGTCTTCTGGAGGTCGATGATGTAGATGCCGTTGCGAGCGCCGAAGATGTACGGCTTCATCTTGGGGTTCCAGCGCTTGGTCTGGTGACCGAAGTGAACTCCGGCCTCGAGCATCTGGCGCATCGTGATGCCGGTCGCGCCGGGCATGCCTTGAGTCTCGGGAACTGCTTGCTGCTGCGTCTCTTCGCTCATCGGTTCGTCTCTTCTTTCGTGGTGCGCTGGTCGCGACACCGGTTGGGTTGTTCCGCCACGCGTGCTGGGTACCGATGTCGATGTCCTTCTCCGGCCTCCCGGAGCACCCGGACTTCGACAGCGAGCGTGTGTGTATTGGGCTCATGCCTCACGAGACCTCTCGTGCGGCACGGTGGCCCTAGCACCGGGAAAACCAGTGGGCAAGCGCGCGGAACTACCGCTCGAACACGAGGGGCAGGGTCACCGTGGAGCCGGTTTTCCGGCCAGGGAAGCGCAGCTGGCCGATGGTTCGGGTGATCAGCCGGATCAGCGACTTGCGGTGCGGCTCCTCGGAGGCCATCACCCGGGTCGTGTCCGACAACAGGCGCACGCGGCGCACGGCTCCGGAGGCGGTCACCTCGAAGCCGACGCTCAGCAGCCCGGCGATCGACAACCCCGCCTCCAGGGTCGGGGCGATCGCGTTGGTCACCAGGCCGATGCCTTCAGCCAGCTCCGACGTCTTCAGCGGGCCTTCGACGAACGGCCGGGGCTGCACGAACCAGCCGTGGATGACGAGCCGGCCTTCCCGTGGATCCATGGAGCCGTCGACGCGCCGAACGCCATGCGGCAAGCGTGGATCGAACACGGTCAAGCGATTGAAGCGCGGCTCGATGGCCTCGACGATCTCGGGTTCTTCCTGCGCGCGCACCGACTGAAACGAGCTCCAGAAGTCGAGGACGTCGTCTCGCAGCAGCAGCGTCTCTCCACCTCGAAACGTGCGCTTCTCCCACGGCGTCAGCGAGTACACGAAGGCCCACTGACCGTGCGGCAGGTCCCCATGCAGGCGCTGCTCGCAGCCGTTGACGTAGCAGCTCATCCACGGCGGAGAGACGTCGTGACACCCGAGCACCCTGCGGCCCCACCACACGAGGCGCTGGTGAAACGCGTCGTACGCCTTCTTCGGAAAGTACAGATACGCCGGCGTGCGGAGCGCCGTGTACTGCCCCGGCACGTGCCATAGATCCCACACGAAGCGATCGTCGCGCGTCTCCCGGGGGTTCTCGAACCGCTCGTCGAAGTGCACGCGCAAGGCCTTCGCCTCGGGAGAAAATCGATCGATCACGACGGCGCGTCTGGCGGGACCCGGGCTCATGGGCAGGCGCTTGTAGCCGTCACGCCGTGGCCCTGCTATGCGCTGCTGCACGCCCGGTACGGCCCAGGGCGCGCAACACTTACGAAGGGCCAGGTAAAGGTGACGACGCATGCTCCCCGGACGAACGAAGCGCCAGAAGGAACAAGAGCGCGCCGAGTACCAGCGCAAGAAGAAGGAAGCGAAGGAGCGCACCAAGGCCGAGAAGGCCGGTCGCCCCGACCGCGCGCCGGGCGAGCCTGACCCGGACATCGCGGACATCGTGCCAGGCCCGCAGGCGCCGCTGTTCTGAGTCGCGAGGGACCCAACAGGTACGAACACCCCTGACCCAGACCCTGCAACCCGGCGCTTTGTGCCGGTGATCGGCGTGGTCTGCCCGTTGCTCTCATGAAGCCAGCAGTCCCTCCCTCCCCCGGGGTGCTTCATGCGGAACCCGACGATCCTCGTCTCAGATGATGAACCGCTGCTGGTGAACGCGTTGAAACGCGAGGCCCGGCGGTTTGGCATCGACGTGATCATCGACACGAAGTCGAACGTGGTTGAGCTGGCGCAAGCCGAGCGGCCCGATCTCATCGTGCTCGACATTCACCAGAGCCTCGATGGGCGCGACCTGCTCGCGGCGCTCAAGAAGAACCCCCAGACGCGCGACGTGCCGGTGATCATGCTCTCGGCGAATGAGGACCAGTTCATTCGCCACTGCTGCTTCGAGCTCGGAGCCTGTGACTACGAGGTGAAGCCGTTCGACCCGTCGTTCGTGCGCAAAGTGGCGCGCATGGTGGGACACCTCGACGAGGAGCCGGTGACGGTCCATTGAGCTGGTCTCTCCGAATCACCAACACCAGGCAGACGCCGCAAATTGATTCGCGAGTCAATTTCGATTGACTCGGCGCCGCAGACTCCGAATCTTCGGCGCCATGCGCGTCAACGAGCAGCCGTACCCGGTGCTGCGATCACACCTCGATCTCCGCAGCGACGCCGCGAAGAAGAACCGCGACGAGAACCTCGGTCTGATGGAGCCCGTCTCGGCGGCGCTCGCGAAGTCCCTCGAGGGCGGCGGGCCTAAGTACAACGAGAGGCACCTCTCGCGCGGCAAGCTGCTCCCTCGTGAACGCGTCGAGCTGCTGCTCGATCGCGACTCGCACTTCCTCGAGCTGTGCCCCCTCGCCGGCCACGGCGTCGAGAACCACACCACGGGAGCGTCGGTCATCGGCGGCGTCGGCCGCGTCTCGGGCGTCGAGTGTCTCATCGTCGCCAACGACTCGACCATCAAGGGCGGCGCGATGAGCGAGCTGTCGGTGGTGAAGTCACGCCGCCTCGCCGAGGTCGCGCAGTCGAACCGGCTGCCCTCCATCAACCTCACCGAGTCGGCCGGCGCAGACTTGCCAAATCAAGACAAGATCTTCGTCCCCGGCGGCGCGGGGTTTCGCGACCTGAGCCGTTCGAGCGCGCTCAAGCGCCCCAGCATCACCGTCGTGTTCGGCTCGTCGACGGCCGGCGGCGCGTACGTGCCGGGCATGAGCGACTACGCCATCTTCGTGAAGAACCAGGCGCAGGTGTACCTGGGCGGGCCGCCGCTGGTGAAGATGGCGACCGGAGAAGTCGTCGACGACGAGACGCTCGGCGGCGCGTTGATGCACAGCCAGACCTCAGGCGTGTCTGACTTTCTCGCCGAGAACGAGCGCGATGCACTGCGATTGGCCCGCGAGGTCATCGCCCACCTCGACTGGAAGAAGGAGGCGGCTCCTGCTCCGCGAACCATCGAGGCCCCGCGCTTCGACGCCGACGAGCTGCTCTCCATCGTCTCCCCCGACCCGCGCGTGCCGTTCGATCCACGTGAGGTGATCGCCCGCATCGTCGACGGCTCCCGCTTCTCGGAGTTCAAGCCGCGCTACGGCAACACGCTCGTCTGCGGCTGGGCCCACCTGCACGGCTTCCCCATCGGCATCCTTGCCAACCACGGCATCCTCTTCTCCGAGTCGGCGAACAAAGGCGCGCAGTTCATTCAGCTGTGCAACCAGGCGAACGTGCCGCTGTTGTTCCTCCAGAACATCACCGGCTTCATGGTCGGCAGCACGTACGAGCAGGGCGGCATCATCAAGAACGGCGCGAAGCTGATCAACGCGGTGTCGAACTCCACCGTGCCGGCGATCACCGTGATGATGGGAGCGAGCTACGGCGCCGGCAACTACGCCATGTCTGGCCGCGCGTACGAGCCACGCTTTCTTTACACGTATCCCAACCACAAAATTGCCGTGATGGGCGGCAAGCAGATGGCCGGGGTGTTGGACATCATTCAACGCAACGCCGCTGCCAAACGTGGAGAGACCGTCGACGAAGAGACGCTGACGGGCATGAAGCAGCTGATCGAGTACCAGATCGATCAACAGTCAGGAGCGCTCTACGCCACCGCGCGCCTGTGGGACGACGGCGTCATCGACATGCGCGACACGCGCGCCACCCTCGCCCTCTCGTTCTCGGCCGCGTATTCGCGCCGCGTCGAGGGCACCACCAGCTTCGGCGTCTTCCGCCACTAAAGACTCTCCAATGCCAATCATCGAACGAGTCCTCGTCGCCAACCGTGGAGAGATCGCCCTGCGCATCATGCGCACCGTGCGACGCATGGGCCTGTCGTCCGTCGCGGTCTTCTCTGATACCGACGCCTCGGCGCCCGCAGTGCGCTTCGCAGACACCGCCGTGCGCATCGGCCCGAACGCCGCGAAGGATTCGTATCTGAAGGTCGACGCGATCCTCGCAGCTGCGAAGAAGACCGGCGCCGACGCGATTCACCCGGGCTTCGGCTTCCTCTCCGAGAACCCCGACTTCGCGCAGGCCGTCATCGACGCAGGGCTCGTCTTCATCGGCCCGACGCCGAAGGCCATTCGCGCGATGGGGCTGAAGCGTGAGGCGAAGGCGCTCGTGGGGAAACGTGGCGTCCCACTGCTCCCCGGCTTCGATGGCGGCGATCAGTCGACGGCGGTGCTCAAGGCGAAGGCGCTGGAGATCGGCCTCCCCGTCATCTTCAAGCCGAGCGCCGGTGGTGGCGGCAAAGGCATGAAGATCGCGCGCGCCGCAGACGAGCTCGACGCGTGCATCGAGTCAGGCCGCAGAGAAGCCCAGAGCGCGTTCGGAGACCCGACCCTCATCATCGAGAAGTACCTCGAGCGGCCACGACACCTCGAGGTGCAGCTGCTCGGCGACACCCACGGCAACCTGGTGCACCTCTTCGAGCGGGAGTGTTCGCTCCAGCGTCGTCACCAGAAAGTCGTCGAAGAGACGCCCTCCCCTGCCCTGACGCCTGCGCTGCGAGAGCAGCTCTGCCAGGCCGCGCTCGAGGTGGGCCGCGCCGTCGACTACACGAACGCCGGCACCGTCGAGTTCATCATGGACGAGGCGGGCCGCTTCTCGTTCTCCGAGATGAACACGCGCCTGCAGGTCGAACACCGCGTGACGGAGCAGGTCACCGGCCTCGATCTCGTCGAGCAGCAGATCCGCGTCGCGCGCGGCGAGCGGCTCGCGTTCTCTCAAGGCGACGTGAAGCAACGCGGCCACGCCGTGCAGGTGCGCCTGTACGCGGAGGATCCCGCCAACCAGTTCCTGCCCAGCATCGGCCCGGTGCTCGACTTCTGGACGCCTCCGTTCGGTGGCCTCACCGTCGACGCCGGCATCGAGTCGGGCGGAGCAGTGTCGCCTCACTACGATCCGATGATCGCGAAGCTGATCGTCCACGCCGAGACGCGTGAGCAATCGTTCGCCACGCTCGCGCGGTCGCTCGACAACTCCAGCGTGCTCGGCCTCACCACCAACAAGGGCTTCCTCGCCCGGCTGCTCCGTCACCCGGCGGTGGTGAGCGGCGCGTTGTCGACCAGCCTCATCGCCGAGCAGATGGAGCGCCTCGCCGAGCCGGTGGAGGTCGAGCGCGATCGCCTGGCCGCCGTCGCCGCGACGCTGTTCTCGTTCGCTGCCCGCCGGGAGCACGACGACTTCCTCCCCACCGTCACCACCGGCTTCCGCAACAACCGCTTCCGCGATCAACGCCACGAGTGGAAACGCGGCGCCGATGAGCTCACCGTCAGCTACCGCGACCTTGGGAGTGACTCGTTCTTCGTCACCGTCGGCGAGTCGAAGGGACACTGGAGGATCGCATCACGCTGCGCTCCGTGCCTCGATCTCGAAGACCCGGACGGCGTGGTCCACCGGCTGCGCGTCGTCGTCGATGGCGACACGGCGCACGTGCACACGCCGCGTGGCGACGTCGTGCTCCGCGAGGTGCCGTCGTTCCCTTCTGCTGGCGACGAGGCGATCAAGGGCGGCTTCATCGCGCCGATGCCCGGCAAGGTCGTGAAGGTGAACGTGAAGGACGGAGACACCGTGAAGCGCGGCCAGGCGCTGCTCGTGCTCGAGGCGATGAAGATGGAGCAGACCACCACGAGCCCCGACGACGGCGTGGTGAAGCAGGTGCTGGTACGCGAGGGCGATCAGGTGACCGCCGGCCAGGTGTTGATCGTGATGGAGGCGTGATGCGTCGAGTCGTGTTGATGCCGCTCCTGATGGTGGGCTGCCGCTTCATGGCGCCGGCGCAGAACACGTGGACGCCAGCGCGGCCGTACACGTCAGGCAGTGGCGTCACGACCAACCAGGGCGACGCCCCGATCGAGGCCAACCGCTGCGGCATCGACTGCACGACCGGCTTTCACTGCGACGAGCAGAGCGCGCGCTGTGTCGCTGACGCGGTGCCTCGAGCCGATGGTCGCGACGCCGGCGCTCCCTGGCTGCCGTAGCCGTCCATCCGCGGGACCTCCTCCACCGCGGCTCGGGGGTCGCGCCTGTGTCGGAAACCGCCCCAATCGTGACCCTCGATGCACAGGCCTCAGGGGCTCGGCGCGCACTCGAGCGCCGCCTCGACGAGCGGGTTCATCGTGCGGGCCCGGCGCCACACCGCGTAGATCGGGAACCGCGCCAGCGGCCGCTCGAGCTTCTGGGCGATGAGCCCCGGCGCTTTCGGTCCCGTCGGCGTCAACGACGGCACCAGCGAGAACCCGAGCCCCGCAGCGACGAACCCCAGAATCGTGTCCGAGGAGTCGGCGCCGAACGCCTCCTTCGGCGTGATGCCATGCGCCTCGAGCGCCGAGAGCTGCAGCGAGCGCAGCTGACGATCGGCGTGGTACCCGATGAACGGCACCTGGGCGAGCGCTGGCAGTGACAGCCTGCCCTTCTGCGCATGCGGCCCGTGCGCCGGCGCGACGATCCACGCTTCGGTCCGCGCGACCTCCCGCACCTCGACGTCGGCCGGCACCTCGGGCAACCAGTCGACGATCAGATCGGCCTCGGCGCGCCGCAGCAACCCCAGGTCGGCGTGCGGCAGCTCACTGAGCGCCACCGTGATGTCGGGCCGCCGCGACTGCAGCCGTCGCAGCCACTCCGGCATCAGGTGCCGCAGGAAGTGGCCGGCAGCGAAGAGCTTGAGCGTGCCGCCCACCACCCCACCCTTCACCCGCGCCTCGAGCGAGGTGAGCTGCTCGTAGAACGGCGCGAAGCCGTCGAACAACAGCTGGCCGCGCGGCGTCAGCACCACCTTGTCCTTCCCCACGCGCTCGAAGAGCTTCACGGCGAGCTCGTCCTCCAGCCGGCGCACCTGCTGGTGCACGCCCGGCTGGGTGATCGGGTACGGAAACGCCCTCGCCGCGCGCGCGTACCCCTGATGCCGCGCCACCCAATAGAAGCCCTCGAGCCGTTGCAGGTTCATTGATAGCCAATGGTAATCGACGAGCTCATTTCTTGTCCTGCACCTGATTGACGATTCTCGCGTTCACTCATCATCAACGGGCGCAGCGCCGCCCACACACGGGAGCAACGACATGAAGGCGATGAAGAACCTGGTGCACCTCGGCATTCTCGGCGTCTGGCTGGTGGCGGGCCTGCTGTTCACCTTGAAGGCGGTGTTCGTGCTGTCGGGCTTCGTGCCAGTCGCGCTCTTCTGGGGGTGGTTCGCGGCCTTCGCGGCGGTGACGAGCTTCGTGGTGGGAAAGTTCGACCACCCGCTGGGGGCGCTGGCGACCCATGGCGGCGCGGTGCTGGTGATGCAGGCGCTCCCGATGGCGCTCCCCTTCGCGCTGGCCCGCCTGGGCCTCGACCTGCTCTCGGGCAAGGGGCTGCCGTTCTGAGGTACGCCAACCAGCGCTGATGGCCTCGCGAAGCCGGAGCGTGAGGGACCAGAAGATTCCTTTGTGAGGTGGGCGGTGGTCGGCGATGGTGCGCGCCGTGTCATCGATCATTGGAGTGCCGAAGGAATCGCTTCCCAGCGAGCAACGCGTGGGAGCGACGCCGGAATCGGTGAAGAAGCTGGCTCAGCGCGGTCTCGTCGTTCACGTCCAGCAAGGCGCCGGTCAGGCCGCTGGCTATTCCGATCAGTCGTACGTCGAGGCAGGCGCGACGATCGTCGACTCGGTCTGGAACTACGACACCATCTACAAGGTGCGTCCGCCGACGCTCGACGAGGTCGCCTCGCTGAAAGAGGGCGCGTTCGTCGTCTCGTTGATGCAGCCCGAGCGGAACGGTGGGCTCCTCGACGCGCTCAAGGCCAAGAAGGCCACGGCGCTGGCGCTCGAGCGGATTCCCCGCGTCACCCGCGCCCAGAAGATGGACGTGCTGTCGTCGCAGGCCAACCTCGCCGGCTATCGCGCCGTCGTCGAAGCCGCCGCGCACCTGCAGGGCTTCATGGGTCAGCAGGTCACTGCGGCCGGCTCGACGCCTCCCGCGAAGGTGCTGATCATCGGCGCTGGCGTGGCCGGGCTCGCGGCGGTCGGTGCGGCCCGTGCTCTCGGCGCGCAGGTTCGCGCCTTCGACACCCGCGCTGCGGCGCGTGAGCAGGTCGAGTCGCTCGGCGCCCAGTTCCTCGAAGTGAAGGTGCAGGAGAGCGGTGAGGGCACGGGTGGCTACGCGAAGGTGATGAGCCCCGAGTTCATCGCCGCCGAGATGGCGTTGTTCAAGGCGCAGGCCAAAGAGGTCGACGTCATCATCACGACCGCGCTGGTGCCTGGCACGAAGGCGCCGACGCTGGTGCCGCGAGACGTGGTGGAGGCCCTCAAGCCCGGCTCCGTCATCGTCGACATGGCCGCCGAGCAGGGCGGCAACTGCGAGCTCACCAGGCCCGGCGAAGTCGTGGTGCACAACGGCGTGAAGATTCTTGGCTTCGTCGATCTCGCCAGCCGCATGGCGGCGACCTCGAGCCGCTTCTTCGCGATGAACCTGGTGCACCTCACGGGAGAGCTCGGCACGGGCGACACCCTGTCGATCCCACTCGAGAACGACGTGGTGCGGCCAGCGCTGCTCCTCCATCAGGGCGAGGTGCTGCCGCCGCTCCCGGCGAAGGAGCCCAGCCCCGCGCCCGTGGTCGCGCACGTGCCGCCGCCCGACGCGAAGCCGGCACAGACCAACGTCAACGCGCCCAACCGCAACGCCTGGGGCAGCACCGTGGGGGGGCTGGTGTTGATCGGCGCCCTCTTCGGCCTCGGCCGCTTCGCGCCGTCCGACTTCCTGCAGCACTCCACCGTCTTCGTCCTGGCCTGCTTCATCGGCTGGCAGGTCGTCTGGTCGGTGACGCCCGCGCTCCACACGCCGCTGATGAGCGTGACGAACGCCATCTCGGGCATCATCATCGTCGGCGGGCTGCTGCAGGTCGGCGACGGCGTCGATCTACCGTCGGTGCTGGGCGTGCTCGCCGTCTTCTTCGCCACCATCAACATCGCCGGCGGCTTCCTCGTCACCGAGCGCATGTTGAAGATGTTCCAGCGTGGTGACTCGGCGCCGTCGTCGTCGGGAGGTCACCGATGAACGGCGTCCTGGTGGTCGCCTACCTGTCGGCGGGCGTGCTCTTCATTCGTTCGCTCGCCGGTCTCTCGCGGCAAGACACGGCGACGCGAGGCAACGAGCTGGGCATGGTGGGCATGGCGGTCGCGGTCGCCGTCGCCATGGTGACGTGGATTCTGGGCGCGCACGATCCCACCGCCTCGGAGCTGCACCTGCGCGGCGTGGGTCTCGCCATGCTCGGGGGCGCCATCGGCGTCGGCTTCTTCATCGGAGCGGGGCTCGCCAGACGCGTCGAGATGACGGGCATGCCCGAGCTCGTCGCGGTGCTGCACAGCTTCGTGGGCCTCGCGGCGGTGCTGGTCGGCTTCTCGAGCTACCTGCACCCGCACGGCGTCTCGAGCGACGAGGTGGCGAGGGTCGTCCACGAGGTCGAGGTGTGGATCGGCGTCGCGGTCGGCGCGATCACCTTCACCGGCTCGATCATCGCGTGGGGCAAGCTCAAGGGCAGCATCTCGGGCAAGCCGCTGCTGCTCCCCGGCCGTCATGGGCTCAACTTCCTCGTCGCGACCGCCATCATCGGCGCGGCCGTGCCTTTTGTGCAGGGCGGCGCGCCCAACGGCGTCTGGTTGCTGGTGGGCATGACCGTGCTCGCGTCGCTTCTCGGCATTCACCTGGTGATGGCCATCGGCGGCGCAGACATGCCCGTCGTGGTGTCGCTCTTGAACAGCTACTCGGGCTGGGCGGCTGCGGCTGCCGGCTTCATGCTGTCGAACGATCTGCTCATCGTCACCGGCGCGCTCGTCGGCAGCTCGGGCACGATTCTGTCGATCATCATGTGCCGCGCGATGAACCGCTCCATCTTGAGCGTGGTGTTCGGCGGCTTCGGCACCGGCGACGCGAAGCCCTCGTCGGCGAGCGCGGCGATCACCGGAGAAGTGCGCGAGATGAAGGCCGACGAGGTGGCCGAGGCGCTGATGCAGGCGCGGCAGGTCATCATCGTGCCTGGCTACGGCATGGCCGTCTCTCGCGCCCAGAGCGCGGTGAACGAGCTGACCCGCAGCCTCAAGGAGCGCGGCGTCACCGTGCGCTTCGCGATTCACCCCGTGGCCGGCCGCCTCCCCGGCCACATGAACGTGCTGCTCGCCGAAGCGGGCGTTCACTACGACATCGTGCTCGAGATGGAGCACATCAACGGCGACTTCCCGCAGACCGACGTGGTGCTCGTCATCGGCGCCAACGACATCGTGAACCCGGGCGCGCTGACCGATCCCAGCTCCAGCATCTACGGCATGCCAGTGCTCGAGTGCTGGAAGTCGAAGCTCACCGTGGTGCTCAAGCGCGGCATGGCGGCAGGCTACGCCGGCGTCGAGAACCCGCTCTTCACGCTCGAGGGCACGCGCATGCTCTTCGGCGACGCGAAGAAGAGCATCGACGCGCTGGTCACCGCCGTCAGGAAGTAAACGACGTCAGACGGTGACCATCCACCCGTGGGCGTCCTTCAAGGCGCCCCGCTGGATGCCGGTGATCGTCTCGTAGAGCTTGAGGCCAAGAGCCCCGGGTGCTCCGTCGTTGATGCGTAGCGTCTCACCAGCGAAGGCCAGCTCTCCGACGGGGCTGACGACGGCGGCGGTGCCCGTGCCGAACACCTCGCGCAGCTCGCCCTTCGCGTGCGCCGCGCGCAGCTCCTTCACCGACAACGCGCGCTGCTCCACCGTCAGGCCCAGGTCCTTCGAGAGGGTGATGACCGAGTCACGCGTCACGCCCGCGAGGATGGAGTCGGACAGCGGCGGCGTGATGAGCGTGTTCCCGAGGAGCGCGAAGAGGTTCATCGTGCCGACCTCCTCCACCAGCTCGTGCGTCTGGCCATCGAGCCACAACACCTGGTCGAAGCCGGCCTTCTTGGCCTTCACCGCAGCGTGCAGGCTGGCGGCGTAGTTGGCGCCGGCCTTGGCCGCTCCGAGCCCTCCACGCGGCGCGCGGACATCGACGGTCTCGACCCAGATGCGCACGGGCTTGAGGCCGCTGCCTCCGTAGTAGCTGCCGACGGGCGACGCGATGATGAAGTACCGGTACTCGTTGGCCGGCCGAACGCCGAGGAAGCCCTCGGTCGCGATCAGCGTGGGCCGCAGGTAGAGCGAGGTGCCCGAGGCCTTCGGCACCCAGTCGGCGTCGACGCGCACCAGCGCCTTGCACGCCTCGACCATCTGCTCGGCCGAGGGGGTCGGCATGCAGAGGCGCGGCGCTCCGGCCATCATGCGCTCGGCGTGAGCCATCGGGCGGAACAGTCGCAGCACGCCGTCGTCGCCACAGAAGGCCTTCGAGCCTTCGAACATCGCCTGGCCGTAGTGGAAGACGCCGGCGGCCGGGTCGACCTGGAACGGGCCGTAGGGCTGGATTCGCGCGTCGTGCCAGCCCTTGTCGGCAGAGAAATCCATCGCGAAGAGGTGGTCGCTGAAGAAGCGCCCGAACCCCAGCTCGCTCTCGGGAGGCCTCGACTTCGGCGTGGTGGTCTTCGAAATCTGGATATCCATCGAATCTCCTCGCCTGCGCTCGAACGTCCGAGGCGGCCCATACACCTCTTGAGCGCAGGTCAAAAGCCTCCGCGGCCGGGTCCGCGCTGGCGGTCGAAGGCCAACTGACGCAACCGGCCGTGGCGGGGTTTGCCGGCGCTGATCATCGGCCAGGGCCGAAAACTGGCGAGGCGACAGACCCGTGGCACCGTGTCGCACATGATGCGTGAACGCCGAAACCGCGATCGCCGTGGAGACCGCACGGTGCAGTTCGAGACCCGCCGCAGCGAGGAGCGCCGCGACTACCCGCGCTTCGAAATCGCCCTCGATGTCCGGGAGCCGAGCGGCCGCTCGCGCTCGTGCTTCGGCGACCTCTCGCCCGAAGGTGCGGCTTTCGTCACCACCTCGCCTCCGCTGGGAGACTCGGTGCTGGTGCGCTTTCACCTGCCGAACGTCGACGGGCCCATCGTCGCAGCAGGTCGCGTGCTCGGCCGCACGGGCGCCACGGCTGGAACGCAGGTCAGCGTGATCTTCACCGACATTCACATCGAGGCGCAGCTGGCGATCGCCGAGTGGGCGCAGGACAGGGTCGTTCAGCGGAACGCCCGGCAGGTGACGCGCGCGCGCGGCGCAAAGCCGATTCCGCTGACGCAGATCGCAGGCCGGGGTTGGTCTCGGTACAAGCCGGCCAGCGCGCTCGCTGCAGTGCCGTGAGCGCCCGCGGCTTCAGCACTCGATGATGTTCACCGCGAGACCACCACGCGCGGTCTCTTTGTACTTCGACGACATGTCGGCGCCGGTCTGCCACATCGTGGCGATGACCTTGTCGAGCGAGACCTTGTGCTTCCCGTCTCCGGACAGCGACAGGCGCGCGGCGTTGATGGCCTTGACGCTGCCCATCGCGTTGCGCTCGATGCAGGGCACCTGCACCAGGCCGCCGATGGGGTCGCAGGTGAGGCCGAGGTTGTGCTCCATGCCGATCTCCGCCGCGTTCTCGACCTGCTCCGGCGTGCCGCCCATCACCTCGACGAGGGCACCCGCGGCCATCGAGCACGCGACGCCCACTTCGCCCTGACACCCGACCTCGGCGCCCGAGATGCTCGCGTTCTTCTTGTAGAGCGCACCGATGGCCGCGGCCGTGAGGAGGAAGCGCACCGCGCCGTCGTCGTCGGCGTTCGGAACGTGGCGCCGGTAGTACGTGAGCACCGCAGGGATGATGCCGGCAGCGCCGTTGGTCGGCGCAGTCACCACGCGACCTCCAGCGGCGTTCTCTTCGTTCACGGCCAGCGCCCAGAGGTTGACCCAGTCCATCACGATGAGCGGGTCAGTCCCCGCGCGAGGGTCGGAGCGCAACCGCCGATGCAACGCCGCCGCGCGACGCTTCACCTTGAGGCCGCCAGGGAGCACGCCTTCGCGCTCGCAGCCGCGCTTCACGCAGGCCTCCATCGCCGTGACGAGCTCGAGCACGCTGGCGCGCACCTCGGCCTCGGAGCGCGAGGCCTTCTCGTTCTCGAGCATGAGCGTCGAGATGCTCAGGCCGTACTTCTCGGAGAGCACCAGCAGGTCGTCCCCCGTCGAGAACGGATACGGAATCGTCACGGTGTCCGCAGCGAGTCCGGTGTCGGCGTGGCCCTCGTGGTCGACGACGAAGCCGCCGCCAACCGAGTACGAGACGCGCTCCGAGAGGACGGCGCCGTCGATCGCGAACGCGGTGTAGCGCATGCCGTTGGGGTGCAGCGGGAGCTTCTCGCGACGATGAAACGTGATCGCATCGGCGCCGAACTTCACCGGGTGCTGGCCGAGGAGCCTCAACGTCTGCGCCGCACCGATGGCCGCCACCCGCGTCGGCACCGCGTCGACGTCGACCGTCTTGGGGTCCTCGCCTTCGAGGCCGAGCATCACGGCGACGTCGCTGCCGTGACCTTTTCCCGTGAACCCGAGCGAGCCGAACAGCTCGACCTTCACCCGCGCAACGCGCTCGAGCCCTCCTTCGTCACGCAGCCGCTCGGCGAAGCGACGCGCCGCACGCATGGGACCGACGGTGTGCGAGCTCGAGGGCCCGATGCCGATCTTGAAGATGTCGAAGACGCTGATGTGCTCCATGAGCGGGGCACCATAGCGACGAGCGGGATGATCCCCACGCCGAAGGGGTAGCGCGGTGCATCAGGGCGCGCGCGACCAGCCCTCGTCCTTCGCGACGTCGGCGACGAGCTGGTCGACGACTGGCGGAATCAGCTCGATCAGCGAACCGCCTCCACCGCCGGCCCGATACTCGGCCTTGAGCACGTGGCCCGGGTACGTGGAGAGGATCATCGACGCATCGAGCGCCTCGCCCTTCCCCGCCTTCAACGTCAACGACAGCTCGACGCCGACGGCCTTTTTCGCGTCCAGCGCCTTCTTCGCCGCCGCCTCGCTCTCTCCCGGTGGCGCGATCGTCACCTTCCACTTCAGGAGCGCAGCGTTCAGCGCGGCCACGCCGGCGTCTTTCCCTCCGGGCGTGTTGGAGGCGTCGACGACGCTGGCGAGCGAGACCGTGACGGGCTTCGACGGCGGCGGCTTCGCCGGGGCCTTCTTCTTCGGCGCCGCCTCGGCCGTGAGCCCAAGGACGAGGAGCACGAGGCCGAGGCGGTTCACGGCCTGGTCAGCTCCGTGAGGACCTCGGCGAGCTGACGCGTCATTCGCACCCCACGCGACGCGGGAAACTTCGCGAGCCCCTCGGCGCGCAGCTTCGGCGCGTGCTTCGTCTCGTACTCGATGAAGGCCGCCATCGAGGGGAACCGGTAGCGGGACTCGAAGCGCAGCGGGTGGCGGTCGGTCGGCTCGACGCGCACGATCATCGCCTGCGTCGCGCCGCCCTGGAGCACCTCGGCGAGGTGGCCGTTCTGCAGCCAGTGCACCCACTCGCTCGCCACCGCGAGGTCGTCGAATTCGGCCATGACTGTGTAGACGATTCCCATACGCGCGAGGCGTAGCACTCCAATCAAGCCGGGAGGCAGAGCCGAATCGTCGATAGAGTGCGGTGCCATGAGACCTGCCCTGCTCCTCTCGCTCTGCGCCTCCGCCGTCGTCGCCGCGCCCGCCAGGCCCGTCCTCGCGGTGATGCCGCCGTCAGCAGCCGATGACGACCTGCGCGGCTTCGGCATGATGCTCGAGGCGCGGGCGGGCGAGCTGATCGAGCAGTCGGGCAAGTTCTCGGAGCTCCACGTCAAGCAGGTGCTGGCGATGGCCGACGCGGAAGGGCTGTCCGCGACGCAGCTCTCGGACGAAGCGACGGCGAAGCAGGCCCGTCAGTTCCTCGGGGCCGACCGGGTCGTCACGCTGAAGCTCGCCTCCGACGCGAAGGGCATGACGCTGACGGGCGCGATCATCGACGCGAAGAAGACGACGCCGTTCACCGCGAAGCTGCCCATCACCTGGCCCGAGGCGCTCACCCAGGGCAGCGAGGCGGTCGCGAAGGCCGTGCTGGCGACCGAGAAGGCGACGCTCCCGAAGAAGCCGTCGGCGCAGCCCGAGTCGAAGTCACCCGAGGCGCTGCGGGCCCTGGCCCAGTGCTACGCGATCGTGATTCGCCAGCCGCTCGGCATCGACAACCCGGCCGTGCTGAACGGGGACGAGCTCGATGGCGCCTCGGCGCTGTGTGAGAAGGCGCTCGTCAACGACCCTTCCCTGCGCTTCGCGAACGCCGTGCTCGCCCTCTCGCGCGCCATCATCGGTGACGCCGCCGGCGCGACGAAGGCGCTCAACGGGCTCGCCGACACCGACGACATGGTCGAGCCGTACACCCTCGCCCGCTTCTGGATGGTGACGCGCTTTCAGTCGAACGAAGACGGCCTCGCGAGCTTGAAGGTCGTGCTGCAGAAGCACCCGGGCGAGCTGATCGTTCGCAGCTACCTCGCCGACACCCAGAGCGTGCTCAACGATCACGCCGGCTCGCAGGCGTCGTGGACCGAGTACCTCACCTTCAACCCCACCTCGCCGTTCGCATATGGGCGCTTGAGCAAGGAGCTCGCGCGCCAGAACAAGCACGACGAGGCGATCGCTGCGGCGAAGAAGGGCCTGGAGCTCGCTCCCACCAGCCGCGCCGCGCGGCTCGAGCTCGGCAGCCGGTACATCGACGCCAACAAGCTCGACGACGCCATCGCCACGCTGACGGAGCTCAAAGACGCGAAGGGCGAAGCGCTGGCCCGGCTGGGCTGGGCGCACTGGCTCAAGGGCAACGTCGACGCCGCTGCGCCGCTCTTCCAGAAGGCGCTCGAGACCGCCACGGCGCCAGGCGAGTGGCGCACCCGCGGCCGCGTTCACTACAACCTCGCGCTGATCGAGGCGAAGCGCGGGAAGCTCGACGCGGCGAAGGCGTCGCTGATCGCCTCGATGCAGACCGGGTACAAGGTGCGCTCCGTCGACGCGTCGCTCTCGAAGGTGGCGAAAGAGCTCGAGCGCGCCGAGGTGCAGAAGGCCCCCGGCGATGCTGGCTCTGGAAGTCGGCTCAGCCTGGTGCCCAAAGAGTCGAGCCTGGTGCCGTTCGACCCCACCGGCGAACCCGACCCGCTGCGCAAGAAGGACCCCGCGCCCCAGGGCTTCGTCATCTACAAGTTCTAACCACCATGCCGTTGCCAACCGCCTTCAGCGCCGCGCTGACCTCTGACTTCCCCGCCGACTTCACCTCGACCGATCCGGCCGACCTCGCCACCTACGGGAAAGACTGGACCAAGGTCTTCACGCCGGCGCCGTCGTTGCTCGTGCGCCCGCGCACCACCGACGAGGTCAGCCGGTTCCTCAAGCTCGCGAACGCGCACGGCGTCGCGGTCGTGCCCAGCGGTGGCCGCACCGGGCTCTCGGGAGGCGCCGTCGCCGCGAATGGAGAAGTCGTGCTCTCGCTGGAGCGTATGCGCACGCTCCACCCCGTCGACACGCTCGCCATGACGGTGCGCGTTCAGGCCGGCGCCATCACCGAGGTCGTCCACCACCACTGCGCGAAAGACGGGCTCTTCTGGCCAGTCGACTTCGCGTCGAAGGGCTCGAGTCAGGTCGGCGGCAACATCGCCACCAACGCCGGCGGCGTGCGCGTCATCCGCTACGGGCTCACGCGCAACTGGGTGCTCGGGCTGCAGGTGGTGACGCCGAACGGCGACGTGCTCGAGCTGAACGGCGCCCTCGAGAAGAACAACACCGGCGTCGACCTGCGGCAGCTCTTCATCGGCAGCGAGGGCATTCTTGGCGTCATCACCGAGGCGACGCTGAAGCTCACCCGCCTGCCCGAGAAGGTCGACGTCTTCCTCTTCGCGGTGAACGATCTGCAGGCCGTGCTGACGCTGTTCGACGAGGCGCGCAGAGGCCCGTTCACGGTGATGGCGTACGAGTTCTTCACCGACAAGTGCAGCCGCCGCCTCGAGTCACACCGGAAGATCCGCCCGCCGTTCGAGGCGCCGACGACGCACGCGGTGCTGCTCGAGGTCGAGAACGCGAAGCCGGGCGCGCTCGATGGGTGGCTCGGCTCGCTGTTCGAGCGTGGGCTGGTGAACGACGGCACGCTCGCGGCCGACTCCGACCAGGCGAAGTTCCTGTGGAGCCTGCGCGAGGGCATCTCGGAGTCGCTCTCGGCCACGGGCATGCCCCACAAGAACGACATCTCGCTGCCGGTGTCGGGGCTGAAGGCCTTCTGTGACGAGCTCGAGGCGCGGCTCGCGAAGGACTACGCCGGCTGGGAGCTCTGCCTCTTCGGCCACATCGGCGACGGCAACCTGCACGTGAACATCATGAAGCCCGAGGCGATGGAGAAGGCCGCGTTCCTCGAGCGCACGCACGCGTGTGACGACGACATCTTCGAGCTGGTGAAGGCCCACCACGGGAGCATCAGCGCCGAGCACGGCATCGGGCTCTTGAAGCGCGACTTCCTCGGCTACTCGCGCAGCCCGATCGAGATCGCCTTGATGCGAGAGCTCAAGCGCACGTTCGACCCCAAAGGCCTGCTCAACCCCGGCAAGGTGCTCTGACGCGTCACGGGTACGTGAACGTGAAGATCGGGCGACCCGCCCCCGCGGCCCCGGCGTTGCGCCAGTCCGGGTCCGTCGACTTGAAGACGCCGCACAGGCCCATCGTCGTCGTGCCCTTGCGCACCTCGACCTGAAACGGCACCCAGACGATCGAGCTGCAGTTCGCGAAGTGATCGACGCGCACGGCGTACGTCCCGGAAGGCGGTACGCCGCCATCGGTCGGGTAGATGATGTTCTCGATCAGCACGAGGTCCATCGTGCAGCCGGCCTGCGAGTCGAGGTCGAGCGCGCCTGACGCGCACGCCGGAGTCCGGTCGCCGTACCAGAGCTCGCACACACCGCCGTCGGGCAACGGCTCGTCGAGGTGCAGATCGAGATCCTCGGTCGAGTCCCACCGCAGCGTCACCTGCAGATCGGCGCCCCGCCCATTCAAGATGCACTCGTTGCCGGAGCAGAAGAAGCCCTGTGGGCACTCCATCGTGCACGGCGCGACCCCGCCGTCACGGGGGCCGGGGCACAGCGGGCCACCACCATCGGGAGAGACGATGCCGGCGTCGACCGGCGGCACGATGCCGGCGTCGAAGAGCAGGCCGCCATCAGGCCCGGCGAGGAAACACGTGTCGCTCCCGAAGTTGCAGACGCCGCTCGCGCAATCGCTGTGGCGAAGACACCCGACGCAACGGCTGCGAACCGTGTCGCAGACAGGCGTCGCGCCACCACACCCGCCACCGTCGGCGACGCACACGTCGCATTTTCCCAGCCCGCCCTGGAACGAGAGGTCGCACGTCGGCGTGTCGCCGAAGCAGCCGACGGTGGAGGTACACCGCACACAGCGCCGGTTCGCTTCGTCACAGACCGGCGTCGAGAGCGCGCACGTGCCGCACACCGAGACGCCTGCGTCGATGGCCACGCCCGCATCCACGACCACACCGGCATCGAAGACCACTCCAGCGTCGCGCCCACGGCCGGCATCCACCGAGGCCTCGACGCAGATCGACTGCTGCGGATCACACACCGAGCCTGGAGCACACGACGTCGGGGTGCAGGTGCCCCGCGTCCCGCAACCCGAGAGCAGGACCAGGCCGAGAGTGGCTGCGAAGACGCGCATCAGGCTCCCCACTCTGCTCCAGAGGAGCCCTGCTCGTCAGCTCAGCGCGCGCGCCTTGATGGTCGTCGACAGCTTGCGCAGCTGCTCGGTCACCTGGCCCGTCACGCCGTTGTCGAGGTCCATCACGAGGTAGCCGATGTCGGGGTTCGTCGAGAGCAGCTGCGCGTGAATGTTCGCCTCGGTGTCGCCAATGAGCCGGTTCACGTCGCGCAACACGCCCGGCACGTTCTGGTGCACGTGCATGAGGCGGAAGGTGCCCTCAGTTGGCGGCAGCTCGACCTGCGGGAAGTTCACCGAGCCTGCCGACGCGCCCAGCGAGACGTACTTGATGAGGCTGGTGGCGACCTCGCGGCCAATCGATTCCTGCGCCTCGAGCGTCGAGCCACCGATGTGCGGCGTGAGGATGACGTTCGGCACGCCCTGGAGCGGCGTCGTGAAGCCCTTCGACTCGTTGCCTTCCGGCTCGTCGGGGTACACGTCGACAGCGGCGCCGCCGAGGTGGCCCGACTTGATCAGCTCGGCCAGCGCCTCGAGATCGACCACCGTGCCGCGGCTCGCGTTGATGAGGCAGGCCTCTTTCTTCATCATCTGCAGTTGCGCGCGGCCGATGAGGCCCTTCGTCTGCGGCGTCTCGGGCACGTGCAGCGTGACGAAGTCGGACACCTTGAGCACCTCGTCGAGCGTGCGGCAGGGCGAGTTGTTCGACAGCGGCAGCTTGGTCGCCACGTCGAAGTACACCACGCGCATGCCGAAGAACTCCGACAGCACGCCGACCTGACTGCCGATGTGCCCGTAGCCGACGATGCCGAGCGTCTTGCCGCGAACCTCGTGCGCGCCCGTCGCGAGCTTCTTCCAGACGCCCTGGTGCATCTCGATGTCGCGATCGCCCAGCTGCCGCGAAAGCATCACGATCTCGGCGATCACCAGCTCGGCGACGCTGCGGGTGTTCGAGAACGGCGCGTTGAAGACGCAAATGCCCTGCCTCATCGCGTCGGCGAGGGCGATCTGGTTGGTGCCGATGCAGAACGCCCCGATGGCCATCAGGTCTTTCGCCTGAGGCGACTCGAGCACCTTCTTCGTCACGTTCGTCTTCGAACGAATGCCCAGCAGGTTCACGCCAGCGAGCTCCTTGATGAGCTCGTCTTCCTTCAACGCGGCGTTGACGCGGCGAACGGTGAAGCCGGCCTCTTTGAGCTGGGTCTCTGCGACTTCGTGGATCTTCTCGAGCAGCAAGACGGTGAAGGACATGGGGCTCCTGTTAGCGCGACGCGTCAGGGAGTCAACGGACGGCGCGGACGATTCAATTCAACAGCTCGGGGACTCGACGGGTCGCGGCTTCTCGCGCATCGAACAGCTCGATGCCTTGACGAGTCAGGATGAAGCGCACCAGGCCGGCCCCACGCTCGGTGTCGAGCGCCGCCTCGAAGACCGGCCCTCCGACCGTTCCGAGGAGCGCCTCTTTCTTCAAGTTCGTCACCTGGCCATGCGCCAGCTCGTGATCGACGTGGCCGACGCCGGTGCCCGTCTTGAACAAATCGAGCGCGACCCGATGGAGCGCCAGCGCCAGCCCCTGCTCGAGCGGGACGGTCGAGGTGAGCACGCTCACCAGCACCCAATACGGCACGTCGTCATCGGGGGGAGCCGTCACGCGAGTCGAGTAGCGGCCACCCCGGTAGGATGCAAGCCGACACACGCCGATGGACCCCTGAATTCGTTGGCGAAATCGGGTGGACTTTCGAGCACGAAATGAACAGAACGACCCGGCCTTCGCCCCCCCAAGGAGCCTCTGACCGTGAAAGCCCCCACCCGTTCATTGCGGCTCGCCTTCGTGTTGTCGACGTTGGCCGCCACTGGCTCGCTCGCGCAGGAGAAGGGGAACTTCCCCGGCGACCGGTTTCGCATGTCGTTGAGCCGCTCCGGCCTCATCGACGTCGAGTGGGGCAGCCCGGCGCCGCACCTGAACTGGGACGCGGGCCTGTTCCTCAATTATTCGGCGAACAACCTGGTGCTGTACCGCATCTCGGACAACCAGCGGGTCGGGTCGCTGATCGGCTCACGCCTCGGCGGCTCGCTCTTCGGCACGCTGGGCTTGCTCGGCTGGCTCGAGGTCGGGCTCGAGCTTCCCCTCGTGCTCACCCAGTCTCGCGAACCGTCCATCATGGGCGGCACCGTGACGTCGCTCTCGGCGCTGCAGGGTGGGCTCGGCGACCTTCGCCTGCAGCCGAAGCTGCGGCTCTTCAGCCAGGAAGACATGGGCTTCGATCTCGCGCTCATGCCCTCGCTCACCTTCCCCACCGGCGGCCAGTCGAACTACCGCGGAGAGCCCACCGTCACCTTCCAGCCCGAGGTCATCGCCTCGCGCGCCTTCGGCCAGCTGCGCGCAGCCGTGAACGTCGGCGGCGTGGTGCGGGGCCAGGTCAATTTCATCGACGACGTCGTGGGCAGCGATCTCACCGCCCGGCTCGGCGCCGGCTACCGCTTCCAGGACGACAAGGGCAACGGCCTGCCCCTCGAGCTCGACGCCTCGCTCTTCATGTTCACCGGTGTCACCGCGACGACCTACACGCTCAACCAGCGCGGCATGGAGCTGCGCCTGATGGCTGCGTACACGTTCGCCGAGCGCTTCCAGGTGTTCCTCGGCGGTGGCGTTGGCCTGCTCTCGGGCTGGTCCACGCCTGACGGGCGTGTCTTCGCGGGCGTGCGCTATGGCCAGTGGGACGATCGCAAGGGCCCGAAGGACACCGATAAAGACGGCGTCATCGACGAGCAGGACGCGTGCCTCGAGGTCGCCGGCATCGCCGAGAACAAAGGCTGCCCCGACAAGGACACCGACAACGACACCTTCGTCGACCGCCTCGACAAGTGCCCCACCGAGAAGGGCATCAAGGAGCTCGACGGCTGCCCCGACCGCGACGCCGACGAAGACGGCATCGTCGACCGCCTCGACAAGTGCCCGAAGGTGAAGGGCGTGAAGCTGCTCGAGGGCTGCCCCGATCTCGATGGCGATGGCGATGGCATCGTCGACCGCCTCGACAAGTGCCCAACGGAGAAAGAGGACTTCGACTCGTTCCAGGACGAGGACGGGTGCCCCGACGCCGACAACGATGACGACGGCGTCACCGACGCGGCCGACAAGTGCCCGCTCGAGAAGGGCGTCGTCGAGAACCGTGGCTGCCCCGACAAAGACAGCGATGGAGACACCGTCGTCGACCGCCTCGACAACTGCCCCACCGAGAAGGGTGACCCGAAGTTCCAGGGCTGCAAGACGAAGCAGCTCGTCGTCATCAGCAAGGACAAGCTCGAGATCCTCGACGCGGTGTTCTTCAAGGTCGGCAGCGACGTCATCGAGACCCGCAGCTACCTGCTCCTCGACAACGTCAGCCGCGTGCTCAACGCCCACCCCGAGGTCGAGAAGGTGCGCGTCGAAGGCCACACCGACAACCAGGGCGACCCGAAGAAGAACCTCGAGCTCTCGGAGCGCCGCGCCGCGAGCGTGAAGAAGTACCTCGTCGAGAAGGGCCAGGTGGCCGAGGGCCGCCTCGTGTCGAAGGGCTATGGCGACACGAAGCCCGTCGATGACAACACGACCAGGGCGGGCCGCGACAAGAATCGCCGCGTCGTCTTCAGCCTCAACGGGAACGAGTGAGAAGGATGACTGCCATGATGAAGAACTCCAACGTCCTCGCCGCGCTGCTGTCGGCCACCGTCGCCCTCTTCCCCGTCGTCGCTGCGGCCCAACCGACCGCGACCTGCGCGATGAGCGGCCCTGCCTCGGTCGTCCGCGGGCAGACCTTCACCCTCGATGTCGACGTCACCAACGGCGGCACCGCAGCGGGCTACGCGCCGGCCATCGAGGTCTTCCTGCCGGCGGGCCTGTCGTACGTCTCGGCCTCGTCGCTCGGCCAGGCGCTCACCACCCTCGCCAACACCACGACGCTGCCCTTCGTAAACCCGCTGACGGGCGAGACGGTGCAGGGGCCGGCGGGCGCGCGGTACCTCGTTTTGCGGCTGCCCCTCAACCAGGTCGGCGCCGGAGCGCCCGCGCGGCGCGTGACGCTCACCCTCAACAGCGCGACCACGGCAACGCTCGACACCGCGGTCGCCGTGAACGCCAGCTGCCTGTTTGCGTACGGCGCGACCCCGCTCAACGACGCGCAGACCGACGCGCCCGTGCGCAGCGACCTCATCTTGAACGCGAACGATCAGACCGTCTTCCAGGTGACGCCGGTCGGCGCGCTCGTCATCGGCCGCTTCGAGCGCGTCAGCCCTGCTGGCGTCGTCACTGACGCCGTCACGGGCCCGCGCACGCTCGTCGAGGCCGTCTACGACCTCGACGCGATGGTCGGCACGTCCATCACCGCCGCCAGCGCCGTCATCACCCTCCCCGACGCGTTCCAGCTCGTCTCGGCGACCGCCACCGGCGGCACCGTCACCAGCATCCCGACCGCTCCAGCCTCGGCCCCGGGCGGCACCGTGACCGTGATGTACGCCACCATCGCCGGCGCCGCCGGTGTCGATCGCACCATTCGGGTGCGCGGCTTCATCTCGCAGAACCGCACCGGTGGAGCCCCCGCCATCAACCCGACGACGCTGACGCCCATCACCGTGGCGCCGCAGCTGACGCTCTCGGGAAGCGGCCTCACCACGCCAGTGACGGGACAGGCCGCGCTCCGTGGCCACGCCGTGCTGGTGCGCGAGACGATGAGCACGGTTGCTCCGGTTCCGGGCGCGACGATCACCGTCACCCAGGTCATCGAGCAGTCTGACTTCTTCGGCACCACCGCCAACGACGTCACCACCACGCTCGCCCCGGGTCTCTCGTACGTCGCCGCGTCGTCGACGCCGCTGACTCCAGTGGTGGCCGGCAACGTCTTGACCTTCCCCGTGGGCGCGCTGGCGCAGGTCGCCATGGCCGACATGCTCCCCGCGAGCCGCACCAACACGTTCTCGGTCACGGTCGACGAGTCGTACCCGAGCGCCGGCCCGCTCTTCGGAGGCGACCGGCTGCCCACCGTTCACTCCCTCGTCTCGACGACGACGGCGGCCGCGAGCCGCACGCAGACGGAAGCCGCGAGCGGCACCGACGCCACGCCCATCGTCGCCCAGGCCACCCTGAGCACGGCCACGCTCATCAGCGGCACGCCGACGACGACGGTGAAGGCCGGAGACGTCGTCACCTTCCGCGTCACCTCGACGCTGGTGTCGGGCGACCACGACGGAGAGGCGATCTCCCTCATTCTTCCGGCGCCCCTCTTCGACGTCAGCGCCCTCGCCAGCACGACCTTCGGCGGCGCCCTGGTTCGGTACAGCCCCAACGCGACCACCGGCCTGCCCACCGGCGTCACCGTGTCAACCAACGCTGCGGCCAACTCGGTCACGCTCACCTTCCCCCGCATCTCGGGAGGCACGCCGCCCATCACGGTCGAGGTCGACGTCGACGTCACCGCGACCGCCAACCCCATCGATGACGGCTTCGTCGTCGTCACGCCGGTGGCCTCGAACCACACGGGCACCCTGCAGACGTACCTGCGCACGGCGAACCCGGCGCTCACGGTGCAGGCCCCCAGCCTGCGCACCATCGCCAGCGCGTTCGCCTCGAGCACCACCGATGCCGTGTTCGCGCCCGCCGCCACGGTGACGCTGCCGAGCCCGCTGACCTCCACCACCCTCGGTACGGTCAACAACTCGAACGTCTCTGCGATTCACGCGCAAGGAACGGTCGACGTGCGCCTCATCGTCGAGAACCGCGGCACGCTCGCGGCGCGCGACGTTCGGGTGAAGCTCGCGCTGCCGGCTGGCCTCACTGGCGCGCTCGTCTCGGCGGTCGACGGCGTCGGCACGGCCACGCCCACCTCGGGCGATCTCTTCGGCGCCGGCCTCGACTTCACCGACCCCCTCGACGCCTCGAGCCCCACCACGGGCCTCAACCTGCGCGTCGTCGTGGCGCGGCTCACGGTTGGCGTGAACCTGGCGCCCCGGTTCGATCTCGTCGCGACCGGCCAGGTGGAGCGCTTCGCCTCGGCCGCCGCGGGCCCCAACTTCGTCGGCAACGTGGCCACCACGGCCGAGGGCGTCACCATTTCGACCCGCGCGGCGTCGGCCGCGGTCGTGCTGTCGGTGCCCGACACCGCCGCCACCATCGGCGAGACCTTCACCTACGTCGTCAGCGGGGTCGTCCCCAACGGCTCGACCGTCGCCTCGTTGCCGGTGACGTTGTCGCTGCCGTCTCAGCTCGCGTTCGTCTCGGCCTCGGGGCTCTCTGCCGCAGCCGGCATCACCTGCGGCGGCGCCGCGTGCACGCTGCCCACGCCGATGGTGACCAACGAGGGCCGCGACGTCACCTTCGTCTTCTCGGCCGTCTCGAACGCCGACACCGACATCAGCACGCCCGAGCTGCTCTCGTTCAACACCACGGTGGTGGTGAACAACGTCGCCAGCGCCACGGGTGGCACCTCGAACCTGAACCTCAACACGAGCTTCGCCGGCGCCACGTCGACGACTGACGCGGGCTCGCGGGTTCGCCTGCTCGAGCCCGCGATGGCGTTCGCCGGGGTCACGACCGACGGCGGCGCCCTCAGCGACGGCGGGAGCGAGATCGACTCGAACGATCTCGTCCTCATCTCCGTGCCGTTGCGGGTCGCGGGCGGCGCGAACAACTCGGCGCCGCACGACGTCTCGCTGTCGGTCGCGCTGCCGGTGCAGCTGACGGCCGAACCGGGCAGCGTCGCCTTCGACTCGAACTGCCCTGCGCCCACCAGCCAGAGCCTGGTCGGCACCGGCCTGTCGGTCGGGTTCGCGACGCTCGCGCTCGGCGACGCCGGCTCGTGTGGCCTCACCTTCGCGGCCCGCGTCGGCCAGAACGTCACCTACAACCAGCAACTCGCGCCGCTGGCGACGATGACGTGGACGAGCCGCATGGGCACCGTGAGCACGCCGGTGAGCGCGTTCTCGACGACGTCGGTCGAGCGCACCGGCAACGGCGCTGACCCCGGCGGAACGCTGAACAACTACCGCGTCACGGCCACGGGCCCCGTCCGCATGGCGACCTCGGCGCCGGGCACCTGGGCGCTGGTGAGCAGCACGAACCCGGCGACCGCCGACAACCTGCTCTCTGTCTCGGAAGACCTCGTGCTGCGCTTCCGCGTCGCGCTCGCAGAGGGCAACCACCCGAGCCTCGCCTTCCGCTTCACGCCGCCGGCGATGCTGGGCGTGCGCCGCGTCGAGCTCGACACCATGACGCCGGGCTTCACGGGGGTGATCGCCAACCCGGCGGCGCTGACGCCCCCCGGCACTGCAGGCTCGCCCGTCATCGCCTCGTTCGGAGCGGTCTCGGTGCCGGGTGACAACAACCTCTCGAACAACACGCTGGACCTGCTCGTCACCGTACGCAACGTGGCGCTCAACAGCGCGAGCGCAGCGGCCATCCTCGCGGTCACGGAGAGCGCTGGGGTGCAGCTCGCCACGGCGTCGAGCTTCGGCGTGCTGCTCGCGGCGCCCCGCCCACGCCTCACCGCAGCAGTCGACAACCCGGCGCCGAGCCCCGACGCCGGCGTCGTCTTGACGGCGACGCTCTCGAACCTCGCTCTCAACTCCCAGGCTGACGGTGGCGGGCTGGAGCAGACCTCGGTCGCCTGCAACGTGCCCGTGACCCTGGCGACGCCCGCGGGCTTCTTCGCGCAGAACCCTGCGACCGACGGCCTCGACAACGACGGCAACGGCAGCACCGACGACGCGCCTGAGGCCAGCGTGCTCTCGGGCTCGACGTTCATCTTCAACTCGGGCCGCTGCATCAACCCGGCAGAGCAGCTGCAGTTCCGCGCTGCCTTCCGCTCGAGCAGCACCATTCAGGGCGTGCCGGTGAACTTCGACCCCACCATGGGCACCTATTTGACCGCCGCGATGATGGGCACCTCGCTCTCGCCGCAGAGCGACAGGTTCGACAACAACGGCAACGCGGCGGTCGACGAGTCGACCCCGGTGCCCGACGGCGTCGCGCGGGTCCTCGTGACGCCCAACGTCCCGCGCCTCGACTTCACCCTCATCGGCCGCAACACCATCGACGCAGGGACCTCGGTGGTGGCCGGCAACGACGTGCGGTGGACGGTGCGCCTGGTGAACACGGGCGCGGGCGATCTCACCAACGTTCGCCTCGAGGTGCCCTTCGCGCCGCTGACGACCTACCTCCCGGACTCCGGCACGGCCACGCAGGGCGCGCTCGCCGAGACGATGACGGCGCTGACGCTCGACGTCGGCACGGTCGCCGGCTGCCCGCCGCTCCCCGACGGTGGCGCCGGCACGGCCTGCAGCAGCGTGGTGATGACGCTCGCCGCCCGCACCTCGCTGCGTATTCCCAACGACGGCGGCGTGGTGACGCAGGCGCGCCTGACGGCCGACCCGCCGTTCTCGCTCCTGTTGACCGACGACCCCTCGACGACCGCGCCCGTCGATGCGACCCGCGTGCGAGTGCTCAACACGCTCGACGTCGACGGTGACGGCGTGGCGAACGGCGCCGACCGCAACCCGAACAACCCGGCCTCGTGCAGCGACGTCGACGGCGACGGCTGTGACGACTGCGCCGTGGCCTTCAACCAGCAGCCCGCCAACGACGGCCCCGACGACGACGGCGACGGCATGTGCAACGCGGGCGACCCCTCGCCGAATGACGTCGACGCCGACGACGACGGCCTCACCGATGGCAACGAGCGCGACCCGCTCTCCGACACCGACGGCGATGGCCTGGTCAACGTGCTCGACCCCGACTCCGACGACGACGGCCTGTTCGACGGCACCGAAGCAGGCGTCAGCACTGCGAGCGCCGGCACCGACGTCTCGAAGGGGCTCTTCATCGCCGACGCCGACCCGCTCACGACGACCGACGTGCTCCGCGCAGACACCGATCGCGCTGGCCGCATCGATGGCACGGAAGACCTCAACAAGAATGGCCGCGTCGACATGGGCGATGGCGACCCGAACGCCGCCGCCGACGACGCCAGCCAGACCGACACCGACGGCGACGGCCTCTCTGACGCCGACGAGCTCTCGCGTGGCCTGCCCATCGACGACGCCGACGCCGACGACGACGGCGTGGTCGACGGCAAGGAAGCCAACCCCACCACCAACACCGACGGTGACGGGCTCCTCACCAACATCCTCGACCCCGACTCCGACAACGACGGTCTCTTCGACGGCACGGAAGCAGGCATCACCACCCCGTCGTCAGGCACGGCCCTCGCGCGACGCCGTTTCATCGCCGACGCCGACCCGAGCACCCGCACCGCGGTGCTGCGCGCCGACACCGACCGCGGCGGCGTGATCGATGGCTTCGAAGACCTGAACCTCAACGGCCGCACCGACCAGGGTGAGCGCAACCCAGGCGACGCTCCAGACGATCTCGTCGTGGCCCTCGACACCGACGGCGATCGCATGCCCGACACGCTGGAGGCCTTCCTCGGCACCAACCCGCGCGACCGCGACAGCGACGACGACGGCGTCATCGACGGCGACGAGCAGCAGTTCTCGGACGACACCGACGGCGACGGCCTCGTCAACGCGCTCGACGCCGACAGCGACGACGACGGCCTCTTCGACGGCACCGAGGCAGGCGTCACCATGCCCAGCATCGACACCAACGAGAACAGGAGGGCCTTCGCGCCCGACGCCGACACCACCACGCGCACCAGCCCGCTCTCGGCTGACAGCGATCGCGGCGGCAAGAAGGACGGCTTCGAAGACATCAACCTCAACGGCCGGGTCGACCCTGGCGAGGGCAACCCGCTCCTGGCGGCAGACGACAGCACCCTCACCATCGCCGACGCCGATGCCGACGGCATTCCAGACGCTGCCGAGACGCGCGTTCAGTCGAACCCGACCGACGCCGACTCCGACGACGACGGCCTGCTCGACGGCCTCGAGTCGAACTACGCGCTCGACGCCGACAACGATGGCGTGCCCAACATCAACGACCCTGACAGCGACGGCGACCGGCTGTTCGACGGCACCGAGGCGGGCGTCGCGACCGCTCCGGCGGCGACCGACACGACAAGGAACTTCTTCATCGCCGACGCCAACCCGGCCACGCGCACCCTCGTGCTGGTGGCCGACACCGACCAGGGCGGCATGGGCGACGGCGCCGAAGACGCCAACCGCAACGGCCGCGTCGACACCGGAGAGACCGACCCGCTCCTCAAGGCCGACGATCGCCCCCTGCAAGACAGCGACGGCGACACCATTCGTGACGTGGAAGACGGCTACCAGGACACCGACGGTGACGGCACGCCCAACTACCTCGACACCGACTCCGACGGAGACGGCTTGAGCGACGCCGTCGAAGCCGGTGATGCCAGCCCCGCCACGACGCCGGTCGACACCGACCGCGACGGCACGCCCGACTTCCTCGACCTCGACTCCGACGCCGACACGGTGGGTGACGCGAACGAAGCGGGCACGGGCATGACGCCGCTCGACACCGACCGCGACGGCGTCGCCGACTTCCGCGACACCGACGCCGATGGAGACACGGTGCTCGACGCCGACGAAGCGGGCGACGCAGACCTGGCGACGCCGCCCATCGACACCGACATGGACGGCACGCCCGACGTGCGCGACAGCGACTCCGACGGCGACGGCTTCTCCGACGCGCTCGAGGCCGGCCGCCTCGACCCGATGGTGCGCCCGGTCGACACCGACATGGACGGGGTGCCCGACCTGCGCGACACCGACAGCGACGCCGACACGGTCGCCGACCGCACCGACAACTGCCGGCTGGTGGGCAACACCGACCAGCGCGACACCGACGGCGACGGGGTGGGTGACGCCTGCAGCGCCGACCTCGACGGCGACGGCGTGCGCAACGCCGACGACAACTGCCCGACGGTCGCCAACTTCGACCAGAAGGACACCGACGGCGACGGCGTGGGAGACACCTGCGACACCGACATCAACGGCGACGGCTTCGTCGATGGCGTCAGCGTGAAGGGTGGCGGGTGCTCCTCGACGGGGTTGTCGCTGGTGCCGCTGGCGCTGGCGATGCTGGCGCTCCGTCGCCGGCGCTGGCAGCCGTGAGACGCACCCCGGTGCTGGTGGGCGCCGTGCTCCTCGTCGTGGGGGCTGGCGGCGCCTTCCTGTACACGTCGAGCCGCGAGGCCGCCGAGACGAAGCGACGGGAAGACCTCGAGTACGCCGCGCGGTGGGACCTCGATCACGGGCAGGCGGCGCAGGCGCTCGAGAAGGTGAAGGCGCTCGAGCAGGCGGACCCGAGCCGCAAGGCGTTGGCCGGGCTGCTGGGCCGCGCGCTGGTGTCGGCAGGCGCTCCAGCTGAAGGGGTCGCGAAGCTCGACCAGGCCGTCGCGGCGAACCCAGCCGACGCAGAGGCGTACGAGTATCTCGGCGTGGCCCGCGCGCAGCTGGGTGCCGCAGCCGAGGCGAAGGTGGCGTTCACGAAGGCGCTCGAGCTCGAGCCGCGCAGGGTGTCGGCGTGGAGGCGGCTGGCGCAGGTCTGCTTGACGACAGGTGACGTCAGCGCGGCCACTGCAGCGTGGACCCAGGCGCTGGGAGGCGCAGACCCGGCAGACCGCGAGACGATTCGCACCGAGGCGCGCACCCTGCTCGAGTTGGCCGGCAAGGCCGACGAGGCGCGGGCGTTCTCGAGCGAGGCGCCTCGATGAGCTGCCAGGCGAGCGGTCCGGCTGCGGCGCTCAACGGTTCCGCCTGCTCGGCTGCGTCTTCCATCGGGGCTCAGCAGCTGCGGTGTGGAGCTTCTGTGATGCTGGTCGCCAGGACTTCCTGGTTCACGAGCAACGGGCAGTGAAGCTACACCGAGACGCATGACGAGCAAGGAGCCCCGATGACGACCGTGGTCGCGACCCTGCCCGACGAGCTGGCCGAACACTGGCGCAACGTCTTGTCCGACGCGGGCATCACCTGCGAGCTGCGGCCCGCGGGCGCCGACGTCGAGGTGCTGGTGGCTGATGCAGACGCCGAGGCGGCGCGCGCCCTCTTCGACTCGCCGTTCGACGACGACGGGAGCGCTCCGGAAGAGACCGTCGGCGAAGGACCTTCGCTCGGCGTCGACGAGCGCACCGAGACGCTGGTGGTGACCGAGCACGCCGTCATCGCCGATCGACTGAGCCGAACGCTGCACCAGGCCGGCCTGTTCGCGGCCGTCCGCAGCGGCATGACGACGAGCGTCTTTGGCACCGAGGGCACGCCACAATTCACTGTCACCGTGTCGGAGGCGAAGCGCCAAGAGGCCTCCACGGTGCTCGAGGCGTGGGCTCAGACGCACGCGAACGACTTCGCCACCGAGGCGGGCTTGAGCCGCGAGGAGCTGTTCGACGTGCTGCGGCACTTCCTGCGCGCTCCGTGAGAGTCGACGCCGCGCGCGAATCGCAAGACCTCAGGGACAGAGGCTGCTGCGCTCGGCCAGGCCCCAGGTGATGAAGAAGATGGGGTGCGAGCCGTTGAACGCCGTCGTCGGGAGGATCTGCCAGCTGACGCCATCGGTGCTGCGCAGGAACCGCTGCGTTCGGTAGCCCTCCCAGACGTTGGCGACCGCCACCAGCGTGCCGTCTGGTGAGCGGGCGACGGGCCCGAGGCTGACGGCCGGCGTCAGTGGCGTCGAGGTCCAGGTGAGGCCATCGGGGCTGCTCCAGCGGGCGGTGCGCGACCAGAACCAGAACTGCGAGCCGGTCCACAGCCCGCTCGAATAGATCTCCGAGGCGATGGTGGTCCTCGTCCACGTCTCGCCGCCGTCCGTCGAGCGACAGATGGTGCGATTCGAGCCCGCCATCACGATGACGCCGTTGCCGCCGACGATGTCTCCGTACGCACCGACGTCGCCTCCACAGTCGGCGGGGAGCGTGCGGGGACGCCACCAGGTCTGGCCGCGATCGGAGCTGATGAGAATGTCACGGTCGCGGTTCCCGCTGGCGACGGCGACGAACCGGCCGGTGGCCCCGTAGGGCGCGAACGCGAAGCGGCGAACGCTCCAGATGATCGGCTCGTTGGGGCCCGAGAAGTTGGCGGGGCCGCCCGCGTCCCAGCGCTCGCCGTCGCGCGACACTTTCGGAGACCGATCACCGGTCACGAACACGCCGGCGCCATACGCGATGCCGCCAAAGCCCGCGTGACCTTCGATGCTGCGGGTCCAGTCGACGCCGTTGCGGGAGCGGCGCACCGAACCCGGGAAGCCCCAGCCCCACGTGCCGACGAAGGTGGTGCCGTCGAACGCGACGCCTTTGGAGAAGCCCGGCGAGTGGCCGCAGTCGCACGGCGAGCTCATCGAGCAGCTGCCGTCGTACCAGCGACGACCGCAGCTCTTCCCGCTCACGTCGCACTCGATCGGCGTGGTGGAGCCGCAGATGAGCGAGTCACCTTCGCGATCCCACGCGCGGTCGGCGACCCAGGTCCGGCCGTCGTCGCATGAGATGGTGGTTCGGCCGACCATGCCCTGCGCGACGAAGATGGGAATCCGATCGCCGGCATCGGGGACGAGCGGCCCCGCGTCGATCCCGGCGTCAACGGAGACCGGACCCGCGTCGGTTCCGGAGTCGGGCATGGTGCTCCCGGCGTCAGGAACGCTCTGGCCGGCATCTTCAAGCTCGCTCGGACCGGCATCGGCGAGCCCGGGGCCTGCGTCGGCGTCGGAAACCCCGGCGGGGAGCTCGGGACGCATGGGATCCTCCGCCACGCCCATGCAGGCAGTGAGCAGACCGAGGACGAGCCAGGCCGGGAGACGATGCGCCATCACCGCTCTTCCGCTCAGCGCTCCGGTTCCTTACGCCGCTCCGATTCCCGAGGTGATTCGGTCACTTGCGAGGCAGAAAGTCGCGCCGCCCGGGCGCAGGCAGGGCATAGGGAGCACGTGGCGACCCTGCTCACCTTCCGTCGTGACGTCAGCCTCGCGGTGCTCAGCCGAGCGAAGACGGCGGCGGACCATCACGAAGATCTCGGCTGCTCGATTCTCGGCCCAGCGTCGCGGGCCGTGCGTGACGCGCATGGCTGGCTCAAGCGCGAGGTGCAGCGACTTGGAGAGCACGAAGCCTCACGGCGCGCGCGGTCGCTCGTCAAACAGCTCGAGGCGACGCCCGCGTATGCGCGGCTCACCACAGGAAAGCGGAAGAACGGGCGCCTCGTCCTGCGCGACGACGTGCGTTTTCCCGACCCGGCGCGTTTCCCTCCCCGTGTGCTGCACGTGCGACGCGGTGAGCTGGGGTTCGATCTCGAGGTCAACGCCGCCGAGTGGCCCGCGATCGCCGACGCTTGCGCAGCGTTGGGCCGTGGCCTGTCGGTACCGGAGCGCCGACTGTTCTCCCGTGTCCCGGTCTGCCGAACGCTGCTCGACGAGCTCTCGGCGGCTGGCTGGCTCGAGCGTCACGACGGCGCCTCCACGTTGCCGTCGAGCGGCTTCACCTTCGTCGGGCACAACACCACGCTCGTTCGTGATGGCGGCGCGTCGGTGCTCATCGACCCGTACTTCCGGCCGATGTCGCAGTTCGATCTCCCGAGCTACCCGCCGATGCAGGCGCGCGATCTCGGCGCGGTCGACGCTGTCTGCATCACGCACTCGCACGGCGATCACTTCCACCTCGGCTCGCTCCTGACGTTGCCGCGCGACACCGCCATCTTCGTTCCGCCCGTCGAGAAGGAGAGCCTCTTCTCGACCGACTGCGTGGCGAGGCTCGAGCAGCTCGGCTTCACCAACGTCCACGCTCCGGGCTGGTACTCGAGCCGGAAGGTCGGAGCCCTCTCGGTGCACGCGATGCCCTTCTACGGAGAGCAGCCGACCGACGGCGACGGCGTCTACGACGACCTCTTCAACATGGGGACGACCTGGGCGGTGCGCGGTCCGAACACCTCTGCAGCGTTCTTCGCGGACTCCGGCGACGACGTGCGCGGGCGCATGAGCGACGTCTGCGACCTCGCGACGCGCGGTGGACCGATCGACGTGCTCTTCTGCGGCGTGCGCGGCTTCCGGCTCAAGCCCATCTTCTTCGGCTTCACCACGCTCGACGCGTACCTGGTGAACGTGCCGCTCGATGCGTTGACGACGCCGCAGCAACTCATGGCGGGCCCGAGCGAGGCGCTGGCGTACGCGAAGCGACTCGGCGCGAAGACGCTGGTGCCGTGCGCCGACGGTGGCGCGCCCTGGTACTGGAGAGAAGGCATGGGCCCGAAGTACCCCGGCTACCCGGGCGTTCCCGTCGAGGGCGCGTCGTCGCACGAAGAGAACCCCGACGCCGATCCGTACCCCGAGCGCGCGGTCGCGGCCCGCAAGCGCGGCGACGCAACAGTCACCGTGCTGAGGCCAGGTGAGGCGCTGACGGAGGGCCGCGTCACTCCGTTGCCCGATTTCCGCTGGCCGTTCGAGCCGCTCTCGAGCTGACGACTCACCCCACGCTGGCGATGACGCTCGACGCCTTCAGCTGCGGCGCGTGCGCCTGGAACGTCAGCTCCGGGTGTTTGTCCTGCGCGTGCTGCAGCGCCCACTCGTCGCGGAACAACACCAGCGGCAGCCCGTCACGATCGGTCACCGTCTGCCGGTTGCCTTCCCAATCGAACGCCTTCGCGTCGAACTTCTCGGCCACCACCCACCGCGCGATCGAATACCCGAGCTTGTCGACGAGAATGTCGGCGCCGTACTCGTGCTGAATGCGGAACTGGAGCACCTCGAACTGCAGCTGGCCGACGACGCCGACGATCGGGTCCTTCATGCCCATCTGCAGCTGCTGGAAGATCTGAATCGTCCCCTCCTCGGCGAGCTGCTCGAGACCCTTCTCCATCTGCTTGCGGCGCAGCGGGTCCTTCGAGCGGATGATCGCGAAGTGCTCGGGCGAGAACCGGGGCACGCACTCGAAGTCGAACTTGTCCTTCTCGAGCAGCGTGTCGCCGATGCGGAAGATGCCCGGGTCGAAGAGGCCGATGACGTCACCGGGCCACGCGTCTTCGATGCTGGTGCGCTCCGAGGCCATGAACTGCGACGGCTTCGCGAGGCGAATCTCTTTCTCGAGCCGCGTGTGGAACGCGTTCATGCCCTTGACGTAGTGGCCCGAGACGACGCGAAGGAACGCGATGCGATCGCGGTGCGCCGGGTCCATGTTCGCTTGAATCTTGAAGATGAAGCCCGAGAACTTCTCTTTCGTGGGCTCGATGAAGCCCGTGCTCGCCTGACGGCCGCTCGGCGGCGGCGCCATCTCGAGGAACGCGTCGAGGAACGGCCGCACGCCGAAGTTCGTCATGGCCGAGCCGAAGAACATCGGCGACAGCTGCCCCGAGAGCACCTTGTCGAGCGAGAACTCGTCACCGCCGATGTCGAGCAGCTCGATGTCTTCGTTGAGCTTCTCGAGCTCGGACTCGGTGAGGATGGCTTTGATCTCGTCGCCCTCGAGCGGCACGATCTTCTCGCCGACCTCGCTCTCGCCGTGTTTTCCCTCGGCGGTGAAGACGTGCACGTTCTTGGTGCGTCGATCATACACGCCGCGGAACTCGGGCCCCGAGCCGATGGGCCAGTTCATCGGGTACGCCCGAATGCCGAGCACCTTCTCCAGCTGGTCCATCAGCTCGAGCGGTGAGAGGCCGTAGCGGTCGAGCTTGTTGGCGAAGGTGAAGATGGGAATGCCGCGCAGGCGGCACACCTTGAAGAGCTTGATGGTCTGCGGCTCGACGCCCTTGGCCGCGTCGATGAGCATCACGGCGGCGTCAGCGGCGGCGAGCGTGCGGTAGGTGTCTTCCGAGAAGTCCTGGTGGCCGGGCGTGTCGAGCAGGTTGACGGCGTGGTCGCGATAGAAGAACTGCAGCACCGACGAGGTGACCGAGATGCCGCGCTCCTTCTCGATCGCCATCCAGTCGGACGTCGCGTAGCGCTTGGCGCGGCGGGCCTTCACGCTGCCGGCGAGGTGAATCGCGCCGCCGTACAGCAGCAGCTTCTCGGTGAGCGTCGTCTTGCCCGCGTCGGGGTGCGAGATGATCGCGAAGGTGCGGCGGCGGGCGATTTCTGTGTCCTGCTCGGTGCTCATGACGGGGCTGCCTGTACCACGAAGGGAGCACCCGTCGACGGGCCCGGGGAAGCGAACTGACGCGGAGGCGCGCGAGTGGCAACTCCCCGGCCGGGCGCCGCACCGCTCGACGGCCCGGCACCGGACACGGTAGGTGACGAATCAGTGAGCGACGCGCAGCTCGACAGACTCGCGATTCGACGCGGCGTGACGGCGGCGGTGTGGGCGGTCGTGTTGTTGGGCGTCGCGGCGTTCCCCTCGCGGCTGGCCGGCGCGTTGAAGGGCTGGGGCTCATGGTCGACCCGTCTCGAGCGCGTGCTCGCCGGCACCTGGCTCGATCTCGCGGCGGGCCTGCTGGTGCTCGCGCCGTTCATGGTGGTGCTGGGCCTCGCGTTGCCGCTCCTGCTTCGCCCGCTGCGAAGGCCCGGCTGGCAGCGCTGGGGTGGGCTGGTGGCGACGTTGCCGCTCGGCTTCGCGCTGTGGGTCCTCACCGTCACCGCGCAGGAGGTGAAGAGCGAGCGCGGCTCGTTCCCGACGGTGTTCGATCTCTCCGAAGGTGGCACCAACGCCTCGTTCATCGAGGGCATGGTGGGCTTCCTCGGGTACGACCGTATTCGCACGCCGGCGATCGTCGGCGTCGCCCTCGCGGTGATGGTGCTGATCGCGGCGCTGCGCCGAAGGCCGACTGACACCGTGCCCTGGCGCACGTGGAGCGCTGGCTATGGCCTCGGCCTCGTCGCGACCGCCGCGGTCGTGGTGCTCGGCCAGAGCGCGCTCGCGCAGGTGAACCGCTTCAGCCCTGCGGCGCTGGGAGATCCGCTCACCGGCCTCATCGAGAGCTCGGTCGATCTCATGCAGCACCGGGGGCCGTCGTCGGCGCGAGATCTCATCCTCGACGCGGAGCTTCCAGTCGACTCGGCAGCGAAGGGCGCCACGCTCGCCGGTTGGCCCGCGATGGACGGAGGCTGCGCTCCGATGCCGTTCGCCAGGCCGCTCGATCGCGACCGGGAGCCTGAGACCCGAAACCCGCGCGGCACGGCGTTGGTGAAGTCGTTCGAGGGCGTCTCGCGCGCGCTCTTCACCGACGGTGACCCGAAGCTGGCCGTGTTCTTCCTCTCGCTCGAGGGCTTCCGGGCCGACGACGTTCACGCGCTCAACCCGAAGGCCCCGCGCGCGCTCGCGCCGTTCACGACGGCCCTCTACGAACGTTCGGCGAAGCGCGGCGAAGGTGTGCTGACGAGCCGCACGATGATTCAGGCCGGCGTGCGAACGGCGCACAACCTCGGCGCCATGACGTGCGGGCTCGGCACCCTGCCCTACAACCTCGCCTTCATCCGCGATCTGCAGCCGTTCCCGATGCGGTGCACGTCAGACGTGCTCGCGGACGCCGGCTTCCGGCACTCGTTCTTCTACGGCAGCGACGCGACCTTCGACGAGATGCACCACTTCTTCGAGAAGCACCGCTACGTCGAGCAGGTCTCGCAGGTCGAGCTGCCGAAGGAGCTCCCGAAGGGCACGTGGGACGGCATCACCGACTTCGCGGTCTTCGACTTCGGCGTGAAGCGGGTGGCCGAGGAGCTGAAGACGACCAACGCGCCGCAGTTCGCGCTGCTGATGTCGCTGTCGAACCACTCGCCGTTCACCACGCCGGAGGATTTGCCCGCCGAGATCCCCACACGCATCGACGCGGCGCTGAAGACGACGCCACATCACGCCGACGCAGACGATCAGAAGCGCCTGGTCGCGTTCTCGTACACCGACGCGGCCGTGGAGCGGCTCGTCTCACAGCTCGACGCGGCGGGCATCGCGGAGCGGTCGATCGTCATTCTCATGGCCGATCACTCCACGGGCCACGCGTACGTGTGGGGCGCTGAAGCGACCGAGACCGACGCGCAGAAGTCGCAGGTGCCGTTCGCGGTGATCGTCCCGCCGGCGTTCCGGGCGCGGCTGGCGGCTCCTGAAGCGTTCGATGCGGCGATCGCCGACGCGCAGCAGCAGCTCGACTCGGGGCCGGTGTCGCTCAACGACGTGCCGACGCTCCTGCTCGCGCTGCTGTCAGCGCAACCGAACCTGAAGGCGCTCCCGGCGGACCTGCGGTGGCACACACTCGGCGGGCAGCTGACCAGCCCGTGGTTCGACGCAGGTGGTGGCGCGTCGCTCATCTCCATCAACGGCGTGAGCGAGCTCTTCGCGGTCGACGAACGCGGCGAGCGCCTCGGCGGGTACGAAGACTCGGTGTTCTTGAAGACGCGCGCCGATCGCTACCGGGTGACGCCGCGACTGATTCCCATCACCGCGACGCTGCAGCAGGTGATGCGCTGTGCAGACGGCGCCGCCGGCCCGCGCAGCGCGCGGTGACTCACTTGCCGCTCGTCCGCGCACCAGCGAAGCCTTCCTCGAAGACGACGTCCTTCTCGCGAGTGTCGGGTCGTCGTGACGCCCAGCGTGTACCGGCTCGGACGTAGGTCTCGGTGAAGAACACCTCGTCTTCACGCGCGAAGCTGGCCAGCCAGTCCTGCTCGAGGGGGCCGTCGAGCTGCGAGCGGTAGCGGCCAATCCACGACAGCTTGCGCTCGGCATCGATGGCGACGCGCTCATCGGGCACGGGGCCGTTGGGGAGCGGCGGAGTCGGGTCGTCGGGTTGAAGCGGCCGCTCACAATCGACGGCAGGCCAACACCCGCGTGCATGAATGACGCTGCGGTGCACACGGCGGGGCGCGACGTCGAGGCGGTCGAGCGCGCGGCGGAAGAAGACGTACGTCATTGCGTGGTCGTGGTGCAGGTCGACGCCGTGCGTGACGTAGACGTCTCGTGGCCGCAGCTCGGCGAGGACCGCGGTGAGATCGTCGGTGAGCGAGGTCGAGGTGAGCGGCGGCGCGGCACCGGTTCGCGGCTTGCCTCGCGTGGCCCAGGTCGTCGTCGCCCGACCGCACCGACCGTCGGGCCCGAGGCGCTCGACCTCGAGGGGCGTCTTCGAGAGCGAGCCGAGGTGACCGTCGGGGTACCCGAGGAAGCGCACGTTCTCTTCGCTCACCCCGATATCGGCGAGCGCGTCGATCGTCTCGGCCTGACGCACGCTGCCGTCGCGCTGACACGACAGGTCTCCGTTGGTCAGCAGCACCACGGCCACGCGTTCGCCGCGGCGCACCGCCTGGGCCATCACGCCACCCGCCATCAACACTTCGTCATCGGGGTGCGGGGCGATCACCAGCACGTCGATATCGCCGCCACGCGCGCGCGATCGGACTCCGCACGAGAGGGCCAACAGCGTGACGATCAACGACCAACGCACCCTCCAACGCGTAACCCGTCCCCCGACTTCGCGCACCCGTCTTCCCCTGCTACAGCGCAGGCGTGGCCGACGAGTCCCCACATTTCACCCTGTCGACGCATGAGTCGATCGTGATTGATGGCGCGAACAGTGTCGGCGGAGCGCCCCGGCAGCACTTCCCCGACGCGGCGTTGTCGCTGGCCCTGGGAGCGGTGGTCTTCCTCGCGTCGCTGATCGTGTTGCGAACGAAGCGGTTCAAACCGGCACTGCTCGCCGCGCTCCTGGTCGCCTCGGTTCCGGGAGGGATCGCCGTCTTCGCGTTGCGCGCCGATGCTCCAGTGCAGCGCCGCGCGTTGGCTGACGCCGTCACGTCGAGCCTGGCCGACGTGCAGCGCGTGGCCCCGTGGCCCCAGCAGCAGGCACAGGTCGTGCTCGATGACGGCGATGTGCTGTTCCCGCTCGGACGGTACGCCTGGCCCAACCGGCCCGACGCGGGTGTCGAGGTCGAGCTCCGCGGCAGCGTGCTGCGGTCGAACTGTGCGCGCGACGAAGCGTCGGGACACGTCGTCTGCGGAGCGAGGCCGTGAGCGGCGCAAGGCGAGCGACGCTCGGACTCGCCGCAGACGGCACACAGCTCGCGGCTGACGCAGACCAGTGCGCGCGCCGAAGTGTTGGGACACCTCGTCTGCGAAGCGCGGCCGTGAGCGGAGCACGCCGGGCGACGCTCGGACTCGCCGCAGACGGCGCACTGCTCGCGGCTGACGCAGACCTGTGCGCGCGCCGAAGCGTTGGGACACCTCGTCTGCGAAGCGCGGCCGTGAGCGGAGCACGCCGGGCGACGCTCGGACTCGCCGCAGACGCCGCACTGCTCGCGGCTGACGCAGACCAGCGCGCAACGAAGCGTCGGGACACGCCGTCCACGAGGCGCAGCGAAGCGGGCGACCTTCGGAACACGGCTCGCCGCAGGCTCCGCAGACCAGCGCTCCGGCCGACGCGTCACCCCAGTGGTCTGCGGAGCGCGGTCGTGAGTGGAGCGAGGCGAAGGACGCTCAGGACTCCTCTCGCCTCCGACTCCGGACAGCTCGCGGTTGACACGGACCACCGCTCGCGAGGCGGCGGCGGGCCGCGTCGCCTGCAGAGCGCTCGAGTTGAGCACCGAGCCGACCGCGGCCAGCCGGTTCGACGTGATGCCGGGGCGAGGCGGGCGGCCTTCGGAACACGTCTCTCCGCGGACTCCAGAGAGGTCGCGGTTGACGCGAAAAGCCGTCAACTTCGACGCGCCCCGAGTCCCGCGGTTGACGCCTCGAAAATCGCGTCCCCGAGCGAGGGGCTCACGCGATGATCGCCTTCGTCGGCCTCGCGCTTCTTCACGTCCTCGGGAGCGTGCTCCGCGCGGTGGTGTCGCGGGAACCGGTGCTCGACTGTCTGCGCTCCCCCACCTCATGGGCGCTCTCGTTGGGCCTGCTCTTCACCAGCGCGCTCGGCTTCCCCGGGATGCTCACCGGCGCCGTGCTCCTGCTGTTCGTTCGGCAGCTGCCCCGCCCGCCGTCGATGGCGTCCGTGCACTTCCCCTGGACGCTCCTCGGCGTGGTGGCGCTCGTCGTGCTCGCGCGGCCGTGGGTGCCGACGCAGTGGGACGAGTTCGTCTGGTTGGCGAAAGCGCGCTTCGAGTCACTCGGCTTCGCGACCGGCGTGCGCATGGCGCTGGACTCCACGCAGCACGTGGTTCCGCCCGGCTACCCGCCGCTGTGGCCGCTCGCGATCGGATGGGTCTCGCTCGGCGTCGATCAACTCGACGTGCAGGTCGTCGCCGCCAGTCTGATCGGCCTCGCGTGCTTCGCGACCGCGCTCGAGGCGTGGTGGCCGCTCCTCTCGGCACACGGAGCCCGAAAGATGTTCGCCCTGGCGCTGCTGCTCGGCACCCCGTTCCTCTGGGTGCACGCGCGCTCGCTGTACATCGATCTGCCGGTCGGGCTCCTTGGGCTGGCAGTGCTCGGCTTCATGGTGACCGACCGGATCCCGCTCGCGTGCGCGGTCGCGGTGGTGGTCGCCGGAGTGAAGGACGAAGGCCTCCCGCATGTCGTCGCCGCCACCCTCGGAGCACTCGCCCTCAGCCGCTCCCGCCCACTCTGGCCGAAGCTGATGCCTGCGCTGCTCGCGGTCGGGGTCGTCGCCACGTGGCGCTGGCAGCTCCGTCAGCACGGCGTCGAGGTCTTCGATCACGCGATCAACGCGCCGGCCTTCGAGTGGCTCCCGACGCTCGGCACCCTGCTGGCGAAGCACGCGACCGACGTCATGACCTGGGGCGTCTTCTGGCCGATCGCGCTGGCACTGCTCCTCACCCGAACCCGGCACGGCACCTCGCCGGCATTGCGAGCGACCCTGCTCGCTGGCCTCGTCTTCATCGCCCTGGTGCTCATCCTCGGGCCCGAGCGCGTGCGCGTGTTCGCTGAGAACGGCACGCTCATCAACCGGCTGCTGCTCCAGTGGTGGCCTACGGCGGCGCTGCTGGTGTGGTTCGAGCTCTCGACGCCAGCGATGCCAGCGTAGCGATCAGCGCGTGCCCCAGCGCTCGTCCCGCACCGTCACCAGCGCCCACGGCAGAATCCACTGCAGGGCCACCAGCGAGAACACCGCGTACAGCACGCCGTACACCCACCGGAAGCTGCGCTCGAACCGCAGGTAATACGCCGCCGAGAAGATCGTCCCGATGAGGAGCGCCACGATGCTTCGCCCCACGGCCGTCACGTTGGTGTCGAACAACCTCGGCGCCTCCATGATGGCCACCGCCACCAGCACGAAGCGCAGGTTCGAGACGAAGAACGTGACGATCGGCAGCAGGCGGTTGTTCTTCCGGTACCGCGTGAACATGAAGCGCGCGAACGAGAAGCCCTCGACGATGTAGCTGCGGTCCCACCGCAGGAACATGCGCGAGAGCTGGCTGTACGTCGTCGGCACCAGCGTGTTCACCACCGCGCTGCGTTGGTAGACGGTGTCGTAGCCCTGCCGCAGCACGATGTTGGTGAGCGCCTGATCTTCCCCGTGGTTCACCGGCCGCCCGAGGAAGCGCTGGTTCTCCCACTCGTCGAGGAACGGCAGAATGATGCTCTTCCTGAACGCCGAGAGCGCGCCAGGGCAGCACGCGACGGTGCGGTAGACGGACTGCGCGGCGCGGCCGTAATCGAACGCGAGGGTGAACTGCACCTCGAGCATTCGGCTGATGGGGCTGTCGCGGTTGAGCACGGCCACGCGGCCGGCCACGCCGCCGACCTGCGGATCGGCGAGGAACGGCGTCACCATCTCATGCACGGTGCGCGGGTCGATCTCACTGTCGGAGTCGATGGTGACGATGAAGTCGCCGGTCGCAGCGCGAATGCCCGCCACCAGCGCCGACCGTTTGCCGCGGTTGCCAGAGAAGCGCACCAGCTTCACCAGGTCGGGGAACTCACGTCGCAAGAACTGCATGTGGAAGAACGTGTCGTCGCGCGAGCCGTCGTCGACGACGATCACCTCGAGCTTGTCCTTCGGGTACGCACACGCGGCGACGCTGCGAATGCTCCGGCCCACCATCGGCCCCTCGTTGTACGCGGGGATGATGACCGACACCTTCGGCCACTCGGCGCCCTCGGGCGCCTTGAAGGGGCGGTAGCGCATCCACAGCAGGCCGAGGAGCGCCGTGTAGAACGTCTGGATGAGCGCGATCGCGCCGATGGGGTGACGCGCCATCGCGAGCAGCATCGACGTCGGGGCGGCGTCGACCGACCAGCCGAGCCACGCGAACGAGATGAGGGCCCCGGCGAGCGGCGCGGCGCCTGCCAGCATGCCTCCGAACTTCTTCCAGCGAAGACTCATGGCGCGACCACCGATCTACCGCGTTCGGCGCTCACGCGCTCTTCGCCTCGGCGCGCCGCGAGTCCTGCAGAATGCGGCGCAAGACCCCGTCCGGGAGCGAGTACGCCTCGGGCGAGGTGTGATCGCCGTGCGCGACGAGGAGCTTCGACTCGGCCAGCAGCCGGACCATCACGCTGGCGGCTTCTTGCGCGCGCCGGCGCAGCTCCACCGGCGCGAGGTGTTCGCTGATGCCGGTGGCGCCAAAGCGCTCCATCACCTGGGCTTCGACGAGCTGCTCGAGCGCCGTCACGCTGACCCGCTCGGCGCCGGCCAGCGCGCGCAACAGCACTCCGGCAGACGTCTCGGCCTGAGCGATCTCACTCTCGACCCACACCCGCAGCGGCGACCCGCCCTTCTGTTCCCGCTTGATGGCCTCGCGCGCGCCCTCCACGCCGATGCGCATCGCGCCCAGCGCGCCCTGCCTCGCCCGATCGGCGTCGTAGAGCTCGAGCACCGAGGTCCCCAGCCGGCGCAGGAGCAGCGGCACGCCATGCGATGCCACCACCAGCTCCGTCAGCGCGTCGTCGTCGAAGCGGATGCCCTGACGAGAGCCGAGCCCGCGCATCATCGCGTGCGCAGCTTCATCATCGAGCGCCGGCACACAGAGGCTGGGGAAGGCGCCCATCAGGCTCTGCCCACCCAGGGTCGAGAGCGGCGCCCAGAGGAGCGGATGCAGCGCGGCGCACAGCACCACGCTGACCGAGCTGCCGGTGTTGGGTGACGACGGCTCGGCGAGCGCGCTCCTCAAGCGGCCCAGGAGCGTCGCCATCACGTCGAGCGCACGGCCCAGCTTCTCGGGCGGCGCGGTCAACAGCTGCTCGACCTCGTCGACGACCAGCAGCAGCGGCGGCGGCGCGGTGCCACTCGACTGGCCACACGCCGCCGTGAGCGCACGCAGCCACGCCGCGAGCGCCGGAGCATCGAGCGCCACGGTGGGGAGCGGAGGAACGACGGCCGCCGGGTACCGCGCCGACGCCGACTCCGAGAGCCGCGCCACGAGCGTGCGCAAGATCGCCTCGACTGCCACCGCAGGTGTCTCGCCGTACGACACCTCGTGATGAAACCCGGCGAGGTCGACGTACGCCGACGGGCCCGTCATGCGGCGCGCGACCTCGAGCGCCAGCGACGACTTGCCGAAGCGGCGAAGGCCGGTGACGACCGTCCAGTTTCCCTTGCGGGCTTCGGTCAGCAGCCCCGCCACGAGGCGCTCGCGGTTCCAGAACTGGCTCGAGCTGCGCACCGGGCCTCGCACCTCGAACGGGTTGCCGCGCAGGGTGGCGGCCTCGACGAGATCGAGCAGATCTTCATCGCGCGTGGCCCACGCGAGCCGTGACAGCGCGAGCGGGAGCACCGTGACGGCACGGGTCCCTCCACGCGCGGCCCAGTCGAGCGTCGCGCGCACGGCGCCCAGGTCGGGCACGGCGGTGTCGGCGTGCAGCAGGAACACCACGTGAACGTCTTCCCGGAGCGCGACCGACGCGGCGTGGTTGACGTCGGCCTCTCGCAGCGCCGTGGTGCCGGTCGACAGAATCGCGCAGGCGTCGGTGCCCCAACGGTCCCACGCCGGGGTGCGAGGCAGATCGAGCAACAACGTGTCGTGCCGCGACGGGAAGAGGAGCCGCCAGCTGTCGGGCTCGGCGTTCAACCCGAGGGCGCCCAGGCTCTCGCGCACCGTGCGCATCGACGGGGCGAAGGTGGTGCGAGCCTTTCGGAGCCGGGACAACCAGGTCAACGCGACGATGAGCACCACCAGCCCACCCGCGCTCGCCAGCGTCACCCGGCGGTACCGTGACCACGTCTGCTCCAACGCCGCGATGAGCTCACAATCGTAGTGACTGCCCTTGGGGCGCTCGCGGCAATCGTCGGCGCGCACGCGAGAGAGCTCGAGGGCCTCGGGAGCGCTCGTCTGGTTCACCAGGGACTGCAGCCACCCGCCGTACGTTTCGGCCTCTTCGAACTGCGCCATCTCATGCGGCCGGCTGCCCGTGCTGTCGAGGCGCCAGGGTGACGCGCTCGAAGGTTCGCCGAGGTCCTTCCCGATGGCGTGGAGCGCGAGCAGCTCCTGCTCGAACTGCGGGCCCACGCCGACGCGCTCGTCGCAGGCGTTGCGCAGGGCGCCCACCGGCGAGCTGCCCGCGGTGTCGACCTTGACGGCCTCGGCGGGTGACGCGGGGATTTGAACGGCGGCGCCGCTCCACATCAGCGAGGCGACCTTCTGACAGAGCTGGGCATCGTCAGACGACTCGGCGGCCAGCGGCTGGTGCGCCCACGCAGACAACGTGGTGAGCACGTCGGGCCGATCAATCGAACAGCCCCTGGGCTCGAGTCGCTGCAGTGCCCGAACCGCCCGGCCGCAGCGGTCGAGGGCATCGCCCTCCTTCACGTGCTGCTCGAACGCCTCGAGCGGCAACGCGTCGCGGTTGGCGAGCTTGGCGCCGTTCGGCAGGCGGGGCGTCACCCACCCGCGGTACGACGGCTCGCCCTCGACGTCAGAGAGGTAGCAGAGGAACAACTTGCTGGTGGCCGCCTTCGTCAGCTCAGCGAGCGCGGTCTCTTTGTCTTTACGATTGCTCGCGGGGAAGTCCTGCAGCCAGGCGCGCAGCGTGTCGGACGAGAGCGCGTCACACGGCGTGGCCCACATGTCCTCCACGCGGCGGCGAACGATGAGCGGCCCGGTGTCGTCGAGCAGCTCGAGCAGCTGGCGCGCGCGCCCGCACTCCCGCGACTCGGAGCGGTTCTCGCAGCTGGCGACCTCGAGATACGAGAGCACCACACGCAGCGCGGCCGTGAGCGGTGGTCCAGCAGGCCCGACCGACCCTTCGTGTTCGCCGTTCGCCTCTTCGATGAAGCCAGCCGGGAGCGGCCCGCGCGAATCGAAGAACGCATCGATCGCGACGGTGCCCTGGCGCTTGAGCCGCGTCCACGTGTCCGGCGCGGTGAGGCGGAACGCGGCGATGAGGAGGCGCCGGTTCCACGCAGGGCTGCCCTGCTTGACGCCGATGATCCTCGAGAGGTGTCGCTCGGGCTCACTGACGCCCACCACACGTGGCAGCACGTCGCTCGCGCCGCTCAGGTACTCATCGAGCTGCGCGAGGTTCTTCGAGGTCGCAGCCCAGGCGGTCACCAGCGACTGGAGCTGCTGCCGGGTCCCCGACGGCACGCACGAGCCGACATCGCGCGCGGTGCCCTGAAGGAGCGAGGCCGCGAAGACGGCGGTGTCCTGGCACAGCTCGGTCTGCTCCTGCACGCAGCTGTCGACGCGCGCCTGGGTCGACTGCAGGCGATCGGTGGACTCCTCGAGCCCTGCTTCACACTTCTCACGGGCGGCGTTGGCGGAGCGCGAACCTTCGAAGCATGTGCTCAACGTGCGCTGGGCCGAGGCGAGGCGCTGCTCGAGTTCGACGCACGAGGCGACGCCGGCGTCGGGCGCCGCGAGGGCCGATGACGCCAGCACCAACACGCTGAACGGGACAACCCACCTCATGGAGGACCCCGGTTCATTGCCCGCCCTCTGACTCATTGGGAAGCAGGAAACGACGGAGGCGGCGGGGTCTCGGGCCAGACGCCTACCCACTCGGCGGCGAGGGTGTCGTCGAAGAAGAGCAGCCAGGCACGGCGCGGGAGCTTTCCTTCGCGGAGGACCGGCACGATCCGCTCCAGCGCGCGTACGGGATCGCTCACGACCAGGTCGACGTACGAGTACCGGGTGCCAGTGCCCGCGCCGATGGCCCGGCCCAGGTGGCCATCAGCCAACGCCTGGTCGAGCGCCTCTTCCATCGCCAGGGTGTTCGAGAAGCCGTCGTCGCCGAAGCCGTCGGTCTTCACGTAGAGAAACGTCTCGCCGAAGCGCGAGAACCGGGACGAGGCGAACGGCGCGCCGGAGCGGGTGGCCTTGAAGAAGTCGACGTTCGCGGTGCGCGCGCTCTGCAGATCCTTCTGGCCTGGAAAGTCGCTCGCGGGCTGGGGCTCGAGCCGAACGAGGCTCCAGTTGGCGTCGCGGCCGACGCGCGAGGAGACGAGCAGCGGTTGATCGGCCTGGCGATCGAGCCACGAGCGCTTGAGCGCCTCCACCCGCCCGGGGAGCGAGGTCGCCGAGAGGGCCGCCGTTCGCCCCGCGCCGAGGAGCTTCGAGAGGATCGACGGGGGCGCGTCGACGGTCACCTGGGCGACCCAGTCAGGCAGCGTCTTCTCGCCAAGGAGCGTCTGCGTCATCACGAACGCCGCGTGCTGGGCCTTCTCGTCGGTGCGCGACGAGCGCCAGCAGAGGTCCAGCAGTCCGTACGGCTGCTCGGAGAGTTCGACCGTCCACCCTGCGCCGTCGATGCCGGTCTGACCTCGCGCTTTGAAGAGCGCTGCTTCGAGGGGCTCCGCGGGGCGATGGTCGAAGAGCTCGAGGCCGAGTTCGGCCGGTGCGCGGCTCACGACGCGCCGAACGAGCGGTTGCAGCTGACGTTCGGCCTCACAGCTGATGACCAGCCGGGGCTTTGAGGCTGGCGCGAGCTCCCAGCAGAGCTCGGAGTCGATGGCGCTCAGCTGCTCCGACACGAACGAGGGCAGATCGAACCGACCCTCGCCACGAAGGAAGGCGTCGAGCTCGGCGCGTCGTGAGATCAACGCGGCCCACCACGCGTCGATGCGCGCGTCGACGGCGGCCCTCGCGTCCTGCTCCGACGAATCGGGGAATGCCCAGCGCAACGTCATGCGCGCGCAGCAGACCACGCACCCACCCGCCTCGCACGTGGCCGATTGTCCGCACCTGGCACAGACCTGTCGGCCCACGCACGGTTACGGGCTGGCACGACGCTCGCTTTGTCTCTTTCTCGGGAAGCACATCACCCCCTCCCACCAAGGACCGAAAGAGCCCGTATGAAGAACCAGATCGTCGCCGCCGTTGCTGCCGCCCTCGCGTTCACTGCTTGCGAGGGTTCCACCCGAACCACCACCGTCACGCCGAAGCCCACGCCCGTCATCGTCTCGAAGGTGGTGCCCGCGCTGTCGATGCCTGACTCCGGCCTGCCGTTCGCGAAGGTCGACGAGCCGGTGCAGCCAGTCGACGCGCTGGCGCTGAAGCACGACGCGCGATCGGTCGATCACGTCGCCCGCGCCCGGCAGTTGATGGAGGCGCAGGACCCGAAAGGCGCGCTGACCGAAGCCCGCCGCGCGCTGTTCAGCAGCCCCTCCGACGCCGAGACGCTGGAGCTGATCGCGAAGCTGGGGCGCACGGCCGGTCAGCCGTCGATCTCTGCCGAAGCGTGGGGCCGGCTCGCGCAGCAGCGCCCGTCTGACGCCGTCGTGTGCATCAAGCAGGCGCGCGCGTTCCTTCAGGCGAAGGACTTCGTCGGCGCCATCGCCGCAGGCAAGGAAGCGTCGACGCGCGACCCAGGCAACCCCGAAGCGTTTCAGGCCACCGGCATCGCCCAGCTCGCGAGCGGAGATCTCATCGGCGCCATCACCAGCTTCCGCACCGTCGTCGCCCTGCAGCCCGACCACGGCTACGCGATGAACAACCTCGGCCTCGCGTACCTTCGCGCCAATCGAAATGACGAGGCCGTCGAGATCCTCGAAGAGGCCATCGAGCAGCTGCCGACCGTCGCGTACGTGCACAACAACCTCGGCGTCGCCTACGAGCGCGTCGGGCGCGGCGATGACGCGAAGCACGCCTTCCAGGAGGCGATGGATCTCTCGCCGAAGTACGTGAAGGCGCGCATCAACGCCGCGCGGGTCGCGAAGGCCCCCGTCGAGGAGGAGGCGACGCCCGACGAGACGATGAGCGACATCCCCCACCCGATGCCCGAGACCGGCCCGACGCCGTGACGTGACGTGACCGGTCGAGAACAACTCTGCCCACCCTGGTGGTGGTCAGAGTTGTTCTCGTTCTTGCCGTGAGCGGTGGGCGAGCGCTCATGAAGCAGCTATGCCGATGTGGTCATGACGCCCCGCCTGCTGCTCGTGCTCCTGCTCGTACTCGACCTCGGCTGTACGGCAGCCGGAGCCGACGCGGTGATCGGCACCGCCATCGCCGCGACGGCAGCTGGCGTGCGACGCAGCAACGGTGAGTGCTACACGCCCTGCACTCCCGGAAACGTGTGCAACCCGCAGTCGGGCATGTGCGACCCGATTCCCTGCCGAGGTGAGTGCCGGTCGGGAGAACAGTGTGAGCAGAGCCCGCTCGGCGAAAGGTGCGTTCCTGCCGCCGTCACGACCGCGCTCGAGGTGCGGCGAGACCCCGGTCCGGCGCCGATGGTGACGCCGCCGCCACCCGACGCGGGCCTTCCAGGCGGACCGCCGACGCGACTGATCCTTCCGCGGTGAGCACAGTTGTTCTGGTTTGACCGGCCGGGCTATGGCGCTGCGCATGCGCCTCATCGTTCGCCTGCTGGCCCTGCCCGTCGTCCTCGCCGCCCTCGTCTCCTGTGGCGTGCCGCACGAGAAGGCGCCGTACGCCTCGCGGGTGCAGGCGCTGTCGAACGACATCGTCATCAGTGAGGTGTACGGCGGCGGTGGCACCAGCACAGGCGCGTACCGCTACGACTTCGTGGAGCTCTTCAACCGCGGCAGCGCGACGGTCAGCGTGAACGGGTGGTCGCTTCAGTACGCCAGCGAGACGGGCGGCAGTTGGAGCGTCGCGCCGCTGACCGGCTCCATTCAACCCGGCCGATACTTCCTGGTTCGAATGGGCACGATGGGCAGCGCCGGACAGACGCTCCCGACGCCTGACGACACGGGGATGATCGCGATGAGCGGCACGGCTGGGAAGGTCGCCCTCGTCAACCGCACCATGGGGCTCAGCGGCGTCTGCCCGACCTCGACCAACATCGTCGACCTCGTGGGGTACGGCGCGAACACCAACTGCTCCGAGGGCATGAGCACGCCGAACACCTCGGCCTCGTCATCGGTGCGCCGCGGCGGCAACGGCTGCGTCGAGACCGACAACAACCGCAACGACTTCACGGTCGGCACGCCGACGCCGAGGAACGGGACCGCCGCGGCCATCAACTGCGCGAACATGCCGAACGACGGCGGCGTCGTCATCATCCCCGCCGACGGCGGTTGCACCTTCATCTCGACGTTCCCGACGGTCGACTCCGCGGCGGGGTACCAGCCCAGCAACACGACCGCGGGCGCCGAGCTGTATTCGCAGGTCTTCGATCAGGCCGACGGTGGCATGCAGATTCTCTCGTTCGAGGCCTACTACGGCGCGACGCCTCCCTTGATGCTGCCGGCGACCCGCGCCTTCGCGGCGGGCGACACCTACGGCAACTGCGAGCTCTGCGCGATTCTCAGCGGTGGCTGCAACGACGTGGGCACCTGCACCGAGGACTACTTCGCGCAGGGCGGCTCAGGCACCGTCACCGTCGCGACCGAAGACGAAGGCGCGGGCCGCTTCGAGGGCTCGCTCACCAACGTGCGCTTCGTCGCGTGGGACTTCACCAACGACGAGCCAAAGCCCAGCGGCGCGTGCTTCGTGGTTGGCTCCACCCAGTTCAGCGTCGCGTGGGACACCGACGCCGGCATGGGCGGCGGGAGCGCGGGTGGCGGGCGTGCAGGCGGCTCGGCTGGCGGCGGCTCCGCAGGTGGTGGCTCAGCCGTGGGCGGCGGTACATCGTCGGCCGGAGGCACGTCAGGCCTCGGCGGCGGCACCGCTCGCGTCGACGGCGGCATGGGGGGCGGCGGCAACCTCACCACCAGGAAGGCCTGCGGCTGCTCGACCGGCGCCGACGCGATGCTCGCGCAGGTGCTCGCTGGCCTCCTCGTGCTCCGCGTGACGCGTCGCCGCCGCAGCTGAAGCAGAAATCAAGTCAGACCGACTTGATTCGATCGTCCAGCCCGCATGCTCCCACTCGATCTCGAAGCGCTGCGGGCGTCGTCCGGCGCGTTCACCTTCCGTCCGTTCTATGGGCACCAGCCGCGCGCCGATGGCCGCATCGGTGACAGCTGCTTCTCGCAGTGGTGGCCGTGCCGCTTCGTGGTCGACGACGTGCCCTTCGTCACCGCGGAGCAGTTCATGATGGCGGGCAAGGCGCGGCTGTTCGGTGATCGCGACGCGCTCGCGAAGATTCTGGCGGAGCCGGACCCGTCGAAGGTGAAGGCGCTCGGTCGACAGGTGCGCGGCTTCGACGAGACGAGCTGGGCGAGACACCGCTTCGAGCTCGTCGCGTTCGGCAGCCACGCGAAGTTCTCGCAGGACCCGGCGCTCGCGGCGCACCTGCGGTCGACGGCCGGCGAGATCCTCGTCGAGGCGAGCCCGCGCGATCGGCTCTGGGGCATCGGGCTGGGCCGCGCCAACCCGCACGTGAACGAGCCCGCGAAGTGGCGGGGGCAGAACCTGCTCGGCTTCGCGCTGGTGCACGCGCGTGAGGTGCTCGAAGGCACGCGTGCGCCGATTCCCGGTGGGCCGTGGCGAGGTATGGTCGGCGAATGAACCGACCGTCGAACATCCTCCACTGGCGCGACGTGAAGAACCCCGACTCCGAGCCCTACCCGGGGAGCGACGAGCCGCTCGGCATCACTGCGCGACTGTCAGCCGAGCCTGGCATGTTCCAGCGCCCGCTCGGTCGGCACGATGGCAAGCCCGACCCGAAGCCCTGAGGCTCAGCTCAACAGGCCCAGCCGCGTGAACATCTTCACCACCGCCATGCGCGAGACGCCGGCCCGACGCGCGGCCTCGCTCACGTTCCCCTTCGCGACCTCGAGCAGCGCCTTCGCGTAGGCCGTCTCGAAGCCATGCACGAGGCGCTCCTTCTGCACGAGGAACGGCTCGTCGAGACTGGCCGTGAAACCCGTCCCCGGAGCCGATGGCGCCGCCGTCAACGGCTCTGCGCCTGCCTTCCACCGCTCGACCGCGTTGCGGAGCTCTCGCACGTTCCCCGGCCACGGGTGCCCGACCAAACGCTCGAGGGTGCGTTGGTCCATCGTGACGCCCGCGCCGAGGAAGTGCTGCACCAGCACGCCGACGTCATCGCGGCGATCGCGCAGCGGCGGCACGTCGACCCGCAATACCGAGAGCCGATAGAAGAGGTCGGCCCGGAAGCGGCCCTCGTTCACCTCTTCTTCCAACGGACGGTGAGTCGCGGCGAGCACGCGCACGTCGATGGAGATGGGCCCCTTCCCCCCGAGCCGCGACACCTCTCGACGTTCGAGCGCCCGGAGCAATCGTGGCTGCAGCTCGAGCGGCAGCTCTCCAATCTCGTCGAGGAAGACGGTGCCACCGTGCGCCCGCTCGAACGCACCGGCGCGGCCCGCGATGGCTCCAGTGAAGGCGCCCTTCTCGTGGCCGAATAGCTCGCTCTCGATGAGCGACGGCGCCAACGCGCTGCAGTCGACCACCACCAGCGGCTTCTCGGCGCGCGCGCTCGCCAGCACCAGCGCCTCGGCGACCAGCTCCTTGCCGGTGCCCGTCTCTCCGTGAATCAGCACGGTCGAGTCGCGCGAGGCGAACGCTTCGAGCCGCGCGAAGAGCTCCCGCATCGCGACCGAGCGCCCGATCAGCGGACCGAACGTCTCGGCGGCCGAGGCCTCGATCTCGACCGCCGCGACGCCGGGAGTGAACGTCACCTGGGTGCCGCCGAGCTCGAGCGTCGCCGGCCCCGTGAGGAACGCATCGGCCACCAGCACGCCGTCGACGACGGTGCCGTTTCGACTGCCCAGGTCGTGCACGCGCACCCCGCGCTCGTCGTGAACCAGCTCGCAGTGCAGGCCCGAGACCGACGGGTCGCTCAGCAGCAGATCGTTGCCCTCGAGGGCGCCGATGCGAAAGCGGCCGGCGCGCACCTTCACCGACTTCCCGCGGTCAGGCCCCTGCGTCACCGTGAGCCCGTATTCCTGAACGGCTCGCCGCGCGCCGCCTGCGACCTTCGTCACCCACGTCTGTCTGGCTGTCACCGCACCATCTTCCCGCGATGGCGGGGCAAACGGAATGCTACCGAGGTTGCAGGCGCCGAGGAGCGGAGGCCGGAGTAGCATCTGTGTTCGATGAACGAAGGCGACGAGACCCTGTCAGCGCGGCTCCAACGAGAAGGAGCGCTCAGCCTCGAAGAGGTGCTGCGCCTGGTCCCGCCGATCTGCGACACGCTCGTGAAGCTGGGTGACGCGGGCGCACCGTCGACAGCCACGCTCACCTCGATCGTGCTCCCCGTTGGCGCGAGCCCCCGGGTAACACCAGTTCCCTTCGATGGCTCCGCGCGCGAGCAGGTACGTCAGCTGGCGGCGCTCACGTTCGAGCTGCTCAAGGGGCTTCCTCCACCACCGTCGCCGTCGAGCAGCGACTTCATCGGTCTTCGCCCAGAGATCGTCAGGCCCGTGCACGCGGCGCTGGTCGGCACGGGCGCGATGGATCTGTTCTCCTACGCGCGGCAGCTGCGGTCGCTGGGGAGCGGTGGCACCGCGAGCGTCGAAAGACTCGAGGCCCCCGACACGCGCATGTCAGCCAAGCCGCCGGGCGTGCAGTCGCCGGGACTCGTCGGGCAGACCTTCGGCGCGTACGAGCTCGTGCGTCGCCTCGGTGAAGGCGGCATGGGCGAGGTCTACGTCGGCCGACACGCCCGCCTGGGCCGCGAGGTCGCCATCAAGGTGCTGCGCGAAGAGTTCGCCGCGATGCCCGACGTGGTGCAGCGCTTCTTCCAGGAAGCGAAGGTGGTGAACGACCTCAAGCACCCGAACACCGTCGAGATCCTCGACTTCGTGGAGGAGCCCGGGCGCGTCTACCTGGTGATGGAGCTGCTCGAGGGCCGCACCATCGCCGAGCTCGATCGTGAGCAGGGGCCGCTGCAGGTCACTCGAATCGCCAAGCTGATGGCCATGGCGTGCGACGCGCTCGAGGCCGCGCACCGGCTCGGCGTGGTGCACCGCGACATCAAACCCGAGAACCTGTTCGTCATCACCGAGAACGGCCAGGAGTGGCTCAAGGTGCTCGACTTCGGCGTCGCTCGGCGGCTGACGGGCGGAGCGCAGACGCAGGCCGGGCTCGTGCTGGGCACTCCTTTCTACATGGCGCCGGAGCAGGCGGCAGGCCGTGGCGTCGACGCGCGGGCCGACCTCTACGCGCTTGGCGTGACGATCTACGAGCTGCTGTCGCGAACGCCGATGAGCTCGGTGACGACGCCGCAACGCCTGCTCCGCGCTGCCACGGGCGAGCCGATTCCGCAGCCGCTGACCGCTCTCGTCGCGTCGATGCTCGCGCTCGATCCATCGCAGCGTCCCGGGAGCGCAAAGCAGGTCGAGTCGGTGCTGCTCGAGATCGCCGCCCTCCCGCAAGCACCACCGGCGCCGACGACGGGCCAGGCCCTCGCGCAGGCAGGGCTGACGGAGAAGAAGAGAAGCCGCGCGCTCCTCGCCGTCATTCCTGCAGGCCTCGTCGCTGCCGGGCTCATCGCGTTGCTGTCTTCGAAGCAGGCGGAGCCGACGCCACCAGCGCCACTCCAGGTCACGCGCCCAGCGCCGCCCGCCCCACTCGAGTCCGTTCTGGTGAAACAGCTGACGCAGCCCGAGCCGCCACGCCAACCCGATGCGCGCCCGCCGAAGCCAAAGCTGACCCCGCCGCCACCAGTCGAGCCAAAGCCCCCCGACGATGGGCTCGCCCCGTTCAGGCCACGGATCGCCGAGGTGCGCCGACGCTTCAACGAGCTGCTCCGGCGCTACGGCGAGGCGCAGCTGACGACGCTCGAGAAGGCGATCGTCGCGCAGGCTCTCGAAGACGCCGCCACGCTCCGAGTCGCCGAACTGGACGCCTCGCTGTCTGACGCAGAACATGCCCTCGCCGAGGCTGAACGCCGCCTGGGCCACTGACTCCATGATCCGACTCGCCTGGTTCGCCGTTCTGCTTCCCGCGCTTGGCCTCGCAGCGCCGCAGCAGCGCGTGCTGGTCGCGTCGTTCCAGTCGCTCGGTGTCGAGCCCGAGGTGATGACCCGCGTGGGCGACGCGTTGCGCGCCGAGTCCACCGCGGCGACCTGGCGCGCCATCGACGGCGCCGAGACCCAACGCCTGCTGCGCGCCGCGACGATGTGCGGAGAAGACGCCGAGTGCCTCTCGACGCTGGGCCAACGCGCCGACGCGTACTGGGTGCTGGCGTGGGGCTTCGGGAAGATCGGCTCGAGCTACCTCTTCACCGCTCAGCTCATCGAGACGCCCACCGGGAAGAAGCTCTCGTCCTTCACCGAGAAGCTCACTGCGCTGCCTGATGATGCGAGACCGCTGGGGCAACGGGCCGTCGCCGCGCTCTTCAAGGACGTCACGCGCCCCGTCATCCTCGAGCCACCACCACCGCCTCCGAGTGTCACCCTGACGGAGCGACGCTTCGTCGCCCCCACCATCGCCGGCACCGCGGTCGCCGGCGCCGCCACCATCACGGCTGCCATCTTCACCGGCCTCGCCGCCTCGCACTTTCCGAAGCTCACCAACGCCTTGTCGATGGACCGGCCGTCACTCGATCGAACGCAGCGCAGCTACAACCTCGGCGCCGACGTGAGCTTCGCCGTCGCGATCGCCAGCGGCGTCACCGCGCTCGTCCTGTTCATTCTCGGTGCGCCGATGGAGGTCCGATGAGCGCCCGCGCTGCCATGCTGCTCGTGGTCCTCTCCAGCTGCAGCGTGCTGTTCGACCCCACGAAGGTTCCCCTCTCGGGTTGCCCGACGACGGCGGAGCGGTGTTCCACGCCAGCCAACGCCCGCGCAATCTGCCAGGCCTCCGCGTGCGCCTTCGAGTGCTTCGAGGGCTTTCGAGACGCCGACGGAGTGGCCGACACTGGCTGTGAAGCCTCGTGCGCGGTGCTCGCTGCGCCGGCCAGCCTGAACGTCACGTCGGTCACCGATGGAACGAGTCTGTCGTGGGCGTTCTCGGCCGTGGCGAACGCGGCGAGCTACCGGCTCTGCACCGGCGTAGCCGCTGGAACACCGACGTGTGTGACGGTCGCGCCGAGCGACTGCACGGATGGGACGTGCCGCGCGCAGACGTCCGGCCATCCATCGAAGGCGCAGATCTCTGGACAGGTCCAGGCCGTCAACGGCTGCCAGGCTGCATCCTCCGAGACGCGCGCGACGGGCTTCACGGTGCGCACGACAGACCTGCTCTCGTGGACCAGCGACAGCAACTGCATGCCGATGGCGACGGCGTCGGGTGACGTGCTCTCGATCGAGCAACAACCCTTCTGCCTCGGGACGGCGTCGATCGGAGACCAGACCTGGCGCAGCGGGACGTTCGAGGTCGAGCTCCGGCCCGCGGGCAGCCTCGGCGCCAACATCCTCGCGGGGCTCGTCTTCTCGAGCGGAACCCGCCGCGAGGGCGTGCTCCTCGGCCCTGAGACTGCCGGCATCAACGAGGGTGGCACGGTGCTGCGCGAAGCGAACAACAGCGTGTTCTGGCGCTGGCAAGCGACCTCGGGCGCCGTGCTGAGCCCAGACGTGTGGAACACCGTTCGTGTCGTGCTCAGAGATCGTCTCTGGTCGATCAGCGTGGGCCGCTCGCCTGAGACTCTTCGAGAGGTCATTCGATACCACGATGACGGGAACACGCAGGACGGCTGGCGTCTGGGGCTGCACGCGCTGACCCCCGCGCTGATTGTGTTGTCGGGACGAATGGAGTTCCGGAACCTCACGGTGAGCACCTCAGCCGAACTCCCTGCCACCGGGCCCACGTCTCGAGCGTGGTCGTTCACCACGTCGGGCACTCTCCCGCCGGTTCGAGCGCGCGGCGGCAGCACGCTTCGCTACGAGCCCTGCCCGGCATTTCCGGCCGCGACGGCGTGCACGTCCAACACCGGCTGCACGCCGAACGGCGGCACCTGCGCTCGGCTCACCACGGGCCAGAGTTCACTCACGTTCGACCTCCCGACAGGGCTCGATACGCAGCGGGCCTGGAATCTGCGGTTCCGCTTCGCAGGCGCGGCAGACGGCGGGTTCTTCAACGGGACGATCGCCAGCGGGGCGTCGGGCACGCTCCTCGAACCTGAGAACGCGTGGGACGGAGGCGTGAGGGGCCTGGGTGGCCGATGGGGCCTGACGGTGCGCGCCGACGAGTGGAACCTGGTCGACTTCCGGTTCGAGCCTCGAGACGGTGGCATGTCGGCCCGCCTCAACGGTGTCGCGGCCAGCATGAGCGGCGCCTTCCCTCCTTTCCTGTGGGACAAACACGTCGGCGCGATTCGGGTTGGAGGCGGAGGCCCGATTGATCTCTGGTTGAGCGACCTCTCCATCGATCAGTGACCGGCGCGGCCCTTGCTGTTCCTTCCCCCGTGAGCTCCAGCCCCGTGTCGCCCTGCCCGCACCTGCGGCTGTCTCACCACGCCGGCCGTGACAAACACCCGTGTCGACTTGCTCGGCCGGTCTACACTCCGGGGCTCGAATGAAGCTCCGGCATCGCCTGTGGCGGTGGTTCAAGCGCCTGCTCGTGCTGGGGCTCGTGGGCGTCGTGGCCCTGCTCGGCGCTGGCCTCGGCACGTACTGGTACTTCTCGAGAGAGCTGCCCAGCGTCGAAGAGCTCCGCACCTTTCGCCCGCCGCAGGTCACCAAGGTCACCTGTCGCGGAGGCGCCACCTGCGCCGAGTTCTTCACCGAGCGGCGCACCTGGGTCGACGTCAAGACGTTGCCCAAACACGTGCGCGACGCGTTCCTCGCCGCCGAAGACGCCGACTTCTACGAGCACCACGGCCTCGACTGGATCGGCATCGCCCGCTCCGCCATCAAGAACCTCAAACCCGGCGGCATGAAGTCTGGCGCGTCGACCATCAGCCAGCAGACCTGCCGTCGCCTGCTGCTCACCACCGAGCGCACGCTCTCCCGCAAGGTCCGCGAGTGGATTCTGACGCCCCGCATGGAGAGCGCGCTGTCGAAGGACGAGATCCTCTCGCTGTACGTCAACACCATCTATTACGGGCACAGCCGCTACGGCGTCGAAGAGGCGTCGCTCTTCTACTTCGGCAAACACGCGAAGGACCTCTCGGTCGGAGAGGCCGCCGTCATCGCCGGCACCGTGCAGAGCCCGCATCGCATCAACCCGCTCACCAACATCGTCCGCGCGAAGAAGCGGCAGCGGTACGTGCTGGGGCAGCTGTGGAAGAAGGGCTTCGTGCCGCAGGCGCTCGCCGAGGCCGAGCTCGAGACGCCGATCGTCCTCGGTCCCCGGCCGCCGCAGCCGGTCGGCCAGTCGTACGCCGAAGAGGTGCGCAAGCAGCTGGTGCAGGAGTTCGGCGACAAGACGGTGATGGAGGGCGGGCTGGTCGTCGACATCTCGATGGACCCGAAGCTCCAGGCCGCTGCAGAGGCGTCGCTGCGCCGCGGGCTCGAGGCGGTCGACCAACGGCAGGGCTACCGCGGCCCCATCGGGCAGCTCGATCCATCGCGCTTCGCGAAGCTGCGCCCGCTCCTGGAGCAGCGACTCGCCGAGGCCGGTAAGCGCCGCCCCGAAGACGTGCTGGTCGCCGATCTCTCGGCGCTGAAGGACCTCACCGCGCCGGCCGAGCCTGACGCCGACCCGTTCGCGGAGCCGGAAGACCAGAACCTCGACGAGCCCATCCCCACCGAAGACGAGAAGCTGGCGCGCGCGATCGGCGTGAAGACGCTCACCGAGACCGTCGAGACCGTCGGCGTCGTGGCGAGCCTAGACGACGAGCGCAACGTGGCCGTCATCGATCTCATCGGTCGCGAGGCCGAGCTCGCTTTCGACTCGGTGAAGTGGGCCCGCAGGCGTACGGAGTCGAAGCTGGGTGAGACGCCAAAGACGATCGGCGATGTCGTCGCGATCGGCGAGCTCGTTCGGGTTCGGCTGGGCCGTGCGCTCCCCGCCTCTACTCGCCTCGAGGCCACGCTCGCGCAGCTGCCGAAGGTGCAGGGCGCGCTGCTGGTGATCGAGCCGACGAAGCGTGAAGTCGTCGCGATGGTCGGCGGCTACGACTTCTCCACCAGCGCCTTCAACCGCGCGACCCAGGCGAAGCGCCAGCCCGGCAGCTCGTTCAAGCCTTTCCTCTACGCCGCCGCGCTCGAGTCGGGCCGGTACACGCCCATCACCCGCGTGAACGACGCTCCCGTGCAGGTGAGAGATCCGTTCACCGGGAAGACGTGGGAGCCGAAGAACTTCGAGAAGGCCGGCTTCGATGGGCCCATCACGCTGCGGCAGGCCCTCACGCGCTCGAAGAACACCGTGTCAGCCCGGCTCATCGAAGATCTCACCGTCGACGGGCTCATCGCGATGGCGCGCAAGGCGGGCATCAAGGCCGAGCTGCCGCAGAGCCTGACGCTGTGCCTCGGCACCGGCGAGGTGACGATGATGGAGATCGCCAACGGCTACGCGACGCTCCACTCGCTGGGGCAGTTCGCCGAGCCGCTCGTCATTCGAAAGGTCTCACGTCGCAAAGAAGGCGGCACCGAGCAGGTGTTGATGCAGCGCGAGGCCGCGTTCGAGCAGGTGATTCCTCCGGCCATCGCGTTCCTCACCACGTCGCTCATGCGCAGCGTCGTCGAAGAAGGCACGGCGGTCGCGGTGCTCGAGCTCAAGCGCCCCGCAGCGGGAAAAACCGGCACCGCGCAGGAGTATCGAGACGCGTGGTTCAGCGGCTACACGCAGCACTACGTCGCCTCGGCGTGGGTGGGCTTCGACGATCACTCGCCCATCGGCTCGCTCGAGACCGGTGGCCGCGCGGCGTTGCCCATCTGGCTCGACTTCATGAAGACGGCGCACGCGGGGCTGCCATCGGTGGACTTCGCGGTGCCCGAAGGCGTCGTGCAGGTGAAGATCGATCCGGTGAGCGGAAAGCTGGCGGGCTCCAGTGTGCCGGGGCGACAGGAGTGGTTCCTCTCGGGCACCGAGCCCACCGAGGCCGCGCCACCGCCGGGCACCGTGGACCCGAACGACTTCATGTTGCTCGACAGTCAGAAGGGCACGCGGTGATCGGCGCGCTTCTTTCGAGCCTGCTGCTGGGCGCGTCGGCTGCGCCTGCCGGGTCCACCCTGGAGCGCCTCGCTGATGACGTTGCCATGCGGGTGATCGCCGCGGGCCTGACGGGACCGATCGGCGTCGCCATCGAGGCGAAGGACCCTGCGTTCACGCGCGCGCTCGGCACCGTGGTGTGCGGCCGACTGACGCGTGCGACGCTGTCGTGTGAGGTGATCGAGGCGACGCCCGAGGCCGCCGTCGCGATCGCCAGGCAGCGGGAGCTGTCGACCCTCGTGCGCCTGAACGTCTCCACCGAGGGCACGACGGTGACGGCTCGTGGTGATGCGCTCGAGACGTGGAAGAACTTCTGGTCGGGTGAACGACCGACGCGCGGGCCACGCGCGACGGCGCTCGGCCTCACCTTCGAGCTCGACGCAGAGATCGCCGCGCTCGCCGGAGTGCCGTTGACGCCGACACCTTCACCCGCGGTGCCTCTGGAGCTCAAGCTCTCGTCGCTGGCGCGGTGGTCGACCGTTCCCGTCGCGCTGGCTGCAGGCGATCTCGATGGCGATCGCCGGTCCGAGCTGGCCGTGCTGCTCGGCGAAGAGCTGGTGCTGCTGAACGCCGAGGCCAGGGTGCTCGCGCGGTACGATCTCTCGTCGGCGCCCGCCGCCGCGGCCGTGTCGAGGGAGCCGTTCGGCGCCATCGCGTTCCTCCAGAACCCGCCTCGCCTCGTCGCCTGGTCGGGCCGCCGCGCGAAGGCCGAGGTGCTCACGCTGGTTGGCGCGACGCTCAAGCCGGCTGGCATGCAAGACACCATCGCCGTCGACGCGCTCACCGCGAGGTTGGAGCCCGGGCTCAACCGGTTCCTGCCCGAGATTCAGGTGGGTGGGCGCGCCACCCGCATGCCGTCTGGCTTCCAGGCGTCGTCGACCCGCGCAGGCGTCACGCTGGTGGTGTGGCCCGACGGGAACGGCACGGTGACGCGACAGTTTCCGCCGAGCGGCCGCATCGGTGACGTCGGCTGTGGCAGCGCGTTGGCCGACGTCGACAATGACGGAGTGCCCGAGCTGCTCGTCTCGACGGCGCGCACGGCTGGTGATGCGGACGAGCTGCGGCTGTTGTCGCTCTCGGTCGCCGAGGGCCTCGCCGCAAACGCGCAGTCGACGCGCAGCACCACGCCCTCGTGGCAGGCCACGCTCAAGGGCCGGGTGATCGTGATGACGGGCGCCGATCTGGACGGTGATGGTGGCGAAGAGTTCGTCTTCGGCACGTGGCTGATGGACGGCACGGGCGAGCTCTGGGTCGCACGACGGGTGACGCCATGACGCATCAGCGGCTTGAACGAGCCCTCACCCGCTCCATCGCTGCCGATAGCGCCCGGGAGTGGGCAGGTCTCGACCGCCAGCACGGACACGCCAACCGCGGTCGCTTCGTCTTCAGCGCGAAGGCTCCGATCGAGTTCGCTGGGAGGACCGAGGCCCGCCGCGGATGCGCTGCGTCGGCACCTGGCCCGCTCCGGGTGACGCGATGAGGCAGACCAGCGCATCGCAGGGCGGCGAACGGTCCTGCACGGGCCAGCGGAACCAGAGGGCAGGCGCCGTGCTCGCGGTCCTGCTCCTGTGCTTCGCGCCGTCGAGCGACGCAGGTGGGCGCGCACGCGCGGGAGGTACGCTCGAGGCCGCGGCCGTGGTGAAGACGGCCCATGGCGATCCGCTCCTCGCTGACACGCCGCTCGAGGCGACCTTGAGTCAGCTGACGAAGCTCCCGCCCTGCAGGCTCGGAGAGCTGTCCCGCCCTTCCCCGCGCACCGTTCGCCTCGTCATCCGCGCGTCGACGACGGCGACCGACGTCGCCAGGGCGCTCCAGCGGGTGAAGGACACGCCGTCGCCCTACCGCTCACTGCTGGCGCCCATGACGTCCGCCACCGCCGTCGCCTCCAACGTGGTGGAGCTCGAGCTCGACAGCCCCGCGCCCGACTTCGAGGCGGTGCTCTGCCACCCGGTCCTCGCGGTGCCTCCCTCGTTCTTCGCCTCGATGAGCGACCGCCTCGTCGCCAACGCCGACCCTGCCCTGCCCCGCGCCTGGCTCGACGGCATCACCATTCGCGCCACCGACGCCCGCACCGCCGAGCGCCTCGTGGCCCAGCGAAAGGCCCAGCTGCTCCTCGGCGGCGAGTCGGGCGAAGGCGCGCTGCTCTACGCCACCTACCTCGTCGCCAACCCCAGGCTGGGAGCGCCGTTCGCGCAGGCGCTGGAGTCGAGCGTCGATCGCCCGGGCCTCACCCGCTTCTTCGTGCGCCCGCCCGCGAAGGCGTTGTCGACGCTCATTCCGCCGGCCTCCGAGACCGGCAAGAAGGGCACCCTCGCCGACGTGACGTGGCCGACGCCTGCCCGGCCTGCGCCGCTGGCCACGCCCGTCGAGCTGACCCTCGTCTACGACGCCGCGCTCGATGAGCACCGGGCCGTCGCGGAGCGGCTGCAGGTGAAGCTCGGGCCGCTCAACTACCGGCTGAAGCTCGAGGCCCTGCCCCGCCGTCAGCTCCGGGAGCGCCTCGCGACGAACCCCGACCTCGCGCTCGTCGGCGTGTTGATGCCGCCGCTTCCGTTGCCCGCGCTCTCGATGGCCCTGACCCTGGCGAAGGAGCCCGCACGACTGCTCGAGCTCGAAGCGCTGCCTGAGCTCGCGCGCGCCGAGGCCGCCGTGGAGCGCGCCAGCAAACCCGCCCCGAACCTGTTTCCCCTCTTCGTTCAGGGCCTCGGCGTCACCGCCGCGCGCGACGTGCAGCACCTCACCCGCGATGCCTACGGGCTGCCGCGCCTCGACGACGTCTTCCTCGCGGTGGAGTGAACGATGCGCCTGCGGTGGACCATCGCGCTGGCCTTCATCGCGCTCGCGCTGCTGCAAGTGGCCGTGGTGGTGCCGCTCGCGCTGCGCAACCTCTCCCGCCTCCTCACCACGCAGCAGGAGGCCCGCGTCGATCAGATGATGGTGGCCGTCGACGCCGAGGCGGCGCGCCTGCGGGAAGACGTTCGCGCCGCGATGGATGAGCTCGCGCAGAGCCAGGCCCTCGAAGACGTCGCCCGCGACGCCGCACGCGCGCCGCAGCCACCACACGTCACGACCGCTGCAGCCACCCTCATGCGCCCGCGAAACCTCGACGTGCTGGCGCTCCTCGATGACGAGGGTCGAACGCTGTCGTCAGGCCACCTGCCCGCCCGCCTCGGAGAACCTGACGATCCGCTCTTCGCGCTCACGAAGCTCTCTTCGCGCCAGGCGTTCTCTCGCGAGGTCGAGCTCTCGTCGCCGTCGGGGCTCGTGCTCGCGCCAGCCATCGTCACCGCGCGCGCCATCGACTACGGCGACCGGCGCGTCTGGGCCATCGGCGGCGTGCTGCTCGACGAGGCCCGCGCGAAGTCTCTGGCCCGGCTCACCGGCGCGCGCGTCGAGGTCCACTCGAACGGCCGGCTCGTCGCGGCAGCCGGAGAGACGCCCAGAGCGCCCATTCGCCGCGCCATCGGCGTGGGCTCGGTCGCCGAGATCCGCCTGGCCTTCTCGGGCGCCGACTTGATCGCCACCCGCTCCGAAGTCTTGCGCGCCTTCATCGTGCTCGCCGCGCTCGGGTTCCTGCTCGCCATCGCCGCCGGCTTCTTCATCAGCCGCCGCGTCACCCGGCCTGTCGAGGCGCTGACCGAGGCGGCCCGCCAGATCGCGCTCGGCACGCCCGGCGTGAAGGTGCCCGATGCCTCGGCCTCCGGAGAGCTCAAGACGCTCATCGCCACCTTCAACCGCATGACCGACGATCTGAAGACAGCCACCGACCGCCTCGTCGCGTCTGAGCGCATCGCGGCCTGGCAGGAGGTCGCCAGGCGCCTCGCGCACGAGATCAAGAACCCGCTCACGCCGATTCGCATGTCGCTCGAGACGCTGCTCGCCGCCAGCCAGCGCGGCCCCGGCGACGAGCGCTTCATGGGCATTTTCAAAGAGAGCGCCAACGCGATGCTCGAAGAGGTCGACCGCCTCAAGCGCATCGTCGACGAGTTCAGCCAGTTCGCGCGGCTGCCTCGCCCGTCGCTCGTCGAGTTGAACCTGTCGGAGGCCGCGCAGCAGGTGATGTCGCTCTACGCCCCACACGATGGCCTTCGGTACGTCGCGGAGTTCGAACCTGGCCTCTCGGTGATGGGCGATCGTGATCAGCTCACGCAGATTCTGGTGAACCTGGTGAAGAACGCCGAAGAGGCAATGGCGCCACATGGCGGCGGCACCGTCACCGTTCGGACATTCTCGTCAGGCCCCGACGCCATCCTCGAGGTGTCTGACACGGGCCCGGGCATTCCAGCGGCGTTGAAAGAGCGCCTCTTCGAGCCCTACGTGACGTCGAAGCCACAGGGCACGGGGCTGGGGCTCGCCATCGCGCTGCGCATCGCCCAGGAACACGAAGGGCGCCTGGGAGCCGATGACGCGGCCACCTCAGGCGCCCGGAGTACGACTGGCGCGACCTTCAGACTGTCTCTGCCGCGCCTGTCAGGGCGTTAGCGGCGCGGCACTCCGGTGTCTGGCAACCCATTCGGGCCGAACGGGCGCTCAGCAGGCGACACCGGCGGACGCCATGGAATCGGGTCTTGCGGCAGGCCGACCGTCCCCGGCATCGCCAGAGGATTGACTGGAGGCCGAGGCGGAACGGTCGTTTCCGGGCACGTCCCGAGCTCCACGCATGCCATCTGGAGCGAGGCGCGCGACGTCGCGGCCTGGCCCTCGGGGTCTTCGCCTTCCACGCCCACGCCACAGGCGCTCATCAACCCCACTGCCAGAATCCCAACGACTCGAACCATCATGGAAGGACCTCTTTGCAACGTCGGTGCCGAACTGTGAATCATGCCCTCACTCCTCTTCGTCGTCGTCGCCGGTGTCGGCATTGGCGGCTCCTTTGAGGTTGGGGTCTGCGTTGACGATCTGTGACAACCGCGAGCGCTTCATCTTCAGCAAGCGCGCCGCCTCGGAGATGTTGCCCTTCGCTTCTCCGAGCGCCCGTTCGATGCATTGGGCTTCGATCTCCTGGCGCAGGTCCTTGAGCGAGATGCCGCGAGCGCGGGCCAGCTCGTAGAAGTCGACCGGGCCCGAGGGGACGACCGCGGCCACCGGAGCGGCAGCGACGGGCGTGGCGGCTGCCGGCCCGGCAGCGACCTGACGCGTCGCGGGCAGGTCGCCCATCAACGCGCGCAGCTCGCTGACGTGGCTGAAGGCCTCAGGCGTGACGATCGCGCCCTCGGCGAAGATGGCGGCCGAACGAATGACGTTCTCGAGCTCGCGCACGTTGCCGGGCCAGCTGTAGCGCGCCAGCAGCGCCTGGCTGTCTTCCGACAGACGCAGCGCCGGCTCGCCCTTCTCGGTGGCGACCTCTTCGAGGAAGTGCTGCACCAGCGTTGGCAGATCTTCGAGGCGGTCGCGCAGCGGCGGCAGCTCGAGCATCACGCCCTTGAGGCGGTAGTAGAGGTCGGCGCGGAACCGGCCCTGGCCGATCAGCACCTCGAGGTCGCGGTTGGTCGCGCAGATGACGCGCACGTCGACCTTCAGGGTGCGGTTACCACCGACGCGCTCGAACTCGCGCTCCTGCAGCACGCGGAGCAGCGCCACCTGGGCCTTCGGGCTGATGTCGCCGATCTCGTCGAGGAAGATGGTGCCGCCGTCGGCCATCTCGAAGCGGCCCTTGCGCTCCTTGATGGCGCCGGTGAACGCGCCCTTCTCGTGACCGAACAGCTCCGAGAGGAGCAGCTCTTCCACCATCGCGCCGCAGTTCACCTTCACCAGCGGCATGTGCCGGCGAGGCGAGAGGTTGTGCAGGGCCTCGGCGAGCAGCTCCTTGCCGGTGCCGCTCTCACCGCGCACCAGCACCGTGGCGCTGCTGCGGCCGATGGGCTCGATCTGCTTCGTGATGCGCTGGAGCGACTGCGAACGCCCGACCAGGCCGTACTCGCGATCGATCGGCACCCGCTGCGCCAGCGACGCCATCGCGCGAGGCAACCGCAGCTCGGGCTCGATGGCCGCGAGCACCTCGGCGCGACGCGCGATCGACAGGAACGCCGTGCGGCGCACGGGCGGCACGCGCTGCATGAGCTCTTCGAGGAGCCGGTTCGCGCGCTGGAACTCTGCCTGAGCGCCGGCGGTGTCTTGCGCGGCCAGACGCAGCCGGCCCATGAGGAAGTACGTGCGGACGGGCCCTTCGAGATCGGGTCGGTCGAGCAGCGCTTCGCGGGCCCGCGAGGCCGCGCGGGAGGCGCCGTGGAGATCGTTGAGCACCAGGCAGAGCTCACCGCGGGTCAGCTCCACCTCGAGCATCGAGGCCTGCTGCTGCGCGACGCCCTTCTCGACACACCGGCGGTTGAGCTCGACCTCGGCCTGCGCCCGCTCCGACTGGGCGAGGTGGGCGCGGGCCTTGAGGGCCGCCGCGAGGGCCGCGAAGCCATCGTTGCCGACGCGCTCGAAGCCGGCGCGGGCCTCGTCGAGGCGACGCACCGCTTCGGGCAGGTGACGTTGATCGAGGAGCACCGCGCCGAGCGTCAGCTGCGCGCTCGCCTCGAGGTACGGCTCCTTGAGGGCCTTCGCCCGGGCCAGCGCGTGCTCCGACAGCTCGGTCGCGCGCTCGAAGTCTCCGAGGAAGTGGTTCAGACGGGCGAGGTTCGACGCCGCCATCACCACGTCACGACCCTGGGAGAACCGCGAGAACGACTGCAGCGCACGGGAGAGGTGATCGAGGGCGAGATCGAAGTCGCCCGCTTCGGCGTAGAGGGAGCCGAGGTTCGCGTGCGCGACGGCAGCGACGCGACGGTCCGACGACGGCACCGCTTCCCAGCACCCGATGGCACGGGTGCGGTCGCCCTTCTTGTACGCGGCGACGCCTTCGTTCAGGCGGGCGAGCGCAGCTTCCTTCGCGTCCGAGAGACCATCAGCGGCGTCGGCGTTCTGTTCGAACACCGCGAGGGCCTCGGTCGCCAGTCCCTGCACCAGGAGCGCCTTGCCCAGCACGTTGCGGAACGGGAGCGCGCGGGCGTCGGCGGGGTTCGTCTCGAGCCAGCGCTGGCACCGCGCGGCCGCGTCCTTCGGGTCTCCACCCAGCAGCGCGAGCTCGGCCTGCGCAGCGCGCACGTTCGAGTCGGCGGCCGCCGCCTTCGCGAGGACGTCGAGCACGACCTTCGCCCGGCTCAGCTTGCCGTTCTTGAGCAGCAGCTTCGCCGCATCGAGGACCCGCGCTGGCCGGCCAGCGTCGTCACCCAGACGCGCAGCCTCGAGGGAGCGACGGGCCGCCGAGGTCGACTCGCCCAGCGCCGCGAGCACCCTGGCCCAGTCAGCAGTGAGCGTCGCGCGGGTCGCGACGTCAGCCAGGGGCAGCACCCTCGAGTAGAGGAGTGAAGCGTCTTCGAGCGCGCCCTGCCGGACGAGCATCGCGGCAGCTTCCAGCGCCACGTCGACGGCATCGGCGGGAGCCGTCTCGAGCAACAGCTCGGCGGCGGGCAACAACGAGCCGTGGACCGCGAGCACCATGCCGAGCCGCCGGGCCGTCGAGGTGACCTTCATCTCGGCCAGCGTCGCGCGGTAGGCGTGCTTCTCGGGATCTCTCCCAAACCGCCACAGCGCGCGCCCGTCGACGACCCGAGCCGTCGCGAGCCGCTCACGCTTGAGGGTGTCCAGCACCGCGGCCGTCGGCGCCACCTCGGCGCCCATCGTCTCGGCCAACATGTCGACCGACAGGGCCTCGGGGCTGACCGCCAGCACGTCGAGCACCGCGCGCTGCGACTCGGGCAGGCGCTCCACGCGGCGAAGGAAGAAGTCTGCCGCAGAGACGGGCCGCTCGAGCAGCTCGCCGAGCGCCTCGGGGTTTCCGCCCGTCACGTCGAGGAGCTTCTGCGCCACGTCGGCGCGCGCGAGGAACGAACGAATGCCGTCGAGATCGAAGCCCGAGAGCGCCAGCGTGCGCCCAGAGATGCGCGCGACGACTTCGGCGAGCGGCTCGGGCAGCGCCTCGGAGTCGCGGAATGACAACACGAACAGGCCGCCCGCCTTCGACTCGGGCGTCGAGACGACGGCGAGGAGGTAGCGCATCAGCTCGAGCGAGGCGCGATCGGCCTCGTCGAGGTCCGGCAGAATGAAGACAGGGGTCGAGCGGCCCGACAACGTCACCAACTCAGACGCGGCGTCATAGAGCGCGAGGCGGCGATCCTCGACCTTGCCCTGGCCAGCCGACGTGCGCAGCGGCTCCAGCGAGTCGGCGAGCTCGGCGACGCGGGCCTGGGGAACTCCGGAGCGCGCGGCTGCCGTCAACAGCTCGTTCACCAGCGGCGCCATCAGGCCCCACGTGCGCCGAACGTCGCGCCCGCTGCCACCTTCGAACACCGGCACGCCACGCTTCGACACCGCGGCCGCCAGGAGCGACGTCAGGTACGACTTGCCCACGCCCCGCGCGCCGCGCACGAAGACGAAGCGCGGTCGCCCGCTGGCCTTCGCCTCGTCGTACTCACGCAGCAGGAGCGACAGCTCCCCTTCGCGGCCAGAGGGCTCCGCACTCGCAGAGCTCGACTCGCGCACCAGTCTCAGAACCTCGTTCGACATCAACGGCTCCCTTCACTCGACGTCGGATCTCCACCCGAAATCCCGCGTCGTGAGAACCCCGGCCCACTCGACATTCGACCTTGAGGTGAGCATCCCTACAGCAACCGACATGCCAGTGTTCCAGTCGCAGCGAAGCGAACGAAACGAGGGGCTCGGGCCGGAGAATCAGGGGCTTGTGAGGAAAATCCGATGACAATCGAAGGAACGCCAACGCCGCACGACACGACTGACGCGCAGCGCGAGGCAGGTGACCGAAATGACGTCACCCTGCCGACACGAGCCGCGAGGGTGTCACTCCTTCACGGGCGTGGCCTTCAGGGCCGCCTTGCCGTCTTTCACGTAGACCTGGAAGCGCACTGACTTGCAGTTGTACTTCTGCACCAGCTGCTCCTTGTTCTTGACGAGCTTGGCCTTGAACTTGTCGTAGGTGAGCCCGTCGGCGGGCTCGCCGCAGCGTTCGCGGGTGGCCACGAATTCACGGAAGACATCCTGGAAGTGGCGCTCCTCGTCGAGCGGCCCCGGGGCGCCGATCACCGAAGACACCTTCGGCGCTGCCGAGGTCACCCGGGGAGAGAGGCTGGGCCGCTCGCCAGTGGCGCCTGAGGAGCCGGTCTGCCTGGCCGCCTTGATCAGCTCGGCGGGCACCGCGGCCACTCGCGTGGCGTCGGGGTTGTAGTCGCCCTCGCCGGTCTGCTGTTCCTCTTGAGAGAGCTGGGCCGACGCCATCGCGAAGGGGTCCATTCCCGGCGGCGGCCCCGACTGCTTGGCGCCCGCCGGCGGCTTGAAGATCGGGTACGCCATCGTACGGGCGCCCTCTTCGTCGTCGAACGGATTGGCGGGCGGAGGCGGCGAGGCCTTCGCGGGGGACGACGGCTGAAGGGCAGGCGAGGGCTGAAATGCCGGCGCGTTCGAGGTCTGCACCGGTGGCGGCGGCCGCGAGACGGGGGCGGGCGGCGGCGCGGGCGCGAGATCGGCGAACGGGTCAGACGCCGGCTCCACAGGCTCTGGCGCTGCATCGGGAACGTACGCGGGCGCCTGAGACGTGACAGGCCTGGCTGGCTGCGGACTGGCCGGAAAGTCGAAGTCGTCGGGGCTTGCCTCTGGCGCTGCGTGCGCTTGCGCAGGCATCGACGGTTCGGCCTCCGGCTGCGTCTGCGGGCGCGGCGGTGGCACGGGGAGCGGCGGAGGCATCACCATCGCGGCTCCTTCTTCGTCTCCGCTCTTCAGGAGCGCGGTCACCGCGAGCGACAAGAGGAAGAGGCCTGCCAGGGAGCCGAGCCCGAACTTCTGGAAGCCTGCGAGCGCGATCAGGCCCTCAGCCGACGACACGGTCGCCAGCACCTCGTACGGCGTTCCACCGATCGGCCGGCGCAGGGCCAGCTGCTGCGTGAGCTCGCTCATCATCGGCAGGGAAACAGGGCCCAGCGTTTCGAGCGCCCCCTCCGCCACCGGAACGATGGCGCCTGGCTTGACCTGCTTCGCGGCGGCCTCGAGGGCGGCCTTGTCTCCGTCGACCGCGATCACTTTCCCATCGGCGAGCAGCGCCAGCCCCGACAGGCGCAGCTCGGTGCGGAGCCCTTCGAGGAGCGCCTTGCTGTCGGGCAGAACCGGCGCGCCGATCGCGGCGAGGCCCGCGGGCTTCACCTCGTTCTTGTCCGAAACGACGAGCGGCAGCGCATAGAAGAGGTGAGGCGCCCCGAACGCGGTGACGACGGCACCAGCGCCGCCAGCAGCGGTGATCGCCGCGAGATCGAAGCCCTCGGGAGGCGCGGCGCCCTCGACAAGGCCCTGGGCCAGGAGCGCGCCCGCTTCGTTCGAGACGACCACGACGAGCCCTGCTCTGGAGGCCTCGCTCATGCCCTCGGTCGCCGCGGCGCGGACCGCATTGAACCGATCGACGGTCGGCGCCTCGGGCTTCGCGGCCTTGGGGCCCGGGTTCGTCAGCGCGTTCGAGCCGCCGAGCCTCAGCGCAGCTGCCTGAAGCTCGGAGCGCCGCCCTTCGAGCCTGAGGGCCACGGCAGCAGGGACACCCGCCAGCGAGACCGAAGCGTCTTGCGTGCTGCGGTCGGCGCCCAGGGTCGGCGCGAGCTTCAGGCCGTACGCAAAGAGACCCAGCGCGACGACAGCAAAGAGGAGGAATTTGACGCGATTCATGCGGAGCGCATCTGACACCCATCTGGGGGCGGGGGCAATTCTTCCTGGAGCCCGCGCCCGACGGGTCGGCTAGCCTGCCGCGCATGAACCCACGCACCTTCACTGTGGCGACGACGACGACGGATCCCCTCACTGCCGAGCGGCTGGTCGCGGTGCTGACCGACGCGGGCCTCGACGCGTTCTCGAGGGCTGGCGGGGCGGCGGCCGCGAGCGCGTTGGGCGCCGCAGAGCCCGCGTTCTTCGACGTGCTGGTGGCGAGCGAATCGATGGAGCAGGCGGGACCGCTCGTGACCCAGGAGCTCGAAGCCATCGAGCGAGACTCGGCAGAGAACGAGAAGGCTGCCGAAGAAGAGGCCCTCTCAGCCGAGACGCCGACGGCCTGAGCGCAGCGCGGCGAGGAGCAGCAGGAGCAGCACCGCGCCTCCACCCGTCGAGGAACACCGGCACGGCCGCGCCTCGACCACGACGGGAGGCGCAGCGTCCGTCACGCCAGCGTCGGATGGCGGCTGCCCCGCGTCGGTCGCCACACCAGCATCGGTCGCCACACCAGCATCGGTCGCCACACCAGCATCGGTCGCCACCCCGGCGTCGATCGCCACGCCTCCGTCGAGCCACGACGGCGCGTTGACGCGGTAGAGGGCGACCCCCTCGACCGTCCACGCGCCGAACTCGAGGTTGCGCTTGAGGTATTTCTCGACGGGCTCGTCGACGACCTTCTTGAAGCTGCGAGACGCGTGGCGAAGAAACGGCCCCGACGGCTTCTGCACCAGGACGGCGACGTGGGTGACGCGCGTGACCAGCCGCGGCCGGTCGGCCCTGACGACCACGACGATGAGGCCCTCGGGCGCCGTCGCCAGCACCGCCGGCGCGCGCTCTGACGGAACGATGTCGAGGAAGAACTGCCCCGTCGCCTGCCCCGCTGGAGACAGCCCGAGCGACAGCCCACCCTTCTCGGCCCACGTCTCTTTCGTGATGCGCTTGCTCACGCGCTTCACGACGTCCTTCCCGTAGAGCCGCGTCACGTCTTCGATCAGCCCGCGCGACAGGTTTACCGGCAGCCACTGCGCCTCCATCACGTGCAGCCGGCCCTCGTACGACGGCGCCCCTTCGTAGCGAATGTGGTTGAGCGTCTCGATGACGCGCGCCTCGTCGGGCGTGACGGCGAGCGCCAGCGACTGTTCCACCATCGTCAGGCAGTCGGCCGCATCGTACCGCAGCAGTGGATCGGGGTCGTACCCGGCCCCTTCTCCCAGTGGGGACAGCACGTACGGCGTGCCGAGGAACCCTTCGCTCGCAGCCGCGAACCGCGCCTCCAGCGGCAGCGACTTGAGCGCCTCGAGCTGCGCAGCCCGCGCACCCCCATCGAGTGACTGCCACGGGGCGACGGCGACCAGCGCCATCACGACGAAGGTCACTTCAAGCCTGCCTTGTTCAAGATGAGCGCTCGTTGTTCATCGGGCAGGCGCAGCAGCTCGAGCTCCGTCTCGTAGATGAGGCGATCGTCGACCGGGGCCTTGAAGCTCTCGAGCACCAGCCACTCCACCATGCGGCCGTCACCGCCCTGCGCCAGGAGCCTGGCCGCGCGCGCTCGCACCGAGACCTCCGGGTCAGTGACGAGCGGCGTCAGCCTCGGCGCGGCGAGCTTCGCGGGCGCGCCGTCGAAGAGCATCGCGCCCTGGAGGCGCTCGTACTTGTCCTTCGACACGAGGAGCACCTTCGCCGCGTCGAACCCCTTCTTGCTCCCGAGCAGACACAGCGCCTGCGTGGCAGCGAGGCGGGTCGACTCCGAAGACGACTCGAGCATCGACTCGAGGCCCTTCGCCTGCTTCGGGTCTCCGAGCTTGCCAACGCCGATGATCATCAGCGCGCGCGTCTCGGGGTCGTCTTCGGTCTTCGCCGCGACCAGCAGGTCTCGGGCAGCCCTCGCGCTCTTGATGGCGATGAGGGCTTTGGCGGCCTCGCGTCGAACGCCCAGCGTCTTCTCGGTGAGCAATGGGGTCAGCACCGGCACGGCCGTGGGCTGTTTCAATCTGCCGAGGATGCGCAGGCCGTTCATTCGGAACGAGACATCGTCGGTCGAGCGCGCGGCGTTGGTGGCCAGGGCGAGCAGCTCGGGGTGCGGCGTGGCGATCTGCGCCAGCACCTCGAAGAACGCGTTGCGCACCTTCGTGTCGACGAGCCGGCGCAGCGCGAACGCGATCGCGTCGGTGGCCACGGCCTCGGTGCCCGCGAACGAGATGCGGTTGGCCACCTGCGTCGGCGAGAGGCTGCCGGCTTCGAGCGCCGCGAGCGCCTCACGGGTGTCGGCGAGCTTGTCCTTGCCGAGCGAATGGCCCGCGACGAGGAGCAGACCGATGAGGAAGCCGCGACGGAGCATGGAGAAGAGGTTACCATCGCCACCGGTGCGGCACCTGTTCGTCGTTCTCCTCCTTCAGGCGTGGCCCGTGCTGGCCCAGTCGCGAGACGTGAGCGCGCGGTGCCGGCGCCCCTGCGAAGCGTTGACGGCCGACGCCCGGCAGCGCGCGTCGTTGTGCCTGAAGTGCGGCCTCGACGCCGAGCCGATGGGCTGGCTGTTCAAGCTCTCGCCCATCCCCGCCGCCGCGTTCACCCACGACGACTGGCTGGTGCGCTGGAGCGCCCTCAAGGCCGAAGCGAAGGCGAAGCACCTGACGGTCGAGCAGCGGCTGGCACAGGCGATCGACTCGGCCGCCGGGGAACAGCGGGTGACGACCTGCCTGACCGCGGTGATGGCGGCGGGCGCGCGGTCGTCGACCCGTGACGCGTTGCTCGCGAGCGAGCCCAGGGCGCTGGCGGCGTGTCAGGCGATCGATGGCAGCGTGTACAAGCAGGGCACGCTCGAGCTCTTCGTCGCCGACCGCAACCGCGCGCATGAGGCGCTGCAGTGTCTGTCGGCGGGTCGCGGCACCGGCCCCGCGCGCGTGGTGCTCGACGCGCTGGGCCCCACGCCATCGGAGACCGACGAGGCGCTCGCCGAGCTGCTCGTGCTGCACGCAGAGCGCGGAGGGCCCCCGGTCGGGCTGGCGCTCCTGCGAGACGCCACCGAGAAGGACGCGGCGCAGGTCGACCGCCTGCTGAAGTTCTACTCGGTGCTGCGCGACAAGAACCGGCCGCTGCTCGCCTCGTCGGAGAAGGACGCCAGGAGGCAGGCCGTCGTGGCGCTCGCGCCCATCGCGCCGCTGAGCGCCTCGGAGCTGCAGGTGGCCCTCAACGACAGCCAGGCCTCGATCCGCATGGCCGCGGCACGGTCGATCTCGCGTGGCGAGGGGCGCTCCGTGACGGAGGCCGCTGAAGCCAGGCTCTCGGGCGCGACGCCCGCCAACGCCTCCGAGAAGCGCCGCTGGCTGACCCTGCTGGCCGACGTCGACGACCCCCGCTGCCCCGCCCTCACCCGGCGCACCTGGGAAGACGAGACGCAACCTGACGCCGTGCGCGCCGAGGCGCTGGTGTCGCTCGCCGGCTGTGCGCGCAGGGCCTCGGTGCCCGATCTCGCGCGCGCCGCCGCTGCGAAGAACGTGACCCTGCAGGCCGGGGTGATGCGCGCGGTGTTGCTGCTGCCCCGCGAGCCCGGCGTGGTGCCGCTCGTCGAAGAGGCGCTGACCTCGAGCGCCGACGAGGTGCTCGCCGGCGCCGCCCAGGCCATCGGCGCGCACCGGCTGACGTCCCTGGCCCCCAGGCTGTCGCCGCTCCTCGAGCATCAGGGAGGCACGGTGCGCGCCGAGGCGCTCAAGGCGGTCTCGGTGCTCGACCCGAGAAAGGCGCAGCCGGTCGTCATCTCGAAGCTCGGGCAGGACCCCGACGTCGAGGTGCGCCTCGCCGCCGCAGCGCTCCTGGCCGAGGTGGGTGGGCCGCTGGCCGTCTCGGCCCTCGCACAGGCGTCGAAGACCGACGGCGACGGCCGTGTGAAAATGGCTGCGACCGAGAGCTTGCGTAGACTGGGCGTCACGCCGTGAAGGAGTCACCCTCGCCATGAAGCTCAAGCACGCTGCCGTCATCGAACCCAACCAGGCCCGCTGGAAGGCGCTCGCCGCCGGCCTCAAGAAGGCCGGGTTGATCGTGTCCTCCGCGAAGGAGGCGGACGAGCTCGGCAAGGAACAGCTCGTGGTGCTCGGGGCGTCGGCGAAGTCTCCGTCACGGCTCGCGCGCCTGATTCGCGAGAAGGCGCCGAACGCCCTGCTGCTGGCGGCGCAGTCGAAGGGCTTCAAGGCGCCGTTCGCCGACGCGGTGCTGCCGCTCCCGCTCTCGGTGAACGACCTGAAGGTGCGTCTGGCCGAGTGGGCCAACCGCCGGGCCGACGACGACGGAGGCAGCGCTGCGAGCCGGGCCGGTGAGGGCATTCTCGACCCGACGACCAACTTCTACACGTTCTCGCACTTCAAAGAGGTGCTCTTCGTCGAGGTGAAACGAGCGCGCCGCTACGGGTTTCCGCTCGCCCTCGCCCTGCTGGCGTTCGACCCGATCAAGGGCGTCCAGCACGTACACTCGCAGTTGATGGGCGGGCTCGCGCTGGCGATTCGACGTTCGCTCCGCGACACCGACTACCCCGTGCAGTACTCGGCCGATCGGGTGCTGCTGCTGATGCCCCACACCGATCTCGCCGGCACGTTGATCGTCGCGCGCCGAATCTGCGAGCGGGTCTCGCGCGCGAGCCTGCAATCGGGCGATGACGTGCTGCACCCCACCATCTCGGTCGGCGTCGCGGCAGGAGAGCCGGGCCGCGAGTACGGCTTTTCAGATCTGGTGCGGCAGGCGCAAGACGGGCTGACCCAGGCGATGGCGCGCGGTGGCAACCGGGTCGAGTTCTATGACGCGAGCACCGACGTCGCGCTCGAGGCGCCGATGCCACCGACGATTCCGCCCGTCGCTCCGTGACAGCGGAGCGGCTGCAGCGTCACCGGCTCACGGGCCGCTGATGTCGGACGCGTCGACGCGGTTCCGGCCGCCGCGCTTGGCGCGGTAGAGGTACTTGTCGGCCGCGCTGATCAGCTCTTCCGGCTGCGCGAAGTCCGAGTCGAAGAGTGTCGCGACGCCGAGTGAGATGGTCACCTTGATGGGCGTGCCGTTGAACGCGAAGTCGGCCCCGTCGATGGCGCGACGGCAGCGCTCGGCACACCGAATCGAGTTGTCAGCCGGTGACTCGCGGAGCATCAGCGCGAACTCTTCACCGCCGTAGCGCGCGAAGAGATCTTCCTGCCGCACCGTCTCGCTCACCTTGGCCGCGACCTTCTGCAACACGTGATCGCCTGCCGGGTGGCCAAACGTGTCGTTGATCTTCTTGAAGAAGTCGATGTCGAACATCACCAGCGACAGCGGCACGCGGTGCCGCAGGCAGTACGCGAACTCCTTGCGGAGCGTGTCGATGAAGTACTTCTTGTTGAAGATGCGCGTGAGGCCGTCGCGCGTGGCCGACTCGTAGATGGAGCGCTGGTACTCCTCTTCGAGCTGGTCCTGAATGCTGAACTTCACGACCGTGTTGGCGCCGATCTGAATCTTGTCGCCGTCCTGCAGGGTGGCGACGTTCACCTTGATGCCGTTGAGGTAGGTGCCGTTCGTCGAGCCGAGGTCGACGAGCTGAAAGTGGCCATTGGAGGCCTGCGCGATCTTGCAGTGCCGGCGGGAGATGCCGTCGTCGTCGACCTGCAGCGCGAGCTCGGGGCTGCGGCCCATGACGAGCTCGCCCTTCTCGAGCTTGATCATTCGACCGACGGAGGCCGGAGAACGCGCGCTGATGACGATCAGGTACGCAGCGTTCTTCTTCTGGGCCTCCCCCAGGAGATCCTTGATGCTGTGGACTGCAGTTTTGTCCTCAGCCATGCCTTTTCTCAGTCACTTGCTGAAACGACGCTAGCACTCAGCTGCGCTCCCCGGCTACCGATCGTTCGAGGTACGCCCGAAGCCCACGCGGAGCCACGTGGGCGAGTCCGTGCATCAGCTTCACCACAGCGGCCGACATCGTGAGGTCTCCACCGCTGATGGCTCCGTACGAGCGCGCCAGCGAGCCGGATTCGTAGAGCGACAGGTCGACCCCGTTGCGGTGCGCCTGGCTGACCACCACGACCGGAATCTTCAGCCGTTGTGCCTCGGAGAAGACAGGCTCGAGCGAACGGCCGAGCGCTTTGGAGACGGGGAAGTTGCCCGCGCCGTAGGCCTCGACGACCAGTCCTTTGAGGTGGGGCAACATGGGCAGCACGAGCGCAGGGTCGAGGCCGGGGAAGATGCGCAACAGGAAGACCTCGGGCACGACCTTCGGCCACAGCATGCGACGGCCTTTGCGCGCCAGCCCCGGCTGGAACCTGGCCTCGACGCCCAGCACCCCGAGCACCGGGAAGTTCGGGCTGTCGAAGGCGTCGTACTCGGCGATCGACACCTTCCTCACGCGGTTCCCACGGAAGAGGTGCGAGTCGAAGCAGACCGTCACCTCTTTCGGGCCATGCAGCGCGGCCGTCACGGCGTCGATGAGGTTGAGGCGCGCGTCGCTGCGCACCTCACCCAGCGGCCGCTGCGCGCCGGTCAGCACCACCGGCTTGTCGAGGTTCTTGAGCATGAACGACAACGCCGACGCCGTGTCCGACAGCGTGTCGGTGCCGTGCGTGATGACCGCGCCGTCGAAGTCGTCGAGGCGCTCATGGAGCAACGTCGCCAGGCGCGTCCACAGCTCGGGCTGCATCTCGCAGCTGTCGAGGTTCGAGAAGAGCTCGAATTCGAGCTGGGCCAGCTTCGTCAGCTCGGGCACCCGCTGACGCACGGTGCGAATGAACGCTCCGGGCTTGAGCGCGTGCGGTCGTCGGCCGCTCATGCCGAGGGTGCCGCCGGTGTGCACCAGAAGGAGTCGTCGCATGGCAATTCGTGAGAAAGGTCGTTCCTTTACAAGCCCACCTCACGTGGGTACAACGATTCGCATCGTGGCGCGTCGGATCTGCTCAACACAAGCGCTCCTCGCGCTCTGCTTCACCACTGCCGCGTTCGGCCCGATCGCGTTCGCGCAGGGCAGCGACCCGGCCCGCCTGCTCTCGGAGCTGCCCGGCTTCGACTTCTCGAGGCTGTCTGCGGCGGCGAAAAAAGAGCTCGTCAACGTGCTGACCGACGAGTTCGACGCCTGCGGCAGGCCGCTGACGTTGATGGCCTCGCTCAAGAAGGGCGACGCGTGCAAACACACGAAGCGGCTCGTCGGGTACGCTGCGTTCCAGGCCTCTGAAGGCAGCGCCGCGACCGAGATCCTCAACGGGCTCGCGAAGTACAACCAGACGTTCTCGGGCAAGCGCGCGAAGCTCCCTGTCGACGAGCGCCAGTGCGTGGGCCCGAAAGACGCGAAGGTGACGATGGTCGAGTTCAGCGACTTCGAGTGCCCGTACTGCAACGCGGCGCGCCCGATGCTGGAAGAGCTCATCAAGTCGCGGCCGCAGGTGAAGGTGTGCTTCGCGACCTTCCCGCTCGCCGTTCACCCCAACGCGACGCTGGCGGGGCAGGCGGCCCTCTTCGCCAGAGACAACGGCAAGTTCCTCACCATGTCGAACGCGCTCTTCGACAACCAGCTCGCGCTGAGTGAAGGGTTGATCCGCCAGCTCGTGAAGAAGATCGGCCTCGACGAGAAGGCGTTCGACAAGGCCGTGGCCGAGAAGAAGTACCTCGACGAGCTCAACGCCTCGAAAGAGGCCGGCAAGGCGGGCGGAGTCGACTCGACGCCGTCGGTCTTCGTCAACGGGCGTAAAGTCACGCTGACGTTCTCGCTCGAGACCATGCTGCTCGCGGTCGACGACGAACAGGACTGGGTGTCGGGCAACTCGAGCTGGAACGGGAACTGACGCGGTGGACCAACGCTTCGTGGTCGATCCAAAAGGAGGCCTGGCGTCGGCAGACGGCGCGTCATCCCTCGCGGGTCGCACGGGCTACTACCGCCTGCAGCCCACCTCGCCTGACTGGGTCGTGCTCGTGCGCAGCCCTGCGCTGGGCGGCATCACCGAGACGCGGCCCCGAGTGGTGCTGGCTGGCGACTGCGGCACCTTTCCTCTGCAAGACCTCATCGCCTTCCTCGGTCAGGCCCGGTGGACGGGCGTCTTGCGCCTCGCGGCGCCGGGCAACGAGCGGCTGCTGACGCTGAAGGACGGCGAGGTGCGCTCGGCGGCGTCCGACTCCGTGTCCGATCGCATCGGAGAGGTGATGGTGCGCCTGGGCTTCGTCTCGCGCGCGCAGCTCGAGCAGGTGCTCTCCGACGCCCCACCCTCTCGCGTGGGCAAGGCGATGGTCGAGCGAGGCTTCTTGAAGGCACACGATCTCTACAAGTGCCTGCAGGAGCAGATCACCGAGATCTTCCACGGCATGATGCTGGCCAAAGACGGCACCTTCATGCTGATCGATCAGGAGCTCGACGAGAAGGCGCTGGTGCACAACCTCTCGCTCTCGATGCAGGGCCTGCTGATGGACTCGATCCGCAAGATCGACGAGTTCGCGCAGTTCCGGAAGCGGGTGCCGCACGGCAAGCTCTACGTCATTCGCAAGAAGGCGTCCGACGGCAAGCTCGAGCCCGAAGAAGATCAGCTGCTCTCGGCGGCCGACGGCCTGAAGACCGTCATCGAGCTCGGCCGGCTGTGCAAGGTCTCCGAGTTCGACGCGACGCGCATCGTGTACCGGCTGCTCGAAGGCCAGTACGTGCAGGTCTCTCAGACGGCGGCGGGGGCCGTCCCAGCACCGTCAGCCCCTCGACCCCCTTCGACGGCGGTGGCGCCGCCGCCGGAACCCATGATGGCTCCGCCGGACCCGATGGGTCAGGTGCCCTGGTCGGCGCCGGCCATCGACGAGCGCAAGGTGCTCCACGTCTTCAACTTCATCTTCCGCGAGGTGCGCGACGAGGTGGCGCGGCGTGGGCAGCTCTCGATGTTCCTCGCGTCGGCGAACGCAGCGCTGCGTGGCTCCGGCGTGTCGACCTCGCGGGTGCTCAGCGGGCTCTCGTTCCTTCCCGATGGCAGCCTCGACGAGGCGGTCGTGCTGGAGCAGTACACGCAGCTCAAAGCCGAAGGCCAGATGGGCTCCGAGCCGCTGATGTCGCTCAAGCAGGCGCTGTCTGACGTGATGTTCTTTCTGTTGTTCCAGGCTGGCGAGCTGCTCGAGTCGCGCGCCGACGAGGAGCTCGCTCGTCGCGTGAAGGAGCTGCTCAGCTCCATCGACATGAAGTGACGACGTGACGCCCCTGCCCTGGCTCACCGCCGACGTGCCCGGCTGCGGCGGCTCGTTCAAGGCCTCGCCCGAGGACTTCGAGGTCGAAGAGCTCCCCGCGTACGAGCCCAACGGTCTGCCCGACGGCGAGCACGGCTACCTGTGGATCGAGAAGCGCGGCCGCTCGACGCCCGAGATCGCCAGGCTGATCGCGCGGCACGTCGGGCTCGGCGAGCGTGACGTGAGCTGGGCCGGCTTGAAGGACAAACACGCCGTGACGCGGCAGTGGCTCTCGCTCCCGTGGAAGGCGCTTGCGAAGCTCGAGGGCTTCACGGTGCCGGGGCTGACGGTGCTGAAGACGTCGCGCCATCGCAACAAGCTCAAGACGGGGCACCTGCGCGGCAACCGCTTCACGCTCGTGGTGCGCGGCGTGACCGACGCAGGCGCCGCGAAGGCTGCCTTCGAGCAGCTCGTTCTTCGCGGCGTGCCCAACGCCTTCGGCGCGCAGCGCTTCGGCGCCCGGGGCGACAACGCCGAACGGGGAAAACAGATTCTGCTGGCGGGCGGCCGGCACCGCGACCGCTTCGAGCGAAAGCTCTTCCTCTCGGCGTACCAGTCCTCGCTCTTCAACCAGGTGCTGGGGCTGCGGCTCTCGCGCGGGCTGTTCGCGACGGTGCTGCACGGCGACGTGCTCAAGAAGCAGGAGACCGGCGGCGAGTTCATCTGCGACGCGCCGCAGGTCGATCAGCCGCGGGCCGACGCCTTCGAGGTCAGCCCCACCGGCCCCATGTTCGGCCCCGAGATGCGCGCGCCGACGCACGACGCCCTGGCGCTCGAGGCCGAGGTGCTCACCGCCGATGGCGTGACGAACGAGACCTTCAAGGCGGGCGGCGACGAGACGCGAGGGACGCGGCGGTTGCTGCGCGTGCGGCTGGGCGAGCCCACGTTCGAGGCGACGGGTGACGTGGTGCGGCTGCAGTTCGGGCTGCCGTCGGGCAGCTACGCCACCGTGGTGCTCCGCGAGCTGATCAAGCCGGCCGCCGACGGCGCGGTCGACGAGAGCCCCGGCGAGGAGCGCGTTTAGATCTTGTTGTTGAGGTACAGCGCCGCCTGGTGCGCGAGGTAGGCGAGCACGCCAACCTCATGCTCCGCGAACTGCGGCGAGCCCTTACGGTTGATGAGCTGCAGGCAGCCGAAGGAGCGCCCGTGCGTCATCATCGGCGCGCAGAGCAATGACTTCGTCTCGAAGTCGATCTTCTCGCCGATGGCCGAGTAGAAGCGCGGGTCCTTCTGCACGTCGCTGACGGCGACCGACACGCCTTCGAACGCGCAGAAACCTGCGATGCCGGTGCCCGCGGGGATGACGATCTTGCTCTTGAGCAGCTCCTTCGCGCGTGGGCCGGTCGCCGAGATGAACGACAGATCGCCCGTGGCGAGATCGGCGCGGAGCACGCTGCCGGCTTCGCAGGGCACCTTCTCGATCGCGAGCTCGAGCACGAACTGCATGGCGTCGGCGATCTCCTTGCGATCGGAGATCTCGGTGATGCGCATGAAGACGTCGGAGAGGATGTCTTCGGCGCTCACCTTCGAGGTGTTGAAGTTCGGGCTCGACCGCTGCCGGCCGATGGGCGCGGTCACGGGCTTGACCGGGTGCTCGAGCTCTTCCACGTCTTCGGTCTTCACCTCGATGCGAGGCGAGCTCTTGTTCCCGACGCGGCTGGGTGACGATGAGCGGTACGGCTTGGGCGGCGGCTCGGTCGGCGCCTCAGCGCTCGCCTTCGGCGCCTGCTTGCGCTCGGCCTCCTTGATGGCGGCCTGCAGCTTCGCGACCTCTTCGGCAGGCATCGCCGGCATCGTCTTGTTGTTGTCGAAGGCGGCGGGGTCGGCGCTCTCAGCCGGCTTGTGCCCGATGAGCGTCTTCGAGGTATCAGCCACGGCGGGACGGCCGGGATCGGTCTTCGGCTCGGGCCGCTTCTGCACTGCGGGGCGAATCTGTGACGGGCGCTTGACCTGCGCGATCGCGGCCTCTTCCTCCGTGAGCTCACGAATGCGGAAGACGCGCCCACTCATGTTGTCGGTGATGTGGATCGACTGATCTTCCTGCACGTCGACCATCACGTTCGAGCTGACCGAGCCCTGCTCGCCGAGCTTCTGCATCCCCGCCTTGAGCGCCGCCATCCAGTTCTCGGCGTTCACCTTCAGCGTGATGTTGAACCCGCCCTGCGAAGCCGCCGGGATGTGGACCTCGTACTTGAGCATGGGCAGAACCTACTTCGACCCGCGCCGTCGATGAACCAATTTGCAGCCTCCTTCACGACGAACTTCAACGAGTTGCGTCGGGGCGCGCGCGGCGAATGTGGTTCATTGCCTTCAGTTCGCAGGCTACAAACCCTCGCGCATGCCTGACGACAAGAGCCTCGGAAGACGAATCTTGGGGCTGTTCGTCGAGAGCGCCCCTGCAGAGGGCGACCCCGACTCGAAGGCCCCGGCCGATGAGACGCCTTCGGCGGCCGATGAGATCGCGGCCCTCGCCAGGCAGTCTGCACCGAGCACAGCTGCTGCGACGCAGGGCCCCGCGCCGTCGAGCCGCTCGCCGATGAGCGCGCCACCCACGAAGCTCCCGCCGATGGAGCCCGTCGCGCCGGCGAAGGTCGACTTCGACGCCGTCTTCAAGAACGCCGGCATCGACCCACAGGCGCTCGATCGCGTTCGCAAAGCAGAAGACCTGCTCAAGAACCTGCCCGACTCCGCGAGTGAAGAGGTGAAGCGGCAGATCGTCGAGGCCTCGCTCAAGGCGTTCGGGTTCGAGATCTCGAAGATCGTCGAGGGCGTTCAGACGCAGACCAAGGCGCTCGACGCCTACGTGCGCGTCAACGAGCAGCAGACCGCCAAGGCCCTCACCGACGCACAGGCGCAGATCGCCAGGCTCGAAGATCAGGTGATCACCCTGCGCGCCGAGATCGACAAACGAACGAACGCGCTGGCCGGCCTCGCGGCCGCGGCCGACGTGCGCAAGCGCCAGGTCTCGAAGGTGCTCGACTTCTTCCACACCCCGTCACCCGCCGCTCCGGCAGGTGCACCGGCAGCAAGCAAGACAGACGAATGACGTCCCTTGGTCGGAGGTCTCACACGTGAAGCTCACTGGGTTCGGCAAGCTGTTCATCGCCCTCGTTGCGCTGGGTGTCATCGGGTACATCGGGTTCGCCCGCTTCGGGCTGGGCGACAAGCTCCGCGAGTTCGCCGGCGCGAGCTCGAAGAAGGCCACCGACGACGGCTCGGGCAAGGGCACTGGCACCGACGACAACACCAAAGACGACTTCGCGAAGCTCCGTGACGGGCTCGAAGACGCGCCGCGCGACGGCAAGCTGCCCGTCAACGCGGGCACGGCCACGGTCGGAGCCGGCACGCTCAACCGGCCGCTGCGCGTCGCGATCAACACCTGGGCTGGTCACGCGCCGGGCATCGTCGCCAACGGCGGCATGAAGGTGGGCGGCGCGGCGAGCCTGTACAAGAAGAAGTACGGTCTCGACGTCGAGTTCAAGCTCTTCGAAGACCCGAGCCAGAAGCTCGCGGCGTTCATCTCGGGCGACGTCGACATCATGTGGGACACCGTCGACAGCTTCGCGCGCGAGGCGAGCGTCCTGGCCGAGAAGGGCATCAAGGCCAAGGCCATCCTGCAGGAAGACTGGAGCCGCGGCGGCGACGGCATCGTCAGCCTCAAGACCATCAAGTCGGTCGAGGACCTGAAGGGCAAGAAGATCGCCACCACGCAGTACACGCCCTCGCACTGGCTGCTGCTGTTCCTGCTCGCGCAGTCGGGCCTGTCGCCGCAAGACCGCGCCGAGATCGAGAAGAACCTCACCATCGTGCCCGAGGCGCCGCAGGCCGCCGCGCTGTTCAAGGCGAAGAAGGTCGACGCCGCGGTGACGTGGGAGCCCGATCTCTCAGGCGCCGTCTCAGCCCGTGAAGACGAAGCGCACGTGCTGGTGAGCACCGTCGCCGCCACCAACGTCATCGCCGACACCCTCGTCGCGCGGCAGCAGCTGATCGACGAGTCGCCCAAGGCCGTCGCCGACTTCGTGGCCGGCTGGTTCGACGCGATCGGCGTGATGAAGGAAGACCCTGAAGGCACCAACCGCATCGTCGCCACCGAGCTCAAGCTCGCCCCGGAAGACGTCTCGGGCATGCTCTCGGGCCTCAAGCTGACGGCCTTCGCCGACAACGCCATCTTCTTCGGTCTCTCGGGTCCTCGCTCCTCGTTCGACGCGCTCTTCAACGGCGCCTTCGTCATCTGGCGCAAGAAGGGCGTCATCACCAAGGTCGTCGACGCCCCCGATTGGAGAGACGGTCGCTTCGTCGCCGCGCTCGCCTCTCAGTACAAGGAGCAGAAGGTCGAAGAGACGTTCGCCTTCAAGGACAAGCCGAAGATCACCGACCGCGCGATCGTGAAGAAGAGCCTCTCGATTCACTTCACCACGGGCTCCGACGAGATCATGCCGGGCAGCTACTTCACGCTCGACTCGCTCGGCGACACGATGCTCGCGTTCGGCAACACGTACCTGCAGGTCGAAGGCAACACCGACAGCCGCGGGAACGAGCCGACCAACAAGACGCTCTCGCAGAAGCGCGCCGAGGCGGTGAAGGCCTACCTGGTGAAGAACTTCAACCTCGACATCAAGCGCTTCGTCACGGTCGGCAAGGGCAGCGGAAACCCCGTCGCCAGCAACGAGAACGAAGATGGCCGCGCGCTGAACCGGCGCACCGACATCAAGGTCGTCTTGAACGCTGAGTGACGGAAGGTCTTCGAATGGCGAAGCCAGGGCGTCAGGGCGCAAAGTCGTCGCTGTGGGGGCTGAGAACGTCGGTCCCCAAAGGGTCGGCGCGGCTGATCTCGTTCGTGTCGGTGGCGGTGCTCCTCACCACCTGGTGCGTGCTCTCGTACGTGCAGGTGACGCGCACCGGAGAGCCCGAGCCGCTGGTGCCGCACTTCTTCCTGCCCGCGCCAGATCAGGTGCTCAAGAGCCTGCTGTACCTCTTCTTCGAGAAGGACCTGGGCCTCGCCATCGGCACCAGCGCCTTGCGCATCGCCAAGGCCATCGGGCTGTCGATTCTGGTCGCGCTCCCGCTGGGCATCGCGATGGGCGCGTTCGACTTCATCAACCGCATCTTCGAGCCGATCGTCGCGCCGATGCGGTACCTGCCCATCACCGCCTTCATCCCGCTCCTCATCCTCTGGTTCGGTATCGACGAGTCGCAGAAGGTGGCGTTCCTCTTCCTCGGCACGGTCGTCTTCCTGCTCCCGGCGGTGGTCGACGCGATTCGCCTCGTGCCCGAGGAGCTGGTGCAGACGGCCTTCACGCTCGGCGCCACCAAGAGTCAGGTGATTCGCACCGTGCTGATTCCGGCCGCGCTGCCGGCCATCTTCGACGGCTTCCGCGTGATGAACGCGATCGCGTGGACGTACATCATCCTCGCCGAGCTGGTGAACCCGCAGAACGGCATCGGCTACATCCTCCGGCTGGCCGAACAGCACCTGAAGCCCGAGTGGAGCTTCGCTGGCATCGTCGTCGTCGGGGTCATCGGCATCGTCACCGACCTGATCATCGGCGGGCTCAACCGCCTGCTGTTCTCGTGGAGAGAAGCCGATGTCTGACCCTTCACCGCCTCCAAACGGGCCACCTGCTGCGGCCCCCGGTGCAGCGCCACAGGGCTTGTCGGCCGGCTTACCGCCCAAGCTCGAGCTGAAGAACCTGTCGATGTCGTACACCGACCGCCGGGGCCGCACGGTGCAGGCAGTCGACGACGTGAACCTCACCGTCGCGAACAAGCCCGGCATCGGCGAGCTCGCCGTGTTCCTCGGCCCCTCGGGCTGCGGCAAGAGCACCATCTTGAAGGCCGTCGCCGGGTTGATGACGCCCGACTTCGGCGAGGTGCTCATCGACGGCACGCCGGTCGAAGGCACGGGCCGCGATCGCGGCATGGTGTTCCAGAGCTACACCAGCTTCGCGTGGCGCACGGTGCGCAAGAATGTCGAGTACGGCCTCGAGCTGCAGGGCATCGCCGCCGAGGAGCGCAAGGCGCGCGCGCTGAAGTTGATCAACCAGGTCGGCCTGAAGGACTTCGCCGACTCGTTGCCCAAGCAGCTGTCGGGCGGCATGAAGCAGCGCGTCGCCATCGCCCGCACGCTCGCGAACCAGCCTCGCGTCATCTTGATGGACGAGCCCTTCGGCGCGCTCGACCCGCAGACGCGCTGGGGCATGCAGTCCCTAATCCTCGACGTGCTGCGCACGCAAGACAACTCGGTGCTCTTCGTCACCCACGACGTGACCGAGGCGGTGTACCTCGCCGACGTCATCTTCGTGCTCTCGCACCGGCCCGCGAAGGTGCTCCACCGCATCGAGGTGCCGTTCTTCGAGAATCGAGAGCCGAGCGTGAAGCAGTCGACCGACTTCAAGCGCGTCGAAGCGCACGTGCTCGAGATGCTCCACACCCTCCAGGTGCACGGCAACGTGCGCGTCGGCCTCTGACATGGACGGGTTCGACGAACGCCCGAACTTCCTGAAGGCGGCGTTCCTGAACGTCTACAACCTCTCGCTGCTCGGCGGCGCGGGGCTCGCGGCGCTGGCGACCCAGGACTGGCTGATCGGCGTGGGCGCGCTCGCCCTCGAGGCCCTGTGGCTCGTCGTCGGGCCCGACTTGAAGCCGTTTCAGCGCGCGGTGAAGGAAGGCGCCCGGCAAGAGCGCGAGAAGCTGGAGCAGGCGCGCGTGCAGAACCTGCTCAAGGATCTCGCGGGCCGTGACTTCCAGCGCGCGAAGGCCCTCGAGGATCTCAAGCTCGAGATCGAGCGAGACATCGCGAACAACCCGACCTTCAGCGCCATTCTGCTACGCACCGAGCTCGAGAAGCTGGGCCAGCTGTACCAGAGCTTCGTGAAGCTCGCGGCCGCCTGCCAGAAGAGCGAGACGTACCTGGGCACCGTGTCGGACAAGGAGCTCACGCGCCAGCTCGAGGCCCAGCAGGCGCTGGAGCGGAACCACACCGACGCCGCGCTGGTCGAGCTCGCGAAGAAGAACGCGCAGGTGCTCCAGAAGCGCGTCGACGCGGTCCGCGACATCCGCACCTTCCTCCAGCGCGCGCGCGGCCAGATGAACCTCATCGAGAACTCGGTGCGGCTCTTGCGCGATCAGGCCCTGACGATGACGAGCCCGGACCAGCTGACCGAGCAGCTCGACGGCCTGCTCAACAGCGTCGACGCCGTGTCACAGAGCGTGAAGGACACCGACGCGATCCTCTCGGGCAGCTTCGACCCCATCGCGCCGATCGGCGACGAGGCCGGCGCAGGCCCGACCCGCGATCGCGTTCAGGACTGACTGGCGTCGTACGGCGTCGGACAGAGGAAGACGCGCGCCTCAGGGTGCTGCCTGAAACACTCGTCTCCCGGCTGGTAGAGCGTCGAGTCGACGGGTGGCTCGATCGACTCGCACGAGCCGACCTTCGTCACGAGCGCCCTCAGCGCCAGCACCGCGTCTGCCGACGAGCCCTCGAGCCGAACGTCACCTTCGAGGCCGTTGCCGAACAGCAACACGAGCAGCTGGAGCGACTGCTCGAACGTGGTGTCCAGCGTCTCGGCGCCGCGCACTCGAATCGGCGTCGCCACGAGGACCTCACTGTTCGACGATGTTGAACTCGGTGCGGCGGTTCTCGGCGCGACCCGACGCCGTCGAGTTGCTCGAGATGGGCTTGCTCTCGCCGAAGCCGACCGAGTCCATGCGACCCGGGTCGACCTTCAGCTTGATGAGGGCCGCGCGAACCGAGTCGGCGCGGGCCTGCGACAGCTTCATGTTCTTCACGTCGTCGCCCACCGAGTCGGTGTGGCCTTCGATGCGCACGCGCTTGATCTGCGGGTTGTCGTTCAGCGCCTGCGCGACCTCGCCCAGAATCTGCTGGCTCACGGCGCCGACGATCTTCGCGCTGCCGGTGGCGAAGTTGATCTGCTTCTTGATCTCGATGCGGTCCTTCGTCACCTGCACCAGCGAGTACTTCTTCGGGCAGCCCTTGTTCTCGACGGGCCCAGGCTGGTTCGGGCAATCGTCCTTGTCGTCAGGAACGCCGTCGGCGTCGTTGTCGGGGTCCGGGCAGCCATCGTCGTCCTGGAAGCCGTCCTTGTCCTCGGGCTCGTTCGGGCACTTGTCGTTCGTGTCGGGAATGCCGTCGCCGTCGTTGTCGAGATCGGGGCAGCCGTCGTCGTCCTGGAAGCCGTCCTTGTCTTCAGGCTCGTTCGGGCACTTGTCCTTGTCGTCAGGAATGCCGTCGCCGTCCTTGTCCGTAATCGGGCAGCCCAGATTCTGAATTGGCCCAGGCTCCATCGGGCACTTGTCGGCAGCGTCGACGACGCCGTCATTGTCGTTGTCGGCCTCGGGGCAGCCGTCTTCGTCCTGGAAGCCGTCTTTGTCTTCAGGCTGATCGGGGCACGAGTCGACCGGGTCGGGAATGCCGTCGCCGTCGCGATCTTTCGGAGCCTCGACCGGACAGCCCTTGTTCTCGGGTGGCCCAGGCAGGCGCGGGCACTTGTCGTCCTTGTCGACGACGCCGTCGCCGTCGGTGTCGGTCTCTTCGATCTTCACGACGAGCTGCGGCTGCTCCTTCACCACCACCTGGCGGGGCGCGCAGTCTCGCGAGAGGAGCAACGCCTTCTTCGACGCGGTCTCGGAGTCGAGGATGTGATCGTGCGCGCGGCTCGAGTTGCCTTGATCGAGCTCGCCCAGCGCGAAGTCGAGGTTCGCTTCGGCCGAGGCCAGCTCACGGGGCGCGCACCGCATGGCGTTGGAGCGCTTGGCGCGCTCGATGTCGCCCTTGATGATGTCGGCCGACGCGCGAATCTGCGCCGAGCTGTAACAGCCGAGCGCCGGCACGAGGGCCAGCGCGACCACCACCAGCGCGCCGCGACGACGCATCACTCCGGCCTCGGGGTCGCGGGAACGGTGCCTGGGCGCTCACTCCGCCTGACGGTCTTCACCGCGCCATCACGAGCACGGGTAGCAAAATCGACGGCCTTCTTCGCGTAGTCCACGGCCTGCTCGAAGTCGGCGTACCCGACCTCCTCCTTCGACTTGTGCAGGTAGAGGTTCGCCGCGGTCCACTCGTACGGCGAGAGCTTCTCGGCCTGCGCGGTTCTGGCCGCCTCGAGCATGGTCTCGGCGTCCATCAGGAAGCTGGTCGATTGGACTGGGCCACAGGCACACAGGGTGGCCGCGGCGAGGACGATGGCAAAGCGTGCCCCGAGCATCAGGCGGCGACGCTCCCACGGTGGGACAAGGTGGTCAACGATTTGGGCAGGTCGATTTGCGCCGCGACCCTGATCGTCCTTACATTGTGGGTGCAATGGCGAACCAGAAGCTTCCAACCGGATCCACCCCGTCTTCCCCGAACGATCGGCCGCGCGCCCAGATCTCCTACGAGGGTGAAGACGAGTTCAGCGCGATGTCGCTCGACCCGTCGCGCAAGAAAGGCCTCAAGCAGGCCGAGTCGCTCGCGCCCGGCGCCCCCGGCCAGCGCAAAGAAGTGAAGGTCGACGAGCTCAAGAGCACCAACGAGTCGGGCATCGTGGGTCTCTTCCGGAAGATCTTCGCGAAATGAGCGGGCCGCGCCTGCAGTCGTTCGAGACCTTCTGGCCTTTCTATCTCGGAGAACACAGCCTGCCCGCGACGCGGTGGTTTCATTTCGTCGGCTCGTGGGTCGCGCTGCTCAACCTGGTGACGGCGGTCGTCACCCTGACGCCGGCCTACGCGCTCGGCGCGCTGCTCTCGGGCTACGCGTTCGCGTGGGTCAGCCACTTCTTCATCGAGAAGAACCGGCCGGCGACCTTCACGTACCCGCTCTGGTCGTTCGTCGGCGATTGGAAGATGTGGGCGATGATGCTGACCGGCCGCCTCGACGCAGAGTTGAAGCGGCTGAACATCACGCCGAAGTCGACCGCCGCCCAGCAGTCGGCCTGACGCGGCGCTGGCGTCAGAAACTCCCTGACACGAAGACGCCGGCTCCGGTGCTCGACGGCACCGCCGTGAGGGCCACGGTCTCTGCCGGGAAGACGAAGAACGAGATGAGCCCGGCGGCCGCGAGGCCTGCGCCCGCGCCGAGCAGCGAGAACGTCACCGTCTGATTCAGGTCGGCACGAGCGATGATGTCGAGCGACTCGCGGTGGCCCGGTTCCGTCGGCTCAGGGAGCTTGCCGTTGGCCTGCCGGAGCATCGCCAGCCGCGTTCGATCTGCGCCTCCGTTGATCCACGCGACGAGCCCACCGGCCGCGCTGGCGACGCCCGCACCCATGAGCGCAAAGGAAGCGACCCGGCCGGCAGAGATCGTCCCCTCCCGTGACGGCGGCGCCTCCGCCAGGGCTGGAGGCGGCTCGACGGCAGGAGGCGGTGGTGGCTTCGACGCAACGACAGGCAGCTCACCCGGCTTTGCGGCCACCGTCGCTCCTGCTTCCGCGCTCACGATGAGCGACGAGCCCTGCCCGGTCAGCAGAAACGTCGCCAGCGAACCGAACGCAGGCTTGCCGCGCGTCGGCGCCTGGACCCGGCCCTCACGCACCATCGAGCCGCTGCGGATCTCGTAACGGGACGCGACGAACTGCCCCGGGGCGCCCTTCGAGCCTTCGAGCCTCACGACGATCAGATCGTCCGCCGTCACCGTGTTGGCCAGCTTCAGCCCCGCGGCCTCGGCGAGCTTGTCCTTCGCCGCGAGACACAGGGGCGCCTGGGTGACGAGCGCGCCCTCCGAGGCGAGATCGACCTGGATCAACGCATCACAGGGCACGGCGATCACCCGAAGGTACGAGACGCGATCGTTGGCCCTGACCGCGACTCGATACGTCGACGGCGGCAGCTCGAGCTTCAGCGGCGTCACGCCCATCACGCGCCCCTCGACGAGCACCTCGGCGCCAGGCGGGGTCGACTGCACCTGCGTCACGCCCTTCTTCTGGCGGGCCAGCTCTTTGCGAAAGAGCTCGAACTGGCTGATCACGCTCGGCGTGAACTCGTCGCTGCTCAAGGTGTGCGCAGGCTCGACGCGCAGCACCCGCCGAAAGGCCTCGGCGGCGTCGCCCTTCTTGTTCAGGCTCGTCAACACGACGCCTTGCAGCGCGAGCGCCGGCGCCGTCACCTTCCACGGCTGGCCGGCGAGCGGCGCGCGCTCCAGCTCGGCGAGGGCCTGCTTGAGGAGGTCGAGCGCACGATCGTGTTGGCCATTGTAGAAGAGCGTGCGGGCCGACTCGACCTGCCGCTCCACGTCTTCGAGGCTCCGGGTCGGCCGTGGGCGCACGATGTCGAGCACGACGTCGGGCTCGTAGAGATCGCTCTTGAGCTTCTCCCGCAGCGCGCCGCTGAAGTCGTTGAGGCCAGTGACGAGCTCGACGCTCTGGCAGTCGCCGGCGCCGACCACGAGGGTCTTCGGGGCGGCCATCGCGACGGTGGCCGTGATCGAGACGAAGACGATGACACCCTTTACATGCACGAGGCCCCCTCTTGAACACGGCGTGTCTATCGGCCCTCGGCGCGTGACGCCATCGCTGAGCGCCGGGAGTCCTCACGGAATGGAAGGTTTTGGGGGCGCGGGGGCCGGGGTAGAGTGCACGCCTCTTCGATGTTGGCTCCCGGAACAGCGATCGGCCGTTATGTCGTCAGGCGCCGCCTCGCCGAAGGAGGCATGGCCGAGGTGTACCTCGCGCAGGCAACCGGCCCCGAAGGCTTCTCGAAAGACGTCGTCATCAAGGTCGTGCGGAGCTTCCTCGCGAGCGATCAGCAGTTCGTCGACATGTTCATCAACGAGGCGCGGCTGTCGTCACGCCTCAACCACGCGAACGTGGTGCAGATCTTCGACTTCGGGAAACACGAGCAGTCGTACTTCATCGCCATGGAGTACGTGCGCGGCACGTCGCTGTTCGACCTGCGCAAGCGCTGTCGAGATCGCGGCATTCCGTTTCCTCCGACGCTCGTGGCCGAGATCGGCGCGCAGGTGGCGCGCGGCCTTCAATACGCGCACTCGCTGGCCGACAAGGGCAAGTCGCTGGGCATCGTTCACCGCGACGTGACGCCGCACAACGTGCTGCTCTCGTTCGACGGCGCCGTGAAGCTGACCGACTTCGGCATCGCGAAGGCCTCGACGACGCACACGGCCCCGGGCGTGCTCAAGGGCAAGTTCGCGTACATGGCGCCCGAGCAGGCGCGCGGAGAGATGGTCGACTCGCGCACCGACATCTTCGCGCTCGCCGTCGTGCTGTGGGAGATGCTCACCGGCGGGCGGCTCTTCGACGGGGACAGCGAGCTGGCCGTGCTGCGCGCGGTGCAGGAGAGCCTGATCGCGCCGCCCAGTCGCTTGAACCCCGATGTCCCGGCCGAGCTGTCGGACATCATCTTGAAGGCGCTCTCTCGCCCTCCTCACGAACGGCACTCGACGGCGTTCGAGTTCGAGAGGGCGCTGGCGACGTTCGTGCTCCGCGCGGCGAAGTCGGTCGAGGACACCTCGGTCTCGCTGTTCCTCCAGCAGGTGTACCGCGACGAGCTCGACGCCGAAGAGCGCCCGATGACGCCCATCGCGACGCCGGCGGTGCAGCGCGGGGTGGTGCCCCAGGCCTCGTCATTCGGAACGGGAGACACGCACGCCGTCGATCGCTCCGCTGAGCTCGCGCGAGGTCGCGCCGCGCCAGAGACTGAGGCTGAGCCGTCGACCGACGAGCACGGGGTGACGGCCCGCGCCCCCGTCCGGACGGAGCAGATGAAGGCTGCCCGAATCGAACCCGCAGGCCCCGTCGCCAGGACCGACCAGATTCCTGCGCTGCAGCCTGCCTCGCGCACCGATCAGATGCCCGCGTACCGGCGGTCACAGCCCGTGCCTTCTCTCGACGGAACCAACGTCGGCCCGCGCGCCGTCGAGCAACGCCGCACCGACCCTGAGCGAAAGCCGCTGGGCGCCGAGCCGCTCAACCTCGAGAACAGCACCATTCGGCTGAGCGACTCGGTGAAGCTCGACTTCGAGAAGCGCCTCGCGGAGCACGCGGCGTCGAAGGCAGAGCGGGCGGCGCGCGAGCCGACGGTGCTGAAGCCGCGAGCCATCGCGCTCCAGCTTGAAGCGTCGTCCTCCTCGGGCGCCACGCTCGCCGCCGATCCACCGAAGCCGCCGCGTTCGCCCGTCGTCCTCTTCGCGAGCGTGGTGACAGGCCTCGTGGTCATCGTCGGCATCGGCCTCGCCGTCTTCGGAGGAAAGGAGGAGGCGTTGCCTCCCGTCCCCGTCGCCGTCACGGCGATCGCCGTCCCGCTCGACCCGGCGCCGCCCGCCCTCGCGCCGCTGGAGCCGGTGGCCGAGGTCGCCGTCGACGCGGGCGTCGCAGTGGCTGAAGTGACGAAGCCGGTCGTCTCACCGCCCGTCGAGGGGCCGACGACCGTACCTCCGGTCGAGGCGAAGCCCATCACGCCCACCATGCCGGTCACGCGCTTCGGCAGCATCAGCGTGAAGGCCGTGCCCTACGCCGAGGTGCTGATCGACAACCGGCGCGCTGGAGAGGTGACCGGGACCTCGAAGATGAAAGTCCCGTACGGGAAGCACAAGGTGACGTTCGTCCACCCGAGGCGCACCGAGACGTTCGAGGTCGTCATCGACGGCAAGTCGGTGCCCGAGCTCACGTTCAACGCGAACTAGCGACTGCTCAGAGCTTCTGCCACTTCGCCGCGAAGCGGGCGTTCGACATGCGCGGCGGCTCGATGGCGATGATGTACTGCGCGCGTCGGTTGCGCTGCTCGTCGACCTCGTCATCGGTGCCGACCGCGAGCGCCTCTTCGCCAAAGCCCTCGTAGCGAATGGGAATGGTGACGCCCCTCTTGCGGAAGTACCCGGCGATGGCGCGCGCGCGATTGAACGACAACGTGCGGTTGCTCGCCGTCGGCCCCACCGTGTCGGTGTGGCCCGCGACGAAGAGCGTCACGTCGGCGAACTTGCCGAACTTGCGAATGGCGTCGAGCGCCTTGCTGATCGACTCGTCGAGCTTCGCCTGCTCGTCGGCCTTGATGTCCCACTTGCCGCTGTCGAAGGTGACGTCGTCGTGGGGAATCTCGAAGCTCCACGGGAAGAACTCGATGCCGATGAAGACCCCGAGCGTGTCGAAGGCCTTGAGGCTCAGCTTGAGCGGCTTGCCCGACTTCTCGGGCCAGGTGACGGTGAGCGGCGTTCCCGGAGCCTCGCCCGCGAAGGGAATCTCTCCGTCGAAGGCGTACTCTCCGGTGTCCATCAGCACCTTGAGCTCGACCTTGCCGGCGGGGTTCGTGAGCTTGAACGTGATGACGCGCTTCTCGAGGTCGATGTCCTTGTCCTTGTCGACGGTGATGTGGAGCGGCGCGCCCATCTGCGTCTCGAACTCGAGCGGCATGGTGCCGGTGTTGGCGTTGGGGAAGTTGACGGTGAGCTCGCCCTTCCAGGTGAACTTCCCCACGGGCTGATCGAGCTCGATGGTGCGGGTGACGCCGGGCCGGCCGCCGCCCTTCCACTCGAAGGTCTTGCCGTCGCTGCGGGTGAGGTTGAGCTTGAAGCCCGCGATGGGCTCGACGATCGACACCTTCACGCGCGGCCAGCCCTTGCCCTTCATCACCTGGGTGTTCTCGAGGGACACGTCGATGGCGTCGGCGTGCGCGAGGGAGGCGGTGAGACTCAACAGCAGCAGGAGCGGTCGGACCATGACGAGAGCAGGTCTACCCCGATGTCCGGGCGCGCGCGACCGGGGCCGCTCCTCAGAGTCCCCGCGAGCCTGGGAGCCCCACGCGCAACAACCGGCGCAGGGCCTTGTTGTCGAACGGCAACTCGCCCTTGGTGAGCAGATCCTTCTCGTTGGCCCAGATGAGCTCTTGCGAGAACGGCTCGTAGAGCTGGAAGGCGCGGTTGGGGCCAGCGCTCGACGTCTGCAGAATGAGCAGGAACCTCAGCGGCCGGCCCTGCGCGTTGCCGATGACGCACGGCACGGGGATCGACCGGCCCAGCGCCGCGGCCACCTGAGAGAGCGCCTGCGCGATGGGCAAGCCGCCCGGCACGTCGAGCTCGACCTCACGCCACGTCACGCCCATCGCGCGCGTCGCGTCGGTGATCAGATCTTCGAAGAGCCGGCCGGCGGCAAGCGAGGCGGGCACGGGCACCTGACCTGAAGGCGCGACGGGGCTGGCGGCGAGCGCGGCGGGCTTCGAAGGGCTGAGCGCCGGAAAACGGCCCGAGCTCGAATCGAAGGCGACCCGCTGATCCTTCGCGCGCTGCACGGGGTCGGCGGTGAAGCCCCGATCGTCGGGCGCCTCCATCACCTCTCGCCGTTGGGCCTTCATCGGCACCGAGGGTGCGTCGTCGGCTTCGTTCGGGGAAAGCGAGCCGCCCTTGAGCTCGTACGCGAAGAGCGGGTCGGACTCGGCGCGCAGCAACTGCGTCACCGTGTAGCCCTCGGGCGCGTCGTCACTGAGGGTGCACGCCTCGAAGCACTCGTCGTCCGACAGGCCGCGCAGCTCGTCGGCGAAGGCATGCACTTCGCCCGGGGTGTGGCCCGCCAGCATCGCGCGCTGGACGAACTCCTGCTGGAGCTCGCTGGTCGCGTCCTCCATCAGCTCACGAAAGAGCTTCTTTCCGCGCGCCGACCAGGCGTCGAGCACCGCCTCGACCTCGTCGGGGAGCCTCACCGTCACGCCTTGCCGCCCTTGGGCAGCCGCTCGGCGCCTCTGCGGAACGCGCCGAGCAGCGCCGACACCAACGTCATGCGCTCGAGATGCGAGATGAGCAGGCCGACGTCGAGCTCGGTCTTGAGCTTCGTCGACCAACGCACCAGCAGCGACGCGATGACGGGCTGGCCTGAGAAGCGGTTGGTGGCGAGCGCCTTGAGCCGGGTGACGGCCTCGCTCACGCGCGAGCCTTCGAGCTCCCGCAGGGCCCGCACCATGTCTTCGAGGTGCTTCTGCGCCACCTGCGCGTTCCTCAGCTCTGCCAGCTCGTCGAGCAGGTTCTCGCCGTTGAGCTCGCGGCTGACGAACGGCGCAGAGGGCTGGGGACGCGCGGCGGCCATGCTTGCAGAGTGTAGCCCCGAGCGGTCAGCAGTCGAGGCTGCCGTCCTTGATCGTGCACTTCATGTTCTCTTCGAGCTTCGCCGAGCCGGCGCCCTTCACGCGCAGCTTGCACTTGGGGTCGAGGGTGACGGTGGTGCGGCTGCCGACCGAGCTGTGCAGCGTCGAGGAGCCACACTCGAGGTCGTACTTGTACTCGCGGCCATCACGGTTCTCGAGGGTGGGGCGACCGGCAAAGGCGGGCAGCGCGAACAGCACGACGAGGGCGAAAAAGCGCTTCATGGGTGACTCCGGGGGACGACGGGGTGAACGACGCCTTCATCACCCGCAGGACGGATGGCATGTGCATCCATTCTGTTTGCAATGCAAACCGCCTCACTGCGGCGCGGCAACCCGATGACGACCCTCGTGCGGTGAGCGCGCGCAGCCACGCCGCGAACACCGCGAGCATCGAGGGCCCCGCGGGCGCCGAGGGACGAGTCAGCGACCGACGATCGCGATGCTCAAGCGGTCTGCCCACTTGAACAGCTGCGCTTTGTCGAGGAGCACCGTCTTGCCTGCCTCGACGATCAGCGCCGAAGCGCCGGCCTCGCGCATCACCTCGAGCGTCATCGGCCCGACGGCGGGCAGGTCGAACCGCAGGTCCTGCCCGGGCTTGGAGCGTTTGACGACCACCGCGCCCTTCCCTCCGTACTTGCCGCCGCGGCGAATGGCTTCGTCAGTGCCCTCGACGGCCTCGACCGCGAGCACGGCGCCGTCCTTCACCATCACCGTCTGGCCGACGTCGACCTGCCCCAGCGCGGTGGCGACCTCGTGGCCGACCTCGGCGTCGCGGAGCTGATCTTTCGTCGGCGCCGGACCTGCGAGGTGGCCCGTGCCGGCGAGCACCTCGGGCACGTAGTCGGTCGGCGCGACGATCCGCACACCATGCTTCTCGAAGTACGCCGCCACGGCGCGGAGCATCTCGTCATCACGCATGCTCCGCAGCGACGCGGCGACCTTCAGGGCTCCGAGGTCGGGCCGCGCCTGCGTGAAGCTGCGAATGCGCCCGATGCCGCCCGCCATCACGGCCTCGGTCACGCCCTTCGACTTGAAGCCACTCAAGATGCCGTCGAGCTGGCCCACCTTCACCCAGGTCAACGAGTCGACCTGCTGCGAGAGCGAGGGGTCGGCCTCGAGCTCGTGCGCGACGGCGTGCACGGCGAGGCCCTTCGCCCGCGCGGCCTGCGCGAAGATCGTCGGGAAACGACCGTTGCCGGCGATGAGGCCGATGGCGCGCACGGAGAGAGCCCTCAGCGCGTGATGCCGCGCTTCGACGACCCGATGAACTCGAGCATGTGATCGATCTCGGAGTGCCCGCCGTGCTCGGCCTTGAGCCGCGACATCGCCTCGTTCAAGCCCAGCTTGGAGCGGAAGAGAATGCGGTACGCCTCTTTCACGCGGCCGATCTGCTCGTCGGTCATGCCGTGGCGCGAGAGGCCGACGGTGTTGAGGCCCGCCAGCTCGGCGCGGTCGCCCTGCGCGGTGCAGTAGGGCGGCACATCCATCGCCACCATCGAGCCACCCGCGATGAAGGCGTGCTTCCCGATGCGGGTGAACTGGTGCACGGCCGCGAGCCCGCCGACGATCACGAAGTCGGACACCTCGACGTGGCCTGCGAGCGCGACGCTGTTGGCCAGCACACAGCCGTTGCCGACGGTGCAGTCGTGCGCGACGTGGCTGTACGCCATGAAGAGGTTCTTGTTGCCGATGCGCGTGATGCCGCCGCCACCATCGGTGCCGATGTGCAGGGTGGTGAACTCGCGGATCATGTTGTCGTCGCCGATGACGAGCCGCGTGGGCTCTCCGGCGTACTTCAGGTCCTGCGGCTGCCCGCCGACGGCCGCGTGGTGAAAGACGCGGTTGCGCTCCCCGAGCGTCGTGTCGCTCTCGATGACGACGTGCGAGCCGATGACCGAGCCAGCGCCGATCTTCACCTTCGGGCCGATGATCGAATACGGGCCGACCTCGACCGAGGCGTGGAGCTTCGCGTCGGGGTGAACGATGGCCGTGGCGTGAACGCTCACGGTTTCGCCTCGGGCGCCTTCGCCACCGTCGCGAGGAACTCGGCCTCAGCGACGACGTGACCGTCGACCGTCGCCACGCCGCGGTGCTTCCAGATCGGCCCCTTGTGGCGCAGCACCTCGGCCGTCAGCACGAGACGATCGCCCGGCACCACCGGCTTGCGGAACTTCGCCCCGTCGATCGACATCAGGTAGACGAGGTTCTCTTTCGGGTCGAGGCCGGAGCTCTTGTACGCGAGCAGCGCGCACGACTGCGCGAGCGCCTCGAGAATGAGCACGCCCGGCATCACCGGTTGCCCCGGGAAGTGGCCGTTGAAGAACTGCTCGTTGAACGTGACGTTCTTGAAGCCCACCAGCTTCTTGTCGGGCTCGAACTCGGTGACGCGATCGACGAGGAGAAACGGGTAGCGGTGGGGCAGCAGCTTCTGAATGTCGTTGATGTCCATCATGGCTTCTTCGATTCCTGCTCGAGCGCGTCGAGCCGTCGTTGGAGGTCTCTCATCAAGCGGTTCAGCTCAGGCAAGCGTCGGAACACGGCGACCGAGCGCATGTAGTCTTTCGCGTCCATCTGTGGGGAGCCGTTGACGATCTCTCCGTCACCGACCTCGCTCATCACGCCCGCCTGCGCGCCGACGCGGGCCAGGTCGCCGATGCGCAAGTGGCCCGCCACGCCGACCTGCCCGCCCAGCACGACGCCGGTGCCCAGCTCGGTGGAGCCCGCGAGCCCGACCTGCGCGCAGAGGATCGTCATCGGCCCGATCAGGCTGTTGTGGCCAACCTGCACGAGGTTGTCGAGCTTGCTCCCGAAGCCCACGACGGTCTCGCCGGTGGTGGCGCGGTCGACGCAGCTGTTGGCGCCGATCTCGACGTCGTCTTCGATGCGCGCGATGCCCGTCTGGGGAATCTTGATGTGCGCAGGCACGGAGGGATCGAACGCGAACCCGAAGCCGTCGGCGCCGATGACGACGCCGGCGTGCAGCAGGCAGCGCGAGCCGACCAGGCACTCTTCGAGGATCGACACGTTGGCGACCAGCACGGTGTCGTCGCCGATGCGCGTGCGCTCACCGAGGTAGCAGCCGGGGCCGACGACGGAGCGGGCTCCGACGCGAGCGCCAGCCGAGATGGTGGCGCCGGCCATCACGGTCGCGGTGGCATCGATGATCGCCGTCGGGTCGACGTGAGCGCCGGCCGCGACGCCTCGCACGTACGTGCGCTTCGGCGCGAACTCCTGAGCGATTCGGGCGAACGCCAGGTGCGGGTTGTCGACACGAACGAAGACGACGCCGCGGTCCGACGGCGGCGAGTCACGCGGCACCAGCACGGCTGAGGCGCCCGTCGCGGCGAGCTGCTTCTTGTACTTCTGGTTGCCGAAGAACGAGAGCTGGCCGGCCTTCGCCTGCTCCAGCCCTGCGACGCCCGAGATCGACGTCGAGGCGTCGCCCAGCACCTCGCCCGAGACGAGTGCTGCCAGCTCGGCCAGAGGACGCGGCGCCTTGCCGTCGTCGGGATGGCGTGGCCCTGCCGTCACTGCTTCGGCGCGTCCTTCGGGGCCTCTTTCGGAGCCGCCGGCGTCGCCTTCGGCGCCATCGCCGCGGGCTTGCCGCTGCCAAACTTCGCCGGGTGCTTCTCGTTGTACGTACGCACGAGCTCGTTGGTGAGGTCGAGGCTGGGCGGCGCGTAGACGAGGCCCGAGTCGGTCTTCTCGAACACCATCGTGAGGCCCTCGCGCTGGGCAATGGCCGCGATGATCGGGTCCATCTTCTCGAAGATCTTCTTCAGCTCGGTCTGCTCTTTCAGCTTCAGATCCTCCTGAATCTTCTGCGCCTTCTGCATGACTTCGTAGAGGCGCTTCTGCCACTCGGTGAACTTCTGGGTGCGCACCTCTTCGCTCATCATCGCGCCCTGCTTGTCGAGCACGGCCTTGTCGTCGGTCAGCTTCGCCTGCTCGGCGTCGAGCTCGCTCTTCTTCTTGTCCATCTCGCCTTTGAGCTTGTTCTTGGCGGCCTGGCCTTCGCCAACCTCGATGAGGGCGCGCTGGAGATCGACGTAGCCGAGCTTGATGTCGGCGTGCGCCACGGTGGCGAAGAGCGAGAGAAACAGGACTGCGATGAGTGACCTGCGCATGTGAACAACCCCTTGAAATGAGCGCGCCCGAGAGTGGTGGCCCATAGACCCCGGCCGATTGACGCGTCAAGGCACGTGACGATTGCTGAGTCGGGGTGTTCACCGGCGTTCGACGTGGTGTCGTCGAACGGTCAGGGAGGACAACCGTGTCAAAAGGTGTCTTCGGCCAACACGCCGACGATCCACAGTGGGTGTTCATCGCGTGGGAGCCGGTGCCAGGCCCTCGGTGGAGGGCGGTGCTGGCGGTGGCCCTCGGGCTCATCGCGGCGGCGCTCGTGGGATCGGTCACGACCGGGAGCACGCGGGGGATTCTCAGCCTCGCCACGATGGTCTTCGTGACGCTCCCGCTCTGGCCACGCGGCTCGCTGCCGGTCGCCCCGACGCTCGATCAATTCGAGGCGATGCGGCGGGCGGGGACGTTGGCGCTCACGACCTTCAAGACGACGCACCCCGAGGTGCTCCGCGCCAGCTGGTACGTGGCCCAGGCCAGGGCCGAGGGCGCGTTCGAGCTCGTGCTCTCAGGTCAGACCGCGAGCGCGACGCCCAACCGGCCTGACGTGTTCGCCACGGCAAGCGTGAGCAAAGACGACACGGTCGTCCTGAAACCGCCGCTTCAGGCGGCCTCGACCGTCTACATCCAGGGCTGGCAGCGAGACGTCGTTCAGCGCGAGAACGAACGATCGTGATCGACCTGCACCGAGCGCCCGCGAATCTTCGCTGAGCGCATGGTCGAGATGACCTGATCGGCCACGTCGGTCGCGACCTCGACGAACGAGTGGCGATCTCCGATGGCGATGGCGCCGATCTGCTTCGACTCGATGCCGGTCTCGTTGGCGATCGCGCCGACGAGATCCTGCGGGCGAATGCCGGCGGCCTTGCCGATGCTGAAGAAGAGCCTGGCCATCGCTGCGCCCGACTTTCGAGGTGCCGCGGCGTGTTCGCCTTCTGCACGGGCCGGCCTCGCCGGCCGCGCATCGCCACCTGCCGGGAAACGTGACGGGCGGGCGTCGGCGCCGAACCGCGCGGGGCGCTCGGGCTTGCCTTCGTACTTCGGCGGTCGCTCGGACTTTCCTTCGAACCGCGCCGGGCGCTCCTGCTTCACGTCGACGAACCGGGGACCCGCCTTCGCCTCGAAGTGAGCGGCTTTCTCCGGGCGCGCCGGACGCTCTGCGCGTTCGGCACGTTCAGGACGTTCAGGGCGTTCAGCACGCTCGACGCGAGGCGCCGCTCGGGGCGCGCTGGCCTTCGGCGACTCGGCGCGCGGAGACGAAGCCCGCGGCGTGCGCGGCGACGAAGCCCGTGGAGCCCGCGTCGACTCAGAACGTGATGACTCGGAGCGCGGCGACTCGGAACGCGGAGCCCGTGCGTCGCGACGAGGCGGACGCTCTGCGTGCTCGGAACGATCCTGGAAGCGAGCGGGCCGCTCCGACGCGGCGAACTTGCCTGCTCCCTTGGCCGGACCGTGCGCGGGAATGTCGATCTCGTCATCGGCAGAAGGCGGGTGCAGCGCCTCGCTCAACGCGACCAGCGCGGCGGCGGCGACGTCTTCGATGGCGTTCTCGGTGACCAGCTTCGCGACGGCAGCGCGCGCGCCATCGACCGACTTCTTCTTGCCGAGCGCCGCGTTCACGACTGACTCGAGCTGCGTCACGCGGTGCGCGCGCAGCTCGTCCATGCCGGGCACGGGGAGCAGCGTCACCTTGCCACCGGTGGCCTGCTCGAGGCGCGTGACGAGGAAGCGCTCCTTGGGGAGCACGAACGAGATGGCGATACCTGCGCGCCCGGCGCGGCCCGTTCGACCGATGCGGTGCACGTAGGTGTCGGGGGTGTGCGGGAGGTCGACGTTCACCACGTGGGTGACGTGATCGACGTCGAGGCCGCGCGCGGCGACGTCGGTCGCGACCAGCAGGGCGACGTCCTTCTTCTTGAACCGCTTCATCACGCGGTCGCGCTGCTCTTGCGACAGGCCGCCGTGGAGCGTCGCCACCGAGTGACCGTTGCGCTCGAGCGTCTGGCCGAGGCCTTCGACGTCTTCGCGGGTGCGGCAGAAGATGATCGCGCTCTCGGGCTGATCGAGCTCGAGCACGCGCTTCAGGGCCACGGCCTTCTGGGGGAAGGTGACGACGTAGCCGCGCTGCTCGATGCGGGGCTTCGAGGCGTCGTCGCCCCTCGGCCGCTCGAGGCGAACGCGGACAGGATCGGTGAGGTGCTTCTCGCCGAGCGACGCGATGCGGGGCGCGAGCGTGGCCGAGAACAGCGCCGTCTGACGTTTGGCCGGGAGCTCCGAGAGGATCGCCTCGAGGTCTTCGGCGAAGCCGAGGTCGAGCATCTCGTCGGCCTCGTCGAGCACCACCATCTTCACGCGCGAGAGATCGAGCGTCTTGCGGCGAATGTGATCGAGCGCGCGGCCCGGGGTCGCGACCACCACGTCGACGCCACGGCGCAGCGACTTCATCTGCGCGCCGATGTCGCTGCCGCCGTACACGGTGAGCACCGACAGCTTGCGGCCGCTGCCGTACTTCTTGATGGCCTCGGTCACCTGAATCGCGAGCTCACGCGTCGGCGCGAGCACCAGCCCCTGCACCTGGCCTGGCTTGTTCTCGCCGGGCTCGAGCCTCGTGACCATCGGGAGGGCGAACGCAGCCGTCTTACCGGTGCCGGTCGCGGCGAGCCCGATGAGGTCGCGCCCCTCCAGCAGTGGAGGAATACAGGCTGCCTGTACGGGCGTTGGGGTGGTGTAGCCGAGAGCGGTGACCACCGAGCACAGCGACTCGTTGAGGCCGAGATCTGAAAAGGAAACTGGAGCCGTCACAGCGCCAGCCATTGACATGCTTTGGGCCCCCTGTCGATCGGTGCTAAGCGACTCACCCGTGGACCCCGTGCCCCGCAAACGAATTCTCCTCATCGACGACAGCGAGATCACGCTGCAGATGGAGAAGGCCGTGCTCGAGCAGCGCGGTTACGAGGTGCAGGCGACCACTACCCTCGTGGAGTTCGAGCGCATGCTGAAGGACTTCAAGCCCGACCTCATCCTCACCGACATCCACATGCCCGAGGCGCGCGGCACCGACATCTGCCGCACCTTGAAGAACGAGTACCAGACACAAGACATCCCCATCGTGCTGTTCAGCTCGCTGAACGACGACGAGCTGGCCGACCTGGCCCAACAGGTGGGGGCTGACGGGTACCTCTCGAAGGCGCATGGCCTCGACGCGCTGGGCGAGAAGGTGGACGAGCTGGTCGAGAGCATCATCTGGTGAGTCGGGTGGCGCGCGCGGCTCTGGCGGCCCTGCTGCTCTTCGTCTCGTGCAACCGTGAGGTCCGCCCAGAAGCGCCGGCGGTGCCACCGGTCGAAGCCACGGTCTTCTTCACCTCGGAGCTCAAGGGCTACCTCGGGCCGTGCGGCTGCTCCGAGAACATGCGCGGCGGCATCGATCGCGCGGCCTTTCAGATCGCTCGAGCCCGGAAGAGCGGCCACCCGGTCTTTCTCATCGACACCGGCAACGCGCTGTTCGCCGAACGATCGATCATCCCCGAAGCGGTTGGTCAGCAGGAGAACAAGGCGAAGGCCCTCGCTCGCGCGTTCGCCTTGATGGGCCTGAACGCGCGCGTGTCGGGACCACTCGACGAGGCCCGTGGCCCTGAGTTCCGTGCGGCGCTCGCGTTGCCGGAGTTCGCGTCGAACACCCTCCATGCCGTCGACGTGAAGGGCCACCGCGTGGTGGTGGTGAGCTCGCCGCAGGTCGACACGTTGATCAGCCTGGCCGCTCAGGCGCGCGCCTCGAAGGCGAGCGTCATCATCGGCCTCTTCGAGGGGCCGTACGACGAAGCGCTCACGCTGTCCTTCCGTGAAGGGCTCGAGCTCGACCTGGTGATCGCGACGCGCGGCAAGGACGAGCTGTCGACTGAAGAGAACAAGCTGGTGACGGGCCGCGTGCCGGTGGTGCAGGCGCAGAGCAAAGGCCGCTCATTGATCCGCCTCGATCTGACGCTGCGAGCTAGCCAGAAGGTGCAGTGGCTCAAGAGCCCCAGCGAGACACAGCGGGAGCTCGAGGCCCTGGCGCTGCGCATCGAACAGCTCCGAGGGCAGGTCAACGACCCTTCGACGAGCGCCGAGCTGCGTGTGCTGAAGAAGCAGAAGCTCGAAGAGATCATCGTCCGTCGGGAGGCACTCGCGTCGGAGTCGGTGCCGGTGCCGACGACCGGGAACGCCGCCGCCGTGCGCTTCGTGCCGCTGGAGACGTCATTCGAGCGGCTGCCGGAGGCGACCGCCCTCGTCACGGCGTACGACCGCGAGGTCGGAGCGCTCAACCTCGCCTGGGCGAAAGAGCACGGCGCCGAGTGCCCGCCTCCCGCACCTGGCAAGGCCCGCTACGTCGGCACCGAGCTCTGTCGGGCCTGTCACGCGCAGGTGTTTCCGCAGTGGCAGGCCTCGAAGCACGCCCACGCCTCCGACTCGCTCGTCGATCAGGGAAAGAACAACCACCTCGACTGCGTGGGCTGTCACCTGACGGGCTGGAAGGAGCCGGGCGGCGTCTGCCGGCTCGATGACGTCGAGGGCAAGACGTCGGTCGGCTGCGAGTCGTGCCACGGGCCGGGCAGCTCACACGTGAGCCTGCCGATCAAGACGACCATCGTTCGACCGACGACAGCGACGGCCTGTCTCGGCTGTCACGACCGCGAGAACTCACCGCACTTCGACTTCGAGAAGTACCTGCCGCAGATCCTGGGGCCGGGCCACGGCCAGCCACTCCCGATTCCGGACGCTGGCGTCGCCCCTGGCCCAAAGCCGCCCGCGAAGAAGAAGTAGCGACCTCGTTCTTTGGAGTGAAACGACCGGGTCGTGTGTTTGCGCTGTGCTCCCGGCTCCGTAAGCTGCGCCTCGACCTTCCCGATGCTGACCTTCGTCGTCCTCCTGGCGCTCGCCGCCCCTGACGTGCCGATGCCGCCGCCTCCGCCGGGCATGCAGGTGCTCGCTCAGGCTGACTTGATTGGCGTCGCGCCGGGTGACGCAGGGGTCGCCCTCGCCGTCGAGGCGCCGCCGCCCGCTCCGCCCAGCCGGAAGAGGCCTGACGAAGACAGCGAAGAGGACCCCGAGGCCGAGCTCGACGCGATGAAGGCGCTCGAAGAAGAGACCTTCGACGTCACCTCGACGAACGCGGCGAGCCAGCTGCGCTCGACCGTGCAGCAGCTGGGCAATGGCTCCCTGCTCCGCGACCGCCTCGATCACGCGCTCGACCAGGCCGAGTGGAGCGGCTCTGAGCTGCCGTTCGAGCTGGCCGTGGTCGGCGACGTGTCGACCTTCGACGTCTCGCTGGTCCGCGACCGCTACGACATCCCCGTCGAGATGCACCCGCTGGTGGCCCAGTACATCCGCTTCTTCCAGGGCGGCGGGCGCCGCTGGTTCAGGCGGTGGATGAGCCGCAGCCACCGCTACATCCCGCTCATGCAGCCCATCCTCGAGTCGAAGGGCCTGCCGCGCGACACCGTCTACCTCGCGATGATCGAGAGCGGCTTCAACACCCAGGCGAAGTCGTGGGCGAAGGCCGTCGGGCCGTGGCAGTTCATTCCCGGCACCGCGAAGATGTTCCACCTGAAGGACGACTTCTGGGTCGACGAGCGCCGCGACCCCATCAAGGCTACCCACGCCGCGGCTGATTATCTGTCGCTGCTGCACTCGACGCTGGGCCACTGGTACCTCGCGTGGGCCGGGTACAACACCGGCGGCGGCCGGGTGCGCCGCATGATCGAGAGCTCGGGCACCCGCGACTTCTGGGAGCTCTCGGAGCTCAAGCGCGGCTTCGCGAAGGAGACCAAGCACTACGTGCCCAAGCTCATCGCCTGCGCGCTGGTCGCCCGGCACCCCGAGGCGTTCGGCTTCTCGAACGAAGAGTTCGACCCAGAAGGCCCGTTCGAGTTCGACGAGGTGCCGCTGACCGACTCGGTCGATCTCGAGGTGCTCGCGACGAGCGCTGGCGTCAGCATCGATGACCTGCGTGAGCTGAACCCCGAGCTCAAGCGGTGGTCCACGCCGCCCTCGACGCCCGAGCGCCCGTACGTGCTGCGCATTCCGAAAGGCCGCAAGGCGAGCTTCGACGAGGCGTTCGTGAAGTACGCGCCCCAGGAGCGGCTGCACTTCAAGATTCACCGCGTGGCGAAGGGCGACACGTTGTCGAAGATCGCCGTCACCTACCACTCAGCGCAGGAGGCGATTCTGCGCATGAACGGGCTGACCAGCGCGCGCGCGCTTCGCCTCGGGACCGACCTCGTCGTTCCAGTGCCGAGCGCTGCAGCGATGAAGGCCGGCACGTCGGACACGGCGCTCGAGCGGCAGGTCGTTCGTGCACGGCGGAGCGGACTGTCGGCGGCCCGGCCGCAAGACGAGATCCCCGCGGGCACCCAGGAAGGCTCCGGCAGGACGATGACGTCCGGGACCGTCAAGGTCGAGACCGTCGGCGGGAAGACGAAGGTGACGTACGGCGTCGCACGCGGAGACTCGTTGTGGACGATCGCCCGTCGCTTCGACATTCGCGTCGCCGAGCTCAAGACGTGGAACGAGGTGCTCACCAGCAACAAGCTCAAGGTGGGCCTCGCGTTGGTGGTGTGGCCGGGCCCGAAGGCCGACCTGTCGGCACCGAGCGCCGCACCGGCTGTGGCCAACGCTGCTGTCGTCGCGAACGCGCCTGTCGCCGCGCCGAAGGCCGAGCCGAAGCCGAACGCTCCGCCAGCGCCGAAAGGCGCGAAGCACACCGTCGAGTCGGGTGAGTCGCTCTGGTCGATCGCCCAGAAGTACGGCGCCTCGGTGACCGACTTGAAGAGCTGGAACAACCTCGGCACCAGCAAGCTGCAACGCGGTCAGGTGCTGGTCGTCGCAGCGCCCTGACGCGCCTGCCTCACCGCGCCTCGCGCACTTCGACGCCGAACGGCATCAGCGCCAGCATCGCCAGCTTCACGTGCTGAATCGCGAACGGAATGCCGATGATGGTCACGGCGAGGCCGAGCGCGAGCGTCAGGTGCGTGATGCAGATCCAGATGCCGGCGAGCACCAGCCAGATGACGTTGAACGCCAGGTTCGTCACGCCGCGAGGCCGGGCATCGTTGAAGTCCTTGCCGAACGGAAACAGCGCGAGGCCAGCGAGCTTGAAGCACTGCACGCCGAACGGAATGCCGACGATGGTGATGCACAGCACCAGCCCCGCCAGCACGTATTCGATCGCCGTCACCAGGCCGCCACCGAGCAGGGCCCACAGCAGGTTGAGGAGCGTGCGCATGCTGGAAGGTACGCGCCGCTGGCGGCCTCATTGCAAGCCCGGAACTTCCGTTCCCCTGTGGGCGTCTGGCTGGGTCTAGACTGCCTCGTCTTTTCGAGGGGAACCCACCATGAACTCTCACCTTCGCGGCGCGGTGCGCAAAGGCCCGCTCATCGCCGTTGCCGTCATCGGGCTCGTCCTGGCCTTCGCGGCCTCACGCACCTGCTTGTCGACCGGCTTCGCCCACGGGCTTTGGCTCGACGAGTGCCCCGACGGAGCGCTGCGACAGACGGTGCAGGTGACGTCGGGCTCGTTGATTCGTGGCGGCGAAGGTTCGGTCACCGTGAGCGTCTCCGCCGCGTACACCACTGGCCCTTCGGACAGGCAGCAGTCGGCGCCGCTCTCGCGCTTCACGCCGCGCCTCTCGCTCGTCGGCCCGACCGGAGAGCAACCGCTGACGCCGAAGGAGGGGTGGAAGGACTCGGGCTCGAGCAAGTGGGCCACCATCACGCTCCCGACGGTGAATGACGGCGACTACCTGCTGCGCGCCACGGTGACGTCGTCGATTGGAGAGACCTCGATCGACGCCGCGCTCCCGCTCTATGCGCCGGCACGTCTCCACGTGTTGACGGACCGCCCGTTGTTCGAGCCCGGCAACACCGTTCAGTTTCGTGCGCTCGTCCTGCACGGCGGCACGCTCGCGCCGCTCGATGGCCGGCCCGGCACGTGGCGCGTGACGGACCCGAATGGAGAGGTGTTGCTCGAAGAGAAGGCGCCCGCCGGTGAGTGGGGCGTGGTGCGCGGCAGCTTCCCGCTGGATTCGCAGGCCCAGAGCGGAACCTGGCAGGTGAGCTGGAGCAGCGGCCCCGCGTCCGAGTCACGCTCGTTCACCGTCAAGCCCTTCACCCTGCCCCGCTTCCGCGTCGAGGCGTCGACCAGCAAGCCGTACTACCGGCGCGGTGAACGCCCCGAGCTGCGCGGCGAGGTGAAGTACAGCTCTGGCGCGCCGGTCGCGAAGGCGAAGCTCGAGCTCACCTGGAACACCAGCGGAGCCTGGCCACCGCCGACCTCGTGGGTCGATCGCTCCGCGCTCCCGAAGCAGGCGGAGACGAACGCCTCAGGCTCGTTCTCGATCGATCTCCCCGTGGTCCCCGACGATCTGCAGGGTGAGGCGCACCTCTCGGCGTCGATCTCGGCCATCGATCCCTCCGGCGATCGCGTCGAGGGCTCGGCTGACGTCATGCTCACCGAAGACGCCATCAGCGTCAGCGCCGTGAGCGAGCTGCGTGACGGACTCGTCGAGGGGTTCAACAACCGGCTCTACCTACGCGCCACCACCGCCGACGGGCGCGTGCTGTCGAACGTCGACCTGCTCGTGAAGCGCCTCTGGGAGCCGACGGACAAGGGCGTCGTCGCGGTCTCGGACGAAGACGGCGTGGCCAGCCTGCAGCTCGATCCCGGGCCTGCGGTGAACGTGGTGATCCCCGCGCTCCCGTTCAGGCCGCCGCCCAAAGCCGACCCGGTGACGCGCGGCGATCTGCAGGATCGTCTCGCCGAAGACGAGGTGAGCCTCGCCGATCGGTTGACGTTCGATCGCGCCGAGACGGCGCTCGCCACCTGCACCCGCTACGTCGGTGACGAGGGCGGCGGCGTCAGCTTCGGCCTTCACGTGCGCAGCAGTGGCGCGATCGCCGGCATCGCCGGCTCCACGTCGCGACTGAGCCGCTGTGTCGAGAAGGTGTTGCAGGGCCTGAAGTTCAGCGCGGGCAACGAGCGGCTGTTCAGCGTGTCGTTTCAGTTCAACGACGAAGACCTCCCGCGGCTGAACCCGTCGGCCGAGGGCGTGCCCAACACGCCGCCGTGGGTCGAGCAGGCCCTCTCGGACGCGATGCTCGACGTGCGGGACTGTCTGCCGTCGACGGTGCAGTCGGGGCCACTCCAGCGACGCGCGTTCTGGCAGTACACGCCCGGCGCGAAGGCGCTGAACCTGACGTGGACGCCTGAGAAGAACGGCGGGCGCGTCTCCGAAGCGGCCATCGGCTGCATCACGTCACGGCTCTCGAAGCTCACCCTCGAGCGCCCCGCGCGACCAGGCGAAGACGAAGACTTCGACGCGAACGACACGGCGGCCGTTGGCTTCGTGACCTTCGATGTCGACGCACCCGAGAAGTACGAATCGGAGCGCCCTCAGGAGACGATCATGGAGGGCTACGAGTTCTCGGTCACCGCGAAGAGCGGCGGCGAGATGCTCGGCACCACGAAGCTGCGGCTGCGGCCCGGGCAGATCCCCAACATTCGCCTCCGCGCGTCGAGCCAGCTGCTCACGGCGGGAGAGACGGTCACCGTGCAGCTGCTGCGTGGGCCGAACTGGGCCGGCACGTTGCCCGAGAAGCTCTACCTGCGGCAGGGCGGGCGCTCGTGGGAGTCGAAATTCGACGAGAAGGAGAAGACGGCGTCGTTCGAGCTGCCCACCGACGTCGAGGGCTGGTTCTCGGTGCAGTTCGAGAGCGCCGAGGTGTTCCTCTATTCCAAGCCGAAGGCGCAGCTCGGGGTGACGGTGAAGCCCGAGAAGGAACGCTACGCGCCGGGGCAGCTCGCCCGCCTCGACATCGAGACGCGCATCGGTGGAGTCGGAGGCGCTGCCGCGGTCGGCCTGTTCGGCGTCGACGACAGCCTGTCCCAGCTGGTGCCGCTACCAGGCTCCACCGAGCTCGACGGCCTGCGGCCCCGCGTCGCCAGCGAGTTCGCCTTCCCCGGCATCGACGCGCAGGCGCTCGCGCAGGGCCGGGTGCGTGGAAAGAACGCGCAGGCCGCGACGCTGCTGAAGGTCTCGAACCTGCCGCCGACGCCAGAGATCGACACGCCGGTCTCGGTGAGCGCGAACACCGTCATCGACCCGAACGAGGTGCTGGTCGATCGCTTCTACGTCGCGCTCTCGGAGCTCCACGTGCAGACGCGTGAGTGGGAAGGCAGCGCCGCCGCGACCGAGAAGATGACGCCGCGGGTGATGGCAAGCCTGTGGAAGAAGTCGCTCGACTCGATGGAGAAGCGAAAGGAGTCGTCACTCGACTTCTGGGGCCGCCCCCTGCGCCTGCACCGCCTGCCGATGGACCTGCTGGCCCTGACCGAACCGCGTCAGGTCGTCGTCGATGGCACGCGCCTGCCTGAAGACTCCGAGAACTGGAACCTGTGGGTCGCGAAGGAGAAGCCATGAAGAAGATCCTGGTGCTGCTGGCGACGGGCTTCGCGATTCTCGTGCTGTTCTTCCTGGCCGCCTCGGGCGACCACGTCAGGCGCCAGTTCGGGGCCAGCGCCGACGCGCTCGCCGGGTCGGCACCGTCGTACGCCCGGGAAGAGGGCCGAATGGGCTACGGCGCGAAGAACGAGATGATGAAGGACATGAAAGAAGCCGAAGCGCAGCCGATGGAGGTCGCGGCCGCGCCGTCACCGCCACCTCCGCCTGGTATCGGCCTCGGCCTCGGAACACTGGGACGTGGGCGAGGTGGTGGCGGCACGGGCTCCGGCATGGCCTCTGGCTCGAGCATCATGGCGAAGAAGGCTGCGCCGATGAAGATGAAGGTCCTGGACCCGTCGCGCTCCATGCTCGAGTCCGACAAGTCCGATGACGGGGAGGGCGGCGCGCCGGCGCCGACGCGCGCATGGTTCCCCGAGACGTTCCTCTTCGAGCCGCTCGTCACCACCGACGCCACCGGCCACGCGACGGTGCCGGTGAAGGTGCCCGATCGCCTCACCACGTGGCGGGTGCTCGCGCTCGCGCACTCCCGACAGGGCGGCCAGGCCGGCGCGACGACGAGCTTCCTCGGCACCCTCCCAACGTACGTCGAGCCGGTCGTCCCTCCGATGCTCTACGCGGGCGACAAGGTCACGCTCCCGATTCAGGTGGTCAACACCACCGAGCGCGACGTCAGCAGCGCGCTCACGCTCGAGTCGACGGGAGTGCTGAGCTCGGCTGGCGGCACGGTGCGCGTCGCAGCCGGCAGCAACGTCGTGCAGAACGTCTCGCTCACCGCGCCCCGGCCCGGGCCGCTGATGCTCAAGGCGACGCTCGGCACCACCGACGCCGTGGAGCGCGTCATCGACGTGAAGCCTGCGGGCCAACGAGAGAACGTCACGCACGGCGGCACGCTCGCGGCCCAACGCACCTTCGCGCTCAGCGGACCGCTCAACGCGCTCCCGTCGAGTGAGTCGGTCGTGCTGCGCGTGTTCCCCGGTGCGCTCGGGCTCGTCCGCTCCGAGCTCTCCGCAGCGCCCGGCCGTGGCGGGGTGGCGGAAGACGCCTACCTGCTCCAGCTGCTGGGGAGCGCGCCGGCCCTGCTCCGCTCGCTCGGTGAGGAGCCGAACCTGCCGGTGATTCGAGACCTCTCGGTGCTCGCCACCCAGCGCGTGATGCGGCACTCGCGCTCGCCGTCGGTCGACTCCGCAACGTTGCTCGCCGAAGCCGCGCTCACACACCCCGAGAACCCGGTGCTCGCGCGACTTGGCGAACGGCTCGCCGCGCAGGTCGCGCAGGCGCAGCGCCCCGACGGCACGTGCCAGGGCGCCGATGGATGGACGCTCCAGCGCTTGCTCGTGACGACTGGCGATTGTGTTCGCGCCGTGAAGGCCTCGCAGGCAAGCCCACGCGCGAAGCAGCGCTTCACTGCGGTGTCGATCAAGGCGGCAGGTGCGTACGAGCGCAACCTGGGCCGCATCAACGATCCCTACACCGCCGCTGCGGCGCTGGCCTCGGGCGCCGTGACCGGGACGGTGGCCGAGAAGCTCAAGGCCACCGTGCTCGCTGGCATCACCTCGAACGCCGAAGGAGCCGTGCTGTCGGTGCCCGCCGGCGTCGTGCGCGCCGATGGACTCGTGCCGTCTCCGATCGAAGCGACGGCGCTGGCCGTGCTTGCGCTCGACGGCGACGCGAAGGCGCCGCTGGCCGATCTCGGCACCACGCTGCTCGGCGCGTACGATCCCTTCACGGGCTGGGGCGATGGCCGCACCAACCTGCTCGCCCTGCGCGCCATCACCACACTCTTCAAGGAGAAGGTGCCGGCGGGCGTGAAGATCACGCTCGAGCGCGACGGGAAAGCGATGGCGAGCGGAGAGCTGACGCCCGAGACGCTCAAGAGCGTGCTGGTGCTCGAAGCCGACGCGACGGGCTCTTCGGGTGAACACTCGTGGAGCGTGAAGGCCGAGCCTGCCGTTCCCGGCCTCGGCTACACCCTGGGCCTCTCAGCCTACGTACCGTGGAAGGAGTCGAAGCTGGCCGGCCTCGAGCTCGAGACGACCCTGCCGCCGTCGCTGAAGGTCGGCCAGGCCGTCGAAGTGTCGATGACGGCGGCGTACCCGGGCGGAACGGCGATGAAGCTGCGGTTTGGGCTCCCTGCGGGCGTGCAGCACGACACGCCGTCGCTCGACGCGCTCGTCTCGGCCAACACCATCACGCGCTACGAGACCGAAGACGGCGCCATCACGCTGCACCTGCCGCAGGTGGCGAACGGCGACACCTGGGAGGGCAAGCTCAAGGTGATCCCCACGCTCGGCGGCACGCTGCAGGCCCAGCCCACGACGCTGTCGGTCGAGTACCGGGCCGATCGCGCGAAGACGTTCGTGCCGAAGGCGTGGGTCATCACGAACTGACGGTTCTTCAGCGCTCCTCGAGCAGCACCTTCAGCTCACGAATGCGACGAGTCACCTCGTCGCGGCCGAGCTTCTGGAACAACTCCGGCAGCAGCTCGCGGCTGGTGCACTCCTGCACGGCCACCAGGTTCTGCAGCTCGATCTCCAGCGGGTAGCTGGGCGGCACGAAGTCCTTCACCACCGCCTCGACGTCGGCCGGCGTCACCTGCTCGCGCCCGTCGATCGCCGCCTTGAACTTCGCGCGAATTAGCATCGCCTCGATGTCAGCGCCAGAGAACGGGTGGCCGTTGGTCAGCTTCGAGAAGTCGGGGACCTCGACCTTCACCTTCGTCTTCTTCTGCATCGCGACGAACAGCTCTTCCCGTTCGCCATCGGTCTGCGGGTAGAACAGCGCGAGGTGCTCTTCGGCGCGGCCCTGACGCTTCAAGTCGATGGGCAGCAGATCGGGCCGACACGTCAGCAGGAACCAGACGATCTTCCCGCGGAACTCGGTGTTGCCCATGAAGCTGGCGATGGAGCCGAAGATGCGGCTCGAGGTGCCCGAGTCTCCACCCGCGTCACGATCGCCCAGGAACGCGTCGGCCTCGTCGATCATCACCGCGACCGGCCACAGCGCCTTGAGCAGGTTGAAGATCTTCTCGAGGTTCGACTCGGTCACGCCCTGCCACTGGCTGCGGAAGTTGAGGAACTTCACGCACGGAATGCCGATCTCTCCAGCGAAACACGTGACGAGGAACGTCTTGCCCGTGCCGACCGGCCCCGACACGAGGTAGCCCATCGGCATCACCTCGATGCGGCCCTTCTTCAGCATCGAGGCCGCGTCGCGGAGCATCTTCTTCGCCTTCGCGTGCCCCGCCACCACGTCGAGCGTCCACGCGGGCTCGATGAACTCGAGCAGGCCGTGACACTCGGCCTGAATGATCTCCTTCTTCTTGTCCTTGAGGATGTCGGGGGTGATCTTGTGGCCCGACTCCATCGCCTCGGTCAGCAGGCGATCGAGGTTGATGCGCGAGAGGCCGGCCGTCATCTTCGCGAGGGCCTGCACGCCGACGTCTGACACCGTCGAGAGCTTCTTGCCCTCGAGCTTCCACTTCACGAAGTCGAGCCGCTCCTCTTCCGTAGGGAGCAGGATCTCGATGTTCGCGACGTACGGGTTGCGCGACAGGCGCGCCGAGATGTCGGCGAGGTTCTCGACCACCAACACGATCGAGAGGTCACCCTGGAGGAACTGCGGGTCCTGCGACCACTTGATGAGCGTCGCCAGCGTGAAGCGGTCCTCCGACGACATCGAGCCCATGTCGCCAGCGGGCGCGATGGTCTCGGCGAAGTCGATCACCAGCGCCATCGACTTGCCGTCACTGACGCGCAGGCGCAGGTAGTTCTCGATGATCTGCAGCGCCCGGCCCGGATCGCGCGGCATCACGCGGGCGAAGTCGGTGCCGTACATCGCGTCGTAGGCCGCCATCGCGCGCGAGAAGTCCTGCTGGGTCTCGGGCGCCTGCGAACGAATGCCAGAGGAGCGATCGTAATAGATGACGTGATCGCGCCCCCCGAAGAGCTCGGTGCCGAGGAACGTCTTGAGGTTCGCGAACTCCTTCGTGCCGTCGTCTCTCGAGACCGGCTGCAGATCTCTCACCGCGCCGAACACGACGAACGTCGAGACGGTGCGCGTGTAGTACCGCTGGGCCAGCTTCTGCGCCCAGGGCGGCAGGTCGGCGAGCGGATCATCGGTCTTGCGGGTCTTGGCCATGGTCTGTCTCCCTGCGTTCGGCTGACGCGACGCACTCTTCCATCATGGGGCGCTGACGCAACCGCCGTGGGCGCTACTCGGCGCTCTTCTTCTTCGGGGTGCTCTTGAGGGTGGTGGGCTCGTTGCCTTCCTTGACGTCGACCGTCTCGGTGAGGGTCTCGTAGCCAGGCATCTTCATCATCACGGTGTGTTTCCCGGCGCCGACCTCGCGCACCTGGGGCCAGTCCTTGATCGGCGAGCCGTCGGCCTCGGTCAGATCCTTGCCGTCGAGGCTGACGCGCGCCTGCCCGACCACCCCGGCTGGCACTTCGATGAGCAGCAGGCCCTTCTGCGGCGGCCTGAAAGCGACCGCGAGGCCGATGAGCGTGGCCACGACGATCGCGCCGACCCCGAGGATCGCGAAGACCGTCTTGTTGCTGGAGTCGCCGACGGGCTGGAGCTGAACGTTCGTGGTGCCGTTGGGTGCCTGGTACGCCGCAAGACCGGGCGAGGTGTCGCCAGTCGGCTCGAGCGACGGGAACGACGGCGACGTGCCGGTGCTATGCTCGACGATCATCGGAGCCGCCATTCGCGGCGGCAAGCCGGTCGGCCCCGGGCGACGCGCGTTCGGCGGCAACCCGTTCGCGTCCATCGCCAACACCGGCGGTCCGGGCCTTTGCATCTGGCCGATGCCCTGCGTCATCGCCTCGGGCCCCATGTTGTTCGGCACCAGACCGCGCGCCCCGCTGCCACCGGGGTCAGTCGCGGGATCGTCGGGGCGATTGCGCACGTTGAGGGCCCGAGTCGAGTCCTGACCGGGGCTCGTCGAGTCGTCGTTCAAGCCATCGGCCATCAGCGTGGCCTCGTGCTCGGGTTTGCCGACGGTGTGCACCGCCTGTTGCGCGGTGAGGCGTGGCAGGTTGCCGGGCCGCGGCGCCGAGGCGGCAGGCGTCAAGGTGGGCGGCGCGCGCCCGGCGGGCGGCAGGTTCATCGACGACGGCGCGACCATCGGCGGCGCCATGGTGGGCATCGCGGTGACGGCGCTGGCGTTCATCGGAATGTTGGCGGGGCTGGGGACGTGACCCATGCCGAAGCCCATGTCGGCGGCAGCCAGCATGCCCTCGGGCGGCTTGATGTCGCTGTACTCCTGAAGGCGCGTCTTCTCCTTGTCGACGTCCTCGGCGAACGTCGCCTTCATGAAGGCTGCGAGGTCCTTGCGGCCGAACGAGTAGCCCGACGTGTAGAGGAACTTGCGCAGGTCTTCGCCGAGCTCGCTCGCGTAGGAGTACCGCTCGTCGACGTCCTTCGCGAGCGACTTCATGACGATCTTCTCGAGCGCGTCGGGGATCTTCCGGTTGAAGTGCGAGGGCGGCAGCACCTCGACCTTGCGCACCTTCTCGAGCACCGAGAAGTCGGAGTCGCCGACGAAGAGCCGCTCACCGGTGAGCATCTCGTACAGACAGACGCCGATGGCGAACACGTCGCTGCGGCGATCGAGCGGCAGCCCGCGAATCTGCTCGGGGCTCATGTACCCGAACTTGCCCTTCAAGATGCCGGCCTGCGTCTTCGTCGCCTTGCCCGCCGCCTTCGCGATGCCGAAGTCGATGACCTTGACCTCGCCCTCGTAGCTGATGATCGCGTTCTGCGGCGACACGTCACGATGCACGATGCCCATCGGGCGCCCGTTCTTGTCGTTGGCGCGGTGGGCGTAGTCGAGCCCTTCGCAGCACTGGGCGATGAGGTAGGCGATCAGCGGAATCGGCGCCGGCTCTCCGCGTTTGCGGCAGCGATCGAACATGGCCCGCATGTCCTTGCCGGACACGTATTCCATGGCGATGAAGTACGAGTTCGCGATCGACGACAGCTCGTAGATCTGCGCGATGTTGGCGTGGTTCAGCTGAACCGTGATCTTCGCCTCGTCGATGAACATCGTGATGAACTCTTCATCCTCCGCGATGTTCGGAAGAATGCGCTTGATGGCGACGAGGCGCTCGAAGCCGCCGGCGCCGAACGTCTTGGCGCGCCACACCTCGGCCATACCGCCGATGTTGATGCGATCGAGGAGCAGATACTTGCCGAATGGAATCGGCTGACGCTTGGGCGCGGTAGTCACGGAGTCCTTCGACGACTGCGATGCACGAAAACGAGAAACCGAGCGTAGCCCGAGCAATCGAGTTGACCGTGGAAGAACTGATGGCGACCGATGTGGGAAAGGGTGCGCGGGTCGTCAGCCGGCGAGAACCCGCGCGGGGTCGGTGCGAGAGGCCCTGCGCGCCGGAAGAAACGCTCCAGCGACGGCCGCCAGCACACCCAGCCCCACCCCACCAGCCAGCAGCCACAGCGGCCGCTGAAACCACGTCTCGGGCTTGAAGGGGAACTCGGGCAGGAACCGCACTGCGGCGACGTCGAGGCCGACGCTGCCGACGAGGGCGAGCGCAGTGCCCAGCACGCCGCCGAACAGGCCCAGCACCAGGGCCTCGACCAGCACCAGCCGGAACAGGGCACTCCGCGAAGCGCCCACCGCACGCATGACGCCGAGCTCTTTCTCGCGGGCGCGAACCGAGGCCGAGAACGCGTGGGCGATGTTGAAGGCCGCGAGCAGACAGATGAGCACCGACAACAGCGCCAGGCTCGAGGTGCTGATGGCCACGGCGGCTCCAGCGTTCTCGGCCATGCGGCGGTCTTGATCGTCGACGCGCAGGCCCATGGTCTTCACCGCAGCCACGATGCCGGGCACCTGGGAGGGATCCGTCGCCTTGAGGGCAACGCCGGTGAACGTCTTCGCGTCGAGGTTCGCGGCGGTGTTGATGCGGCGCGCGGCCTCGAGGGGAATGGTGATGCCCGCGAGCAGGCCGCGATCCGACACGCCCACGAGCTGCGCCTGTGACGGAATCGCCGACGCGCTGGGCGGGGTGCTGGTCACGAAGCTGCGGTTGAAGTCGACGGGGAACACGAAGCCCGTGAGCAGCTGGCCCGAGAGCTGGGGCAACGCGCGCTGGGGCGCGAAGCTCTTGTTGTAGATCTCCAGCAGGCGCGTCGAGGCGATGGCGGGAATCGGCTTGTCGGGGCCTGAGTCGACGAACTCTCCGAGGAGCACGTCCTGCTTCACGAAGTCGGCCTCGACGCCGACGGCCAGAATCTCGAGGCCCATGTGCAGCGGCCGGCCGAAGAAGTCGCCGCGGTAGATGGTGACGGCCGGCGCGCGCACGTTCATCTTCTTGAAGGCGCGCTCGACGCCCGGGAGCGCCGCCAGCCGCGCCACGGTGGCCTCATCGAGCGTGCCGCCGCCGAGCAGGCCGAACGACAGCTGCGCCGGCACCACCTCGACGAGGCTGGTGTCGACGGGAAAGACCTTGTCGCGAACGATGGCGCCGACGCCGAGGCCCAGCGACACGAAGAACACCAGCGAGGCGACGCCGATCGCGAGCCCGAACGCCGACGAGAGCGCGCTGCGGCGATCGCGCGACAACGACAGGCGGACCAGCGGCCAGAGCGAGCCGCTCACGAGAGCTTCCCTTTGGACAACGTCAGCACCCGCGTCGCGGCCGACCGGAGCCGGTCTTCGTGCGTCACCGCGACGATTGTCAGCCCCGCTGCGTTGAGCGTCTTGAAGAGCGCGACGACTTCATCGGCAGTCGCCGCGTCGAGGTTGCCGGTCGGCTCGTCGCACAAGAGCAGCTTCGGAGAGGAGAACAGCGCCCGCGCGATCGCCACCCGCTGACGTTCTCCGCCCGAGAGCTGCCCCGGCGTGCGCGCGGCGTGTGACGTCAGCCCGACCCGCGCGAGGGCCGCCGTGGCGCGGGCGTGGAGATCGCCCATCGGCGTCGCCGAGAACCTCGCCGGCAGCAGCACGTTCTCGAGCGCCGACACGCCAGACATCAGATGAAACGACTGGAAGACGAAGCCCACCGTCTCGTTGCGGAAGCGCGACAACGCCGGGTCGGGCAAGCCATCGAGGCGCGTGCCTGCGACCGTCACCTGGCCTCGGTAGTCGGTGTCGAGGCCACCCAGCACGTGCAGGAGCGTCGACTTCCCGCTCCCGCTGCGCCCGACGATGGCGACGAACTCTCCGTCGTCGACCGTGAGCGAGGCGCCGTCGAGCACCGTGAGCCGGCCCTTCGCGCCGTCGTCGTAGTCACGCGCGATGGCCTTCGCGTCGATCATCGGCGCTCCACGCTCACGGAACCTTCGCCGCCGCGGCCGGGGCGAGCGCGAGCGAGAGCTTCACGGTGACGCTCACCGCGCCGTCCTTCGCCGACGCCGTGAACGAGACCTGCTTCAGGTCGTCGGTCGCGTCGAGCCACCGCACGGTGGTGGGCTTGAGCGCGAAACCACCCAGGCCCCACGCACTCTCGGGCAGCGCGCGCACCGAGTTGGCCAGCTTCGTGAGATCGACCGTGACCTGCAGGGCCTCAGGGGCGAGCGCTTCGGGCTTCACGACGCCCTCCGAGGCGAGGACCGCATCCAACCGCTGCACAGGCGACGCGAACGCGACGACGCTGCCCTTCGGCGCAAAGTGCACGCCCTGCCCCTGAGACCAGGTGGTGAAGAACAGGTCTTTCCCCTCGCGCTGCTGCTTCTCGAGCTTCGCGCCGAAGCGCGGCGCCACGCCGGCCACCTTCTCGAGCACGGGCATGACGACGTCGGCGGACGTGACGGGCGCCGCGCCCGAGAGATGCGCGTAGGCGAACGGGTTGGTCTGGCGAATGTCGAAGGTCGGCACGCCGCGATCCATCGGCGGGCGATCGGCGAGCGAGAGCGCGAAGACCGTGCCTGGCTCCAGCTTGTCGAGCACCTCGCTCTTCACGTCGAACCCGCCCTGCTCGAACGCACGCGCGACGTTGGGGCCCAGCAACTCCCTGGCGACCGGGCCCAGCCCCTTGGCGTCGCCAGTGTAGCGGCCGACGACGAACGCATCGGCGGGCAAGAGCGCAGAGAAGTCCTTCGCCTTCTGGCCCGTGAACGCGGCGAGCAGCTCGGGCTTGCCCTTCCACTGGCCGGTGACGCGGGCCTCGACGGCGGTGGTCGACAACGAGAGCGTCACGAAGGCGTTGAGCAACGGCGTCGGCTGGAGCACCGGGCTGCCCGACCCGAACCACGCGTACACGTCGTGCGCGCCAGCTGTCTTGAGCGCGGCGGCGAGCTGCACGTCACCCGTGAGGCGGTCGGTCTCGGTGAGCGACGCGGCCTGCCCCAGCTTGGGAATGACGGAGTCGCGACCGACGAAGGCCCAGCCGTTGGTGATGGCGTAGCCGAGCCGCGCCGGTTGCCCCTGCTGGGTCGAGAACGTCTTGACCGTCACCGAGCCCTGCTTCTGCTCCGAGCCTGCGCCCGCACCGAACCGGTTCACCGAGATGCCCTCGAGCCGCGCGTGCAGGGCCGAGGCGTCTTTCACTGGCAGCACGAGGTAGGCGTCACCGGTGAGCAGCACGGCGGCACCGAGCGAGCGCGCCGGGTCGAGGCCCGCCTTCTCGATCTCGGCGGCGCTGCGCAGATCGACCCCGAGCTGGCGCACCACCTCGTCGGCGAACGCCTTCGCGTTGGGGAAGCCCTGGAGCGGCGCGACGAAACCGGCGACCTTCACCTGCTCGAGCAGCGACAGCTTCGCGCCTGAGTCCTTCAGCGACGGCACCACCACGATCGCGATGGCGCCGCGCGGCAACACCGACTCGATGCCGTTGTTCACCGCGTCGCTCTTCTTGCCGCACTTCGAGCAGCCCGCGAGCGCCAGCAGCACCAACAGCCCCAGCCGCTTCGTCATGAGCGCACCTTCACCGACGACGAGCCGGGCACCGACGAGAGCTCCTCGGTGACGACCATGAACGACTCCATGTCGCGCACGGTCTCTTCGGTGGCGGCGACCTCGGCCGACAGCGCGTCGAGCTGACGCGTGACGACCTGCGGGTCTCGAATCGCGATGGACTGCTCGTGAGTCAGACGCAAGAGATCCTCGATGCTCGCAAGTTGGTGGCTCACCACTTCCCGGCTCTCTTCGGCCTGTACGAAGCGGGCCAGGCGTTTCTTCAGGATGTCGACGCGCCGGCTCTTCACCTCTTTGAGCCGCTCGTTCTTCTCGCCGTCGACCTCGGCCACCAACTCCGACAGCTCGCGCTCGACGGATTGCCGGTCAGCAGCATTCAAGAACTTCCGGTAGCTGTTGAGCGTGGTGACGAGCCGCAGAAACGAGGTGAGCAGCGTGTCGAGCCTCGACTCGCTCGAGGCCTGGAGCACGCCGCCGCCCGGCAGCTTGCCGTACTCGTCGAGGATGCGGCCCTTGAGCGCGCGCAGCTGCTCGTAGTGTTCGCGCTGGCTTGGGGCGAGCTCGGCCAACAACGCCTGCTCCTCCTCGGGGCTCGCGACCTCGGCAGACGTCTGCGCCTCGGAGTTCGCGCGCACCGCCCGGCGGAACGAGGGAATCGTCGACAGGAAGGCGAGGTACGCGGCCGACGCTCCGCCGGCAGCGATGACCGGCGTCCAATCACCGATGATGACGGACGCGGCTGCGCCGGCCGCCAGCGCGAACAGGTTGGCCGGCATCAGGAGCGCGGCTCTCAGGTAGTTGGGCTTTGGTTTCTTCACGGGCGCTGCGTTGCTGAAACGTACTTCAGGGCCCCCAGGTCCGCAGTCTCTTCGGCAGTCGGCACGACCGAAGGGCCAGTGAGCTTCGACGAGAGCGCTACGGCCGACTGGTACAGCTCGGAGTAGGTGACGGGCGCCTCCCCCGTCAGACCGAAGAACGCGAGGTTCTCTTTCGTGCTGGCCGGCGGCGCGGCCTCGATGGCCTCGGTCGGGTCGCCCAGCTCCGGCGCGAAGGCGCCTAACGCGCGAGCCGCCGCTTCCGGCGCCTTCACGACCTGTCCGCTCGCGTCGAGCGCCCCTCGAATGAGCCGGCGCACGGCGTCGGGGTACCGGGCGGCGAACTCTCCACGCGCGACGAGCACCGTCGCCAGCAGGTGGGGCGCGTCGGCCGTCGTCGACACCAGCGAACCGCCGAGCTCTCGAACCATGGGGTGCACGTCACCCACGAACCCCGCGGCGACGTCGGCCTTCCCGGCCTTCAGCGCCGCTCCGGCCTCGAGCGCCGAATCCAGCGGGACCCAGGTCACGTCTCGCATCGACAGGCCCGCGCGCGAGAGCACCCAAAGGGTGAAGTAGTGGCCGGGACTCCTGGGCTCGGTCGCGACTCGTTTTCCTGCCAGCTGCGACGGCGACAGCGTTCCACTGCGCGTGCCCAGCACGTCCTGCCCGCGGCTGCGGCCCAGCAGCATCACCGTGCGCGGCGCGGCGTCTCGCAGCGGCCCCGCCGACATGCCCAGCGTCGACACCGACAAGGCCGCGAGATCGACGCCGCCGTTCTCGGCGCCCTTCACCAGCGCGCGCCGGAGCGCGTCTTCAGAGTCGAAGCGCACCGTCTTCACGTCGAGGGCGTAGGCCGATCGAAAGAGCCCCGGGTGCGCGTCGTCTCCGGCGGCCAGGACGAGCGCCGCGACGGTGCCTCGTGGCACGACGCCAATCAGCACCGGCCGCGTGGGAATCGAGGCGACGTCGTCGACGGGCGCGGTGACCCCAGCAGGAAAATCGCCGACCGCGAGCCTGATGGCGCGGCCCTGCACGCGGTCACGAACACGGTCGACGTAGCCGAGCCTCAGGGCCAGCAGGGCGCCGGCACCGAGGCTCGCGAACAACAGCGTGGCGATGAAGCGGCGGCCTCGCATCAGACCGTCACTTCACCTCGACCTTCTTGCCGATGGTCTTCTCGTTTCCCGCAGAGACGTCCGAGACGGGGGCAGGGCTGTCGAGGCCCATCTCCATCTTGAACTGCTTGACCAGCTCCGAGGCCTGCAGCTGCTCGGCCTCTTCTTCGATCTTGATGCGCTCGTGATCGACCGACTCGAGCGCCATCTGCATGCGCGCCTCGTTGACGGCGGTCTGCTCCTCGACCTTGCGGAGCATCTCGTCGTGGGTCGCGTCGATGCCCGCCACCTCGAACGACTCCATGGCGTCGGCGACCTTCGCCTGCCACTTCGCCCGGCGCGCGTCGCGAATGGCCGACATGGCCTCGGCGGTCTTCTTGTCCTTCTCGCGCATGAACGCCTTCTTCACGTTCAAGGCCTTGTCGTAGGCGGCGCGCGCGGTCTGCAGCTGCGCGTCGTTACGGGCCAGGGCGCTGCGCTCCATCTGCAGGCGCGTCGCGTACTGCGCGGCGAGATCGTCGCGGCCACCAGAGATCGCGGCCTTCACCTTGGCGGTGAGATCACCGACCTCGGTCTTGTACTTCGCGTTCTCTTTCTCGAGCAGCGTCACGTTCGCTCGCACCATCGCGATCGACTCGTTCATCTTGGGCACCTGATCGTTCAGGTCCCTGATGTTCTGCTCGAGGATCAGCTCTGGGTCTTCGATGGTGCTGACGAAAAACCCGACGAAGCTTCGCATCGCCCGCTTGAAGCGTTGCCACATGATGGCTCGATCTCCCTGATCTGTCGGGTGTGAAGGACCCGACCGTGCCCGATACTGTACAGCCCTTCGTTCAACACGTCTCGCGCCGGAGTGTGATTGCGTACTGACGGCTCGAGAGTGCGAACAACCCGACCCGCGCGTCCGTTCCCGGAACGTGAAAGCGCGCGAAGTTGGGCAGGTTACTGGGCGTTGAGGGGCCGATCGTTGGGGCTGCCGGCGCGCAGCTTCGGCCCGAGCGGAGCGCTGCCCCAGGCGACGCCATCGACCCCGCCGCGGTTGATGACGAAGTCGACCTTGTAGTCACCAGGCGGCACGCGGAGCCGGTAGTTCGGCCCACCGCCGCTGAAGCCCCAGTTGTACATGCGCCCATCGAAGCGCTCGAGGCGCAGGCCGACCTCGTCGCCACCGATGAGCTTCTGCACCACCTGGCCGCCGACGCGGATCGGCCCCGTCACCAGCACCGTGTTGTAGTTGATGTCGTCGTTGACCGAGGCCGCCTGCTCGATGAGCAGCTGCGTCGCCGTCAGCCGGAAGCCCGCCGCGTACTCGGGGTACACGTCGCGATCGATGACGAAGAAGATGTCGTAGTTGCCGATCGGCAGGCGAATGCGGAACTGGCCGTCTTCGGCGGTGACGACCTTCTTGAGGAAGAAGCTGTTGCGGTACTCGGGCGCGCGGTTGGCGAAGTAGAACGTGCCCACGGGAATACCAGGCGGCGGCGGCTTGCCGTCGATGTACACGCGGCCGCTGTAGTAGCCGGTCTTGATGTCGATCGGCATGCGCGTCGGGCCCTGCACCTGCTTGAAGCGGTCGACGACGTACCAGCCCGTGACCAGATCGTCGCCGAACTCGTCGGAGAGCTGCAGCACGGTGAAGTAGTTGCCCGCGAACGCGCGCAGGTTGAACGACGCGGAGTCGAGCGGCACCTGGTACTCGAGGAAGCTGTCGTTGTTCGCCGTGCCGGCGAAGCCGTACATGAACATGTTCCAGTTGAAGTTGAGCTTCGGCTGCACCGGCACGCCGTCGATGCTGATGCTGCCTTCGATGAACTCGGTGCCCAGGTTGGCGGTCAGCCGCTGGTCGGCGCGAAGATCCAGGGCGCCCGCGAGCGACACGTTCGAGATCTCGGCGGGGTAGTTCTTGTCGGGCGTGCCCACGAAGCTCAGGGTGATGCCGTACTCACCGCGGGGCACCATGCCGGTGATGGTGCGGTAGCCACCCTCGTGGTGCGTCAGCACGGTCGCCTCGCGCTCACCGGGGATCGTGTAGTTCAGCGAGAAGTCGGTGCCGGCGCGGCGGTCGGGGAGCGGGCGCCCGTCCATGAGAATCTCACCCTCGAGCGTGGCCGTGGGGATGACGAGGTCGAGCGCCTGATCGCGGTCGAAGGTGAGCTGGGTCGGCACAGCCATGTAGCGGCGCAGTTCGGTTCCGTAGAGCGCTGCCGGTGGCGAGTTGAGGAAGACCGCGAACTGCCCTTCGAGCAGCTTCAGCTCGTACGAGCCGGCCTGGCTCTGCGTGCTGACCCGCTGCGCTGCGGCAAAACCCAGGCGCGAGGCGCCGTACACCTCGAGGCCGGTGTCATTTGGCGTTCGGGTCTGCGTGAAGGGCAGCCCCCCGAACAACGCGGCGCCAGCCAGAATGTGCGTGCGCCCCTCGAGCCGTCGCGTCTGATCGGTGCGCAGGTCGAGCCGGCCGTAGTCGATCTGCCCCTCGTGCGTCGCGAACACGCCCGCGGGCTGGTAGTAGAAGAGGTCGTAGTTGCTGCGGAGCACCTTCACGTCGTACTGGCCCGTGGCAGGGAGCACGCGCTCGTACTCGGAGCGCACGTCCGACCCCTTGAACTCGAGCTTGAAGCCGGCTGCGGGCCGAGCATCGAGGAGCGCCTGACCCGAGACGACCCTCAACGAGGCGCAGAGGCCAAAGACGATCGAGCCGTCAGGCGTCTCTTCCACCCCGCCGTCGACGAAGACGACCCGGCCAAACGACTCCGGCGGGCACGGCTCCCCAGCAACCCACTCTTCTTCGGCTGCGCCACCATCGACCACGGGAATGACCGGACGGCCTCCGTCGGGGCGTGGCACGAAGACCTCGGTCGTCGGCTCAGGCGCCAGTGTGCTGGCCGGCGGCGGACAGCCAAGAATCAGCAGCGCCGCTGACACGACGGCCACCATCGGGCTCGACGAACGGTTCACCACGGTTGCTGCTCCCGGACAGGTGGAGGAAAGGCCCCCACATGTGCTCGCGCGATCAAGCAAACGCAACGCCATCGCGCAAGTCTCGATGCTTCCTGAAGAATTCTCGCGCAGCGAGAACGGGGGCGCGCCAGCCGACACAAAAATACCGCCGCACTTCTCGCGGTTTACTCGATCGTGGCCAACAGCCGGGTGGCGTGGCTGACGGCGTTGGCGCGCACGGTCCGGGCGTTCAAGGTCGTCGGGAGCCGATCGCGGAGGACCACCTGCCCGTCGATGATGACGTGACGCACGTCGCGCGACTGGGCCGAGTACACGATGGTCGCGACGGGATCGTTCGACACCGGCGTCAGATGGGCTCCCGAGACGTCGACGAAGGTGAGATCGGCCTTCTTGCCCGGCTCGATGGAGCCGATCTCGCCCTCGAGCCCCAGCGCCCGGGCGCCGTTGATGGTGGCGAGCTCGAGCACCTTCATCGCCGAGAAGCCGGTGGGCCCGACGCGCGGCAGGTGAATGAGCGCCGCGAGCCGCAGCTCGTGGAAGATGTCGAGGGTGTTGTTGCAGGGCGCGCCATCGGCGCCGAGGCCCACGGTAATGCCCTGCTCCACCAGCTCGGGGATCTTCGCCACGCCTGAGGCGAGCTTGAAGTTCGCGCTCGGGCAGTGACACACGCAGGTGCGCGTCTCGCGAAGCAGACGCTGCTCCGCGGCCGTCACCCAGACGCAGTGCGCGAGCGTCGTCTGGGGCCCGAGCAGCCCGAGCGAGTGGAAGTAGGCGACGTTGTCGAGGCCGGTCTTCTCACGCACCAGATCGCACTCGGTCGGGTTCTCGCTCGCGTGGGTGTGCACCCGCACGCCGCGGGCCTTCGCGAGCTCGCCCACCGTGCGCATCAGCTCCTCGGTGCACGAGAGCACGAAGCGCGGCGCGAAGGCGTAGGTGAGGCGGCCGTTCTCGGCGCCGTTCCACCGCTCGAGCAGACGAACGCTCTCCTCCAGGCTGGCCTTCGTCGTCTCCCGCAGCCCCGCAGGCACGCCCTGCCCCGCGTCCATCATGCACTTGCCGCCGACGAGCCGAATGCCAGCGTCGCGTGCCGACTCGAAGACGCTGTCGTAGTGACGCACCGAGCCCATGTCGAGGCAGGCCGTGGCGCCCGAGGTGATGAGCTCGAGGAAGGTGAGGTCGGCCGAGGCGCGCATCGACGCGGCGTCGTGCGCGGCCTCGAAGGGCCAGATGCGCTCACGGAGCCAGTCGAGCAGCTCGAGCCCGTCGGCGTGGTTGCGGCACAACGTCTGGCACGCGTGCAGGTGGGAGTGGATGAGCCCGGGCAGCACCACCAGCCCCTTCGCGTCGATGACCCGCGTCGCGTGGCGTCGATGGGCTCGCGAGTGCGGGCCCACGGAGGCGATGCGATTGCCGTCGATGACGATGTCGGCGTCGCGAAGCACTTCGCGCGAGGCGTTCATGGTGACGACGGTGGCGTTCCGAATGAGCAGCTCCACGGCGGCCAGCATGTTGGCTCACGCCGCAGCAGAGGTACACTTTTCGCCGTGCTGACGCTTCGTGCCTTCACCTTTCTCATCGACCTGCCCGGCCAGCCGCCCGACTACATCCGGCCTCCGGGCGCGACCACGCCGCGGTACATCGAGCTCCTCGAGAACAACACCCACCTCGTCTACCCGGCGCTCGCGGTGTTGGTGCTGGTGCTCATCTCGCTCGGCATTCTTCAGGCGTGGCGCTCCGAGGACATGGACGGCCTGCAGAAGGCCGAGCTCAAGCGTTCGATCATCAACGAGCTGCGCCGCGAGGTGCACGGCATGAGCGCCGACGCCATCTCGAAGGCCGTCGGCGTGCCATCCCTCAAGCTGTTGCGCATTCTCGAGGAGATGCAGAAGGACAACATCCTCGAGTCGCGCACCGACACGCGCCGGCTCACGACCTGGAAGATGAAGGGAATCTAGGCGTCGTCACTGCGCGATGGCGCGCAGATTCGAGATCACGCAGCTGCCCGTCGTCGGGTACGGACACGGCGCACCGTAGGGATCATCGGTCTCGAACACCGCGAACACCCGGTACGCCGTGCCGACCTGCGGCGCGACGATGCCACCATCTTGCTGGCCGAAGCCGATCTGCCCGAGCACGCGGGTGATCGGCTGCGACGGCGACGGCGTGCCGTTGAGCTGGGTGGGCAGCGGCGGCGGCGTCGACCACCAGAAGAAACGACACGCGCCGCCAGCGCCGGGCAGGCACTCTTCGAACGGCTCGGTGCCAGTGCCGCCATCGGCGAGGAACGAGGCCTGCCAGATCTGCGCGGTGCGAATCGTCAGCGGCGCGTCGCCGAGGTTCGACAGGCCGTTGTAGTTCTGCGTGACGCTGGTCACCTGGCCCGACAGGCTGATGTTGATGTCGGAAGGCACGCCGCGAGGGAGCAACGACTGCCCGTTCAGGATGACGACGAACGACTGCGGCAGGCGGTTGGTGCCCAGCGGCTCGTTCTGGCGGCTCCAGAAGATCTGCGCCTGGTCGGCGGCGTCGTCGCGGCACAGAGACGTCGGCCGGTACGTGACGGTGACGGGCGCGGTCTCCCACGGCTTCGGGTCGCTCACCTGGTTCGGCAGCCTCGCGGAGGGCACCATGAAGCGGCCCGCGTCTGCCGCCGGCGCGTTCGAGAACTGGAAGTCGATGCCCGTGCCCGCGTCGCAGCGCCCGCCCGCGAGCAGGTTCAGGTTGAACGAGTACGAGACCGGCGTGTTGCCCTCGTTGCGTACGTAGAGCCGGCCCGAGCGCGCCGAGGCGACCGTCCCCCCGTCACCAGTCTGGCAGCGAATGCCGCCGTCTTCGGGGAAGAGGCGGTTGTCGCAGAGCGAGCCGAACGGGAACTGCAGCGTCGTCGTCGTCCGGTCGGTGCACGCCTCCATCGCGGAGTCGTCGAAGCGGAAACACACCCGGGGCACGGCTTCGATCGCCTTGCCGCGAATCGTGACGCGGAGCGGGTCGAGCCCACCACCCAGCGTGATGTCGATGGTCGCCGAGAGGTCGCCCGTCATCATCGGCGCGAACTTGAGCGTCGCCTTCGCGCTCGAGCCGGCCGTGAGCATCGTCTGGAGCGGCGTCAGGCTGCCCGACAGGCCCGCCGGCATCGCGGGCGCGAGCGTCGCGGCCGTCACCTGCAGCTCGTTGGAGCCCGCGTTCGTCAACGTCACGTCGAGCGACCTGTCCTCGCCCACGTAGACCTCACCGAAGTCGAGCGTGCGAGGCATCACGGTCGCGACCGCTGCAATGCCGGTTCCGAACAGCGAGATCTGCACGGTCTGCCGCTGCGGGTCGTCCGTCTTGAGTGTCACGGTGCCCATCTCGCGCAGGTCGGGCTCGGTCGGCTTGAAGGTGAAGGCGAACATCAGCTCGCCGTTCTGCTCGATGAGCGCCGGGAGCACCTCGCCGCTGGCGAACTTCGAGTTCGAGAACGTCGCCTCGCTGATGGTGAGCACCGCCGTGCCCGAGTTGCGAAGGCGAAGGCGCGCGGTCGAGGTGGTGTTGAGCTGCACCTGACCGAAGTCGATGGCGCCGCGCTCATTGCCCATCTCGTCGATCACCTGGATCGTTGGGAAGGTGCGCTTCACCCGGTCGTCACAGGAGCACGCGGGCAGCACGACGACGAAGAGCGCCAGGAGCGCCGGGACGAGACGAGGGTTCATGTTTTTCACACCAGCTCCGACTTCGGGCTCCTCACCATGAGGTCGAGCACCGCGGCCTTCGGGCTCTTGCCTTCGTAAGCGATTTGGTACACCTGCGAGCAGATCGGCAGCTCGACCGAGAGCTTCGCAGAGAGATCTCTGGCGCTCTTCGCGGTCTTCACGCCTTCGGCGACCTGCTTCATCTCTTTGAGGATGTCGTCGAGCGAGCGGCCCTTGCCCAGCTCGATGCCGACCTTGCGGTTGCGCGAGAGCTCGCCCGTGCAGGTGAGCACCAGGTCGCCCATGCCGGCGAGGCCCGAGAGCGTCAACGGGTTGGCGCCCATGCGCATGGCGATGCGGCTGATCTCGGCGAGGCCGCGGGTGATGATCGCCGCGCGGGTGTTGTGGCCGAGGCCCAGGCCATCGCTCATGCCGGCGGCGATGGCGATGACGTTCTTGAGGCTCCCACCGACCTGCACGCCCACCACGTCGGTCGAGGTGTACGCGCGGAAGCGCTCGCTCGAAAACAGCGCCTGGGCCTTCTGCGCCGTCTTCTCCCACCGCGCCGCGATGGTGACGACGGTGGGCATGCCCAGCACCATCTCCTTCGCGAAGCTCGGGCCCGACAGCACCGCGATGCTCGGGTGGTACGCCTCGGGGAGGCACTGCTCGAGCACCTCGGTCATCGTCAGCAGCGTGTCGTTCTCGATGCCCTTCGCGACCGAGATGACGGGTACGTGGCTGGGCACCCAGGTCGCCACCTTCGACATCAGATCGCGCGTGGCCTGCGACGGCGTGGCGACCGCGACCAGCTCGGCGCCCTCGGCGGCGTGCTGCAGGTCGGTGCTCCCGCGGATCTTCGGCGAGAGCGTCAGGCCTGGCAGGTAGCCGGGGTTCTCATGACGTTCGTTGAGGGCGGCGACGGTGGCCGGGTCGCGGCCCCACAGCACCACCTCGTCGAAGTTGACGGCCAACACCGAGGCGATGGCGGTGCCGAAACTGCCCGCTCCGAAGACGGTGGCTTTCTTCATGAGGCCCGCTGTGTATTCCTGCTCCGGCCCTCAAGTCGACCCGCAATCGCCGCGCGACGCTGCGTCACGCGTTCAGAACCCCGTGACGAGGCCGACCGAGACCGACGGCATCACCGGGCTGTCGTCTGGCCGAAAATGCAGGTCGAGGCCCAGCGAGAAGAGGAAGCTGGTGCGGTCCGAGAGCGGCAGCTCGGCGCCGACCTTCGTCAGCACGTTGTGGCCGATGATGAAGCTCGCCGGCACGCCCTGCAGCGGCGTCGTCGCGAACGGCTCGGTGTCGACGGTGAGCATGTACCGCACGTCGACGAAGAGCCGCGCCGCCCGCAGCGACGCCGCCTGGTACGAGAGGATCGCGCCGGGCGCGAAGTTGAAGTTCCGGCGCCCGCTGATCCACCTCGTGCTGCGCGTCTCTTTACTCGCGCGCTGGTTGAAAAACGCTGCGCCGCCCTCGAAGGCCAGCGCAAAGGTGACGCCGTTGCCCTTGCCGAAGCCGTACTTCACCAGCAGCCGGACCTCGTTCATCAACAGGTAGAAGCTGTCGTAGCCCACGCCGACGTCGAGGTTGTCGAGCAGCCCGATGGAGGCGCGGATCTGGAAGAAGGGAAAGCCCAGCACGAAGGCCTGGCCGCGCTTCCACTGCCCGAGGGCGGGCGCGCCGAACATCGAGACCGAGTTGGGCTCCTCACGCGGACGAAGCCGGATGCGGACGTCGGGGAGCGGGGTCGAAATTCTGGAGGAAGGCGGCGCGCTGGGCGGAGGCGTCGGCGCGATCGGGGGCGGCGTCAGCGGCGCGGGCGGAGGCGACAGCGCGGGCGCGTTGGGGAGCGACTGCCACTCGTCTTCAGGCTGAGCCTGGGCGAAGGCGACCGACGAGAACAGTGAGAGCAGGAGCACGCGTCTCATGAGCGGAGGCCCTCATAGAACGAAACGCCTCCTCCGGGTGGGCGGAGGAGGCGCGGGGAACGCGGGGAGCGACCTCAGAGCGACTTGAGGTAGACGACCAGGTCGGTCTTCTCGGGCTCGGAGAGCGTCGAGGTCACGCCGTGCTTGTCGGCTCCGTTGCCGAAGACGCGCGCCTCGAGGGTCGCCTCGCTGCCGTCGTGCAGGTACGGCGCCGACCGCGACAGGCCCTTGAGCGAGGGCACGTTGAACCCCTTGAGCACGACCAGGCCGTTGTCCCGCTGGGCGGGCACGGTGCTGCGGGTGTTGAGGGTGCCGACGTCGCGGTTGGAGTTGTCGGTCAGCAGCTCGCCCGCGTGGCAGGTCGCGCACTGCGCCTTCTCGAAGGCCGCGCGGCCACGGGTGGTCGCCTCGAGCGTCTTGGCGATGGGTGACGGCGCGGTGGGCAGGCTGGCGATGTACTTGTCGAGACGGTCGGCGTCGGGCTGCCCGAGGCCGACACCACCCATGCGCTCACGAACCGTGTGCACGTTGAAGTCGTTGATGGTGGGGAACTCGCCGCTCCAGTGGAACGGGGCCGTCTGGAGCAGGTCGCGACCAGCGAGCGCCGGCGTCTGGCGCGGGCCGTCGGGGAACATCCACACGTGGCCGTCTTCGCGGCCTTCGAGGTGGCACGTCGAGCAGGCGACGTTGGTCTGCGCCGAGCTCAACTTCGCGTCGAGGGCATCGAAGAACATCTTACGTCCCAGGGCGAGATCCTGCGTCAGCGTGTCGCCGGCGACCTTGATGTGCCGCATCGTGTTGACGACGACGGCCGTGTCTCCGCGGCCCTTCGCCTCGAGCGTCTCCACCTGGTGGTCGAACTGGCTGTAGACGTAGGCCTTCGTGCCGTCCTTCGAGATGGCGATGCCGTCGGCGCCCTGGCCGATGCGAACGAGGCTGCGAATCGAGGTGCCTGTGCTGTCGAAGTCGATGTCAGTGCCGGAGCGGCGGTCGGCCGGCATGATGGCGACGTTCTGCGACTCGCGGTTGACGATGAAGATCCACGCGCCCGTGGGGTCGGTCACGCCAACCGTCGGGCCCTGCACGGCCGCTTCAGAGCCGCCCCGGCTCGATGCGAAGGTCGAGACAGGGAAGTCAGACGAGTCGTCGGTGTTGGTGCCGCTCGAGGCGCACCCCGTGAGGTCGTCCACCAGGGCCTGAGGCTGAGCGCCGCGGGCGTCGTACGTGACGATGCCTGCCGTGGCGACGGCGCCGATGCTGCACGGCCCGCCCGCCGAATAGTACCCGCCTGCCGACGAGGGCCGGCGCGCGATGGCGCCTTCTCGGGCCCACACCACCGGCGTGAACGCACGAGTGCCGTCTGGCGTGGTGATGATGTCGGCCGCAGCGCGTGGGTGGAACGTCGAGACGGTCGTGCGGGTCGAGTTGCCGCTCGTGCGGCTCGCGTTCGCCTCGGTGTAGACCTGCGCGCGCGACGGGTCGGACGTGACAGCCTGGCGGTTCAAGTCGACGGTGGCGAGCTCGCCCTTCTTGTAGAGCGAGACCAGCGCCTTGTTGCCGGCGACGACGGCGACGGCGCGGGGCTCCTCGCCCACGGGGAGCTCCCACTGCTGCTCCAGCGTCGCGGTGTCGAAGGCCATCAGCACGCCGTGAGCGGCAGTGTCGCGCGCGGTGTTGCACGTCACGAGGAGCTGGCGGCCATCGGCCGAGAGCGCGAGGCCCGTGGGCTCGACGGCGGTCTGCAGCGTGGCCGAGACCTCCTTCGCGCCCTTGCGAACGACCGAGATGCTGTTGCTGCCGCGGTTGGCGACGTAGGCCGTGTCGTCAGGCCCGAGGACGACCCGCATCGGGCCTTGTCCGACCGGAATGAGCGTCTTCTGATCAGGCGCCGCGACCGGAATGATGGCGAGCACGCCGTTGTCGGTGTCGACCGCGTAGAGCGTCGAGTCGTCGGAGGACAGCGCGAGAGAGCCGCTGGAGCGCGACGAATTGCCCTGCGCCGCCGGCGTGCAGCCCGTCAGCATCACGCCCGCAGCGAGCGCACCCACCAGCATCGTTCGTTTGAACCAGTTCATTCGTTTCCCCGTTCTTGCTGTTCGACTACTGACGCCGTTCGAGTCTGCTTCCAAAAGCCCGTGACTTCCATGCCCTGTCGTCGAAGTCGTGCTGCGCACTGCTCCGCCCAAGTGCTCATTCTTCTGGGCCCCGTCCTCTCATGACCCGCTGCGCGGTTCCCCTGTGCAGGTGACGTGCCCGCCTGAATGGACTTGGCCGTGCGCAATTCCACACCACAGACGTTGCCAACGGACACGGAAGTGATCGATTCACTGTGCAGTTTTCCTCCACGCGTGTGCAGCACGTTGCGCAGCAACCCATGGCGACCCCTCAAACGGCTGAATTCCTGAGCTTCCGGAGGACCTTCACCCTCCTCATTTTGCTCGTGGTGTTGCCATCGGCCGGCCTGTCGGGGTTCGGGGTGGTCGCGATCATCAACGAGCGGGCCGCCGTCGAGAAGCGCCTCACGGCGACCTGGTCTGGTCGGCTGACGACGGTGTGGGCCGACGTGAAGGCGCGCCTCGACACGCTCGAAGTGGTGTCGGAGTCGCCGCTGCAGGTGACGAGCAGCGAGATCACGCTCATCGAGTCGACCTTCGACGTCGACGATGGGGGCGTCATCGCGCAGGACGGAGCGCTCGAGCCCGTCGTGAAGATCCTCCTGCCCCAGTTCTCGGTGGTGCCGCAGAAGCCCGTCGTCTTCTCGGCCTCGACGCCGCAAGGGGTCTTCCTGCTCATTGCGCGCCGAACCAACGGCGCCGTTCACGGCGGCTTCGTCTCGCAGGCCGCGCTGGAGCGCCTGGTTCGCGAGGTGGGCGCGCCGCTGCTCGCTGGTGGTGAGCCCGCCCAGCTGGCGCTGCTGCCCGTGAAGCCCGTGCCGGCAGAAGGCGTGCTCGCCCGCCTGGCCTCGGGCGTCACCGAGGCACGCGAGGCCGCCCTGGCGCCCCCGGAGCTGGCGTCGCTGGCGCTGCCGAGCCCGTTTCAGGACTACCGGCTGGTCGCGCAGGCCGTCGGAGAAGACCCGGTCGGCAAGGCCTCGGCGCGAAACCGCACCGTCTACGGCGTGCTGCTCGGCATCTTCTACGTCACCCTCGCGCTCGGCGTGCTCTTCACCGGCCGGACCCTGTACCGAGAGGCGCAGCTGTCGCGACTGAAGACCGACTTCGTCTCGCTGGTGAGCCACGAGCTGCGCACGCCGCTGACCTCGATTCGCATGTTCATCGAGATGCTCGCGACGGGGAAGGTGAAGGACCAGGCCGAGATGCAGACAGTGCTCGATCTGCTGGTGAAAGAGACGACGCGCCTGTCGACGATGATCGAGACGGTGCTCGACTTCTCGCGCATCGAGTCGGGGAAGAAGCAGTACGAGCTGCAGCCGGTGCCGGTCGGCGAGGTGGTGACCGCGGCGGTCGAAGCGTTCCGGGCCCAGCGCGTCGGCGCCTCGATGACGCTCACCGTCGACGTGGCGCCCGATCTTCCCATCGTCGTGCTCGATCGCCACGCCATCGCAGGCGCGGTGCTCAACCTGCTGCAGAACGCCTTCAAGTACTCGGGCGACGACAAGCGCATCACACTGAGAGCCCTCAGAGACGGGCCAGACGTCGTCATCGAGGTCCAGGACAACGGCATCGGCATTCCACGGCGGGAGCAGCGGCGCATCTTCGATCGGTTCTATCGGGTCGACTCCCTGCTGAGCCGACACACCGAAGGCTCAGGGCTCGGGCTGTCGATCGCGCAGCGCATCATCGAAGCGCACGAGGGCCGCATCAGCGTCGAGAGCGCGCCGGGGCTCGGCAGTACGTTTCGCATTCATTTGAAGGCGGCTCAGTGACACACAGCGGGGACCGATGACGGACAAAAAGGGGCAGCGCATCCTGGTGGTGGAAGATGACCTCTCCATCCTCACCGGGCTCTCGATGAGCTTGCGCTACGAGGGCTTCGAGGTGCTGCAGGCGCAGGATGGCAAGGCGGGCCTGCAGAAGGCGCTCGACGAGGCGCCCGACCTCATGGTGCTCGACATCATGATGCCGCAGCTCAACGGCTATGAGGTGATGGAAGAGCTGCGCAAGCGAGGGAGCACCCTGCCCGTCATCGTGCTCTCGGCCCGCGGCCAGGAGCGCGACAAGGTGACCGGCCTCGACCTCGGCGCCGACGACTACCTCGTCAAGCCGTTCGGGTTGCAGGAGCTGCTGGCGCGCATTCGCAGCGTGCTGCGCCGCCGGGAGCGTGACGAGCCGCAGCTGCTCGCGTTCGACGACACCCGCATCGATCTGCGCTCCAAGAACGTCACCCGCACCGGCCTCGCGGTGGAGCTGACCGCGCAGGAGTTCAAGCTGCTCGCCCACCTCGTCGGCAACCCGGGCCGCACCTTCAGCCGCGACGAGCTGCTCTCGGCCGCCTGGGGCTACGGCTACGAAGGCACCGCGCGCACCGTCGACAACTTCGTGAGCCAGCTGCGGCAGAAGTTCGAGAAGAACCCCGACGAGCCCGCCCACTTCTCGACCGTGCGAGGGTTGGGCTACCGCTTCGATCCGTAAGTCGCGCCGCGATCGTGAATCAACTTCACGAGGGCCTCGGGTGACAGGAACAACATCGACGCGTCACCGAACTTCAGGCGCGCACCGTCGGCGAGCTGCACCTTCTCGTTGGGCTTGAGCCGCTGCGCTCCGAGGAACGTGCCGTTCTTGCTCTCGGCGTCACACAGCCACCACTTCTTCTGCCGAGCGTCGAACTGCAGCCAGGCGTGGAAGCGGCTGACCGAGCCGTCGTCGACGATGATGTCGTTGCTCTCGACGCGGCCCACGGTCACGCCCATGGCGAACGGGTTGGCGCGGCCCTGCACCTTCTCGATCGGGAACACGAGCGGGTCAGCGGCGGTCGGGCGTGTCTTGAAGCCGGCGTCGGTGGGCGCCCAGTCCTCCTCGGGGTTCGACTCCGACGGCGGCGCTTCCCACAGGAGCACGGGCACGGTGGTCAGCGGTTGGCTCGGCTTCAGCACGAGCTGCCGCATGAGCTGGGACAACGAGATCGACACGGCAAAAGCCTACACGCAGGTCTTGCGGGGCGCTCTTTGATTCGAAAGACGAACTCGTGTGGCCGCCGCGCGCGGGCCGCGAGATACTTCGAGCATGCATCGGCGCTACTCCATTCACCGTGACGGCGACCTGTTGGTCGAAGAGCTCGACGCGAGCGGCAAGCCCATCGATCCCGAACCTGTGAAGCCCGAAGACCGGCTGCCGATCGAGGTGACCGTCCTGGGCCCCGACGACGCAGACTCGCGGGCAGCGCTGATCGATCTGCTCGAGATGGCGCTGGGCCTCGAGGTCGACGGGCCCGAGTCGGTCGGCCTTCGCAAACGTGACGGGCAGAAGCTCAACGTCTTGAGCTGAGACAAGCCGGCGCGCGCGGTGCGTCGTTCCAGGCAGGCCGGTGCGCTTGCAGCCGGGCGGGCGGCTGCGCTACCTGTTGGCCCATGAACACCCTCCTCCTCTCGATCGCCCTCAGCTGTGCCCCCGGCCCCGATGGCAAGACCGCCTGCGCCGGAAACCACGACCACGCGGCCACCAAGCCGGGCGCCGAGGCCGACTGTCACGGCGCCAGCGCCCAGGCGGCGGCCGCACCTGCGAAGGGTGACGCGCTGTTGACCCGCGGCGAGAAGCTCAAGGGCCTGCAGTCGGTGACGCTCGACAAGCTGCTCACCTCGCCCGCCGAGTTCGAGGGCAAAGCGGTGCAGGTCGAGGCGAAGGTGCGCAAGGCCTGCGAGAAGAAGGGCTGCTGGATGGAGCTCGCCCCGACGGACAAGGGCCCGGGCGTTCGGGTGACGTTCAAGGACTACGGCTTCTTCGTGCCGCTCGACTCGGCTGGCAGCACCGCGAAGGTCGAAGGCACCGTGAAGGTCGCCGAGCTGGCGCCCGAACGCGCGAAGCACTTCGAGGCCGAGGGCGCGAAGGTCGCCAAGGGCAAGGACGGCAAGTACCGCGAGGTGCAGCTGGTCGCGCTCGGCGTCGAGCTCCGCCGCTAGGCTTCGTCTCTTCCGATGCCGCGCGCCTATTCGATGCGCGGCGTGCAGGGCGCCGCCGATCGCGCCGTGCGCCTCGCGACCGACTTCCTCGAGCTGCAGGCTCCCAGGAGCCTCGTGCACGACGTGCAGGAGGACCCACGCTTCCAGCACCGCGGCGTCGATCTGCTCTGGGACAAGGGCGACGGGCACGTGCTCGGCGTCGAGGTGAAGGGCGATCGGCAGGGCCGCCGCCGCGGGAACTACTTCTTCGAGCTGATCAGCAACGCCGAGAAGGACTCACCGGGCTGCTTCCTCTACTCGACGGCCGATCTCCTCGTGTACGTCTTCCTCGACGCGCGTGAGGTGCACTGCCTCGAGCTGAAAGCGCTGCGCGACTGGTTCATTCCGAAGACGAAGGAATACCCGCTCAAATCGACCCGTACGAAGACGGGCGCGGCGCTCTACACGACGGTCGGGGCGATCGTGCCGCTGCGCGACGTGAAGGCCGGGGTGCCCGCGGCGTTGACGGTGCACCGGTTCGCGCTGACGACGCCCGGGTGAGGCGTGACGCGGTCTGCACGAAGTCGTCCCTTCAACGACAGCGTCTGCCTCGTGGCCCAGGCGAGAACCCCGTCATGCGTTGTCGTCCCACAGCTCGTCGGTGATCTCCTCGGGCGGCCGCGTGTCGAGGGCCGTGCTCGACGGCCGCGCCGCTCCGTCAACGACTCACCCGGCCGCGCTGCAAGCTCGTTCCGGAGCCGCTCTGCTTCCGGACCCTGGAGTTTGACCGACATGTCTTTCCTCTACGGTTCGCCTTCTACCCTGCGACCGAGCATCACCTTCGCGACCCGATCACGAACGGGGTCGACGTCGTGGTTCACCGCAGCCTGAATCAGAAACGGCCCCGGGCGTTTGAGCGCCTCGACCTGCGCAAGCCATCCCGTCGCTCGCTCCAGCCGGGGGCGTGGAGGATCGAAGCCGAGCTGGCGCGTCTGCGCGATGGCCTCCCGCCCAATGGGGACATGGACGACGACTGAGCCACCCGGGGCCAGCCCGAGCGCCTCGAACGCACGCACGCTCAGCGCGATGGCATTCGTGTCCCACAGCTCGACGTCGACCCCGAGCACGGCTGGCGCTTCGCCCGCGCATTCGTCGACGACGAGCAGCGGGTGCGTCGCGCACAACGCCTGGACCGACTCGAGCGCGCGTGGGTCTCGGCTTTCGACGAGGCGCCTCGCCTGTTTGATGGTGGTGACGTGCCCGGCGATCTCGAGCAGCGAATAGATGAGCGGCTTGAACAGCTCGAGCGCCATCGAGCGCGGCAACAGCATGGTTCGATCGGCCAACGACGCGAGGGGAACGGCGCGGGCGAGGCCCGAGTAGTCGACCCGTTTGTGCCTCGTGGCAGCGAGCTTCCCCTTCGGCCCCGCGAAGAGATCGACGAGCGAGACCAGGGCGCGGCGGTTCGGGCCCGTGATGCGGGTGCGACCGTGGTTGTCGAGCACGGCGTCGAGGGCCTGCTGCAGCATGCGCGCTTCGTTGCGGATGATGAGTTCGGGCGCGTTCAGCTCGAGCAGTCGGCGAGTGCGGTTGTTGCGATTGATCAGCCTTCGATAGAGGTCGTTCAGGTCGCTCGTCGCGAAGCGCCCTCCTTCCAATGGCACCAGCGGCCGAAGGTCTGCAGGCAGCACGGGCCAGCGTGTGAAACACCACTGCTCCGGCCTGCGACGCGTGCGCTTCAGCGCGGCGGCGAGGCCTTCTGCGCCAGGTGGCGGGCGATCGAGATCGACTGCCGCCAGCGCTGCCTGAATCGCGAGGCCGCCGGTATCCCCATGCTGCGCAGGCTCGTTGCCCGCGAGGGTCGCTTCTCCCAACAGCACCCGCTCGAACTCCGCCGGCGCCATGCCCAGGAGCGTCGCCGCGACACCTCGGGCCCAGGGGTGAAGGAGCGGCGCCGCGAGGGCGACGTGGCCCAATCTGGTGAATCGCTCGGGCGAAGGAATGTCCCCGAAGATCTCGGTACAGAACAGCCCACCAGGCTCGGGCCGGAGCGTGCGGTAGTTCAGCGTCTCGGGCTTCACCACGCGGCCAGGCGCGAAGGTGTCGATGGACGAGTCGGTCGACAGCCGCAGCTCGACCTCGGCTTCGGTGAAGTCGGCCTCGAAGCCCATCGACAGCAGCAGCGCCTCGAGCGTCTTCGTCGCGTGCGGCATCGAGGGCGGACGCAGCGCCTCGCCCTTCACGAGATCTTCGAAGAGCGCGACCCGACCCGCCACGTCGTCGGACTTGTGGGTCAGCATTTCGTGCACGACGTGCGTCGCGCCGCGATCGAGCAGCGAGTCGATGACGGCCACCGACACGTGCTGACCACCGAACGACGCGCGTCCACCGAGCGGCTGCTGGGTCACGATCGAGTAGGGGCCGATGGAGCGTGCGTGGCAGACCTCCGCCGCAGCTGGACCGAGCCGATGGACGAGCCCCGTCGCTACGGCGCCTGGCCACAGCCCATCGACCTCGAGCGACGAATCGATCGCGCCCACCACGGCCGGTGCACCGCCTTCGAACGAAACGACATCGCCGGGCTCCAGCGGGTACTCGGAGCTGACGACGACGGTGAGCTGCTCTGGCGCTCCCTTCGTTTCGGGCGGCGTGCGCTCGATGGCCTCGACGCGCCCGTACAGACCCGGTGGACCACGAAGCGAGCCGTCGCGGCCCTGGGGCACTCCGAACGCGGCGTCGATGCCTGCCTCGTCGTCAGCGAGCTCGCCCAACGGGCGCGCGAGGCGTCCGACGAGCAACAGCCCCGGCACGACGCGAGTCCCCACTGGCGCGCACGAATCGGCGTCGAGGTGATCAGCCTCGCCGGGCTTCAGCATCGGCAGATCGTTCGTCAGGCGGTCGCCCGGGTACAGCGGCAGCGTGAGCCGGCTCGTCACCGAGTACGTCAGCAACGCTGCGGCGGCCGGCGACAGGCGCACCTCGGGGCCGAGGTGGGCTTTCAGGGTCAGCGGCCGGGAGCTCGTGGCGACGAGGAGTGGAGTCGGCGTGTGTTTCGAGCTCACGCGGCGCCTTAGAGGGCGCTGCTGCGGAGCGGTCAAGCACCCGTGTCGCGAGCTGTTGCGCATGCGCCCACACAGGCGAGCCGCCGCCGAGCCGATTGGTCAGGCACCTGACCCTTTGACTTCGAGCACTTCGATCAAGGTCTGTTACCTTCCGTCAAGCCATGGCGAAGCAGCGCCCAGATGATGGCGACACGGGAGTCGCGACAGAGACGAAGAAGAAGGAGTCGCTGAAGAAGCCCCCCCTGTTCCGGGTGGTCTTCCACAACGACAACTACACGACGATGGAGTTCGTCGTCTTCGTGCTGCGCTCCGTCTTCCACAAGTCCGAGTCGGACGCGGTCGCCGTCATGCTGAACATTCACAAGACGGGCATGGGCGTCGCCGGCGTGTACACGAAGGAAATCGCCGAGACGAAGCTGCAGAAGACGCACGCGTTGGCCAAAGAGCACGAGTACCCCCTCAAGCTGAGCCTGGAACCAGAGGACCCCTGATGGCTTCTCCGATCATTGCCAAGGAACTGCAGGCCTCCATTCGTTTTGCGCTCGCCGAGGCAAAGCGTCTGCGTCACGAGTACCTGACGCTCGAGCACCTGTTGCTGGGGCTGTTGCGAGACCCGCGCACCGTGGAGGTGCTCAAGGCGTGCGGCGCGCGGCCCGAGCGGGTGAAGGAGCGCCTCGAGAAGTTCGTGAGCGAGACGGTCGAGCAGCTGCCCGAGGGCGCCGACGCCGAGCCGCAGCAGACGATGTCGGTCGAGCGCGTGCTCCAGCGGGCCGCGTACCACGCGCTGTCTGCAGAGCAGAAGGTGATGGACTCGGCCGACGTGCTGGTCGCGCTCTTCCGTGAGGTCGACAGCCAGGCGCTCTTCTTCATCAAGGAAGAGGGCGTCACCCGGTACGACCTGCTCAACTACATCTCGCACGGCATCAAGAAGGACGGCGAGGGCGCGACGCCTGGCGAAGAGCGCGAGGCTCCGGCCACGGGAGGCGACGATGATGACGCTCCGGGCCCGGCGAAGAACCCCCTCGAGGCCTACTGCACCGAGCTCAACGTCGAGGCCAAGGCCGGCCGCATCGACCCGCTGATCGGTCGCGAGAGCGAGCTGGAGCGGACGATTCAGGTGCTCTGCCGCCGCCGCAAGAACAACCCGCTGTACGTCGGTGACGCCGGCGTCGGGAAGACGGCCATCGCCGAAGGCCTCGCGTTGGCGATCTTCGAAGGGAAGGTGCCCGAGGCGCTGGCGCACGCGAAGGTGTTCTCGCTCGACATGGGCGCGCTGCTCGCCGGCACCAAGTTCCGCGGGCAGTTCGAAGAGCGGCTCAAGGCCGTGCTGAAGGCGCTCTCGCAGCAAGACGACGCGGTGCTGTTCATCGACGAGATCCACACCATCGTCGGCGCCGGCGCGACCAGCGGTGGCTCGATGGACGCCTCCAACCTGCTCAAGCCCGCGCTCGCGTCGGGCAAGCTGCGCTGCATCGGCTCGACGACGTACCAGGAGTACAAGGCGAGCTTCGAGCGTGACCGCGCGCTCTCGCGCCGCTTCCAGAAGATCGACATCGGCGAGCCCTCGGTCGAAGACACCGTGAAGATCCTCGAGGGCCTCAAGAGCCGCTACGAGGAGCACCACAGCGTGAAGTACGACGCTGACGCCATTCGCGCCGCGGCCGAGCTGTCGGCCAAGTACATCAACGAGAAGCTCCTGCCCGACAAGGCCATCGACGTGATCGACGAGTCGGGCGCCATCGACAGGCTGCGCAAGGAGCGCACCGGCAAGGTGACGCTCGCCGACGTCGAGGCCGTCATCGCGAAGATGGCGCGCATTCCACCCAAGACGGTGGCCGTCGACGAGCGGCAGGCGCTGGCCACGATCGAGAGCGACCTCAAGGCCGTCATCTTCGGCCAGGACCGCGCCATCGGAGAGCTGTCGTCGGCCATCAAGCTGTCGCGCTCGGGCCTGCGCTCGCCCGAGAAGCCCATCGGCTCGTTCCTCTTCGCGGGGCCCACGGGCGTCGGCAAGACCGAGCTCGCCAAGCAGCTGGCGAAGGTGCTGGGCATCGAGTTTCTGCGCTTCGACATGTCGGAGTACGGCGAGCGGCACACGGTGTCGCGGCTCATCGGCGCTCCGCCGGGGTACGTCGGCTTCGATCAGGGGGGCCTGCTCACCGACGCGGTGCGAAAGCACCCGCACTCGCTCGTTTTGCTCGACGAGATCGAGAAGGCGCACCCCGAGCTCTTCAACATCCTCCTCCAGGTGATGGACCACGCCACGCTCACCGACAACAACGGGCGCAAGGCCGACTTCCGCAACGTCATCGTGATCATGACGACGAACGCCGGCGCGCGAGAGATGAAGACCAAGTCGGTGGGCTTCGGTGAGCGGCCGATGGTCGACCCGTCACGGGCCAAAGACGCGCTCGAGAAGGCGTTCGCGCCCGAGTTCCGCAACCGGCTCGACGCGGTGGTGCCGTTCGGTGGCCTGAACAAGGAGATCATCCTCAAGGTCGTCGACAAGGAAGTGAAGGCGCTGGGAGAGCTGCTCGCCGACAAGAAGGTGAAGATCTCCCTGAGCGAAGGCGCGCGGGAGTGGATGGCGGAGCACGGCTACGAGCCCGAGTTCGGGGCGCGGCCCATGGGTCGCCTCGTCGACCAGGCCATCAAGAAGCAGCTCGCCGAGGCGCTGCTCTTCGGTGACTTGAAGCACGGCGGCGTCGCGCACTTCGACGTGAAGGCCGACAAGTCGGGCATCGAGCCCACGTTCACGAAGGCCGAGGCCTGAGAGCGCCGGGCTGGCTTGTCGTCGTCGGCACGCTCCTGGTGGGGTGCGGAGCTCCGCAGGGCCCTGTCGATGGCGGTCTCTCCCCTGACGCAACGGTGGTCGACGCGGCGGTCGTCGACGCGGCAGTGGTCGACGCGGGTGCGCTCGGCTCGAACGACGGCGGCACGTGGCTCGCCCTGCCCTCCCTCCCTCGGGCTCAACAGGAGTGCGGAGTCGCCGCGCTCAACGGCGCCGTCTACGTCGTCGGAGGGTTTGGCCCGCAGGGCGCGCTGCTCTCCGACGTCAACCGGTACGACGTCGACGCGGGGCGATGGTCGGCCGTGCGGCCGCTGCCCAGGGCGCTCCACCACGTCAACGTCGCCACGCTCGACGGCAAGCTCTACGCGCTCGGAAATCTCGAGGGTCGAGGCTTCGCCGCGCGAGGTGACGTCTTCGAGTACGAGCCTGCCGCCGACACGTGGACCGTCCGGGCGCCACTACCCGCAGGGACGGAGCGCGGCGGCTCGGCCGTGGGCGTCATCGGAGGCGAGATCATCGTCGCGGGCGGCTACCGCGCCGGTCGGGCCGTCACCGACGTGACGGCCTACACACCCTCGTCGAACACGCACAGGGTGTTGCCGCCGCTCCCGGTCGCCACCGAGCACGTCGTCGGCGGCGCCGTCGGCACGCAGCTCTTCGTCATCGGCGGCCGTGACGGCGCCATCAACAGCGTCACCAGGCGGGTCTTCATCTACGACAGCGCCAGCACTCGATGGACGAGCGGCCCCGACCTGCCCACCGCGCGCGGAGGTCACGCCGCCGCCGTCGTCGGCACCCGCATCGTCGTCGTTGGAGGAGAAGGAAACGCCGCGGTGAGCTCAGGCGTGTTCGCGCAGACCGAGGTGCTCGAGACGACGTCGCTCACGTGGTCCACCGGCGCCCCGATGCGCTCGCCACGTCACGGCACTGGCGCCGCCACCGTGGGGACGCTCGTCATCGTGCCGGGAGGCGCAGGCGTCGAAGGGCTCGGCCCCGTCGCCATCGTCGACGCGTTTTCACTCTGAGCAGTTCGAGCGCTCGGACAGCGCCGACACCACCGCGAAGCCAGCCGTGGTCTTCAACGCCCGGCGCTCGGCGCGGGTCGACGCCCTGAACGTCGCGAGCGGGTACAGGCGCGCGATGTTGCGCAAGCGCTGCTCGACGAACGCATCGATGCCACCTGAAGCCGTGACGCGCAGACCGCCCTCTTCGAAGTGCCCCTCGATGGAGCCGCTCGAGACGGTGCGCAGCGCGCTCCGGTAGTCGGCCAGCATGGGGCCCGGGAGCCACCCGCCGACGACCGTCACCGCACCGTTCATGACGCGCAACGTGAAGGCACGGCGCGACCGGCGCAGCCACCACACGACCGAGAGTCCGACGACGATGATGGCGAGGGTCCACATGGCGTCTGTGGGACCCACCTGCCCACCGGCGTGTGCAGTTTTCTTACCGGCCGTTGCCGCGCAGGGTGAACGTGTCGCCCTGGTCCGGCAGGGTGTTCAGGTTGGTGTCGAGCCACTCGTAGATGTACCAACTGTCGGGGTAGCTGGCCCGGTTGGGCAGCATCACGTTGGCCCAGTACCAGGCGCCGGTCTGCGTGCCGTAGCCGCCGGAGCACAGGCCGTAGCTGATGAGGGCCAGGGTGCCGCTCGTCGGGTCGGTGGCGAGCGTGACGAGGAAGACGTCTCGGTTCGGGCTGCAGTTGGCCTGGGGGAAGCTCACCACGTTCGAGTTGTCGGAGCGCTTACGGAAGTAGAAGGTGTCGAGGGAGTTGGTGGCGAAGAAGACCTTCGTCACCTGCCGCGTGCGCTCGAGCCACTGCACCGGCTTGTTGGGGAACGGGCCTCCCGCGGTGACGACGGTGGAGCCGCCGCCCAGCAGCAGCGCGCCGTTCGTCTGGTCGACCCACGAGGCGTTCGTCTGAGGGCCGTACTGAATCGTCGTCTGCGTCGAGCAGTTCGCGCGAATGGTGCTGGCGAGCACGTTGGTGGCGGCGTCGTCGAGCGGGCGGCCGTCGTAGATGGCGAAGACGCTCCGGTTCGCGCAGAACTCGGGGAACGTCTGGTTGCGGCAGACGGTGCCGTCGCAGAACTGGTCGGCGCCGCAGCGAATGCCGCAGCCTCCGCAGTTCGAGAGCGAGTTGGTCGGCGTGCACGCGTTGTTGCAGCAAGCCGCGCTCGCGCCGCACTGCACGCCACACGCACCGCAGTCGTTCGTGGTGTTCAGCGCCTTGCACTGGCCCTGGCAGCAAGCTCCCGAGGCGCCGCACGAGGTGCCGCACGCGCCGCAGTTGCCGGTGTCAGCGCGGGTGTCGACGCAGCGCCCGGTGCAGCACTCGCGGCCTGAGCCACACGGGTTGGTCGCGCTGCAGGCGGGCGTGCAGGAGCCTCCGACGCAGACGTTGCCCGCGGCGCATTGGGCGTCCATCGTGCACATCGCGCAGGAGCGGTTCGGCAAACACACGCCCGAAGGACAGTCGGTGCCCGTCTTGCAGCCGCGCTCGCAGGTGAAGTCGTTGCGGCAGTATTCGCCCATCGGGCACGTGTCGTTCGACGGCAGGCACTGCACGCACCGGTTGCTGGCGACGTCACACTGCGGCGTCGCGCCGCTGCACTGCGCGTTGGTGGTGCACTGCACGCACTGGCCGGCCGCGCTGCAGACCTGGCCCATCGGACACGGCTGGTTCGGCGTGCAGCCGGTGGTGCAGACGTTCGCCTGACAGACCTGGCCTCGCGGGCACTGCGCGTCCTGCACGCACGACACGCACGTCTTCGTCGACGGGTCGCAGAAGGGTTTGCCCGGCGTGGTGCAGTCGCCATCCATCACGCAGCCGACGCAGGTATTCGTCGCCGGGTTGCAGGTGGGCAGGCCCGGCGTGGTGCACTGCGCATTCGTCGTGCACGTGACGCAGCGCCCTGGCTCGCGTCGCACATCAGGCCGGAGGGACAGACGGGGTGCTGCGCCGAACAGCCCGGCACGCAGGCGTCGTTCTGACAGAGGCGCCCCGGGCCACACTGCGCGTCGGTGCGGCACTCGACGCAGGCCGCGCCCTCTTTGCAGAACTGGCCCAGCTCGCAGCGGCCGCGCTCGTCACGACAGCCGGCTTCACAGGATCCGTTCGGGCTGCACACGAAGCCGTTCGCGCATTGATCGTCCGACAGGCACTCGACGCAGGCACCCAGCGCGGGCGCACAGTACGGGCGCGAGCCATCAGGGCACTGGAGTGAGTCCTGGCACCGCGTTCCGGGAGCACCGCAGTCACAGCCGACGAAGAACAACACCGCCATCAACGCTTCAGCTCGAACGGAGGATTTCATGGACACGCCAACCGGGAAGGGGGTGGTGCGCCTTTGCCTACATCTCCGCACAAAACACAAGCGACGCTCTTGAAGCGTCTGAAACCGCTCAGCTTTGCGGCTTGGTCGGCTCTTCGACGATGGATGCGAGGGACACGGGCTCGGCGCCGATGGCGTGGAAGCCACCGTCGACCCGAATCTGCTCGCCCGTCGTCTTCGGCATCCAGTCCGACAACATCGCGCAGGCGGTGCGAGCGACCGCGTCGCTCGCGGCATCGGAGCGCGCGTCCCACCCCAGCGGCGCCTGCGAGCCCCACTTGCCCTCGAGGTACTTGAAGCCGGGAATGCCCTTGGCCGCGATGGTGGCGATGGGGCCCGCGGCGAGCGCGTTGACGCGAATGCCCTTCGGCCCGAGATCTCTCGCGAGGTACCGCACCGTCGAGTTGAGCGCGGCCTTGCACACGCCCATCCAGTCGTAGAGCGGCCAGGCTTGCGTCGAGTTGTCGAAGTCGAGCGTGACGATGCTGCCGCCGTTCGTCATCAGCGGAGCGACCGCCGAGGCGAGCTCCTTGAGCGAGAAGGTCGAGACGCGGAAGGCCTGCTGCACCGACTCCCACGGCGTGGTGAGGAACTTGCCGCCCAGCGCGTCTTCAGGCGCGTAGGCGATGGCGTGCAGCACACCGTCGACGCGGCCCCACTTCGCCTTGAGCATCTCGGTCAGCTTCGGGAAGTGCTCCGGGTTGGTGACGTCGAGCTCGAGCACTTCGGGGGGCGTCGGGCCGAGCTTGCGCGCGGTGCGCTGGGTCAACGACATCGGCCGGCCGAACGAGGTGAGAACGATCTCCGCCCCCTCCTTCAACGCGAGCTCGGCCACCCCGTAGGCGATGGACTGCGGGGTCAAGACGCCGGTGATGAGCAGCTTCTTGTCCTTGAGGAGCATGGCGGGCTCCCTAGCCCGGGCCTCGACGAGCGCAAACGAAGAACTCTGGGTTGCGCGCCCTGACGGGGACGTGGGAGGAAACAGCCCATGACTTCGCCTCCTGACGATGGCGCACCGCAGGTCACTGGTGCCGCCGACGAGACGATTCGGGTCGTGCCAGCCTCGGGCTACCGGCTGGCGCCGACCGTGCGCCGCTTTCGCCTCACCAACGAAGGCGATCAGACCGACACCGAGTTTCTCACTGGCCGCTGCCAGGTGGGCTCGCACGCCGGCGCCGAGCTGCAGCTGACCGACCCGACCGTGTCGCGCTTCCACTGCGAGATCGTCGTCGAGGGCCAGCGCGCCATCGTGAAGGATCTCGGGAGCACCAACGGCACCTTCATCGACGGCGTGCGCGTGAAGGAGGGCTACCTTCGACACGGCTCGGTGCTGAGCGTCGGCAACTCACGCCTGCGCTTCGATCTCGACGAGAAGGTGAGCGCGCTCCCGGTCAGCCAGCAGGCGCAGTTCGGCACGCTGCGCGGGAACAGCTCGTCGATGCGCCAGGCCTTCATGCTGCTGGAGAAGGCCGGCAAGTCTGACGCGACGGTGCTGCTCGAAGGCGAGACGGGCACTGGGAAGTCACGCGCGGCGCAGGCCCTGCACGCGGCCGGCGCGCGGAAGGACGGGCCGTTTCTCGTCGTCGACTGCGGCGCCCTGCCCGCCTCGTTGCTCGAAGCCGAGCTCTTCGGTCATGAGAAGGGCGCTTTCACCGGCGCGGCCGGCAGACGGCTGGGCGTGTTCGAAGAGGCGAAGGGCGGCACCGTCTTCCTCGACGAAATCGGCGAGATGCCGCTCGAGCTGCAGCCGCGGTTGTTGCGCGTGCTCGAAGATCGCCAGGTGCGCCGGCTGGGCCAGAACCAGTGGACGGCGGTCGACGTGCGCATCGTCGCGGCGACGCATCGAGACCTGCGCGCCGACGTGAACGCCGGCAAGTTCCGCTCCGATCTCTACTTCCGCCTCGCGGTGGTGCGCGTCACCCTGCCCTCGCTGCGAGAGCACGCCGAAGACGTGCCCGACATCGCCAGAGAGCTGCTGAAGGATCTCGGCGCCACCGAGCGGTCGCACCCGTTTCTCTTCTCGCCTGAGTTCATCGCCCAGCTCACCGCGGCGACGTGGCCAGGCAACGTGCGCGAGCTGCGGAATCACCTCGAGCGCTGCATCGTCTTCGAGACGCCCGAAGCGCCCGGCCGCGTCGACGTCGTCACCAACCCGGGAGCCGGCGCCGACTTCACGCGCGGGCCGCTGGTCGACGCTCGCAAACGGGCCGTGGAGCGTTTCGAGAAGGAATACCTCACGGCGCTGCTGGCCCGGCACAACGGCAAGGTGTCGCAGGCCGCCGTCGAAGCCGAGGTCGATCGCGTCTCGCTCTATCGCTTGATGCGGAAGATCGGCCTCAAGCCCGAGTAGCGGCTCGATTCTGCGGGTGCTCAGGCGCGGCGGACGCCGAAGTGCACGTGATCGTAGTGGCCGCGCACCTGCCACAGCAGCTGCACCGAGAAGCGCTGCCCACCGACGTTGATGGTGTGGCGGTTGTAGGTGCCGATGCTCGAGCGGGGAATGCCATACGCGTCGGCGATGCGGCGGGCGAGATCGGTGCCGCGCGAACCGCTGACGCCGTAGTCGACGGCGTACGCGTTGGTGTTGCCCGTGTAGTGATCGGAGCCGGTCGTCGAGCCGACGCGGCGCGTGGTCGCCAGGTCGCGCTTGGTGCTCGTCACGGGAATGCCCATGCTGCGCGCGATGGAGGTCGCTCGGTCAGCGACGCCCTGAGAGCCGCCCCACCCGCCACCGGCGCGAACGCCCGTGGTGCCACCCGTGCCGCCGGTCTGAAAGTCGCTGCGACCGTCGTAGTACTTGCGATCGCTCGAGCCGAAGAGCGAGCGGCTGGTGTTGGGGCCGACGACGCCGTCAGCCGAGAGGCCACGCGAGCGCTGGAACGCGGCGACCGCTGCGCGCGTCCGCGAACCGAAGATGCCGTCAGCGCCGCCGGGGTTGAAGCCGCGCGAGGCCAGGGTCTGCTGAAGCCGGGTGACGTCGGAACCGCGAGTGCCAGTGGTGAGCATGAGGTGTTCTCCAGAAGTGAGCAGACACCTTCATTGTCTGCCGACCTCCCACCTCGTTTTGCGAGACCTCTGGCAATGCCGCTGACAAACCCGGGGCCATTTCCCGGGCATTTCTCCCGGTTTTCAGTTCCCTGCGCGGAAGGTCAACGAGATGCCCAGCGTCCAGAACGAGCCGCCGGTGCCTCTGGGAACCGGCACCGTGTTCCCCGGCAAATCGCGGCCGTTGTAGTCGATGTAGAACTTGTCCCACTGCAGGAAGGTGCCCTTGGCGAAGAGCCCGACGCCGAAGTAGCGGGCGAAGAAGTAGTCGGCGTTGAAGCCCCACTGCAACACCAGGCCGTCCATCCCGCGGTTCTCGCCCATGATGCCGTAGCCGACGCCGAACATGGTCGATACGTCGAGGCCGATGGGACGCTGCTCCTTCTTCATCCACACCAGCTCGAGGGGGTGCCACGCCAGGTAACCGGTGACGAACCCACCACCACCACGGTTCGCCATGCTGACGTCCCAGCCGGTGGCGCTGAAGTCGACCCCGAGCGAGGCGTGCCCGAGGATGTTGTACCCGGCGCGCAAGGAAACGGTGTGGCTGGTGACGGCGTCCGCTATGAAGAGGTCGGCGTTTCCGGCGCCGACCTGCTCAGCCAGAAGGGTGCGGTTGAACCCCCAGATGCCGGGGCCGTACATCACCGAGAAGAGGAAGCCCCCCTCCGAGAACTTCGGCGGATCAGCCAGCCCCGCGCTTCCGGTCAGCAGCCCTGCCACGACGACACAACGAATCATGGAGCGCACCACTTGCTCCGAATAAAAGGACCGTGCCATGCCTTCCGTCACCGATTCCTTCCTCACAGGCGCGAACATCGACTTCCTCGAGGCCCAGTACTCCCGGTACCTCGCCGACCCGAACAGCGTTGAGCTCAGCTGGCGCGACCTCTTCACCTCTCTGGGCCGCGAGGGCAAGCCCCTCGTGATCGATGGCCTCGAGCTGCCCCGGCCGAAGACCAACGGGCACGTCAACGGGAAGAACGGCGCGAGCCCCCACGGCGCCGAAGGAGAGGGCCTCGAGCTGCAGGGGCGCGTCGACCAGGTCATCACCAGCCACCGCCTACGCGGGCACCTCGCGGCGCACCTCGACCCTCTTGGCGTGCCCCGCCCTCCGCTCGATCACGTCGCCGACGCCGCCATGGTGTCGAACGCGGTCTTCACCGAGGGCGAGCTCAACGCCCTCGTCGCGCCCGGCTTGAGCTTCGACGAGCCGCGCGTCACGGTGAAGCAGCTGCTCGAGCGCATGCGCCGCACGTACTGCGGGCACATCGGGGTCGAGTACGCGCACCTGTACAACTCGGAGCGCCGGCGCTGGCTGTTGCGCCGCATGGAGCACTCCGAGAACACCACGCCGTTCACCGTCGCCGAGCAGACGCGCATGCTGAGCAAGCTCGCCGAGGCCGAGGCCTTCGAGGCGACGATTCACACCAAGTTCCAGGGGCAGAAGCGCTTCTCGGCCGAAGGCGGCGAGGCGCAGCTGGCGATGATTCAGGAGTTCCTCGAGCTCGGCGGCGATCTCGGCGTCAAAGAGGTCGTCTTCGGCATGGCGCACCGCGGCCGCTTGAACGTGCTCGCGAACATCATGGGCAAGCCGGCCGAAGAGATCTTCGCCGAGATCGCCGGCCCCGCCGACCCGTCGAAGTACCTGAACCGCGGCGACGTGAAGTACCACATGGGGTACTCGAACGATTACGCGACGGCGACCGGCCAGAAGATTCATCTCACGATGGCCTTCAACCCGTCGCACCTCGGGTTCGTGCACCCGGTCGTCGAAGGCCGCGTGCGCGCCAAGCAGGACCGCGTCGGCGCCGACGGTGCGCGCCACGCGATCGTGCCGTTCGTGATTCACGGAGACGCCGCGTTCTCGGGCCAGGGGCTGGTGCCCGAGACCCTCAACTTGAGCGGCCTCGACGCGTACGACACCGGCGGCACGGTGCACCTGATCATCAACAACCAGGTCGGCTACACGACCGAGGCCGCGCAGGGCCGCACGCCCGTGTACTGCACCGGTCAGGCGCAGATGCTCGACATCCCCATCTTCCACGTCAACGGTGACGACGTCGAAGCCTGCGTCCACGTGATGCGCATCGCGACGGAGTACCGGCAGACCTTCCACACCGACGTGGTGATCGATCTCGTCTGCTACCGGAAGTACGGCCACAACGAAGGTGACGAGCCCCGGTTCACGCAGCCGAAGATGTACGCGATGATCGACCAGAAGCCGACCTCGCGCGCGATCTACGCGAAGGAGCTCGTCGAGCGGGGCCGACTCACGGCCGAGCAGACGGCGCAGCTGGCGACAGCGGCCCTGGCAAAGTTCAGCGACGCGTTCGCGAAGTCGAAGGGCGCCGGCAACACGCTGGTGAAAGACCCGAGCCACCTGCAGGGCGTGTGGCGCAAGTACGTGGGCGGGCCCGACAAGGACAGCCCGCAGGTCACCACCGGCCTCCCGCTCGAGATTCTCAAGCGGCTGCTCGCGCCGTTGGCTGAGGCGCCGGCCGGCTTCACGCTCCACAAGAACGTCCAGGCGGGCGTCATCGAGGCGCGCCAGGCCATGCTCGCCGAGAAGGCCCTGGTCAACTGGGGCACCGGCGAGATGCTCGCGTACGCCTCGGTGCTGACCGAAGGCCTCAACGTACGCGTCACCGGCCAGGACACCGAGCGCGGCACCTTCGCCCACCGGCAGGCCGTGCTGCACGACCAGAAGACCGGGAAGCAGGCGTTCCCGCTCGGCTCGTTCGGCCCCGGCAAGGCGCGCATCGTCAACAGCCCGCTGTCAGAGATGGGCTGCGTGGCGTTCGAGTACGGCTACAGCCTCGACTACCCCGACGCGCTGGTGGTGTGGGAGGCGCAGTTCGGCGACTTCGTGAACAACGCGCAGGTGATGATCGATCAGTTCATCGCCTCGAGCGAAGACAAGTGGAAGCGCATGACGGGCCTCGTGCTGCTCTTGCCGCATGGCTACGAAGGCGCCGGGCCTGAGCACTCGTCGGCGCGGCTCGAGCGGTTCCTCGAGCTGGCGGCCGAAGACAACATTCAGGTCTGCTACCCGACGAGCGCTGCGCAGATCTTCCACCTGCTGCGCCGTCAGGGCCTGCGCACCATTCGCAAGCCGCTGGTGGTGATGACGCCCAAGTCGCTGTTGCGAATGCCCGAGGCCACCAGCGCGTGGAGCGAATTCACCCAGGGCACCTACAAGCGGCTCATCGTCGACCCGAACGTCGACGTCCGTTCGCAGGCCGTCACGCGCCTCATCCTCTGCAGCGGGAAGGTCTATTACGATCTCGCCAGGCAGCGCGACGCCGCCAAGGACTTCAGCGTGCACCTCGCCCGCCTCGAGCAGCTCTACCCGCTGCCCGACGAAGAGCTCCGCGCGTTGCTCAAGTCGTTCTCCTCGCTCAAGGAAGTGCTCTGGGTGCAGGAAGAGCCGAAGAACAGCGGCGCGTGGCGGTACGTGCTCGAGCCGCTGATGATGATGGTGAACGAGCTGCCGACCCGGCCGACCCTGCGGTACGTAGGCCGTCCGGAGTCGGCGAGCCCCGCCACTGGATTCCTGTCGACCCACCAGTACGAGCAGAAGCTGCTCGTCGAAGAAGCGCTGACGCGAGGACCCAATGTCCGTTGAGATCAAGGTACCGACGCTCGGAGAGTCGATCTCCGAAGCCATCATCGGGAAGTGGCACAAGAAGGTCGGAGACTCGGTCGCCGTCGACGAGCCGGTGGCCGTGCTCGAGACCGACAAGGTGACCATCGACGTGCAGTCGCCCGAGTCGGGCACCATCGAGACCATCAGCTTCGCCGAAGGCGCGAAGGTGAAGATCGGCGACGTGCTCGCGAAGCTGACCCCCGGCGCCGCGACGCCCAAAGCGGCTCCGAGCCAGGCGCCCGCGGCCGCCGTCGTTCCGCCTGCCGCCGTGCAGACCTTCGCGAAGGCCGAGCCCACCGGCGGCCCCAGCATCACGCCCGTCGCGCGGAACGTCGCAGCGGCCACCGGCGTCGACCCCTCGAAGGTGCAGGGCTCGGGCGCCAACGGCCGCGTGATGAAAGACGACGTGTTGAAGGCCGCGACGCCGGCCGCCGCGCAGGCGCCCTCGACGCCGCTCAATGTGCCCACCGGCCCGCGCAGTGAAGAGCGCGTTCGCATGACGCCACTGCGCAAGCGCGTCGCCGAGCGGTTGCTCCAGGCGCAGTCGAACGCCGCCATTCTCACCACCTTCAACGAAGTCGACATGAGCGCGGTGATGGCGACGCGCAAGCAGTACAACGAGAAGTTCGAGAAGAAGCACGGCGTGAAGCTGGGCTTCATGAGCTTCTTCGTGAAGGCGTCGATCGAGGCGCTCAAGACGTTCCCGGCGATGAACGCGTTCATCGAGGGCGACGAGGTCGTCTTCCACCACTACTACGACGTCGGCATCGCGGTGTCGGGCAGCCGCGGCCTGGTGGTGCCCATCGTGCGTGACGCCGACCAGAAGTCGATGTCGGAGCTCGAGAAGACCATCGGCGACTACGGCGCGCGCGCGAAGGCCGACAAGCTGACGCTGCCTGAGCTGCAGGGCGGCACGTTCACCATCACCAACGGCGGCATCTTCGGCTCGATGTTGTCGACGCCGATCCTCAACCCGCCGCAGACCGGCATTCTCGGCATGCACAACATCGTCGAGCGCGCGGTGGTGAAGGACGGGCAGATCGTCATTCGCCCCATCATGTACGTCGCGCTCTCGTACGATCACCGGCTCATCGACGGCCGCGAGGCCGTGCAGTTCCTGGTGCGCGTGAAGGACTGCATCGAAGACCCGGAGCGCATCCTCCTCGAGATCTGAGGTTCTCCGAAGCCGGCGCACGAAATGAGGCGCCGGCTTCTTCGTTTCTGAAGTCTCCTTCGAACCCGAGGTGCGCATGGCTTCCGCCGACGAGCTGATCCTGCAGATGCAGCACCTGGCCGCGCAGGCGAAGGCCACGCGCGCCGCGAGCGGACAACGCGCTGGCCTCGATCGCCTCAAGTCATCGACGCAGAAGATGGCGTTCGAGAAGCAGACCGAGGTCGACGCGCTGACCCAGGCCATCAGCGGTGCTGAGGAGCGGGTGGAAGAGCTCCGAAAGGGCGGCATCGTCGGTGATGAGGCGAAGGAATACGTCGCGCTGCGAAACCTCATCGACGACTCGAAGAAGCAGCTCGTGAAGTCGAACGCCCAGCTGCAGTTCGCGCTCGATCGCATGGAGCTGATGGAGCGCCGCGAGTACGAGGCGTTTCACGCCGAGGTGAGAGCCGAGACCCACGGCCAGCTCGCCGAAGATCCGCTCTTCAACAAGACGTGAGTCGAAGCGCCTCCGCTCTCCTCGCGAGCCCTCCGAAACCATCGTTGCCTGACGCCTGTCACCACCTCGTTGCAGGGGGGGCATGGATCTCTGCGTGTGCGTTTCGGTAGGTTTCACCTGTCTTCCGGTGGGGGACCGTGGAGCGCACGTCGCGCTCCACGACGACTTGGAGTCAGGCTGCATGGCAACTGGAACAGTGAAGTGGTTCAACGATGCGAAGGGTTTTGGTTTTCTCGTGCAGGACGGTGGTGGCGAAGACGTGTTCTGCCACCACACGGCCATCCAGATGGATGGCTTCCGGACGCTGGCGGAAGGACAGCGCGTCAGCTTCGACGTGACGAAGGGCCCGAAGGGCCTGCAGGCACAGAACGTCAAGGCTGCCTGATCACCCGTTTCATCGGCTGATCACTCCGTCAGATGGTTCGATCGAAGGCCCGGCACTCCGACAGGAGACCGGGCCTTTCGCTTGTGCGCAGCCTTGATTGCTTCGCTGACCCTCTTCGGGCAAATCCATCACCGGCTCGTTTCAAGAGGTGGCAGTGGACGCGACGACGATGAACAAGCTGTTGACGTACGGCGTTCAGAACGGCGCGTCTGACATTCACTTCCGGCCCGGCGACCCGCCCACCTTCCGCGTCGGCGGCATGCTGCGGCCCATCAAAGGCGACAAGCTGGGCCCGACGCACACGCGGCAGGTGGCGATGAACGTCATCTCGAACCCCGCGATGCAGACGCAGGTCGACACCCTTCAGGAATACGACACCTCGTACATGCTGGCCGGCGTCGCGCGCTTTCGCGTGAACGTGTACCGGCAGCGCGGCTCGCTCGCGGTGGTGTTGCGGGTGATTCCCACCGAGGTGCCGACGCTCGAGAGCCTCAAGCTGCCGCCCATCATGAAGGCCATCGCGTCGAACGAGCGCGGCCTGGTGCTGGTGACGGGCAGCACGGGCGCGGGCAAGTCGACGACGCTCGCGGCGATCGTCGATCACATCAACCGCAACGACTCGGTGCACATCCTCACCATCGAAGACCCGATCGAGTTCATGCACCGCAACATCCGCTCCAGCATCTCGCAGCGGGAGATCGGTCACGACACCAGCGACTTCGGCGCGGCGATGCGCTCGGCGCTGCGGCAGGACCCCGACGTCATCCTCGTCGGCGAGATGCGAGATCACGAGACCGTCGACATCGCGCTGAAGGCGGCCGAGACGGGCCACCTCGTGCTCTCGACGGTGCACACCACCGACGCCATCAAGACCATCAGCCGGCTGCTCTCGTTCTTCCCCGGTGACGAGCAGGCCGCGGTGCGTGGCCGCTTGTCGGAAGCCCTCAAGGCGACGGTGTCGCAGCGCCTGCTCCCGAAGGTCGATGGGCAGGGCATGGGGCTCGCGATGGAGATCATGATCCAGACGAAGACCATTCAGGAGTACATCCTCGATGCGACCCGCACCGGCGGGCTGAAGGACGTGATCGAGAAGGGCCGCACGTACGGCATGCAGTCGTTCGATCAGCACCTGTCGGAGCTGTTCAAGACGGGCATGATCTCGATCGAGACGGCGCGCGCGGCGGCGTCGAACCCGGCCGACTTCGAGCGCAACCTGGCGTTCGAGTAGCCGCTTCGCTCAGTGCACGAAGAAGCGACTGAGCTGCTCCGAGGTGAGCATCAGGCGCGCCCACCACACGGCGAAGAGCAGCTGCGCCACGAGCATCGTGATGGCCGTGGCGTCGAGCCCACCAAAGGCCGAGCGCAGCGACACCTCGGCGATCACCCCGGTCACGAGCGCGCCCAGCATCCACCTCGGCGCGGCGCTGCGTCTGGCCAGCGCGAGCCGCAGCGCCACCATCGCCACCACCGTCACCAGCGCCCGCGTCACCAGGTGGCCCAGCGTCAGGAGCAGCCACTCGCGCGCCTCGAGCTCCATCAACACCTCGACGCTTCGCTCGCGCAGCCCGTCCCACGCATGCGCGAGGCTCTGCACGAAGCGCAGCGGCGCCAGAAACAGCAGCACCGTCGCCAGCAGGGACCAGCCAGCGAGCGCCGGCGCCTCGCGGGAGAACGGCTGACAGCCATCACAGAAGACCTGCGTGTCACGCATGCGGCGACACACCGCGCAGACGACCCGGCCGCACTGCGCGCAGCGCCCTTCCCCCACCGCCTGATGCACGGGACACGTCATCGCCGGGTCCACGTCCACTGCGCTCGCCATTCCCAGCGGTCGCGTCGGGCCGGTCATCGCCTGCCACCGATCGGACCGATCATCACGCGCTCAGAGGCAGTAGCCCGTCGTCGTGTTGCACGTGCCACCACCGGGGCAGCCGAAGCTCGCCGTCGTGCACGCCGGCCGGCAGATGCCGGAGCTGCTCGCGGCGCCAAAAGCGGCACAGACGTAGCCGGTGCGGCAGGTCGACTGCCCGCCCTGCGGATTGGGACAGGTCGCCGCACAGAACGGGACCGTCGCTCCAGAGCCGATGCACGCAGCCCCGCTGGGGCAGTTCCCCGCGCACTGCTGCCACGTCGGGCACGAGCCCGTCATTCCAGTGCACGCAGACGAGCAGTAGCCACCGTTGGGCCAGGGGAAACAGATGCCGGTGAAGGAGGGCTCACACTGGGTGTTCGTGGTGCAGGTCGCGCCAGTGGGGCTCAGCGCCGCCGTGCAGCTCCCGTTCGTGCAGACCGAGTTTGGCGGGCAGCTGAAGCACTGGTTGCCGAAGTTCCCGCACGCCGCAGGGGAGTTGCCCATCTGGCAGAAGCCGTTCAGACAACAGCCCGGACAGTTCGCCGGCGAGCACGACGGGCCAGCGTCGATGCGGGTGCAGGCCCCTCCCGAGCAGACAGAGCCGCCGGGGCAGTTGACGCACTGGCTCCCGAACGCGCCACACGCGACCGTCGAGCTACCAGGCCGACAGACGCCGTTCTGGCAGCACCCTGCGCAGTTCGCGGGCGAACACGGGGGCGGCGCCGAGCAGGTGCCATTCAGACAACTCCAGCCAGTGGGACAGTTCGCGCACTGGCTGCCGAACGCTCCACACGAGAAGGCCGAGTTGCCCGGTTGGCAGACCCCGTTCTGACAGCACCCCGCGCAGTTCGCCGGCGAACACGAGGGCGGCGCGGTGCAGAAGCCATTGGAGCAGACGGAGCCGCCGGGGCAGTTGACGCACTGGTTGCCGAATGAGCCGCACGCGAACGTCGAGTTGCCGACCTGACAGACGCCGTTCTGACAGCAGCCACCGCACGTCATCGGGCCACACGACGGCGGCGCGCAGGTGCCGTTCTGACACTGGAACGGCTGCGGGCACGAGAGGCACGCCTGGCCACCGAGGCCGCACTCGAACTGGCTCTGGAACGGGCCAGGCACGCACGTGCCGTTCGCGCTGCAGCAGCCACCGGGACACGTCGACGCGTTGCAGACCCCTGCGTCTGGCGGCGACTGGCACGCGCCGTTGTTGCAGATCCGCCCCGGGCCACACGAGGCGCACTGCTGACCGAAGAGGCCGCACACGTTCGCGTTCTGGAATTGTCGCAGCAGGCATTGGCCGCCGATGCAGCAGCCGTCGGGGCACGTCTGCGGGCTACACGACGGCGCCGAGCAGAAGCCGTTGGAGCACACGCCCCCTGGCGGACACGCCGAGCACTGCTGACCGCCGGTGCCGCATCGCGCGGAGCTCTGCGCCGGCTGCGTCACGCACTGGGTGTTGCTGCAGCAGCCGTTGGGACAGGTGCGCGCGTTGCACGTCGGCGGGCCTCCGGTGCACTGACCGTTGACGCACGTCTGCCCCGGGTTGCACGACCCACACATCACGCCGTTGGCGCCACAGACCGTCTCGTTCTGAATGAACGGCGCGAGGCACGAGCCCTGAATGCAGCAGCCCGCGCACGACATCGGCCCGCAGGGCGGACCAGGCACGCAGGCGCCCTGCGCGCTGCAGTTCGTCCCCGGAGGACATTGGGTGCACGTCGCCCCGCCGCGGCCGCACGCGAAGTTGAGCTGCGCGGCAAGGGGCACGCATTGCTCCGCCCCTGGAGTTCCGTCACAACAGCCCGGGCAGGTCATCGCGTTGCAGCCCGCGGTGGGCCTGCACTGGCCAGCCTGACACGTCTCGTTCAGCGGGCACTCGAGGCAGACTGCCCCGCCGGCTCCGCAGACGGGCGTGCCCGTGGGATCGAAGCACGTGCCGTTGAGGAAGCAACCAGTGCACGGCCCGCCTCCGCCGAAGCCACCAGCGAAGCCGCCCGCAGAGCCACCGGCGAAGCCACCCGCGACGCCGCCGCCCGTCGGGCGTCCGCCACCACCACCGACGCCGCCGCCCATCGGGCGTCCACCGCCACCGACGCCGCCACCCGTGACGAAGCCACCGCCGGTGGGGAGGCCGCCACCCGTCACGAAGCCGCCGCCCATCGCCCCTCCGCCTGCGCTCCCACCGCCCGTCGGCCGTCCACCACCGCCGGTGACGAAGCCGCCGCCCATCGCTCCTCCGCCCGCGAAGCCACCATCACCGGAGCCCGGCGGCACGCACCTGAAGTTCACGCACTGCCACCCGCTCCCGCACGGCGCGAGCGCGTCACACTGCCGCTCCTCGACGGGCTCGAAACAACTGCACGAGGCGACCGTGACGACGAACACGGCGCTGACGACTGAACGGAGTTCGCGCATGGCGTCAGCAGGGTAGCCCCTGAGGCGCAGGGGGCAACAGACCGGCTGGTCGTTGGCCGACGAGCGTCCTTCGGAGCGGTGCGCCTGCGTGGTACACCGTCAGGCGCGGCCACCCCACTCCCAGCACCCGAACGGCCGCGGGGGTGTCATGTCGGAAGCTGGTGTCGACGATCCGCTCCTGGGCAAGATCCTGAGCGGACGCTTTCAGATCGTCGAGCCGATCGGCATGGGCGGCATGGGCCGCGTCTACAAGGCCATTCAGCAACCGCTCGATCGCGTCGTCGCCCTCAAGGTGCTCAACCCCCGCTACGACGGCAGCCGCGACCCGGGCTTCGAGCGGCGCTTCTTCCTCGAAGCGTCGATGACCGCCAAGCTCAAGCACCCCAACACCATCACGGTGCACGACTACGGCCGCACCGACGACGGCATCTACTTCATCGCGATGGAGTACCTCGAGGGCGAGACGCTCCAACAGGTGCTCAGCCGCGAAGGCCCGATGCCGTGGACACGCGCGCTCGCGGTGGGCGCTCAGGTGGCGCGCTCCCTTCGTGAGGCCCACAAGCTCGGCCTGGTGCACCGCGATCTGAAGCCGGCCAACGTGATGCTGCTCGCCGAGGGCACCGGTGGTGACGTGGTGAAGGTGCTCGACTTCGGGCTGGTGAAGGCCTTCGCCTCGGACCTGATGCAGAAGAGCGACACCGAGCTGACGCAGGCGGGCGTGCTGCTCGGCTCGCCGCTGTACATGGCGCCGGAGCAGGCGCGCGGCGACACCGATCAGCGCACCGACATCTACTCGCTGGGCGTGCTGCTCTTTCAATGCCTCGCGGGCCGGCCTCCGTTCCAGGGCAAGGACTCCATCGACATCATCGTCAAGCACGTGAAGGAGAAGCCGCCCGAGCTCAAGAGCCTGCGCGCCGAGGTGCCGAACGAGGTGAACGACCTGGTGATGAAGTGCCTCGAGAAGACGCCGACGACGCGGTACCAGTCGATGGACGAGCTGCTCGAGGCGATGCGCGTCGCGGTGTCAGGCCAGGGCATTTCGGGGCTCTTCATCGACCCGCGCACGTTCTCGAACCCGATGTCGCCGTCGGCCTCACAGGCGATGAAGGCGCCGAGTTCGACGCGCGTGAAGATCGCGTCACCGTCGGTGCTCGACCCCTCGGCGACGCGCAACGGCCGGGTCATCGAGATCCCTTCGGTCGAGGTGGAGATCACCGAGAGCGGCACGCACCCGGGCGGCCGCTCGAAGCTGCCCCTCGTCATCGGCGTGGTCGCGCTGGTGATCCTCGGCGTCGGCGTCGGTGGCGCGCTGGCGTGGCGCAGCACGAACAAAGACGTCGTCGAGGTCCCCGCCCCGCCGCCCCTGGTGAAAGAGCCGGTGAAGGCCGGCGACCCCGTCGTCGCGCCTGACACGCCGCAGACGCCTTCCGTCGAGGTGGTGTTCGACGTCGACAGCGAGCCGCAGGGCGCGACGGTCACGCTCGGAGGAGCGGTCGTCGGCACCACGCCCTTCTCGTTCTCGGTCACCCGCACCGATGACGCGCCGGCGCGCGCAGAGCTGGCGTTCTCACTCGACGGCTACCACGGCACGACGATGGTCGCGCAGGGCGCCGCGGGCCATGTGCCAGTCAAGCCGACGCTCACCGTGCGCAAGGTGGCGACACCTCGACCGAACCCCAGACCGAAGAACCCGAAGAACCCGAAGAACCCCAACCCCGACACTGGCTACAAGGACGACCCCTACCAATGACGAACACGTCGTCGGCCCGCCTCGCTGCGGGCCTTCTGCTGGTGTGGGCGACGACGACGCTGGCCGACCCACGCGTCGAGGCTCGCCGTCACTTCAAGACGGGCATGTTCCTCATCAACGAGGGCCGCTACGACGAGGCTATTTCGGAGCTGCTCGAGGCGTACTCGATCAAGCCGCACCCGAACGTGCTCTTCAACGTCGCGCGTGCGCACGAAGCCGCAGGCCGCGCCGTCGAGGCCGTGAACTTCTACCGGCGATACCTCGACACCAACCCGCCCGACGCCGACAAGGTGCGCGAGACGCTCAACAAGCTCGAGCCGCTGCTGCCGAAGAAGGTCGAGCCGGTCGTCGAACCGGTGAAGGTGGTGGAGCCGAAGAACGATCCGAAGCCGAAGGTCAGCCCCGCCGTCGACGACGCGACGCTCGCGAAGATGGCGGCGCTGACGGAGCGGCTCGAGAAGGCCGTGGCGCAGGCCGAGCGCCGCGCCGAGGCCGATTCGGAGGGGCTCCAGACGCCGAAAGAGGCGGCCGCGGCTCCAGCGCCGACGGACGACTTCGGGGTGCCCTACGAAGAGACCGTCGTGGCCGCCGCCCGTCGAAGCCAGTCGAGCCTCGAGGCGCCCAACGCCACCACCGTCATCACCGGCGACGAGATTCGCGCGTCGGGCCTCACCAGCATTCCTGAGATTCTGCGCCGTGTGCCCGGGGCCGAGGTGATGGCGATGGGCTTCTCGAGCAGCAACCTGTCGATTCGCGGCTTCAACCAGCGCATCAACAACAAGGTGCTGGTGCTCGTCGACGGCCGCCCCGAGTACCAGGACTTCCTCGGCGTCACGCTGTGGCCCGTGCTGCCCGTGGGCATCGAGGAGATCGAGCGCATCGAGGTCATTCGTGGGCCGGCCGGAGCCCTCTACGGCGCCAACGCGATGCTCGGCGTGGTGAACATCATCACGCGCGCGCCGGGCACGGGCCCACGGGCCGAAGCGACGGGGCTGTTCGGCAACGGCAACCTCGCGGGCGGCAGCTTCGTGGCCTCGGGCGGAGAGACGCTCAAGTACCGCGCGTCGGTGGGCTACCTGCAGGCCGACAAGTTCACGCGCGACTACGAAGAAGGCCGGCCCGACGTCGAGAGCGCGGTGGCCGAACCGAACCTGGCCTTGCGCTCGGCCCGCGCGAACCTCACGGCCTTCTACGCCTTCAACAAGACCTTCAGCTTGGCGGCCTCGGGCGGCGTGAACCGGCTCTTCACCGAGGTCTACGGCATCGGCCTGCTGCGCAACTTCTTCCTCGACGGCGTGGGCGGCTACGCGAAGGCCGACTTCACCGGTGGCCCCATCAAGGCGCGCTTCTTCTGGAACCACCTCAACGCGACGGCGGGCCCGCAATACAACGTGCTCGGTCAGCGCAGCCTGCAGACGACGCTCGACTCGAACGTGTTCGACGCCGAGGTGCTGTTCCAGCAGGGGTTCGACCTCGCGGGGCGCCACCAGCTCGCGGTCGGCGTCTCAGGCCGACTCAAGCGGCTCGACTGGGGCTACACCAGCGGCCTCACCGAGGAGCTCCATGCGGCTGCGTTCTTCCAGGACGAGTGGCGCGTGATTCCGTCGCTCACCATCGTCGGCAGCTTCCGCATCGATCGCCACCCGCTCATCGACAAGGGCAAGCCGGGCGTGGTGCCGTCGCCTCGCCTGTCGCTCGTCTTCTCTCCGTTCGAAGGCCACGCCTTTCGCGGCATGGTGTCGAGCGCCTTCCGGCAGCCCACCTTCCTCGAGAGCTACGTGAACCTGCCGATCCCCACGCCGGGCGTCTCGGGCGCGTCGGTGCTCACGCAGGGGAACCGGGAGCTCAAGCCAGAGAGCCTGCTGTCGTTCGAGCTCGGCTACCGCGGCGAGGCGGCGCGGCTCGGCCTCTCGTGGGACTTCGCCGGCTACATCAACTTCGTGAACAACCTGATGGTGCTCTCGGCGGTCGCGCCGTTGACCGCCGACGCGGCGTTCGACGCGCGCTCGCAGACGTACCTGCTGGGGCGTTCGACGTTCGTGAACGACCCGGGCAACTACCGCGCGATCGGTGGCGAGCTGGGCCTGACGTGGAACGCGACGCGAGGCCTCGACCTGCGCGCCTCGGCGGCGGTGCAGACGATTCAGTCGGTCGAGAACGCAGCGGTGTGTGGCGCCTGCACCCAGGCGCCTGCGCTCAAGCTCAACGGTGGCGTCATCTATCGCAGCCCCGTCAACCTCGACGTCTCGGCCGACCTCTCGTACGTGACGAGCACCGTCTGGGTCGAGCGGGAGCCGTCGCCGAGCGACCCCACGCAGATCCTCAACGTGCGCAACGCGCTGCCCGGCTTCGCGGTGGTGAACGCGCGCATCGCCTACCGGTTCCTCGACGACAAGGTGACCTTCGCGGTGGTGGGCCAGCAGCTCGCGGCCGCGCACCAGGAGCACCCGTTCGGCAACAACATCAACCGCCGCGTCTTCGCGCAGCTCTCGGTGCAACCATGACGCGCTTTTGCTTCAGCCTCGTGCTGATCGTCGTCCTCTCGAGCTGTGAGCCGCCGCCGGTCTTCCCCGGCGCCGATCGCCGGCAGAACTCGAGGCCTGCGCGCATCGAGGGCGAGGTGGTGGTGTCGTCGACGGCCCGCGGCAACGTCGTGGTGTTGCTCTTCGACGCGGCCCGCCCTCCTCCACCGACGGGAACCGGGCGGCCGCTCACGTTCGCGCTGGTGCCGCGCCTGAGGCTCTTCGGCGACGTGGGTGACTTCGACACCGGACCCTTCGTCGCGCCGTTCGCGTTCTCGTTCGTCAACCCCGGCCAGTACCAGGTGCGCGCCTTCATCGACGCGAACGACGACTTCGTGCCCTGGTACGGCGTGACGAACGAGGTGAACAGCGGCGACGTCGGCGGCGCGGCCATCGACTCCATCAGCAGGCTGCCGTTGACCATCATCGTGCCCGCGCAGGAAGACGGAACGCCGACGCCTGTGCTCGATGTTCCCGTGAGCATCGCAGACACCGCGCGCGTGCCCGTCGACCGGCCCGTCTTCGAGGTCGCGATGGCTGGAACGAACGTGCCGCTCACCGAGGTGATGCTGGCGGGGGCTCCGTTGGCGCTCGACCTGCGCGTCAAGCCCGTCACCGACGGCGTCATGCGCCAGGCGCAGCCGATCTTCCTCGCGCGCTTCGTCGACGACAACGGCGACGGCATGCCCGACGACGCGAATGGAGACGGGGTGCCCGACATGTGGCCGCGCGTGGTGGTGCGGAAGATGGCCAACGAGGCGGTCGGGGTGAACCCCCTCGCTGACGAGAACGATCTCGATCGCAACGGCGTCATCGACGAGACCGGCGCTGACTACGATCACGTGAACCCGATGGGCGGAGCCACCATCCCCGCTGACGGCACGCCCGATCTCGTGGTGCTCGCTGCGGGCATCAACCCGACGGAGCTCGCTCCTCAGCTGCTCGACGCCATGGGCCGGGTGAAGACCACGCCGACGCCCATCACGCGTCTGCCCATCGTCATTCGCCCCACCGCGCTCGACGCGACGGACTCCCGTCGTCCGGTGCCCATCAAGGGCGTGCCCGAGGGCCGCTACGCCATCACGGTGATTCAGCAGACCGGCCAGACGTGGCGTGTGCCCAACGAGCTGCAAGACGGGCTCGCCACCCGGTTCGGGCTGCCCGTCGTGCCGAGCCAGACCTTCGTGGTGCGCGTCGGCCCGCGGTGACGCAAAGGTGACGGCTTCGCCTGTTCCGTCGGGAGCCCGGTGGTGTATGGGCCAGCCACACCTGCAGTGGGGGCTCACCATGACGGCAAAGAAGACGACGAAGACGACCACGAAGGCGAAGCGTCCTGCGAAGAAGAAGACCGAGGCGAAGACCGCGACGCCGGCGATCGCGAAGCCGCTGAACGACATCTACTCGCTGCAGCTCGGCACCGGCTTCAGCCTGCTGACCCAGCTCGTCCCCGGCGGCGCGGTCGCGGTGACGCGGGTTCCGGCCGGCGCTGACCTCGCGGTGTCGTACTGGAAGGAGCCCACGCACCGGGCCCACCCTGAGGCGAAGCTGACGCGCATCACCATGCACGTGCGGCTCGACGGCGTGCTCCTGACCCCGCTCGTCGTCGCGCAGCGTGACGACTCGGACCGGCTCGTGCGGCTGTCGCCGATGATGACCGTGCCCGCCAACGGCAAGCTCTTCGAGTACTGGTTCGAGCTCGAGACCGACGCGAACGAGACGCTCTGGGACAGCAACTGGGGCAACAACCACTGGCTCGAGCTGGTCGACGCGTCGGGAACCACGAGCTCGGCTGCGGCCACGCCGTCGAACCACGCCGAAGCCTGACCTGCGGCATGGAGCGCTTGTGGTGAACGCCTTCGGAGCTGCTCCATGTTGACGGCGGTGTTGTCTCGCGCCGAGGTCTCGCGGCACATGCAGGCGCTGCACCTGCTGACCGAGGTGCGCCAGGCGTTCGGCACGCGCGGCCTGGTGGGGACGGAGCAGTCGAGCTTCGACGCTCCGTCGGGAAACGGACCGACGCTGGTTCGGCAGGGGACGCACCCGCGCATTCCGGCGTGGAGCCTGATGGTCCGCGCTGCGCTCCCGGCCTCGTCGAAGTCGTCGGGCGCGCTGCTGCAGCTGCACGACAAAGAGAGCGGTCAGCTGCTGGCCGTGATGGATGGTGGGCACCTCACGGCGTTGCGCGCGTCCATCGTCGGAGCGCTGGCGGCCGACGTCCTGGCGAAGCCCGAGGCGAAGAACGTCGCGCTGCTGGGAACGGGGCCTGCGGTGTCGAGCGCGCTGAAAGCCCTGCGGCTGGTGCGAACGCTCGAGCGCGTCACCTTGTACGACTTCGATCTCGCCGCCTCGACGGAGCAGGCGCTCAAGCTGCACCAGACGCTCTCGGCTCGCGTGCGCGCGTGCGAGTCACCGGAAGAAGCCGTGTCGCGCGCCGATCTCGTGGTGCTCGCGGGGAACGTGCCGCTGCCGACTGATTCCCTCGCGCCCGGCACGCACGTGACGGTGATGAACGCCGAGAAGCACCTCGTCGCGCCGCTGCCGCCGAGCTTGATGGAGCGCGCGCGCTGTTTCTGTGACGACGTACGGGCGCCGATGCCGTGGGCTCCGAAGCTGATGGGTGAGCTCGCGCAGGCGATCAGCGGCGCGGTGCCCGCGAGGACGTCGGCGGATGATGTGACGGTGTTCTTCTCGATCGGCCCACCGTTCCTCGATCTCGTGGCGGCGTGGCATGTCTACGAAGGCGCGAAGGCCGACGAGACGTTGACCCGGCTCGATCTCGAGGCGTGAGCAACCGCCAAGGCTCAGCGCCGGCCCACGAACTCGACGAACGCGCGCACGACGTCGGCTTCGTGGCCGGGCCCGCGCTCCTGCTCCTTGAGCGCCTCGAGGTGGTAGTGCATCACGCAGCCGGTCGCTGCCGGCTCGAACCACACGCTCCCCGACACGCCGTCACGCACGCCCGAAGACGGCACCCAGCGCGACTTGCAGGCATCGTCGTCCCACACGAAGACGAGCGCGTAGGCCAGCGACTCGCCGAACTCGTAGAACACCTCGAGCGGCCGGCCGCGCGCATCGGAGCGCACCACCTTCACCGTCTTCAGGCCCGGCACCCAACGGCGCTGCTGAACGACGTCACAAAACGCCCGGTAGGCCTCTGGAGCCGAGAGTGTGAGCGGCTGCACTTCCATTTCCCCAGTGTCTCGCGAGCAACGCGCCGTTGCGTGACGAGACTGTAACAACTCAACCGTGATGGGCACGGCGGGCTATGCGCGACCCATGACTGCTGCCGCCCTCGCCTCGACCAGCCGACAGACGCCCATCGAGCGGGTACGAACCCTCGAGGAGCTGGGGCCCCGGCGCGTCACCGGCACCCCGCTCGAGAAAGAAGCGCAGGCGTTGCTCGGCCGAGAACTCGAGGGTCTCGGCTACCAGCTCGACTGGCGCGCCTTCAGGTGGACGCAGAGCCTCTACGCCAACCTCATGGTGCACTTCGGGCTCGCGGCGCTGGCGACGGGCATCGGCCTGACGGCGCCGTTCGTCGGCGCGGCGATTCACGCGCTGGTCGCCGTCTCGTATGCGCTCGAGTCGAACCGCCGCGCGTTGCTGATCCGCAGCCTGTTCCCCTCCATCACCTCACAGAACCTGCTCGCGACGCGCCCTGCGAAGGGCACCCGGAGGAAGCGCATCGTCCTCATTGCGCACGCCGACGCCGCGTACACCGGCGTGCTCTTCCACCCGTCCATCCTCAAGGTGGCCACCGCGCAGCCACCTCCCGGGCTCGGCTTTTTCAAGAAGCAGCTCGGGATGGCGACGACGACGGTCGCGGTGATGGCGGTGCTCGAGGCGCTCGCCGGCGCCGGCGTGTGGAGCGCTCCGACGTGGCTGCGCGGCGTCATCACCATTCCGGCGACGCTCACCTTCCTGCTCAACCTCGACGTCGTCTTGCGCAACCGCGTCGTGCCCGGCGCCGGCGACAACCTCTCGGGTTGCACCGGCTCCGTCGAGCTCGCGTATCGCCTCGACGGCAAGCTGCCTGACGACGTCGAGCTCGTCATCGTCATCTCGGGCGCCGAAGAAGCGGGCACCGGCGGCGCGCTGCGGCTCGCGGAGCAGATGATGAAGACGAAGGAGTGGACGCCCGCCGACACCATCGTGCTGGGCCTCGACACCCTCTCGAACGGCACCTTGCGCGTCCTCGAAGAGGGCGAGTTCTGGCGGCTGCCGATCGCGCCCAGCCTGCTCGACGCGGTGAAGGCCGAGAACGAGGCGCGGCCCGACCTGCTCCCCGTCACCACGTATGTCATTCCCACTGGTGCCAGCGACGCGTTGCCGTTCCGCGTGCGCGGGTTCACCACGGTGACGCTCACGTGCATCGACCCTGTCATCGGCGCGCCTCGCCACTACCACTGGCCGACCGACACCTGGCGCAACCTCGACGCGGGCGAGCTGGAGCGCAGCATCGAGTTCGCCGAGCGCCTCATTCTGCGGTTGAGCCGAAGCTGAGCTGAGGTTTTTCCTGACGGTGAGGCCTCGCCGCGCTGGCTCTCTCGTCAGGTGAGAAGGCCGAAACACTGGCCGCTGGCGGACGAAGCCCCGTTGACGAGAGGATGCCCCCCGTGACGACTTCGCTCCGACGCCTGCTGCCGCTGCTCTGGCTCACCCTCGCTGGCTGCACCTGCGGCCCGACCGGAAAGCCGTGCCGAACGAGCGACGAGTGCAACACAGGGCAGGTCTGCATTCAGGGCCAATGCCGTGGCGGCACCTCTGACGTCGACTCCGGCGTTCGCGCGGGAGGCAGCGCGGGCGCGGGCGCCGACGCCGGCTCGATGGCCGGTGGCAGTGCGGCCGGTGGAGCAGCTGGCGGCATGGCTGTCCTCGATGCGGTGGCGGTGGAGATCGACCCGCCGATGGCGACCCTCACCACGACGCCGGGCAACGCGATCAGGCAGACCTTCACCGCGAAGCTGCGGCTGCGTGATGGCAGCTTCCGCACCGCAGGCGTGATTCCCACGTGGAGCGTGATGACTCGCACGTACGGCGACATGAACAGCGTCACCGGTGAGTTCACCGCCACTGGTGCCCAGGGCGGCACCACCACCATCTCGGCCTCGGTCGTCGCGCCGGGCACCTCGACGACGCTGGTCGGCACCGCGAGCGTCACCATTCAGCTCACGCGCACGGTCACCGGCCCCGGCATTCCGGGCACCATTCTCTCGAACTTCGCCACGCTGCTGCCGTTCGACCCGACGTTGTCGGCCGACCTCGCCTACCCGCTCGACCACGCCGTGATGCCGCAGAACGTCTTCCCGGCCGATCTGCAGTGGCTCAATGGCGCGCCCGGCGACTTCTTCCGCGTCACCTTGAAGAAGCCGAACGCCGAGATCATCGCCTTCTTCCAGCACTCGGGCCCGGGCTTCGACAACCACTGGCTCGTCGAGGCCGCGGCCTGGAGAGCGTTCGCGCAGACCAACCCCGACGTCGAGGGCGTCATCACGGTCGATCGCTGGTCGGCGGCGACGCAGGCGGCGTACCGCTCCAACGAGGTGCGCGTGCGCTTCGCGAGGGCTGCGCTCACCGGCAGCGTCTACTACTGGGCCGTCAACGAAGGCCGCGTGTACCGCATCGACGACGGCACCAACCAACGCATCGCCTTCATGCCCACGCCGCCATCGGTGCCAGGGAGCGAGACCGACCGCTGCCTGGGCTGCCACACCGTCTCGCCGAGCGGCCGCTACATGGCCGGGCGTATGGGCGGCGGCGACAACTTCGGCACCGTGTTCGATCTCACGGCAAACCTCACGGGCGACCCGCCGCCGAGCCTCTTCAGCGCCATGCAACAGAAGTGGTGGTTCTCGACGTGGAGCCCGAACGAAGACCGGTTGATCATCACCACCGGCCCGAGCCCCACCGGCCTCTCGCTGATGAACGCGATGACGGGAGTGCTGGTGCCGCCGCTCGGCGCGGGGCTGCCGGCGAACAACGTCACGCACCCGGCGTGGTCGCCCGATGGGACGGCGATCGCGCTCGTGTCGGACGTGAGCGACTGGGGCACCGACTATCAGGACGGCACCATCTCGCTCATTCCCGTCACCGGACCGGACACCTTCGGCGCGATGCAGCCGCTTCTCTCTGGCGTCAGCCCGTCGATTCCCAACCGGCCAGCGAACCTTCGCGCGCCGTCCTACCCGGTGTGGACGCCCGACTCGCGGCGCATCGTCTTCGCACAGGGCGCCTCGGCGCGCTCGTCGACGCAGCCGGCGATCCTCTACATCATGCAGCGCGACGGCTCCGACATCCGTCAGCTCTCGAAGGCCAACGGGCCGCGCGACCTGTCGTTCGAGCCGCGCATGTCGCCGTTCGACTCGGGCGGGTACTACTGGCTCGCGTTCCTCTCTCGTCGTGACTACGGCAACGCGCCGGCTGGGACGAGGGGCGCCAACCGCGAGCAGATCTGGGTGACGGCCATCAAGAAGAACCCGGCGGCTGGAGAGGACCCCAGCGAGGTCGGCTACTGGTTGCCCGGCCAGTCGGCGCAGTCGCGCAACATCTCGGCGTACTGGGCCGCGCGCGCGTGCCGGCAGACCGGCGTGGGCTGCAGCGTGAACTCGGAGTGCTGCACCAACGAGTGCCGCCCGCCTGCTGCTGGTGGGCCCTCGGTGTGCTCGCCGCCGCCGGCCAACATGTGCCGTGTCGAAGGCCAGAGCTGCAGCATGACGAGTGATTGCTGCACGACGCTGACGTGCACCAACAACGTGTGCTCAGGCGACATCAACTAGCGCGGCGACTCAGCGCAACCACCAGCGGGTCAGCTCGAAGGCCGCGTCAGGAAACGGAGCCACCCCGGTCACCACGTCATCCTCCGACCAGGTCCCGAGCAGACTCCACCGGCCGGCAGCCAACGCGAAGGCCTCGAGGACGTGGGCCTCGTCGATGATCCACAGGTGTGGGATGTGTTGCGCGGCGTACAGCTCACGCTTCGGGCCCAGGTCCTTGCGCCGAGTCGAGTCGCTCAGGATCTCGCACACCCAGTCTGGCCTGATGACGACAGGGTTCTCGTGTTCGTGCCCTGCGAGGCGAGCGCGAAGCCAGCCTGAGACATCGGGAACCACCTGCTCGAGCGTCGGGAAACGAACTTCGACCTCAGGAAGAATGAGCCAACCCGCAGGCGGTGGTTTCCCTCCACCACCAAAGCGCAGCGCGCCCGTCACCTCACCCTCGACGTTCTGGTGGCCGGGCGTGGGCCGACCCATGACGTAGAGCTCGCCGTCGATGACCTCGCCCGTCATGCGCTCCGGGAGCCGCGCGACTTCTTCGAGCAGTTCGGCGTTAGAGCGCTTCTTGAGAGCGACAGTCACGAACGGAAGCGTAGCAAGCGTGGGCCGCGCCCGGAACCGACGGACCTGCCTGCTGCACCTTGCCGCTTCCTACGGGGCGCACCTGAGGCAGAGTGCCCGCCATGCTGACGCTGCATGGTTCTTCGCCGTTCACCGCTGCCCGCCTGAGCCGCCGCCTTCACCGCCTGAAGGCCGGCAACCCGAAGCTCGAGCGCGCGACCGTCTCGAGCGTCTTCTTCATCGAGACCACCCGGACGCCCACGAGCGACGAGATGCTCCGGTTGTCGCTGGTGCTGGCCGCGACGCAGACCGCGCCCGACCCGGTGTCGACGTTGCGCCTCGTGGTACCTCGCCTCGGTACGGTCTCGCCCTGGTCGTCGAAGGCCACCGACATCGCGCGCAACTGCGGCCTCGACTTCGTCAAACGTGTCGAGCGCGGCACCGCCTGGCACCTGCACGGCAGCGTCACCGACGAGGCTTCTCTGCGCACCGGGCTGAGCGACCGCATGACCGAGTCGGTGCTCGGCTCGTTCCAGGAAGCCGATGCGCTCTTCTCGCACCACGCGCCCCGGCCGCTCTCGACGGTCGCCGTGCTGAAGCAGGGTCGCGCCGCGCTCGAGCAGGCGAACCGCTCGATGGGACTGGCGCTCGCGGAGGACGAGATCGACTACCTCGTCGACGCCTTCACGAAGCTCGGGCGCGACCCGACCGACGTGGAGCTGATGATGTTCGCGCAGGCGAACAGCGAGCACTGCCGGCACAAGATCTTCAACGCCGAGTTCGTCGTCGATGGCGTCACGGCGCCCGACTCGCTCTTCAAGTTGATCAAGCAGTCGACCGCGGCGTCGCCCACCGGCGTGTTGAGCGCGTACTCCGACAACGCCGCCGTCATCTCCGGCAACACCGCCGGCCGCTTCTTCGCGCACCCCGACGACTCGACGTACCGCTCCGAGACCGAGGCGATGCCGATCCTCGCGAAGGTCGAGACGCACAACCACCCGACGGCCGTCTCTCCCTTCCCTGGAGCCTCGACGGGCTCGGGCGGCGAGATTCGTGACGAAGGCGCGACGGGCAGGGGCTCCAAACCGAAGGCGGGGCTGGTCGGCTTCACGGTCTCGAACCTGCGGCTGCCCGACGCGCTTCGCCCGTGGGAGAGAGATCACGGCAAGCCCTCACGCATCGCCAGCGCGCTCGAGATCATGACCGACGGCCCGCTCGGCGGCGCTGCGTTCAACAACGAGTTCGGCCGCCCGGCGCTGTGCGGCACCTTCCGTACCTTCGAGCAGGAGATCGCCGGACCCAACGGCACGCGCGAGATCCGCGGCTTCCACAAGCCGATCATGATCGCCGGTGGCTACGGCCACATTCGCCCGCAGCTGGTGAAGAAGGGCGAGATTCCGGCGGGCGCGGCGATCGTGGTGCTGGGCGGCCCCGCGATGTTGATCGGCCTCGGCGGCGGCGCGGCGTCGTCGGTCGCTTCGGGCGCGTCGGCAGAGGAGCTCGACTTCGCCTCGGTGCAACGTGACAACGCCGAGATGGAGCGGCGCTGTCAGGAGGTCATCGACCGCTGCTGCGCCTTCGGTGAAGGCTCTCCCATCGTCTCGATTCACGACGTCGGCGCGGGCGGCCTGTCGAACGCGCTGCCCGAGCTGGTGCACGAGAGCCGAAAGGGCGCGACGTTCGAGCTGCGGAAGATCCCCTCCGACGAGCCGGGCATGTCGCCGCTCGAGCTGTGGTGCAACGAGTCGCAAGAGCGATACGTGCTCGCGATCGATCCCGCCGCCCTGCCCCGCTTCGAGGCGCTGTGCCGACGTGAGCGCGCGCCGTACGCCGTGCTCGGTCACGCGACGTCTGATGGACGGCTGCAGGTCACCGACGCGCTGTTCAAGAACACACCCATCGACGTGCCGCTCGAGGTGATGCTCGGCAAGCCGCCCCGCATGCGCCGCATCGCTGACCACGCAACCGTGACGCACGCGCCGTTGGAGCTGGCGGCGATCGACGTGAAGGAAGCGCTCCGCCGCGTGCTGCTCCTGCCGACCGTCGCCGACAAGTCGTTCCTCGTGCACATCGGCGATCGCACGGTGACGGGGCTGGTCGCGAGAGATCAGCTGGTCGGCCGCTTCCAGGTGCCGGTCGCCGACTGCGCCGTCACCATGACGAGCTACGACGTGTTCTCGGGTGAAGCCGTCGCGATGGGCGAGAAGGCGCCGCTGGCGTGCCTGAACGCCGCGGCCTCGGCACGCATGGCCGTCGGAGAAGCGTTGACCAACCTCGCCGCAGCGAAGGTGGAGCGCCGCAGCGACATCAAACTCTCGGCGAACTGGATGGCGGCGGCCGGCTGGCCCGGAGAAGACGCGCGCCTGTTCGACGCGGTGAAGGCCGTCGGCGCCGAGCTCTGCCCCGCCCTCGGCATCGCGATCCCCGTCGGCAAGGACTCGATGTCGATGCGCACGCAGTGGAGCCAGGACGGCTCGACGCGCACCGTCGTCTCACCCGTCTCGCTGGTGGTGACGGCCTTCTCTCCGGTCTCCGACGTGCGCAAGACGCTCACCCCGGAGCTGACGCTCGACGCAGGCCCGACCTCGCTCATCGCCATCGACGTCTCTGGCGGCAAGAACCGCCTCGGCGGGAGCGCGCTGGCGCAGGTGTTCAACTCGGTCGGCGTCACCGCGCCTGACGTCGACTCGCCTGCCGCGCTCGCCCACTTCTTCGACACCACGCAGCGCCTCAACGCCGAAGGGCTGCTGCTCGCCTTCCACGACCGCTCGGACGGCGGCGTGCTCACCACGCTCCTCGAGATGGCGTTCGCCTCGGGGTGCGGGCTCGACCTGACCCTCGACGGCCTGCCGGGAACGCCGCTGGAGTCCCTCTTCTCGGAAGAGCTCGGCGCCGTCGTTCAAGTCAAAGCGCGCGACGTTCAGCAGCTCGTCAGCGCGTACGCCCAGCACGGCGTGACGGCGACCGTCATTGGCACGCCGGCGTCAGGCGAGTCGGTGCGGGTGATGCGCGAGGGCCACCTGGTGCTCGAAGACGATCGCCACGCCTTGCGCTCGTTGTGGAGCGACACCACCTGGCGAGTCCAGCGGCTGCGCGACGACGCGGCCTCGGCCGATGAGGAGCACGCGCTGCGCACGGAAGAGACCTTCACGGGCCTGTCGGGGCGGCTCACCTTCGACCCGGCCGACGACGTCACGCGCGGCGTCTCGAACCGCAGGCCGAAGGTGGCGATCCTGCGCGAGCAGGGCGTCAACGGACAGGTCGAGATGGCGTGGGCGTTCACTCGCGCCGGCTTCACCGCCATCGACGTGCACATGAGCGATCTGCTCGAGGGCCGCGTCGACCTGACGGACTTCACGGGCCTCGCCGCGTGCGGCGGCTTCTCGTACGGCGACGTGCTGGGCGCGGGCATCGGGTGGGCACGCTCCATTCTCTTCAACGAGCGGGTACGCGAACACTTCCGCGCGTTCTTCCATCGGCCCGAGACGTTCAGCCTGGGCGTCTGCAACGGCTGCCAGATGATGTCCCAGCTCCGCGACCTGATTCCCGGCGCCAGCCACTGGCCCCGCTTCGCGCGCAACCGCTCGGAGCAGTTCGAAGCGCGCCTGGCGATGGTGCGAATCGAAGAGAGCCCGTCGGTGTTCTTCACGGGAATGGCCGGCACCATCGCGCCCATCGCGGTGTCACACGGTGAAGGCCGGGTGGAATCGTCCAACCTGCCGGGGCTCGATGCCTCGGGCCTGGTCGCCGCCCGCTTCGTCGATCACCTGGGTGAGGCGACCGAGCGGTTCCCCCTCAACCCGAACGGCTCGCCGGCCGGCATCACCGCCGTGACGACGACCGACGGCCGCGCGACGATTCTGATGCCGCACCCCGAGCGCGTCGTGCGCACCGCCAACCTCTCGTGGCACCCGCGCGGCTGGCCTGACGACAGCCCCTGGCTGCGGCCATTCCGCAACGCGCGCGCGTGGGTGGGCTGACGCATGGCGGCTTCCCGGAAACGCCTCGAGCCAGCGATGCGCGTGCGGCACCTGCTCGCCATCGACTCCAGCAACGTCATGGCGCGGCTCGCGGCGAGGCAGGACTCGATGGTGGGCCTCTTCTCGAGGCTGCGCGACCGCGAGCCGATGCTGGCCGTCCTCGACACGTGGTTCGACACCATCACCTTCACCGAGCTCTCGACGCTGAACCCGACCGAACAGAAGTCGGTCAACCGCTTCTACGAGCTGCTCGCCGAGGTGCGCTGGTACCTCGCGTACACCGAAGACATGCCGGGCATGGTGCAGACGAAGCTGAACGCGATTCTGCGCAGGCTCGAGGCCTCGTACCGTGAGCTGGTGTCGGTCATCGGGCCGCCTGAAGCCGATGGCGCGCGCATCGTCGAGGTGAAGGTCGTCTCGAAGGTGACGAAGCACCCGCGCCGGGCGAAGGCCCGCGTGCGCCGCTGATCGGGCTGGTTTCCCTCGGATCTCCGGGCTGCTACAGCCGCGTGCACGCCCGATGCAGAGCCGACTGTCCATGAGAGTTCTTCCATTGCTCCTGCTGGGGAGCTGCGCGGCCCTCGTGACCGCTCGCGCGCCGGCCACGGTGGCCCTGGCCCCGACGGACCTCGACGACGCCGGCTTTCCTGACGCTGGGCTGGCCGAGTGGAGCGCGCTGGGTGATGCCGGAGCCGTGGTGTCGCAGGTGTTCGACGCCGGCGACGACCTCGACAGCGAGCTGACCGGCGGCGACGAGCCAGGCGAGGAGGAGCGTGCCGGAGAAGAGCCGGGCGACGAGCTGGCAGACCAGGCACCGAGCGACGCGGGCTGGCAGTACACGCTCGAGCTGTCGGACGAGGCCCTCGCGAAGACGTGGAAGGACGCTCTGCCCGCGCTCGGCAGCATCTCGATGGGCTTCGTGCAGGAAGGCCGGTTGATCAACGGCGTGCCCTTTCCGCAAGGCGATGGGTGGACGGTCGTCTCTCCCGAAGCGACGTACGGCACGCGGGAGACCGTCGACTTCGTGGCCTCGGCCATCCGCCAGGTGAAGGCGTGGCACCCCGACGCACCGCCGCTCCGCGTGAATCAGATCAGCGCCCGCGAAGGCGGCTACCTGCGCCCTCACAAGACGCACCAGAACGGGCGCGACGTCGACCTGGGCTTCTATTACCCCGGTGGCGAGACGGTTCGTGTGCGCGAGCGGGAGAAGGTCATCGACGTCGCGTTGAACTGGGCACTGGTGAAGGCGCTGGTGATGCACGGTGACGTGCAGTTCATCCTCGTCGACCAACGGGTGCAGAAGGTGCTGTTCGAGCACGCGAAGAAGGCAGGCGAAGACCCGGTGTGGCTCGACTCGCTGTTTCACGCGGGCAGAGGCTCGATGCTTCAGCATGCGCGACGGCACCGCGACCACTTCCACGTGCGGTACTTCAACGCACGCGCGCAGGAGCTGGGCGTTCGCGTCGCGCCGCTGCTCGCCGAGCGCCCGGAAGAGAACATCGCGATGCACCGGGTGAAGAAGGGCGACACGCTGGGAGGCATCGCCTCGCGCTACGGCTCGAGCGTCTCGTCGATCCGGAAGGCGAGCGGGTTGTCGAACAACCTGCTGCGCATCGGGCGCGTGTTGAAGGTGCCGCTGCGGAAGCCCTGCACCACCTGCCCGGTGCCGCCGCTGACCATCGTTCCACCGCGGCGACTGCCTCCGGTACCCGAGACGGCCGCGATCGTGACGGCGCCCGTCTCTGACGCTGGAGTGCCCGACGGGGCGGCCGACGCAGGCATCGACGCGACGGGCGCCGAGGTCACCGCGTCGCCTTCGGCTTCTCGCTGAGGAGGCGCCCGAGCGCAGGGTGACGTCAACGGCAAGCGGAACGCCACGCGCTGCGCGCTGGCGAGGCCTGCAGCCGCGAGTCCTCGGCGACGGTCGACTGAAGCCCCGCGTCGGCCAACTCGACGCCCCCATCGGCCTCGGCGCTCGCCAGCACCACGCTCACCATCAGCAGACTGACCATGCAGGCCGTCTACCGCGCAGGTGCGTCACCGCAACCGTCGACAGTCGCGTGAGCAGCCATCACCATCGACGGTGTTGCCGTCGTCACACACCTCGCCGGCGTCGAAGCGACGGTCTCCACAGCGGGGCGCGGTGCAGTCGGTGCGGCAGAGCGTCGCCGTGTCGAGGGCCTCGATGGTGATGGGCTCGGTGCGGTTGAGCGCGATGCGGGTGCCGTCGTCTTTCACGAAGCCCCACGTCGTGATGCCGACCTGAAACCGGGGCGTGACGGTGATGCGCCAGCGGCCGGGGAACGGGAGCGGCCCGAGCGCGCCACCATCGCTGTTGCGCACGAAGCTCCAGCGACCAGACGCGGTGCCGTTGGGGCCGAGGAAGAACTCGCTCGGCGTGTCGTCGGTCACGTCGACACCCGTGCCGGCAGGGAGGCCGGTGATGTCCATCTCGACCTCTGACTGCGCCTGCGAGAGGCCGGTGCCGTCGAAGTCGATGCCGTGGGTGAGCACGAGCGAGAGCCGGCCCGTGTTCGCGTCGGCGAAGAGGTAGATGCGGCTCTCTCCGACGGCCTCGAGCCCCGTGTGCGAGCTGGCGGAGCGGTAGTCGTAGAACTGCTGAACCGTTCGCGGGCGAACGATGGCGTCGGTGCCGATGCGGGTGCCCGAGGGTTGGGTGATGCGGAACGCGGGCGTATCGCCGTTCATCGCGCCCAGGTCGCACGCCTCGCCGCCAGCCCGTCGCCCATCGCCACAGACCGGCGGGGTGCAGGCGTTGGTGCAGAAGTCATCGTCGACGGTGTTGCCGTCGTCGCACGGCTCGACGCCCGCGTGAACGAAGCCGTCTCCACACCTCGCAGGAACACACGCGATGCACGCGTCGCCGTTCGTCTCGTTGCCGTCGTCGCAGGCCTCGACCCCACGTCGGACCTTGCCGTCGCCACAGCGCGCGAGGGCGCAGCTCACGCAGGCGTCTTCGTCGTCGACGTTCGCATCGTCACAGGCCTCGACGCCTCGATGGAGCACGCCGTCTCCACATCGGGCTGGCACACACGCCGAGCGGCACGCATCACCTTCGTCCTGATTGCCGTCGTCGCACTGCTCGACGCCACGCTGCACGAAGCCGTCACCACACCGAGCGAGCCGGCACTGAATGCACTCGTCGTCGTCCTGCTGGTTCGCGTCGTCACAGGCCTCGAGGCCCTGTCGAACCCGCCCATCGCCGCACGTCGCAGGCAGACACGAGTTGAGGCACGCGTCGTCTTCGCGGGTGTTCGCATCGTCACACTGCTCCGGCGCTTGCGTGACGCCGTCGCCGCACGAGATGGGCCCACAGCTCGTCGAGCACGTCATGGAGCCCATCGCGCCGTCGTCGCACTGCTCCACACCGGTCCAGGTGACGCCGTCTCCACAGCTGGCGCGCGTGCACATGGCCCTGCAGGCGTCGGTGTCGGTGGTGTTCCCGTCGTCGCACGCCTCGCCCTCGGCGATGACGCCATCTCCGCACCGGTTCGGAGGTGGTGGCACCACGACGGGCGCCGGAGGAACGAGGTCGGTCCGGCCACACCCCGACGCGAGCACGACACCGACCAGGAACAGAGACCGCACCAGCAGAGTGTCGCACCGGACGGTCGACCCGTCGAACGAGGGACGATCGATGACAACCGCACCGACCCGAAAGAGACTCGCGCCGTGACGCAGGCCGGCTGCCCCGATCCCGAGACGCTGGCCCGGTACGCAGAGTCGGCCCTGGACGCTTCGGCCGCGGAGGCCGTTCGAACGCACCTCGACGGCTGCGCGCAGTGCCGGGAGGTGCTCGTCACGCTGGTGCGCTCGAGCCACCCTTCGCCGGGCCCGAGCAATGACACGCCGTGGGATGTCCCGCTGCCTGGCACGATGCTGGGCCGGTATCGCGTGACGGGAACGCGCGGCGCAGGCGGCATGGGTGTCGTCCTGGCGGCGTATGATCCTCAGCTCGACCGGCAGATCGCGCTGAAGCTCCTTCGGCCCGACGCGAGCACCAGCACACCGGAGCGCAGCCACCAGCGCCTGGTTCGCGAAGCGCAGTTGATGGCCCGCGTGCGCCACCCGAACGTCGTCACCGTGCACGACGTCGTCCTCGAAGGTGAGCGCGTCGTCATCGCGATGGAGCTCGTCCAGGGCCAGACGTTGAGGGACTGGCTCGAGCTGAAGCCACGCTCGCGCTCGGAGGTCCTCGCCGTCTTCAGCGCTGCAGGCCGAGGACTCGCGGCCGCCCACGCAGCAGGGGTCGTGCATCGTGACTTCAAGCCCGACAACGTGCTCGTCGATGAGGGCGGGCAGGTGCTCGTCTCGGACTTCGGCCTCGCCTGGTCGCAGACGGCGCCGGGTCTCACCGTCGAGACCGCGCGCCCGCAGACGGTGACGTCGGGCCTGAGCCGGGCCTCCGCGACCATCGGCACGCCCGCGTACATGGCCCCGGAGCAACTGCTCGGAGAGCCCGTCGACGCCAGGGCCGACCAGTTCTCGTTCTGCGTCGCGCTGTATGAGGCGATCGAGTACGCGCGGCCCTTCGAGGGAAACACCGTCAAGGAGCTGCTCGGCGCGATGGAGGCTGGCCGCATTCGACCGATGGTTCGCGCGGCCCCAGCGCATCTCGTCGCGGCGATTCAGCGTGGGCTCGCGCGCGCACCATCCGCCCGCTTCCCGTCGATGGAGGCGTTGCTCGAGCAGCTCCGTGAGAGGTCCCGAGTTCGTCGCGCCATGGCCATCGCCGTCGTGCTCGCGACAGTCGCCGTCGCTGGCGCCGTCTGGAGCAACCGTCACTCGAAGTGCGGCGAGACCCAGGCGCGCTTGAAGGCGGTGTGGCCGAAGGCGCGTGAAGACGACGTCATCGTGAGACTCTCCAGGCAGGTCAGCGCGGAGCGGGCAGCGAGCGCTGGCGAAACCCTGCGCGACGTCGTCAGCAGCCTCGAGTCGGCGTGGACGGGCGTGTGCGCGGGGACCGACGAGCGCTCGACGAGGACCCGCACCTGCCTCGAGGCGCGCGTGCAGCAGGCAGAGGTAACGGCGACCGTGCTCGCGCTCCCTCAGACCGAGCCGCGGGCAGTGCTCGCGCTCTCCGCCCGACTCGAAGGCGCCGACGCGTGCCTGGCGGGTGAGCTGCTCACCCTGCTTCCCCCTCCGACGAACGACGCGACGCTCACGACGATTCGCGAGGCCAGGGTCGCGGCGATGACGGCTGACGCGGCGCGGCTCTCGGGGAAGCTCGACGACGCGGCAGGGCACGCCAAACGCGCGGTCGAGCTCGCGCGCACCACCGGGTGGCGGCCGGTCGAGGCCGACGCGTTGCTCGCCAGCGCACAGGTCTCTCGGGCGCGCGGTCGCTTCGAGGAAGCCGAGGCGGTGCTGACCGAAGCGCTGCTGGCGGCCGAAGCAGGTCGTCACTTCGAAGCCCTCGCCCGCATCGCGGTGCAGCACGTGCTCGTCGTCGGCACGCAGACCGTGCGGCCTCGAGATGCCGAGCCCTGGGTGAAGCGCGCCGAGGCTGCGCTCGAACAACTCCCGAGGCCCAGGCTGCGCGCCGAGGTCGACGTCGCCATCACGATGCTCCGGGCGGCGCAGGGGCGCCTCGACGAGGGCATTGCCGTCAGCGATCGCGCGCTCGAGTGGACGACGAAGCACGACCCGGTCTCCACGGGCGATCTCCGCTCGCTCCGAGCGCAGCTGAACCTGCAGCACGGCCGCCACTCGGTGGCCCTCGACGAAGCGCGCCTCGCGGCCGAGCTCCGGCTGTCGCTGCTCGGCCCGTCTCATCCGCTCTCGATGCACGCTCGGCTGACGCTGGGTGAGGCGCAGGCGCGCGCGGGCCTGGCGGCTGACGCGGAGAAGACGCTCACCGCCGCGCTCGATGAGGTGCGCAAGCGGAGCGACCTGAACCCCGTGACTGCAGCGACCGGACTCGCGGCGCTCTCCCTCGCGCTCGAGCAGCGTGGGCAACCTGCCGAAGCCCTCGTCGCCGCGACCCAGGCCCGAGAGCTGGTGGTCAGCCTCGTCGGCCCGAAGCATCGCTACGCAGCGCTGGCGGAGCGCGGAGTCGGTGAACGCCTCAACGCCATGGGACGGTACGACGAGGCAGTGGAGACGCTCCTGCGGGCCATCACGATCGGCAGCGAAGCCGTCGGCGCCGAGCACGCCGAGACCCTCGAGAGCCGCGCGGTGCTCGCGATCGTCCAGGCGAGCCACGGTGACGCTGCAGCGCGACGCGAAGCGATGGAGCTCATCGAGACGTGTGCGAGGACGCCCGCCGCATCAGGGAGCGCGCTGGTGCTCTCTCACCTGGCCCTCGCCTGGACGCCGGACGCGACGGCGGACGAGCGAAAGGCTGCGCTCACGACGGCAAAGCGCGTGCGAGGAGATACGCATCCAGACGTGCTCGACGCGCTGCTGCTCGAGGTCCGCGCGTCGAAGGATGCGACTGCAGCCGCCGAGGCGACCGCGATGTTCTCGCGGCTCCAGCTCGCCGACCTGTCCCTCGCACCGTTGACGCTGCCGTAGGGAGCGCTTCTTCGAGCGCCGACTACTTCGACACGGCACGCTTGCGACGCAGAGGGAGCTTCTTCCGCGAGGGCTTCGTCGACGGCGCCGCGCGCTTCGGCTTCGGCTTCGGAGCCGCGGCCAACTTCCGCGCTCCGGCGAATTTCGGCCGCAGGTTCTCGCAGAGGAAACACTCGCACCGCCCGCTCGAGGCAGCCGCGGCGAGGCGAGCCACATCGGCCTTCGACAGCGCGCCGAGCGACTGCGGTCCGACGTCGACGTCGAACACGAAGGTTCCAGGCTTTCCGCGCACGACGCCGACGAGGAACGGCTTCTTGTCGACGAGCACCTCCACCAGCGGAACGTCCGAGCTGCCGAGCAGCGCCGGGAGGTCGAAGGTCGGCCCTCTCCAGTCGATGTCGAACGCATTGAACCACTTCGCCAGGTGCGGGCGCGTCGCGAACATCGTCGCCAGGGCGAGCGTGGTCCAGTGGAGGCCGGCGGCAGCGGAAAGCGCGTATTCCTTGTCGGGGTCGAAGGTGAAGTCGAACGGGCCCTTCAGCTTCGCAACCTGCCGCTCCAGCGAGTGCTCCAACCAGCCCAGCGAGTTGGTGTGCGAGGTGCGAGGGACGTACTTGATGCGGTTGCGAAGGCCCGGAGAGAGAAAGTTCGTGAAGAGCAGCTTCGCGAGCTTGCTCCACTGGGGCTTCTTCGATCCGCCGACTGGAACGAGGTCGAGCTCGAGCGTGTGCATGGAGAGGCTAGCCTGCGACTCGCGTTCTCAATCCGACTTGTTGCGTGACGCGAGCCCCATGCCGAGGCTGATGGACAGGTTGCTCTGCACGGCGCCCATCATCTCGTCGAGCTCGGCCTCCGACACGCCCAGGCTCGCGGCCAGTCGCGTGCGCGTGCTGCTGACGAGGTGCTCCCGGGCCGCGGTCAGCCACCTCGCCGCCGTCGCGCGGTGCACGTCGTAGACCTTCCCGATGTCGTCGATGCTCAACCCGTCGACGAGGCTCATGCGCAACACGGTGCGCTCGCGTTGATCGAGCCCGGCGAGCGCGTCGGCGAAGCAGGCCTTGAAGTGACGCCGATGCTGTTGCTTCAAGAACCGCAGCTCGGGGTCGGCGTCTGGCGCGGGGAGCGTGGCGAGCCCTTCGTCCGACGCTTCGGCGTTCACGGCGGCGCCCCGGCGCAGCTTCTGAGCCGCCCGCACCGCGAGCACCTTCAGCCACACCGCGAGCGCACCGCGCCCGGAGTACGACAGGAACGCCGACGTCTGCCCGGGTCCTGGCGCGAAGAACTGGGCACGAATTCGCTGCAGCGCATCGGGCGCGAGGTCTGCATTGCCGTCGACCCGCGAGAGCACTCGGGTGAGCGGCGCGAGAAAAACCGACTCGAAGATCGACGCCGCGGCAGGCACTTCAGCGAGACACGCGGCGCAGAGCACCAGCCCTTCTCCAGAGAGCTCTTCCAGGCCGGCGTCGTCGACGTCAGCCGGCGCCACGCGCGCAACGTGGGCGGCGAACGCGTCGAGTGAGAGGTCGAGGGCGGGCCAGGCCTCCGTCCCCTCGCGGTGGAGCGCGGTGAGTGAGCGATCGAGCTGCACCGCATCGCCCACGGCACGGCCCGACGCGCTCCAGGCAGCCACGGCGGCGCTCGTCAGGGGGCGACCCATCGGCGACACGATAGCCGACGACGTGCGGCACGACGGAGCGCTGTTCGAGTTCACCGGAGAGCGCGGCCCTCAAGCAGCTGAACGATTCCAAGACGATGCGATGCCGTGCGACTTCGGCACCATGTCGGGCTCCTCCCGATATGCGCCTCATTCTCCTGGCTGTCGTCGTCACTTCGTCCTTCGCCTGTCAGACCCGCGCGGTCGTCGTGCGCACCATGGAGTGCCAGCGCGTGTGCCCGGGGTGCTGCGACGTGACCGGCGCGTGCCTCACTGGCGAAGACGACGACGCGTGCGGCGCTCCGGGTGCGGCGTGCTCGGCGTGTGGGCCCTCGGAGACCTGCTCCGCCGCGCGCAGCTGCGTGGGGCGCCCGGTCGATGGCGGCGCCGGCCAGACGTTCGATGGAGGACCCCGCGAGGTCGACGCAGGCGCCAGTGCGGTGGACGCGGGCGTGCTGCCGGTGCCCGACGCCGGAACCAGCACTCCGACGCCCTGCCCGCCCGACGGCTGGTGCATGGATGGGCTCGACGCGATGGGCCGGCCAATCACCACGACTCACCTGCGCTCGGTGTGGGCGCGCGCGGCAGACGACGTGTGGGCCGTGGGCGATCAAGGCACGGTGGTCCACTTCGACGGCGTGACGTGGCGGGCGGCGCAGGCAGGCATCAGCGACGACTTGTTCGCCGTCTGGGCGGCCGGTCCCAACGACGTCTGGGTGACTGGCGGCAGCGGTAACCCTTCGCAGGACATCGGCGTCATCCTCCACTTCGACGGCGCGGCCTGGAGCGTCGTGCGTCGCGGCCTCAAACGAATCGACGCGGTGTGGGGCTCGAGCGCGTCTGACGTCTGGTTCGCGGGCAACGGCGGCACGATGCTCCGGTGGAACGGCGCGATGCTGTCGACGGTCGCCAGCAACACCACGCGAGACATCGTCGACCTCACGGGCAACGGGACCCGTGCGTGGGCGGTGGGCTCGTCGGGGCTCATCCTCTCGTGGGACGGCGCGAGCTGGAGCGAGGTGCCAACGGGCATGACGAGCGGGCTCACCTCGGCGCTCGCGTTCGGCGCGTCACTCACCTGGGTCGCCGGCGGCAACGGTGCGTTCGCGACGTGGGATGGCGCGACGTGGCGCACGCTCTCGGTCGGGCAGAACGTGACGGTGATGGGCCTGTGGGGCGCGCGGCCTGACGCGGTGTGGAGCGTCGGCCCCGACGGCGAGCTTCACTTCTTCAACGGCGTGTCACCGACGCTCAAGACGAGCCCGACGACGCGCTTCTTGCGTGACGTGCACGGGAGCGACGCGCGGAACATCTGGGCGGTCGGCTTCAGCGGAACGGTGCTGCGCTATCGGCCCTGAGCGGCGACCAGCCCGCGCCACGCCGCGATCAACGCCGTCGCCGCGAGGCTGACGTGGTCGTCGGTCGTCGTCCGCCCGAGGCTCAAGCGCACGGTGCCTTCTGCGTCAGGAACACGCGTCGCGAGGATGACCGCAGACGCCGTCTCGTGCCCGTCGTGACAGGCGCTCCCGGTGCTGGCCGCGAGCTGTGGTGCGGCAGCGAGCACGTCGGTGCCAGCGACCTTCGGAAATCGAACGCTCAAGGTGTTCGGCAGGCGAACGGCACCCGCTCCGTTCACCGCCAGGCCGGGAATCGCAGCGGCGAGGCTCGCCCACAGTCGCTCCCGGAGCGCTTCGACTCGTTTCGCTTCGGCCTCCAGCGTGCGCACGGCCAGCTGCGCCGCGACGCCCAGCCCGACGATCGACGCGACGTTCTCGGTGCCGGGCCGCAGCCCGCGCTCATGACTCGCGCCGAGCAGGTACGGCTTCACCGCGAGTCCACGCCGTACGAAGAGCGCGCCGACGCCTTTGGGTGCGTAGAGCTTGTGGCCACAGATGGTCAGCGCGTCGACGTCGAGCGCGCGCACGTCGACCGGCACCTTGCCCACGCTCTGCGACGCATCGGTGTGCACCAGCGCGTCGGAGCGGCGAGCCAGCGTCGTCAGCGCAGCGATCGGCTGCAGCACGCCCGTCTCGTTGTTCGAGTGCATCAGCGACACGAAGGCGCCAACGGGCAACGTCTCGGGGAGCGTGGCGACACCGGCAGCGTCGACGCCGAGCCGCGTCACCGCCCATCCATCAGCCTCGAGCGCGGCGACCGGACCTGACGTCGCGGGGTGCTCCACGACGCTCGTCACGACGGTCCGGCTGCCCGGCCGCGCGCGCGTCAGCCCGAGAATGGAGAGGTTGTTCGACTCGGTGCCACCCGAGGTGAAGAGCAGCTCGGACGTGTCACAGCCGATGAGCGACGAGACCTGCCCTCGCGCGAGCTCGACGGCCTCCTTCGCGCGCCGCCCGTAGACGTGCCCGCTCGACGGGTTCCCGAAGTGTTCGCGCAGGTACGGCAACATCGCGTCGACGACTTCCGGCAGCAGCGGCGTGGTCGCGTTGAAGTCGAGATAGATCGGGTCGCTCACGGCCGAGGGTGTACCACTCCACTCACCGGCCGAGGTCTGCCCGCCGCTACGAGTGTGTCGGCGCCGAACCGGACGGCACGGGGACCTCGTGCGCCGCCACTTCGACTGGGTGCGCTGGCTCCCAGCCGCGGAGCATGAGCCTCAGGATTCCCGGGAACACCGCCAGCATCAGCACGGTCGCGCCGACGATGCCGAAGATGACGACCGTCGCGAGGGGCCGCTGCACCTCACTGCCAGCACCCGTCGAGAGCGCCATCGGCGCAAAACCCAACGCGGCGACCGCTGCAGTCGTCAACACGGCGCGGAGCGTGTGCGAGGCACCTCCCACCACGGCCGCTTCGAGCTCGACGCCCGAGGCGATGAGCCTGCGCACGTCGGTCGCCATCACGATGCCGTTGAGCACCGCCACGCCGGCCAGCGCGATGAAGCCGACCGCGGCGGGCAGGCTGAACGTCATGCCACGCGCGACCAGCCCGACCACGCCGCCGATGAGGGCGAGGGGCACGAGGGAGAACACCGCGATGGCCATGCGCACCGAGCCGAAGGTGAGGACCAGCATCGAGAAGATGATGAGCAACGAGAGCGGCACCACGATGGCCAGGCGGGCCTGCGCGCGCTCGAAGTTCTCGAACTGGCCACCCCAGGTGAGCGTGTAGCCACCGGGCAGCCCGAGCTCCCTCACCGCCAGCGCCTTCGCGTCCTCGACCCACGAGACCAGATCTCTTCCGCGCAGGTTCACCTCGACCCGGACGGTGCGGGAGAAGCCCTCGCGCCTGACCGTCGCAGGCCCTTCGGTGTCCTCGAGCGTGCCGAGCTCCGAGAGCGAGACGAGCTGCTCGTCCTGGGTCGCGACGAAGAGATCGCCGTACCCCTCGGCCGTCGCCTCTGCGGGAGGCGCCGTCAGCCGCAGATCGAACTTGCGCGGCCCCTCGTAGAGCACGCCGACCTTCTCGCCTGCACGCGCGTTCTCGAGGGTCTGGAACACCGACGCCAGCTCGACGCCGTAGCGAGCGAGGCGCTCCCGATCGGGCGTGAAGGTGAGGTTCGGCATGCCCAACAGCCGTTCGATGCGCACGTCTCCGGTGCCGGGCACCGTCTTCATCAGCTCGCCGAGCTTGTTGGAGCGATCGACCAGCACCTCGAGCTCGGGGCCGAAGATCTGAATCGCGACGTCGGCGCGGCTGCCCGAGATCAGCTCGTTGGTGCGATCTTCGATGGGCTGGCTCACCGAGACGAACGTGCCAGGCACCTCGGCTTCCACGGCGCGCTTGAACGCCTCGGAGAGCCCATCGAGATCGCTCGCCGTCGTCCACTCGGGCTTCGGCTTCAGCCGGACGAGCATGTCGGTGTTGTCGTTGCCCACCGGGTCGAACGCCAGCTCGGCGCGGCCCGTGAACGCCAGCGTCGTGATGACCTCGGGGAAGCGCTTCATCACCCGCCCCACCTCGAGGTCGAGCCGCCGTGCCTCGGTGAGGGAGATCGACGGCGCCCGTCGAATCGTCAACACCGCGTCGCCCTCGTCGATGCGGGGAACGAAGTCGGCGCCCTGCCTGCTCATCGCCACCATCGAGGTGACGAACAAGACGACCATGCCGACCACCAGCGGCACGCGGTAGGCCAGCACCGTTGGCAGCACGGCCTCGTACCGCCGGCGAAGCGACTCGAGCCACTTCGGGCCGTGGTCCACCTCGCCCATCAGCAGCGACAGCACGCCGGGGAAGATCACGACTGAGTAGAACAACGCACCGAACAGCGCGCAGGCCATCACCGTCGCCATGGGCCTGAACATCTTCCCCTCGACGCCCTGCAGCGCCAGCAGCGGCAGGTAGACCAGCATGATGATGGCGACCGAGAACGCGACCGGCCTGGCGACGTCTCCGGCGGCCTTCGCGAACTCGTTGTTCCGCTCGTCTTCGTTTCGCATCGCCCGCCCTGCGAGCGCAGCCATCACCGCCTCGAGCATGATGATCGGGCCGTCCACCAGGAAGCCGAAGTCGATGGCGCCCAGCGACATGAGGTCGCCCGTCACGCCGAAGGTGTGCATGCCGAACAGGGCGATCGACATCGACGCGGGGATGCCGAGGACGACCGCCACGGCGCCGCGGAGGCTGCCGAGGAACAACGCGAGCACCAGCAGCACCACCGCCGCGCCTTCGATGAGGTTCTTCAGCACCGTCTCGAGCGTGCGGCCCACGAAGTCAGAACGATCGTAGATGGCCTCGATCAACACGCCGGGAGGAAGGGCCGTCTGCACCTCGGCCACGCGTTCCTTCACGGCCAGCGTCACGTCGCGCGAGTTGGCGCCCAGCAACATCATCACCGTGCCCGTGACGACCTCGCCTTCACCGTCACGCGTGGTGACGCCGTAGCGGAGCGCGGGCCTCACCTGCACGTCAGCGACGTTCTTCACCAGCACGCGCTCGTGCCCACCGCGCACCATCACGTTGCCGACGTCTTCTTCGCTCAGCAGCAGCCCGTTGCCGCGAACGAGCTGAACCTCTCCGGCGCGCTCGATGTAGCCACCGCCCACCGACGACTGCGCCCTGGCCAGCGCGTCGCGGAGCTCGGCGAGGGTCAGCCCGTAGGCCTTGAGCCGCGAGACGTCACCGACGACGTGAAACTGCTTCAGCTCCCCGCCCATGGCGTTGACCTCGATGACCCCCGGCACCGAGCGGATGCGTGGAATGACCTCCCAGTCGAGCAACGTGCGCAGCTGCATCGACGAGTGGTCTCCCGTCTCGCTGCGGACGACGAAGGTGAAGATCTCTCCCAGGCCGGTCGAGACCGGCGCGAGCTGCGGCGGTGGCACGAAGCCGGGCAGCTCGGCCACCACTTCACGCAGCCGCTCACTGACGAGCTGCCGCGCGAACCACACGTCCATGCCGTCCTGGAAGACGACGGTGACGGCTGAGAGGCCGGGCCTCGAGACGCTGCGCAGCTCGACGAGCCGGGGAACGCCGTTGAGCGCGAGCTCCATCGGCGCCGTCACCATGCGCTCCACCTCGACCGGTGAGAGCCCCGGCGCCTCGGTCAAGATGGTGACCTGCACCGTCGACACGTCAGGGAGCGCGTCGATGGGCAGCGTGCGCGCGGCGAAGAGCCCGGCCGCGAGCAGCGCGAGGAGGCCGCCTGCGACGGCGACGCGGTACTGAACCGACAGTCGAATGATGGCAGAGAGCATGGGTCTTTTCCTGGAGGTCGCGGCGCCCGCTCGTCAGCGGAAGACCTCGGCCTTGAGCGCCAGCACCCCGCCGGCCACGACCGTGTCTCCGGCCTTCAAGCCCCTGGTGACGGCGACGCTGTCGACGTCCTCCGCGCCGAGCTCGACGGACCGTGGCTCGACGACGCCCTCGCTCACCTGCAGAAACACGGTTGGCTTGCCGTCGACGCGGGTCACCGCCCCGCGCGGCACCACCAGCATCGACTGCCGTGGCCCTGTCGCAAAAATGACGCCGACGACCGAGAGGCCCGGCCGCAACTGCCCTTCGGCGTTGTCGACCTCGACCCGCACGTGCGCGCTCCGGCTTTCGGGGTCGATCAGCTCGCTGATGTGGGCGATGCGCCCCGTGATGGGCTCCAGGCCGGCCGACGGAATTCGCACCTCGACCTCGTCATCTTCGCGGACCGCGGGCAGATCGCGCTCATAGACGGCGAGCTCGACCCAGACCTTCGAGAGGTCGGCGACGACGAAGAGCGTGTCAGACGACTCGACCGTCTCTCCGCGCTTCACCTTCGACTCGACGATTCGCCCCGTGATTGGACTGCGCAGCCGCAGAATGCCCAGCTCGCCCTCGACCGTCCCTCCGAGCGCCTCGACGCCCTTCTCGGCCGCGACCCGCTCGGCCGTGAGGGCCTCTGCGTTGGCGCGGGCGAACTGCGCGTCTCGCTCTGGCGAGACCTTCGCGTCGGCCAGCCTGCGCTCGCGCTCTTCGTCGAGCTTGGCCACCTTCTCGCGCGCCCGCACCTTCATGACCTCGGCCTGGGCTTTGCCGAGCTCGACCGACTCGAGCTCGATCATCACCTCGCCAGACTTCACGTCTTCGCCCTCGATCTTCGAGAGGGAGCGCACGCGGCCGCCGATGCGCGCGCCGATCGCGGCGACGCGACGAGCGTCGTAGGTGACCGCGCCAGTCACCTGAACCGCGGGCGTGAGCACCTCTTGCTTCGCGACGGAGAACGCCAGCTTCTCGCGCTCGGCGAACTGCTTCGAGAAGCGAATGAACTCGCCATCGAGATACGGAGTGCCGCGCTCGGGCACCACGGCCGCGGTCGAGTGCTGCTCGCCCTGTGGCTTGAAGAGCACGGCGACGACGATGACGGCGAGGCCGACCCCTCCCAGCAGAACGGGCCACTTCTTCATCTGTGGCACCGGCCTCGCGTCGGCGGTGGGTGGCAGGGTCTCGGTACTCATGGGTTCAGGCCTCCGGAAGCACGCTCGAGCTCGATGAAGTCAGTCCAGGCCGCGAGCAGGGTCTCGAGCCGCTCACGACGTACGCGGTTGAGGTCTCGCGTGGCAGAGGTGAGCCGGAAGAGATCGAAGCGCCCTGCCGTCCACCCCTCTTCGACCAGCTGCTCGAAGCGCTCGGCCGCGGGCACGGCGTCGTTCGAGAGCAGCTGGAGCTGGGTGAGGCGGGCCAGATAGCTGCGGCGGGTGCTGGCGACTTCCCGCCGCGCCCGGCGCAGCTCGGTCTCGAGGCGAACCCGCTCGGTCTCGAGCTGAGCCTGGTTCACGGCCCGCGGCCCCTGGTTGCGCTGGGCCACGGGGAGGTGAATGCCGAGGCCTGCGTAGCCGAACACGGGCGACGCGGGCGCGGCGTCGAACCCGAGGTTGAACGTCACGTGAGGGAACGCCTCGCGAACGAGCCGGCTGTCGGTCGCCTCGAGGAGCGAGAGCCGCGCCTTGACGCTTGCGAGCTCGGGCCGCTTCTCGAGCGCCCGTTGAACGAGCGCTTCCTCCTCGCCGCCAGGGGGTGGAGACGCCAGCTCGCCGACCAGCTCGAGCGCGGCGTCGGCGTCGAGATCGAGCACCTGGCGCAGGCCCGCGCTCGCCGCCTGCAGCGTTCGCCGGGCGTCTTCGAGCTGAACTCGAACCGTCGTGTGCTCGAGCGAGGCCGCGAGGACATCGGGCTCGCCGACGACTCCGTTCTTCTGGCGCTCTCGGGTCGCCGCCTCGACCCGAGCCGCGATGACGAGGGCCGCTTCAGTGCTCGCCACGCGCTGTGCGGCCACCTTCACCTCGATGAAGCCCCGCCAGGCCCGAACCCTCGCGTAGGACTGCGCGGTCTCCAGCTCACTGCGCGCCAGGGCCACCCGGCGTTCGGCTTCATCGAGGCGGGCCCAGCCAGCGCCGCTCACCTCGACGGTGCCGTCGACGCCCAGGTTGTACCCGTTCAGCGGATCGACGGGCGGTGGTGAGGCGAGGCGGCGGTAGTCAGCGAAGAGGCGGGGGTTGGAAGGCAGGAACACACCGGCGCCGACGCGCGTCGCTTCAGCTTCCTGCAGCACCCGGCCCGCCAGTTGCACCTCTGGGGCCGTCGTCGAAGCCCGCTCGATGACCTCGGACAACGACCAGGGTGCGGCGTTGGCGGCGAGGCCAGCGGCAATGACGATGACGAAGGACAGACGACCGGCGACCATGGCGTGCGAACCCCTTACGACGAGAGCCCCTTGAGTAGAAACCGACACGACGCCAAAACATCGAAAAGGACTATTGACACTCTCAATTAAAGAGAGAAAGCCGACGGGGCACCTCAGGGAGCTCCACGAGGCAACGAGGAGCTCCGACGAGTCACAGCCGCGGGTCTGCCACCGGCGTTCGAGGTCGGGTTCACGCCGGCATGGGGCAGCTGTCTCGAAAGGTGTTCATGCCGTCAGGGCCGCAACTCGGAAGAGGGCTTCACCTTGCGCTGGTCGCGCTCCTCTTTGGGGGGGCGGCGCAGGCACGCACCGACGGCGGCGCTGACGCGGGCCAACTGTCCCATGACCCCCGCACCGCCCAGGTCCGCGCGCTGCTGGAAGGTCAGCTCGACCCGACCGTGGAGCCGGCGCGTTTGTTCGACTTGCCGCTCGATGACGAGGTGGCAGTCCACGTCGACGCCGAACGGATCCGCGTCGTGCTGTGGGCCTCCGGCGCGCGCGCCGATGCAGGGCGCGCCGTCGAGGGGAGGCCAGCGGTGACGCTCCAGCCCGATGCGCTCGCTGCCTGGCAGGCGCGACTGGAGCTCGATGCGGCGCGCCTCGAGTTCTACGCCCTGCCTCGAGCGCAGCGCGCTTCCCTGCTCGAGACCCACGCAGCCCGCGTCGCCGCAGCCCGCCCGACCGAGACCGAGCCGGCGAGGAAGCTCCGCGAGGCGGCCTTCGACAAGGAGCAGGCCAGGGAAGCAGCCCGCCTCGCACGAACCGAAACCGAGCGCCTCGTTTCAGAGGAGCTCGCTCGCATCACCGAGCTCGAGGCGGCGATCGCCAGCGCGCGCCTCGGGTTCCAGGAGCGCCGCGAAGAGCTGACCGGGCGCCGCGACGTGGTGTTCGGCTGGCAACGCCGCGCGCGAGAAGCCCGTGGCCTCCCCGGCCCCGAGGTCGACGCCATCTACGACGCGCTCCGCCGTGCCCTGCGCACCTCGCGCGACGATCTCGAGCGCGCGCTCGATGAGCTCGACGGCGCGCAGAGCCTGCTGCCCGAGGTGGCCCCTGGCGGGCTGGCAGAGCTCGCCCCAGAGCTCTCGACCCAAGCCCTTCTCAGACGCCGCGACGCTGCCGCGCAGTCGTTGAGCCTGGCGCAGACCGAGGAGCGCGCCCTGCGAGAAGAGGTGGCTGCGCAGCTGCTCGAAGAGTGCAACGTGCTCAACAAGGAGCGGCTCGACCTGTTCACCTTCCTCACGCCCGACAAACGCGCAGACGCGACCGGGTTCTCGCTGACCGCGCTCGAGCAGGCGCGAGCCGAGGGGCGGCACCTGGTGCTGACGCTGCGCGCACACCTGCTGGTGGCGAAGCGGTGGCTCGGAGACCTCCGCCGGGCCGGCCTCACCGGAGTAACCGGAATGACCATCTGGCGGGTCATCTCGGTGCTCGTGCCCTGGGCACTGGCCACGCTCGTGTTCCTCTGGGTTCGGCGACGAAGCCCGGTGCTGCTCGCGCAAGCAGAGGCGCGCGAGGCGAGGGCCGATCGCGACCGACGGCTCACCCGCCCCAGCGCGCGCAGACGTGGCCTCGACTTCCTCCGCAACGTGCACCGGCCCATCGAGAGCCTCGCCTTCTTCTTCGTGCTGCTGTGGCTCCTCCCTGAGGACGCCGCGGCGCTGCTCGAGGTGCAGCTCCTCTCGGTGGTGGTGATCTCGTCGCTGGTCGGCCGGTTCGCCGTCGACGCCATCAACGCGCTCGCGGCGGGCGACTCGACGCGGTCGGGCCGCGACGTCGCCAAAGGCGTGTTGCGGCTGCGCTCGCTGCGGCTGGTCGGCCGCGTGGTGGTGGGCCTCTCGTTGGCCCTGGTGCTCACGTCCCGGCTGGTGGGCGAGGGCACGGTCTTCGGCTGGGTGGTGGTGGCCTGCTTCATCGCGGCGCTGCCGCTGTTCCTCGTGCTGGTGAAGTGGTGGCGGGCGCCGGTCTTCGAGCGCCTCGATCGGCTCAAGCGCAAGTCCCCGGTGCAGCAGTGGGTGCTCGAGAATCGCACGGGGTGGAAGAGCTTTTTCGCGGCGATGGTGGGCGTCGTGCACCTCTTTGCCACGGGCACCTTCAAGACCGTGCGCAACTGGCTGGCGGGCTTCGACGTCGCGCGCCGCGGGCTCGCATGGCTCTACAAGCGCGAAATCGAACGTCTGAGCGAAGAGGACCCCAGACCGGGCGCCACCCCGCTCGCGGCCGACGTGTTCGACAAGCTCTCGCCCGAGCACCCCAGCCCTCAGTGGCTCGCCTGCCCTGCCGACGAGCGCCTCGAGGCGCTGCTGAAACAGGTCGAACGAGGCGGCATCGTGGCGCTGGTCGGGCCTCGCGGGGCCGGGAAGTCGTCGCTGCTGCGCCAGCTCGAAGCGAGAGCTGGCGGCGCGGGCAGCCTTCGAGGCACGAGCCCCACCGTGCTGGCCGAAGTGCAGGCCCTGGTGGCGACGCCCGACGGCCCCGGCCCGCTGGTGCTGCTCGACGACGCCGACGCGATCATCAAGCCCCTGCAGGGCGGGCTGCGTCGCTTCGACGAGCTCCTCGGGCTCGTCCGTCAAGCGACGAGCCGCACCTTGTGGGTCTTCGCCATCGACGGCGTGATCTGGCCGTACCTGCGGCGCGCGCGCGACAACCGGCCGCTCTTCGATGAGGTGATCACGCTGTCGCCCTGGTCTGACGACGAGATCGGCCGCCTGCTCGAGGCTCGGAGCGCCGCGGCTGGCATCGACCCCGTCTTCGACGATCTGCTCGAGAAGCTGCCGGTCTCTGCCGACGAGATCGATCGCCTCGACGCGCTGACGGCGCGGCGCGCTGGCTACTTCCGCATGGCGTGGGACTACGCCCGCGGCAACCCGGCGATGGTGCTCGAGGCGTGGCGCGCCTCGCTCGTCGAGGGCCCGCAGGGTGAGGTGCGGGTGCGGCCGCTCGTCGCGCCCGACACGACCGCGCTCGAGAACCTGCCTGACTCGTCGCTCTTCGTGTTGCGCGCGGTGCTCCAGATGGCGCCAACGGGTGCGAGCGAGGTCGCGGCTGCGACCCGCCTGCCCGAGTTCCAGGTCACGAGTGCGTTCCGCATGGGCCAGTCGCAGGGGTACTTCGTCGAGGCCCACGGTCTGTTTCACGTTGCGTCACCCTGGTTGCGCTCGGTGATGGTGCACCTCGAGCGCCGGCATCTTCTGGAGAGCCCATGAACGTTTCTTCGAAGCGCCTGGCGTCGCTCGTCGCGGTGGCCTGGGTCCTCTGCGCGACGCCGGCTTTCGCCGAAGAAGCGCCTGACCTCGGCAAGCTCGCACAGTTCATCCGCTGGGGAGGTGTCGCGGCGTCGGTGCCCATTCTGCTCGCCGCGCTCTTCCTGCTGCGGCTGGTGGAGAACGCAGGAGATCGGCTCTCGGCGCGCTTCTCGAACCGTCGCCCCACGATTCAGAAGGTGCAGACGATTGTCCGGTTCGCGCTCTACATCGTCGCCTTCAGCCTCATCATCGGCCTGAGCATTCGCCTCGACCCCACGGCCCTGACGGTCATCGGCGGGGCGCTGGCGTTCGCCGTGGGCTTCGCCTTGCGCGACCTGGTGGCCTCGTTCATCGCGGGCATCACCATCATGTTCGACCGGCCGTTTCAGGTGGGCGACCGGGTCACCTACGGCGGCGAGTACGGCGACATCATTCAGATCGGCTTGCGCAGCGTGCGCATGAACACCCTCGATCACAACATCGTCACCATTCCGAACAACCGGGTCTTCACCGACGTCACTGCGAGCGGGAACTACGGCGCGCTCGAGATGCAGGTGCCGATGGACTTCTACGTCGGCACCGATCAAGACGTGGAGCACGCCGTCGAGCTCATTCGAGAGGCGTGTCTGAGCAGTCCGTACGTCTTCCTCGCGCGGCCGATTTCGATGCTCGCGATACCAGTCATCCGCGAGGACTACGTCGCGTTCCATCTCAAGGCGCGGCCCTATGTCTTCGATTGCCAGTACGAAGAGGCCTTCAAGACCGACGTACACTTCCGCGTGCTGCAGGCGTTCCGCGAACACGGCATCGGTCCGCCCGCCGTCCTTCACCGGCAGCTGGCTGGCAACGGACCGAAGCGTCAGCACTGACGAGGCTCAGCGGAACACCTCGAAGAACGTGCGCGGCGTCTTCTTCTTTCGAACGCAGCAGATGTCGTCGCTCAGGTAGCAGGCCGAGAAGCCGAGCCGACGCTGGCCCGTCGACGTCTTTCCGGAGCGATGCCAGACGAGGTTGTGCAGGAGCACGCTCTCGCCTGCCGTGACGGGCAGCCGCACGACCTTCGCGTCGACGTTCTGCCGGCTCACCACGTCGTCGGGCACCACGCCTCCCAGCGGCGTCGACAGGCCCCAGCGATGCGAGCCGGGAACGAACTCGAGGCAGCCACCTGTTTCCGGAGCGTCGTCGAGCGCCGTCCACACCTGCACTTCGGGGTCACGACTGAGCCCCCACAGCTTCCCCGCGTCCTGATGCCACGGAATCTCGGAACCACCGCCCGCGGCCTTGTTGAAGACGATGGCCCGATAGAGCGTGACCCGGCCGGGGATGAGCGCGCGCACGAGCGGCTCGAGGGAGGGATGGCGGATCAGCTCGCGGAACTGCTCGTCGAGCTCCAGCTTCTCGAGCTTGCGGTAGTTCAGCGATGGCCCCTGCCAGCCGAGCCCCAGCGGCGCGTCGCGGTAGTCGCCGGTCGCGGTGTCCATCTGGAAGAACAGCCCGGGCCACGTCACCTGCCCCAGCATCAGCTCCACGGCGCGCGTGCGCAGGCGCTCCAGCATGGCGTCGTCGACCACTCGGCCGAGCTTCACGAAGCCGTGCTCGCGCCACGTGTCGAGGGCCGCGGCGACGTCGATCATCGCGCGTAGCTCGCGTCGGTGCCGGTGAAGTCGCGGTGGGCCGCGTCGAGGGCCGCGAGCACCTCTGGGGTCAGCGTCTTCGCCGACGCCTCGACGCCTGCGTCGAAGTGTTCGAGCGTCGCCGGGCCCAGCAACACCGCGTCGACGCCCTCGCGCTGACACACCCAGGCCATCGAGAGCTCGAGCAGCGAGAGCCCAGCGCTCTGCCCGATGGCCGCGCAGCGCCGCGCGAACCCGGTCATCGCCTCGGAGCCGTACCGCTTGCGGTAGAGCGCGTTCGACTCGAGCCGTGCGCTCTTCGGCCGCGCCGCGTCGGGGTCACGCGCGAGCAGACCTCCGGCGAGCGGGTTGTAGATGGTCGTCTGAAGGGCGAAGCGCTTCGTGAAGGCGAAGTACTCGAGCTCGAGCTGCCGCACCGCGAGGTTGTAGAGCACCTGCGACTGCGCCGGCCGCACCAGCCCGCGCGCGTCGCAGAGGTGGTTGAGCTCGCCGAGCTGCCACGCCGCGAAGTTCGAGACGCCCCACGCGCGCGCCTTCTTCGAGGCGAGCACCGTCGCGAGCCCATCGAGCGTCTGCTCGAGCGGCGTGGCGGGGTCCGGAAGATGGAGCAGGTACACGTCGACGAAGTCCGTTCCCAATCGACCCAGCGACTCGTCGAGCGAAGCGACGATCCGCGCGGCCGAGAGCCCTTCCCGTCTCCACGCGCCGACCTTCGTCGTCAGCACCACCTGGTCGCGACGACCAACCAGCGCACGGCCGACGATGCGCTCGGAGTCACCCTCGGCGTACAGGTTCGCGGTGTCGAGGTGGTTGACGCCCAGCTCCAGCGCCCGGTCGATGATGCGACGCGCCTCGGCCTCGGGCGTTCGCCTGCCGAAGTTCATCGTCCCCAGAGCCAGTCGCGCGCGCACACGGCTCTATACGACGCGCGTATGCTCTCGCGCAGCGATGTCGCTCTCCGTCACCGTGCTCGAGGTGCCTGCTCGTTTCGACGACGTCGAAGGCCGCGTGACGTGGATCGAAGCGCGGCTCGCTCGCGAGGCGCCGGGAGACGTCGTCGTGCTGCCAGAGACCTGCTTGACCGGCTACGTCTCGCCGACGGGCGACTTCAATCTCTCGCGCTTCGCCGAGCCGCTCGAGGGCCGTCAGCTCGCGGCGCTCCGATCGATCGCCGCGCGGTTCGACACCACGGTGATCGGTCCCGTCATCGAGCGCGACGGCCAGCAGTGCTTCAACGCCGAGGTGGTCGTCACGGCAGATGGCACGGTGCGCGCGCACTACCGCAAACGCCACCCGTGGATGCCCGAGACGTGGGCGACGGCGGGCACCCTGCCCTTACCGGTATTCGAGCTCGGCGGGCTCCAGTGCTCCCTCGCGGTCTGCTTCGACGTGCACTTCCTCGCGGAAGACGCGGCTGAGGTGCTGCGGGCCATCGACGTGCTGTTCTTTCCCTCGGCGTGGGTCGACGACGAGGGCGACTCGCGACCGGGCCACCTGACGACGCTCGCGAAGCAGTTCGACGTCACCATCGTGAACGCCAACTGGGGTGTGGGGAGACCTCGCGTTCCAGGTCAAGGCGGCTCGATGATCGTCTCGCGGTCCGGCGCCCTCCTCGCCCGCACCACCGCGAGAGGCACCCGCCTCGACGTGCGCCTCGATTGACGAGCGGGAGCCGGTAGGTCATTGGCTCTCCCATGGGTTCCCTCTCTTCGCTCCTGCCTGCCGCCATCGACGCGCGCGCGGCCCTCATCGACGCCGACCACCACGCTGCCTGCCGGCTCTTCAACGGCTTCGTCGAAGGGCTGCCCGCCCTCGCGATCGATCTCTACGGCACGACGCTGGTGCTCCACGATCACTCCGACGCGAAGACCGGCGACGAGGCGCTCGCGAAAGAGGCGCTGCAGCTCGCGAAAGAGAAGCTGCCCTTCATTCAGAGCGCGCTGTGGAAGGTGCGCAACTCCGAGAACACCGAGTCGCGCAACGGCGTGATGCTGCTGGGCGACGAGAAGCAGCTGTGCCGGCGCGTGATGGAAGATGGCGTCTGGTACGCGCTCGCGCTCCGCCGCAACCGTGACGCGAGCCTCTACCTCGACACCCGTGGCCTGCGTGCCTGGGCGAAGGCGACGCTGACGGGCAAGCGCGTGCTCAACACCTTCGCGTACACGGCCAGCCTCGGCGTGGCAGCGAAGGCCGGCGGCGCGAGCGAGATCGTCAACACCGACTTGAACAACGCGTTCCTCACCATCGGCCGCGACTCGTGGTCGATGAACAAGTGGCCGGTGAAGCGCCCCGAGTTCCGCTCCGGCGACTTCTTCGACGTCATCGGCCAGCTCAAGCGCGAGCGCCGGCTCTTCGACTGCGTGTTCGTCGACCCGCCGCTGTTCTCGGTCACCGAGCAGGGCCGCGTCGATCTCGTCGCCGACATGGAGCGCCTGCTCAACAAGGTGCGCCCACTCATCGCGCACGAGGGCTACCTGGTGGCGGTGAACAACGCCGTCTTCGTGCCGGGCTCCGACTTCCAGGCGGTGCTCGATCGCCTCTGCGGCGACGGCTTCATGACGCTCGACCGCCGCGTCGACGCGCCGATGGACTTCGTGGGCACCGACGCCACGCGCGTGGGCAAGGCGCCCGCCGACCCCGCGCCGTTCAACCACTCGACGAAGATGGCCGTGCTGCGCGTGAACCGGAAGGACACCAAGCGGTAGGAGTCACAAGCTCAGGTGTGCACACGCGACGGCACTCCAGAAGCGAGCGCCGCTCAGTCGACCACCAGCACACGGCCAACTCCCGGGAGCCGCGTCGGCGACGTCGAGCCGGGGCAGGTGCGACGAATGAACGTGCTCCACACGAAGAGCCCCTCGCCCTGGGGACCGAGCGCGGCGGTGGCAGCGCCAGCGTACCAACTGGCGAGAACGGCGGGCCCCATCGTGCAGCCCTGAACGGTGCGCGGGTCGATCTCCGCGGCGAGCTGAGCCGTGGTGTCGATGACCTGGGTTTGCCAGCCCGCCCCGTCGCCACAATTGGTGGTGCAGAACGACAGCTGCATGTCGGTGACGGTGGCGTGCAGCATGACGAGCCCGCCGGTGGCGCTGACGAGCGAGAGCGCGTCCAGCCCGTCGTCATCAGTCGCGAAGCGCACGCCGCTCCACGTCGCTCCCGAGAGACAATCACTTGCAGCGGAGTCACACGTCCACACGGCGAGCTTCTGGGCTCCGGCGCCCTGGACCATGCCCTGGTTGAAGGCGAGGGCGATCACGCCGTCAGGCGACACCGTCATCGAGACCTCCCGGGCGCTCCCGATGAGCGCGAAGGTGGACTCCTGCCAGTTCGCGCCGGTCGTACAGCCGCTCGCGCAGCGTCGGTAGACGAAGCCTCCACCGGGGCGCAGCAGGGCCATGTGGAGCGTGGTGCCCTGCGTCGCCAGCGTCTCGGAGCCGTCCGTGCCGCGAAGGAGACCTGCCTGCCAGTTGCTCGAGGCGGAGCAATTGCTCCCGCAGCTGACCAGCCAGGCATCAGCCGTCGACGACCGTGAGGAGGTCAGGAGGGAGATCCGCCCAGCGGTGTCGACGACGAGGCTTCCGCGCAACGCGAAGTTGTCAGCGACGACGGTGGTGATGTCGGTCTGAGTCCACGTCGAGCTCGAAGAACAACCAGGCGCGCACGTCGCGTAGATCAGCGGTTGCGGCGCGGACGCCGAGGAGGCGTCGAGCAGGCGGAAGATCGCGTGCAATCGACCGTCTGGACCAGCCGCGAGCTTCACGTCATCGACCACGCTTGGGGCTGCACGAACGGTGCTGATGGCCCAGCTCGTCCCGCTCGCGCAGTTGGAGGCGCAGTGCGCGTAGAAGACAGCTGGTTGGGGCGCGGCAGCCTTGAACAGCACGTGCTTCACGCCATCGGCAGTGATGACAGCCCACGGGCTGTCGAAGCCGAGCTGGTCGATGCGGAAGGGGACTGGCGCAGTCGCGCCGCCACCTGCGGTTCCGCCGCCGCTCGTGCCGCCGGCAGTCGTGCCACCGCCAGCAGTCATGCCACCGCCGACCGATGCGCCTGCCGTTCCGCCGGCGATCGATCCACCCGCGGTGCCGCCGCCAGTCGAGCCGCCGCCAACGAGCGTGAGGCCTCCTGCCGAGCCGCCCCCGGTTCCGCCGCTTCCACCGGGAGGACACCCCATCAGCATCACCGCGAACACAGCCCACCAGGTTCGTCTCATGAGTTCTGGCAATATAGCGACGCCTCGCCCCTCAGGCACCTTGACGTTGAAGCGCCGCGGCTCGTGAGGTGAAAGCAGCACCTGTGACTTCACGCCCTGTCGCCTTCGACGCCGAGTACTACCGCCGGTATTACGAGAACCCCGAGACGCGCATCTACGATCAGACCCGGCACGCGCACCTCATCGAGGGCGTGCTCGGGCTCATCGCGTGGCTGGGCTGGCCGCTCCAATCGGTGCTCGACGTGGGCGCGGGCGTGGGCTGGTGGAAGACCTGGCTCAAGAAGCACCGCAAGCACGTGCGGTACCTCGGCACCGAGATGGAGCGCTCCATCTGCAAACGCTACGGGCACCAGCAGGCCGACATCCGCACGTGGCGGCCGGAGCGCAGGTTCGATCTCGTCGTCTGTCACGGCGTGCTGCCATACGTCGACGACGCGGGGCTGCCCGGAGCGATCGAGAACCTCGCCGCGGGGTGCGAGGGCTTTCTCTACCTCGAGGCGATCACGAAGCGCGACGTCGCGGGCAACGTCGACACCGACCTGACCGACACGCGCGTGCATCAGCGCTCGGGAGCGGTGTACCGCAAGCTGCTGGCGCCGCACTTCAGGCAGATCGGCGCGGGGCTCTGGGCGAAGCGAGACGCGGCGCTCGTCTTCTACGAGCTCGAAGTGCCGGTCGAGCGCGCCTGAGGCTCAAGGGTCCTTGAGCCGGTCGATGTCGAAGGCGTACCCCAACGCACGCTCGACATCCCACGCACGTTCTTCTGAGAGTTCGCCGATCTTCGACGACAGCCTGCTGATGGCGAGCGCATGAAGGTTGTCGACGTTCGCGACCGACGCACGCTTCAGGCCTTCATCGGGACCGAGCTCGATCTCGACGGGGATGTTCCGAATCGTGGTGGTGATCTCGGCGACGGTGACCCGCTTCAGAATCCGATAGGCCTGATTGCGAGAGAGCAGCAAGACCGGTCGACGGCCGATCGGCGCAGGCAGGTCAGCCCACCAGAGTTCGTACTGGTTCAACGCTTCGCCTTCGTTGTCTTTGGCTTCTTCTTCGGCGGAGCTGCTTCCCAGGTGGCCGGGTCGAGGTCGGTCTCAGCCCCATCCTGCGGCTGCTCTCGATAGGCACGCTCCATGTCCTGTTCGAGGCGCTCGTTCAGGGCACGACGAATGGCTTCCCGAATGAACTCCGAGCGCTTCCGTGCACTTGGAGGGGCCACCCGGTTCAGTCGGGCCATCGTTCGATCGTCGAGTTCCACAAGGACTTGCTGCATATGGAGCAGGCTAGAGAGTTCCTTTGGGTCCAGCAAGTGGACTCAGGGAGGCGGCGGGATCATCACGCCGGCCACCGCGTCCCAGAAGTCGCACTCGGCGTTCCGCCAGCCCGCGCCCGTGGTGATCGTCGCGTCGAGCTGAAGGAACGGCTCTGTCGCCGAGACGACCGGCCACCCCGGCGCGCCTCCACCATTTGGGTCTCCGGTCGCGGCGAAGCGCGTCCAATACCCGAGCATCGACGCCTCGACCGCGAGATCGCCGGCCGGTGCGTTGGGGAACGCCTCGCTCAGCTTCTGAAAGACGTAGGCGAGCTCGAGCCCGTGGAAGGCCCCACGCGCGGGGATGAGGGCTCGTGAGTACAGATACCGGTACACGGGCACGCCAGGCTGGCCACGGGCCGCGGCTCGCGTCGAGAGGCGCGCCTGACAGCCGAAGAAGGCGTCGGTGGTGACCTGAATCAGCGCGCGGCGCGGTGTGCCGTACGTCGCCGTCGGGTACGTCATCAGCACGCGGTCGGCGAGCGTCGGCCCCACGAGTGCGCTTGCAGCGGCTCGGTACTCCGCCTCGGTGGTGATGGCAGGCATCGAGAGCGCCGTCTCTTCGGTGTTCGAGCCGATGACGAGCGGCACCTTGTGATGGGCACCGGCGCGAAGCGCGTCGAACGGCACCTGCGGGAGCACCGTGCCATCGACGACGGGGCCCCAGCTCACCGGCGGGCGACGGCCGCCGACGACGACGGGCACGGGGTACGCGCGAATCAACTGCTCCGGCGTCAACGCGCGCAGACACGAAGGCACGTCACCTGCGGTGTTGCAGCCAGTGCCCGGCAGCCACAGCGCGGCTTCGGCGCGACGCACTGCGGGTTGTAGCGCCGAGACACACGAGCCCGATTGAACCAGCGCGCGATGGAAGAGCCCGGCCGAGCCCGGCATCGCGAGGTGCGTGCAGGTGTTCACCGCGCCCGCGCTCTCGCCGAAGAGCAGCACTCGACCGGGGTCTCCGCCGAACGAGGCGACGTTGCGTTGCACCCACTTCAGCGCCGCTTGCTGATCCTGCAGGCCGTAGTTCCCAGAGACGCCAGCATCAGACTCGTCGTCGAGCACGGGCATCGTCAGAAAGCCGAGCACGCCGAGCCGGTACTGCATGGTGACGACGACGACGTTGCCGCGCTGCGCGAGGAGCGTGCCGTCGTAGAGCGAGACCTGCGCCGCCCCGAACGACTCGGACGCCGAGCCGCCCGTGTTGCCACCTCCGTGAATGAACGCCATCACCGGCAGGCCCGCGTCGCGGCTGACACCGAGCGGCGTGAAGACGTTGAGCGTCAAGCAGTCCTCCGAGCCCTCGACCGGCGCGCCCGCGTCGAACCCACCGCCCTGCTCCTGGACGATCTGCGGGCACTGCGCACCGAACTGGAGCACCTCACGCGTTCCCGGCCAGCACGCCGAGTCAGTCTCGGGCGGTCGCCAGCGCAGCGCGCCCACGGGCGGCTTCACGTACGGAATGCCGCGGAAGGCGCGACCGTTCGCCGAGACCTGGCCACGCACTGGACCCCGTTCGGTGAAGACGACGTCGGCTGCCTCGGCGGCGCCCGCGTTGCAGTTGAGACCGGCGTCCAACGGCGCGCCCGCGTCCTGCGCCACCCCGTCATCGACGCCTCCGTCGACGACCTGCGTCGGCATCCCACACCCAACGACAAGACAGACCAGAACCGAGGCGATCGCAGTTCGCATGGACGCTCCAACCCGCGAAGCGGCGAAAGGTTGCGGCGCACCGAGAAGTGATCGCCTCGGGAGCACGCCCGCTCGAGGCTCGGGCTTCGGCGCGTCGCCATTGAAGACCGTGTAGGGCGCTCGAATGGAGTAGCTCTCCTCGCATGTCGTTCGCGCGTGGCGCCACTATCGGCGAGTACGAGATCGTGAAGGCGCTCGGCTCTGGCGGCATGGGTGAGGTGTTCGAGGCGGTCCACCCCATCATTCACAAGCGCGTCGCCATCAAGGTGATGCGGCGAGCGGCGCATGAGTCACTCACGGAAGCGAGGCGCCTGCTCGAAGAGGCGCGCGCAGTGAACTCGATTCGGCACCCCGGGATCATCGACATCTTCGGGGCGAACGTCTTGCCCGACGGGCGGCCCTACCTCGTCATGGAGTTGCTCGAGGGCCAGTCCCTGCACGACTTCATCAAGACGAATCAACCGCTCTCGCTCGGTGACGTCTTCGGTCTGCTCGAGGGAATTCTCGCGCCGCTGGCAGCCGCGCACCGCGCTGGGGTGATTCATCGCGACCTCAAGCCCACCAACATCTTCGTGGCCCGCGGCCCCAGCGCACGGACCGTCAAGCTGCTCGACTTCGGGGTCGCCCTTCGACGTGAGCGCGAGCCGCTCACTGCTCCCGAGATGACGCTTGGCAGCCTGGGCTTCATGAGCCCTGAACAACTGAACGGCGCCACGGTGGCTCAGAGCGACTTGTACTCGGTGGGCTGCATCGCCTGGCTGTTGATCACCGGGCGCCCGGTATTTGCGTACGGCAACGTCATGGAGCTGGCGCGTCATCACCTGCTGACCCGGCCACCGCCCATCGGCTCGGTGCGTGGCGAGGTCACCGCGGCCCTCGAAGAATGGGTCGCGTCGATGCTCGAGAAGGAACCAAGCGCCAGACCTGGCTCGGCCAACGAGGCATTGTCGCGCCTGAAAGAGGTACAGGAGCAATTGGCCTCGGAGACGACCGTCAGGCCGGGGACGCTTCGGGCGCTCATGGCGCAACGTGCCGACCAGGTGCCCATCGATGAGGTGGAGACACGCCGGCTGCCGATTCTTCGCGGGCCGGTGCCCCGGGTTCCGAACGCACCTCACGAGGCGAAGACGCTGCACGACGCGCTGCGCGGGCCTCCGCCATCGGCTCCTGCTGATGACGCTGACGACGACCTGACGATCAAGATCGACTCGCCGAAGGGCGGGCGCTGACGCGGCCAGCGCACCAGCGCCACGTGACGCCAACAAGCGCCACGCCTTTGAGAAGAACGTGGCTTCCACTGCTATCAGCGCGGTTCCTTCACGCCGAGCAACTGCTTCACCTCGGCAATCGGCTTGCCGCCGTACAGCGCCTTCACCTGCGGCAGCGTTCCGAACGAGCGGGTGAACATGCGATCGACGTAGAGCGTGCCGTCGAGGTGATCGACCTCGTGCTGCAGGATGCGCGCTGGCCAGCCACGCACGCGCCACGTCTGCGGTTGACCCTTCTCGTCGAGGCCCGACACCTCGACCTCACGCCACCGCTCCACCAGGCCAGCAAACCCGGCGACCGAGAGACAGCCCTCGAAGAAGGTGACGCGCTCCTCGCCGACCGGGGTGAGCGTCGGGTTGATGATGACGCGCAATGGAACAGGCGTTCGCTCGCGCTCGTCGCGCTCCTGCGGCGTGAGTGAGAGCTGCAACGCTTCGGGGTCCTCCAGCACCAACACGCGGAGCGAGACGCCCAACTGCGGCGCCGCGAGCCCGACCCCGGGAGCCTTCCGCATCGCGTCCGTCATGCGCACGATGAGTTGCTGGAACTCAGGCGTGGCGATCTGCTCGACAGGCACGTCCTTCGCGCGGGCCCGCAGCACCGGGTTGCCCGTCTGCACGATGGGGTTCTCGACCACGTCCATGGAGCCTCCTGACTTCATGACCGTGCCGCTGGTGGCGCACGCCGTGGTGAAGACCGCGATGATGATCAGATATCTCATGGCGCGGTGACGACCTCGACGTCGATGGTTCGGGCAGGCCCGGTGATGGTGAGGACGCCCTGCGAACCCGACAACGGACCTGCACCAGCAAGGCGAACGACGATGCGCCCAGTCCCTCGAGCCACGCACCCGCGCTGCGTCGCGTTCGCGCAGTCCGGCAACGGCGCGCCTGCTTCAGCAAAAGCGCTCTCTGAACCAGGCGTCGACGCGTAGCTGGTGCCATCGCGCTCCACGAACGTCTCCGTCCCACCGGGAGCCCACAGCAACACGCGTTCGTTCTTCACGTCATCGAGATCCACCGTCGGCGCATCAGCCGGAACGAGCGTGTCGACGCGCTCCGGCAGCCGGGGAATGACGGCGCCGCGCTTGAGCCACAGCGGCACCTCGCCGACCGCGGCGGTCGCCATCAGATCGACCGGGCCCGTCACCGAGGCGGAGCCATCGAGCGCGACCCAGGCTCCAGTCGGCACGTGCACCGCGCGCTGCGTGACGCCCTGGTCGAAGATCGGCGCGACGAGCAACGAGCGGCCCAGCACGTACTCGTCCGCGATCGTCCACGTCGCCGGGTCCTGAGGCGCCTCGAGGAAGAGCCCACGCATGATGGGCAGGCCCGTCTCTTCGGCCTCGCGACTCAAGCCATCGAAGAACGGGAACAGCTGAATGTGGAACTTCGCCCAGCGCCGGTAGTGCGCGAGCGTCTCGGCGTCCTTCTCGAGGCTCCAGTTGTCGCGTGGGTCGATGCCGTGGTGGGTGCGCATGACAGGCGAGAGCGCGCCGAGCGACGTCCACCGGAAGAAGAGCTCCTTCGTCGAGTTTGGGTTGGTGCCCGACTGGTAGCCCGCGATGTCGTGGCCGTAGGTCGAGACGCCCGAGAGGCCGAGGTTGATGCCCATCGGCACCACCGTGAACATGCCGTCGTCGCGTTGAAAGTCGGTGCGCTGATCGCCCGCCCAGACGACTGGCGAATAGCGGTTGGCGCCGAACCAGCCCGCGCGCGAGAAGAAGAGCAGTCGCTCACCGTTGGGGTCGCGCTCCTTGAGCACCTCGGCGTTCAGTCTCACCCAGTCGGTCGGGTACCGGTTATGGGCCTCGAGCGGGTTCTCGCCGCTCGCGAGCACGGCGTCGTGCGGCAGCCACTCGGCAAAGTCCGCCATCCACCCCTTGAAGCCGATGTCGAGCGCCTGCCGCAGGTAGCCCTTCACCCACTCGCGCGTCTCGGCCCGCGAGAGATCCGCCAGGCCCGTCGGCTTGAAGGTGACGCCATCGAACAGGTACGGCGTGCCCTTCGCGTTCTTGACGAAGTGATTGCCAGCAGTCGCTTCGGAGAAGATGCGCTCGTTCTCGACGATGAAGGTGTTGAAGTACGCGTGCCAGTCGATGCCCTCGGAGGCGAGCTCTCGCGCGATGGCCTCGGCGTCCGGGTACAGCGTGCGATCGAGATCCCACTCCTCCTTCAGTCGATAGCCCTGCGCGTTCTCGCGACCGCCGCGGAAGTCCTCCGTCCAGATGACCGACGAGGGCACGTCGTTGTCTCGAAGGTACTTCGCGAAGCGGCGCACCTCGGCGGGGCCGAAGATGGCGTCGTTCCACGGGGCGAAGGCGACGGGCGGCGGCCTGGGCTGGCGGCCGAGAACGCCTGCCGTCGCACGGGTGAGCGCCTGCGCCGGCGAGTCACCGTGGAAGAGCCAGAGCGTGAAGGTGTTGCTCCAGGCCTCGACCCGCCACGAGGTGTTGTTGACGCTGCACAGCTCGAAGACCGCGCGCGCGTCGGTCTGCGCGACGGCGATGAAACCTCTGTTCGAGAGAAACGTCGGCATGCCGTAGCTCGACGCGTGGCGGGTGCCCTCGAGCATCCACGCCTCGGGGTACTCGTCGTCGACGATGCGCTTGCCGATGCCGGGCTCACTCGTCCACAGCGCGACCGTGTGGCCTCGGTGATCGACGCCATCAGCCTGCGCGCCGAAGCCGAGGAAGTGATCGGTCTCGGAGCAGGCGAACGAGAGAGACAGCCGGTTCATCGCGGGGTCCTTCGCGGCGAACTTCAGCTCCAGCGCGCCCTCGGTCGCGCGCGCTTCGACGCTGACGACGACGTCGCCTGCGGCGTTCCGGTAGCTCCCCTTCCCGAGCTCCGTCGCGACGCTGTCCCATGTGAAGTCGTTCGCCTCGATCCACGCCTGGTTTCCGTCGGTGATCCTCCAGCTGCCGAACTGCATCTCGTGCCGGGCGCGGGCGTTGCGGACCGCAGCCTGCGCGTACGCTTGCGAACCCGAGGTGCCACGGAGGAGCTCCACCGACCCGGCCTTCACCGCGAGGGTCTTTCCTTCCACCGGCAACGCGAACGTCGACAGCGTCGGGACTGCAGGAGCACAGCCAAGGAGTGCGGCCACGACGATCACGAGACGGCGCATGGTCGCGAGTTACAGCACGGACCCATGCCGCGCGTCGTGCCTCGGGTTAGACGCAGGGCCATGCGCTGGCTCGAATGGATTCAGACCCTCACCACCGTCTCGCAGCGGGGCCTCGCGTACTCGAAGGACCCGTACGATCGAGACAACTACGAGCTGCTTCGAGCGCTCTGCGCCGAGATGGTGCTGCACGGCGCTCCGGAGCCGGTCGACGCGAAGGCGCTCCTCTCGGCGCAGACGGGCTACCCGACGCCCAAGGTCGACGTGCGCGCGGCGGTGGTGCGCGATGGGCAGCTGCTGCTCGTCAAGGAGACCCAGGACGGCAGGTGGGCGCTCCCGGGCGGGTGGGCCGATCTCGGCGTGTCGCCTGCCGACATGGCGGCGAAAGAGGTCCGCGAAGAGACAGGCTTCGACGTGAAGGCGACGCGGCTGCTCGGCGTGTTCGGCAAGCGCGTGAACGACGCGAGCATCTTCAGTGTCTACAAGCTCATCTTTCACTGCGAGCTCGTCGGTGGAGAGGCCCGCACCAGCCACGAGACGAGCGACGTGCGCTTCTTCCCGCGTGACGCGTTGCCCGAGCTCTCGATGCACCGCACGCACCCGAGGCACCTCGAGGTGGTGTTCGCGCGGTTGGACGATGCGTCGCTCCCGGCGTTCTTCGAGTGAAGCTGGGTTTCCGACTCAGTCGGCGCCGAGCCTGATTAGCGACTGACGACGACCGGCGCGAGCAGCACGGCCTTCGTTTCGGGCCCCGTGTACTCGAGCTGCTTCGCCGCGAACGGCGCGAGCAGGAAGAAACGCAGCCGTGCCTCGACCTTCGCCGTCTGGGCCGGCACCTTCCAGCGCACCTCGCGCTTCTCGGCAGGCGTGAGGCGGTTGTCGCGCACCTGCTTCGCCGCGAACGGCGCGAGCGACGGCTTGCCCTCGGCGTCGACGTAGCCCCGGTTGAACACCGCCTCGGGGTGGTCCTTCATCGGGTCGCTGGTGATGTTCCGGCCCAGCTCTTTGCCGGTCGCGTCGAGCGCGCGGAGATCGAGCATCGCGACTCGCGCCGGGAAACCCGTCGGGAAGCCATGGGGCGAGGTGTTCTCGAGCACCGCGATGACGGCGTCACCCTCGAAGCGGCCTGAGAGCTTCACGGCATCGTCAAGGAGCCCGGGCCCGCCCAGCCGGTGCTGCTGATGCGGCCCGGCGAACCGGTGGCTGCGGTGCTTCGTCCGGGTGGTGACGGCGCCCGACGCACCTTCCACCTCGGCCATGTGGCAGCTGGTGCACGAGCGCCCGTCCTTCGAGGCGACGTACTCGGGCCCCGTGGTGCAGGTCGCGACGCCGGCAGCGTTCGTCTCCTCTCCATGACACGCGAGGCACAGCGACGTGCCGTCCACCAGGGCCGGGAGCGCCGCGCCGGTCGCGTGCAACGGCGCCGTCCCGTTGACGAGGTCGTGTGGGCCGCGAAAGGTCTTCTCGGGCCCCACGATGAGCGCCGCGGCCCCTTTGAGTCCGTCGCCAGAACGCACGCCCTCGAGCTGGTGACAGGTCGCGCAGGTGACTCCGGCGCGCGCGGCCTTCGAGTCGAAGTCTTTCGTGTCGCGCGGCGAGTGACAGTTCGCGCAGGCACCGGCGATCTGCGGCCCCTGCTTCGCGAGGCGCATCGTTCGCATCGACGCGTACAGCGCATCGTTGGCGTGGTGCGCTCGGCTGTGCAGGCTCTCCTGGAACTCGGCGACCACCTGCGCGTGACACGGTTGGCAGGTGGCCGGGTCGTCAGCGTCGAGGGTGATACCGGCAGCGAGCGCGGCAGCCACTTCGTTCACCTTCACCGGAGGCGGCGTCGAGGTGGTCGACGTCGAGCTCGTCGCCTGGGTCGACTGGCAGCCAACGGTCGTCAACAGCAGGGTCAACAGGGTGGTGCGCATGGCGCTGGGAGCCCTCGGGGCACGGTGAAGGTTCGGAACAGCGTTCTCCCACACTTTTCATGGAGCGCCGCAGCCCAGAGGGCTAGCACTCGCCGCGATGCCCTGGTTCGTGTGGTTGCCGCTGACAGTGATGGTGTCGTTCGTCCTGGCCTGGTTCCTCGGCCCGCCTGTCTTGCGGAGCCTCATCAAGTCGCGACTGCAGAACTATCGAGTCCCGGTGAACACCGTCGACTCGACCCGTCCGACGACGCTGACGACGCCTCGCCGCGTGGCCGTGCTCGGCGGCGGCGTCGCTGGCCTCACCGCAGCCATCACGCTCGCGCGACGCGGCTTTCAGGTCGAGGTCTTCGAGGCCAACCCGTACCTCGGCGGCAAGCTCGGCAGCTGGAAGGTCGAGCTCGCGCCCGGAGAACACGCCTGGGTCAGCCACGGCTTTCACGCGTTCTTCGCGAACTACTACAACCTCGATCGGTTCCTCGGCTCGATGGGCCTGCGCACCGGGTTCCAGAGCATCGGGGAGTACGTCATCCTCGGCACGACGGGCGCGCAGGTGCGCTTCGGCAAGCTCGACACCACGCCAGTGCTCAACCTCATCGCGCTCGCCAGGGCTGGCGTGTACCGCTTCCGCGACGTGCTCAAGGCGCCCGCCCGCGACCTGTTCGGCGTCTTCCTCGAGTACGACGCGAAGGAGACGTTCGAGCGCTACGACAAGGTCTCCTTCGCCGACTTCGATCGCCTCACGCAGCTGCCGCCCGGCCTCAAGCTCGCGTTCAACACGTTCGCGCGCGCGTTCTTCTCCGACGAGGACAAGCTCTCGCTGGCGGAGCTGATCAAGTCGTTCCACTTCTACTACCTGAGCCAGGACGGCGGGCTCGTGTACGAGTACCCGGTGCACGACTACGAGCCGGCGTTCCTCGCGCCGATGCGGGCCGAGCTCGAGAAGCACGGCGCGAAGGTGCACCTGTCGACGAAGGTGAGCTCACTGGTGAAGGCGGGCGAGGGCTTCACGGTGAACGGCGCCGCGTTCGATCGCGTGGTGCTCTCGACAGACATCGTGGGCGCCCGCAGCATCATGACCGCCGCGACCGGCGTGCCCGACGACGTGAAGGCCCGCTTCGAGGCGCTGGTGCCGGGGCAGCGGTACGCGGTGCTCCGCGTGTGGCTCGACAAGGACGTGCGCGAGGGCTACCCGCCGTTCGTCATCACCGACCGCGTGAAGGTGCTCGACGCGTTCACCACCTACCATCGCTTCGAGCACGAAGCGGCCGAGTGGACGAAGAAGCACGGCGGCGCGGTGCTCGAGCTGCACTGCTACGCGGTGCCCGAGGCCATGGCTCCTGACGAGGTGAAGCAGGCGCTGCTCGACGAGCTGGTGCAGTTCTTCCCCGAGCTGAAGGGCTACACGCTGAAGCACGAGGTGTTTCAGCTCAACCGCAACTTCACCGCGTTTCATCTCGGTATGAGCGCGGCCCGCCCCGAGACCGAGAGCGGCGTGGCCGGGCTCATGTGCGCGGGCGACTGGGTGAAGCTGCCCTTCCCCGCCATGCTCCTCGAGGCCGCGTGCGCGAGCGGCTACGTCGCGGCGAATGCGTTGCTCCGAGAGGCGGGCCTTCGTGAGGAGCAGGTCGAGTCCGTTCCGTTGAAGGGCATCATGGCCGGCATGCCGCAGCCGCCGGCGCGCAAGCTCCTCATCCCAGGTGGTGGAAAATGATGAAGGGCAAGACGGTGATGATCACCGGCGCCAACACCGGCATCGGGAAAGCCACCGCCGCTGAGCTGGCGCGTCAGGGCACGCGCGTGTTCTTCGCCTGCCGTTCCCGCGCGAAGACGATGCCGGTCATCGACGAGCTCAAGCGCACGACGGGCAACCAGGACCTTCACTTCCTCGAGCTCGACCTCGCTGACCTCTCGCAGGTGAAGGCGTGCGCAAGCGCGTGGCTGGCGACGAACGAGCGCCTCGACGTGCTGATCAACAACGCAGGGCTCGTGCGGATTCGCCAGCCGACCGCGCAGGGCTTCGAGATGACGTTCGGCGTCTGCCACGTCGGCCACATGCTGCTGACGCTGTTGCTCGAGCCCGCGCTCACCCGGGCGGCGCCATCGCGGGTCGTCGTCGTCGCGAGCCGCGCGCACGAACGCACCAGCACGCCCATCGACTGCGACGCCGTTCACGGCACGACCAGCTCGTTCTCGGGCTTCCCCGAGTACAAACGCGCGAAGCTGGCCAACATGCTCTTCATGTTCGCACTGGCCAGGCGCTGGAAGGACCGCGGCGTTCATCTCTATGCCGTGCACCCGGGCGTCATCGCGTCGGAGATCTGGCGGGCTGCGCCGACGCCGTTGAGGCAGATCGCCATGCGCTTCATGCGGACACCGGAAGAAGGAGCCTGCGCCAGCCTGCACTGCGCGATGTCGGCGGCCGCAGGCGCTGAGACGGGGCAGTACTACCACGACGATGCATCGCCCCGGCGTCCCAGCCAGCTCGCCCTCGATGAAGCCGCGCAGGAGACGCTCTGGGCCCGCTCGATGGAGTGGCTCAAACCCTGGCTGTGACGCAGACCGCTCAGTAACCGCCGTCTTCGACACAGCCCGCGTCGAGGTCGGCGTCACAGGCGGGCCTTCGCGCGAAGCCACACTTGCGCTTTCCCTCGGGCGTGTCGACGAGGCGGCAGTCACACTGCTCGACGAGCTCGGCGCACCGCTGGTTGTCTCCAGCCGTCGGCGCGAAGGTCGACTCGTTGGTCGCCGCGCGCTGCAGGCAGGTGTTGCGATCGAAGCTGCTCGCCTGACAGTCGCACTGACGCTCCGACAACTGGCGGCACGGGCTCTTGCAGCCAGACAGACCGGCGACGACGGCGATGGAGAGGACGGCGAGCAGCTGCTTCATGGGGCGCGCACCCTGCCACACTCGCCGCGGAGAACCGAGCGTTGAGCATCTCGAGCGCCGCCTCGTTCAGCGGGGCAGCGCCACCTCGCACCCGCGCTGGCCGGTGCTGGAGGACTCATGCCTCGCCGGCGTTGAACCGCTCCACGGGCTCGAGCCTCAGCCCAGCGCCGCGGCGACGGTCTCTCGGAAGTAGCGGGCGGCGAGGCCGACGGTGCGACGCGCGCTCTCCGGCGTTCGGGTGAGTGACGGAGCGACCTCCATCACGTCACCGCCCAGCAGACCCACCTCAGCGCCGAGCCGGCGAATCAGCGCGCTCACCCAGTCGGGCTCGAGGCCGTCAGGCTCCGGAGTGCCGGTCGCGTCGGCCCAGCGCGCGTCGGTGCCGTCGATGTCGTTCGAGAAGAGCACGCCCTTCACGCCGGTCGACCTCACGTGAGCGAGGACGTCGTCGAGCGCGCGGTCGGGGTTGTCGAGCACGTCCTTCGCCCAGAACTGGCGCACACCGGTCGACGTCTCCCAGTGCTCTTGCGTGCGGGCCGTCGCGCGAATGCCGACCTGCGTGAGGCGGCCCTGGCGTCCGAGCACCTCGTTGGCGTGCCAGCTCCACGTCGCGAAGCAGTACTTCACGCCGAGGCGATGCTGCAGCAGGTCGGTGTGCGCGTCTGACTGCACGATGCCCCAGGGCGCGCCGCCGCGGGCGTGATGGAGCGGGCGAACGACGGGCCACGCGGTCGAGTGATCGCCGCCGAGCGTGAAGGGCTTGAGCGATGGGTTCAGGCGGAAGAGCAGCTCCCACGCGCGCTCGGCGATCGAGAGCGGAGAGACGGGCAGTGTCGCGGCACCGGGAACGCCCGGGTAGAGCGCGGCGCGGCTCGTCTCGAGCTGCTCGACCGAGAGCATGTCGTCATGGAGCAACTGCGGCACCACGAAGACGTCGCCGACATCCACGAGGCCGAGTGCGTCGAGTCTGTCGGGCCAGCCGGCTTCGTCTTCCAGCAGCCGCGACCGAATCGCCTGCGGCCCGAGGTTGGCGCCACGTTGAAACCCCGCGCCGACGTCAGACGGAATTCCCATCATCACGCCACGCGCCGAGGCCACCTTCTCGAGGTTCTTCCGAAACGCGTGGCTCACCTCGGTGTCGGTCGACACGCGATAGAGCGACCGCTGCAGCGCCTGCTGCTCGGCCTTGCCCGTCGACACCAGGTAGAGCCCCGCGCCAGCAGGCTTGAGGATGGTGGCGAGCTCGTCGATGGGCGTCATGGCACACCGTCATGCCGCGATGCCGGCGGGGCGACAAGCGCGTCACCTGCTGAAACGATGAGCAGCGAGGCCGTGCGCGACACCCTTCATGCGATCCTCGCTGTGGGAGCGCTCTTCGCTGCCGTGACGATGGTACCCGCCGGTCTCGATATTTTCGGCGCCTACAGCCCGTCGATGTCCAGGGTGATTGCAGCGCTCATCGGTTTGGTGGCGCCGCTGGGCGGCTTCGTCTGGTGTGCCTGGGCGTTGGTTGCGAACCAGCGGCTCTTCCTCCTGGCTGGCGCCGTGGCTTCAGGGCTCGCGAGTGCGGTGCTCCTCTTCCCGTACACCTGGTTTGCTGTGTACCGGATGCTCGGGGGCACGTGGCTGCCTGGCAGTTAACGCGGCCGCTCCTTCATGCCGCGGTAGCCTGTCCCGCGTGGCCGGTCGCCGACGAGAACGCCCTGAACAGTCTGCCGGCTGGACGGCCTGGAAGCTTGCCGCGCGCTCTCGGCTGCCCGAGCTGCGCGAAGGACGCGTCGAGGACCTGAAGAACGACGCAGCTCCGTGGCAGCTCGAGGTCGCGTGGGACGGCCATCGCGTCGTCGTCGTCAAAGCAGCGGGCGAGGTGCGCGTCTTCGCCGACGACCTGCGTGAGTGGACGGGCCCGTGTCAGAACATCGCGCTGACGGTTCGAGATCTTCCAGTGGAGTCCGTCGTGCTCACCGGCACGCTCTGTGTGCTCGATGCTGACGGTCGGCCAGACTTCGAGGCGCTCAAGCGGAGAGTCACGAAGGGCACAGGCCCGGCGCCGGTGCTCATGGTGTCCGACGTTCTGTTTCTCGACGACGTCGACCTGAGCGACGTCGATGACCGCAGAACTCGACTGCCGCTCCTGCCGCCTCCGCTCATCTGGTCCGACGTCCTCGAGGGCGAGCCGGTCGAAGTCCTCACCCGCGTCAGGGGCCTGAAGCTGCCCGGCGTGATCGCTAGCCGAAAGGGAGGCCAGCCGCTGGCGATCAGCGCCGGGCCTGCGCCACTTCCGCTCCGTCGTTCGCTCTCGACGCCACCGAAGGTCACCAGCCCCGACAAGGTGATGTTCCCTCGCGACGGCGTCTGCAAACGCGACGTCATCGAGTGGTACTGCGAGATCGCCCCCGTCTTCCTCCCGCACCTCAGAGACCGGCCCGTGGTGGCGCAACGCTGGCCGGACGGCATCGACGACTTTACCTGGTACCAACACCGGCCACCGCCGCGCGCGCCCGACTACCTCGACGCGGCCACCATCGACGATGACCGCCGCCTTCTCATCGGCAACGTCGACGCGCTGCTGTGGATGGTGAATCAGGCGGCGCTCACGTTTCACACCTGGTCGACGCGGGTCGGCTCACTGCTCGAGCCTGACTGGGCGGTCATCGATCTCGACCCCGGCCGCTCGACGTCGTGGCCGCAGGTGATCGAAATCGCCACGGCCGTGCGCCGCCTGCTCGAGCTCCTCGAGGTCGACAGCGTGGTGAAGACGAGCGGCCAGAAGGGCCTGCACATTCTGGTGCCGCTCGCGCCCCAGCAAAGCCTCGACGACGCACATCGGTTCGCCGAAGGCGTCTGCGCGATGGTCGCGAAGCTGGTGCCCGACCTGGTGAGCCTTTCGCACGACGAGAAGGAGCGCCGCGGCCGGCTCTTCCTCGACCACCTGCAGAACTTCCGCGGCAAGACGCTGGTCGCGCCGTACTCCCTGCGCGCGGTCGATGGTGCGCCAGTGTCGACGCCGCTCTCGTGGGATGAGGTGACGCCAGCACTCGACCCGAAGACGTTCTCTCGGAGCGTCGTGCTTCAGCGCCTCACCGAACACGGCGATCTCTTCGCGCGCGCGTTGCAGGGCCGCGTGGTGCTGGCCGGTCCGCTCGCGCGGCTCGCGGGCCGTTAGATCGTCGGCAGCATCGCGTTGGCTTCGTCGAGCAGCTTCGCCACCGCGTCGTGCGCCTCGAGCGTCAACGACTCCCGCGCTTCGACGCCGAGGCCCTTCGTCTCGAAGGGCTTGCCGATCACCAGCGCCGCGGGCTTCGGGCGAATGGCGACGGTGCCCTTCGGCAGAATCGCGTACGTGCCGGCGATCGCCGCAGGCACCAACGGGACCTGCGCCTCGAGCGCCATGATGGCCGCGCCTTTCTTGAACGGCTTGAGCACGCCGTCGTCGCTCCGGGTTCCTTCCGCGAAGAAGACGACGCTGACGCGATTTCGAACATGGGCCGCGGCGTCCTTGAGGCGCTGCTTGTCGCCATCGCCACCGGTGCGGTCGACGAACACGTTGCCAGCCCGCTCGAGCGCGTAGCCGAACACCGGCACCCGCCGCAGCTGCTGCTTGGCGACGAAGCGCATGTGCCGCCGAATGTGACGAAACAGCACCATCGCGTCGAAGTTCGACTGGTGGTTCACGGCGAGCACGAAGTTCCCCGGCGGCAGGTTCTCGAGGCCACGGCAGGCCGTCCGCACACCCGAGACGCGCAACGTCGAGTCGGCCCACACCTGGAGGATGGGATCAGGCGCGCGCTCGTCGAGGAAGGTCAGCGCGCTCACCGCGGCCGAGGCAGTGCCCGTCAGGCCCACCACACCCACGCCCGACACCAGCGTTCTCAAGAGCTCGTTCACACGAAGTCCTTTGCAGGGAACAGCAGCACGTCGGCAATCTGCGTCACTTCCAACATCAGCATCAACACCCGATCGAAGCCCACCGCGATTCCACCTGAGGGCGGCATTCTCCCCACCGCCTCGAGGAACGCCTCGTCGAGCTCGAACACCGGCCGCTGCAGTGAGCGACGCAGCTCCTGCTCTTCCACGAGGCGTTTTCGCTGCTCGACCGCGTCGGTCAGCTCCGAGAAGCCGTTCGCCAGCTCGATGCCCTGCGCGTACAGCTCCACCCGCTCGGCGACCGAGTCGTCTCCCGGTTTGAGCCTCGCCAGCGACGCCATCGACGCGGGGTACTCGATGAGGAAGGTCGGCCGCTCCATGCCCAGCTGGCGCTCCACCCGCTCGAGGAAGATGTGAAAGAAGACGTCGTCGAAGCTCGTCGACGTGCCCGTGTAGACGCCGCGCGCGTCAGCGGCCCGCTTGAGCGACAGCCCATCGAAGTGCTGGCGAAGGTCGATCTCGGCGTAGCGAAGCAGCGCGTCGCGCACGGTCAACCGCTCGTAGGGCGTCTTCGTGAAGCACCCGCGCCAAGGGGCGACGGCGGTCTCGGCAGCGCTCAAGGCCCGCTCGAGGTCGCCCATGATGGCGCCGTAGTCGGCGTGCGGCCGGTAGAACTCCAGCATCGTGAACTCGGGGTTGTGGTGCCCCGACACCTCACCGTTCCGGAACGTCTTGCAGAGCTGGAACAGCGGTGGGCACCCGGGGTCGGCGAGCAGCCGCTTCATCGCGTACTCAGGGCTGGTGTGCAGGTAGAGCGAGCGCTTCGAGCCGACGTCCGTCTGAGGAATGAAGGGCACCTCGAACGGGTCGATGTGCGGCTCGAGGCCTGGCGTTCGAATCAGGCAGGGCGTCTCGACCTCGAGGTAGCCCTCGGCGACGAAGAAGGCGCGAATCGCCGCGGACATCGTCTGTCGGGCGCGCGCGGCAGCCCACTGAGCAGGGGTCGGCATGACGGTGGCTTCCTTGTCACGAAGCGGGCGGCTTCACGAGGAGCGGCTTCGAGACGATGGCACCTCGCGGTCTGGTCGCAGCGGATACAGTGCGCCCCATGTCGTCACGCGCTCCCTCCCTCGTCGTCGTCGCGGTGCTGGGCCTGGCCGCGTGTCCCCGCAGTGACTCGAGCGTGCAGGTCAACCTCGGCGCGGCGGCAGACGCAGGCGTCGTCGATTCGGAGCTCGGCCGACTCCGCGCTCAGGCCACCAGCGTCTCGAACGACACCCGAGACTGGTCTCGCGCGGTCGACGCCGCCCTCTGGAATCACTGGACCTCAGGCGCGCCGATCGACTGGACCACGCTCAATACGAAGCGTGACGCGCTGCTGACGACCGAGCGGCTGTCGATGCTGCGACGGGCGCTGGAGCGCGGCGCCGACGACGAGCTCGCGCTGGAGCACCTCTCCGTGTTCCTCGAGGCCGAGGCCGTCTCGCGAAGTGCGACCGCTGAAGCAGACGCCGTCGCCACGCTGCTGTCGACGTCGACGTTCACGTTCGATGGCAAGGACGTGCGGTGGGCAGACCTCAACCGATTGCTGGCGACCGAGAAGAGCGCGCTCAAGCGCAAAGCGTTGTGGACGGCGTCGCTCCCGGCCGCCGAGAAGCTCGACGCGGCGCTGGCGGCACGTGACGCGAAGCGGGCCGAGGCGCTTCTGGCGGCAGAGCAGCTCCTGTTCCAGCGGGGAGACGCGACCGGTGACGCGCGGCTGGTCGGGCTGCTGGCGCCGAAGACGCTCCTCGCGTTCGAGGCCGAGCAGCGTGACGTCGAGCCCGAGGCAATGCGCCAGGTGGCCGAGGGCGTGCTGGCGCTCACCAGCGAAGCGTGGAGGCTGACGCTCGAGCGCCTCAACCAGGCTGACACGAAGCTGCCGATGGCGACGTTGACGCGCGCCGATCTGCCTCGCCTGATGCGCGGGTCTGCCGAGGCTGACCTGGCCTTCGGGAAGAAGGAGCTCGCGCCGCGCGCCATCGCGACCCTCGGCGCCCTCGGCCTCTACGGAAAGAAGGGCCTCACGCTCGACCTGTCAGAGGCGGTGAAGAAGAACCCGCTCCCGCTCACGGTGACGCCGGGTGGCCCCGCCGACGTGCGCACCAGCTTCCGGCCGCTCGGCGGCCTGCGTGACCAGCAGCTGCTCCTCTCGGAGCTGGGCATCGCGCTGGCCCTGCAACACGTCACGGCAGGCCGCTTCGAGTACGAGCGCCTCGGAGACTCCGCGCTCGCGCAGGCCACCGGTGAGCTCTTCGCCACGTTGCCCGGGGACGCCGAGTGGCTCGAGGCGCAGGGCGTGCCCGAGGCTGCGCGGCCCATCGTCATCGACGCATGGCAGGTGCAGCGGCTTTTTCAGGCGCGCCGTGCTGCCGCCGCCTTCCTCGTGCGCCTCGACTGCATCGAGCGCAACGACGCTCAGTCGCGAAGCCGGGCCGCCGCCATCTTCACGCGCGCGCTCGGCGTGCTCCACACCGAGGCCGACATGGCGCGCATGCGCTTCGACTCCGATGACGGCTTGCGCTCGGCCACGACCATCCGCTCGATGCTGATGGCCGAACACCTGCGTGGGGAGCTCAACCGCAGCGCGGGCGGCCCATGGTTTCGAAGCGCAGGCGCCGGCAAGGATCTCGTCGAGCTCTGGAGCACCGGCTCGTCGGTGCCCCTCGAGACGCGCGTCACCCGGCTCGGCGCTGCGCTGACGTCCTTCTGGCAACGCTCCATCGAGGTGACGCGGGTCGGTCTGCCCGTCGACGGTGGCGTCGTCATCGCGCCGTTTCCCCAGCCCAAAGGCCCCGTCGAGCCGCCCGTGTGGACAGCGCGGCCCTGGCCTCACGCGCGCATCGGGCCTCGTGGAGCCATCGATGCGGGCCCGCCTCCCGAGACCCGGTGGATGCCGAAACCCTGGCCGACCGGCGGCAAGCGCATCGCGCCCGAAGACGCTGGCGTCAGCGCTTCCCCATGAAGAAGCGCACGGCGTCGAGCAATGCCGATGCGACGCCCTTCTCCTGAATCGCGTGCAGCTCACCACCATCGAGCCACACGCCGTGGCAGTGCTCGCACGCGTCGAGCACCACCTTGCGATCCCGATCGCTCTGCACCTTGTTGAGGTGCCGGGCGGGCGTGCAGCGCGGGCAGGTCAGCAGCTCTGCTTGCAGGTCGGGCGGAGGGATGTGCCGCAGCTCGAACCACGTCACCTCGACGATCTCCTGCAGCCGCTCGAGGTCCTTCTGCTCGAGCCACACGCCGGCGCACGTCGGACAGCCGAGGCCGCGCACCTCGGACATCTTCTGGTCGGGCGTGACGTCTCCCAGCGGGACGGCGCAGCGCGGGCAGTTCATGAGGCGACAGATACACGAACGCCACGACACCGGTGAGGCGTCGTGGCGTCGGCCGTCGAACGGCAAGAGAGCCGTCAGAGCATCTTCATCAGCTCGGCCTTCTTCGAGGCGAACTCGTCGTCGGTGAGCAGCCCGGCCGTCTTCAGCTCGTTGAGCTGCTTGAGCCTGTCCATGACCGAGGGGCCGGCCGGAGCCGCGGCCTGCTGCGGCGCCTGCTGACCCTGCTGTCCCTGGCCCTGCTGCTGGCCGCCCTGCTGGTTCATGAACATCTGGGCCATGCCGAAGCCCATGCCCATGCCCATGCCGCCGAGCGCGTTGCCCGAGCCACCGCCACCTTCACCGCCGCCCTTCGCCATGCCCTCGGCCGCGCCGAGCATCGCCTGGCCCTGCGCGTACTGCTGGAAGCCACCGGCGAGGCGCGAGTAGGCCACGTCCTTCGAGAGCTTCTTCAGCGTCGCCTCGTCCTCGGGCTTGATGCTGATGGTGAAGTTACCGAACGCGGTGATCTTCACGCCGTAGTTCGAGGTGTGCTTGTCCATCCCGCCGAGCACTTCTTCTTCGATCTCTTCCGTGTACGCGCCCGACGTCACGTCGAGGAGCGGCCACTTCTTCTTCACGAGCAGCTCGGCGATGCGATCCTTGATGACCTTCATCACCTGGCTCTTGAACCAGCCGACGAAGCCCTCGTTCTCGGTGCGCTGCAGACCGACCATGCCGATGATCAGCTTCTCGGGGTCGGTGACGCGCAGCGCGAAGTCGCCGTACACCATGGTGCCGATGGCGAGGCCCGTCTCAGGGTCGCGCGCGTCGCCGATGGGGCCGCCGAACTTGGTCTGGGTGAACTCGCGGGTGCTGACGAAGTAGATCTCGGCGATGAACAGGTCGCCGCCCGTGACCTTCTCGAGCAGCTTCGAGAGGAACGGAATGTTGTTCGACTCGAGGTTGTGGCGGCCGGCGCCCAGCTTGCCGACGACCACGCCGTCCTTCACGAACATCGCCATCTCATCCGCTTGCACGGTGAGCTGCGTGAACATGCGGATGTTCCGCTCGGGGAACTTGTAGATGATCTGATCTTTGGCGTCGTCGGCCCGCGCGATGAAGTTGCGCTTCGCCTCGGTCTTCAGGTTGTTCAGGAATCCCATCCCATCCTCCACGTCGTGGGCGCCTCGAAAGGAGTGCGCCAAGAGACACAACAGTCCAGCAACGGTTGAGCCGGCGGACCATTGCATGGGGCCCTCCCCCCGGAAAGGGCGGGAATTCGTGCGGTGGGCATGGTGAATTGCCCTCGATGGACGAGCGGCTCCACAAGCACGGCCGGTTCTTCGACGTCTGGTCGAGGTTCTATCGAAACAACCTGTTCGGGCGGGAGCTGCGGCGAATTCAGCGCATGGCCATCGAGCGGCTGCGCGTCGTTCCAGGGCAGGTGGTGCTCGACCTCGGCTGTGGGCCTGGCGACGGAGCGGCGCAGCTCAGCGACGCAGGCGCCGTGGCGATCGGCCTCGACTACTCGCAGGGCATGATCGACTCGGCGAAGAAGGAGTCACGCCTGCGTGGTCGACTGCTCCGGGGCGACGCAGGCAGGCTGCCGTTCAAGGACGGCGCGTTCGACAAGATCGTCTGCACGAACTCGTTTCATCACTACCCGGATCACTTCAAGGCGCTGTGCGAGATGCGGCGCGTGCTGAAGCCGGGCGGGCTGTTGGTGCTGGTCGACCCGCGGCGCGATCACCTCTTCGGCTGGGCGGCGATCGACCTCGTCGAGAACGCCGTGTTCGGGCTCGAAGAGGTGCGCATCTTCTCGCTGACCCAGTGGTGTCAGCTGCTCGGCCAGGCCGGGTTCTCGGACTACCGCGCGACGCCCGGCAGCGTGTTCCGGCCGATGGAGCGCGCCGAGGTGTTCGTCGAAGCGCGCGCCTGACCAGGCTCGGCGCCGTCTGAGTCGGGAGATCAATCCAACAGCGCGCGGACCTCTTTGGCTGCCCGCACGCCGCTGCGAACGGCGCCCTCCATGTAGCCCTGGGCCTCGAGGCTGGTGTGCTCGCCGGCGAAGAAGAGCTTCCCTTCGGGCTCGCCTTCACACCCGCGCATCGAGGTGACCTGCCCCGGCGCGTAGAGCGCGTAGCCGCCCTTCGCGAACGGCTCATCGGCCCAGGTGACGAGCACGTTCTCGGCCTTCGCCGCGTTGCGCACGCCTGGGAACACGCGGTTGAGCACTTCGATGAGCCCGGCCCGCTGCACGTTCAGATCGACCTGGCTGAGCACGCGCCCCTCGTAGCCGCCAGTGAAGAACGTGATGACACCGTCTTCGGTGTCCTGCATGCGCGTCTCGTCCCAGCAGTAGGGAAACCCCGAGTCGCTGAGCACGGTGCCCGAGGCGTCGAGCGCGCGCCACGGCTTGCCGCGGAAGCCGACACACAGCTTGCTCCCCGCGCCGTAGTGCAGCTTCGTGATGGCGTTCTTCTTCGCGGGTGACAGCGGCGCGTCGATCTCGACCTCGCGGAGCACCGAGAACGGGAGCGCGAGCACCACCGCCTCGGCCGTCTCGGTCTTCATCTGGCCGGCCACGTCGAAGGTCAGCTCCACCTTGCCGTCGGTGCGCGACTTCACCTTGACCAGCCGATGCTGGAGCTTCACCACGTCGGGAGGGAAACGCTGCGCGAGCAACTCCGCCACCTGCCCTGCCCCGCCACGCACGAGGAAACGCTCGTCGCTCTCGGGGCCAGAACCGATGACCTCCTGGAGCAGCACCAACGCGCTCGCCTCTTCGAGTCCACCGCCGTACAGCGACACGAAGCCCGCCTCGAGCACCGTGCGCGCCTTGTCCCGCGCGATGTTGTTGCGCTCGAGCCACTCGGCGGCCGACATCGCGTCGATGGCGCGATCGAACGCGTCGGACCGTGTGTACGTCACGCTCATGGGATCGAACGGGTGGCGGACGAGGGCCGCGAGGATCTGCTCCTTCATCTGCTGCTCGAGGAGCTCGAGCTGATCTTCGTCGAGGATGTCGCCCTGAATCGTGGCCAGTACCTCGGAGACGCCGTCGTCTTCCCACGTGTCATCGAGCTCGAGGCCGAGCGCCGAGACGAGCCCTCGCAGCTGATCGTGCCAGGAGTCGACGAACTCACCGCCGAGATCGACCGTGCGCCCGGGGAAGCTGGTGCGATCGGTGAAGGTGCGGCCGCCGACGCGGGTGTTGGCTTCGTAGAGGGTGACGCCGATGTCCTTCGTGAGCAGCCGCGTCGCGCACGAGAGCCCTGCGAGGCCTGCTCCGACGACGGCGACGCGAGGCGCGGACTCGGAAGGCTGAATCATGCCGTCGCGCTTCACGCAGGCGAAGAGCGACGAGGCGCCGAGACCGGCGAGCACGGTGCGGCGATCGAGCGCGGTGGGTCGAAGTCCTGAGAGGCGCTTCAGACGGGGGAACAGTCGACGGGCCATGGTGGATCTCCCTCGGGTGAAGACATCGCGCCACCGACGGAGCGCTGCAAGGTTCTTCACCGCTGGGCAGCACGAGCGCGACCCGCGACGTTTGTGCAACGGCTGGAAACGACCTGCTACCGTGAGCCGGTGTTGTCTCCAGGCGACGTCGTTCTCGGAAAACTCAAGGTCATTCGGGTGCTCGGGGCGGGAGCGATGGGCAAGGTCTACGAGGTTGAACACCTCATGACCTTCACCGCCGCGCGCTCAAGGTCATCAACGAAGGCGTGGCCAATGACGAGCAAGCCCTCGTCCGTCTCCAGCGCGAGGCCTCTGCGGCCGGACGCACTGGCGACCCACGCATCGTGGAGACCCTCGATGCCGGAAGACTCGAAGACGGCTCGATCTATCTGTTGATGGAGAAACTCGAAGGCGAGCCTCTCGACGCTGTGCTCTCGCATGGACCGCTCCCCGTCGGTGCTGCCGCGTTTCTCGTCGCTGAAGCCGCCCGAGGTCTTGAAGCAGCGCACCGCAAGGGGCTCGTCCATCGTGACATCAAGCCAGCGAATCTCTTCCTCGGCGACTCGCCCTCCGAGCCAGCGACGGTTCTCGAAGCGCCTCCCGACGCCGGGCGGAGACCAAGCGCCGCGAAGCGAGCCCCGGATCGGCAAACGCCCAAATCGCCGACTGGCCAGACACCAACGCCCGTGGGCCCAGCGGCGCCCCCTGCAGACCCCGCCCCGAACCGCGACCCCCTCGATCGGATACAGTAGACTGCAGTCATGCAGACGCTGTTGCTGGTGATGGTCCTTGCGGCCTCTGTCGAGGAACAGGCCGCTCGCGACGCCATGAAAAGCGGGCGCTACACGCAGGCAGTGGAGGCCTGGGAGCGCGCGCTCTCGCGGTCTGCGACACCCGAGCTGTGGCTGGGTCTCGCAGAGGCGCGTGAGGCTCAGGGTCGTCTGGTGCTGGCGCTCTATGCCAGCCAGGAGGCGGCCCAACTCGCAAAGCGGTCTGGCTCAGCTCGGCTCGAGAGCGATTGCCGGGCACGAGTCGCGTCCTTGAAGGCGCGCGTCGGGTTCCTGGGTCTTCGCAGCTCGCCGCCGATTCCCGCAGGAGCCACCGCCGAGGTTGCTGGAGAGCTCATTCCCATCGGCGCGGTCCCGGTCAGCACGCCCGTCGACCCTGGCGAGGTGTTTATCGCGTGGCGCGCGCCGGGCCACATCACCTCGACGCTGGTCGCTCAGGTCGCGAAGGGCACGACGGTGACGCTGATGCTGCCCCCACTGAGGCCTGAGAAGGTCGAGGCGGCAATCCCGCCTGTGGTTCCCAGCGCGGCGCCGTCGGCTCCGCAGCCGGTCGACGCCTCGCAGCTTGGGGCCGTCGAGACGCGAAAGGCCGTCGACACGCGAAAACCCCTGGCGCCGTTACTGCTGGGCATCTCAGGCCTGGCAGTGACTGTCGCGAGTGGTGCCGGCCTGGCGGTGATGCTCAATCAGACAGCCCGCTTCCAACAGGCGCGCGATCAAGGGTCGGCGTCACTGTCGCCGCCCTACACGCTGGCCGAGGAGACCTGGGTGAAGTCGGCGGGCTTCTCGGCGCTGTACACCGCCTCGCTGATCGGAATCGTCACGGGTGTCCTCGCGAGCGCAGCAGGCTTCACCTGGTTCGGCCTGTCGGAGCCTGTTGCCGTCAGCGCGTGGTTCACCGCGGGCGGCGCTGCTGTCTCGTGGTCGACGGCGTGGTAGGCCGCCCCCGTGCTCATTCTTGCCCTCTCGCTCGTGCTTTCTGCGGAACCGACCACCGCCATCGAGTGGTTCCAGCGCGGTCGAGCCGAGTTGAAAGAGGGTCGGCCTGCAGATGCGCTCAAGAGCTTCGAGCGCTCTCAGCTCCTCGAACCGGGCCTGGGAACACTCCTCAACATCGCCGATTGCCAGGAGCGGCTGGGCCGCGAAGTCGAAGCATGGACATTGTTCAACGAGGGGCTCACCTGGGCGAAGCGGACCAGGGAGTACGACCGAGTCGAGCTTGCACAATCGCGGCTCAAGGCCCTGGACCAGCGCGTGGGCCGGGTCGAGGTGCTGGCCCCAGCGGATGTGACGGTGACGCTGAATGGCCAACCCGTGGCAGCCGGCGCAGTGGTTGCCGTTCGCGAAGGCCCCGTTCGAGTCGTCGCCGTCAGCCCGGGAAGCACCACCTGGGAGGCGACCCTCGACGTTGCGACCGGCCAGCGATTGGTGATCGCCGTGCCAGCTGCGCGCCCAAGTCCGGTGCCAGTGCAGGTCACCCAGGCTCCGGCTCCGTCCCCGGCCCCGGTGCCCGAGGTGAAGCAAGCCGCTTCGCCGCCCGGGCAGCCGAAGCCTTCTCGTGCCGGCCCTCTCGTGCTCATCGGGGCCGGGGCTGTCATCGCGATTGCCGGAGGAAGCCTGCTGGTCGCGGGACTCGGCGCACGACAGACCTGGAATGATGAAGCCGCACGCGGAATTCCTCAGGAGCAACGCTCGGTGCCTGCCTCGACGTTCGAGCTGACGCGGTGGGGCGTCCCTGCCGTTGCCATTGCGGCCGGCGTGGGGCTCCTCGCGGTGGCAGGTGGACTCTTCTGGCTGTTCCGGAGCCCCGAGCCGCCTGAGCAAAGCGGGCTCGTCGTGAACCCGATCTTCTTCTCCGACGGAATGGGGATTTCCCTCTCATTCAACGTGCTCCGCTGACACGCCTTCGTCTTCGAAGCGTGAAGCAACATGACCATGCCGCGAGCATTGACCGCTCCAGACGCCTTCGCTGAAGTGAAGTGCATGCGTCGAGGATTCTGTCTGGTGGTGATTGCGGCTCTTTCCGGGTGCCTTTCGACACTCGGCTCCCCATGTCTCGACAACCGTGACTGCGACCCGGGCCAGCACTGCGCGAGCGGTTGCCTCTGCGCAGACACCTCGGCCCCGAATGCGTGCGGCCCTCAGACTGGCGGCGGGAGCGCCGGCGGAAACGGATCAGCCGGTGGCGCCACTGCCGGAGGCGATGCAGCTGGAGGCTCGGCGGCCGGTGGGTCGACGGCGGGTGGCTCCACTGCTGGAGGCGATGCAGCTGGAGGCTCGGCGGCGGGTGGAGCTGCGGCAGGTGGCTCAGCGGCGGGTGGCTCAGCGGCGGGTGGCTCAGCAGCAGGTGGCTCAGCGGCGGGTGGCTCAGCGGCGGGTGGCTCAGCAGCAGGTGGCTCAGCGGCGGGTGGCTCAGCGGCAGGTGGCTCAGCGGCCGGTGGCTCAGCGGCCGGTGGCTCAGCGGCAGGTGGCTCAGCGGCAGGTGGCTCAGCGGCAGGTGGCTCAGCGGCCGGTGGCTCAGCGGCCGGTGGCTCAGCAGCCGGTGGCTCAGCGGCCGGTGGCTCAGCGGCAGGTGGCTCAGCGGCAGGTGGCTCAGCGGCCGGTGGCTCAGCGGCCGGTGGCTCAGCGGCGGGTGGCTCAGCGGCGGGTGGCTCAGCGGCCGGTGGCTCAGCGGCCGGTGGCTCAGCAGGGGGAGCAGCATTCCCTGGCGAGGACTGCTCAACGGCGATCGCTTTGCAGAATGGTCTCTATCTGGGCGACACCACCGGTGCGCGGGCCGACTTCTTCTTCACGTCTCCTTTCAACAGACCTGAAAGCAATCAAGCGACGGGGTGTCGCGGCCAGTCGTCGACGTTCGGCGCGAGCGTTCCCGACCAGGTCTTCAGCCGAAGCGTCGGCGCTGGTCAGTACTTCACGGCCTCGCTGAACACCGCACACCCGACCACCGGCGCCGTCTGGTCCGCCACGCTCAACATCGTCTCGGGGATCGCGAATTGCGGCACCCTCGTCGATGGCGGGACCCAGGGAGTGTGCGTTGGAAGTGATGCCTCCTCAACGGCCTCGAATCGGGCCGTCTTCTACAACGACACAGGTGCGGCGCAGACTGCGTTCACGATCGTGAAGGGTTTTGGCTTCAACCCACGCTCCGGCCTTTTTTCACTCACGACGAATGTCGGGCCCCTTCCTGCTGGTGAGCGTTGTGAGTCAGCGATCGCGCTCAATGGCGGCGCCCAGAACGCCGTGCCTCTGTCCTCCACGACGCGCTGGAATGACTACTCCGGTACTGGCACCAACTGTGCTGGCAGTTCGTTCGGGTTGGACGGCCCCGACGTTGCCTACAGCTACACTGGGCTTGGTTCGAATCAGCGCGTGACGTTCACCGTCACGCCCAGTTCGTCCCTTGACGTGAGTCTGAGTGTCTCGACCTCGCCAGCGAACTGCGCCGCACGTCGCTGTGGTGCGTCTTCGGAAGTGAGCGGACAGGGTTCCCCGGAGCAGGCGATGTACGTCAACCGCACCGCGAGTCCCATGGACGTGTTCGCCGTCGTCGACGGGCGTTTCTCGACGTCTGCCGGCCAATTCGGAATCAGCGCGACGGTCGACACCTCACCGATGGGCGATGGGTGCAACACGGCGACACCGCTGGTCGCCGGGAACACGCTGGTGGGTGAGACGCTCGTCAACTTCACCAACGACTACGTGGGAGGAACGAAGTGCGCCACGACGTTCCCGCAGCCTGTCGCCGGGCTCGACCGGGCCTACTCCTTCACGGTCCCCGCGCTTCATCAGGCGACCATCTCGGTGACGGCCGAGAACTCGACGCTCGATACCGTCGTCTCGGTCGTGGACAGCTCGGTGGGCTGCGGTAACGGCGTGTGCGTCGCCGGAGCTGACAACGACAGCGGTGGAGGAGGCGGGGTCGACACCGTTCAGTTCTCGAACACCAGCAACCAGCCTCGTACCTACTTCATCATCGTCGACTCGTACGTCACCTCGAGTCCCGCCACGACGTTCAGCATCGGAGCCACCACTGTTCCGATTCCGCCCAATGACGTGTGTGAGTTCCCTGGAACACCGGTCACGGTCTCCTCGAACATCACGGGTTCCATGATCGGTCGCGCCAATGACTACAACTGGACCGCGACAGGCAGCGGCTGCGGCTTCGGCACGAGCTGGGCAGATGCCGTGCACGCCGTCACGATGGCTCCTGGCCAACAGCTCACTGCAACGGTGACGACGACCTCAGGAGCATGGGACCCGACCATTCTGATCGCCGACATGGCGAGCTGTGCAGCCGCCGCACCCACCTGCCTCGCGAGTGGGTCCGCCTCGACGTCGATCGCAGTCGGGAGCAGTGAGCGGGCAACGTTCATCAACACCACTTCCACCGCGCGCACCGTGCTGGTGCTGGTCGAGACGAGCACACGAACGGGGCTTGGTGACTATTCGCTCTCAATCACGCTCACGTCGCCGAGCTACAGCCTCTCGTCGATCGGCGCGGCATGCGATGACATGTCTGTCGCGTCGAACCTCATGCTGAGCGGCGCCAACGTGTCGACCAGCATCTTGCCGGTTGGCTTCACCGCAACCGTGCTTGGGCAGAGCGCGACGCACTACTCCGTCCACACGAAAGGCTTCGCGCAGTTCTGGCCGTCTGCGGCGGGTCCTCTCCAGACTCCGATTCCCGTCTCGAACGTGGCTATTCCTTCGGCTGCGATTCCGAACAACTTCATTGCGCCCTTCTGGGATGCGCTCGAGGCTCTGCCGGCGAACGGAAGTCGCGCGAGCGCGCTCATCTCAGGCACGGCTCCTGGCCGGAGGCTGACGATCGAATGGAGCAATTGGAGCTTTTCTTCGACAGCCGGCCCCGAGAGATTGCGGTTTCAGGCCAAGCTCTTCGAGACGACGAATGTCATCGAATTTCATTACTGCTCGATGGAGAACAATGGCGGCAATGTCGCTCAACGCCCCAATGGCATCTACGCGACGGTCGGCATCGAGGACTCGACGGGGACCGTGGGCGTGCAATCGTCCTTCGAGGTTCCTTCGGCCACCGTGACGGGGTCGGGCGTGCGCTTCACGCCCTGACACCACTGACAAAGACTTTCATAGACCAGTCTTGACGCTCCGCCGAACCTGAGGTCGTTCCATGACAAGCCGTACATCTTTGTTGGTCTGCGCAGTTCTGGCGTGTGGGTGCCTGTCTTCAATCGGAAGCCCATGTGTCGACAATCGCGATTGCGATCAAGGCCAGCACTGCGCTGAGAGTTGTCTGTGTACCGACACCGCAGCACCCAATGGCTGCGCTCAGACGGTGAACGACGGTGGCGCGGGCGCTGCGGGTGGCGCCGCGGCAGGAGGTTCGGCGGCTGGTGGCGAAGCCGGGGGCGGCTCGGCTGGTGGCG